>CAVQWZ010000001.1:0-8059 GCA_963717775.1 uncultured delta proteobacterium
ATGGAATACCTCGATGTACCGCTTTGTTGGATTCCCACCGAATTGCTTTCAAACTGCGTGCCGGGTAAGGTGGCTACGCAAGCATAGCAGAATGAAACTCGGAGTAAACCCCGACAAGGCCCACAAAATATAAAATCAGAAAAATCGCATTGTCTCACCATTCTTGGAAAGACGGGATTAGAAATAAACTTCCTCTTCCGCACTGGACAGCCGAAGAGGAAGAAAAAAGGGGAGGATTAACGAAAAGCTACAGAAGGGAATAAATCATCAACCTGCTAAAACAGCTGGGAACATTAAAAGCCGGCGTATGTTTTCGTGGTGTTTCTGGATGAAAAATGATCTTCCTCAGCAAAGGTATCCCAAAGAGAACCGGATATCGGAACAACTCCACTAACCTCCGATGGTAACAGTGATTCCCCGCTCCATGAAAAACCGGGCGATGCGGTCAACTTCAAGCTCGGTATGTGGCGTCAGGTCCCTCGCAGGATACTCCAGGTCGAGCTGCCTCCATTTCATCTCACCAAGCCGGTGGTAGGGTAAGATGTCAAGTGACTGCAGAGTATTCATTTGCTGAACGAAACCAGCGGTTTCTTCAAGATTTCTCAGAGAATCGTTCAGGCCGGGAATCAACGGTAGACGAATCCTGACCGGAATACCGAGCCGGGAAACAGTGCGGAGATTATCAAGAATGAGCCGGTTGGAAACCCCGGTAAGACTTTTATGCTCGACATCATTCATATGCTTGATGTCAGTCAGAACCAGGTCTACATATTCCAGAATCGAAACAAATGTTTCCCCTGGTACCGATGAGCTGGTTTCAATGGCGGTGTGAATGCCCCTTCGGCGAGTTTCTTTCAACGCTGCCTTGAGAAATTCCGGCTGTGCGGTCGGTTCTCCACCAGAGAAGGTCACGCCACCGTTACTCTGTTCATAGAATTTACGGTCCCGCTCGATCATCTTCATCAATTCCGGCACGGAAAGATAGCGGCCAATAATGTTAATTGCCCCGGCATAGCAAAATTTTGCACATTTGCCGCACAGGGTACAAAGTTCCCGGTCAATGGCCAGTCCTGTTTCTGCTTGTCGGATTGCACCTGACGTGCATACTTCCAGGCATTTATTGCAGGCAACGCAGTTGTTCGAAACGAAGATGATTTCCGGTTTGGCAGCGAGGGATTCCGGGTTCGAACACCAGTGGCATTTCAGCGGACAACCCTTGAGGAAAACCAAGGTGCGAATACCGCCACCATCGTGAATGGCAAACTTCTGAATATCAAAAACCAGCCCCTTAAGGCCTTCGCCATGATCACCGATATGGTCGAATTCCAGGACCTTTTCTCTCCAGTTCATGGTTGTGCTCCAGGTTTTTGTTGGTTCCATCTTTCCTCACCCGTGACTGAGAAGGGAGGAAGGGTAGGTAATCGTATGAGGCAAGACCTGCCAGGTTTTCGAAAACCTGGCAGGTCTTTATCCATTAGAATACCTGCTCGGTGCGGGAGATGATATCGTCCTGCAGCGACTTGTCGAGGGCCGTAAAGAACGCACTGTAGCCCGCCACGCGCACCACCAAGCTCTGATAATCGTCCGGCTTCTTCTGGGCTTCGAGCAGGGTGTTGCGATCTATTACGTTGTACTGCACATGGAAGCCACCGTTTTTGAAATAGGTTTCGGTAATTGCAATAAGGTTGCGCAAACCCTCATCACCCTTTACGGCACTGGGATGAAATTTCTGGTTGAGAAGGGTGCCGTTGGAAGTGACTTCATGGTCAAGCTTGGCCACGGAGTTAACCGTTGCGGTCGGACCCGAAATATCGAAGCCGCCGATAGGGGAAACTCCGTCGGCCAGGGGAGTTCCTTTCTTGCGTCCATCCGGAGTCGCACCACAGACACCGCCAAAAGGCACATTGGCGGATGCCGGATAGAGACCAGGCTGGAACTGCCCGCCACGCGGGTTACGGTACTTGTTGACTTCGCGGCAGTAGATGTTGGCCGACTCGACGGCGATTTCATCGGCGTAGTCATCATCGTTGCCGTACTTGGGAGCGCGGTTGATAAGCATCTGGCGAATTTCTTCAGCACCTTCGAAGTCCTTGTCGATGATATCCTTGAGTTCCGGCAAGCTGATGGCTTTTTCGTCGAAGCAGAGCTTTTTGATCGCGGTCAAGGAATCCCCGGCGTTTGCCACGCCAACTCCCTGCGGCCCGCTGAAGTTGTAGATGGCACCGCCTTCCTGCAGCGACATGCCGCGACCGATGCAGTCTTCAACCAGACTGGAAAGGAAAGGCAAGGGTACATTTTGACCATGAGCCAGATCGACCATGTTATCAGCGTGGCACATCAGGCCAACGAAATATTCCATCTGCTTTGTGTAAGCAGCTATGACGTCGTCGAAGGTCTGCAGCTCTGTTATCACACCGGTCCGCGGACCTACCTGTGTGCCGGTACGCGGGTCGTAGCCGTTATTGAGGACCAGCTCGATGACTTTGGCCATGTTGAAGAAGGCGGCATCGTGCCAGCCTTCGGTCTTGCCGCCCACCTGGGGTTCGACGCAACCGATGATGCCATAGTCGCGGGCGTCTTCCAGGGTCAAGCCACGGGACAGCAGGGCCGGAATGATGGTGCGGTCGCTGAAGTAGGCAGGCACGCCCAGGCCCATGCGGCTGACTTCGGCAGATTTCATATAGAGCACGTCCGGAGTCCCTTCATGGATACGGACCGACAGGGAAGGAGCATAGAGCTTGGTGTTGGCCGCTGCCTGCAGCAACATCAGGGACAGTTCGTTGGTAGCGTCCTTGCCTTCACGGTCCTGGCCACCGACAATGATATTCATGAACATCGGGTAACCGGCAAAAGCCATGGTTGAAGTTTCGTCGCGCACCTTGTTCAGGCCATTGAGTTTGAGCCACATCAGATCGAGCAGTTCCTGGGCTTTTTCAGCAGGCATGGAGCCTTTGCTGGCTTCATAGAAGGGGTAGCAGTACTGGTCGAAGCGCATGGGCGAGATGGAGTGGCCGTTGGATTCGAGTTGGATGACCAGGTGGATGAACCAGAAAGATTGTACCGCTTCCGGGAAGGTTTCCGCCGGTTCGGCCGGAACCTTGCGGCAGATGCGTGCGATTTCCAGCAGTTCTGCCTTGCGGGCGACATCCTGGTCGACTGAGGCGAGACGCTCGGCTTCGTCAGCATAGCGGTTGGCGAAGGCGATTACGGCCTTGTTGGCGATGATGGTCGATTCCAGAAAGTGCAGAGACTTCATCTGGTGGGCATCAGCGTAGTTAAATTTCTCCTTGGCTTTTTCCGCTTCGGCTATGACGCTGTTCAGACCTTCGCGCATGACCTTGCCGTAGTTGGCCGAAATGTGGCCGACGCCGTTGAAATAGTAGTTGCCAACGGTGTAGACGACTGCGTTCTGGGCCTCGAGGGCTTCCGGTTTCATCAAAGCGGTAGCGATCTCTTGGTTGGTCTTGCCTTTCCAGTAGGGAAAAACATCATTACGCAAGGTCTGCTTGACATCTTCGCTGATCAGGAAGACATCGGCCGAGCGCTTGGCAAGGCGGTCGAGTTCTGCTTCCAGCCACTCGCAGGAAAATTCGGGATACACAGGGGCAGAGCGGGGCATGCTGCTCTGATTGCCGACGATCAGTTCATCGTCTTCGATGAAGATTGACATTCCCATGAGGATTTTTTCCAGCGCCTTGGCACGACGAGTACTCATAGGAAAACCTTCGGTTTCCTTGTAGGATTCGGTGATTAATTTGGCCCGTTCAGCACAAATTTCCGGAGTAGTGGCCACAAATCTGGCCTTGATTTTCTCGATCCGTTCGCTGGGACCAAAGGTAGCAACGGATGGATCTAAACTCAGTTTGCGTGACATGGTTGTTCCTCCTAAATTTTTGTTGGCTTACGTGTGCGTTTCCGTTTACCACGATACAGACCGCCGGGTTTAATATATGAATCAGCGTGCGAGGGTAACTGCTAGCCCCTGTGATCTTTTGCGCGCACTATACTTATAATAAAGAAACCCGTTTGTAACAATCGCTAGAAGAGGCCATTTCTTGTCCCCCTAAATAGTGATATTGGCCCTCACTATTTCCGGAGAACAAATTTCACTTTCTTGACGATATGGCTTATGCTATTAATAATTAAAGAGAAAATACGAAACGGGCTGGTTTTTTGTTGCTGTGCGGTGAGAAAGTTCTGCAAGACTTCCATAACAGCAGGAGGTCGAAGGAAGAGGAATGGCTCGTAAGAAAATACAAATCCTTGATCTTATAGATAAAGAAATTCTCGAGGAAATCGTCCAAGATTTTACTAAGGCGACGCAAGTGGCGTCGGTCCTGGTGGATTTGGACGGTCAGCCTATCACCCAGGAGCACAATTTCACCAGATTCTGCAAAGAGTATTGCCGCTCGACTCCGGAAGGACGCGCACGCTGTTATGCAAGTGACCGGTTCGGCGGTGAAGAAGGGAAGAAAACCGACAGGCCTTTTATTTATCAATGCTTGAATGCCGGACTTATGGACAGCGCCACACCAATTATCGTAGAAGGCTACCACGTGGCGACCCTGGTTATGGGACAGGCACTGACGAGGCCCCTTTCCATTGAAGAGGTTGTGGATAGGGCAAAGGAAATAGGCATACAGGATATCGGAGGGTACCTCCGTGCCCTACAAGAAATACCGGTGATGAGTTATGAAAGACTTCAATCGGTGGTAAACCTCATGTGCACCATCGCAAAAACCATCAGTTCACTGGCAATTCAGAAATACCTGTCGCAGAAAGCCTATCAGAAAAACCTGCATAACATCATCAACAGCGTATCAGAGGCCATAATATCTACCGATACCACTGGAAACATTACCTTGATCAACAAGGCGACAGCCACCATGTTGGGCCGTGACCCACTGTCGATCGTCGGACAACCGATCTTCGATCTTTTCGCCAATCCCGAGGCCTTTCGCGAATTTCTGGTTCTGAGAAAGGATCCTGATTGTTACGATACTCCGCCGGTGTTTGATGTGCTTAAACCCAATGGCCAGATCTTTTATGCCCAGGCCTCCTGTCAGGATATTTACCTCACAAAGAAGCAAACGATGGGACTGGTAACCGTGTTGCGCGATGTAACTCAGGAAAAAGAAATCGAAAAGATGAAGGAAGATCTGATCGGCATGCTAACCCACGATATGGGCAATCCGATCCTCTCTATCCAGAGGGTGCTGGAATTGATGCTGGACAACCACCTTGGCTCTCTCAACGACAGGGGCACAGATCTTGTTTCCCTTGCCTTGAATTCAACCCACAAACTATCCGGTATGTTGTCGAACTTTCTTGATATTTTTCTTGACGAAAGTACCGGCCTCACCCTTTACCTGGTCCAGGGTGACATCGATTCCACCCTTGAGGAAAGTATCCAGCACGTAAGTTTATCGGCAGGCGACAAAAAGATCAGGATTCACTTTCAACCGGGCAGTGCCGGAGTTCGCATGCCGGCAGACTGGAATCGTTTTCAACGGACTTGTGTTAATCTGCTGGAAAACGCCATCCGCTTCAGCCCGGTGGGAAGTGAAATTTTTGTCAAGGCTGAGCAGGAAAGCAGCAAGGAACAGGGGGAGTTCATCCTGGTGACTATCGACGACCAAGGCAAGGGCATTGATCAGGAAAAACAGGCTCTTATTTTTGAGAAGTTTTATACTACCAGCGCCTTGGACGGGCATGTACGCCGCGGAGTGGGTTTAGGGCTGACCTTCAGCAAGCTGGTCGTCGAAGCCCATGGTGGGAAAATATGGGTTGAGTCGCCGTATCTTGACGACGCAGGTACAGAAGTAACCGGAGGGCGCTTCCGCTTTAGGTTTCCTGTCAATGCGCCTGGCAACAGGCAGCCCTGAGGAGGAATAGCCATGAATGAAACACAACCCATAAAAGTTTTTATTGCTGACGATCATCCTATCCTCAGGATTGGGCTGAAATTGTATCTCGAATCGAAGCAGCACATAAAAATAACGGGCGATGCCGAGAACGGTTTTGATGCAGTCAGCGCAATAACCAAAAACCCGCCGGATGTCGTGCTTATGGATATTGATATGCCCGGTCTTTCGGGAATTGAAGCCATCCGTGTCTTACGAAAAACGCTGCCTGATCTAAAAATTATCGTACTTTCCACCTACTCGAAAAAAGAGTATGTTCAGGAAGCGATGCTCGAAGGGGCAAGCGGCTATGTGGCCAAGAACACCAAAACCGATGAGCTGATCAAAATCATTGAAGACTTTGCCGAAGGACGAGAGTGCAATTCGCCGTATCTTTTAAACCAGGCAGTAAAATGGCAAAAGGTGAAGGACGAAAGCAGCGATGAATTTGAGCACTGTCTGACCAAAACGGAAATCCGGGTTTTGAAAAATATCGCCCAAGGGAAGACTAACAGTGAAATTGCTAAGATAAATTTTGTCAGTATCGAAACCATCAAAACCCACGTGCAGAGGGTTTTCAAGAAACTCGGGGTCGGAAACCGTATGGAAGCGGTAGCCTCGGCGAGGGAAAAGCATATCATCTGATATTTTTCAAAGTCTAACACCGGAGTACTATGCATTTCGGCGGTATCTACGAAGATGAAATAGTAGGCAAAGCTTATGACCGCAAGCTCTTGGCCAGGTTTATCCGCTACCTGCGCCCCTACCGGTGGATGGTCGTCTGGAGCCTGTTGCTGCTGCCCCTGATCGCGGCAACCAAGCTCGCTCAACCCTGGCTCATCAAGATTGCTATCGACAGCCATATCACCACCGGCAAAATGGCAGGGCTCCCGCTGCTGTCTCTGGAGTATTTTGCCCTGATCATTGCGGACGGACTCCTGACCTACCTGGAAATCTATCTCCTGCAGTACCTGGGGCAAAGGGTCATGTTCGATCTCCGCATGGAACTTTTCTCCCACATCCAGGGTCTTTCCTCGTCTTTTATGGACCGGACCCCCACCGGCAGCCTCGTGACGCGAGTAACGAGCGATGTGGAGGTTCTGGGAGAGATGTTCACCGCCGGCATAATTTCCATCATCGGTGATATCCTGGTCCTGGTGGGTATTGTCGGAATCATGCTGTGGATGAATCTGAAGCTTTCCATGGTCACCTTCATCGTACTGCCAATGCTTCTCTATATCGTCTTCACCTTTCGCCTCCGGATGCGCAAATCTTTCCGCGAGGTGCGGGCGCGCCTGTCCAACCTCAATTCGTTCCTGGCCGAAAGCATCGGCGGCATGGCAGTGGTACAACTCTTCAACCGCCAGAAGACCGAACAAAAGGAGTTCACGAGACTCAACGCCTCTTACCGGGACGCAAACCTGCCAGTTATCACCTGGGACGCGGCACTTTACGCCTCGGTGGAGGCGCTGTCGTCGATTGCAGTCGGCCTCATCATCTGGTACGGCGGCGGGGAAATCATTCGCGGCACCCTTACCTTTGGCGCCTTGGTTGCCTTCATCCAGTACATGGAAAAATTCTTCTCGCCGATCCGTGATCTTTCCGCCAAATATTCCATCATGCAGGGAGCCATGGCCGCCTTGGAGAGGATTTTTGGGCTGCTGGATATGGAGAAAAAGGGAGAGAATGTTCAACAAAAGGAAGACCTGCCAGGTTTTGAAAACCTGGCAGGTCTACAATCCTCCCCCATCGAAACCATTGAGTTCCGTGATGTATGGTTTGCCTATAAAGACGAGGATTATGTGCTGAAGGGATTCAACCTGAAGATTTCCCGCGGAGAAAAGGTTGCCCTGGTCGGTGAAACGGGTGGGGGAAAAACCACCGTTACCCGTCTCCTGTCGAGATTTTATGAGGTAAATCGAGGAAATATTTTCATCAACGGCTGTGAAATCGGGGAGATACCGCTCCCTGAGTTGCGGGGGAGGATCGGCGTGGTCCTCCAGGAGCCATTCCTGTTCACCGGCTCGCTGGAACACAATATTACCCTCGGAGATGAGGGCGCACGCACGCGGATGGAAGAAGCCGCTGCAATGGTGGGAGCAGACCGCTTTATCGTAAACCTGCCGAAGGGATTTGCTGAAGAGGTCCGGGAGAGG
>CAVQWZ010000002.1:0-36511 GCA_963717775.1 uncultured delta proteobacterium
TAATGTAGTGATGAGTGCCGGGAGGTATGAAGTAACAGTTATTGCAAATGGCAAGAAAGCCAATTTTCACATTATGTATCAAATAAAAAAGTAGAAAAAATGGATATGTAATAAAAATCCATGCCGGCATTCTTGTGGGGCCGTGGGGTCGGACAAGTCAAGCTCTTGAAATTCAGGAAATATTTTTCAGGGAATATTGTTATTTGGTCCTATAGCCGGATTCTGGGGTTAGGATTGGCTTCATAGATTTCCGGTGATTCCCGAAGTTCAAAGGCATCGCCAATTGCGGTGACCTCACTTCTTCGGGCCCGTATTCCGAGACGATCCTGGCCTTTCAGGACAAACTGCTCACTTACTACGGCGACACTCTTCGTCCAAATCTCGTCTCGTTGTCGTTTTTTACAGCTCACCGCCTCCTCTATCCGTTCACGATGGGCCATTGACAGTGCTTCCGGGTTGTTACCTCCACAACGATAAGAGCGCATTTCAGAAAGATCTCTCTTGTGGCATCGATGTGTCATGTGCCAGATGACAACCGGAACGTAATGCCGATTTACTCTCGTTATGTTTCCTCCACAAGGCCATGGATAAAAATTTGGAGGAAAGACATCCTGTTCGCCATAGCCCTGATTTTGCCCCTGCATATTGCCCGATTGACCGTTATTGATAGGTTGTTTTGAGTTATAACCCTTAAATATCAGTGATTTGACTTGGCTATACCCCGTCCCGACCATTAAAGGGGTTTAGTTGTCGTGGCATCCATACTCTTATCGTGCCGGCACGCCCTGGCCGCACCGGCAGGTTGCGGCACCGGTGAGGCTTGCCAAACCTGCGGCGCTGTGGAAGCGATTCTTGCCGGGCTGGCCGGCAACCAGGCCGCCTACGAGTGCCGGATTTTACGGGAAACCCCACAAGGCGTGGATGCACTCGACCTGAAGGTGTGGGGGACTCCCTTCCGCTGGCTTGGGGAGGCACTGGCAATGGTAGTCGCGGTGGATATCAGCAACGAGAAGCGGGGCAAAGTACTGGAGTGGATCTTCTTCCACGATATCCTGAATACCGCGGGTGCCATCAGCAACCTGACTGAACTCCTGGTTGAGGGAATTATAACTCTGGACGAGGCCAAGGACGACCTCATCGAGACGGCGCGGGTGCTTGTGGCCGAGATACGAGGCCAGCGTGAGCTTCTCGCAGCGGAGAACAACGAACTCACTGTGAAACCCCAGCCCCTCCATTCGCAGCTATTTCTCGAATCAATCGTGCTCATCTACCGCAACACCCGCCTGGGGCGGGAACGAGAGATCATCATCATACCAGGAGAATGCGAGACAGAATTCTACAGCGATGAGAGGCTCCTTGGCCGGATTATCGGCAATCTGATCAAAACGCCCTCGAGGCCACGCCCGAAGGTGGTACCGTGACACTCGGCTACCGTGTTCAGGGAGAAGAGATCTCCTTTTGGTGCAATAACAACGGGACGATCCCGAAGAATACCCAGCTGCAGATCTTCAACCGCTACTTCTCCACTAAGGGCCCGGCCCGCGGGATCGGCACCTACAGCGTCAAGCTCCTGACCGAAAGGTACCTCAAGGGGCAGGTGGGGTTTACATCGAACGCTGCGCAAGGAACTACCTTTACCGTCACCTATCCCATCGATTTCCGCAAATAAACCCGCACGAATATGAGAGGCGACAATATTGTTGCCGGCCCGCACGCGCAGCAACATACTCTTCCTACTTCGCTCCGTCCAGCTCAATAAGGGGTTCATCAGAAGCGGCAGAAGTTGAGTTCACAACTTGACGTTTGTGTTCCGACTGATATTCTTTAACAAAGTGAGTGCTCACTTGCATGTAGTTAAAAATGGAGCGGTTTTATGTGTGCCAGGCGACGAGAGACTACTGAAATACGACAGCAACAGATAACTGACGCTGCGCTACGCATAATCGGTGATAAGGGAATCCATGGCGCAACGATAGCTGAAATAGCAGCGGAAGTCGGCATATCAGAAGGGAATATTTACCGGCACTTCAAGAACAAGGAAGAGATAGTAAAGTCGGTGATCGTAAAAATTGGCAAAGACCTTTGCCTGATAGTAACCTCTGTACAAGATATTTCCGACCCGCTGAAAAAGATGGGAGAGATCTTCAAACGTCACTTGGCCTATGCAACAAACAACAAAGGAATCCCCCGCACAATATTTTCCGAAGAAGTTATGGTCATCCATGAATCGCTCAGAGAAGAAGTTAAAGCAAGGTTGATGGCCTATTGTAAAGGTGTCTGCGAGACGATTCGTGAGGGACAAAAACAGGGCTTTATTCTACCGGACTTGAATCCTGAAGCCGTCACCAGCATGTTCATCGGAACAATTAATTTTACCGTCATTCGCTGGACTCTTAACAACTTTCAGCTCGATATGGAAACAGATGGAAAATATCTCTGGGAAACCTTTAGGAAATCTATCGAAAAGAGGGTTCTACTTTGACGGTAACTAGAAATCTGTGCATAGATCCGGATGACCGAAATCGAGCAATTTCACCTCATTCATCCGCGTGGAGCAAAGTCTGGAGGAAACAATGAAAGATGATAGATCGGATCAAAAGCTAAAGGATTTTTCACAGAAAACTATCGGTGAGATCGTAGCCGACGACTATCGGACCGCCAAGGTCTTCGAGGACCACGGAGTTGATTTCTGTTGTGGAGGAAAGGTCGCCCTTTCGGAGATCTGTCGCGACAAGGGCATCGAGCTTGCTGCCATTGAGCAAGAAATTGAAGCAGTAAAAGCCGCACCACTTGACAGGAGCCTGAACTACTCAGCATGGGAGCTTCCATTTCTCATCGATTTTATCGTCAACACCCACCACTCCTACCTCAAAGAAACTATGGGACAAACCGCAGAATACGCCGGGAAGATAGCCGATGTTCACGGAACCAACCATCCCGAGGTGATAGAAATAGCCGAAATATTTAGCAGGATAGTAACCGATTTAGCGGATCATTTGAAATATGAAGAAGAGCTCTTTTTCCCGACTATCAAACGGCTTGATGCAGCCAAAAAGGCTGACAATGCTCCGGATAAAATAGATGTAGAATCAATCAGAGAAGGCCTCGAAAAACTCCATCGAGAGCACGAGGAGGTTGGAGACGCAATCCACAAAATTCGCCATCTTGCGAGGGAATATGAAATTCCTGGCGATGTATGCAATACCTTCATGGTTACATATCAAAAACTCAAAGAATTCGAGGACGATTTGCACAAACATGTGCATCTTGAAAACAATATTTTGTTCCCGAAAGCCTCACAGCTCAATAATCACGTCGCATTTCAGTGGTACAATTGTGATTGTAGTGCAGAGGCGAGCTCGACCTTCTGCATTATGTGTCATTGTGTCATTAGTATCGTACAAGTTGAGGTACTTTACTAAAAAGGAGGATAGTTACATGTTTTGTCACCAGTGTGAACAAGCTGCAAAAGGAATCGGTTGCGACGTACAGGGTGTCTGCGGAAAGAAGCCTGACGTTGCAGACCTTCAGGACAACCTGCTCTATGGACTTAAAGGGCTCGCAATCTTCGCGGACAGGGCGCGGAAGTTCGGCGCCAAGGATCAGGAAATTGACGTCTTCCTGTTGGAAGGGCTCTTTGCCACCGTTACCAACGTGGACTTCGACCCGGCCCGCCTCGAAGCCACCATCAAAAAATGTTTCGAGATGAAGGAAAAAGCCAAAGGCCTTTACGAAGGCGCTTTCCTCAAAGCAATGGCGAGAAGGCCCCGATTGTCAGTGTCGGTCCCGGCAGCCTGGGTACCGGCCGCCGACCTGGTGAAACAGGGTCAGCAGTACGGCATCCTCAGCCAGCATCAGAACGAGGATATCCGCTCCGCCATCGAGATTCTGATCTACGGCCTCAAGGGCATGGCAGCGTATGCCGACCATTGCCAGATCCTCGGCAAGCACAATGACGAGGTCTACGCCTTCTTCCACAAGGCCCTGGCCGCCACCGCCGACCCGACCCTTGGGCTCATGGACTACGTCGGCCTCTCCATGGAGTGCGGCAAGCACAACCTCACCGTCATGGGCCTTTTGAACGAAGGGCACGTGGAGCGCTACGGCCACCCGGTACCGACCAAGGTACAGCTGGGCACCAAGGCCGGCAAGGCGATCCTGGTTTCCGGTCACGATCTGCTGATGCTGGAAGAACTCCTCAAGCAGACCGAAGGCAAAGGGATCAACATCTACACCCACGGCGAGATGCTTCCGGCCCACGGCTATCCCGGCCTCAAGAAGTACCCCCACCTGGTGGGCAACTTCGGCGGCGCCTGGCAGGACCAGCACAAGGAATTCCCCGAATTCCCCGGCGCGATCATCTTCAACACCAACTGCATCCAGAAGCCTGCCGACTCCTACACCGGCCGCCTTTCACCTGGGGTCTGGTGGCCTGGCCCGGCATCCAGCATATTGAAGGCTGGGACTTCTCTCCGGTAATCGAAAAGGCGCTGTCTCTCCCCGGCTTTGCTGACGCTCCGGGCAAGGAGATCCTGGTGGGCTTCGGGCACAACGCGGTACTCGGCGTGGCCGACAAGGTCATCGAGGCGGTCAAGGGTGGTGCGGTCAAGCACTTCTTCCTGATCGGCGGCTGCGACGGCGCCAAGCCGGGCCGCAACTACTACACCGAGTTTGCCGAGAAGGTACCCAAGGATTGCGTAATCCTGACCCTGGCCTGCGGCAAGTACCGCTTCAACAAGCTGGACTTCGGCGACATCGGCGGCATTCCGCGGCTCCTGGACGTGGGCCAGTGCAATGACGCCTACTCGGCGATCCAGATTGCGGTTGCCCTGGCGGGCGCCTTCGAGTGCGGCGTGAACGATCTGCCGCTTGTCCATGATTCTTTCCTGGTACGAGCAGAAAGCGGTGGTCATCCTCTTGACGCTCCTCCACCTGGGAATCAAAAATATCAAGATCGGGCCGTCACTTCCGGCCTTCGTTACCCCGAACGTCCTCAACTTCCTGGTGGAGAACTTCAACCTGGCCCCAATCACCACCCCGGAGGCAGGACCTTAAGGCCATCCTGGGATAGGTTGTACGGAAATATCCCTCAATAAATTCATTTCGTAAAGGGGCGTAAAAATGCAAGCAAATCCACATGTTGTTTTGGGGATTCATCTACAGGACAGAGTAAAGAATGCACAGGAAGTTCAGAAAATACTGACTTCATTTGGCTGCAATATTAAAACACGCATCGGACTTCATGAGGTCTCAGGATGACTTTTGTGCCGGATCCGGGCTCATTCTGCTGGAAATGGTCGGGGATCCTGCCAAGTATGAGGAGTTGGCCAATCTTCTTAATGGTTTTGATGGCGTGGAAGCCCAGAAGATGGTTTTTGCTCACGACTAGCATTCCGTGATCATTTGTAAGTAGAAAGGAGATTTTCCCATGACAAAAACCAAGAGATGGCAGTGCCTTGTCTGCGGATACATTCACGATGGCCCTGAGCCACCGAAAACATGTCCACCCTGCGGAGCAGATCGCTCCAGGTTTATTCCGTACAAGTAAGGGTTCTTGTGAATAAAAACCTGCCTCTTGATTAATCTCTGGAGACAATCCCCTTCCGAATACGGAAGGGGATTATTGTAACTGAAATTTACTCGTTAGCCGGTTGGTAAACAAAAGACATATACATGAACAAAGGGACAATTTAATGGGTATTCTTGTCAAAAATAATATCTGGTGGGTAGGAAAGGTCGATTGGGAAATCCGAAAGTTTCACGGGGAAGAATATTCAACTCACAGGGGATCTACCTACAATTCCTATCTGGTTCGCGATGAAAAAACGGTGCTTATAGAGACAGTCTGGACGCCATTTGCCAAGGAATTTGTAGACAATCTTCAAAAAGAAATAGATCTGACTACAATAGATTACATAATCGTAAATCATGCTGAAAGTGACCACAGTGGTGCCTTGCCGGAACTCATGCGCCTGATTCCTGACACTCCAATCTACTGTACTGCCAATGCCGTAAAGTCGCTGAAGGGGCATTACCATCAGGATTGGAATTTCAGAACGGTAAAGACCGGTGACCGACTGAATATCGGCTCAAAGGATTTGATTTTCATCGAAGCGCCGATGCTTCATTGGCCGGACAGCATGTTCTGCTATTTAACCGAAGAAAATGTCCTGTTCAGCAGTGATGCATTCGGACAGCATTATGCGACAGAACATCTATTCAATGACCTGGTTGATCAGACTGAACTGTTTCAGGAATGCATCAAGTACTATGCTAACATCCTGACGCCTTTCAGCGCATTTGTTGATCGGAAGATCAAAGAATTCGTCAGCCTGAACGTCCCTCTTGAGATGATTTGCACCAGCCATGGCATCATCTGGCGCGACAATCCACTCCAGATTGTTACCAAATACGTAGAATGGGCTTCAGACTACCAGGAAAACCAGATCACAATTATCTACGATACAATGTGGGATGGAACAAGGAAAATGGCTGAGGCGATTGCACATGGGATCTCTGCGGAAGATAAAGACGTTACGGTCAAGATTTATAATGCCGCCCGTTCGGATAAAAATGACATTATCTCGGAAGTTTTTAAATCAAAGGCGATCATGGTTGGTTCTCCGACAATCAACAAAGGCGTTCTCTCCGCGATAGCTGGCATTCTCGAAGAAATACGGGGTCTTGGCTTCAAGAACAAGAAAGCCGCTGCATTTGGGGCATATGGCTGGAGCGGAGAATCGGTTGCTATGATTACGGAGAGGTTGCAGACAGGAGGGTTCAAGATTATTGATGGAGGATTGAAGGAGTTATGGAACCCTGATGAACGGAGCCTTGCTAATTGTGTAGCCTTCGGCCAGGAGTTTGGTAAGCAGGTGAAATAAATCTCGATGTATTTGATCAGCTTTAGCAAATAAGGTACGAAAACATATTCTGCTGAATTGGCGGTTCAGGCCTTTCTGCAGACTAGTGTAAGTACCATAAGTAGCTATGGTAGAAGATGAAGTAAAACAATAGATTTGACAATAACTCCCGACAATCTGGACGCTGTGACAGTGGCGTCAGTACAAAACCAAAACTATGGAAAAAAGGAGCTTACCTCATGACGATTAAAGATGCGACCGCAGTGGAGCAAACGAAAGCAGACTTTTCCATCGACAAAATGCTTGCAACCAGAGCAAAGGCACAACAGGCGGTAAACCGGATCGCCAGTCAGGTCAAGGTCGGAATGCTGGAAGAGGAGGCTAACAAATTGGTAGCCGGAACTCTGCAGGAAATGGGTGCCACAAAAGCTTTCCACAAACCCTATATTCGCTTTGGCAGCAATACCACAATTACCTTTGGAGCTGATTCTGTTCCGGGAATCCGTTTAGGGGAAGATGATATCTTCTTTATTGACGTTGGTCCGGTCTGGGATGGGTATGAAGGAGACGCAGGCGACACCTTTGTAACCGGCAACAATCCGGAACTGAAGCGTTGCGGGCTCGATGCGAAACAGATTTTTGAGGCCGTTGAAAAAAAGTGGAAAACAGAAAAGGCGACCGGTATTGAGCTGTATGATTTTGCCCAACAGCTAGCAAAAGACAAGGGTTGGGTGTTGAATCTCGATTTGGGTGGACATCGTTTGGGCGATTATCCAAGTGGTGATCACTATGAAGGCCCGTTATCTGAGATATCCTTTCACCCCTCGCCCAACATCTGGATGGTTGAAATCCATATTCGGCATCCTGAAAATAAATTTGGAGCTTTCTACGAAGACCTGCTCATGTAGTAATCTGTGATACTTTTACGTTTTCTAGCCCCCACTCCGTACAAAGGCGTGGGGGTTGATTCATTATTTTTGATTCTATTACTGAGCCGCTCGTAACGAGCAAAGGTTAAAATCAGAGAAATATATCCGGATTTCATTCTGGGGATTGAATGTGGGACTTGGCCTGATGGTTGTGACAAGTCTCTTTCCCGGGGGAGTACTGCAGTTTGTGGATGTCCTGAACAACGGCTACTGGCATGCCAGAGGACCGGAGTTTCTGCACTCCATCAGGATACTTGAGTGGCTGCGCCTGCCTGCGGATTTCATTTTCATATGTCTGGGCGCTTTCCCCATGCTGATTGCGGCTTTCCTGGCCTGGCGATCCATGAGAGAGAGCTCCAAGTAGTTCGGAGACAAGCATGATTCAGCTTAAACGTATCTACGATCCACCTGACCCTGATGACGGCATCCGCATCCTTGTCGATCGGCTTTGGCCAAGAGGCATGAAAAAAGAAAATCTGCATATGGACGAGTGGATAAGGGATGTGGCGCCAAGTGATGCTCTGCGACGCTGGTTTGCGCACGACCCTGCCAAGTGGGACGAGTTCCGTCGCCGCTACAGTATTGAACTGGAAAAAAACCCCGAGTCCTGGCGCCCGATTTTCAATGCGGTAAAGCGCAGTACCATAACCCTTCTCTTCAGCACCCACAACCTTGAGCAGAATAATGCCGTTGCACTTAAGTCCTTCCTTGAGAAGCAGCTGGAAAGGAAGATAAGCGAAACATGAAACACAACGGCAAGGTATCCCTCCTTATTTAATTTGCCGGCAAAATTTTCTTATCTCGATTGAAAAACCTCTAGGTTTAAATTTTCAATCCCCCTCCCCATCTCGGGCATGTAATACGACAGCAGTACGTTTCCTTTGCCTTCCACAACCCATTCAACTCAAGTCATTCCCTTGCAGCGGCAATATCTCATTGTTTGACATGTGTCAAAACGATTTCGGCTTTCCCGTGCTACCGTCAAACCTGTCACGATTAGAACAACTTTATTTAGAGTAGCAGTCAAAGAGCTTCGGACAATTTCACAGCAGTGTTACAGCCGGAAAGGCAGAAATGGATGAAAATATGCGATTTGGGATTTCAAAAGGCTTAGTTTTAACTTTATTTGTTTCACTGGTCGTTGGAGGATCCTTGCTGGTGTTTGTTCTACTCGGGCCTCCGAAGCTCCTCGCCAAATCGGAATCTCCGGATTTCTGTGCCAGTTGCCATGTCATGGAGGATCAGCATGCCGCCTGGAAAAACTCGGGAGCGCACCGACGCATACGTTGTGTCGACTGTCATCTTCCCAACGGCAATCCAGTTTCCCATTATATCTGGAAATCCATTGATGGGATGAAGGATGTGATCTTTTTTCATTCGGGACATGTTCCTGAAAGGATCATCTTGTCCAACCACGGTGAAGAAGTCGTACAGGCCAATTGCATCAAGTGCCACGCGGAGGAGGTCGCCCGAATGGACCAGTCCCGAAAGTGCTGGGGCTGTCATCGGCAATTACGGCATCGTTTGACCGGAACCATTGCTATACGTTGATACCCTGTTGAAAGAGAGGAAAAAATTATGGTAAAGAAGATGGTAAAACTCTGCTGTACTTTGACGTTTGTTATCACTCTTGCCGTATTGTCCGGCTGTTCGCCAAAAAAGGCGGAGATGGTGAAACCGGTGGAAATTGCGGATGGAACTGTTGATCCAGCCCAGTGGGGAAAGGCCTACCCGGTTGAATATGACCTGTGGAAGAAAACCGGCGAGCCGACCCCGGCAGGAAAGAGCAAGTACAAGCATGGCTACGACGTGGGCGAAGAACGCCGAGACAAACTGGATGAATACCCCTTTCTGGCGCTCCTGTACAATGGCTGGGGGTTCGGTGTCGAGTACCGTGAACCCCGTGGCCACCTGAACATGGTAAATGACCAATTGGAGGTGGACCCGGCACGAATCAAGTCCGGCGGTTCCTGTCTCACCTGCAAGACCCCCTATGCGCCGGTTCTCCAGAAAAAGATGGGCAAGGATTATTTCGCAAAACCCTACCATGAGGTCCTAGGCCAGATACCGAAGGAACACCAGACCCTTGGGGTGGCTTGTATCGACTGCCATGACAACAAGGATATGTCGCTCAAAATCTCCCGCGATTTCACCCTTGGCAAGGCCTTCAAGGCGATGGGCGGTGATCCGTCGAAACAGTCGAGCCAGGATATGCGCTCCATGGTCTGTGCCCAGTGCCATGTTACTTACAGCGTTATCAAAGACCCTGACATGAAATCCGCGGATGTGGTATTCCCATGGGCCGGGAGCAAATGGGGGCACATTACCATTGAAGATATCATCGCTGAATTGAGGAAAAATCCGGCAACACTGGAATGGAAACAGAGCGTTACCGGTTTCAAAATGGCATTTATCAGGCATCCGGAGTTTGAACTGTTTTCAAATAACAGCGTCCACTGGAATGCCGGCGTAGCCTGTACCGATTGTCATATGCCCTATACTAAGGTGGGGTCGAAAAAAGTATCCGATCACCGGATCATGAGTCCCCTCAAGAATGATCTGCGGGCCTGCCAGCAGTGTCATGCCGAGAGTCCTGAATTACTCCGGAAACAGGTCTATGATATCCAGGACCGGACTATGTCGCTCTTTATCAGGTCGGGAACTACGACTGCAACGGTAGCCAAACTTTTCGAACTGGCAAACCGGTCCAGGGCAGAGGGTAAAAAGATTGACGAAACCCTCTACAACCAGGCGAAAAGTGATTACGAAGATGCATTTTATCGGATTGTATTCATCGGGGCAGAGAACTCTGCTGGTTTCCATAATCCGACCGAGGCCTTGCGGGTACTGGGCGATGCAAGCAGTTTCGCAGGAAAAGCGGAAGGACTGCTCAGGCAGGCCTTGGCAACGGCGGGAGTCGCAGTGCCAGTCAAGGTCGATCTTGAGTTGGCCAAATATGTCAACAATCGTGGTTCAAAGAAGCTGATGTTTAAACCCGAGCATGAGATCAAGGATCCGATGGCGAAAAATGTAGGAAAGCAGGAGTAAGGATCGAGGGTTAAGGTATAGGATCGGAGGTTGAAGGTAAAAATTTGTTCCCTTCAGCCTTCGGCCCGACCTTCTGGTGTACTCGGAGATTAAGTTTTATGAATGAAAAGAACATTCCCGCAAATATCGCAAATTTCCGCTCCATGATTCAATGGGGCTTTTTAGGCTGGGTTGTCTTCATCGGCATTCGCTTCGGAATGTTTGTTCGGCATTTCGAAACCGGCGGCGCGACTTCACTATTCAGTCGTCCTCCAAGCGTAGACGGGTTTCTTCCTATCGGCGCCCTGGCAAGTCTCAAGTACTGGCTATTGACAGGGGTGATCAATCCGCTACACCCGGCAGCCACGGTCATCTTTCTTTCCATCATTGCAATGAGTCTTCTGACCAAAAAATCTTTCTGCTCCTGGCTCTGCCCGGTTGGAACCCTTTCAGAGGCGGCCGGGACGCTGGGGCGACGATTATTGGGAAGGAATTTTATCATCTGGCGTCCGTTGGACGTTCTTCTCCGGGGAATAAAGTACCTTCTCTTCTTCTTTTTCGTGAAGTTAATCCTGGTTGACATGCCAATCCAAGCTTTGGCGACTTTTCTGGACACACCTTACTCGGGCGATGAGTGATGTCAAGATGCTGCATTTCTTCACCCGGATGTCGAGCGTGACGATGGTTGTCCTGGCAAGTCTCGCTACCCTGTCGATCCTCTTTGAGGGTTTCTGGTGCCGCTATCTCTGCCCCTATGGAGCTCTTCTCGGACTAGTGAGCATTTTAAGCCCCTTTAAAATAAAGCGTGATGTCTCCCACTGTACCGACTGTCGATCATGTTCGGCTGCCTGCCCTGCCCGCTTGCCGGTACATGAACTTCAAACGGTTCGTTCTCCCGAGTGCAACGGCTGTCTCAGCTGTACGTCGGTCTGCCCGGAAAAAGGGGTTCTGACAATGGGACTTTCCTTATTGAGGAACCCCACGCCTGTTTGGCTATTTCCTCTTGTCGCATTATTTCTTTTTGCTGTTGGGATCGGCGCTGGAATGGTGACTGATACCTGGCAGAGCTCCCTTACTTACGTCGATTATCAAAATCTCATACCTCTCGTTCCGGTTCTCAGCCATTGAGGAGAGATGTGCTATTCCAAGAGAAAAATAAGAGGCCTCGCAGCTTGGAAACTGCGAGGCCTCTTATTTTTCTCTTCGATCACGGTTTTCCTTTCAACCAGGAGGGACGGTAGTAACGATTTTCGATTTAGGGAGTCCGGGCTCTTCTTTTGCTGCGGTCGGATTTGAAATGACACGAATATGCTGGGATCGGAAAAAGTAGTTGCAGACCCAGTTGATGCCGACCATGACCCGGTTACGGAAACCTTCCAGGTAGTAGATGTGGAGGGCAAGCCATGCGACCCAGGCAAAATAACCGGTAAATTTGAAGAGGCCGAAAGCGTTTACCGCTGCGGTGTTTCGACCGATAATCGCCATGTTTCCCTTGTCGAAGTACCTGAACGGAGCCACGGACAGCCCCTTGATCTTCTTTCGAATGGCCTTGCCCACATAGGTTCCACCCTGCATGGCAACCTGGGCAACCATCGGCAGAGGGGTTCCATCCTGCTCCAGATAGGCAAGATCACCAACCACAAACACTTCAGAATGATTCGGCAGGCTAAGGTCAGGCTGCACCTGTATACGGCCGGCCGCGCCCTTTTCACTGTCGATCTTGGCTGCCAGGGGAGCCGCTTGGACTCCGGCCGACCAGAGAATGGTGTGGGCAGGGATGTGAGAACCATTTGCCAACAGAACCTTACCGGTTTCGGCACCGCTTACCTGAGTATTAAGATTGACAGTCACCCCCATTTCGCTCAGTTTCTGCAGTGCGTAGTTTCGCTGCTTTTCCGGCAGGAAAGGAAGGATAGTTCCGCGTGCCTCTAAGAGAACAATCTTGGTTTCAGAAATGTCGAGGCTGGGGTAGTCCTTAACTAGTTCGTACCGGATCAGTTCCTGAAGTGAACCGGCGAATTCCACACCTGCCGGTCCACCACCTACCACGACAAAAGTAAGAAGGGCATGACGTTTCGCGGAATCAGGTTCACGGGAGGCACGTTCGAAGTTCTCCAGAATGTGAGTGCGCAGGCGGACTGTTTTGTCCAGGGATTTCAGGTCGAATGACTGCTCTTCGATACTCTTCATGCCAAAGTAATGGGTAACACTTCCAGCCGCTAAGACTAGATAGTCGTAGGATAAATCACCATCTGCGAGTTGGACCACCTTATTGTGCATGTCGATGCCGGTAACATCTCCAAGCAGGAAGTTGACCCCTTTCAACTTGCGCAGAATTGCTCGTGAAGGATACGCGATGTGCTCCTGTTCAAGGAATGCCGTTGCTACCTGATAGAGGAGTGGCTGGAACAGATGGAAGTTACGACGATCGACAACAAGGACCTCCACATCTTTCCCGGCAAGGGCGCGGGCTGCTCGAAGGCCTCCGAATCCCATCCCTACAATGACTATTTTTTTCATGTGTCACCCCCATTTGCGTGCTGTAGACAAATTTCAGAAAATTCTGACCGCTACGTTGTTTATTTCAGCAGCGGCCTCCTGCTGTTGCTTTTATCGTGTATTTATGCTTTCCGGCAGCAGGTGACCGAAGAACTGTCCGGGATTTCTTGTGTGATGCCAGAATATGTCTTGTTACTCATCAAAGCATTGACTGGAGTCAAATTATGTAAAGTACCACCTTGAAGCATTTGCTGGTGCCGAGTTTCGGCTGAATTCTAATAGATACTTAATCGTAACTATTGATCTGCATCAAGATATAGGAAGCAGTAATGGCGTATCGTCTACCAGAACAACTTGCGTCAAATTACGGAAATATTTTTTTACGGACCTGCAGAGAATATTCACGGTTGGGAGGTTGGCTACATGAAAAAAAGACTTGCCCGTATGCCGGGGAAAATGAAGGGGAAGCTGAAGGGTACACATGCCCCAATATCACTCAAATACGCAACATGAGGGTTATTCAGCAGTACGTTGTCAATCCTTGACATTTTCGGAGTTACCAATATAGCCGGGTTTCCTCTGCTGATAGGTTCTTTCGGGGCTTCTGCTGTCCTTCTCTTTGGTGCCAACGAATCACCGCTGGCCCAGCCGAGAAATCTTGTTGGAGGGCATCTGGTTTCGGCTGCTGCTGCAGTCGTCATCGTGTACCTGTTTGGTTCAAATCCATTACCATAGCCTTGGGGGTGGGAGTTGCGATTTTCCTGATGCACTTAACCCATACCACTCACCCACCGGGCGGTGCGACTGCTTTGATCGGAGTGCAGGGGCACGCAGGTTTCGCCTTTGTCCTCATACCCGTCCTGGCTGGTGCCCTTATTCTCCTGGTAGTTGCTCTTTTTACCAATAATGTCGTCCACCATCGTCAGTATCCGAAGCATTGGATCTGAAGCCAGTTTCTGTATCTTGATATCCCAAAACAAAAAACCTCAAAAAAGTCGGTTCAGCCCATATTTGGAAGCCGCTTTTTCAGCCTTGCAAATATCCCGACGTTTCCTTTGTCCCATATTCATCAGGACATCCATACGTTGTACACTGAAAATATAGCACCGGAAAAACCAGGTATTCTCGAACCGGAACAGTTCACCGGCGGCCCCATAGAAGGATTGTAAAAAACAAAAGGGAATGACCCTCAAAGCCATTCCCCATCAGATCGTCTATGCAATTTCAGTGTTCGATCTAAATATCAGTGAATTGCCTTGAAGGCACTTTTGCTCGATTCGCAGACCTGGCAGGTCCCGCTTGGTTTACTCTCGACAGTATTGCCGCAAGACTCGCACACATAGTAGTCTTTCTCGGTTTTCGCGTCGAAGTTTTCCAGTTCCTTTTCAAATAGTTTGATATGAACCTTCTGCACCGCATCCGCATAACCAAAGAACTCCTTAGCAAGGTCCCATATAATGCCGTCCTTTTCTGCATCCTTGATCATCTGTGGGTACATTTCCATAACTGCCCGAGTTTCTTCGAGCGCGACCTTAAGGTTCTCCTTGCTAGTCTCTTTTACTATCCTGGTGTCAAACATTCCGGCCGAAAAAAGTTCGACAGAAGCATGCCCAATTTCATGCAGGGATCGCAACAACATATGGGCAATAATGTCTTCCGATGCCGCCGTTGCATGAAACAGCTTTGCAGTCAGGGTTCTTCCTTCCTTTTCAGCGATTTCCGCAAAAGATTTAAAGGCTTCCCTCAATCTTGATTCACTCTGGAATGCCTTTAAAACATTCTGCTCACTCTTGATTTCACTCAATCCTGTCATCCGATTCACCTCCTTTCCAGTAAGATTCTATCTGGCTCTTTTGCCGAGAAAGTTTTTCACTGCAAGTTTACATAGCCCCGGTCTTCGGAGACAGAGCTACCTGGTCCCCGTTTCGGAGGACGGTCTGAAAATCTACTTCCTTGTGGTTGACAAAGACAATCATAATTGCTTCGAGGGGGATTTCCAGTTTCTCGACCAGGTCATGCACATTGGAGCCTTCGAACAACTCATGCTCCGTTCCGTCCTTGAAGTCGCATGTTTCGGCATTTCTCAGCGTACTGAAGCATTTTACCTTGATCTTAATGGTGGGGTGCCCTGTTTCCGATGTGGGCGTCCCCTCCTCCTTGACAAAGAATTTCTTTTCCAGTCCACACAAGGGACATACCCAATTGTCAGGTAGTTTTTCAAATGGTGTGCCTGGTGGAATTCCCTGTGAAGGATCCCCATTCTCCGGGTCATAGACATACTGGCATCTGCACTGATATTTTTCCATTTGGTAGCTCCTATTAATTGTTATTCCTTCCAATGAATGCAATCGACCGGACATACGTCGACCGCTCCGGACTGAATTTCTTCTTCCGTTGCGCCGTCAGGATCATAGCATTCAGCCTTCTGGTTTTCCGCCATGCGAAACACACCAGGTACGTTATCGACACAAAGACCGCAACCGATGCACTCTTCCTCATCTACCCATGGTATTCTTGCCATTGCCTTTCCTTTCTGCATATCCTTTGGTTGCGTATCGGGAACCTTTGCCTCACTCGGGAAATTAATTGTCATCTCGCTCCTGTCACCGAACCCGTGAATCTCCACGTGGTTTGCTCGATACGCATGTCGAAAAGATATACTGTGTCGTTTTCCCTTGCTCGGACAATCCGAATATAACTAAATCATAATTGAGAACTGTTGACTGTCAACGGGCGAAACAGGTTATAAATCATTGAAACTTTGTCGGTAATCAATAAATGTATTTTACTGATCAAAGCGGTAGCCTAGTGGAAATATGAAATAAGTTACGGTGGGTGCCACGTCCTGCACACTAGGAAGCATACCGTTCTGGACGCGCCCCCTATTGATTACAGAAAGGGCCGGCAAGGTAGGTGAAGAATATCTTGTCCTCAGAGCAAACTGGGCAAGACATTCAATCACGCCATCAGGATGAAGCGTTTTAGCTTTGGAATTGGCCCGAGATTGTTGCCCTAAATACGATAAAATCAAGCCATGGCCAGACGGACTCGCGAACAAAAAAAGCAGCATAAAAAATACGACACCTTTCTTGACAACAACCGGGTGGTTGTTAAGCTAGTCACTGAAATCTGAGGGTTTTCGACCAGAAAAAAGGAGTTCTCTCATGGAAGACAAGGGTCTCTATCGGGAAAAATTTAAAGCTAATCTCAAAGAATTGAAAGCCCAGATCGATGTTATGGAGGCCAGAGCTGATCAGGTCAAGGCCGAATCGAAGCTCGAACTCAAGCAGCAGATTCAGTCCCTGCGTCAGAAGCAGGACTCCATCGCCAATAAACTGGATCAACTAAAGCAGTCCGGCGGCGAGGCCTGGAAGGATCTGAAGACAGGACTGGAGTCTGCGACTGAAGAGCTGAAAGGGGCGCTCGGCAAGGCAATGGATCAATTCAAATAGTTCCGCAACCGAGGCACTGGCGTGGGAATGGCGCTCAGAAAATTTGGGGGAGCGTCAATGCCGAAAAAGAAAGTGGTGGTCCTCAGTGGGGAGGCGGTGAGAATGAGCGTCGCATCCAAGGTGCGGCGCTAGGAAGCCTATGATCAGCTCCTGATCGCAACCGGAGCCAAGCCGTTCTGTCCCCAGGTACCGACTCTGATGACGAAGGCATCGCTCTCGCTCCAAGGGCGCAATTACCGTCAAAATCTAGGCAGAAAAAGGCAGCAGCCAGCGGCCGTGGATACGATTGGCTCCCAGGCACGGTTGGACGGGCGCTCCGGAAAGGATGCGATCATGGAAGCAGTCTTAGGACTCGTTATATTTATTGCCGATCTCTGGGCTATCGTCAAAACCCTGCAGAGCCCTGCGACCACAGGGATCAAGCTGATCTGGGTACTGATCATTTTCCTGCTGCCGGTCATCGGCCTGATTCTCTGGTATTTTTTGGGACCGAAAGCGGCAGCCGGCCAGTGAAGAAGACACTTTGCGGATAGAACCCTGGCAAACCGCTTTGGAACGACTCGCCTCTGTATCCAGTTTCTCCTCGCGGGAAAAGCCATGAAAGAGAGACAGGGTGACGATGACGGGTTTCTTAAAAGTTCGAGATTCGGAGCTTGTGATTTGAGGATGGGAAAGTCGTAACCAAGCAGATTGTATCCGAGTACGTATTGAGCTGTCCCGGGCAAAGTACCAAGCTCCTTCAATGAAGAACGGATCTCCTACGTTGACACGAAGAATGACATGGTAGACTGCGTCGGGATAGTGGATGAGTGGTTTTCTTGCCAGGGGTGATTTATATGTCAAATGTCAACAAGTCTAACCTGACCCCATTGACCACTTTAAATGGGGAGTGTTCCTCTTTATCCCATTACCGGACCACGGGACCCGAGATTTGAGAGCAGACTGCCGGGAAGAGGGAATCATGGCCGGAGGCTCCGGCGGCTCGGCAGTCTGGGCCGCCCTGAAGGCATGCGAGAAGCTTTCCGAAGACCAGGTTGTGGTGGTTATTCTTCCTGATTCGGGTCGCAACTACATGAGCAAAATTTTCGACGACGAATGGATGAAGGAGAAAGGGTTTCTCTGACGAATGAATCAGATGCGGGGGTTCACGTGAAATGCTTGTGTGGTAACGGCCAAGGCGACGGCAATTTCGCGCAAACAAAATTTTACTAACTTCAGATGTCTGATGACATAGCGATCTTTTTCGGTAAGAGGGGTGTAGGACATGGTGAGCTCCTTTCTGAGGTGAGTTGGTCGTGCTTCTCACACTACCAGAAAACCCTATCAGGTCCTGCTGTCACCTCATGTGGTGCACTTACGACTAGAAGCTACCCCTTGACTCTACTTATCATGGATGTCCCTATTTATCTTTTTCCTCCAGTTCACATCAAAATAACCTTCATAACCTACCAACGTCCCCTATTGCCCTGGGCAAGTATGTCCCAGGGATAACAATAATCTGAAACGGTGGTAGAATTAGTGGCACAAGATCTCAAATACACAAAAAGGAGAAAATCATGGGTACTCATTTTATTACCGACGACTGCGTTGCCTGCGGTGCCTGCGAACCGGTTTGCCCGGTCAGCGCCATCAGTGAGGGAGATCCTTTATTTGTAATTGACTTAGACACCTGCGTTGATTGCGGAGCGTGTGATGATGTCTGCCCGGTCGAAGCGATCAAGTGGGAGGAGACATCCGCTTGATGGTACACGAGAGGCCTTTCGGTCGCGTTCTCGCCCTAGAATCACAATTGGTTTCTTTAGTAGAAAAACCGGGACATCTCTGGCATTTCTTATCCAGGGTGTCCCGGTTTTATCGTGTGTTCAGCTATGCATTTTTCACAAAATCTGAGGATTACTGCATGGCGCCAATACCAACCATGTAAATAGCATTTTCATATTTTCATGTTCATTACCTCTCTTACTTCATCGAGAGTCTGGCTTGCAACATGTCGAGCGTTTGATATCCCTCTCCTAAGAACATTTCTGATAAATTCCAAATCCCCTTCAAGTTCTTTCCTCTTTGCTCGTAGTGGTCGCAAATATTCATTCAAGGATTCAATAAGGGTACTTTTCAGTTTCCCGGAACCAGCATCGCCAATCTCATCCGCAATGATCTCAGGCTTTCTCCCTGTACAAAGGGAAAGCAGAAGTAACAAATTAGACACTTCTGGCCGATTGATAGGATTATAGGTAATTTTTCGCTCACTATCAGTCTTTGCCTTTTTTATCAAGCGGGCAGTTTCATCTTCACTTGCACTAAGCATTATTGCATTGCCGCGGCTTTTGCTCATTTTCTGAGACCCATCAAGCCCTAATATCAACGGCGCTTTACTTAACAGAGGTTGAGGTTCTGGAAATACTTCCCGGTTTGCAGCAAATTTTTCATTGAAGCGACGGGCAATTATTCTCGTTAATTCAAGATGTGGTAATTGATCCTTTCCGACCGGCACAACATTAGCTTTGCAAAATAATATATCCGCAGCCTGATGAACCGGATAGATATACATGCCGGCATTGATTCTTTTTAGCCCTGAAGCTTGTATTTCTTCCTTCACCGTTGGATTTCTGTTCAGCTCTGCATTTGAGACCAGAGTTAAAAATGGAAGCAAAAGCTGGTTAAGTTCCGGCACATGGCTATGAGGGAAAATAACATTGCTTTTATCCTCCGGGTCCATCCCGGAGGCAATGTAATCAATGACCAATTGCAAGGTATTCTCTGAAATAGATCCGAAGCTGTCACGATCAGTCAAAACCTGGTAGTCAGCAATGACAATGAAGGTGCTAACACCCAGGCTACTCAGACGTGCACGGTTTAGTAAGGAGCCGAACAAATGACCGATATGCAATCTGCCCGTAGGACGATCGCCCGTAAGCACACGGAAGTTTTGAGGATTAGCCTGTATCTCTTTTTCCAGCGCATCGCTTCTCGCAATCGTTGCTTCAAAAGTGCTGTTTTCAAGGGATTCCATTTCCACTCCTTACGTATAAATTCACATAATACTGAAGCATTATGAATCAAATCCGGTCAACTTCCAATCAAACTATTCTTGATAACGAGGAGGGTCATCACTGGTGGGGTCTATCTGTTTACCGGGTATTATCTGCGGGTATTTCTGGAGGATTGTCTGAAGAGCATCTTCAAGGGTTTTTCCTAGAAGTCAGTCTCGCACGGTCAACTTGAGCCGGCGCAGGTTGAATAAAATGATGCCCGCTCTCCAGAGTTGCGGAATTATTCTCAATTCCTTCCTCAATACGTCTTTGGGGACATGGGAACGATCCTTATCTCTCCGGTACTCGTGTCGAGGCTCAGCGGTTGCCGATTATCGAAGCCGTACTTACTGGCCATCTCAACCCAGAACGCCTCCAGCTTTGGCCTGAAAAGCGCGTACTCCGCCGTGCAGGCAGTCTTGTCATCCTCGCTGCGTGGATCATTGCAGTGGTGAACCTCGCCAAACTCCCTCACTTCCTGCAACATTTTTTTGTACCTCTCCAAGTCCTCTTTAGTTATGACTGTCACCAACATGACCATCCCCCCACGCCCATAAAGGTATTAATAGAATTCGCAATAAGTATATCCCAGAATCATCAATTGAATTAGGAAACAGACTTTTATGGCTTTGATATAGCATCAGCCACATTTCTCACTTCCGTCGGGACATCTCCCTTGATGATCTCGGAATTGCTCCAGTCGGGGTTTCTCAGCGTCTTCGAAGCTACGTATTTTTTTGCATTATTAAGTCCGGCTGCAATCGGATCGTCATTGGTCTTCACGTACGGCCAGTAGGCAGCGAATATCTCGTACGTTTTTCTGCCGAGCAACAAATCAAACGGCCTGCTCATTTGCCGGACCATCACATTGCCGAGGGAATCATCGAAGTAACCGGCAACCCAGCCGCCATGTTTAAACTCGCCGCTGGAATCTTCATCAGGCCCGCCTGGAGCCTGCATTACGCCGTCCAGGGTTATGAATGAAAGAACAATGAGTTTTCTCATGTTATTCTCCCTCCTGATTAGCGTCAATCTTCCGCTATCAAGATTGTCATCCCCGAGTGCCTGTATCGGGGATCCATAATTTTAGAAAATTAGAAGCTGGATTCCCGATCAGAATCGCCTCGGGAATGACGGTTTCGGGAACGGGCGGAAGATTGACGCTAATCAGCTCCTCCTTTGTAGGCTAGATTGAGAGTTGCGATGTCGAATTTCTTCATCGCGAGAAAGGCCTTGGTCACCCGCGCGATTTGCCCGGCTGTACCCTTCGTCATCATTTCGCCCAGTGCGGTCGGCCAGACTTGCCATGAAAGACCGTACGTGTCTTTAAGCCATCCGCACTGCTCGGCCTCCGGATCGGCAGAGAGCTTCTCCCAGTAATAATCAACTTCCTCCTGCGTCTCACAGGGGATTAAAAGAGAGATGGCTTCATTGAAAGCGAACTCATGTTCCCAGGCGCTGTCCATGGCAGCAAACCACTGCCCCTCGAGCATGAAATCGGAATACATGATGGTGCCTTCCTGGTCCGGTTCCCGGCCTTTACCATAGCGGGCGACGACACCCCGCTTTGAATTCTCGAACACCGACAGATAGAAATTGACCGCTTCTTCCGCACGGCCGGCAACTGCCCCCACAAACAGCAGCGACGGAACGATTGCGGGCCGTTCCTCGCCTTCAGGATCAGACAGGATCAGTTGCCACGATAGCCCGTATTTATCTTGTATCCAGCCATAGCGCTCGCTGAACGGGTACTTGTCGAGCGGCATGAGCGCCGTGCCGCCTTGGGCGAGTTCCCCCCATAGCACATCAAGATTTTCTCTCGCATTGCTGTCTCTCAACGGATCGAAATGCACCATAAACGATAGTGATGGATTGAACTTGAACAATGGCCCCGCGTTGATGGCCATAAAAGGCTGCCCGTTTAATTCAAAAGAAACAAGGTCGCAATCTCCCGTCGGAGTTGGAACCTCATGGATCGTCGTCATGGAAGTAATTTTGGAATCAGGAAAAATGGACGTATAAAACCTCGCCGCGTCCTTTGCTTCCTTGTCGAACCATAAATGTGGAGTTATTTTTTTCATATCTATACCTCACTTTCAGCCTGGTCGCTGCGCCCGACTTCTATTCGCTCTGCAGGCATCCCCGGTCCAGGTATGCCACACGCATGTGGTCGTAGTGAAATTGAACATACGGCTCCTCCCTGCTACCCAAAATGCCGAGCCAGGTTTCCAGCATCTGAAACTTAGCAAATGATTATCTGTCGATATTGCCATGCCTATTTACTTCTATCCGCTTCTTCTTCCATAATTTTACCACTACATGAATCTTTGATCGGCAGAAATCAAATAGACCGAGCCAAACACATTTCTTCCTTGCTCATAGTGATAAAAACATACAGAGAATACCTATGATTATCAGATTAGTCATTTATACATTCAAGGAGATCACTTCTGGTCACCTCGATCAGCGTCCTTAACCGGGCGTCGCCTGTGCATCGATCTTTGAGCAACTGGGCAGCTCTGGACAGTGGAGCAATTTCACGATTCACTGCTTTCCACAGATCCATCAGGGAAAGTTCACAGGATTCCCGCACGAATACCGCTGTCAGCGCTCTTGGGGTCACCACAGAAAACGGAAAAAATCGTACGCTAAGGATTTCGTACAGGCCGCAATGACCTGTATTTACAGCGTTCCACTTTCCTGTTTTGCTTCTAAATGTAATCACCAGTCAGATTGATATGCACCCACACGAGATTACCGACTTGTTGAAAGAGAAGAAGGTAGTCTTCAAGGTTTTGAATATCAACTTTGATACCAGTACGCCAACCGGCAAGCTGATGCAGACGATGCTGGCGGCCGTTGCCGAGTTTGAGCGGGAGATGATGTTGGAGCGCAAGGCGTAGGGAATCCGGATCGCGAATGCGCAGGGTAAGTTTAAAGGCCGTAAGCCGACTGCCAGGGAAAAGAGTGGAGATGTGTTGCAGCTCCTGGCTGATGGTTTGACGAAAGTGGCTGTTGCTGAGAAGGTGGGGATTGGGGTGGCTTCGGTGTATCGAATTACCCAGGCGGCCAAGGAGTCGCCGGAAAATGCAAAAGGCTGAAAACTGGATTCCAAATTTGTCCGGTGAGGGTTCGGACGACAAGACGATTTGACAAGGAAAAATGTATAGCGTGGCCCCCGAATTCTGATCTAGTATTCGGGGGCCACAATCATGTTATTATTTTTTTGTCTTTGATGACTGCTTCACCTTCACCATGTCCTTGTCACATGCGCACTTGCCCGGCTTCTGGCTGATCGTGCCGCAGTTGCATCCACCACCACAACCGCAGGCGTATTTGCCTGTCATTGAAGCGGAGAGTTCCTTGCCGTCAAGGGTGTAGAATACCTTACCCTTTTCAACCTTGTTTACGGTGGTTTTTACCAGCGCTTTACCGCAACTGCAGGTACCTTCTTTTTTCGCAAGGGCCCCACAGTCGCATCCCTCGCCGCAGCCACAGACATAGATTGTGTCGCCAGCCTTGGTGTCAAACTTGCCGGACGGCCCCTGGGCGGCAAAAGCCAGACTAACGGAAGCAAACACAAACAACATCGACAGCACCAGAAGAACTGGTTTTTTCATGGTAGAGCCTCCTTATGAAATTGTATTTAATAAATGACACTACAAGGGAAACCCGTATTTGTCTAGTTTCTTTCAAAAGGGAAAAAAGTTGGGGAAAAAGGGAAAAAGGGGTCAAGCCTGACAATCGGAGATTCTCAAGTTCCCCGACACCTCCTCCAACTTCCTGTCCAACACGCCATCCGTTCCAATTCTCCGTTCAATACGGCGCGCCGCCTGACTAAGCCCCGAAAGGTCACGCTTTAAAAACTCTGACAATCTAACAAGTGACAGTGCTGGGCAATTCCTTACCAAAAGTGCCGCCAGTGCCCTCGCTTCGGCAGCCGGCTGGGCTTTTCCCGCCTTACACAGTTCTGCGGTGGTTAGTTGGTAAACCGAGCAGACGCTTTCGATAACCTGGTCCAGATTAATAGCGACAGCTCTTTCCTCTTCGGCATGGTGCAGCGCCTGGTCAATAAAGGCATCATCTCCCAAGGCCCGACCTTCGAAAGAACCCCGGTGAAACTCCTTCCGATGCCCCTCCCCCAATCCGTCTGCAATAAACGCCCTGTATCGCCTGGTAGCCGTTTCAGTGGTTCGCGCAAACTGTGCCATCGCCCAGTCCATGGTCAGCCAGGGTGGGCTGGGCGAGTCCCCGGAGTAGCAGGGATGGCTGGACCAGGGGTACTCATCCGGAAATCTAACCATTCCGGCCCGGACGGGATTAAGGTGAATGTAACGGATCAACTCCAGAAGATAGCTGTCGGCATCTATCAGTAGCGCCTTGTATCGCCCCTGAAACAGATGACCGGTCCGCTGGTACTTGCGATTGATGAACTGGGTGTAGCGAAACCCGATATTCTGCATGATGCGAGAGAGAGGAATATCGCCCACCTGAATTGCCAGATGGATGTGCGTCGTCATGAGACAGAAGGAATAGATGCGATACCCAAAACGCTCAACGCTTTCCTGGAGCAGCAGGAAAAACCGCGTGCGGTCACCTGCATCGAAGAAGACGTCCTGGCAGCTATTGCCGCGAAGAATGACGTGATAAACGGCGCCGGGATAATGAATTCGAGGTTTGCGTGGCATGCGAGGAGTGTAAATGTGAATCTCCGTTTGTCAAGCTTGACCCCTTATCCCTTATTCTTGTGAATCGAGCAAAAGTGACTTCAATGCAATACCCTGATATTTAGCACTAACACTGATTGCATAGACCATGTAATGGGGAATGGCTTTAAGGGTCATTCCCTTTTTTTTACAATCCTACTGCGGGATCGCCGTCATCACTGCCCCATGAGCGCACAGGGGGCTGCGTGACACCCTCGAACACCACACCGTTCTCATAGAACAAAACAGCCAGGGTGAGGGTCTCGTAAAGGAAGACCTACTGGTGGTCGAAAAGTGGTTCCGGCGAATCCTGCAGTCACTTCGGAGGGATAATATTGCTGTTACGGATTGGGCCGCAGGGCTGAAATGAGGGCTGGGACAAAATCGCCGCATTGATATTATCCGGCGTGCTTCTATAATTATTGTTGAAGCTCCCGTGAAACGGCTTCACACATTCGAGTTAAAGGAAAGGAATGGCATGACTCACATGGGAACCGCACGGATCGACGAATTAATCGGCCTGCAAATCGGCGCGATTCAGCAAGAGGTCCAGTTATTGAACGTCTACAGCGACCTCCAGAAGCTCGAAGCGGGCATCGCTGCCCTCGAGGAGAGGATCGCCGAATTGAAGAACACCCTGGAAGCGATCCCCCACGATCATCGGTAAATGGAAGAGTGAATAGACGAGCTCATCTCGCAGGCGATGCCTTCACAACCGGATGGATCCGCGGATGAGAGCGTCGCACAAGGAGGAGGAACAATGAAACGCACAGGTATGGCAGTCTGGCAAGGAGACCTCAATAATGGAAACGGAACGGTTTCGACGGAAAGCGGGGTCCTGAGCGCCACACACTATTCGTTCACCACCAGGTTTGAGAACGGGGCGGGGACCAATCCCGAGGAACTGATTGCAGCGGCACATGCGGGCTGCTTTTCCATGGCGCTCTCCGCCCAATTGGACGCCGCCGGACTGAAGCCCGAGAGCGTCTCCACCAGCGCCGCTCTCTTCCTCGAAAAGCTGGACGCGGGCTGGACAATAACAAAGATTCACCTCGACGTGGAGGCGAAAGTGCCGGGGGCGAGCCGTCAGGCTTTCGAAACCGCGGCCCTCGACGCTAAGATGGAATGTCCGGTCTCGCGGCTCCTGAATGCCGACATAACCATGGATGCGCGTCTGGTGGATTGATGCGGCCCAGGCGGGAGAGTGGTCCATTCCGGGGGCTGGAGCCTATGGGGTCAGTGGAGCCTATGGGGTCAGGATTGCATGTTTGCAAGTTAGGGAGCCTATGGGGTCAGGATTGCATGTTTGCAAGTTAGATCAGAAAAAGCAACAGTGGTAATTACCGTTAGTAGTAAAAAGACCAGTGTCTGAAGCATAATCTGGAGTAAAAACTTTCTATCAAACAGAAAAAGCCGCCTGTCAGATATCACTGACCATGGCGGCTTTCCTTCTTCTGTCTCTCATCAGACGGCCCATTCCGACTCCCCATTTTTAAAAACAGTAATTGAACCTCACAAGGCTAAAACAGCATGGGCCCTTTCTTTGACAGGATAAGTAATACCAGAAGCAACAACCTAATACCATTAAAAATATTTCAATTAAGATGCGACGGACCGACTCCGGTCAACCGATAAAAATAACGACCTCACTCAGACCAATCATGGCGCACATCTCAAAACATACTCCTCCTGCGCCTTCGTCTAAACAGCCCCCCGTCCCGGCACCCCGCACCCACCGAATTGCCTTTCATCGCTCATCACCAACCTTCCCCACCGGAGCCATATAGATGCCGAATTCTTCATAGCCATCCACCCCCAACAGAGCATCAACCAGAGTCTGATTGTAGGCCGCTATGGCACAGGTGCCAGCCCCAATCGCTTCACATGCCAGGTACAGATATTTGGCAGACATGACCTGCATCCAGAGCAATTACCTTATAAGAGGCTTCCGCATAGCGCCATTCCGTACGTTCTGGAACGGCAGCCCAGATGAAGGTCACGGCTGATTGTCCGGAAAAGTTTTGACCGTGTGTTGCGGCGGTGATGCGTTCCGGAAGGTTTTCAATATCGCGTACGTGCACGATGGAGTGATCAAGCGGGAGGTAACGGTATATACCGCTCTCAAGACCCTCCACCCTCAGAACGGCAAGATAGGTCTCTAAGGAGTGGCGACATCCTGCGGAAGGAACCGTTAGCAGGACAGCAACCTCGTGGAGGACAGTACGGACGCCCTGGGTTGCCCATAGGAGAAAGCCAATTCATCAAGAGAAATCGGCTCTGATGTGAAACGTCACTGGCTCTGGCGGTCGGCAATAGCTTGTTGCAGGCTGCACGAAGGGATTGACCATGTTTCCCGGTTCGGTAACTGAATTACCCGGCTGCCTAGTGGTCCTGTTTTCTGGACAGGTGGAGGTCGAACTCCGAATATATTCAAGGAAACAGGGAAGTCCCTATTTTTTCATAACAAAGGATACCAGAAAAACAGGGCTCGACAGGAAACCGTCCGTCTTTTTGGCAAACTGGTGAGTTTCAGATGCGAATGTTTCGGGAGGCAGAAGGTGAAAGCGAAGCTGTTGGGGCAGAAGCCGGGTACCCTGCTCTTAACAGGGGTGCTACCAGAGCCGCTTAACGGCAAATGCCCTTCCCGATCCCGACTTGAGGTATTCCTCAAAAGCAGCAGCTTTTGCTCGCTCGGCAAAACCGAAAAAGACCACAAGCTCCCAAGGTGCTTATTTTGATGTGTGAGATGATTGACCGGCATTATGGGCCGCGAGACGTTTTTGAACGTCGTGCGTTTGGCCCACGTAGGTTTGGGCAGGTAATTTTTTGCTGCGAATAAGGTAGACGTATTTCATTTTTCCACCTGATAGCATTAGACTTGATTAAAGTGGCCTTTATACCCTGTCGGGGTGGAATTGGGAAGTGTTTTTTTTGTGGGTCGGTAGTAATGAATTGAGTTGACAAGTAAACCGGCAGGAGAAAAAGCAATGCTTTCTCTTACACAGGGCCTGGCGCGCAAAAGTCTTGGCATCGGCGGGTGCTAACTAGAGTTTTGGAGAAATCAACAGGTCCTACTTCGCTTCCTCCTACGCCCTGCGGGCTTCGGCGGACTTCGTCCACGGATATATCCGCGAACTTTGACAGCAAACAGCCTTCGCAAAAAAAACAAGAGTCCGAATGACACTTGGCATAGTTCTTACGTAAGAGGTACTGGCCATAGAATTGGTGCTATTAGCAGGTCCTCCTTCGCCAAGGCTTCGGCGGACAGCCTTCGCAAAAAAAACAAAAGGCTCCGACTGACACTTGGCGTGCCAGCCGAAGCCTTGGCGAAGGCTGGGGTGGCGTCCACACAACTGATATTATATCTATTTGATCTTACAGGATTATTACTGTTCGATTTTTAGCGCATACCCCTAAAAATACCCCTAAAGATCTTACCCTAACCCATTTTTCGCTAAAATCTATATAGCTGTTACCGTTGTGTCTATCCTGACATGCAGGTTTTTTTTGATTGTGGCAAAAATTGCAGATAGATTTTCCATCGTAGGATTACCTGACAAGGAAAGCATCCGGTGGAGGCTTTTGCTCGGCTTATTAACTTCCTCAGCCAGACGCTCAAAACCGACCGTTGCATTTATAAGGTCACGCAAGATCAATTTAGCTGTCGCAGAGTCGCCATCCAGCATGAGGTCAATTGCCTCATGGAGCAACGCCTTGGCAAAATCCGGGTCACATTCAACCCGCCTCTTTACCGTTTCTTTAAAATCTCTTGTAAGAGCCATGACTACCCCCTTCCCCTTCGAAGAACTACTTCTTTTTCGTTTGTGATTTTCTTGCGATGTATTCTTTCCACATGCCCACTGCCCGCTCAACATCCTTTTGCTGACCCTTCTTGGTTCCACCACCGAGGAGTATGATGAGCCGGTCGCCATCTTTCCCGATGTAAACCCGGTAGCCAGGTCCCCAATCAAGACGGTATTCGCCTATTCCCCGGAACCATTTGACATTGGAAAGGTTGCCCTGTTCCAATTTGAGCTTTACGGTCGTAATCTTTGCCGCCGCCATGGTATCCAACCCCATAAACCAGTCTTCATACGGGCTGGCACCATCTTCGCGGAGATATTCTTCAACCTTATAACTCATGCTGAAATAGTAACCTATACGTTACCATAAATCAATAAGTATCTTTGCCAGATATTGGGATCATTTTCTCTCACTATCGCTCGACCGGTGTCTTCCAGAATCGAAACCGGCGAAGAGTATCAATTCCAGCTCGAATACACAACCTCAGCTACCGGCACTTCCCATTGTTTGCACTTGCACCGATCCCGATACTCTTCTCCGGAATCCTCGACACGACGCTGGACCATAGCAAGGACTGTTATCCTTTCGATGCTGTACAATCGTCCCTGCCACACCGTACGAGCTATTTTGGAAAGGAGAGCAACGCAAACACCCTTTTCGTCGTGCAACTCGACAGAGTCTCCATTCGGCACAGCATGAAGCAGATCGCCAGGTATAAGCTCGGAAAGATGATTATGTACAGGGTCCTCCTGATGTCTCCGCCCCGCGAAGTCAAGGAACAGATCCTCCATCCCCAGAATGTCATAACGACGTCGCAATACCAGCTCACCCGGCAGGACAACCAAGGGGGGATCTCTTCTCAAAAGAAAATCTCCATCAAGAGTGGCTGAATGCGGATTTGGTGTATCAGTCTTCTCGAATAGACAGAGGGTCTCCTTGGCGCGGGTCATGGCAACATAATAAATGCGGCGTTCTTCCTCTTGCGATTGCGAGTCTTTCCCCTGAATCCAACCACCACCCGGAACAAACACATGAGGAAATTCCATTCCCTTGGCAGAGTGAACTGTACTCAGGAAAACCCCGGCACCGATCGTCTGATCGCGTTTTTGCTCCTCAAGCATCTCATAAAGGTATTCCGTTATGAAACTTACCGGTTGTTGCGCGTTACCGGTTTCTTCCCGTAATTCTAAAAGCATTCCTTTGAGCAATTCCCACCAAATGACGTTTGGCTGCCCCCCGGCAAGAGAATCCAACATTGTCAACAGATCAGAAGCCGCCAGCAATTCGTCATGACGGGCCTTTAGTTCTGAGAAGAATTGCCGGATTTCACGGATTCGATAGAAGGGCGGCGTTTTCTTCTGATCAATCCCCCAGGTTATGGGAATGCCTCGCACCTCACACAATGCCCGAATCGGTGCCAGCTCTTCGCGGGTCCTGGCAAGCACTGCGCACTCCGGCCATTGCAGGGAAGGATTCCGCTGCTTAAGACGCAGCAGTTCTTCAACAAGTGCTACTGCCTGTTGGGCAGAATCTGCTACGCGAAGTATCTGGACCCGCCCCTTTGCCACAGGATCAAGGTTTTCCCATGCACCACCAACGGGGAGCGATACCCTCCCCTTATTGATCCGGATCGGGTTTTCGGTCTTCATTCGATCCCGGTTCTGCGCAATGAGAGAATTTGCGGCCGCGATGATATGGGCCGAAGAACGGTAGTTTTCTACCAGGTAGTGCGTCGTCGCCTGGTAATCGGCCTGGAAACGCCTGATGAACTCAACATTTGCCCCGCGAAACGTGTAAATATTTTGGTCGTCATCACCCACTGCTAAAAGTGCAAGCTTGCTGTCAGGATCGCTAAGTGTTCTACCGGCAATGGCGGAAATCAATTGATATTGATCCTGATCGATGTCTTGATATTCATCCACCAGGATATAGCGGTACCCGGCCAGGAGGCGTTCCCTGAGTTCGTCCCGATCCAGGCCGGTCAATTCGACTTCACCGTTCAGCAGGCGAACCGCATCGGGTATAACGGTCTGAAAATCCGCCGTGTTGATTTTCCGCCGCTCGGCGCGCTCAGCAAAATGAAGCTCCTGTCAGTCTCATTGCCAGGCCATGATAGGTCTGAACGGTTACCCCCTTTGCATCCGGACCCACAAGGTCAAAAAGTCGGCGACGCAAAGTATTAGCCGCATTGCGGTTAAAACAGAGGATCAAAATACTGCGTGACGGTACGCGCTTTACCCGCAGCAGATAGGCGGCACGGTGCGCGACCACCCGAGTCTTGCCTGATCCCGGACCGGCCAGAATCAACATGTTTTCATCAGGCTGAGCCGCCACCACGGCAACCTGCACCGGGTTTGCCAGGTTATCGACAATTCGGTGATACGATGCCTGACTGGTAGCCCGCTCGACAACCTCCTTGCGACCGGTAAAATACCGCTGAATGAAGCTCATTCGATCCAATGAGAAATAGGCGACAACCAGTTCGAGGGCCTGCTTGATCTTTTCCAGGCCAAGACGGGCGTACTCATTCATCACATGAACCTGGAAAGTACGCTCTTTATAGTGTTGTTCCAGAGGGCTGTAATCACCCTTCGAATAACGACGCTTTTTCTCCTCAGGGATGATACGGATCGTCATGGCTTGACGGAATACCGCAAGCCCCTGCTGGAGGATGATCACTTTCTGCTCGTGAAGAAACATCAGGGCGCGATCAATCGCCGCCAGGATATCTTTCACCTGACCGGCCAACAGGAGATCGCCGCGCAGAGCCAGTGCAATATCGTCAAGGGAAAAATTAACCAGAATTTCTCCACTCGGAGGTGAATCCTCCGGGATCTTGGCATAGAGGGTATCCAGCGCCACCCTTGCCACGTCGCGTCTCCGCTCGGCGGTTGCTATCAGTGCCGGCCAGTCCCGGTTCAATTTCACTCGATAATGATCCTGGCCAAAATACTTGAATTCCAGGCTGCCACGATTTCCCGCCAATCCCTTGCCGTCGAGGGAGAGACTCTTCAGGAGATTGCGTAGATACTCCGGAAGACTTTGATGCCCCTCGTCGACAAGGCGTTGATTCAATCGTCGCAGAGAAAGATCCAACCACCCTTCGGCATCCGGCTCCGATTCCTGCATCAGTGTCAGCATGGCCTTTTCCAAGATGCAGACCTTGTCAAAACGCATACGGGAATGATCCGTGACCTTGTAGCGGACAAAGGCATTCAGGAGAATCCCCTGCTTGATCAATCCAGCCTCGGTCATTTCATGGAGCACCCGCAAAATTCTCTGGGTGTCCCCCGCAAAAGAAGTGGTTTTGGATGCGGTATTTTTCTGCTCTCTGAACTCGGGCAGTTCCGCCAGTTCATCGGCACTCATCCCTTCGTCTTGCCGGGCATTGAAAAGTGCCTGAAGAACGGCCAGCCACTGATTCTTCTTCCTCTCAGAAAGGTTCAGAGGAGCAATCTTTTCTTCAGCTTCCTCCATATTCCGCACCAGAGGTTGCCCCTGGAATACCCGAGTGTTGTTCTGATTGCGTTCAACAAGCCCTGCCCGCTCTAGCCAGGATACTGCGGTCTTCACTTTGGTATCGGCCATTTGATCGTCGTTAGCGAACCCTGTCTGCACCTGATCGTCACGCAGCAGCTCGCCGGTGGTGATGACAATCTCGTCATCCTTATTTCGCTTGGCTCGTCGTAGCCCTCGCAGAATCTGACTGATATCATGCTGAGTCAGTTCCGACATTGCCCCCAACTGAAACTGGGTTTCGATATCCTGATCATTGTAGAGAAGGATGCACTCGGCATCCTGGGTGTCCCTTCCAGCACGACCGGCTTCCTGCAGGTAGTTCTCCAATGACCCGGGGATATTTGCATGAATTACCAGCCGGACGTTATCCTTGTCGATCCCCATGCCAAAGGCATTCGTGGCACAGATTACCTGCGTTGTGCCATTGATAAACGCATCCTGAACCCGTCGCTTCTCAGGAGCGTCCAGTCCGCCATGAAAGGCCTCAACCTGCCAGCCTTTCTTCAACAGATAATCCCGGGCGCTTTCCGTTCCCTTTCTGGTTGCGGCATAGATTACAGCCGCACCCATTTCCGGCTTGGGGAGACGTTCTACCAGGATCTCGTGGATACGTTCATACTTCTCCGCACCAGTAATCAGTTGAATTTCGAATGAAAGATTGCTCCGCTCCACGCCCCCTTCGAACACCTCCAGTTCCTGTCCCAATTCCCTGCGGAAATGATCGGTAATCTCCTCCATCACGTCACGTTTAGCGGTTGCGGTAAAACAGGCAATTGGCGGGATTGGTGTCTGCTGTCGCTGGGAGAATTCACGGATAAAACGGGCGGCATATAAGTAGTCAGGACGGAAATCATGGCCCCATTTTGAAAGGCAGTGGGCCTCATCAAAGACCCAACAACCTATTTCGCGCTGGCTGATAGCGTCGACAACAGACTTATTGCGAAGTTGCTCCGGTGAAACATAGAGGATTGCAATATCGCCCAAACGAATCCGCTCCAGCACCTCACCACGCTCTGGTGGGGTCAGCATGCCGTAGATGGCAGCGGCAAACATGGTGCCGGTTTTAGAACCCAAGCCGTCAACCTGATCCTTCATCAACGCCTGCAAGGGCGAGATGACAATTGTAAGGAGGCCACGTCGGAAGTTTCGAACCAGTGCCGGGATCTGGAAGCAGAGTGATTTGCCGCCACCGGTTGGAAGGATGGCCAGTTGCGGTCTGTCTCCCATTCCGCTGCGAACGATCTCTTCCTGCAGACTCTTGCCGTCGGCGGTTGCAGGTGTCTCGCGATATCTGGGATAGCCAAAATATCTATCCAGCTGAAGCGTCGGGTTATGGGTGGTTTGGCAATACCTGCAGGAAGGATTGGTACAGGGAATGTCGCGAAGTTCTCGCAGGATCGGCACTATATCGCTGAAACGATGACGCACCCAGGGGGAAGCACGGAGTTGTTTCCCGCGACTCGCAACCAGGCCAGACAATATGCCAGCGCCGGCCGTTTTTCCGGATCCAGCAGGTACTTCAAAGAAACCATGGCAATGGCGTTTTCACAGGCCTTACCCTGGGCCTGGCTTTCAAAAATCTGAAAAGCATCGTTCTCGGAAATCGACTCTGCCCCAAGCGCAGCAAAGACCTCCGCCAGACCCTCACAACGAAAGGAAGACCCTTTGCTGTCGGCAAAACAGTAGCGATAAAAAGAGAGAATATTTTTCTCGTTCCCCTGGAGAGCGGCAAAACTATCCCACTGGTCGCAAAAGACCGAGGCTGACAGACGAGCATCGGCAACCGGATCGTTGATTGAATCACGCACCAGTTTGTAGTCTTTTACCAGACGATGATAAGGGTTTTCAGGGAAAGCCAGGGGGGAGAGATACAGGGTGTCGATGACGGATTTCTTAAGAAGTTTTAGATGCGGGGCTTGTGATTCGAGAATGGGCAGATCATGACCAAGCAGATTGTGGCCCAAAATGTAATGGGCTGGCTCGGCTAGAGAGTCAAGCTCCTTCAGAGCGGATTGAAGATTGAAGCGTCCTTTCCGTTCGAAGGTCACGTCACTACGAACGGCACCCAGATGATAAATATTTTCGTTGCCGGATGTCTCGATATCCAGGCAAAGGCAGTTATCGAGAAAATCTTTGCTGGTCAAGTGATAGCCGCCTTGATTTTAAAGTTTGCGTCTTCAACCGATTGATAATTATATGTTAATACTAAGAGAATTGGCTAAGAGAAATTAGTATTATGTCCCCGGAATACCCCTGAAAAACCTGAATAGCCGACTTGCATTTTGTGTTATGTTCCGAGATTTTGCAGATTTTGAACGCAGCAAATTGTCCCTCCCTTTCTGCTGCGAAATGCGGTATAGTTAGTGCTATGAAAAAAACACTTATCGAAACCAACCCCTACCTGAAAGACGCCTGTAAACGAACTAAAGCTCTTGCCCGGAATATTGAAACATCTTCCGCAATTGAAGGAATTTGTGTAAAACGCGATGCAACTAGCGGGCGTTTCGTTACTCAGACCAAAAAACTCAAAGCTCCTGAGAAGTCCTCAAAGTCTTCTCGATAATGTCATTAAACAACCGCTGCATCGGTTGGTAGTCCTTATCCATGCCGGCCTGCACCGCTGCAAAATACTCTTCCCTACTCGGACCGTCCAACTCACCGAAATCAAGTACTGGTAGACCAGCCTGTAGTGCCATCAATGTTGCAAGTACGCGTCCGACTCGGCCATTTCCCTCCCGGAATGGATGAATGAGCATCAACTCGACATGAGTCTCTGCCATTCCTTTTGCCACTTCATCGACGTTCTGAAACATACATGGGGTATATTTCTGTAGCTGCTTCTGTTCAAGCTCAGTCATCAAGCCTGGAATTGCGTGTGCCATCGCAAAATGAAAGCCTCCCTTACTAATGTTGACCTGACGGTATTTCCCCGCCCATGGGTAGATGCCGTCCAGCCAATCTCGATGCATCTCGCAAATATCGTTGGCAGTAAATGAATGATCAACAGAGGTTTCCTCAATGAGGTTTTGCTGAACACGCCATAAAGCAGAAGTTTCGACAACTCCTATCTCTTCAGGGTCGATAATTCCTATCTTGTTGCGCAGCACCAAACCGTTTGACCCAGGTTCGAACTGGTCTTCGGGAAGATGTGAAGTTGAGTAGCGGTCGGTCATTTTTCAACACCATGCACCTGATTAATCCTCGCAAGCATCACCCTGGCAGGAAAAATCCAATTCCCTTTTACCGACGTCGGCCGCTCGTTGAGCTTCAGCGCAATGGCCAGCAGCTCGCAATCAAGCACGTGGGCATCACTGATCAACCAGCTCAGATCGATATCAGCAGTCCGCAAAGAACCCAGCACCGAGCGATCAGTCTTACTGTCAAACTGCACAGGTCCCAGTAAAAGAGCCACGCGATTGAGAAGCGATTCCGGCACTTTCAACTCAACCAGCGTCGCCAGGAACAGCTCCCGGTGAATCCGGCCAAGTTCTGCAAAATCCGCCTTCACTAATCCCGGCTGAAAGAGGCAGTACCTACTTTCGTCGTGGCAGAACAGTACGCACTGCCTCCGGTCATAGAGAAAGAGATGAGCATGCCAGCTGCCAAGCGGACTGGTATCAGCGAGTGGTGTCGTCGAAACGTTTGGCAGCTTGGCGGCGAGTTTTTGGGTGCAGTGGATTATCATGGTTTTTCCTTTATTCCTCGGCACTCCAACTTCGTTGGAAGCCTGAAAGGTCAGGATTGCAAACTTGCAACTTGTTCCAAATCTTTCCTGAAATCAGCCATTCTTGCCGCGACTTCCGGGTTGCGTTTCGCTCTCGCCGTAAGTCGCTTCATTGCTGAACTGAGGGATGTGATATCGCGACCGGTTATTTTTGAAAGTTCCGTCAGCGTAGAAGATGCCATCTCACTCACACCCCATGCCGCCATGCTCCGTGCTTCGGAACGCCATCGATCCTGACCCGGCTTCGACAGTTCTTCAGGCGTGATCCTGTAGACACTTTCTACCACCTTGAGAACCGTGTCAATATCCAGTTTCTTCTTAGATTGTGATCCTGCTTTGCCTAAGACGTCGTCAACAAAACTGTCTTCACCGAAAACACGCGGGTCAACTCCTCCCACACCGTGAAATTCTCTCCTATGGCCCTCCGAGCCACGATCCCCGACATACTCCAGGAAGAGTTTTTTTGCTGTTGCCGGTTTTTTCGAGAACTGAGCAAGAACCATCTCGGTGGTTAACCACGGGATAGGATTGGTGCCTTGATAGGAACGGTGACTGCTCCATTCATACTCTTCACACCTGGCAACCATCCCGGAGCGAACCGGATTCAGGTGAAGATATGCCGTTAACTGAACAAGATACGAATCAGCATCGATCAGGATAGCCTTGTAGCGTCCCTGGAAAAGATGGCCAATCCTGTTGTGTCGCCAGTTCACCCAGCGGGTATAGCGGGCTGAAAGATTCTGCATGATGCGCGATAAGGGCTTTTCGCCAACCTGAATAGCCAGGTGAAGGTGATTTGTCATTAGACAAAAGGCGTGGACACGAAACCCGAAACGTTCGATTCCCTCCTGGACTAGCAGGTAAAAGCGATACCTGTCCACGTCGTCGAGGAAGATGTCCTGCCGGGCATTCCCACGCAGGATTACGTGATAATATGCACCGGGATAATGGATACGGGG
>CAVQWZ010000003.1:0-8028 GCA_963717775.1 uncultured delta proteobacterium
TTCACCCCACCCTGCAGTATTGACCTACGGCCTTCACTGTTCGATTTCACAAGGCCTGCTTCCGCAAGGGCCTTACAGAGAAGCATCTTCTCAGCGTCACAGAGCAGCGTCACAACTGCCATCTCTTCCGGAACTTGATTATCCCTGAAGCGCCGCACGAAATTTGCTTCAGCAGCGTCGGCATCAAAAGTACCATGGTAACGGCTTACCAATTCTCTACCCAAGGCCTTTTTTGCCTCCATGGGGTGAACGGAACCATCCTTGAGACCCTCTTTCAGTTTCCCCAGGCCATCCAGGGTTAGATCGCTCAAGAGTTCATAATATCGAATCATCAGAGTATCTGAAATGGACATTATTTTGCCAAAGATATCATCCGGCGCTTCATTGATACCGATATAGTTCCCAAGGGATTTCGACATCTTATTAATACCATCAAGACCTTCCAAAAGAGGCATGGTTATAACCGTCTGCGGCGCTTGTCCCCACTCTCGCTGCAGTTCGCGTCCAACCAAAAGATTAAATTTCTGGTCAGTCCCCCCAAGCTCAACATCTGCCTTAAGGGCGACTGAGTCGTAGCCTTGAATTAGCGGATACAAGAATTCATGAATACTGATCGGTTGTTGATTTGCAAATCTATTATGGAAATCTTCCCGCTCAAGCATGCGAGCCACTGTATATTTTGAAGCCAAGGCAATAAGGTCGGATGCCTGCAATGACGACAGCCATTCAGAATTAAAGACAACCTTGGTTTTCTCTGGATCTAGAACTTTGAAGACTTGCTCTTTGTACGTTTCCGCATTGCGCAAAACGTCTTCGCGGGTCAGCGCCTTTCTGGTTTCACTCTTACCGGTCGGATCACCAATCATGCCGGTAAAGTCTCCAATCAGGAAAAACACCTCATGACCCAGCTGCTGGAACTGTCGAAGTTTCTGCAGTAGAACTGTATGACCGAAATGAAGATCTGGCGCAGTTGGATCAAACCCGGCTTTAACCCTTAAAGGAATTCCGGTTTTTTCTGCTTGCTCAAGCTTTTCTATCAATTCTTTTTCGAGCAGCACTTCAACTGCTCCTCGACTGATTATTTCCAACTGCTCACTGACTGACATAACGCCAACACACTCCCTCAACGGCACTCAACCGATACCCGTTCAATACTGAGGGCCTTTCCCGAAATTTCATCAATCTCTATAGCTACACAGTTTATACGAATATCCTTTTTGGCCACTTCAAATCTCACGGGCAATTGTGAGAGAAACTTCTCAACCGCCAGCTCTTTTCGGATGCCAATAACAGAATCAAAACTTCCCGTCATCCCAACATCAGTAATATAGGCGGTTCCTCCTGGCAGCAACCTCTCATCAGCCGTCTGGACATGGGTATGAGTGCCAAGGACAGCGCTTACCCTTCCGTCCAGGTAAGCCCCGAGTGCCATCTTTTCTGACGTTGCCTCTGCATGGAAGTCGACCACGACAACAGGCGTAATCTTTCTCAGTCGCTCAAGTTCTTTGTCGGCCGACCTGAAGGGACATTCAAGCGGATTCATAAAAACCCTTCCCTCGAGATTCAGAACAGCAATGCTTATCCCTGCTGCCGTCTGGATCACAGCGCTTCCACGACCAGGGGCGCCGGCAGGATAATTTGCCGGTCTAATCAGCTTCTCTTCCCGGTTGATATAGTCGAGTGCATCTTTTTTATCCCAAATATGGTTACCGCTGGTGAGAAGATGAATCCCAAGGCCAAAGAGTTCTTTTGCGGTCTCCTCAGTAATTCCGAAACCACCGGCGGCATTTTCACCATTAGCAATAACAATGTCTATCGTATATCGGTCAACCAGGCGATGGAGCTCCTGTGAGACCGCCTGTCGGCCAGGTTTACCAACAATATCTGCAATAAATAGAACTTTAACGGGCATATTCGATTGCTCGCGTTTCTCGTATTACATTGACCTTTATCTGCCCTGGATAGGTCATTTCAGCCTCGATCTTTTTGGCAATGTCTTTGGCGAGGACTACCGCCCTATCATCATTAACATCATCGCTAGATACCATGACCCTGATCTCACGGCCGGCCTGTATTGCGAAAGAATTTGTAACACCTCGAAATGAGGTAGCAATTTTCTCAAGATCGTCCAGACGCTTAACATATGTTTCCATCATCTCGCGACGAGCCCCAGGCCTCGCCCCAGAGAGTGCATCTGCAGCCTGAACAAGTACTGCAAGAACAGTTGCAGGCTTCTCGTCCTCATGATGGGCCATAAGGGCATGGACTATCTTCGGAGATTCTCCGTATTTTCTTGCCAACTCAGCACCAATTACAGCATGAGAACCCTCAACCTCGTGATCGACTGCCTTACCAAGGTCGTGAAGAAGACCAGCCCGCTTGGCCTGCTTGACATTGACGCCCAGTTCCTCTGCCATGATTCCGCACAAAAATGCCACTTCAAGGGAGTGCTGGTAGACATTTTGACTGTACGAGGTCCGGTACTTCAGGCGACCGATCAACTTCAAGATGTCAGGGTGGATGCCGTAAACTCCCAAATCGAAAGCCGCCTGCTCTCCAGCCTCCTTGATTGCCTGTTCTACTTCCTCAGTTGACTTAGCAACAACCTCTTCAATCCGGCCGGGATGGATACGACCATCTGCGATAAGCTTCTCAAGCGATAGCTTGGCAATTTCTCTGCGTATGGGGTTGAATCCTGAGAGAATCACGGCCTCTGGAGTATCATCAATAATAAGATCGATACCGGTTGCTGCCTCCAACGCTCTAATATTTCTGCCTTCACGGCCAATGATTCGGCCTTTCATCTCATCGGAAGGGAGAGTAACAACGGAAACCGTTTTTTCCGCAACATACTCTCCGGCATATCTCTGTATGGCAAGAGAAAGTATCTCCTTGGATTTTTTGTCAGCAGTCTCGCGCGCCTCTTCCTCGATAGCCTTGATCCGTTTGGCCGCATCCTGCTTTGCCTCATTCTCAAGGGTTTCCATGAGAATTTTTTTAGCTTCTTCGGCGGTTAACCCGGAAATTCTCTCAAGGGTTTTTCTCTCTTCTTCAATCAACTGATTAAGCTTTTCTTCCTTCTGGGCAAATGCCTGATCTCGGGCATTAAAACTCTGCTCTTTCTTGAAAAAATCTGCATCCCGCTGATCGAAGATTAGTACCTTCTTGTCGAGGTTCTCCTCCTTCTGCTGAATTCTTCTTTCAAGTGACTGCAGGTCCCGGCGCGTGTCTTTAGATTCCCGTTCAAATTCTGCCTTTGCCTGATACACTGCATCTTTTGCTTGTAAAGTGGCTTCCTTCAAGATCGTTTCAGATTCGCGTCTCGCATCTTCAAGTATTCGTACCGCCGAGGTTTCGGCCTTGGCCACCAATGATCCGGAAAGCTTCTTCCGCAGGAGAGTCCCGACAAAAAAACTGATACCTGCAACAAGTATTAATAGTATGGCATATTGGAGTTCCACTGATTTTTCCTCCCTTTCTATGTATAATCCCTACCCTCAGATATCGCAGGTGCCTTCCGCAGGACTATTCCTTACGATTTCAAAGTCACATCCGACAGGCATGAATTCGTTACTAAAGATGCCAATGGACAAACAACCCTCTTCTCAGTGATGATCAGATCCATTTTTATATCATGTGCTTCGGCGAGGATCTCATCAACTAACTGAAAATCATAGCAAAGCCCGACAAGCTTTCCGTGACCCTCCAGACGATGAAGCGTCTTGTCATAATAGCCTTTCCCGTATCCAATCCGGTGGCCATTCAGATCAAAGGCAACTCCCGGCACAACTAGTAGATCCGCATTTTCAGGGGTAACAACATCCCCCGTCGCACACGGCTCCATAATTCCAAATTTCCCCTTTTTCAGGGAAGAAGGGTCTTGCACTTCACAAAAAAACAGTTCCTCACCAACAACAGTGGGAAAAGCGACCTTCTTGCCGGAATCCAAGGCACAACGCACAATCAATTCTGTATCAACCTCATGGTTAATTGGTGAATATACGAGGATGCTCCCGGCACGCCTGAAGTTATCGGTGTCCAGAAAAGTTTTCTGGACAATCAGGCTCGCAGAACGCAACTCCTCAGGTGAAAGAGATTTGCGGTGAGCAAGTATACTACGCCGGAGACTTCTCTTCAGCATGAGTTCTGCTCCTACGACACAACGACTAAGGGTGATACTGGTTGCGGCAACAAGACAGGGATAAACGAAGACAAGCTCTCAGGAGAAGAAAGAGAAGGGGATGGAGAAAACGGGAAGCTAATGAAGTTACAGCCGCTCGACCGGCAGATTCTCTTGTAAGGAGGTTGAGAAATTTAGCGACTTTGAGCCTTTCAACCAGGAATCATGAGAGGGCAACTTATCAGCAATCGGAGCAGGCTCGGCGTATCTGCAAGCCTCCTCCGAGGTTGTATAAAATCTTCCAACCCGTAATCGGATCATTCAATCTGTTTCTATATATTAAACAAATCTCCCTGAAGAGACCTTTCTTGCTATTCAGGCAACACAACTTCATCTATATGTCTAGTCAAGCGCGAAATTTTATCGCGCACAAAATGTTCCTGAAGCGAACACTCCCGCGATTGCAGAAGAAAAGATTCCGCAATATTTAAAAGAGCCATAGTGGCAAGAATTTGAAAATCAGTAGTCTTCATTGAGGTCTGTACTTGAGCAATCGTATCATTTACATACGATTCAACTTCCCTCACATCTTCCGCTGACGCTGAGCTTCGAACCTGCACTTCCCTTCCAAACACCTTGACACGGTGCAAAGAGCTCACAGGACTAAACCCCTTCCATCTTCTTTAGTATGGCGTCAATACGAGATTTAAAAACATCCCGCTCTGTCAGGAGTCTCTGATTTTCCTCTTTAAGCAGGGCATTCTCCTGCTTCATTGAGGAAAATTCTCTCAATAAAAACTCAACCTTACCCTCTAGGGCGTCAAAAAGTTCTGCATCCATAAAGTATCCTTAATGTGACGCACATAGTAGTGCATAAGCGTCCGAAAGTCAAGGTTATTGTCAGAAAAGGGCCTGCACAAACTGTTCCGGATCGAAATCTCGCAGATCATCAACTCCTTCGCCGATACCGATATATCTGACCGGTATTTTGAACTCACTACTGATGGCAACAATGATCCCACCTTTGGCGGTCCCGTCAAGCTTTGTCAGTGCAATGCCCGTCACATCCGCCGCCTCTTTGAAAATTTTTGTTTGGGATAACGCGTTCTGTCCGGTAGCTGCATCAAGGACGAGCAAAGTTTCATGGGGCCCCCCGGGGATCTCCCGCCCCACAACTCGGCGAATCTTCTTCAGTTCCTCCATAAGGTTTACCTTGGTATGCAAACGACCTGCTGTATCAACAATAAGGATGTCGGCTCGGCGGGCAACAGCCGCCTTGCAGCCATCAAAGACAACGGCAGCCGGATCGGCGCCATGCTTATGGCGAATCACATCAATCCCGACCCTCTGCCCCCATATCTCCAACTGCTCGACGGCTGCAGCTCGGAACGTATCCGCGGCAACCAGCAGAACCTTTTTCCCTTCAGAACTGAACTTGCTGGCAAGCTTTCCGATAGTGGTAGTTTTACCCACCCCATTAACCCCGATAACCATGATTACAAAAGGAGAATAGCTGTCCGTATCCAGAGTAGAGGCGGTAGCTTCCAAGCGGACAAGCATCTCTTCCTTCAAGGCACTCTTTAACGCCTCCCCGTCCTGTAGCTCGTTTCTTTTCAGGCGCTGTTCCAGCGACTTGACAAGTTCTACGGTTGTAGAAAGGCCAATATCAGCCCTAATAAGGATCTCCTCCAACTCTTCCAGAGTTTCAGCATCAACCTTCTTCTTGCCAAGCAGCAATGTATCAATCCGCCCTACCAGGCTTTCATGGGTCTTACTAAGCCCCTTCTTGAGTCTTTCAAAAAACCCCGAATTTACTTGTTTTTCTTGAGAATCGGCCACGCCGTCAGCAAGGGGCGGGGGTACACTACCGGTAAATCTTTCGAAAAAACCGGGTTTTGCTTGTTTCTCTTCGGATTCGGCCACATCGCCAGCAGGCGGTGGGGACGGATTGCCGGTAAACTTGTCAACAAAGCTTTTGAAAAACCCCTTCTTCTCTTCCGACATCTAATAAATCTCCTTTTCCAGAAGCCTTATGGCCCGCTGCACACTCACAAGGGCCCGCCCAACAAGTGCATTCCTCTCCAGAGTTGTCACCAGAGTGTACTCATCTCCAATAGCGCCAAGAATCAGATGCTGCTGATCGGTGGTTATAACCGTATTGCTAATTGCCTGAGATGGGACCCTTTGGCGGATCTCCCGTATACGGTTAAAAATAATATTCTGATGGGCTCCAAGGATCTTAATATCGAATTCATTGGCAGCAGGGGAATATAATTCCACTGCCTCACCTTCCCAATCGATCAGGATCGCCCCGGTAGCACCCGCCGTTGACTGAACCAGGTCTTGTAATATGGATTTAAAGGGCACATATACTCCTTAGCAGACTAGTAAAAACGTCACACGAAAGCCCTGACACCTCGTGCAACACAACTGCCTGTTCTCTACTGCAATCTCAAGATGTTAATTAGTTTCCAATTTGGAAACCGCTCGTTTCACACCCGGAGTTTCCGTATATGGTCTCCCCCCTTTTTGCAAGGGCTTTTTGTGTGATGATGACAGGGACAGGATTGCTGCCGTATATCCGGCCTCTTTTTGAGGAGCATCTATATCCTCGGGCCTCAATGAATTTCGCGCGTATCGTCCTTATCGGAAGGTCGGTTTTTTCTAACCGTCCGGAAACTATCAGGTTTTCAATACGCCGGTCTGACCTGTTTTGTCATCGCTCGTCACTGAGCCTTCGCAATTACTGGTGGGGAACCTCCTTGTCTGCTTCTTGTCAGGTTAAGCTTGTCAACGAGCTGGAATCTGTTCTGAAACGGGTTGATAATCGTGTTGTATCTCAAGATGGCCCAGCCCATACGCGCCATCTTATTTGCCATAGCAACAACCGCTTTGTTCCAACCACGCTCTTTGACGATTCGGTTCATCCATCGACTCAAAGGATCATCTTTCTGGCCGCTTGGATGACAACAGCACGTGCGCCATGAACAAGCAGGCTGCGTAAATAACGGTCTCCACGCTTACTGATCCCAAGCAGGACATTTTTGCCACCACTACTGTGCTGCCGGGGAACCAGCCCCAAAGAGGCGGAGACATCCCGGCCTTGGGAGAAGGCGCGGCCATCGCCGATGGCACTGCGAAAGGCACTGGAAACGATCGGACCAAACCCCGGAATTGTCTGCAACCGTTGGCAAGCCTCGTCATTCTGGCCTTGCTTTTCGAGCTTGCCCGTGTAGAACTCGATGTGGGCATCCAGTTCGACGAGCTGCTCATAACGTCTTGCAAGCAATTGCCGGAAACGTATGCTCAACCCATTGTCCGCATCTTCCAGAAGTCCGGGGATGCGGTGACGCAGTTTCTGTTACCCTTGGGCAAAACAATACCGTATTCGCTCAAGAAGCCCGCGAGTCGAATTGATCAAGGCGGTACGATCTCGCAGGCACTGAGAGCGCATGCGATGCAGAGCCTGCATGTCTTGTTCTTCAACGGTTTTGACGGCCACCTCTGAATGCCAGGACGGTTTGCGGCTTCAGCAATGGCCCGGGCATCGTTGTAGTCATTCTTGTTTCCCCGCAGATAGGCTTTAACGTGTTGGGGCGGTACCAATTTAACTTTGTGACCAAGTTTGCTCAATTCTCGTCCCCAGTAGTGGGAACTTGCGCATGCTTCCATGCAGATCAAGCAGGCCGGCAAGTTGACAAAGAATAACAAAACCTGGTTGCGGCGTAACATGCGTTTACGCTGCTCCTTAAACCGCTCATCAAACAGACAACATGAAAAATGCTCTTTGCCAAGTCAAGGCCAACAATGCTAACTTTCATATCGGTCTCCTCTCGCTTCTTTTTGATGGATATATCAATTTTACCATCATGGCGCAAAGACGCCGTTTAGTGAAGCGGGGGGAGACC
>CAVQWZ010000004.1:0-26650 GCA_963717775.1 uncultured delta proteobacterium
CAAGATGTCCGCCCTGTTTAACAAATCAGCTGCCGATAATCCGGCAGGGCCAGAACCAAAAATTACAGCCACTTTTTTTCCGGTCCTTGTTTTAGGTGGATTTGCTTCCACGATTCCGGCTTCGAAAGCCTGTTCAACAGTAGCACATTCGTTTTCGCGAATCGTAACTGCTTCATCGTGAATGGCCAAAACACACGCTTTTTCGCATGGTGCCGGGCAAATTCTTCCTGTTATTTCAGGAAAACTATTTGATGAATGAAAAATATAATAGGCTTCCTCTTTATTTCCGCGATAAACAGCATCCTGCCATTCGGGAATATTACTCCCAACCGGGCATCCCCAGTGGCAAAACGGAATTCCACAATCCATACAACGTGATGCTTGTAATGCCCTATTCTTTTCGTTTAAAGTCTGTTCAACTTCACCATAATCAAAAACTCCTCTTTGGTGGGTCGATAACCTGCGTCCTTCGCGGGGCACTGTCATAAATCCTTTTGGATCTCCCATATCTAGTTTGTAATTTTAAATTTAATTAAAAGTTCCTTACTCGTGACGTGAAGGATTGTCTTCGGTCAACTGTAATTTCTTTCTGTAATTCTTTTAACTTTTGTTCTTCCAAAACTTTACGGTATTCAAATGGAATTACTTTTACAAATTTTGGAAGATATTCTTCCCAATGAGTAAGTATTTTAGAGCAAGCGAACTTTGTGTTGTAATTAAATGATTGCTTATTAATCTCTTGTAATTCTTTAACATCCGCTTTATCTTCAACCGGACTAAATCAACCAAGCCTTTATTACAGTAGATAGTCGAAATCGCCGATTTCATCCAATACATAAGCTATTCCACCGCTCATACCGGCTGCAAAGTTTCTACCGGTTTTGCCTAAGTACAACAACACAACCTCCGGTCATATATTCGCAGCAATGATCTCCGGTACCTTCAATAACAGCATTTGCTCCCGAGTTTCTAACGCAAAAACGTTCGCCCGCAACTCCCCGAATATAGGCTTCGCCGCTGGTTGCTCCGTAAAACGAGGTATTTCCAATAATAATATTTTCTTCTGGTTGAAAGTTGAACCTGCCGGCGGAACAACAATTATTTTACCCCCCGAAAAACCTTTTCCAATGTAATCGTTTGAATCTCCTTCCAACCTAAACGTAACTCCTTTTACAAGAAAAGCACCAAAACTCTGTCCAGCAGTTCCGTGGAATGTGCAGTTAATCGTATCTTTCGGCAATCCTGCTTCGCCATAACGTTCTCGATATTTCTCCGGAAAGCATAGCACCAGTTGTACCATCTACATTTACAATTTTATGCGAAATCCAAACTTTTTCTCCTCCCTGCATGGCTTTTTTCGAATCACGGATTAAGTCCAAATCGATGTGGCCGTTGCCGGTTGAGTATTAGTTTGTGTATTATGAATCGGTGGTCCTCTTCTCGCAAGATTCTGTAGAATGTTGACTCTGATGCCAGGTATTGTCCCTCATCCGCCAAGAGCGGTACTATCTGGCTTGGCGGTAACTCTGCAAATTCAGGTTGGTTGGCTGTAGCAATAATAGCTTTACGCTCTTGCTCTGAAAGTTTGTTTGCCGGGACTGTTGCCGCAGCTTTTCGCCCATCAGGATTAAGCTCTTTTGCTTGACGGTAACGTTGTACTGTCCGCTCGGATATGCCGGCAATCTTGCAGCTTGGCGCAAGGCGCGCTCCGGCGGTACAGGCTGCTTCTATCATAAGGATCAGTTCGCGGCGCTCAGGTAGGTAAATATTCCGCCCCCTTATTCTTCCCAGAGCGCTGCGACCTTTTTTCCAAGAACCAATAGTGCCGCAGTCTCAGCGAGGGCTTTCTCTTTACGATTCAACTCTTGATGCAACTGCTTGATCATTTTTGACTGCTGCTGCAACTGCTGGCGATCGGCCTTGTTGGGGGAGCAGATAACGCCTGGACAATGGATGCTCTCCATCGGGCTGTCTGCTCGGGATAATACCCCTTGCGACAACAATACTCACCCAACTCGGTCTCGCTGAGGTTGGCAGTTTCTATTATTGCTAGCAGCTTTTCTCGCTATCGTGATTTCTGGGTGCGCCGCTAACTGAATTTGTTGAGACGCGATTATTATTTCGATACTGAATCCGCCAAGTGTAAAGAGTATCTACTGAAATTCCTGTTTCCTTCGATATGCTCGGGACACTTTCACTCCGTGGCGGCAGCATCCTGGCAATGATGTTCTCTTTAAATTCGGCTGCATATTTTCTGGCCATTGTCGCTCTCCCTGTGTGCCCCACAGGTTATCACAAATCTCTCACGGAGAGGCGACAACTATCCTGACACAGGGGGGTCCCGCCCAACTCGCCAAAGGACATCCGGGCTCGGTTTCCGACACAAAGAATATGGAGGCGGGAGTTCTCCCGCTCAAGCTTTTGCAGCTGTCCCCAGGCAAAGGAAGCAACCTGTCCATTAAACCGTCCGCACAAACCCTGGTCTGAGCCGAGAATAACGACACCAAGTTTTCCGTCAGTTGTCGACAATTGGGTATATGCCGGCTCATCGGCGCCCTCGTGCAACAAGATTGCCAAACCCAGGTCCACGGTTCGGGAGTAGTCCGAAAGCGTCTGGATTGCCTTCTCCTGCTGACGAAGACTTACCGCAGCCAGGGTTTTCATTGTCCTTACTACGGATTGGAGGAGTTCAATCGTTCCTAGATGGGTTTTGAGAGTCTCAAGGCTTGGCATGATTTTCGTTTCCCTGTAATGGAGACACCAGGGGGCTGATAACAGACAAAATCCGCTCCCGATCCTGCTTGGTCAATTCTTCTCCCGTCTCGATACGCTCGCAGATATCGGGAAGAGAGCTGGTCACTTCACGGCGTACCCGCCTTTCCATTTCCTCAATCTGCTCCGGCAGCAGCATATCGAAAAGGCCGGCAGTTACGGCAACGAACACAGCGATCTGCTCGCAAGCCGGCATAGGATCGTACTGCCGCTGCTTCAAAGTTTCCCGAACCTTACTGCCCCGCTCCAAAACCTGACGTGCCGCCTCGTCAAGACGACTGCTGAAGCGGGAAAAAGCCTCCATCTCCTCAAATTGAGAGTAGGAAAGCCGCAGGTCGCCCACCACGGCACGGTACGCAGGGAACTGCGTCTTGCCACCGACCCGTGACACGGATTTGCCCACATCCACTGCAGGGAGAAGTCCCTTCTGGAACAGGTCCGGCGACAAATAGATCTGTCCGTCGGTAATGGAAATGAGATTTGTGGGGATATAAGCAGAAAGGTTCTGAGCCTCCGTCTCAATTACCGGCAAAGCGGTCAAGGAACCTCCACCGTGTTCCTCATCAAATGGGTGGCACGTTCCAGAAGTCGCGAATGGATATAAAAAATGTCACCGGGAAACGCCTCGCGCCCAGGCGGCCGCCGCAGAAGCAGGGAAAGCTCCCGATAGGCCCGGCTATGCCGGGTCAGGTCATCATATATAATCAGGACGTCACGTCCCTGCTCCATAAAGTACTCCGCCATAGTAGTGGCCGCATAGGGGGTAACATATTGAAGTCCGGCCGGGATCGGACCCTTCGGCGACCACCACGATACAATGCTCCATAGCGTCGTGCCTGACAAGATCGGCCACCAGCTTCGCCACCGCCGAACCCTGCTGACCGATAGCGCAGTAGATGCAGATGACGTCCGCTATTTTTCTGGTTGATGATAGTATCGAGAATAAGGGCGGTTTTGCCTGACTGCCTGTCGCCGATAATCAGCTGACGTTGACCCCGACCAATTGGTATAAGGGCATCCACAACCTTGATACCGGTTTGCAAGGCACGGTTACCGGAGCCCGATGCATGATGGCAGGGGCCTCCCGCTCCACAGGGCGCCTTTGAGAAATCTGCAACGGCCCGAGAGTATCCAGAGGGGTGCCGAGAAAATCGATCACCCGACCAAGCAAAGCCTCGCCAACTGGAGCATCAAGTACCCGTCCGGTGCGACGTACCGGTACTGCCGACCTGCAGAGCGCCGCTATCGCCAAGCATGATAACCCCAACTTCGTCTGGATCCAGGTTAAAGGCAATACCAAGCACCCCGCCATTAAATCGAACCAGTTCGTTGGACTGAACGTTCGGCAAACCTGACAGCCTGGCAATATTGCCATCCAGATAGATTAACGAACCAATATCCGTTAGCCGCAGTTCTGGATGACATTCGTTCAGAACCTCGTCGAAAATCCGCAATGAATCAGTGAATACCTTATCGGTTTCCATACTCCGACAAACTCGCTAGTCCCCATCCTGGGTTTTACCGACAGCCTCAAGCAATCGACGCTCCATCTCGTCCAGATACTCCTCCATATTCCACGACAGAGACCTGCCGCCTGAGAGTATTTCAATGCCACAGGCAAGGGACTGATCCACTTCGAAACGAACCCCTCCGGACTCTCCTGTTTCAACACCCATCACTTGCAGCGTCCTGAGGACTGTACTTAGCGCCTCCGGACTTAATTCAAATGCACTCTTGACTGTTGATTTCCTGCCTGGGCGAAAGGAAATGCTCTACCAACTTCTCACGTTCCTCATCCTCCATAGCAAGCATGCGCCGCTCGAGACAGTTGGCCATTCTGTCTTGAAGGTTGGAATCAGCCATCTCGGCAACAACCTTTTGGACAACGGCACAAACTTCTTGGCAGACATGCCGGCGAAGAGACAGTAGAAAAGTTTCCCGCTCACGGCTAAAGGAGTCTTGCCATTGAGCCTGGCTCTTGCCGACTTCATCACGAGCCTTTTCCAAAAGCTCCTGTCGAACAGCCGCAACCTCAGACCTTGTCCTGGGCAAGCATTTCCTCCCGGTTTTCGGCAAACTCACTAACCAGTACCCTCGTAGCGTATTCTCTGCTTCTCGGCATCAGCCGTTTTATCCGATGCAGCATCCATACGAGAGGCAATTTCCGCCTCTCGCCGGTCCATGGCCCGAATGATTGGACCATAAAGAAAACGCTTCAACAGGGCGACAAGTATCAGGAAGTTGATTATCTGTGCGACAACGGTAAACCAGTCAGCTCCCATCCTAAAACCTCACGGGTGTTCAATGACATATTTCCAAAACGGGTTGGCAAATACCAGGATCAACGCCACAACGAAACAATAGATGGCCATGGATTCGATCATTGCCAGGCCAACAAACAGGGTTCTGCTGATGGTCCCGGATGCATCTGGCTGCTGGGCGATAGCGGCCAGCGCCTGAGACACGGCCCTGGCCTCGCCAAGGGCCGGGCCGATGGAGCCGACAGCCATGGTGCCACCCGCCATAATGATGGAAATCATGCCGATGAGTCCGACGTTGTCCATATAGTGCCTCCTTAAAATCAGGTGGTTAGGCTGAAGACTGAAGGCTGTGGGTAAGATTCAGCCAGACTTATTCATGCATTTCCCTTCAGTCTTCAGCCTTCAGCCTATTCACCTGCCCTTTGATTCTCATTTTCCCGCCGCTTCTGTACTGACGTGGCGGAAGCGATGTATACCATGGCTAAAACGGCGAAAATATACGCCTGAATAAGCCCGATAAGGAGTCCAAGCGCCTGCATGACGATGGGGAAAAACAGGGGTGCGATGCTGAGCAGAATCCCCACGATCAGGGTGCCGCTCATGATGTTCCCGTAGAGCCGGACAGCCAGGGCAAGGCTCCGTGAAAATTCGCCGATCACCTCGAACGGCATCATGAAGACCGACGGCTTGGTATAATGTTTCAGATAACCGGAGACCCCCTTCTGCATCACACCGTAAAACGGGACGGCAATAAAAACACAGATCGCCAGGGCAGCGGTAGTGGAAAGAGACCCGGTAGGCGGCTTGAATCCGGGAAAGATTTCCAGACTGTTGGAAACGGCGATGAAGAGGAAGAGGGTCCCGACAAAAGGGAGGAACCGTCCGGGCTCCTGCCGAGCTTGTGGACCGAATCTGATCGTTCATAAAGGTCACCAGGGTCTCCAACAGATTCTGTCGTCGGGATATTTTTTCATCGGAGGAGAGACGGCGCGTTACCAGCCAGGAGCCGACGGCCAGAACTGCCATGACGACCCAGGTAAAGACAATAGTGGCATTGAGCCGGATCATTCCCCATCGCCAGAATATAGTGCTATCGGGACTCAATTCCATTACATCCTCCTGATTAGGCGGAAAGCCGTGATTCACTTCCTGCTGGCCCCAGCATGCGGGTCAGAATAATCCTCATCACCAGGAAACCGGCAAGACATGCCACGAGCCGCTCCCAGTCGCCGTCCATCACCAGATACATTCCGCAGAGGGTCACCAGAAGGCGGACGACAAAACTGCCGAGAATGAGGATTTCAGGCTTTCCGGAACATGCTATTCTCCGCACCGTAAGCCATAACCCGCCGAAAGTAGAAAAAACCGAGCGCCAATCCCGCCAGGACCGCCAAAGAAATCTGCACAGCAAAGGAATTCATAAACATATCTCACCATTCATTCGTGGTCTCCTTCAATCGCTCTTGGAAACATGGCTGACCCAGTACCAGGCATTCAGACACCCGCAGATGAGACCGCCGAACAGCAACATCAAAGTCCAGGAAAACCTCCCCTGCCATCGTCCGTCAATCCAGATGCCGAGGGCCACTCCAAGCAGGGTAGGAACAACCACCGACCAGCCAACGATGCCGAAAATGCTCAGACCAAACAGCAGGCTATGGTCACGTTGCCGGCGGGCATTCATCCGCCGGGTCTCTTTCTCGGCAACGGACTTTTCCATTTCAGTTTGCGATTCTGCCTTCTCCCGCTGTTCCTGATCATCCACGCCTTTTTTCCCCCAGTCTGATGAATCTGCCAACCAGATCCGCCTCGAGTTTTGTTAAAATCTGACCGGGCCTGCTGCTCCCGCTCATCCAGTACGCGGAATTGTTTCTCTACCGCCTGACGCAACTGACCCAGAGGAACCCCCTGAACGGCATTGCGTGTTGAGACCATTACCTCAGCTCCGCACTTGACAAGAACCCCTTCATCAATGGCCAAAAATTCCTCGTCACCGGCTTCGGTCTCAAAGGAAAGAAGCCCCGGCACCAAGGCCGCAAGAAAGTCAATGTGGTGCGGTAAAAGGCAGAAAGAACCATTTTCGGCTTCGGCAACAACCTTGGTCACCTCCTGATCCACCAGGACACCTGTTGGGAGTAGCACTTTAAGCTTCATGGCTTTCGTGCCTCGTCAACAGTGCCGATCATGTAGAGGGCACTCTCCGGATAGAGCAGAAAATTCATCATTCAATATTCGCTCACAGCCAACCAGGGCATCTTCTAGTCTCACCATCTTACCGACGTGCCCGGTAAACTGCTCCGTGGTAAAAAATGGCTGCGTGAGAAAGCGCTCCAACCGCCTGGCTCGGTAGACGATAGCCCGATCCTGGACAGAGAGTTCCTCCATCCCGAGCATGGCGATAATATCCTTAAGCTCGCGGTACTCGGCCAGATTATTACGGATCGCATGGGCAATTTCGTAATGTCGCTTGCCAACGATATCTGGTGAAAGCATCTTCGATACGGATTCAAGCGGGTCAATGGCAGGATACAGTCCCTCCGCCGCCCTTTTACGTGAAAGGACAATCAGGGCGGAGAGATGAGCAAAGGTATGAACGGCAGAGGGGTCGGTGAAATCATCAGCCGGTACATAGACCGCCTGGATTGAAGTAATGGCACCGTTTGAAGTAGTACAGATCCGCTCTTCCAACTGGGCCAGCTCGGTTCCCAGGGTCGGCTGATAGCCGACACGCGATGGAATCTGTCCCAGCAAAGCCGACACCTCGGTACCGGCCTGCACATAACGGAAGATATTATCGATGAGAAGCAGAACATCCTTCTTACAATCGTCCCGGAAATATTCCGCGATTGTCAGGGCCGCATGACCGACCAGGAAACGGGCGCCCGGCGGCTCGTTCATCTGGCTCAGGATCATCACCGACTTCTCAAGCACCCCGCTCTTCTCCATCTCCCGGTACAGCTCTTCTGCCTCACGGCAGCGCTCACCGATACCGCAGAAAATGCTGACACCCTCATGAACGCCCACCATATTGTGAATCATCTCGGTAAGCAACACGGTCTTTCCGACCCCTGCGCCGCCAAAAAGCCCCGCCTTGCCGCCCCGTTCAAGGGGGGTAAGAACATCTATCAGCTTGATGCCAGTTTCCAGGATCTGCGAAGAGGTAACCCGTTCAACGAGTGTGGGCGGTTTGCGGTGCACCGACCGCAACCCGCCGCAGCAAAGCAGTCCGCGGCCGTCAATGGTCTCGCCGAAAACATTGAACATTCTTCCAAGGAGCTCGGTGCCGGTAGGCACGGCAAATGGTCCGCCGGTGTCAATCAGGATTGAGCCGCGAGCCAGTCCCTGGGTAGGGGACAGGGCTATTCCTCGTACCGTTTCATGGTCCAGGTGCGCCAATACCTCCACCAGAACCTCGGAGGGTCCGTATGAACGAAGTTGATTATGGATCAGGGGAATCCTGTGGGTAAAACGGACGTCGATGACGCTGCCACGGACAGCAACCACCTCACCCGTATTTTTCTGTTCAGAACGTGCGTCCCCTAGTTGCGTGCCCATTTGTATCCGCCTCACGAGAGTTCAGATATCTTTAACTATCAGTATAGCCGCACTTTGTGACAAAAAAAGCCCCCTCCTTTCAAAGGAGGGGGCATGAGGGTGAAAAAGCTTGCGGGAAAATCATGAGAGACACTGAAAAAGACCCAAGCACCAGTAACAGTCCCCACAGGGGACAGTGTTAGTGTAGCAGTCCTGCTCGAACTCCTCGCAGTAGATATATTCACATGGGAGCAGGTTGCAGTTGGAACAAAAAGGATATTCGTGTTTAAGAACCTCTTCCCGAAAGGCACGGTACTGTGGATCGTTCCAAATTTCCAGGATGCCTTTATCGCCGATGGTGCCGAAGACCTTCTTTTTGACATATTTTTTGCGCCCGGAAAAGTGACACTGGAAACTGTGCCAGAGAAAGTAGCAAGGATGAACTTCACCGTTCCAGGAAATAAATGCGCCTCCATTATCAACGAAATCGCACTTCCTTTCATTTCTCGGCGCTTCTCCCGGCAGTCTCAGGTCTAGACCTGTCTCCGCGGCAACAGCCCTGGCTTTTTCAAAGGTTTCGGCAACCTTGTCAGCAAGGCACACATCCCGTTTCATGAGATTCTCGATATGAAGGAAAATGTCGCGCGACCTGGCCTCGGCAATCATTTCCAGCACAAAGTCAACCATCCGCTGTTCTTCGGCAGTCCGGATATATTTGCAATGATAGACATGGAAATAATTACTGATGTCTATCCCCTGCTCTTCGGCTTTCTTTTGCCAGGCGCTGAAGAGGTCTACCGCTTCCTGGGTATTATAATCATAGGCAATCTGATCCACATGAGCCTTGTCGTAAGGAAGCAAGTGGGAAACGATCGCAAAGGATACCCCCCGCAAGGCAGCCCAGCGAAGCACATCCGGAAGCTGGTGGATATTGTCGCGCATGACCACGAACTCGACCCCTACCTGAAGGTTATTGTCGGGATGCCGTTTCTTTGCCTTGTTCAGACAGGTGAATGCCTGTGCCATATCCTCGACCTCCCCGCCCTCACGGATTTTCCGGAAGGTGTCGGGACAGATGGCATCCAATGAGAGGCAAATTCGGTCAAGGCCGGAACGAACCAACGATTCGGCGCGGACATCGTCAAGAAGAAGGCCGTTTGATTGAAAACCAACCCAACTTCCGACGGGCATTAACTCTTTTGCCCTACGAATAAATACCTCCAGATCCGGGTGAAGAAGCGGCTCGCCGATGCCGTTCAGAATCAGCACTTCAGCCTTTGAAAGGGCCGGTTCGACCGCCTCGAATGTTTCAAAAGAGAGATCGCCTTCTTCCAGCCCACTCCCCATGCTTTGTTTGACGCACATCTGGCACTTCATGTTGCAGCGGGTGGTAGTTTCCACATAGAGCCGGGATGGATAATTCCGTAAAGCCGGTAACACACGTTTCCTCAGGTTCGATTTTGCATGTTTGCGAAGTAAAGGTAGTCATAGCGAAGTTCTTTCTCTCTCCTGTTTATTAATTGGATCATCGAATCGTAAACTTTACGCCGCGCCTTCAAGGTTACGGGAGTGTCACGTTTTTTACTTTGCAGGTCTGCTGATTGGCGAAAGTATTTTCTCTGGAAGTAGAAGGCCAGGTTAACGAGACTGATGAGAACCGGGACCTCGACCAACGGCCCAATGACCGAAGCAAAGGCCTGTCCGGAGTTGAGTCCAAACACCGAAATGGCCACGGCAATGGCCAATTCGAAGTTATTGCTGGCGGCGGTAAATGACAGGGTCGCACTCTTTTCGTAGTTGGTTCCGAGCTTCTTACTCATGAAGAAGGAAACAACGAACATGACAACAAAGTAGATGAGGAGCGGAATCGCAATCACGACCACGTCCAGAGGCTGACTCAGAATCTTGTCTCCCTGCGTTGCAAACATAACAACGATGGTAAAAAGGAGGAAGATTAGAGTAAGTGGGCTGATAACAGGGGAAAATGATTTTTCAAACCATTCCTTACCCTTGATCCGGGTAAGACTGAAATGAGTAATCATACCGGCGATAAAGGGTATGCCTAGGTAGATGAAAACACTTTTGGCTATCTCACCCATGGTAATATCTACCACCGCGCCCTTTGATACCGAATAATGGCGGCAGAATCGTGACGAAGACATAGCAGTAGACTGAAAAGAACAGCACCTGGAAGATGGAGTTGAAGGCCACGAGACCGGCTGCATACTCACGGTCACCGCAGGCCAGGTCGTTCCAGACGATGACCATGGCGATGCAGCGCGCCATGCCCATCATAATGAGACCGACCATGTACTCAGGGTAGTCGCGGAGAAACACTATGGCAAGGACAAACATCAGAATTGGTCCCACCACCCAGTTTTGCACCAGGGAGAGACCAAGAACCTTCTTATTCCTGAATACCAAGTGCATCTCTTCATACTTGACCTTGGCCAAGGGAGGATACATCATCAGAATCAGGCCGATGGCAATGAGGATATTGGTTGTCCCCACCTGAAAATAATTGATCAATGCTTTGAAACCTGGCACAAAGTATCCGAGGCCGATTCCGAGAAACATTGCCGAAAAGATCCAGACAGTCAGATAGCGGTCGAGAAATGAAAGCTTTTTGGTAATCCCTTGTACCATGATGTGCTCTCCCTTCTAAGCGTGATTAACCTTAGCTGTTTGTGGGCGTCTGAGCCAATTCTCTGGAGAAATAGTCAAGGAGAGTGGCCTTGACTTCATCCCTCACCTTCCTGAATTCCCCAAGTATCTCCTCTTCAGATCCTGTTGCCTTTGCCGGGTCAGGAAAACCAATATGGGTTCTTTGAACACCAGCGAAGAATAGCGGACACTTCTCATTGGCATCGCCGCAGAGGGTAATTACATAGTCAAAACTGTCTTCCGCAAATTCGTCCATACTTTTTGAGCGCTGCAGAGAAATATCGACCCCGATCTCCTCGAGCACGATGATTGCCTTTGGGTTAACATAAGATGCTTCGGTTCCAGCGGAAACTGCATCCAACCGGTCTCCCAGAAAATGATTCACAATCCCCTCTGCCATCTGGGAGCGACAAGAGTTAGCGGTGCAGAGAAATAATATCTTCTTCTTCACAAAACCTCTCCTTCTGGATATCCGCAGGAGCGGATTATTTAATCAAAAATATCAGGCGCAGTTGTTATATCGGCTCAACTCATTCAATCGCTGCAGGTCGGACACCGCCACGTCCAGAGCAGGAAGGGCCTTTCTCATGGTATCAATGAGCCCTTTCTGTAATTCATTAACACTCTCAGGGATCGAATAGTACATCCAGACCCCGCATCTGCGATCATCTACCCAGCCAGAGTTCTTTAGATAAGCAAGATGTCGTGAAACCGTGGATTGGGGAAGCTGCAATACTGCCATGAGATCGCAGACGCAGAGTTCACCCTCCAGTAGAAGGCAAAGGATGCGAAGCCGTGTTTCGTCGGAAAGTGCTTTGAACATACGTGCTGTAGTTTTCATATACACAATATATCCGCATATGCGGTTGCGATCAAGAATTATTTATCACTGTCCCGAACGGAAGTGATTTGACAAAACTTACTTTTCCTTCCAGACAATCTTTTTCCTGGAAACGATTCCGCCACAGGTATTGCAGAAGAAGACCACTCCGCATTTTTTGCAGAATTCAAGCTGGTTATCGCACTCAGGGCAGTACGGATCCATATCGTATTCGTCATAGAGATTATTACCATCGCATTTGTCACAGGAAAATTCGGCTCCATCAGGAGTAAGTTCCTTCAGCATTTCCGCGCCGCAATCACGGCAAATTCTTCGTTTCATGACACTATCTCCTCTGACCCAATGCAGTGGTCAAGCACGCGTTATCAAATATTTATCAAGAGAAGAGAAAACTCGGTTTCGAAATGAATGACAACACTCATCTACCTACGCTTTTCATCAAGTTTCTCTCTGATAAAAGCAGTGAACTCCTCCTCATTCGGAAAGGTAATCGCGTTGACAGAACAGAGCTTCGCACATGCTTTGCATTCGACAACACAGTTATAAGGGTTCACCACTCGCGCCTTTTCTTTGACCTTATCGAACTCAAGGACAGCATTGGGGCAGAATTCCAGACACAACTTGCATCCGACACAAGCCTCCTCATCAATTGTTGGAAACCACGGGATTGTTTCTCTAGGTATTCCTCGCCACTCTTTCATGATCTCCTCGCTAGGGGTTATTGGCGGCCATTTCCTTGATTGCCGCCAAGGCTTCCTCTGTTGTCTTGTTGCGGATATCAAGAGCTACATGTTTTTCTTTGTCAAAACCAGCTGCTTCAAACGCATCGCGGAACATCTTGCCCTGCATCCTCGGGTCACAACCGGCGACATAAAGCTTTTCCGTTTCCGCTCCGGACAAGAGAACTTTAATAAATTCATCACCATCTTCGACACAAAGCTGCGGATGGAGACAGACATAATCGAAAAGCTTTTCCCGCCTCACATCCGACAGTACGGCAAAAATGTCCATATTAGAAAAACTCGGACACGTACCCTGACATACACAAAGAATGAATCCTTTCTTTCCCATTACCATCCCCCAATCAGATGTTTTTTCATCTTCCGAAATTTGTTGGTATGCTTATTATTATATCCGGATAGCCGGATATTTCAAGTAATTACTACTAGTGTCATTTGCTGGTTAACGAGGTTAGACAACCCGCCTTCCAGGCTGAAAATGACATTTTTTTAAGCTTCTAACCGAAAAAATAGCCATAGATCATGCCGGTAAATGTCGACATGACGATAACCAGGGAGACAAAAACGACAGTCTTCTTTGTCCCCATAATACTGCGAATAACGAGCATATTGGGAAGCGACAGCGCGGGGCCGGCCAGCAGCAGAGCCAGGGCCGGACCTTTTCCCATACCCGAACCGAGCAAACCCTGAAGGATCGGTACTTCGGTCAGTGTTGCGAAATACATGAACGCCCCGGCAAAGGAGGCGAAGAAATTGGCCCAGAGAGAATTACCACCCACCATGCTCGCAACCCATTGTGACGGAATGAGTCCCTCATGCCCTACCCGCCCCAAGAGAGACCCGGCAATCAGCACTCCGAACAGAAGCAAGGGAAGAATCTTCTTGGCAAAATCCCAGGACGAGGAAAACCATTCGCTAGTTTCTGCGGTTTCCGTATTGGTGATGATAGAAAGCGCTATTATTCCGACAATGAAGGGGGCGAGAGGTTCGCCGGGGAATACGAGATAAACAGCGGTCACCAGTACCGCTGCTGAGACAACCTTCCAGGCCTTAACTCCAAACCACGCCACGAGCATGATTCCCAGGGTGAGGGAAAAGATGGAGGTAAGAATCCATTTGTATTCGTAGAGCACCGCCCAGGCACCGCTGTCCCCGGCAGGTTTTCCCCAGTTGGCAAAGACCAGAATTCCGACCATGGAGGCAAAGTAGAGACCATTTTGCCAGAGAGGACGTTTCACACCTTCATCGGGCATAACCACCTGTGCATCGGCCTTTGCCCGCTCCTCTTTCAGAAAAAACAAATGCATCAGCACGCCGATAATTACACTAAATGAAACAGCACCCACGGCACGGGCGATGCCTAACTCCGGCCCGAGCACCCGGGCCGTGAGCACAATGGCGAGAATATTGATTGCCGGACCAGAGTAGAGAAAGGCTGTTGCCGGCCCAAGCCCCGCGCCCCTGAAATAAATACTGGCAAACAGAGGGAGCACGGTACAAGAGCAAACTGCGAGGATGGTACCTGATACTGACGCCACCCCATAAGCAAGTACTTTGTTGGCCTTGGGACCAAGATACTTCATGACTGAAGCCTGGCTGACAAAGACCCCGATTGCCCCGGCAATGAAAAAGGCCGGTACCAGACAGAGGATCACGTGTTCCTGTGCATACCATTTGACCAGGTAAAAGGCTTCCAGGATTGCGTTATTGAAGCGTTCCGTGCCAACAGGAAGATAGTAGCAACCGAGAAAAACGGCCAAGATAAGCGTAAGAGGTTTCCATTCATCCCTCCAGTTCATGCTGTTGTCCTTTCAAAATGAATTTTCGCTCGAACTTCAGGAAGAATCAAAAAGCCTGGTACAGGAGGTACACCCCAACCAGTGAAATCAAAGCACCGCCGATCCGTTTCGACCAATCGGAAAAGTTCCGCACTCCCTTTGCCTTGACAAAGGACTCTACGAACCCGGTAAAGGTTCCGGCCAGCAGCATGAGCAGACAGTGGCCGATGGCGTATACGAACAGCAACGCCGTGCCGTAGAGAACCTCGCCCTTGCTGGCAACCAGTGTCAAGATGACCACCAGCACCGGTGTAGCGCAGGGAGAGGAAACAATGCCGAAAAATAGACCGAGGAGGAAGGCGCCGAAAATCCCCTTCCTCTTCGGCTTCACTTCGACATGAAAAGGAAGCCGGAGCTGATACAGGCCAACCATCTGCAGCCCCATAATTAGTGCAATCGCGCCAAGAATGACGTACCACCAGCCACCCATCACACCAAACATGGTGCCGAGTAATCCGGCGGCTGCGCCGAAGGCGGTAAAGGTAAGGGAAAGACCGAGGATGAAGGCGATGGAGTAGAAAAAAGCCTTTTTACGGTCCCCATCCGCATATCCCCCAACATACCCGACTACCAGGGGAATGGTGGCAAGTACGCAAGGTGACGCAGAAGAAACAATTCCGGCAAGGAATACCGCACCGAAAGCAATAATCGGATACAGAACTATTATCTGCTCGATATTGTCCAGGAAGGTCATTTCACACCTAACTCCTGCAGATTTGCCTGGATAGCAGCTTTGTCCATGAAACCCATATGCCTTTTTACCTCTTTGCCTGAACGGTCAAAGAAAACCTGCGTTGGTATCATCTGGATGTGGTATTTGCCCGGCACATCTTGCTCTTCTTTTACGTCAACAAAGATTACATTTGCCTTCCCCTGATACTCAACTGCCAAAGAATCGAGGATAGGTTTCATCTTCTTGCACGATTTGCAGTACTTTGCCCCAAAGTCTATGATGGATGGCTTCCCGGAACTCAATGCCCTCCTGACAAGTAAGTCAGAATTCATCTCTTCAGCATATGCAGCAGTAGCAATAAGTACTGTAACAAAAACAGTCAGCAGAACTTTATTCATATCCCCGCCTTTCTTTAGCGTGCCCAAGTAATTTGAACGATGCTGGAACACCTTCAGGAGTTTCTTTTAAGCCGCAAGAAATCACAGGAGTCCCGAGATTTCTTGCGGAGAAAGAAGCTTACCGGAAGATTTCACCACACCGTCAACAACGACAGCAGGAGTCATCATCACACCATACGAGGCAATCGCCTTCATGTCTTCAACCTTGACCACCTCTGCCTCTTTGCCACTCAGCTTAAGGCCTGCGATTGTGTTTTCGTACAATTTTTTGCATTTCGTACAACCGCTGCCTAGAATCTCGATTTTCATTTCTCTCTCCTTTTTATGCATATTTTTGAATAAATACCGGAAGTAATCTCAGCATTATCCAAACAAGTCATTTTTGCCGCTAATCTCCTTCTTCAGGATAGCCGAGACAATTTCAACTATCTCGAGTACTTCCGGATACTTCAACATGTACATAATTTTTATGCCATCTTTGCGTCGCTGGAGAATTCCGCTGCTTTGCATCAGGCTCAAGTGTCGCGAAGTATTGGATTGCTCCTCGGCAATGGCCGGGAATATCTCGCAGACACATTTCTCCCCGTCTCGCAAAAGCTCGATAATCTTCAACCGGGTCGGTTGAGCAATCGCCTTCAAAATATCGGCTCTCGCAATAGCCAGTTCATCCATAACAAATCCTTTCATTATATGATTATATGCTCATACATCAAATAATTATCTAAGTCAAGAGTTTACGCCTTGAAAATGTGAAAACGAAATGATATTGTGCGGAAAAATGGAATAGTCAATTTTTAATGAAGGGGGCAATACGCATGGGGAAAGAGCCGCAGAAACATAAGAAATCTATGGTGTACTATGAAAAAGTTTTGTGTGACTGTGAAATTGTCGGCTGCGGATGTCAGACGGAATTCCTGCATCCCGAAATGGACGCGGTTCTGGATCTGGTCGACCCGGAAATCCTTTCAGCGCCCTTTGGCAGCGACTCCCCTCTCCCTCCCGATCTTGAAGGGTGCGTTGTCCTAGACATTGGCTGCGGGAGCGGTCAGTCAGCATTTGCCGCATCACGTCTCGTTGGGTCCAAAGGCAGGGTAATCGGGTTGGATATGCGGGACAGCCTCCTTGCTATCGCACAAAAACATCTAGCCGGCCAGATGAAGATATTCGGGTATAAAAAGCCAAACGTGGAGTTTCTGAAAGGATTTCCAGAGGACCTCAAGTCCCTCGGCATCAAGGATAAATCGGTAGACGTGGTGATTGCAAATGAGCTCATCAACCTTTCTCCCGACAAAAAAGCTCTTTTTGCTGAGATTTTTCGAGTTCTGAAACCGGGTGGAGAGCTTTGCTTTTCCACGATACTTGCTGACAGAAGATTACCAGCATCACTATCCGAAGATGAGCCTCTTGCCCTTGTCGGAATTGCCGGTGCAATGTACTGCGAAGATTTCAGAAGACTTCTGCAGGATCTCGGCTGCAACGATTATCGGAATTACGTTAAAAAGCAACTCACCATCAGTGATCCGGAAGCAGCCGACAAGGTAGGGCTCGCAACTTTCACCTTCAGGGTCATTCGTATATTCAAACTGAACCTGGAAGACATCTGCGAAGACTACGGACAAGTTGCCGTCTACAAGGGCACCATGCCAGGCTTCCCCCATGCCTTCCCCCTTGACGATCACCACCTGTTTATCACCGACAAACCAATGCTGGTCTGCGGCAACTCGGGGGCCATGGTGGAGGATACCCGCTTCGGTAAACATTTTATCGTTACCGGCGACAAGAAGGTTCACTACGGGTCGTTTGACTGCTCCTAGTCGTGTGACCATAACAGAGGCCACTTTTTCTGATCGAAAAGTGGCCTCTTACCTGTATTTCTGGCAAAGTAGCTATCTTTTTCAGCATGACTAAAAACAACCTCCAATTACTCCCGCCTTAGGATCCGTAGTATCTCCATAGACACAAGATCAACCTGTGCCGACAATCGCTCACCACGTAATATTTAATAACCAAGCTTCTCATATATGAGGATAGTACCTGCGCTCCTACTTCCCGTGAACAATTCAAATCAAAGTATAGATGGGAACGCTGCTTCTATTGCCGACAGGCTCCTAGGGGTCTTTCGGGACAACGGCGACATCCTTCGCAACAAATGGTGTTCCACTGCCCCACGTCCAGGGCGTTTTTTTATCCGACGGCACCAGTAAACCAAGACTGTTTCAAAGCGTTATATATAGTAGAGCTATTGAAAGGGCATCAAGAGGAGGTGTCGTATGAAAAAACTTCTCCTACTTATCACTGTCGCGCTACTGTTAGGTGGGTGTGTTGCCTATCCGGGCTATTATGATTCGGGTTACTACGGATATCCATACGGGTATGTGGGTCCGAACATAAACCTTTATACTGGCTTCTACGGAGGTAGTGGGTACTACGGTGGGTACGGCCACTACGGTGGGTCCGGCCACTACGGCGGGTCAGGTCACCACAGCGGGTCAGGCCACTACGGCAGGTCAGGTCACCACGGCGGGTACGGCCACTACAATGGCGGGCATGGAGGTTGGCATCGTTAAGGGTAACGACCCCCCAAACTCCTCAGAAAACAACTCCTACCGCTTTTCACTTTTACTCTTCTGGTCCCAGCCATTCCCCGCTCGCCCATCGCTCTATCGCCACTTGAGCCCGAAACCCTAACAACCCCGGTTCCAGTGCCACACGCTCCAAGGTAGACAGACAGCGTTTACTATCGTAGCGGATCGAATAGACAGCCGCCATTCCGGCCACAACCGGGTCGTTGTCGCCAACCAACTCTAGCAGGGCCTGTTTTCCGCACTCACCGGTACCAATAATCATGCGATACAGCCCGACAATCATTTGTGCATGAGTATTGGCCCGCTCTTCATTCATTTCTTCCAGAGCCTTGTAGTGCGCCTTAGCGGTCGCGGCAAATCGGTGCAGCAGTCGTGTCAATTTATCGTCCGGCATGGTACTCCTGTATAGTAATGAGTGTTGGGACATGAAAAAAGAACCGGTAAAAAAATACCTGTGTAAGCCTGATTAAGTCAAGGGCTCAGAACTTCCTTCATAATAGTTGGAACCTGAATCACGATTTACCACGTAACCATGAAACCTCTGCAAGGCTCTTCATCAGGGTGTTTTAGCTCTGCGTGAAGAGGACTTTTGGTCCGTTTGCGATAAACCATCATAAGCGGAGGAAAGTCCATTTCCGACTGAGGCGGGACACTTAAGTTAACAGTTCGGCCGGTGACCCGGCGCAGGTTTCTCGCGACCAGGTCCACTGGTCTTGTTGGGAAACCATTCCTACTTTTCCACTTTCAAGGGCTGCCCTCTCCGGCATCATACCTTATCTTCCCATTTACAACCGCTACGCTTAATGCTGATAACATTGCCTTTCTCATCTTCGAGCCGAAGATTGCTATCTTCATGAAACTGCTTACGGATTGCCCTGCGTTTTGCGTCCGTTAATCTCCTGGCCGCAAAGGTAAATGTCTCACTTTCGTCATTAAAAACAAGGTTATCTGATTGACGCAAAACATATGTTTCTTTCATGGTGTACTCCTTATGTGTCAGTATAAGCGTGGAAATTTTGAGGACAACAGCGGACAGAACGCCATGACCAGCATCCCCACTCCCATCAGATTGCCTTTAACGATGTTGAATTCATCCAGAATCAGCGACCATGGCAATCTGGCCACCAACCGGCCCAGGATGATGTCGAAAACGAGCATGAAGATCGACAGGGAGACTCCCAGGCAGACCAGCCCGTTCTGGCTGGTGACATCCAGTATGGGTACGTACAAATAACAGATCGCGAGACACAACACAATCGCGGACAGCATGGATAACCTTTTTGCGGTGCTAACGCCGAGCCGCTTATTGAGGCACACCATTCTGACAATCCCGTTCAGTGTTTCTCCCGATGCCACGAGAACATAAAAACAGGCAAATTTGGCTATCGTCCAGGAATCCATGTCATTTCCTTATGGTTGCAGTGCGCAGGTTTGGCCTGCGGATGATTATCAAACTATTTCCATGCTGAACTCATTTCCCTGCTTGCTCTTCATCAAAAGCCAACTCTCCCTGATCCGGAATGACACGATTTTTTCGATCGACTCGCCAGGGATCGACTTTTCCAGCGGAAGGGTACTGGGAATCAGTGGCAAAAGTTTATCAAATAAATCAAATAGTTCAAGCCTGACCCCATCGGCTCAACTGGAAAATATCTCAGCACTTCAATGTTTCACCGCGGAGTCAGCAGTAGTGCTACTTCTGACTCGATCTCCCGAAAATCCAGAAGCTGCTCAAACCATTCATCGATAGTTTGTCCGCACGCCAAACTGACAATAACCCCAAGTACTGCTCCTCGATGCACATTATCCCCGCCCAGGTTGGTGTTGGCCAGTAGCGCCGACCTGGGGTCATTCAGGTACTTCACTGCCAGGAACAGCACACTTGGCCAGGAGTCGCTGATGTAACAGGCGCTGGAATACCTGCGGCCTACCACTTCACGGTCGTTACGGGCACAGGCCACTATTTCTTTCAAGTCGATGCCCAATGTTGCATCGGCCGCCGTCAGCAGATAGTGCTCGGGTGCTTCCTCGGGCTTTCGCAAGAGCAAGCCGGCGATAAGCGCAACGTAACCATTGCAGATCCTGCCGAGTATCTCATCCGGGTGGGTCAGAAACAAATGCTTTCGGCAGGTCGTCTGGACATGTTCCACGTCATAACCCTGCAACAGTTCGTGGATGGCGAGCGGAGCAATGGTGACCAGTCCGCCGATGGATGGGGTGTCGTGGGTGCGGGCACCGCATTGAGCGGGTGGTTTTCCGGTAACGAGGTTGGCAAAGAAACCCCGGTGGAAGGATTCGGCGTACGTGTCCCTGTGCCGGGGAGGATCGGCGGACATGAAATCAATATAGGCCTTCAGGAAGTGGTCTGGATTGTAGCAACCGTTATTGGATATGATGGACCGCATCAGTACTCGCGCGCAGTGAGCGTTGAGAGTAATGTCGCCAGCCTGCATGCCATGGTGGTAGTGCCGATTGGCCTGATTCCAGAGGTGCCGCCGCCCCTTGAGAATCACCGTTCCAACAATTTCTTGAGCGTCATCGCCTCGCTGCTGCTCCCGGAATGATCGGCCTCCCTGGCGCTTAGAGTGAAGCGACATGATCGACGAAGGGTGAAATTCCGGAGCGGCTTCAAGCTTGGAGATTCCGCCGGGAAATTCACGCTGAATATCGTCGGGGTTATAGTACCAATGCACCGGCATCGCCAACGCATCGCCCACAAACAGGGAGGCAAGCGCCGCCTTGGCGCGGTTCAGCTCGACAGGAGGGAGGGTTTTGATGTCTTCTCGATTGGATATCATAGTTACATTTTAACAACATGTCGGGCTATTGACCAGAGCGAGAATGAATCAGAGACCTGGTGCATTCCGGGGACACTTCGAGTGTGAAGAAGAGCTGATGCGCAAGTCCTCCTTTCCCGGCATTGAGGACCACAAGCAGGAGCACGCCCGGTTCGCGGACGATCTCCAGGAACTCAATCGGCAAATGCACGATAGTGGCTCTCGAAAGAGCTGGCTCTTGCAATCAAGGGTAAACTGATCCGCTGGCTGATAACCCACATCAAGCGCCGGGACATAGAGCTGGCGGCACACCTCAAATCCTCACCCACAGCATCCAAGTCGGGTCGGGATAATGAGGACCTGGCCGCAATGCTTATCGAAATGAATATCATCACCCGGTTGACACTCGAAAGGCTCCTGGAACGGGAGTCCCAGAACAGTAAAAAGGTGGAAGTGATCCTTCAAGACAGCGGTCTGGTAAAGGAAAAAGAGATCATCGCGGCCAAAGCTGCCCTGTTGGGGATGCTTACAGTCTAACCCCCAAAAGGCACATAATTGCTTGCATGAATTATCAAATAGTACAAGCCATAGCCCACTGCCTTCTACATATTTACGTTTTTGGGGATGTTGTTTCTAAACATACCGCTTGCCGAAATTAAAACTTATCCAGAAACAACATCCCGCCAGCTCTATTTTATAACCGTTTAATAGTTCTGTCATCCGCAATAATCCTATGGAAGGCCCCCATTCCGCCTATTCCTCTCGCTATCCTGTCCGTGGCACTGCCGTGGAAGAACGCAGAAAGCATGGTATGCTATTGCAGAGCAGCCTTTATTCCAACGGTTTTTCAGTTTCCGCACGGACTTCAACATAAAAGCATATCAATGTAAGGCAAGTTCATATAGCGGACAAGGAGACACAGCCATGGCTGACGACAAGCTTCACTGGAAGGCCGATGATCAGGGGGCCAGGCTGGTGGAACTAACCAGTTGTGACCGCGAAGTGAAAGACTTGCCGCTCAGGCGTGACGTCCGTTCCCTTGGAATGCTGCTGGGCGAAGTGATCCGGGAACAGGCAGGGACAGAGGTCTATGCGGTTGAAGAAGAGCTGCGCCGACTGTCAATCATGAATCGGCAACTGAATAACCAGTCGGGAGAGGACGCCCCTAACCCCCAGGGTAAAGGAGAACTTCAGGCCAAAGCAATCGGTATCATCCGGGGGATGTCGGTAAATGAGGCGTTCCAGATAGTCAAGGCGTTCGGCACCTTCTTCGAATTGACCAACCTGGCCGAGACCAACCATCAACTCAGGCGCAGGACGGCCAGGCTCGTACCTGGTGCTTCCGACAAGCCCGGCTCGATACGCGGGACCCTGGCCATGATGCGGGATGCTGGAATCGGCTATGATGATGCACTGGCCGTGCTGGCGCAGGTGGAGGTGACGCCGGTCTTTACCGCTCACCCAACCGAGGTAGCCCGTCGCGTGGTGCTCCAAAAGCGACGGCGCATAGCCCGCGTACTAGCAGAACTGGACAGGCTCCCCCTTACCGACGTCTCCGCCCGCCAGGGACAGGAACAGATACTGACAGAAATAACCACACTCTGGCAGACTGACATTGTCAGGCGCAGCAAGCCAAGGGTGAACGACGAGATAAAGATCGGGGTCGATCATTATCCGGGCTCTCTTATCAGCCCTCTTCCCGGCTTTTACGAGGATATTGCAGAGGCGTTCCGCGAGACTTACGGGATCGCTCCGAAGCCGCAGGATCTGCCGATAGTGGTCCGCTTCGGCTCCTGGATCGGCGGCGACCGGGACGGCAATCCCCATGTAACGGCAGAATCCACCAGGACCACATTACAAGTTGGGCGTGAAACGATCCTCAGTCATTATCTGGGCGCCATAGTGGAACTGGAAGAGGTCCTGACAGCCTCTGCCTGCCTGGTAATGGTTGGGAAGGGCTTCGCCGCCGCGGTGGATCGCTATGCAGCCACTATTCCGGTTATCGTCGATGTTGCCGATATCCATCCCGGTTGCGAACTCTACCGCCGCTTTCTCAGCTTTGTCCTGCACCGCCTGCGGCTCTCCCTCAACGAACCGCAACACTCCGCGGCTTATCACGGCCCCGTAGACTTTGCCGCCGACCTGATCCTGATCCGTCGCAGCCTCATGGAAAGGAACGGGGAACGTCTGGCTCACCACTATCTCGACCCGCTCCTGCGGAAGGTGGAAACATTCGGATTCCATCTCCATACACTCGACATCCGGCAACATGCCCGGTTCCATGCCCGGGCCGTGGCGGAACTGGCGGCAGGTGCCGCCTATCCCTCCGACAAAGGGGTGGTTCTACCGGACCCCCCCTCCCCTGAAACCAATGAACTCCTCGACACCCTTCGGACCCTGGCGGAACTGAAGCGAACCTATCCGCCCGAGTCGATAAGGACTTACGTGATAAGCGGCGCCGAGACGGTCGACGACGTAACCTCGATCGTCTGGCTTATGGAACTGTGCGGCCTGAAGGCTACTGCCTCCCCTGCCGGCGCCGACCCCGGGGTGATGCCGGTCCCCCTTTTTGAATCTATCGACGCCCTACGTCGTAGCGCCGACGTCTGCAGGGCTCTCTGGAGCGCAGCCACCTACCGCCCCTACCTTGACTCATGGGACCGCCGCCAGGAGGTGATGCTCGGCTACTCCGACTCCAACAAGGACGGCGGAATGCTCACCGGCTCATGGGAAATATACCGGGCCCACCGGGCCCTTCACCAGACCGCTGCCGAGTGCAAGGTAAAGCTTCGCCTTTTCCATGGCCGTGGCGGCACTGTCGGCCGCGGCGGGGGACTGACCTACCGTGCCATTATTTCCCAGCCCCCCGGCGCTTTTACCGGTTCGATCAGGATCACCGAACAGGGGGAGGTCATCAACTGGAAATACGCAGAAGCGGTGCTAGCAGAACGGAACCTCGAGCTAATGGTGTCGGCCTCGCTCTATGCCCTGGTACGTCCCGGCTGTCACCGGACCGGCAATGAAGCAGCATGGGAAAAAGCGATGGAAGAGATGTCCGCGGACGCCTTTGCCTTTTATCGGGAGCGGATCGGTGACAATCCCGATATACTCCCCTATTTCGAGCAGGCGACACCGGTTCTGGAGTTTGAACTGGCAAAAATCGGCTCTCGCCCTTCCCGGCGCAGAGAGAGCGGGAGCCTTTCCGACCTGCGGGCAATCCCCTGGGGTTTTGGCTGGATGCAGAGCCGCCACGTCATACCGGGCTGGTTCGGAGTAGGCTTTGCCATGGAGCGTTTTGCTGCCGGCGGAGCGGGACGGGAACGGCTCCTCGGAGAAATGGTGCGGGAGTTTCCATTCTTCAACGATCTGATCAGGAACGTGGAACTGGCCCTGGCCAAGGTCGATCTACCCATCGCCCGTCTCTATTCAGACCTTGTCCCGGACAGCGCGCTTCGCGAGAGAGTATTCGGGATGATCGCCGAGGAATACGGGAGAACCATGCGGATGCTACTCAAGACCTTGGGGCAGAGCCGCCTCCTGGAGGGGAACCCGGTCCTTGCCAATTCCCTGCGTCTGAGGAACCCCTATGTGGACCCTCTGAGCCTTATCCAGATCGATCTCCTGCGACGCAAGCGAGGCGGAGAGGAGAGCGAAGAGCTCAACTACGTTCTGGCAGCCACCATAAATGGCATATCGGCGGGACTGCGAAATACCGGATAAACTTCCTTCTGAATCATGAGATTAAGGTGCCATTTCCTTCGACATAGTTTCTCTCAATCCCTAAGTTTTAATGGTGCCATAGCTGCATGCGGCGCACAAGTTGATAAGAAGTTGCTTTTTCGGGCAGCTCCAAAAAGGGCCTGATAACCCCATAGAGAAAATCTGGGGAGTAGTCCGCTTTCCCTGCATTTTCGTAGATGTTCAACGTGGGAGAGCACAGCAGTGGAGTCAGCCGTCCGTGTGCCGTGCGTAGTTGGGCTCAGTTGTTTGCTTAACAGGTTATGTTGTGTACTTCAAGCCAACCAAAACGCTGAGAATATGAACAACGGCATTGCCACAAAATTCCAAAGGGCAGCAATTATCCGTAAACGGCGAAGAATCCCTTCAGTTTTTTCATCGCCTTTAATCCATTTGGGTGTCGCGAACAGCCAGACAAGGTTGCATTTATACGTGGCAAATGATTCTATTATTCCTCTTTTGAATTGGCTCCTTTGTCGATAATAGGTGGCCGGGCTACCATCTTTCTTCCACTGCTCCGGGAACCGCTCTCTCTCGACAATTACAAGCTGATCGAATGTCAGCATGGCCATGATTACTAATGGTGCCACTAAAATTAGTATCATTCCCGGAATCATATTTATTCCTTGTCATCGACGCTCAGCTTAACTGGCCGGCTTTGGAGCGCTAGCGGAAAAGCCGGTCCAAGTTGAAGCTGTTGTTAGCGCTCATCATTCCATTCTTGCTTTACAGCTTGAGATAGACACTCTTTTGCCTTTCTGTGTCCCAATTCAATCATCTCGGATGCTCGATCAAACTCCAATATCTGACATGCGTTACTGGCAATTTCTATGACTATGTCTGGTGGATAAGCAGCAAGCTTTTGTCGTGCTATGGTGCTCTGCATAGCCTCAAGCGCCCCAATGGCGATATCGTACGCCCCCCAGTCTCGATCACGACCGCTGCTTGTCACAGATCGTTGGAGGTGGTTTATAAAGCTATTGATCTTTTCATGAAACGAAGTTGAAGAGAGCGTTGGAGCAGTTTTGATGTCACTCAGCTTTTCTGGACTCTCTGCTGGGCCGCCCAGATTTACGGCAATAGTCAAATCTGTTTTATCACCAAACGTTGGTGCAATCGGCACAGGATTTAAGATTCCTCCATCAACAAGATCGACTCCTTTGTACTTAAATGGAGTAAAAAGAAGGGGTATTGAGAAAGACGCCCTCATGGCATCAAAGAGACTACCTGACTTTATCCAGATTTCTTTCTGGTTTTTCACATCAGTCGCAATAGCCGTATATGAAATTGGGAGATTTTCGATTAATTGATCTCCCACTAAATTGATCAAAGTATTGATGATCTTGTCGCCTCTCACCAGACCGCTCTTTTCCCATGAAAGATCAAGCAAAGTAACTATGTCAACTTTTGTTATTGAACACACCCATTGTTCATATTCATCCAGTTTTCCAGCAGCATATATTCCTCCTATTAGCGCTCCAATTGAGGAACCGGCTATTGAGCATATCTTGTAACCGTTTTCTTCAAGCCAATGAATAACACCAATGTGCGCTAGTCCGCGAGCGCCACCACTTCCAAGAACCAGAGATACAGTTTTCATAATCGTTGTTGGCATAATTTCACTGAATGCCTCTCCTTTAGTCGCTAATCGGGTAGGAGGCGGGATCTCCCCGCAGGATTGCCTTGAACCTTGTCACCGCTTTGTCCCCCACTTTCAGGCGGGCTTTCGTCGGCGTAACGGCAGAAGGCAGGCCCCCGTTTCTCCAGTTCCTTATCGAGTTCGTCCAACAAAATGTTTAACAGAAGCGGCGAGAGCGGACCACCTTGCG
>CAVQWZ010000005.1:0-41827 GCA_963717775.1 uncultured delta proteobacterium
CCACGACGGTGAGCCATACTCCAAAAGGGGGATTTTTTTCTTGAGAAAAGTCCCCCTTTGTATTGAAAAGACCCGTTCCCTCCGAATTCCAATTCTTCAGCATCATTTTCTTCTACTTGCTTCATGCACTCCTTGCCCATGTTTTGCCAGAAACCGCTACTTTCGAAGTGTCTATCGTTTAGGGAAGCTTACGAATCGACCTCAACATTTTACTGGCAGGAATGTAATGGTACACTTAATACACATTATGAAGTAATAAAAGCTGCTGAGCAGCGGTTAAGATCTTGCCAGGATTTTACAATAAAACGCGTCATTACTACATGAGAGCGTACGTTTCTATATCGTGCCGGGACTGTCGCAACCACCAGTTGCCTGATTAAGTGAGGTGACATCATGAAAAAAGGAGGAAGCAAACCAGCCGAAGCTGCTGAACGAGCTGAGGCGCGGTTGAGAGCGAAAGCTGCAGGGGGGAAACCTTCCCCAGGAGGTGGACGATATGCGTAGAATCCTCCACGAGTTGCAGCGCCGCCAAGTCGAGTTGGAGATGCAGAACGAAGAACTGCGCCGAATCTGGGATGGGATTGAGTTATCGCCGAACAAGTATCTAGAACTATATGACTTTTCTCCTGTCGGCTATTTTACATTTGATGCACATGGAGTGATACGGGAGGTAAATCTTGCTGGCGCGCAACTGCTTGGAATAGAGAAACGACTGCTCGCCAATAAACCTTTTTTCAGTTTTATTGCTGATGCTGATGATAGGAATATTTTTTCTAATCACCTCGCAAGCGCTCTGCAAATGCAAGGGATGCATAGATGTGAAATCAGACTCACGAGAAATGACGGTACGGTTGCCTATTGGCAACTTCAGAGCGTGGCGGTGGAAACTATCGAGAATATGGGCGTTTATGTGCTTACCTCGATCGTTGATGGCACGTTTGGCAAGCATTTTAGAGAGGAGCTGCGAAATGCAAATGACAAGCTTGAGTTAACGGTAAATGAGCGGATTGAAGAGCTTACCAGGGCAATGATGTTTCTTGCTGACTTGTATCGTTTCCTTGGGCATCCTCATACCAATCATCAGAAAGCTCCAAGTATGCCTCAGTCAAACGGTGGAGTTGACAGGCTCAATGGGGCAGCAATCGGGCCGGACGGAAATCCTGAAGAATCTACCCAATCGCCAACTGCAACAGGGTTGAGAAATTTTAGTTTCTTCCCGATTAAAAGAGGAATAAATAGAAGATTGTATGGGTTGTGTGCTATTGCGGTAATTGCGGCTGTTTCATTTGTGTTGCTGCAACCGAAAGGGAAAACGACCAGCCCAGAGCAGAAAAAAACCGGAAAAAACATGGTCCGTTCTTTTGGCCTGCAGACATCTTCCAGGAAAATGAACCAAGAAAATAATTCAAGTGCGGTTGTGCAATCCAAAGTCAGTCCACAAGGAGTAATTTATATCGATGGTGAAAAAAAAGGGGTTGCACCAATTCTCAGGGAACTTCAGGCTAAGAAGGGCAAATACACTGTTACAAATAAATCTAAAAACCATAAAGCCTATAGGAGTGTTGTAAAACGTGCACCGCAGGACAACTTCCGCAAAAGCACAGCGACTGCCATAAAGAAAAACATAACCGTCAGCAAAACAAGTATTATGCGTCTCTCCAATTCTCTAGTCAGAGCTTGGGTAAGAATTGAATATTATCCCTACTCAATTATAAAAGCACAAGAGAAAAAAGGGTTGCCAACACAAGGTTATGATAAATTTTCTCATACTCTGGTTTTATCGGAATATGATTGTAAAAACCGAACATATCGTAGCATGCAAATTAATGACTATGACACAAATGGCAAGGTATTGTGGTCTAGTCCTGTATCAAAAGGAACCAGGCAACCAATTGTGCCTGGTAGTGTCGGCGAAACACTTTATAAAATTGTCTGCCAAGGGAGTTAAACTTAACTCGTAAGCTTCCCTCTTTAGAGACAGTTTGAAAGTAGTGTCTCTGTCTCAATAATGTCAAGAGAACGAAATCAAGGAGCAGTACTGGTGTTTTAAATTAGATATTGCAAATAATGCTGGGAAACTGCAATATTGAATAATTTTCTTCCAGTATTCGTCTCAAAGATGCCAATAATACCGTGGAAATGTAAGTTTTCCCCCTTTTGAGTCCGCGCTGGGGAGCCATAATTCAAAGGCCATATCCAGAATGGTATCGTCTTTTATATTTCCAACTATCGGTCCTGGTCTCGTCAAAAATGCCCTCAAAAGTTCTAAGTTCTTTTACAACGGAGAGCCATACTCCAAAAGTGGGACTTTTCCTTGAGAAGAGTCCCACTTTTTTGTATAAGACCGTTCCTTTCGAACTCCGAATCTTCAGCATTATTTTCTGCTGTTTTGCTCAAATCTACCGTCCCGTACTTTCTGCCAGGGCTGGTATAATAAGAGCAAAGATTTAAAACTCCGTCGTCACGGGCGGGGGAAAGACCGTATTGAAGGGAGTTGGTCTGTAGTGAAAGGAGGCAATATGTCTTTTTCAGCCAAACGTAACTTTGTTGAGCAACAGGGGTTCAGGGATGCTGGTTCCGTTGCCTGCGGGCATCTTTTCCCCGCATTGATGTTTCAGCCGAAACTCATCGGGCTCCTGGTGGCTATCGGCCTGGTACTGCAAAACGGGTTGTTTTTGCTGTTCCTCTCGGCCATCCTTTGGTGGAACGTCCTCGTTCCCGCTCTGAACCCGTTTGATGCTCTGTACAACAACCTGATCGCCGAATCAAAGGGAGGTACGCGGCTCATGAGGGCTCCTGCTCCAAGGCGCTTTGCCCAGGGAATGGCCGGCACGTTCATGCTGTCCATCGGTGTTACGCTCCTTCTCGGCTGGCACATCGCTGCCTGGATTATCGAAGGCATGATGGTCGCAGCGCTCACAGCTCTAATCTTCGGCAAATTGTGCCTGGGATCCTATATATTTCACCTTCTCCGGCATGACAGCGCGTTTGCGAACCGGACACTGCCGTGGGTCAGGCGCGACTAGCAGGAGGTAAATAATGGAAACTTACAGTATCCGTCACGAAATCGGGATCAAAGCATCACCGGAAGCTGTATACCAGGCATTGACGGACACAAGGAAACTCGCGGAATGGTGGACTTCCGATACCCGCGGCAGCGGCTCGAAGGTCGGAGATATACTGGAGTTCTGGTTCGGAGATTACTGCAAGAAGTTCGAAGTGGTAGAGCTTCAACCGGGCAGGCTAGTTCGCTGGAAGGCCATTAGAGAAGAAGATTTGGATGGATGGGCTGGAACTGAAATCGCCTTTTTGTTAAGCGTCGATGAAAAACAGTGCTATGTCCATTTCAGTCATTCAGGCTGGCGCAGTGAGGGCGGATATTTTCCACACTGCTCAACAAAATGGGCGGTTTTTATGTTGAGCCTCAGGGACCTTTTGGAAAATGGCAAGGGGCAGCCGGCACCCAACGACGTGCAGATTAACTACGACTGATTCAAGTTGGGACGTGAAAAGGTGACGCGGGAAGAATAACTTTAATTCAAAACCTGACTCTCAGTCGTGCTCCAGGCAAATTGGTTCCTATCCCGCGAACCCCAGGGATGCGTAATGGTCGGCGTCGCCGATCTCGCCGGTGAAGGAAAGGGAGGGGTCGGCGAGAAAGAGCGCCAGGCGCGCCGTTTTCTCCGCCGGCTTGAGCCGTCCCTTCTCCTTATAGTCCTTAAACGTCTGCCAGGTCTCGGAGCCGAGCGTCTGCGGACCGGCGGCGCGGATCTCCGCCTGCATTCCGGTATCCATGACGCTGGGGTCGAGCCCGTTGACCCGAATGCCGTCGCCCTCCAGTTCCAGGGCCAGGATGCGGGTCAGTTGGTTCAGCCCCCCCTTGGCAATGCAGTACAGGCCGAAGGGGGAGCGAGCGTAGTTCCCCAAGCCGGAGGTGACGTTGATGATCGCCCCTCCTCCGCGGCGGCGCATCAGCGGGACGGCCGTCCGCGCGAAGAGGAAGGCCCCCTTCAGGTTCACGGACAGGGCGGTGTTCCAATCCGCCACGCTGACCTCCTCCATGCGCAGGAACGGCCCAACCATGGCGGCATTGTTCATCAGGATATCCACGCCGCCGAACCTCTCCACCGACGCTTCCATCACCTGGATTGCGGTTGCTTCCTCGCTCACGTCCCCGGTTACCGCCAGACCACAGTCGTCTCCCATGAGCCGGACCACCTCTTCCAGCTCGTCCTTTGTCCGGCTGACGACGACAACCTTCGCCCCGGCTGCGGCGAATGTCAGGGCAGATGCCCGTCCCAGTCCGCGACCGCCGCCGGTCACCACGGCAACCTTCCCCGCAAGATTCACCTTTCTTCGCATGGTCATGCTCCCTTCCGCGCATTGCCTGCCTTACCGCCCCAGGAACTTCTGTGATAATCAAACTATAGTCGAGCGTCAGGATACTTCAACCGTTTACCTGGAGAACAGACGGAAAAGGGGTAAAGGGTTGAATATTCTGTCGGAGAAGCAAGCCTGGTCGAGGTCAAATGCCTTCTTGGCAAACCGTTATCAAGAAAGTATCTAACCCCAGAGGGTTGCCAGTAAGTGGATTTTGGGAAATATCTATTTATTGCTAAGTAGAGAAAGATATGTCCCGCTTTTCGCTGAAACAGCAAAGGCGGCCGATTGGCCGCCTTATAATTGAAATACGAGGAGTGTACCTGGTTCCGCTGCTCCGTGAAGCGTGTAGCCCTGACACCCCAACTCCCTACGACCTGCTTTACTGCAGGCACCTGAACAGCCCCTTCGACCAAAAACAACTCCCGCAGGGCACGGTGTTGACAAAGCAGTCGTGTTCGAAATCTTCCCTGTACACGTTGTCGCAGGGGGTGAGGTTGCAGTCGGAACAGGTGGAATAGTCCTTTCGCAAAACTTCTTTCCGGTGCTTGAGGAAGGCCGGACTGTTCCAGATCTCTTTTATCCCCTTCTCGGACAGGTTGCCGAAAGACTTGTTGTTGACGTACCTTTTCTGCCCATAATACCAGCAGCTGAATTTGTGCCACAGGAAGTAACAGTTGTGGACGTCGCCGTTCCAGGAAATGAACGCGCTCCCGTTGTCGACAAAGTCGCACCCGTTATTGTTTTTGGGTATGATTGCCGGAAGGGACAGGTCAAGGCCGATTTCCTTTGCCGTCCTCTCTGCTTCCGCGAAAATCTGAGCCAATCCCTCCAGCCACTTTTCGTCCCTCGCCATAAGATTCTTCATGTGAAACGATAACCCGCGAGCTCGCCCTTCGGCCTGCATAGCCGTAACGAAATCGACTACCCGTTCCTCCTCCGGCGACCGCAGAAAATTCCACCTGACCTTGAAGTAGGTCTCCAGGTTTATCCCCTCCTGCTCTGCCCGCTCCTTCCATTCCTGGAAAAACGCAAGTGCCTGCTCTGAATTGAGGTCATAGGCAATTTTTTCGGCATGCTCGCTGTCGTAAGGAAGAAGATGGGTAACAATGGCAAAGGACGCTCCCTGTTTTGCCGCCCAGCGCACTACCGAGGGCAGCTCGTGGGCATTGTCGCGCATCACCACAAATTCGACGCCGATCTGGAGATCGCGGTCGGCCGTGGTCTTTGCTTTCCTGAGTGCGGCAAATGCCCTTTCCATATCCTGGACTTCTCCACCTTCCCGTATGTCACGGAAGACGTCCTCAGACAGGGAGTCCATGGACAGACATATGCGGTCAAGCCCGGCTTCGACCAGTGAGGCGGCACGGACTTCATCGAGCTCGAGGCCGTTCGATTGGAATCCGATCCAGCTTCCCTGCGGCATCGCTGCCTTGGCTTTTCGAATGAAGTTCTCCAGTTCCGGGTGCAAAAGAGGCTCGCCGATCCCGTTCAGGACGAGAGTCTCAAGAGTGGGAAAGGCCGGTTCCAGAGCGGAAAAGACGTCAGACGGCATATCTCCGTCAATGATCCCGCAGTCTTCGGTTTGCTTCACACACATGCTGCACTTCAAGTTGCAGCGGGTGGTAGTTTCCACGAAAAGTCGCGAAGGGAATGGGCGAAATGCAGCAGCCTCGTTTGCGTCTTCTCCCGTAGAGTGGGAACCATGGCCCTGTTCCGGTACATCCTGTTGTGTCCAATCTTTATCGTTTATAGCCAATTGTTCTGTCGGCATCGCTCGCACCTCCTGTCGTTGATGGTAACAGGATAACGAAGTTCCGTGTTACTTGTCATGACCCAAATCAAAAATATCGAGATAGAGAGCTTCATCGTGAGCTTCCGGCGGGGTAGGGGAAGAAATAACCGGACAAGCAGAGAAGAGATGGGCTGGATAAACTACTTCCGACTTGCAGAGGTGAAGGGGATTATTGATGAACTTGATGGATCGAAATCCGGGACAGAACTGTTGAGTGCTGATTAGATTCCATTCGTAAATACCCACGTCACTCCCCCGCCCTTGATGGGAGGTGGAGTGAAAAGTCAGTTTCCTGAGAAAATTGATCTGTCTGTTTTTCGTCTTACTCTGCAGTCGTCGGATCGATCATGCGCTTCACTTCGGCAACACTGTTGGCCGGGAAACCGGCCTTCCTGGCGTGCTCCAGGACCATTTCCCTGTTGGGGGCAATGTAGACGCAGTAGATCTTGTCCTCGGTGACATAGCTCTGCACCCACTGAATTTGCGGCCCAAGCCCTTGAAGAACAGTGGCGGATTTCTGTGAGATTGCCTGCATGTCTGGTCCGCAGATATACCCTGCTCCCGGAATTTCCCGCTCAATGATGTATTTCGGCATTCTTTCCTCCCTTGTTGCATTTGAGATTTTAGCAGGGCGTATGTTCGCTTATTCGCTTTCTTTTTCGGGTGCGGCGGCAATGCTGCGCCAGGAGCATTGCCAGACATCTTCGAGTTGTTCGGGGAGGGGTCCGGCGATGGTATTATCGAGACGCAGATTTATCAGCCTGAACATGCCCCCGAAAAGGCAGTTGGAGGCAATTGTCAAATCCAGATCGACTATTTCCTTCTTTTCGATACCTTCCTGTACCATCTCACGCATGATGGCAAACGGTCTGGAAGAACAGATCGGTGTGACCGTTGGCATAAACTCGCTGTGTTTCGCATGGAGCATAAACGCCATTTGTGCCGGATTTGACTCGGTGAGATCAAACAAATGCGCCATGATGGCTTTACATTGGTCATGCGCGGTTGCATGGCTGTTCTTGATCGCGAGAAAATCGGCCGTAATCTTCTCCAGAAGAGAATCATATAAAGCGGAGGCAAGTTCCTCTTTGCCGGCAAAATAATGATAGACGGCACCAATGCTGATATTGGCATCGCGCCTGATATCCTGAATCGAAGTATTGAAATACCCTTTGGTGGTAAATAACTTCAAGGCTGTATCAAGAATGGTCTGCTGGAGGTTTTCGTTTTCAGTGGATGTTTTTAATCGCCTGCCCATCGGGTCCTCTGTGTTGGTAGGAAAGAAAAGCTGACTCAAGATTTGAGCCATTTATAGCACCCTTTGTGCTGACATGGCAAATTCTTTTGCCCGCAGAGTCAGTGCCGTTCCACAATTTGACGGAATGGAAACATGAAATTTCCGTTGCAATTACGATTTTGACATGGTACAAAACGAATGTTCGTTCGGTATAAATATCAAACCCAAAACTAAGGAGGACGAGTATGCCGAAGTATGTCATTGAGAGAGAGATTCCAGGGGCAGGACAAATTGGGGCGGCAGACATGCAGGGCATTGCACAGAAGTCGTGCAGCGTTCTGAGCGAGCTTGGACCGCAGGTCCAATGGGTGGAGAGTTACGTTACTGAAGACAAAATCTATTGTATTTATATTGCTCCCAACGAGGAGATGGTGCTTGAGCATGCCCGTAAGGGCGGCTTCCCGGCTAACAGCGTGGCCGAAGTCAAGCGCATGATCGATCCGACGACCGCGGAGTAAAAAATGCTGTAACCGAATAGAAATTGGCGGCATCAAACTGCTGCCGATGCTGAACAGAAAAAGGTCCCAGGCTTATACAGTCAGGGGCCTTTTTCTTTTTTGTCCTCGAAATAGACAACATCGTCTCCCAACCCCGTCTGAAATGTGTAGTCCTGACACCCACAACTTACAAGGACTTCCCATACATCTCCATCATCCAACCGGCCAGGCTTTTTGCAGAGAATGTTGGCGGCAGGCAATCACAACGGAACCAAGCGGCATCATCCAGCTCATCCCGGTTTACAACAATTTGTCCACCTGCATAATCGGCGGTGAATCCCATCATAAGCTGTCCGGGAAAAGGCCAGCTTTGGCTCCCGACATATCGGGAATTATGTATCCGGATTCCAGTTTCTTCTTCAACTTCCCTCCTGGCGCACTCTTCCAGAGATTCACCGAAATCACAGAACCCGGAAGGAATGCTGTAATATCCCTTTGGCCATTCAGGTTTATGGATGAGGAGCAATTCATCGTCCCTTCGAACCAGTATTATCGCGCACGGGTTGATTGAAGGGAAATGTTCGTTCCCGCATTCATTGCACTGCTTGCCCCAGGTCCCGGAAATGCTTTCATTTCTGCCGCCGCACCTGGAGCAGGCGACACTCTTTCTTTCCCATCCCATGATCTGCTGGGCAAGGCCCGCGAGGGTCACGAGTTCATCGGAAAGCCTATGGTAGAAGAAGGTGTAAAGCAGCGGTTCAACGAGATAGCCGGAAGGTACGGCGATGTCGGCGTCTATGTCCAGTATCCGCACAGGATTTCCTTTCCAGGTCCCGATCAGCGTACCCCTGCCTCGATTAATAATCCAGCCGGGAAGGTCCCCGGAGATAAAGGACAGACCCTCTTCGTTATTCAAAACCATGGCGTCACCCTTGAAGGTTATCCAGAAGCCAGGTGCACCAAAATCGGTTTCTCCCGGCTTGACGGAAACGAAGCTGTCCCCAAGGGCACCGGCATTGAACGGAAGGATGATTGTTTCTGGATTGTACATTTCTTACCTCCTTCATATTTCCCCGGGAATTCCCGAAGATACTTTGACGCAGCTAGTGTCCCGTGCGGTTAGTTCATTCATTGCAATTCCGGTTCTTTTGCCCCCTGGCCGCGTTGTGGCTTCTCGTCAGAGCCCCGCTATGCCTGCGCCGCCTCGCCTTGCCAGTGGCCAAAATTCCACGGTATTACTGCTGCGAACCAACCGCACGGGACACTAGGGCTCTCATCTGCACCCTTTACCAATAAAGTATGTACCTGTACTGTGTCCTGCTGTTTTCACGGACAGTCTCCGGGACAGTAAGTACTGGTAGTATTATTATTCCTTGAGAAGAGCCCCCTAACAAAGAGAAATGCGAAAAACGGCAGGACAGCAAGGAAGACATACAGCAAGATGTAAAAGGTTTGCTGAATCCCAAAGGTGTCCGCGAGCTTTCCAACAAGGGGGGCGGTGCAGGCGAAAGTAAGCCGGAAAGCCAGTGAAATCAGTGAAATTACCCCTGCCCGATTTGCGGACGGACTTTCAGCCTGTACGTGAAAGAGAAGGAAAGGCCTTGCAAGTCCCCGCATGCAGGTCAGCAGGTAATAGAAGAGAAATCCCCATAATCCGCCAGAAACACCAAGCCCCAGGTATCCTCCCAGAACGAGCAGAACGATCAGGACGATTATGCGATTTTGGCCGATCCGACCCACTAACCGGTGGCACATCAAGGCTGAGAGCGCAACGGTGAAGTTCGCTCCGGCCCAGACAGGCCCGAACCAGGTGAGAGGTACCCCCGCGTGCCGCATATATGGCTGTATGAGCCAGAGCGGGTAGAAAGACGCAACACACAGGACTGTTGCCAGGAACAGGATATTGCGCAGATGCCTGTTTCCCACCAGGGTGTAGCGCACAACCCCAAGGGCCTCAACCAGGTGCGAACGTGCGGATTTCCCGGATTCTCTCGGAGTTTCAATCAGAGTACGGGCGAGAAGGAAAGCCGCAATCCACACCACGACCTGGAGGAAAAAGGGCAGGAGTGGAGCAATCGCATAAAGCCCGCCGGCAAAGATGGCACCGACAGCCTCTCCGGTCTGGGCGAAGCCGTTCATGCGCCCTTCGAATTGGGAATAGAGGCTTTCTTTTCCCTCGGCGCGCAAGGTCTCGTACAGGAGTGCACTGTCCGAACCGCTGACGAACGATACGGATGCACCGAGCAGTATTTCCGCCAGCATGACACCGGTAAAAGAATCGGCAACCGTGTACAATCCCCAGCCCAGAACACCCAGGATCGAGGCAAGGTTGAGGGCAAACCGGTAACCAATGCGGTCACTGACATACCCTGATGGAAATTCGAGGAGTACGGTAACAACCGAAAAAATCGCTTGCAGCATCAGTATCTGCGTCAGATCGAGACCAATTTGTTCCTTCCAGAAGATGGTGATTATGGCCATCGGAAAGAGCATCCTCTGTAGAAAGGAGAAAACGCAGATCTTGGTCAGGTTTCCGTGCAGGTCTGTCATGCGGTTTAACACCTCCCAAGCCCGGACACTACCTGGAGCAACCAGTTCATGCACCGCACAGCAATACATGAAAATACTTATCCGGAGACCTGAAAATATCGACAAGAGGAGTGCCCACGTTTTCAGGACCGCACCGAAGACCAGGAATGGAAGCACCTATTCCTATCATCCCTCAAATGTATCCATTTTTCACCTGTTACAAATTACAGGTGGATTGCCTTTTCGGGCACACCTATCTCATGACCTGACGACAGATGAATTAACGATGAACGGGAGAATATAGCAGACGGCGGGCTTGTGAGAGAGATTCCAGGAGCAGGACAAATTAGGGCGGCAGACATGCAGGGCATTGCCCAGAAGCCGCCGCACGTTGTATGCGCAGGACGCTGGTGCATGAGGTGTTCCGGACTTGGGTCCAGTTTCTCAACCCAACTCAGTGCATGTAGCCGCTTCGCGCAGAGCCTAACGCCTTTTCTTATCTTTTTTACCCTGTAAACTTATATTTCACCGGCCTGTTGCCCCGACACCCATGTTTCCCCCATGTTTTCGATGCAGTAACTTTCCTGGCGGCCGATTGGCCGCCGTTAGAATTAAGGATGATGGCCCCGAAATTTCCTGCCGAGGTTTCCTTAAACAGCTATTTTAATAGCATGCAAACTCATTATTTGTTACACAAGACGCTATTATAGTAGCGTGTCTAATCACTATTCTTTTGTGATTTACCCATACGATATGCTATCTCAATAGCATTTTTAATTGCATATTGCGGTATTAGATGCTATCGTAATAGCATGATAGCTACCCTTCAGATATATATTGATGGTAAATGGATCGTTGCGGGAGCATTCGATAGCCGCGGAGGGATTGCCGCGGGGGGGTATCTGGAGTACGATCAGGATTTTGTATTTGATAATGTGGAGAACAGTCCCGGGTGCCGGATGGGTTTACGCTATCCGGTGAACTTTGAACTATACCAAGAGAGTAGGTGGCCGGCTTTTCTTCTCGATATCCTCCCTACCGGCGCCGGCAGACGTGTCTGGACACGCAGACTTGGGCTAACCGACGGTGAAGGCGCAGACTGGCAGCTCCTTTTAAATGGTGCAGGAAACCCGCCGGGCAACTTACGCGTGGCTGAGGCGGCCATACCTCCTGCCGGGTCGCACCCCGGTTTCACCAAAGAGGAAGTTGTTGAAAAAAACGCCGACTTTATCGAATATGCCGAAGCTCGTGGCGCAGTGGTTGCTGGAGCCACTGACGTGGCTGGTGATGCGCCTAAATTTCTCCTGGCCCGTGACCATAAGCGGCGCTGGCATCCGGACGGTGCACTGGAAGACAGTGACATCCTGGATAGTTGGCTCGTTAAGTTCCCCCGTGGCAAGACCGACGCGGACCGGATGGTCCTGCGGAATGAAGCCCCTTATTATGAAGTTGCGCGCTCTTTCGGCATACGCACCGGCAAGCCCCTTGAGTTTATTGATGATGCCCTGTTCATTCCGCGTTTTGACAGGGAAGCCCAAGGTGGAAAACTCGTTCGTCACGGATTGGAAACACTCTCCTCGGCTGCGGGGATAGCGGTATACGGTCGGCGCGGCGATCACACCGACTTCTGTGCTGCCATCACCGCCTATTCCTCTGACGCAAAAAGCGATCTGTTAGAATACCTTCGGCGGGAAATCCTGAACGTCGCCCTGCGCAATACCGATAACCATGGTCGAAACAGCGCCTTCGTCAAGTATGCGGACGGCGGGGTGATGCTTTCTCCGCTGTACGACTTCGCGCCCATGTTCCTTGATCCCGAGGGTATTGCCCGCGCCAGTCGCTGGTCAGAAGCTCTTGAGCCAGCTATTGGCAGGCCGGCTTGGGGCGAAATCGTTAAATCCCTCCATCGATACATCGACCAGGAGGAGGCTGTCGCCTTTCTGGCGGAACATCGAGTGAAGGTCGAGAACCTTCCTGAAACCATGCAGGAATGCGGGGTGGAAGATAAAGTAATTCAACTGGTCGCCCGTCGGTGCGGCGAAATTGCCGCCGACCTGCGGGGGGCGGTGCAAGGAGCCAGGTAGATTGCGTAAATTAAAAACAAAAAGGACACCAGAAGAGACCCGGAAGGAAAAAGAGGCGTTGTATGCCGACCTTGAGGCCGGACGCTTGACTCTCGGCCAGGCAACGCGGCGGATGCGGAAGATCGTAGGGTTAACGCAGGTGGATTACGCCGAGAAGATACTGAAAATTTACCCGCGGGTGCTTATGGAAATCGAGAACGACCGGGGGAATCCAACCCTTGAGACACTGGGAAAGATCGCTCGGCAGTTTGGACTGAAGGTAGCGTTCGTGCGTGAGCGGCGGGAATAGGGCCTGTTATATGATTGCCGGGGCGGTGCGGTTCGGAGCGGTTACTCATGTTCCGAACAGTTAATTGGAGAGGATCGTGGAGGGAAAGATGCTGGCCTTTGCCAGTGAACGTGGCAGGATCAGTATTGCCTGCCGTAACTCTTCTGGCCGCCAATCGTAATACCGTCAAGCTGCATCTGCGCCTACCGGTTCAGCAGGGGGATCTGGAGCAGTGTGGTACCGGTAAGGGGATGTGGTATTCGGTGGTGAGATAGATTGAGACAGTAAAGGCGGCCGATTGGCCGCCTTTTTGATAGAAATACGGGGAGTGACCCTAGTTTCCACAAGGTAAAGCAATCTTAGATTGCACAGAAGTCGTGCAGCGTTCTGAGCGAGCTTGGACCGCAGGTCCAATGGGTGGAGAGTTACGTTACAGAAGACAAAATTTACTGTATTTATATTGCTCCCAACGAGGAGCTGGTGCTTGAGCATGCCCGTAAGGGCGGCTTCCCGGCTAACAGCGTGGCCCAGGTCAAGCGCATGATCGATCCGACGACTGCGAAGTAAAAAATGCTGTAACCGAATAAAAATTGGCGGTATCAAACTGCTGCCGATGCTGAACAGAAAAAGGTCCCAGGCTTATGCAGTCAGGGGACTTTTTCTTTTTTGACCTCACATTGGTAACGACGGTTCACGAATAGCTGCCGCAGGTTGTATGCGCAGGACGCTGGTGCATGAGGTGTCTCAAGGGACGTCTCCCAATCTATAAGTTAAAGCAATCTTAGAAACAACGTCCCCCTAGATGTCTCCCCTAGATGTCTGCCCTAGATGTCAGTGAGAAACTCGCCAATTCTGAAAACCAGGGAGATGTGCGTCCGGATTTCGGTAGTAAAGCTAACTATTTGATTTTTAAAGAGCGTTTTTTATTCTTGACAGGGTGATTATAGAATGTCCCCTAGACATCATGGATGTCCCCGGAATTTCCCCCGAGACGGTGCTCGTACGAATAAAATCTACTTGGCCGTCGTTCTTTTCTTCATAGCGGACCGTAATCTCGCCGAGGGATTGATACAGGTCTGCATGGTGGCGTTTCAGGTTGACCAGAAATTTCCGGAGGGTCTTCACGAACAATCGGACTCTTCCCAGATGCGACATATTGGAAAAAATATGTACCGAGTCCAGACGCTGTTTTGACGGGTCGAGCTCAAAGAGCTTTTTCAAAGCATCGGTGATGTTTGCAAAGATCGTCTGCTCAAGGCCGAGTCGGCCGACACTGTCCCGCATGGTCCAGAGGGTGCGGGGTGCCACATAGGAGCTGAAATCGGTGGCGTCGGTAACGTTCAGTGCATACTGCCACATGATGTTGAAGGCAAACTGGCGAACCGTCTCCTCGTCGGTCAGGTCTTCCATCTGCTGCAAGAGGACCAGACCCAGCATGGCGTACAGCTCCTTGGTGCGACGCCCCGTGAGCTCGGAATACAGAGGAAACAGCTTCTCCGCCGGAAGCTTGTGCAGGATCTCTTCCCGGAACAGGTGCGCCCAGGAAGATTCCAGCAGCGCCAGACGTTTCGGCCCAAGATGCTCGAATGGATTGAACATGTCGTACTGTTTGTGGTCTTTGACGTGAATCACGAAAACTCCAGGTAACCTGCTGTTTTTATTCGGTTATCTTGCCACAAAACCATTGACGAGTAAAGTAAAATATACGGTATTTATCAATTAATTTAATACGTTAGGCCGTTATTGCTTTTTTGCGAAACCAAATGTTTTACGTCGAAAATGCGCGGGCGCAACATCTGGTCAAGATTCCGCCCCGTCATTGAGAGCAATTCGTATTCTCTTGCCGAGATCAGTCGGCGACACCGGTTTCATGAGAAGTTGCGCATTGTCATCCTGCAAATTTCGTTCTTTGATAAGGTCATAGGGGTAACCGCTGGTAAAAATAATTTTTATGCCGGTTTTCATTTTCCTGAGTTCCCGAGCGGCTTCTTTGCCGTTGATATTCGGCATGATGACATCCATCAGCACCAGGTCGACGTCTTGTCCTTTTTTCAGAAAAACCTGAATCGCTTCCCGACCGTCCTGTGCAAGCAGGACCCTATAGCCCAAGGTCGTTAGAAATAATTGCAAATACTCCCTGATGGATGCCTCGTCATCAACAACCAGAATGGTTTCGTTTCCACCCTGCAAGAGCTCCTGGCACGTTTCTCCATCTTGCACCGCGCCATCTTCCGGCATGAGCGGAAGGAGAATGCGGAAGGTGGTACCCTGGCCCGGTTCGCTGTAGACACCGATATGACCGTTATGCTGCTTGACTATTCCGTAGATGATCGACAGTCCCAGGCCGGTCCCTTTGCCGGTTTCCTTGGTGGTAAAAAACGGCTCAAATATTCGTTGCCGGGTCTCTTCGTTCATACCGCAGCCGTTATCAGCAAAAATAATCAGCGCATAGCGCCCCGGCGTTCCGTATCCGTGCAACTTGATGTACTGTTCGTCAATCTCCAGCAGGTCGCTACCGATTGAAAGAATGCCACCACTTGGCATGGCATCCCGCGCATTTGCAGCCAGGTTCATCAAAACCTGCTCAATGTGTCCCTTATCGGCATTTATCAGAACATCACTCTCTGTAAGTGAAATTTTCAGATTGATGTCTTCACCAATGATCCGTTCAAGGAATGTTCTCGCATTTCTGATGCAGCTATTGATGTTGATCGGCTGCAGTTTCAATTCCTGCTTGCGGCTGAAGGTCAACAAGCTGCGGGTCAGATTTGTCGCACGGTCGACCGCGGCAAGGATCTGATTGACGTTATCTCGTTGCGGATTATCGCAGGGCATCTTCATCTGCAAAATGGTGCCGTACCCGACGATAACGGACAGGATATTGTTCAAATCGTGGGCAATGCCTGCGGAAAACCGGCCTATCGCCTCCATTTTCTGTGCCTGGCGAAGTTGCTCTTCTAGACGCTTCTGTTCGTCTATTTGATGCTCCAGTTCGCGGTTGGCCAGTTCCAGGTCTGCCATCTTTTTTTCCAGCTTGCGGAACAGTGTCTCATTGTATGTCTTGAGCAATTCATTTTCATTTGAAGCGGGAATTTCCGGGAGCACTTCATGTTTGCGAGATTCGTCCAGCACCTCGTGAATTATGCCCATGAGGACTTCAGGTTCCTGAGGTTTGACAACAAAGCGGCTGGCTCCAAGACTAAGGGCCAAGGCTTCGTCCTTCTTTTCGGTATAGGTGGCGGTGTAGAAGATGAAGGGTATCTGCTTCAGCCGCTCGTCGGCTCGCCATTCCCGGCACAGGGCATAGCCGTCCATTACCGGCATGAGAATATCGGCTACTATGAGGTCAGGCGGATTGGTGCGTGCCAACGCAAGCGCTTCGGAGCCATTGACGGCTGACCGCACCTCAAAGCCATTGCCCTTCAGCAGGGCATCCAGAAAGTACAGGTTTTCGGCAACATCATCAACTATCAGTACACTTTGCATATGTGCTATACCTCCTCAGCATCCACTGGCAATAGATGCTGCTCAACCTGCTGCATGAATGTGTCGAGGTTGATCGGTTTCTCAATATACCCGTTACAGCCGGCAGCCAGGGCCTTTTCCCGGTCTCCTGCCATGGCATACGAGGTGACAGCAACAATCGGAATGCTTGTCAGATCCGGATTTGCCCGCAACTGACGCGCCACGGCATAGCCATCCATGCGAGGCAGCTGGATGTCCAGCAGGATCAGATCGGGCCGCAATGCGGCCGCGTTGTCAATCCCCTCCTGGCCGTCCAGAGCGGAATGGACTTCATAGCCATGCTTTTCCAGGATAAAGGTCACCAGGTACAGGTTCTGCGCATTATCCTCAATGTACAGGATCCGTTTTTTCATGCGGGACTCCTTGTAACGGAAGTGTGAATCCGAAAGTACTGCCGATGCCCTGACAGCTATTGACCCGGATACTGCCGCCCATCAACTCTACCATTTTCTTGCTGATAGAAAGCCCCAGGCCGGTCCCTTCGTATTTGCGGCTCAGGCCGGTGTCCAGTTGCCGGAACGGCTTGAACAGACTTTCCAGGTCATTATCCTTGATGCCGATGCCGGTATCGGTCACGGTTGTCACGCACTGACCCGCTTCAAGGAAGCAGCGGACTAAGATTTCGCCCTGCTCGGTAAATTTGACAGCATTACTGAGCAGGTTGAGCAAAATCTGTTCCACCCGTCGTTCATCGGCACTGACAGTTCCCACTTCTTCCGCAATGTCCAGCCTGAGAGCAAGTCCCTTCTTTTCCGTCAGTGGCCGAATGCTCTGGACAGCCTTTACAATCGTGGCTTTAATATCCAATGGTTCACAGCTCACCTTCAGCTGTCCCGCTTCGATCTTTGATATGTCGAGAACGTCGCTGATCAGTGACAACAGGTGATGGGCGCTGTTTTTCACCATGGAAAGCTGCTTTTCCTGCTCCTCGTTTATCGGGCCCGCCAGTTTCTGCAGCAGGATACCGGTAAAACCGATGATGGAGTTGAGCGGAGTACGCAGCTCATGGGACATGGTGGCAAGAAATGCCGACTTCAACTGGTCGGCGGCCACGGCCCGCTCCTTTGCCACCTCCAGTTCATCCAGCGTCCGGCGCAGCTCAAGTTCAGTATGCACCAATTGAGTAATGTCGACACCTATGGAAAGAATTTCCGCGATAGTTCCGTCAGCATTCAGAATAGGCTTATTGGTCCAGGCAACCCAGACCCTTTCCCCGTTCTTGCAGACATTCTCATTTTCATTCCTGACATAGGCTTCCGGATGCGCAACTATGTCCGTTGCCATGGAGGTGAGATCATGTCCGATGGAATCCTGTGCGGGAACAATAGTGCCCATGATGTTGCGGTTGATGATTTCCGCTTCGCTATAGCCGAAAAAATTCTGGGCAAATCGATTAAAAAAAGTGATCCTGCCATCCGGCAGCCAGCGCAGGATAACACAGTTTGCACTCTCCACAAGATCGCGATACTGTGCCTCACTTTCAATGAACAGCTGTTCAGCTCTGGTGCGCTCTGCGATCTCCCCCTTCAATCGTTCATTTGTTCCCTGCAATTCCGTGGTTCGCAACCCGACCAATTTTTCCAGGTTGTCCTGGTATTCCCGCAGCCGCTCTTCAGCCATATTGCGGGAATTAACCAACGTCGAAAGGAGCAGCGTGGATGCTGATGCCACACCGAGATAGGACTGCAGAAAAAGCAGCGCTTCATTCATCGGCTTGCCGGCAAAGGGGCCCATTCCCTTGACGGTCCAGGCCAGAAAAGAAACCATGACCAGAGTCACGGTGACGGCAGTCTCGAATTGTCCGAAGCGGAAGGCTGTCCAGAAAAGAATAGGAAAAATCAGATATTCCAGAGGGGCATTCAGGGTGAAAATGATCACTTCCGCGAGCAGAAGCAGGGCCAGAAGAGCCGCAGCCTCAAGCACTTTCCATTTGTCCCCGTGAAGTAAGCTGCGTTTTTTCCAGGTAAGTATGAGCGGGGCAAAGACGATAATACCAACTGCATCACCCAGCCACCAGGTCAGCCACATTTGTGTGCTACGAGACCAGTCACCACTAAGGATGCAAAAACTGGCAGTTCCTATTGTTGCACTGATCATTGGGCTGACAAGCGCACCCAGCAGAATGAAGCGTAAAGTATTCAGAGTGCGGTCAAAAGGAAGTTTGCTGGTTATGAAGTAACGAATTAGATATGCGCCAATCAGCGCTTCCAGCATATTCCCGGTCGCAGTACTACACGAAATCATGAGCGCCGGCATCGCGGTAAGGTGGGAGCCGGCCAGCATCATAAGGTTGGCTAGAAATGCTCCCAGAAAAATACCTGGACAGATGCGATACCCGAAAATGAGGCAAGCCGCCAGGGCAATCCCTGACGGCGGCCACAAGGCAGTTGCATTCGTCTGTTCCAGTGCCAGCAGAAAACCGAGTTTTGCCGTCAAAAGATACACGAAAACAACGACGATATTTTGAGACAAGCCAATCAGAAAATTGCTGGGCAAACGGTAAGGCAGCTGTGATGAAGAGGGTTTACCCTCGGAATGTGACATAAATTATCCTAAAAAAAGACCTGGGGTCAGGCCTGCAAAGCTACAAAAACGAGACGTAGCCTTTCGATTTTCTGACGCAATGCCTCATCTTCTCTTGCCCGCTCAACAACCCTGCGTGCCGCGGAACTTAGGGGTGCCGGGTCACGGGCGACCTCCGGCGCAAGACTCGCCATGTCAGACCCCGGCAGTTCCAGAGAAAAAAGCGCCGCCACACCACGAATCTCCGCCGAAAATCTCCCGCCCGAACGGATTAGTTCCTCCTCAACCCCATAAGCCTCATAGACAGCAGAAATTATTTCCAGGACAGTATACCGGCGTTCGGGGTGGTTATTCGCTTCGATCACTGCCTGTGCCACGAACCGGTCTTCACGAATGTAACGACAGTCGGTCATACCGTGCCCGTGGAAATTCGACCGATGCCCTTCCTCTATCCCATCAGCAGCGAACCTGGAGAAACCCTGACGTGCTTTGCCAATCGTGGGTGCGAAGTGGGCGAGAGTCCAATCGGTGGCAAGCCACGGAAGAATTTCCTTGCCAAGGTACGCCCGATGGCTGCTCCAGCGGTAGTCAGCCGGCAATTTCGCCAGCTCGACACGGACCAGATTCAAATGGATGTAACGAACCAGCTGCAGAAGGTACACATCCGTATCGACTAGGTACGCGCCTTGTGCCGCCCCTGGAAAAGATGTCCGGTGCTGTTCTTGCGCCAATTTACCTAGCGCGTATAGCGGAACGATATATCTTGCATGTTCTTCGAAAGCGGCACCTCTCCCACCTGCACAGCAAGGTGTACGTGGTTCGTCATCTAACAAAACGCATGGCTGCGATGCCCGAATCTTTCCACACCTTCCTGCAGGAGAAGATAGAAGCGGTAGCTATCTTCATAAGCAAAGAAAATGTCGTCACGGGCAATCCCGCGCAGGATGACGTGGTAGGAAGCTCAAGGTATATGCAATCTCGGCTTGCGTGCCATTGATTACTTATATCACCTTTTTACAGCTTTGCAGACCCGTATACCCGGTCGTTTGAAAGATTTTTAAGTAATAATTAATGTCTGGCTAAAGTACTATGCATAAACTGGCTTTATGACCAACATATTGGTTGTAAAGTCTAATTCGAATTCCGCGAGAATTCTGGAACAGAGAATTCTGAGGACGCGCCATACGTAATTCAATGAATAATCTTTCAGCCGCAAGTCTCGCACCTCCCTTCACCCATTCCACCCCCCGCACTCTTCGACTCCAACCGCAGATACTGCCCCGGCGAAGCACCGAGAGCCTGTCGAAACATGGCGATAAAGGCGCTGAGACTCTGATACCCCAGGTCAAAGGCCACGCGGGTAATGTTCTGTCCCATCCCCAGGCGCTCGATGGCCTCCTGCAACACCAGCCGTTTCCGCCAGGCGCCGAAGGTGATCCCGGTCTCCCGGACGAACAGCCGCGCCAGGGTTCGGGGGCTGGCCCCGGCAAGGGGCGCAAGTTGTTCCAGATCCCTTCTGTCCCCGGGATCCTTCAGTAACACCTCCATCACCCGCTGCAGCCGTTGATCCTGTCCCATGGGCAGGTGCAGCACCGTCGGTTCCGCCCGCCGCAATTCGTCGAGCAGCACCAGCATCAGCCGATGTCCCGTGCTCCCCACCGTGTACGCCTCACCAACCTCCATGGCTCGCAGGATCAACTCCCGCAGCAGCGGGGTCACCTTGATGACCGTGCACTCCAGGGGGAGGTCTGCCACGACGGATGGATCGATGAAGAGATTGCGCAGGGAGACATCGCCGGGGAAATAGACTTCGTGCTCGATCTCCGGCGGCACCCACACCGCCTGCGACGGGGGAACCACCCAGACGTCCCGTCTGCACACCACCTTCATGACCCCGCTGCTGGCGTAGATCAGCTGGCCGCGCGGGTGTGCGTGGGGCGCGGCGCACCCGGCCCTGCTCACCTGCATGGCAAGGGGGATCACCGGGAGTTGCGGACCGATCCGGTAACCGACTTCGATAGGGGGCAACTTTGGCAGTTTCTCGACATTCATTGACGTAATATAGCAAGACGGCTAACCGGGCCGCAAGATAGAATATCCCAAAAAGACAGGGAAGGAGGAAAAGAGATGACCGAACGGAACAAACAGAAGCACCGGGAGACGATTGTCGAACAGTTTTCACGCCAGGCCATTCCCTTTACCCGCGTGCCGGGACACCTGGATGCGCTGCAGCTTCTCGTGGAGCTTTCCGGGGTGGGAAGGGAAGACACGGTCCTGGACGTTGCCTGCGGACCGGGGCTGGTCGCCTGCGAATTCGCGCGGCATGCCGGGGCGGTGACCGGGATTGACGTCACGCCCGCGATGATCGAACAGGCGGAAAAGAGGCAGGAAGAGCTGGGGCTGTGCAACCTCCGGTGGCAAGTGGGGGAGGCGGTGCCGCTGCCGTTCGCCGATGATGAGTTTTCCCTGGTTATCACCCGCTACAGCTTCCATCATTTCCTGGAACCGGAACGGGCACTGGCGGAGATGATCCGGGTCTGCAGGCCCGGCGGCAGGGTACTGGTGGCTGACGTGGCAATGGAGCCCGAAAAATCCGCAGCCTACGACCGGCTCGAAACCATGCGGGACCCGTCCCATGTCCATGCGCTCACCAGCGAGGAATTCTACGCGCTGTTCCGGCAATCGGGACTGGTCGACTGCACGAGGAGCGGTTATGGCGTCCCGATCGAGCTGGAGACCCAGCTGCGGGCATCGTTCCCGGCCCCCGAAGACGTGTCGAAGCTGCGGGAGATGGTCACCAGCGACATCGGCGTCGACAGGCTGGGTATCGCCGCGCGGAGAGAGGGCGGAGAGGTGGTCTACACCGTTCCGATCGCGGTGAACGTGGGCCGTTGGATGAAGTGACCTGTCCTCTATTGCGAAGACAGGTCACTTCATCCCAATACCCAGATCCATCTGCACTGGGGAGCCATACTGCAAAAGTGGGACTTTCCCTTGAGAAAAGCCCCACTTGTTTTATTGAAAGACATATTCCTTCCGTATTACAACTCTCCAGTATTATCTGCTCACCTTCTATCACTCCACATTTTGCGGGTCTAATTTTAGGGAAAGCTTACGGTTCCACTTCAAGGTGCTCCGCTACGTGATACACTATAAAAAAGCCAGGTTGTTTTCATGCCGCTGTTTGGGTAAAACTTGCACACAAGGAGGGAATGTTATGAAAGATTTATTGGGGATTGTCCTGGCGGGTGGCGCCGGAGAACGCTTGCAGCCCCTTACCTTGGTAAGGGCCAAACCGGCGGTTCCTTTTGGCGGTAAGTACAGGATTATTGATTTTGTCCTCAACAGTCTGATCAACTCGGGCATCCAGAACATCAAGATTCTGGTGCAGACACTGTCACAGCCGCTGATCAATCATGTGAGCACCATGTGGCCGTCGGCACCGGTGTACAATTTCTTCGTCCAGTGCATACCTGCGCAGAAGCGGATGGGTGACCAATGGTATAAAAGTACGGCTGACGCCGTCTATCAGAATTTGAACATCTTCAGGGATAATCCATGTTTCAAGAGGGTGGCGATCTTTTCCGGAGACCATATCTTCAAGATTGACGCCAGCCAGTTTGATAGCTTCCACAGGGCAAAAGACGCCGATTTCACTATCTCTGTTATGGCGATAAAAAAGGAAGACGCGAGCCGTTTCGGCATCATCGAGGTTGATGAACACGGCAGGGTGATCGGGTTCGAGGAAAAGCCGGAGAATCCCAGGGAGATACCGGGTAGACCCGGGTTCTCCCTCACTTCGATGGGGAATTATATCGCCAATATTCCAGCGTTGATCGAGGTGGTCAGCGAAGATGCTCAGGTCGAAAAATCATCCCATGATTTCGGCAAGGATGTCATTCCGTTCATGCTGAAAAAGGGCATCAGGATGTATGCCTATGATTTCAGTGAAAACCAGGTCCCGGGGGAGGAGCACGTTTACTGGCGTGATGTTGGTACCATCAAGTCTTATTGGGAAGCCAACATGGATCTGGTGAGCATTGAGCCGGAACTGAATCTTTACAACCAGCTATGGCCCGTCAAGACATCGCCCGACTTCGCCCCGCCGGCAAAATGGGTGCTGAGGCAGTCACTCATAAACAATGCCATAATCAGCGGCGGGTGCATAATCACTCAATCAGAGATCAGCAATTCGGTGTTCAGCCAAATGGTGTGCGCTGGAAAGAATTCAGTGATCACGGAAAGTGTCATCTTCGCCGGTGTCACGATCAGCGAGGGGGCCAAGGTGCGGAAGGCCATAATCGACAAGAATGTGTTCGTCCCCCCCAATACTCTTATCGGTTTTTCTGCAGAGGAAGACGAGGCACGGGGGTTCAGGGTTGTGGACGGAATTACTGTCGTACCCAAGAACTATGTTTTTGCCGGCTGATGTTGGGGGGGGGCATAAACCTCGCAGTGCCATGTCCCTCCCGGCTGGTGAGTCATGTCATCCCTTGATTTATAAGAGTAAATTAAGCCTGTAGGTAAGGTGCGCTGTGGCTTGATCAATATTGTTCACCTGTGATGAGTCAGCATTCCAACGCCGATCCACAAGCTGGACATTAGAAAGAAATTGACAAGCCCTTATAGAACTGCTAAAAAAGACTAAAATTTTTGAGAGATAGACGATAATACTTAACCATTCGTAAGAATGGGGCGGAAAGCCTACGGGTCTTACTGAGACAGCCGGGTTGCCGAAATATCACACGATATTCGGCAACCCGGCTTTTTTGTGTCCGGATGTGGAAATTTTACTCTTTATTGTTGAGAAAGGTACCTCATTTATCCATGTGTCGACTCCTTAGCCCGTCACTCGTATCCAATTGGTTTCGTCTTATAGCAGTATGTCTCTTCATCCTGTCCCTTCAGGGATGCTCTGTTATGCAGCGCGTTCAGGATAAATTTGGGTTATCTCCAGGCCATCCTGCAAAGGAGATCGAACGAAATGAGTTTTCGGTTGCAAAAGGGGATGACGTTATTGGCCGACTGGCAGTTATCAGGCTTGAAAAGGGCGATACACTTCCGGATATTGCCAGGCACTTCAGCCTGGGGCTTAATGCAATAAGTGAGGCTAATCCGGGGGTGGATTTGTGGGTGCCTGATGCCGGAGAGCGTGTCCTGTTGCCCCTTAGTTTTATCCTGCCGGATGCTCCCCGAAAAGGCGTCGTAATCAATCTGGCCACCATGAGGCTCTTTCACTATCGAGAAAACAGTACGTCGCTGGTGGTATCGACCTACCCGGTCGGTGTCGGTGCCGAAGATCGGCCGACGCCCATGGGGAAAATGTATGTGGCGCGCAAGGCAACCCTGCCGACCTGGCATGTACCTGCCTCGATCGCTGCTGATCATCGAAAAAAAGGGGATATTCTTCCCGCAGAAGTTCCGCCGGGACCTGACAATCCCTTGGGAGAATATGCGCTCTATTTGAGCAGGTCGGGTTATCTGATGCATGGCACGAATAAGCCATCGAGCATCGGCCTCAGGGCGACCAATGGCTGCATACGACTATATCCGGAAGATGTGAAGAGATTCTATGGGGAGACTCCGGTCAAGACACCGGTACTTATCGTTAACCAGCCCTATCTTCTCGGCCAGCGTAATGGAGTAGTGTACCTGGAGGTGCATGTTTCTCCGGAAGGCATGGATGCTGTTGATTTTGACAGTATCTACGCAAAATTGAAAAAAATCGAAAAGGATTCGGGACACACTCTCAGCTGGGAAAAAATCCAGGAAATACGGACCGCAGCCCGCGGGATTCCCGTTCCCATCTTAAAACTCCGTCAAGCAAGTGAAAATGAACTCGCGGACCCCATTAGAGTCGAACACCCGGACACCTTGTATGGCACACCGGAAATTCCGGAACTGAAACTGGACGCATGGTATGTCCTGGCTGCCGATGTGCGTGAAAAGATCGATGCTCAGAAGATAGCCGCCATTATCAACCACTTGGGGCCGCATATCCCTGCTCGGGTGTTTTCACGGGACAATGGCTACCGCGTTATCACCGGCCCCTTCAATGACGGCAGCGAGGCAAAAAATGTAGTCAAACGCTTGAAACTTGAATTGGAACTGGACGGTATAGTGATCGAACCTGTCAAGCAGGGGTAGACGATTCCTCTTCCTGGCACGGTACAATGAACAGAAAGGAGGTGATTAGAGATGAAGAAAATTATAGTGCTGATCTCAATGATGCTTGTTCTTCCTATTACGTTGATTGGTTGTGCAACATCCGGTGACCTCGAGAAAGTGCAGGCGCAGCAAAAAATGATCGATGCGAAGGCTGAGCAGGCAATGCAGGATGCACAAGCAGCCAAGGCTGCTGCCGATGCGGCACAGTTACAGGCAGATGATGCCACAGCTCGCGCCGAAGCTGCTGAAAAAGCGGCAGCGGAAAGAGAAAGAATCGCAGATGAAAAGGCGGAAAGAGCGGACGCCACTTTCCAGAAATCGATGAGGAAGTAAGTCGATTTATACAGGAGCTAGTACCATTACCTTTCGTGCTCCGGATACAGAGATGGCAGGGTTTCAAAACCCTGCCATTTCAATATCCATCATTCAAGTCTGTGTGACGTTGAAATTGTTACGCCGGGTTAGTACACAATATTTCAGATGATTCTGCTAAGGGGTAGGGGATGAGGGAACTGAGAACCTTTCAAATTGTGCTGTCTGACAGATTGCGACAGTCATTGGCATATATGGCTAATAAACAGAGCAGGATGGGTGGGCACCTTGGCCTTTTCTATATCTGTGTCATACTAACACCACTTCTACTTGCCGGATGCAGTCACTTTAATGACGGTTTTCAGAAAGCGAATGACTTATTTAGTCAGGGATGCTACAAGGCCTCTCTGAACAAATATGAGCAGATTATTGGAAAAAATCCGGCGATGGGAGACAGGGGTCTGTTCGAGATGGGTATTGTATATTCGTATCCTAAGAATGAGCAAAAAGATTATCAGAAAGCCCTGGAATGTTTTCAGAAACTCATAAAGCAGTACCCTGGGAGTGAGTACAGGCAGAACAGTGAGATGATGATATTTTCTATCAATAATGTCGCTATCAAGGATACAACGATTACCGCGCAGCAAGCCAAAATAGAGACTATCCAGCAAGTTGTTAAAAACAAAGAGAATGAGATTATTGCCTTGCAAAAAAAGATTGGAGCTCTCGAACAGAAGGTTTTTGCTTATGCAATCCAGAAGGGATCGGCAGATAGGTTAGTGATAGAAAAAAAAGCACGACGATTGATGTTGTTCTCAAAGGGTGCGGTGCTCAAAACCTACAAGGTAGCCTTGGGCGGAAACCCGATTGGTCCAAAAGAAAGGCAAGGCGATAACAAAACCCCGGAGGGTACGTACATTATCGATTCAAGAAACAAGGATAGCCATTATCATCTATCTCTTCATATTTCCTATCCAAACGAGAGAGACAAAAAGCGAGCAAATGAACTGGGTGTTTCTCCGGGCGATAACATCATGATCCACGGCATTAAGAACGGTTTCTCGTGGGTTGGTGATTCTCAGTCAGACGTTGACTGGACGAAAGGGTGTATTGCCGTAACAGACGAAGAAATAGAGGAAATAAATACATTAACTCCAAATGGTACGATTGTTGAGATTAGGCCATAGAAGACCGTATAACGTATCGCTCCATCGGATCGCTAATGCTTCAGATGAATTTTTTGTCGAGTTGTGCTGCCTCGATTTTCTCTTCGCTGTCGCGATAGGCGTTCGCTGTATCAAAAAAGATGGTCCCCCGCTCGAAAGCCTTTATTGGAGGTCAATATTGCAGTTCGAAATATGACTCACTATCGGCACACAAAATTGGCCCAGCCTGCACAGTAATTACCTAATTATTCCGAACTGTTGGCCAATAATGATGTAAAAAGAGAAGCGATGAAGAAATTTCAGTGCTTCTCTTTTTTTGCTTACGTATCGTTTGCGACAAAGTATACTGATTTTATACGAAATTCGAGCAGGGGAGTTGGCCTGGGAAAGTTTGCCATGCAGAGGTCGAGGTTCAAGAAGGAGCTTTTTGCCGATCTGAGCCAGTGAGTTAAGGTGACAGGTTGTGCTTCCACCGTTACCGGAAGGGATATATGCTTTTCAATTTCTGCGGTGTAATTTCAGCTACAGATTCTTGAAACGAACCAGCATGCTATGGATGGTTAATGTTGGGCTGGCGGCATTTTATATGCTAACGGGAGAACATTCATGAAGACTTACGAGACGATGTATACGACGGGTTTGCCCGGTCTCGATTCTGTCCTGAAGGAGCTGCTTGCCGGTGACAATATCGTCTGGCAAGTGGACAGCATTGAAGAATATCGGGTATTGGTAGCGCCGTTTGTCAAGGCAGGGATTGCATCGAGTCGTAAGGTGGTATATTTCCGTTTTGCCAGTCATCCACCGTTGATTCAACAGTGTAAAGCCGTTACGATGGTCGAACTAGATCCCAATGCCGGATTCGAAAACTTTGTTGCTCTGATTCATCAGACTATTGAACGTGTCGGCCGGGGAGCTCTCTATGTCTTTGACTGCCTTTCGGAACTAGCAGCAGACTGGTATTCCGACCAGATGCTGGGTAACTTCTTCGAGCTTACCTGCCCCCATCTCTTCGATCTGGAAACGGTGGCCTATTTCGCCCTTTTTCGCAATTTCCATTCTTCCTGCGCTCTGCAGCCAATCATCGAGACTACCCAGCTGTTTCTTGATGTCTACCGGTTCCAGGATAAGCGCTACATTTATCCGTTAAAGGTGCATCTGCGGTATTCACCGACTATGAACATGCTGCATGAGTGGAAAGGAGACGAGTTCCTTCCCGTGACAGCCAGTGCTCTAATCAGCTCGATTCTCACCTCCGTCAACTGGGCGGGCCTGGATTCGGATGCCCGGCCCGGCTTCTGGGAAAGGACATTCTCCGAGGGTGAGGAAGTGCTCGCTGCGGTAGAATCCGGGTGCTGTTCAGCTGAAAAGGAAGCTGAGATTTTCCAGCGACTCTGCCGGATGATGGTGTCGCGCGATACAGGTATCCTGAAGCTAGTGAACAGTTACCTGGGGTTAAAAGATGTGCTGGAAATTCGCCGACGTATGGTCGGCTCGGGTCTCATCGGCGGGAAAACGCTGGGCATGCTACTGGCCCGGCGCATTTTGCAGAAGCATTCTCCGCGGTTTACGATGTTGCTGGAAGCACATGATTCATTTTACATCGGATCGGACATTTTTTTTACTTTTCTGGTCCGCAACGGTGCCTGGTGGGTTCGCGAGAAGCAGAGGAACCCGCAAACCTTCCTGGAAGGCTCTGAACTGGCACGGCAGCGAATTCTTACCGGACAGTTTCCCGGCTATCTCATCAAGCAGTTTGAAGAGATGCTGAACTATTTCGGCCAGGCACCTATCATTGTACGCTCCAGTTCACTGTTGGAGGACAATTTTGGCAATTCTTTCGCCGGAAAGTACGAGAGCGTCTTTTGTCCCAACCAGGGGCCGCGCGAGCGCCGGCTGGAAGACTTTCTCTCGGCGGTGCGCACTATCTACGCCAGCAGCATGAGTGAGAGAGCCTTGCGCTACAGGGAGCAAATGGGCCTCCTGGAGCAGGATGAACAGATGGCTCTCTTGGTGATGCGGGTCTCAGGAGCGGTCCACGGGAGTTATTTTTATCCGCACGCGTCGGGTGTAGGCTTCTCTTACAACCCGTATGCCTGGAATGAAAATATTGACCCCAAGGCGGGGGTCATTCGACTGGTCTTCGGTCTGGGGACTCGCGCGGTGAATCGTTCCGACGATGATTATACACGCCTGGTTGCCCTTAATGCCCCAGACCGGAGACCAGAGGTAGACTTCGAGGAAGTGCGGCAATACTCCCAGCGCCGGGTGGATTTTCTCGACCTGGACGCAAACCGGCTCGTTTCCGGGCATTTCCTTGATGTTATCGCCGCGAGCCCCGACGTTCCGGTGCGGTTGTTTGCCTCGACCGACAGCGGCTCCAATTGGGGTCTGGAGCAGACTACCCGGCCGACGTGGGTTCTTACCTTTGACAAGCTGCTCAGTACAACCGCTTTCGTCGAGGACGTGAAAGAGATGCTGCAGGTGCTGCATCAGGCGTATGATTATCCGGTTGACGTGGAGTTCACCCTTAATTTCCTGGATAACGAGGATTACCGTATCCATATAGTGCAATGCCGGCCGCTACTTGTAAAGGGGATGGATACGACTGCGCCGGTGCCGCTGGACGTTCCGGAGGAAAGATGCATCATCTCTGCGAGCGGTGCTGTAATAGGTCACAGCCGCCACATCAGCATTGATAAGATCGTGTACGTGTCGCCCGACTTATACGGAAATCTGACCCTTCAGCAGCGCCATGAAGTCGCGCAGTTGATTGGCCGATTGAATCAGACAATTTCGCCATACGGAACCGAAAACATTTTACTGATAGGGCCGGGCAGATGGGGCACCCGCTGCGCTTCCCTCGGCATTCCCATATCCTTTTCCGATATTAACCACATCGCCGTGGTCTGCGAGATTGTCACCATGCGAGAGAATCTCGTGCCGGATGTGTCGCTTGGCACCCATTTTCTTAACGAGCTTATTGAAATGGACATGCTCTACCTGGCGCTGTTTCCCAAGAAAGGTGATAACTACCTCAGACGTCAATTCTTCGAACAGTTGCCGAACCGGCTGCTGAAATATGCTCCGCAAGAGGAGCGATGGATGGATCTGGTCAAGGTTATCAGCACCGCAGACATCGGCGGAGTAGCGGGCGGAATCTTTCTTGCCGCCGACTCGCAGAAGCAGAAAGTTGTCTGCTACACTGCCCCCTTTACGTGAGGCTCTTCTCGTCGCGCTTACTGCAGAACTCTCTATCCCCCCAATCGGTTACGCAGTACTCGGTGTCACGCGTTGACTTGCATTCCTTACATTCACACAATCAGACCCAACTATGTAGTTTCCATCCGGAAACGGTCTTTTTTCGACCTGACTGCGTCAATCATCGGTTTTATTTGTGCGACGTACAGTAGTACGTCTCCGCACAATCCCTTGATTTCCTTATAAGAACAAAAAAATCCTTGTTTCCAAATTGCAAACCGCTAGTTTCACATCCGGTGTTTCCGGATGGAAACTACGTATGGACCATGATAACAAATCGATACAGTAATGCTGGCGGTTGGGTCAAACTTCCGTGTTGCGGTGGGGCAGAAGTGGCTGCTGATTCAGATTCTTAGGAAGTGTCTTTTCTTCATTGGAGGTATGATAGGGGGGCATATCTAGAGCAGCAGGTAGAATAGCTGGCTTCTTGAGCAAAAAAAGCCCCTGAAAATCAGAGGCTTTTTAAGTCATATGTACTGAGTACTCAAATTTTTCTCACGTTCTCGGCTTGTAATCCCTTCGGACCTTTGACCACATCGAACTCAACATCATCCCCTTCTTGTAGGGATTTGAAGCCCTCACCAGTGATAGCGGAAAAATGACAAAAAACGTCGTCACCATTTTCCTGCTCAAGAAAACCAAACCCCTTTGCGTCGTTGAACCATTTTACTTTACCTTTTGCCATTGCCTTCTTACTCCTTGAAAATTTATTGCCGGAATATACACCAGACTTTATATACCGTAACAATTTTAACTTCAAAGTCAAGGGATCAATTTAGAAGAAATTTAAGCCCTGTAACCTGATCACTTTTAGGGCCACCTTTACTTTGAATTTTTCGGCTGTTATCTTTCTGGGCGTAACGGCTGTATTGACAAGCGGACTACAGGCGCTATCATTCTAATGTCATGTAATTATTGATAGTTAGAGTATGCTTATCCCGATAAAGCCAAACTCTCCGTGAGGAGAGGACGGAAAACGGCGGGTCTTGATTATCAAGATGGCCGAGTCGCCAAAGGATGAACTTTTTGGTATGCTCGGCCATTTTTTGGTCAGATTTTGTTTTTGCTGCAAATGAAAAGTTTCTTCAACTCAAGGAGGGCTCGCATGCAGCTCGAAAGAAAGTCGCATAAGCAACTGCTGTCTGAACTTCAATTGTTGAAAGAACGTGTAAAGGAACTGGAAAAAGTTGAAGTGGATTGCGAACGAACTAAAAAGGCTCTGCAAAAATCAGAGTCCTTGCTCCGCACGGTTTTCGAGTCGGGTTCCGGCTTGCTTTCTGTATTTGATAAGGACTTGCGTATTATTTACAGTACCTGGCTTGGCAATCATGAATATCTTCCCGAAGAAATAATGGGCCAGCTTCCCCTTTGTCACAATGCGCATTGCCACGGACAGCATACGCAGTGTGATACCTGCCACATCCAGGAGGTTATTGAAACAGGCAGAACGGTGGTTGCGGAAAAAAACAATACCAGGATTGGCCATCTCGAGGCGCATGCGTACCCTTTGTTTGATGATGCAGGGAGTGTTGCCCTGGTAGTAGAGAGAGCAATCAACATAAACGAGCAAAAAAGGGCATTGGAGGAAATGCGCAAGAGCAACGAACGGCTCGATCTTTTGGAGGAAACCGCCAGTCAGTTGTTGAAGAGCGACTCTCCACAAGACGTAATTGACTCTCTGTGCCATAAAGTTCTCGATTTTCTGGATTGCCAGGTGTTTTTTAATTACCTGGTTGATGACGAAAAACAACGCTTGCATCTGAATGCTTGGGATGGGATTCCCGAAGAAGATGCCGGGAAGATGGAGTGGCTTGATTATGGCGTGGGCTTGTGTGGCTGTTCTGCTCGCGATGGATGCCGGCTGGTGGTCAATGATGTCCAGGAAACGAGTGACCAGTATTCAGCATTAGTGCGGCCATTTGGCATCAAGGCATACGCCTGCCATCCGCTGATCGCCAAAGGACAGGTTCTTGGCACCCTTTCATTCTGTGCGCAGGGCAGGAGTAATTTTGAAGAAGACGAACTGTCACTCATGCAGGCGGTAGCTGATCAAGTTGCCATTGCTATAGATCGCAAGCAGACTGAGGAAAAGCTGCGAAGAGCCCACGATGAGTTGGAAATGCGGGTTGCGGAACGGACTGGTGAACTTGCCGATATGGTGGACAAGCTGCAAAAGGAAATCAAAGAGAGACAACGAACCGAACTGGCGCTGCGGCAGAGCGAGGAGCGATATGCCCTCGCAGTCGATGGCGCAAACGACGGCATCTGGGATATTGACTTTCTGAAAGGAGAGGTTTTTTACTCGCCGCGCTGGAAACGGATACTTGGTTATGGCGAAGATGAAATCTCTTCCAGTCTCGAAGAATGGGAGTCGAGGATCCACCCGGATGACTACAAAGTGGTAATGGCAACCCGAAAAGCCTATCTGGAGGGGCTCATCCCCACCTATGAGGTCAAATACCGATTAATGCACAAAAATGGCAGCTATCGCTGGATTCGCGCCAGCGGAGCATGCCTGCGTGATTCGCAGGGCAAGCCGTATCGGATGGCGGGATCCCATACCGATATCACCGAACGAGAAAAGATCGGAAGTGCTCTCAGGTCGACGGAGAAGAAGTACCAGGAACTTTTTGAAGAATCCAAAGATACCATTTTTATTGTGAATACCCACGGCAAGTTGGTTGATATAAACCCCGCAGGGTCTGAACTTCTTGGCTATACAAAAGAAGAATTGCTTGCGATGGATTTGGTGAATGATCTCCATATCACCCCGCAAGACAGAGCTCAGTTCCGGAAAAAGCTTATTCCTCAAGGGTATGTAAAAGATGCTGAGCTGGAGTTGCGGAGGAAGGATGGCAGCAGTGTCGTTGTTCATGTCTCAGCATCACTGATGCAGTACTCTGGGGGAAAACTCTCAGGGTACAGAGGGATCGCCCATGATGTTACCGAGCGAAAGAGGCTGGAGCAGCAGCTATTGCAGGCCCATAAAATGGAGTCGATCGGGCTTCTAGCCGGTGGCGTGGCGCATGAATTCAACAATCTTCTGACCGCCATAATCGGCTGCGGTGAGGACCTTCAAGAATCGATAGCTCCGCACGAGGATCATTCATGCTCCAACATCAAGACCATACTGTCGGCTGCAAGGCAGGCTGCAGAGTTTACCCGGAACCTCCTTTCTTTCAGTCGGAAACAGGTAATGACCCTTTATCCGGTGGCAGTCAATGACGTTGTTACCGATACCTTGAAGCTTCCTTGACAAGTTATTGTTTGAAGATATCCATTTTTCTTTGGATCTCTCCAGTGCAAAGCTAACCGCCATGGCGGATAGCGGGCAGATTAGCCAGGTACTGATCAATATCGCTATCAATGCCAGGGATTCAATGCCTGATGGAGGGTATCTTACAATCAAGACCTGGCTTGCCCATTTGGCTGAAGAAGAGGCACAGGCTGCTTGGCTTGAGGTGCCAGGAGATTATGCTGTCATTTCCGTTTCAGACACCGGGAAGGGTATTGAGGAAAAGACTCTGGACCGGATCTTTGAGCCATTTTTTACCACCAAGGAAGTTGGGAGAGGGACCGGTCTCGGGCTATCCATCGTGTACGGAATCATCAAACAACATAAAGGCTCAATTCTGGTCGAAAGCAAACTCGGAAAAGGGACAGTATTCAGGATTTACCTGCCAGTGGTAAAAGCTGAAATCTTACGAATAAAAAAACAGGAGAAAATAATTCCACTGGAGAGCGGCGGGACAATCCTGGTGGTAGAGGACGAGGAGGTTGTTCGGCACTTTCTTAAAACGGCATTGACGAGAGAAGGCTACCAGTTGATTTTCGCAGAAGATGGTGCGGAAGCTTTTAGAAAATTTAAAAAATACAAGGACACAATTTCTCTGGTTATATCAGACATGGTTATGCCAAAAATGAATGGCCGCGTCTTGTATGAAGAAATATGTAAAATAAAACCCCGCATGAAAATGATTTTTATTAGCGGCTATTCGGCTGACCTGATCAAAGTCAATGAAATGCCACTGGACCAGGTACGCTTTATCACCAAGCCATTTTCAAAGAATAACCTTTTTGACGAGATAAAAAGTATCCTGGCTAGTACGTGATAAAGCCTGCAGTCATTGTCGAAAATAACCTGAGTTTTTAAAAAAGATTTTGTCATGCGGGATTTCAGCTTTGGAATTTCGACTGATTTTCGTAATGAGCCAGGGTAGTTATCTTTAATGTCCCATGGCGGAATCCCGGTATTTTGCAGCAGGGCCAGCCCTTCGCCTTTTGAGTTGGCAAACAAAAATCCCCTACTAAACCGGATATGTTTAGTAGGGGATTTTTGTCTATTTAATCAGCGTGTTGCGATTTTATGCGTACTGTTTGGGTTGCCAATATAAACATCCGGTTGTAGACAATTAAGAGTCGAATATTACAGGTCTCTTGTGAAGTTTTAGCCCTCCTGAAGTCAGGGGGGGGGGGTTATTTTGTTAGCAGAACCGGGCACTTGGCCCCTAGAAGGACATGTCGTGCAACACTTCCAATCATGAATTTTGCCAGGCCCGTAGAGCCGAGGGGGGGGATTACGATCAGGTCTATTTCCCTCTCTTCCGCCTCCTTCAAAATCTCCTCATAGGGGTTTCCGGTTTTGATGTCGGTTGTGAATTTATCCGGATCAATACTTGGCAGGTTTGCAAGCTGTTGCTTAATCCCTTTCCGTATCGATTCATTCATCTCGGCCTGGAGCTTATTCGCCAACTCAGTACTGATGCAATATTCGAATGAGCATTCCTGAACGGGGTCCCGAATAACGTGTAGGAGAAAAACCTCCGCGTTATGCTGTTGTGCAATGTCAACTGCCTGGCGTATTGCCTTGAATGAATGTTCTGACAAATCTGTTGGGACAAGAATTCGGCTAGGTTTAAACATGGTGTCTGACTCCCTTTGTGTGGAGTTGGGAAGATTTTTGAAGTTTTATGCCCAACGCAGACATTATCCCACAAATAAATGGTGTTGCAACAGTACAGCTCCCTCGCGGGTACTGAAAATTAGGATAATGCAGCAGTGTAGACAGCCAGGATCAGACAAACGAGGAAGCGTTTGGACATAGCCAAACGGAGAGTTTAGAAGGTCAGGCTGTTATTTTGTAGGCGTAAGCACATCATTGTGCTATTGTAAATAAAAAAGAATTTTTAAAGTCAATGAAACCCGGAAGCTTTCAATGTCTCCGGGTTTTTGTTTTGTTAGCAGTAAATGGAGGCCATCCGGCTGTTTTTTACTGCACATTGGGAAACTCAAGATTGGGGTTGCAGAGGAATATGTCAATGATCTCCTGTGCACAATTGGTCATGATTATATCAATGCGTTTTTTGACGGACCGCCACTCTTTACAGCCAAAATAGTTCCTCTGATCCTGTGTAATCTTCAGCCACTACTTCTGTGCCGTAACCTTCCTCCACCTCGTACACATGTCCTATGGAACAGTATTCAAAGTTTCTTTCCGAGCAGTCATGAAACGAAAGTCCTTCGCAAAAGCTGAAATCTCGGACTCCGCAGATGGCAGCGAGAAAATCAAAATGTTGTTTGCGTGAGGATATTCCTCCTGCTCACTGAGCCCTGCGGCATTAAATGCTGTATTTACGTTACATTAGATGCGGAGGTTGGGTTTTGTCCTTTGAATTTTGTGTTCAAACAGTCAAGCCCGATGCTATAAGCCCTCTCAAAAAGGAGAAAAAATGAACGTTAAGCGCGGAATCGTAGTAAGTCACATGGGAATGAATGAATGGGGTGCCGGCATGGTTGTAGCAGTTGCTGACGGCAGAGCGACAATCCAGTTCAGTGATGGAATAATCAGGAAAATTGCGTCTTCCCATTACACGACTCTTCAACCGGCTGACCCGGCTTCATATTTGCCACCTCCTGAAAGTGCTCCGGTCGTAAAAAAAGTTCGTGCAGTTCGAAAGAGTGTGAAAAAAGTGAAAGCGGTGGAAGCGGTGGAAGTTCTTTAGTTCACGCATGGATTTACCGCGGAAAATCGTCTGAATATCACGAAGCGGGAACCGGCAACCGGGTACAAGGGACCAAATGAAAAGAGTCAGAATAGGCTGTAACTATATATCGCAGCCTTTGTGGAAGGTAATCCTCGGAGTTCCGCTTATTTACCTGCCGATTCTTGCCACAATACCGTTTGTCGCCATCGGGGTTTTTCTGGTAAAAACGCATCTCAAGCTCGTCGGTGGCATGGAGATTCAGTCTTATTGGGATTTTGTGCCTTCCTGGGTTTCTCACCGATACCGAATGAAAGATCAGCCGACTATCAATATATCCCGTTTTCATCCGGCGCATTACCGATTCTTCTGGGTATTTAACTGCAAGCTCTATTGTCCCTTGAGCGTGGCGTTATTCCGGTACGCCGTGTATTTGGTGAAAATAGTGGAAAACTGGTGGTGTCCCTTTGCGCATAGCCGCAAAAATGACTACGCGGAAGGCTCACTCGACAAGTCCTTTTGGCACATGTACCCGGAAGAACTTGAAAAGCTTCATCCCGATGACCAAAAAAACCCGATATGGAATGAAGAAGGTGAATGAGCGGCTACACGAAATAGTAAAGAGTATTCGCAAATGTAGGTTTAGAATTAAAGTGGAATAATAACAGTGAGATGGGCGATATTAGCAATCGAGTCAAAAAAATATTTATTTAATTGCTTGCATTCCATCGTGCAAAGCTGTTAGAGTGGGTCATCCGGTAATTATATCGGTTACAACTAACAAGAAGTATCAGGAGAAAGTATCACATGGTAAACGGAACAGTTAAATGGTTTAATGACAGCAAGGGTTTTGGTTTTCTAGAGCAGGAAAATGGTGAAGACGTATTTTGTCATTTCTCCGCGATTGCGGGCGACGGATTTAAATCCCTTGCTGAAGGCGATAGAGTAGAATTTGAAGTAACCAAGGGTCCGAAAGGGCTACAGGCCGCGAACGTACGAAGAATCTAAACTACGTACTCTGTCGACTTAAAAAAGCCCCGGACTTTTCCGGGGCTTTTTTTTATTGGAAAGAGACACTCTTTTCAACGCCGAGATGCTTGTCAAGCACGGTAATTCTGGTGATTTTGACGCAACATGTGAAAGGTGCTGCCAAGAGCTTTCCATAAACGGCATTTTGTTGCGAGCGCTGGAATTATTATTCGTTTCTTCCAAAGATTGACTCGCCTGGTAGGGAAGCGTTGTTCTCCAGGCCGAACACCGTATACGGTATAAAAAGGAGTGGGTCTATGGCAAAGCCTAATTTTAAATTTCAGAAGCGTCAGAAAGAATTGGATAAGAAGAAAAAGAACGACGAGAAATTGCAGCGCAAAATTGATAAAAACACCCCTCCGCCATCTGACAATAGTGACAGTAGTCAGCCATCTGAAAATAATGATGAATCGCAAACCGAGGAAGAAACTCCGTAGTATTTTTTGCAGTATGTAAGAAACATCTCATATCCCCCCCTCGTTAACAATCACGTCCGCAACTCCCCACAGCCGCTCCACTTTTTGTGGAGCGAGTCCTAACTTTTTCTAATTACCATGTTATTCTTGAAGGTGTGTATCAAGTAGAAGGTTTTGGTTACCTTCTTTTTACACATTTTCCTTGGTTGGCAATGATCGTCATGCGCTGCGCTGAAGCCCGCTTCTAATCCGCGCAGGTTATTCTGCTTACTAAAATAATGCGGGTGTTTATCCCGCATAAAAAGGAGACCTGAATAGCGTCAATCTTCCGCTTGTTGCAGAAACTGTCATTCCCGAAGAGATTCTGATCGGGAATCCAGCCTCTAACCGACCGTAATTATGGATCCCCGATAAAGAAATTCGGGGATGACAATCTTTAAAGCGGAAGAATAGTGCTAATCAGTAAAGGAGATTACAGTGAAAGAATCGGTAACCGTGGAAATATTCATCATTGGCAATGAAATTCTTAACGGAGAAATCCAGGATACAAACACTCACTGGCTGTGCAAGGAAATAACCGGTATGGGAGGACATGTGGGTCGAGGTACCGTTCTCCGTGACGACCTCGAATGTATCGCCAGGGAACTGCGTGCTGCAATGGATCGTGGTGCCAGAGTCATCTTTACCTCCGGTGGTCTCGGACCGACAGCGGACGATCTGACCCTTGCCGCTGTTGCCAAATGCGTCGGTAAAGAGCTGCAGTTGGATCCTAAGGCGCAGCAGATGATCAAGGAAAGCTATGATGCCCTGTTTGACAAAGGAATTCTGGCCCAGGGAGGCCTGACCCCGGCGAGGGAGAAGATGGCCTGGTTGCCAGAGGGATCCATCCCACTGTACAACACCGTGGGAACGGCGCCTTGTTCACTGCTTCATGCCGATCAAGCCGTATTCATAAGCTTGCCCGGTATCCCCAAAGAATTGAAAGGGATCTTCAACAGCTCCCTGCAGCCGTTCCTGCAGGAGACTTTTCGAGGCGGCGTCTCCCTAATGCACACCATCACCGTTTGCTGCAATGACGAATCGGTGTTGGAGCCTGTTCTCAGCAGGGTTGTTCCCGCCCATCCTGAGGTGTACATCAAGTCTCTGGCAACCATGCCCGGCGAGACACCTGAACTGGATATAACCCTGACCGCTGTCGGGTCTGACCAGGCTTCCCTTGAGTTGCTCATCAGTTCGGCACTGCAGGACCTGAAGAAAGGCTTTAGTGACCTGGGTTTTGTCAGCAAGGATCGCGTGCGTGCGGAGTAGCCGTAAGAAAACCTTCGATCGGGTCATGAGCCTGAGCGAAGAGGGAAAGGAGTGACGGTCATGCGAATTGGCATTGCTGCCGACCATGGCGGCTTCACCATGAAGGAACGAATTGCTGCCGCTCTCGTGGATGCGGGGTACGAGGTAAAAGACTTCGGCGCCAAAGTGCTCGATCCGGATGATGATTATCCCGATTATGTTATCCCCTTGGCGAGGGCAGTGGCAGCAGGGCAGCTCGATCGGGGTATAGCTTTCTGTTCGAGTGGCGTGGGGGCATCCATTGCCGCCAATAAAGTTTCCGGAGTACGTGCTGCCTTGGTTCACGACGATTATTCTGCTCACCAGGGTGTGGAGCACGACGACATGAATATACTCTGTCTCGGCAGTCTGGTGGTTGGCTACGCCCAGGCCTGGGAACTGGTCCGGACCTTTCTCTCTGCCTCGTTCAGCGGGGCCGAGCGCCATCGACGTCGTCTGGCCAAGGTTGCGGCAATTGAGCGGAGAGGAGATCCGCTTTAGTTCGGTGGCCACTCGGCTGCATAGGCAGTTCTCTATACCGATGGTCTGAAATTTGCGGCCAAGTGAGAGGAGGAGGAAGAGTATGGAAGACATCAATCGGATACTTGTTGTGAGCGGGGTAGCAAAAAATAGCCAGAAAGCTTTCCATGCCGGGGTTTCACTGTCCCGCAAATTCAATGCGGAGCTTTACCTTATTCACGTTATCCATAACCCTTTCGGACTTGAGGGGTGGAACTTGCCAATGCTTTCTCTTAAAGGCGAGTACGAGAGAGTGCTTGCGGAAGCGAAACAAAATCTGGATGAAATTATTGCCCTGGAGAATGTCCGCGGCCGCAAGGTTCGTGAATTAATCAGGGAGGGGCACCCTGCAGAGGAAATTTTGACGGTGATTCAAGAAAAAAACATCGATCTACTCATCCTTGGTGCCCATGAGGAGTCGCATCTGGAGCATATGGAGTCACGTATGGAGAATTTGATGTTCGGGCGGAGCAATGATGAGCTTATTAGAAAAATGCCCTGCTCGATACTCCTGGTTAAGCACGATTCTTGACCATCGAGTCAGAGTTCCTTTACACGTTATTCATCTGAGCACTGCCGCGGCTTCTTTTCATGAAGCCGGGTTGGCGTGTTCTATTGCCTGGCGTGCCCCTAGCGGTAATTCTTTTCATGGTCATAATCTCTGCCTCTGTCCTGGTCATGACCTCTGCCTCTGTCATGATCATGGTCTCTGCCTTTGTACCTGATCTCTTTCGGCCAATGTGATCTCGGCAACTGCATCCAGGGTCCGTTCCTGGTATTTGAGTAGCGCCAGTTGTTATTCTGGTAATAATAGTAGTAGCCGTTCTGATAATAATATGGGTCAGTGCCCAGCTCTACAATTGCCGGAAGAGGCGAGACCGTTACCCCACCGTACCCCTGAGGGCCTGGGGAAACAACACACGCCGTGAGTGTAAACATAGCGAATAACGCGACAAGAAATATACTTTTCATCTGTGTCTCCTTTCGTCCGACAGTACTGTTACTTAAATGTTGCATAAATTAATTTTACGACTATTGTGCTGAATAACAACTACAGGGCAGAGTCTCCTTTTAGTGTGGACATTTCGTTTGACGGCTGTCCATGCAAAATTATGAAGTAAGGTCACGCACGCATGAAAAGAGCAAAAAACACAGGAACCGAGGCTGCCGAACTGCGCCGCAGTGCTGAAGCGCTGTTGGCGTCGAAAGCGACCACGGAAAATCCTCCCCGGTCGGAGGATGATATGAGGCGGCTCATCCACGAACTGCAGGTTTCCCAGGTGGAGCTGGATTTGCAGAACGAAGAACTGCAACGAGCCCGGGTGGAGCTTGAGGTGTCACGGGACAAATACGCCGAACTCTATGACTTTGCACCGGTCGGCTATTTCGCCTTTGATCCGCATGGTGTGATACGGGAGGTAAATCTTGCCGGTGCGCAGCTGCTGGGAATCGAACGGAAGCTGCTAGTCAAAAAACCTTTTAGCAGTTTGATTGCCGATAAGAAGGAACGGGAGATTTTTGCCAAACACCTTGAACTGGTTATACACCGCAAGACCACACTGAGATGCGAAATCAGTCTGAAGATAAAAAACAAAATTACACTCTATTGCCAACTTCAGAGCATAGCGGTGGATACTGTCGAACCTGAGACCCTTTATATCCTGACCTCGATTGTTGACTGTACGGTCCGCCATCAGTTGGAAGAGAAGCTGCAAAAGGCATATGACCAGCTGGAGGCAACCGTACAAACAGCGGACGGAAGAGTTGTCCAAGTCGAATGTGCAGCTCTTGCAGGAAATAGAAGTACGCAAGGAGGCGGAAAAGTCGCTCCATGATGCACTCGCGGAAATTAAGCTGTTGAAAGAACGGCTCCAGGCCGAGAACGTCTACCTGCAGCAGGAGGTTGCCGGGGAGTACAACTTCGGCGAGATCATCGGGCAAAGCAGTGCCATGTCCTATGTATTCTTTCGGATCGAGCAGGTGGCACCCCAGAATGCGACAGTTCTGCTCCTTGGCGAGACCGGTACCGGCAAGGGAGTCGTCGCACGTGCCATCCACGCCAGGAGTGCCCGCAAGGACCGGCCGATGATTACGGTCAACTGCACGTCACTGCCGGCGAATCTTATCGAAAGCGAGCTCTTCGGCAGGGAAAAAGGTGCGTTCACCGGGGCAGATGTCCGTCAGATGGGGCGCTTCGAGCTGGCCGACGGCGGTACCATATTTCTCGACGAGATTGGCGAGATGCCGCTGGAGCTGCAGAGCAAGCTGCTCCGGTTCATCCAGGACGGCGAGTTTGAGCGGCTGGGAAACCCTCGCACTATCAAGGTCAATGTCCGGATCATCGCCGCGAGCAACCGTAACCTTGAGGAAGAGATTCGTAACGGCAGGTTTCGGGAAGATCTGTTCTACCGGCTCAATGTTTTTCCGATCACAATCCCGCCGCTGCGGCAGCGCCCGGAAGACATCCCGCTGCTCGTCCATCATTTTATTGCTAAATTCAACAAGAAAATGGGCAAGAAGATCGAGTCTATTTCAAAAGAGACCATGAAAGCCCTCCAGGATTACAGCTGGCCGGGCAACGTGCGGGAGTTGGAAAGTGTCATAGAGCGGGCGACTATCACCAGCCAGGGAACCACGCTACAGGTATTGGACCGGTTCGACACTTTCCGCAAGGTTGGGGTACTTGAAACCAAGGACATTAAGGCCCTCGCCGATCTGGAACAGGACCACATCCTCCAGGTGCTCAAGGCAACCGGTTGGAGAATCGAAGGTAAAAACTGGGCCGCGCAACTTCTTGGTCTCAACCCCAGCACG
>CAVQWZ010000006.1:0-79292 GCA_963717775.1 uncultured delta proteobacterium
CATCCACGTCGACCAGACCCTTGTCGGTTAGCTTCAGGCTGGGAATCACCTCCAACGCCATGAAACCCATCGCCATAAAGGGGTCGTGCAAGGTCGAGCCGAGCGCGTGCCCGGCCGCGATCAGATCATCGATCGCCGCCCGCACTTCATAGATTGGCCGCGAACTCATCAGTCCGCCGATGGGCAGCGGCAGCTCGGCCAGCACCTGCTGACCCTCCACCGCCACCAGCCCGCCGCCCAACTGTCCGACCCGCCGCGCCGCCGTCAGCATGCTTTCGTCATCCACGCCGATGACGACCAGATTGTGATGGTCGTGAGCCACCGTTCCGGCGATCGCGCCGCGCTTCAGGCCAATTCCCTGAATGAAGCCCTTGCCCATCCGACCGCTGGCGCGATGCCGTTCGATCACAGCTATCTTCAGGATATCACGCCCGACATCGCTGACAGCCATGCCGTCGACGACACACGGGGCGACGATCCGGGCTTCGGTGACGAGTTGGTCGGGGACACTGCCAATCACCCGCAGCCGCTCGCCCTCCACCGGAATGGTGAAGTCCACCGTTTCCCAGCGCACGTTCATCGAGCTACGCAGGCGAGTCGCCTGGACGCGCGGTAGATCGGCCACGATCTCGCCGTCCTGGGCTACGAGCTGCCCGCCCCGGTACACGCGTTCCGCCCGAATGTCGGCCATGTCGCTGAACACGACCAGGTCCGCCCGCCGTCCCGGCACAATCGCACCGCGATCGAACAACCGGAAGTATTCGGCCGTATTGAGCGATCCCATGCGCAGGGCCAGGATCGGATCGATGCCGAAGGCGATCGTCTCCCGGATCATGTAATCGATCGAGCCTTGATCGAGCAGATCGGCTGGGTGCCGGTCGTCCGTGCACAGCGAGATCCGGCGATGGTTGTAGGCCGTGATCATCGGCAGCAGGGCGTGCAGGTTGTGGGCGTTCGTGGCTTCGCGGATGAAGATGTGCAGCCCGCGTCGCAGCTTTTCCTGCGCTTCTGCGACGGTGGTCGCTTCGTGCTCGCTGTGGATGCCCGCCGCGATGTACGCGTTCAGGTCGCGGCCACGCACGCCGGGGCAGTGCCCGTCGACGACCATGTCCTTGAACAGGGTGAGCTTTTCCAGCACGGTGGGATCGCCGTGGATCACCCCTGGATAGTTCATCATCTCGGCCAGCCCCAGCACCCACGGGCTGCCCATCAGCGTCTCCAGGTCGGAGGCCTCCAATTGGGCACCGGCGGTCCCCATGTGGGTGGCCGGGACGCAACTCGACGCCATCACGTACATGCTGGCCGGGCTGTGTTTGGCGGCATCCAGCATGAAACGGATGCCTTCCAGCCCCAGCACGTTGGCGATCTCGTGGGGATCGGTGATCACGCTCGTCACCCCCCGCGCCAGTACCGCTCGGAAGAATTCTGGCGGCGTGCACAGGCTGCTCTCGATATGAACGTGTGCGTCGATGAAGCCCGGACACACGTAGCGCCCGCCCAGGTCGACCTCTTCCTCGGCTTCGTAGCCTTCGCCCAGGGCCGCGATCCGGCTACGTTTGATCAGGATGTCCGTGTGCTCGATCTCGCCGCTAAGCAGGTTGACCACGCGCGCGTTGCGCAAGGCCAGCCCGGCGGGGGCGTCTCCTCGTGCGATCCGTACCAGTTCGGCAAGGTCCATGTTTGTCTCGTGGCGTTGCGCCAATGTCACTGTCTTGCCTCCTGTTGGGGCCTTGTCCACGCGTCTCTAAACGGCCGGTTGGCCGCTTGCCCCTTCAGGTGCGCGCCGCCTCCCTCCTTTCCCCATCCATCAACATTGTTCGTCCAGCGGCCTACTGTGGGTCGAGCGAAGCGCCTCCTGGCTGGAAGCGCCCACGCCCCGCCGCGCCGGAGAACGCGCCTGCGTCCACGATCACGTCACCCCGGCTGAGCACCGTGCGGACCTTCCCCCGGACAGGCATCCCTTCGAACGGACTGTAGTCGGCCACGTGGTGCAGGTCCATCTGCCGGATCGGCGTCTCCCCTGCCGGATCGTAGATCACCAGATCGGCGTCACTGCCGGGCAGGATCGCGCCCTTGCGCGGGTAGAGGCCAAACAGCCGGGCCGGATTCTCGGCCAGTAGGCGCAGCAAGCGCGGCAGGCCTACTTGATCCGCGAAGCGGGTCAGCATCAACGGTAGCAGCGTTTCGAGGCCCGGCAGGCCGCCCGGTGTCTTCGTAAAGTCGTCCACCGCCTGTTTTTGCGCCAGAGAGTAGTCGCAGCTATCGGTCGAGAGCACGTCGATCGCCCCCTCGGCCACGAACTGCGTCAGACGTTCCGCATGAGTCCGTGCGCGCAGCGGCGGCTGGAGGATGTAATGCTCAGGATGCGGCCCCGCGTAGACGGCCTCGTCCAGCACGAGGTATTGCGGGCACGTCTCGCAGAAGACCCCGCGCTGGCCGCTCTGCCGCGCCGCCTGGACCTCGGTGGTCGCCATCAGCGTCGAATTGTGGACGACGTACACCCGCGCCCCTGCCAGCCCGGCCAGATAAATCACCCGCCGCGCGGCTTCGGCTTCGGCCTCGGCCGGACGGCTCTCGCCGTGGTGGGCCCAGCCGGTCCGTCCCTGCGCGATCAGGCGTTGGGTCGCCTCGGTGACGAGACTGTCGTTCTCGCAGTGCACCATCGCGATCATGTCGCTGGGCATCGCTCGGAATATGCGCAGGATCGTGGCGTCGTCGACGTAGTAGTTGGGCCGGTAGGTCGTGAATAGCTTGATACTGGTCAGGCCGAGGTCGCGCACGTGCTGCAAGCTGGCCCGCAGCGCATCCGGATCGTCCTCCGCCTTGAGCACGACCATATGGAAGGTGTAGTCGATGACGGCCCCCACCGCCTCGCCACAACGCGCTTCGAGCGCGGCCTCATAGGATTGGCCGACAATCTGGTTGGCGAAGTCAACGACAGTCGTCACGCCGCCGTAAGCCGCGGCCCGCGTCCCGATCTCCCAGTTATCCGCCGTCTGGTAGATGCCGGTATCCAGCGCGATATGCGTGTGCGCATCGACCACGCCGGGCAGCACGTAGCAGCCCGCCGCGTCGATCGTCCGATCCGCCTGCCGGATCGTCCCCGGCGCGAAGACCCCCGCGATCTGTTCGCCTTCGATCAACACGTCGGCCGCCAGGACCGTCCCGCCGGTCACGACCTGTCCATTCACAATCAATATTTTTTGGCTCGTCACCCTGCTTCCTCCACTAATTCCCTGGACAACCGGTTATGCCGCTCGATCAACACCGGCAGGTCGTCGGTCGTGAGCTGTCCATCCCGGACCACGACCCGGCCGTTGATGACACTGTAGTCCACGTTGGCCGGTGTGCAAAATACGAGCGCCGCCACCGGATCGTGGAGTGCCCCGGCATACCCGATCGCATCCAACCGATAAGCCACGAAATCCGCCGCCATGCCGGGGGCCAGATAGCCCACGTCATCCCGCCCCAGCACGACCGCCCCACCCCGCGTCGCCAGCGTAAGCGCTTCCCGCGCGGAAAGCGCCGCCGGATCGCCGCCCACGCGCTGGAGCAGCAACGCCTGCCGGCTTTCGGCCAGCAGATGGCTGCTGTCGTTGGAAGCGGAGCCGTCCACCCCCAGGCCAACCGGCACGTGCGCATCCAACATGGCCCGGACTGGCGCGATGCCGGACGCCAGGCGCATATTCGAGTTTGGGCAATGCGCCACGCCGGTCCCCGTCCGGCCAAAGAGCGCGATCTCTTCCCCATCCAATTTGACGCAGTGCGCGTGCCAGACGTCATCCCCGATCCAGCCGACGCTCTCCGCGTACTCACCGGGCCGCATCCCGAACATTTCGCGGCTGTATTCGACGTCGTTCTGGTTCTCGGCCAGGTGGGTATGCAGCCGCACGCCGTAGGCGCGCGCCATGTCCGCCGCCTCGCGCATGAGGTCCGGCGTGACGCTGAACGGCGAGCAGGGTGCCAGACCAATCCGGAGCATCGCCTGCGGCCGGGGATCGTGATACGCCTCGATCAGCCGCCGCGAATCGGCCAGGATGGCGGCTTCCTCTTCGACCACGCGATCCGGCGGCAGTCCGCCCTTGCTCTCACCCAGGCTCATGCTGCCCCGCATGGCGTGAAAGCGCACGCCGATCTCCTGCGCCGCCCGGATTTCGTCGTCCAACGTGCAGTCATTGGGGAAAATGTATAGGTGGTCACTGGACGTCGTGCAGCCGGAGAGCATCAGTTCGGCCAACCCTAGCTTGGCGGAAATGTAGACGTGTTCCGCCCGCAGATTGGCCCAGATGGGATACAGCGTCTTTAGCCAGTCGAACAGCTCCGCGTCCTGGCAGGCCGGGATCACCCGCGTCAGGGTTTGATACAGGTGATGGTGGGTGTTGATCAGGCCGGGGATCACGATGTGATTGTGCAGGTCCAGGACCTCGTCCGCCGTTTCCGCCAGGTCACGACTGTGGCCCACCGCTTCGATGACCCCGTCGCGGATGAACAACGCGCCGTCCAACAACTCGCGGCGCGTAGCATCCATCGTCACCAGAATATGCACATTTTTGACGAGCAACGTGCCCATCCACAGCCTCCCCATGAAATTCCGGGCAATATACCACCTCTGTGCAGACTAAACAAGGAAGATTGTCAAAATCGTCCGTCTTTTTGGCTAGAAAACTAAGTGCGTGTGGATCGAGATTTACACGCACTTTGGTCGTCGTCTGTGGTCGGAACCGCCTACCCCGCCCGCTGGATCGCCAGCTCCGCCGCTCGGAGGGTATTCTTGAGCAGCATGGTAATCGTCATGGGACCCACGCCACCCGGCGACGGCGTGAGCGCCCCGGCAACTTCCAGGACCTCATCGTAGGCCACGTCGCCCACCCAGCGATAGCCCTTCTCGGTGGTCGGATCATCGAGCCGGTTGGAGCCAACGTCGATCACGATCGCGCCGGGCTTCACCCAGTCACGCTTGACCATTTCGGGCCGTCCCACGGCCGTAATCAGGATGTCCGCCTGCCGGATCACGCCCGGCAGATCCTTGGTCCGGCTGTGGCAAATCGTGACCGTGGCGTTGCGCTTCAAGAGCAGCAGCGCCGCCGGCAGACCCACGATGTTGCTGCGGCCCAGCACCACGGCATTCGCGCCTTCAACCTTCGCGCCCACCTCGTCCAGCAGGACCATGCAGCCGTACGGGGTGGCCGGGATGAACAGTGGATCGCGCCCCTTCATCGCCAAACGGCCGATATTCACCGGGTGGAATCCATCGACGTCCTTATACAGGTCGATCGCCCCCAGAATGGTCTCCTCGTCGATGTGATCCGGGAGCGGAAGCTGGACCAGAATGCCATGCACTCTAGGATCGGCATTCAGTTCCTGGACCAGTTTTTCGAGTTCCGCCTGGGTAGTGGAAGCCGGCAGCTCGTACCCAAAGGATTCGATCCCTACGCTGGCGCAGCGCCGGCGCTTCATGCCCACGTACTGCTTGGATGCCGGGTTATCGCCCACCAGGACCGCCGCCAGTCCGGGAATAACGCCGTGCTTGTGCCGCATTTCGGCGACCGTCTCGGCAATCTCCGCCTGCATTCGATCCGCAATGACCTTGCCATCAATGACTTGCGCGGTCAAATCGTGCCTCCTTTTTTGGTTGTGCTTGATCGCACGCAGCTTTAAAATAACATGTCCGGCTGCCCATCAGACAGTGTCGTTCTTCGCTGCTCGACAATTGTAAATGCATCCGTACAACTTTTCGACAAATATGCATCCGCACCAGCCTGATAGTCAGGTAACATAGATCTAGAGAACTCAGGCCCCAACCGATTCATCTTGCTCACACACCCCCTCGGTCGGTTTTGCGCCTGATACCAACCTGTTGCGGCCCATACCCAGCGTCCGCTCCCAGAGGGATAAAGGGGATCAGTGTATGTCCAAAGTGAACAGAATTCGCTCACCCAAGTCTAGATCGACGCGGCCCTTTATCCGCCCGGCGACCTTTAGAGCTAGAGGTCAGGCGCTCGTTGAGTACGCCCTGATCACGGCGCTCCTGGTCATTGCGATCATGGTCGCCCTGGCGGCGACCGGCCCGGCCGTCGGAAACGTCTTCAGCAACACCGTCTTCAACCTGATCGGGGGCTCGGCGCCGTCCATCACGCCGCTCAACCCGACCCAATTCTGGCAGTTGGTCACGGCGGTGGCATCCTACACGCCCAGCACCATCATCCTGCCCACCAATACTCTGGCCGCGGCCACTTCCACACCCACGCCAGGGAACACGCTGACTCCCACTGACGAACTGCCGACCAGCACCCCCACCATCACCAACACACCCGGCCCTAGCCCGACGCCTGAGGACACCATCCACAACGCGCCGTTCTACGACAACGTTGACAACCAGGATTGGTGGCGGCCCGGGTCGGAATCCGTCTTCGTCGGCTACGATCCGTGGTCGGTCGAATGGTGGACGCTTAGCAGCTCCCAGCGGAACACGACCTACGTCGAAAGCCGCCTGGCAGTCGCGCCGTCGTGCACCAGTTCGTACGACCAGCCGGACATCGAGTTCTACTGGGGTTACGGTGGCCCGACGCCAGGGGGCACGTGTTCCGGCGCGCCGTGGCGCACGGATGACTTCGCCACCCGATGGACTCGCAACATCCACGTGGAAAGCGACACCCCCGTCAAGCTGACGACCACCTCCGACGACGGGATCCGCGTTTTCATCGACGGTGCCCTGGTCAGTGGCCTGGGGACCTGGGGCTACCACGGCGACATCACCGAATCCGTCGACTACACCTTTACGAGTGGCGATCATACGGTGGTCGTCGAGTTCTTTGAAGGCAATGGCGGCGCGACGATGGTCTTTACTATCGGCGGCGCGACCGAAGATGTCGGCACGTGCTCGTGGACGATGTCCGATGAAGCCGCGCACAGCGCACCGGCAGCCTGGAACGACAGCCCTGGCCGTGACTACAGCGACAACAGCACGTGCCATCTGGCGCTGCGCGGCGCGGTCAACCTGGCGTCGCTCATCGAGCCGCCCAAGATGACCTTCTGGAACCGCTGGGACCTCGACTACTACGACAAGGCCTGGCTGCAAATCCGCGAATACGGTAGCGCTGGCCCGTGGTACGGCAAGATCATCCACGAAAACTACCAGGAGCAGTTGGCCTGGCTGCGCGAGACCATCGATCTCGCCAGCTTCGATGCCATCAACAGCCAGTCAGGCGCGGCCAGCACCATCGACTGGAGCGGGAAGACGATCGAGTTCCGCTTCGTGTTGGAAGCCGACGCGAGCCAGACCGAAAACGGCTGGTGGATCGACGACATCGCGATCGAGAACAACACCCTGCGCACCTATACCATCGGTTTCTCGGACACGCTGGAAAACGGCGATGGCAACTGGCTGCCCAGCGGGAGCTGGTCCCTGTCATCGGAGCGGACCCGTAGTGGTACCAAGGCATGGTCCGACTCGCCGGGCGCGTACTACAACAACAACGCCAACACCAGCCTGGAACTCGACGGTGTCGTCGACCTGACGGTGCCCGAATTGGTGACGCCAGAACTGGTCTTCTACAACGCCTGGAATCTGGGCGCTGGCGATAACATCTACGCCGAAGTCTCCACTGACCGGACTACGTGGGTGTCGCTCACCCCGGGACGCACCAATGGCGCGCTTCAGTCCGGGAGCCGCAACGACGCGTTCACGCGGGAAGCCATCTCGCTTCAAGCTTACGATGGCACCGTGTTCTACCTGCGCTTCCGCCTCCAGGCGAACAACTCCGACAGCAAGGACGGCTGGTGGATCGACGACATCGTCCTCCAGAACCATCCCAGCGGAACGCTGCCCTACCCGTTCTTCGACAACATGGAAAACGGCGGCTCGAACTGGCTGGCGGATGGCACCTGGACGATCTCGCCGGAGGAAGCCTACAGCGGCGCTTCGTCCTGGTCGGATAGTCCCAGCACGAACTACGCGGACGCCAGCAACTCGAGTCTCTCGTCCGCGCTGCCCTTCCAGATGCTTACAACCCAGGCATCTCGCCCAGAGCTGAGCTTCTGGTACAAGCATGTGATCGGTAACTTCGACAAGCTGTACCTGGAAGTCAGCACCAACGCTGGCTCGACCTGGAGCAGCATCTGGAGCTACCAGTACACGACCAGCACCTCCAGCGCGCCCTTCGCTTCGGGCGTGCCGCTCAACGAGTTCAACACCCAGCTTGCCTGGGAACGTGTGTCGGTCGACATGACGAGCTACATCAGCGATACGACGCCCTTCCTGCTGCGCTTCCGTCTGGATGCGCTGACCAACTCGGAAACCAAGGATGGCGTCTGGATCGATGACATCCGCCTGGCGGAATACGTCGAAACGCCCTACAGCGTGCCCTTCAGTGACGACATGGAAGGCACGACCAAGTGGCGCGCGGGTGGTCAGTGGACACTCAGCACTGAAACGGCCCACAGCGGCAGCTATGCCTGGTCCGACAGCCCCGGCGCTGACTATCAAAACGACACCTGGTCGGTGCTCGAACTGACGCAGCCGATCGACCTGACCGGCCTGGCAGTGGACAGCTTCCCCATCCTGACCTTCTGGGATCGCTTCAGCCTGGACAAGTACGACTATGCCCGCGTTCAGGTCTCGACTTTCGTGGGGCCGGGCTGGAGCAACTGGTCGTCCTGGACCGAGGTGTATCAGCAGTACTACACCGCTACTCTCTCCTGGGACCGCCAGCAAGTCGATCTCCGCGCCTACATCGGGAAGAAGATCCGTATCCGCTTCGTCATGGACGCCATGCGCGACAGCGCCACCGATCCTGGCTGGTGGATCGACGACGTCGGTGTCAGCCTCTACACGCCCACCGTCTTCAACGGCAGCTTCTATGATGGCGCCGAGAGCCTCGTCAACTGGATCCCCGATGGGACCTGGGGGTTGGGCGACATCTTCCGCGGTGCGGGCAGCGGCCCGGCCGCCCTGGGGCCCGGCTCCTGGTCGACCTACTTCTACGACTTGGAGGAGTGGAGCTGCGGTTCGATGGTCGTTCGCGCCACCGCAGCTATCACGGGTAGCTCGTGCAGCGGCCATATCTTCACTCTCGCTGCGCAGGCCAGTCTTCCGGACATCGACTTCAACTGTGGTTCGACTTCCAGTCCGAACCCGAACGGCACCTGCGACGAGACGCCCTGGAAAGCCAACCATGACTACATGGCGATCCTGTTCCGGCGTACCATCAACGTGGAACCGGGCCAGTACGAGTTCACCTGGTGGCACGACGATGGAGCGAGATTCTACATCGACGGCAACCTGATCTACGACTACTGGACCGATACAGGGACCCATAACGAAACCCGATCCGAGTATCTATCGGGGACGCACGTCCTTGAAGTGTGGTACTACGAAAGTGGAGGTGGATCGGTCATCCAGATGGACGTGGCTCGCCAGAGCTTCTCCTTCCACGACAGTCCTGACGGTGACTACACGCATCTGGACAACATGTCGCTCACCCTCAACGGGGTGGTGAACATGACCGGCACAACCGACCCGTCGTTGACCTGGTACGATAAGTTCGACGTGGACAACAACGACTGCATGATCGTGGAGGTCTCCCTGCCCTTCGAGTCAGGCCAGTTTAACCGCTGGATCGAGATCTATCGCCGCTGCTACCAGCAGAACAACAACTGGACGCTGCGCAATCAATCCGTGCGCGGGCCAATCGAAAGCGCGCTCGGCCTGTCATCCGGCAGCTTCAACTTCACCAACAAGCTGCTGACGTTCAGGTTCCGGCTGGATGCGCGGCTAAATTCGGCCACCGACCCCGGCTGGTGGATCGACGACGTCATCCTCGCCGACTAAGCCCGATCCGGTTCTCCGTCACTCTCTCGCGGGGCCGCTCTCAAGCGGCCCCGCTGCTTTTTGGGGAACTCAGACTGGTTTCAGCCCGGCTCACCTGCTACACTAACTCGATAGTTTCCACCTTCAGGAGATGTACACTTGATGGCTGATGGCACTATCCATGCCGGCTTGCTTTTCGTTCTCGTCGGTCCCACCGCCGTAGGCAAGAATCGGCTGATGAAAGAGGCGCTCGACCAGCTCACTGATCTGGTCCAGATGCCGACCGCCACCACACGCCCCATCCGAGCGGACGAACAAGAAGGGCGGGAACACTACTTCTTCAGTAAAGCTGGATTTCAAGACTTGATCGACAGCGGGGCCTTGTTGGAACACCAGTTAGTGCACGGCCACAAGTATGGCATCATCCGGGCCCGCCTGGAACAAGCACTGGCCGCTGGCCGCGATCAGATCGCGGATATCGACGTACTTGGCGCGTCCATTCTGCGCGAGGCCTTCCCAGACAACGTGGTGTTGATCTTCATCAGCCCGCCGGATACAGTCACACTTGAAAAACGAATTCGCGCGCGCGGCGACAAGCCCGACGAGATCGAGCGGCGGCTGTGCCGGACCCCCTTCGAAATGCAGTTCGCCCCCATGTGTGATTACCTGATTGTCAACAATCGGATCGAGCCGGCCGTCAGTGCGCTGCTCAGCACGATCAGCGCCGAGCGCCAGCGGCGCGCGTTGCGCCACTTCGGCCGGGTCGCCGCCCGCATCCGTAAGGGGGAGAACACCTTGCTGCGCAGTGGCGCGACGGCTGAGGATGATTGGCGAGCACTGCCTTCGACGGTCGTTCGGCGCGGAGAAAGCCCTCAGAACGCCATCCGCCGGCTGGCTGCCGAACTAGGCGTTGGTCCCATTTTAATCGCGAAACCCGTGGCATCTCCCGAGCAACAGCCCGGCCCGGAAACCTATCACCTCTCGAACATGGACACTGTGCCCGGCATGCTGCTCGTCTACGACTGTGAAGTCGCCACTGCGGAGGCGCAACCCTTGGCTTCCGGTTGGGCCTGGCAGCCTGCCGAAGCACCCTCGGTGGTCTAGCGCGCCGCATCCCCGCTTACAAAAAAGACGGGCTGCCAGTGAAGCGCAGCCCGTCTTTTTTGTTTTCTTGGAATCAGCCCCGTAGCCGATCGTCCCGCAGAGGATCAGATGTCGAGATTACGCACACTCTTGGCGTTGGTCAGGATGAACCGCCGGCGCGGCGGCACACTGCTGCCCATGAGCATATCGAACACACGATCCGCCTCGGCTGCGTCTTCCACCGTCACCTGGAGCAGGGTTCGTGTCGCAGGGTCCATCGTCGTTTCCCACAACTGATCGGGGTTCATCTCCCCCAGACCCTTGTAGCGCTGGAGCGCGACGCGGTCTTCGTCGATCCCGAACTCCTTGAGTGCCCGATCGCGCTCCTGATCGCTGTACGCGTACCGGATCTTCTTGCGGTGCTCCAGACGGTACAACGGCGGCTGCGCGATGTACAGGCACCCGCCCTGAATCAGCGGAGTCATGTAGCGGAAGAAGAACGTCAGTAGCAAGGTGCGAATGTGTGCGCCGTCGACATCCGCGTCCGTCATGATGATAATCCGGTGGTAGCGCAGGTTATCCAGAGTGAAGTCGTCGCCAATTCCGGTCCCCAGGGCAGAGATCAGAGCCTTGACTTCGTTGTTGTCGAGGATCTTGTGGAGCCGTGCGCGCTCCGTATTCAGGATCTTACCGCGCAGGGGCAGGATGGCCTGGAAGTGCCGGTCGCGACCCTGTTTGGCGCTGCCACCGGCCGAGTCACCCTCGACGATGTACAATTCGGAGCGATGAGGATCGCGCTCGGAGCAGTCAGCCAGCTTGCCCGGCAGCGTCGTGCTTTCCAGCAGACTGGTCCCGCGCCGCACCAGATCGCGCGCCTTCTTGGCCGCGTCACGGGCGCGCATGGCCGTCATGCACTTGTCCACGATCCGTCGCGCATCCCGCGAGTTCGTTTCCAGGAACTCGGCGAAGGACATCCGCCGTCACCGAGGACACCGCCCCAGCCACTTCCGGGTTCATGAGCTTGACCTTGGTCTGGCTCTCGAACTGCGGGTCCGGGTGCTTGATACTCACGATGGCCGTGAGGCCTTCCAGCGTATCGGTCCCGGAGAAGTTGGGGTCCTTTTCTTTCAGCATCCCGCCCTTACGCGTCCTGCAGGAGATTGCGGTGTCCAGGCTTGATGGCCGCTACAACAAGCTCATTGCACCAATCAACAAATGCGAGGTGCTGATCCTGGACGATCTGCTCATCTCCCCTTTGTCACGGGAGGAGCAGCGGGAATTGCTGGAGATCGTCGAGGAACGTTATGACCGGAAGGCAACCGTCATTACCAGCCAACTGCCGGTGAAAGCCTGGCACGATGCCATGCAGGATCCAACCCTGGCTGATGCCATCCTGGACAGACTGGTTCACAATGCCTACAAGCTGGAATTGAAGGGTGAATCCATGAGACGAAAGCGATCTGTGCTTGACCCAAAAACTGTTATTGTGACAGAGTGAAAAAACACACCCCGAGACTCTCTCTCGTTACTGGCCGAAATCACCGGAACGCTGGCCGCTTTCGCAGCGGAACGGTGGACGCCATCACACCAGTTCGGCTGGCCGCTTTCGCCGGAATACGCACGTGCATAAGACAACGAGAAATTGTTTAATTTTTCAATCCATAATACACAGGCAATATTTTCTTGACTCTAAAACCAAAACATGTATCATATCGACAATATTTTTCACTCCTTTTGGAGAACATAATTAAAGACCGGAATTGGACACCCGGTCTCATCGCCCGTCACTATGCTGCCATCTAGTGACATTTATTCTGACGGCCATATCGCCGCAGAATCGTCATCGGGCCACCTGGCAGCAATACGCTGTTCGGATTGATGAATCGCTAAGCGATCTCCAGTCCCAATGAGCACCCTCTTGCAGGTATATCAACTTAGAACCTGCCTCCCACTATTGAAAATAGAGCATATTTTCAATACCTTCTATTCGCTAATTTGCGAGTCCCCAAGAGCATTGGGCTGAATAGCGCCAAAAGTCCTTTGTACAAGGTCGATATTTCAGCAATCCACGCTACCCCAAGCTTGTCCCACCAAGTTGATGCATTAACCCGCAATAACGTTTTGCATAATGCATATTCTGATCAGAGATGATCACTTTCCCGCTGGAATCAATGTGGCAGCAACTACAATTTTGTCGCGAGGGAATTCCTCATGACAACCCGTACTCTAAAGAATACGTGACATACCGACAGGATTTTTTTCTGCATGTGATACTTATCGTGTCGAAGTCACATGAAAATGATCTACCTGACGTAACGAGCGTCTTCGTAATTGGGAAATTCCCTGACGATGCCCTCGCTTGATTGAATGCAGGTAATCGCCTTGTCATTGCCAATCTGACTGGTCCGTTGGACAAAGTTGAGTGAGCATTAACAAGCATCTTCTGGTTTCAGTTTGGGCAGAATACCAAACAACTAAACGCCAATCGGATCTTTGGTTTTTTTGGCGACTTGTTCCGTCTCTTGAGATCGAATCATTTCTCGGAAAAAGAGACGCTCTTGTAACCATTCAGCATTATTACCAATTATCCTCATTCTACGTGCGACAATCGAGCGACAGAATTTTCTCACCCTACCCAATTCCTCTCATAACACATCGAACCACCGCATATTGCCGGCTATACAGCCGAGCACTAGATCCCGGAAATCCCTGCCAATTGGCAGCCTCGCCTCGAGTGGGCGAGTGCAAGGAGTCCAGCGTATGTGATTGGTGATCTGCGCGATCATGCAGTCGTATACGGCGCCGTTCGGTCAGGCGTGGATCCGCACACTCAACTCAGGTTCGGGTGCCGTGCGGGCGCCAAATTCTAAGGATGGAGGTTGATATGAAGGGAAAGCCATTGAAATTGCAAGTGTTGGATAGGCTGGGGAAAGATCATTCAAAAGGCAGTCTCACGAAGAAGAAACTTCTCGCAAATGCAAAGGAATTCGGCAATTTCTTGACAAAAAAATTTGGACTGGAGCAATCGACTACCTAAAGCCTGGGCATATTCAGGCATTTATAGAGTCTCTCCATGACCGAGGAACTCATGCCATCGACAATGGCTGATAAAATGACTGCAGTCCGCGTTGTAGCCGAATCAATCGGCAAAAATAATATCGTGCCACTCCACAACAGGGACTGTGGCATACGCCGCTTGAACGAGTCAATCCGCAAGTCGTTAATAACGAGGACAACCAGAATGCAATCAGTGAAGAAATTGCCAAAATAGCAGGGGAAGGAGACTGGCGCGCACAGATGATTGTTGCAACTGAAGGATTGCGACGAGAGTTTGGCCTCAGGGCGAAGGAAGCCCTGCTCTCCAATAGAACGATAATGAGGAATGGCAATAAATTTTTGATAGTGGAGGGCGCAAAGGGTGGTACGCACTCGCGAGAACTGGAAGTTAAAACTCCCGAGCAAGCAGCAGCAATCGCACACGTGGCAAGAGGTTGCCCAAAAATTCGGCTCAAATACCGGAAGACCTATACCCCCAGATAAAACACTTCTGCAAGCATATCGATGCTCAAGCTAATCTGATGCATCGAATGGGCGGAATCTCGGGAGCAAGGGAGCAACATGCATGCGGATCGTCATCAGATGTGCGCGTGATATGCGCTGCGGAGGGAGCGAGCAACAAGGAAATCATGGCTCATTTGGGGCACGGTCAGTCCCGTTCTCCATCAGCTTATGTGGGAAAAAAACGAGGCAACCAATAGTAAAAGGTTCACCTCAAAAATGAAAGGGGGACCAAGGCGCGCTGCAATCATAAACAGCATGCCTGGATCCCCCTTTTTTTGTGTCGCACCCAAAAATATTTAGCTATCAAAAATATTTTTTCTGGCTGAGCTTTTCACCACAAACATAGATCAACATACTGTTTTTACAGACTATTTTAAATTCAAGAAATCAATTTAAAGTAGCTTTTCGAAGAAAAATTTGACGTAAGACTGAAAAAATGTCTGACCCCTCCTCCATTACCAGCGTAGAGAGGGCAAAAAACCAAAATCCAAAGGAGGGACATCATGAACACAAAGTTTGGATAAACCAGACCTGGCGAAGGGAAAAGTGATGTACTAACAAACAGTTTTTAAAAAGGAGAAATAATATGTTGCTCAAATTAGTCGAAAAAGCTTGCACACACATTGAAGTCTCAAAACTCTTCGGAAACGAAACCAAACAGCAAGAATATATTTTTTACCTGGAGTCAGATCCTTTGTTCAGTTTGTTCTGGCCACAGAGGCGCAATTATTCATGATTGTGGTCATGTCCAGAGATATGACAACACTAATTTCAACTGGTACTGGGAGCGAAAGCTTACTGAAAGACCTTGTTCCGTTTGCTATGCAGAAAATAATCGCATTGAAACTTCGAGCTCTTCTGGTCAAGCATAATATGACTCTGCCAACCCTGATGGGATCCGAGCACTCTGTTGCCTGGGCTGAAAATATCAGAAATGCCTTAATTATTGATCTTCACCGTGAAGACATCCCTTTTAACTCGATTATTCAAGAAATCCAAGCAGAACAAGCAGCCCATAAATGGATTAATCGACCGAAAGAAACTTGCAGCAATCTTAAAACAAAAACTTGGTAGTAGCTAGACATCGTCGTCCTGAGGCGACAGTCGTGAACTGTCGCCTCCATACTAGGTGGAATTATTTACTTCTCAACAATCGGACACATTATGGAACAAAACAATTCAAACATGCCAGAAATGATCACCGTTGAGGAATTTTCTCAGAGGATTGGCGTTGCCCGAACAACTGTATTTTCTTGGATTCGTCGGAAAAAGCTCATCAGTGGCAAACATTATCTCAAATTGGGACGTGTAATCCGGTTTCCGTGGTCTCCTGAGCTGCTATCTTCTCTATGGAACTTTCAATTGAGGAACAACCCATTCTGGAGACACAAACCAAGTATATTCTCAAAAAAGAATACTCGCCCAGAAAACTCTGCCATTAATTTCGACTATTAGTCGCCACTGTTAGTGATAAATTGTGAAATTCTTGAGTCCTTGATTTACAAGCAAGCATCCGATATTCTCTTTCTTGAACTGAAGTCAAAAAGGAAGGAGGATAACGGAAAGGAAGCATTAAAGTGCTTAAAAAATTAAATCTTGCAGAATTTGAAAACAATTCGAAAGGTGGCACTATCCTACGAAAACCAGGGTCTGCTAAACTTTATGTGCTTTTCTACCATCATGGGCGACGAATTGAAAAAAGTACGGGACTTGATGATACCGAGGAAAATCGTACTAAGATCCGACACTGGTTAGATAGAGTGATCCAAAAGCGCAACGCAGGTCAATTGATTTTCTCAGAAGCATTCCCGGGTGCCCGAGAAAAGGAGAAACAAATCTTCGCAAAGCTGGAAGGAAGGGATTATTCGCCCAATCCCATGGACATCCTAATCGGGAATTATCTTGAGAAATGGACTCGGGAAATAGTCGAGCTTTACGATTCGCATACCAAAAAGGACGACTACAAGGCGATACTTAAATGCTGGATAATTCCATATTTTTCAGAAAAGAATTTCCAAAACTTGACGCGACTCGAACTTCAGAAGTTCATTGCCACCCTCAAAGCTAAGATCGGAATAAATAAGGGAAAAACCCTTTCTCGAGCCAGGATAGTCAACATCCTCACGGTATTAAGAGCTTTTTTTGAAGATGCTGTCGATGAATTCAACTGGGACATCCCGGATCCCTTCAGGAATATTAATCGTTACATACCAAAGTCCCAACCGAAGCAGAGGGAAATCTTCATGTTCGGCGAATGGCAGCAGATCATCACCGAAATAGACCCTTGGTATCGCCCGATGGTTGAATTCATGATGTTGACTGGCATGATCCACAGCGAAATTTCAGGCCTTATGCGAAGCGACATCCGCACTGACCATATCCTGATCCAGCAATCGATCGTCCGAAAGGTGTTGAGCCCGAACCTGAAGACACGCCATCGGCATCGAAGGCTACCGATAACGGTCCATATGCGGCGCATTCTTGAGCATGTTCTCAGCCGAACTGACAGCCAATTCATTTTCGCAGAACCGAATGGCAGGCCCTATCTGAGGGAAGGTTTCATCGAAGATTACTGGATGCCAGCCTTACAGAAAGCTGGAGTACCATACCGACCGCCGTACAGCATCAGGCATAGTTTTGCTGGCTGGAGCCTTCTCGTGGGGATTGACCCACTCAGACTGGTCAAACTTATGGGACACGGAAGCAAACAGATGGTATTCGAAGTTTACGGGAACTACATAGACGGCCTTGAGAGGGACTTTTTGGGCATCCTGAACTACCTTGGAAGGGACTATGTTGAGACAAAAAGAAAACCCCTGCCATACCAAAAATACCTCCTTGGTGAAAGTACCGGTGAAAGTCAGGGGCCTAAAAATAATAACCAGTTGATATCACTGGATATTTAGTGGCGGAGAGATAGGGATTCGAACCCTAGGTACGTTGCCGTACACCTGATTTCGAGTCAGGCACCATCGACCACTCGGACATCTCTCCTCAGTGCACCGGCATTATCATAAAATACCGGGCGAATGTCAAGCCGCAAGCATCTGCACCGCTTACTCTCAATCCTGAAAACCTTTTTTCTACAGGGATGAAGGGGATAAATGGGATAACAACAAAAGCGCATAAAGAGTTATTCTTCTAATCCCTAAAAGAATTTTTATCTAAAAGCGGATCCTGTCATGCTCTTGAAAAAAGACGAAGATGAATGCAGAAAACAGGGTAAAAGGTTCTATCCCCTTAATCCCCTTCATCCCTGTAAATTCGTACTCCGAGTTTCCTTCCGTAGCGCTCTGCCAGATAGGAGCTTCTGACATACGGCCCGCTCTCCACATGCTGAAAACCCATGGTCAGCGCCTTCTCTCGATACCTGTCAAAGACCTCGGGGGGCAGATACTCCTGAACAGGATAGTGGTGCTTGCTTGGAGCCAGGTACTGGCCAATGCTCAGGTAACGACAACCGACCTCCAGCAGGTCGGCAAATACCTGCACAACCTCATCCTCCGTCTCACCCATACCAAGCATGATCCCTGATTTGCTCCGTACAGACGACCCACTGCCGTCAATCATCTTCAATACATGAAGGGACCGCCGATAATCAGCGCCCTCTCTGATGTGGTAGAGCCGTGGAACCGTTTCCACGTTGTGGCCAAGGATCTCCGGCCGGGCAGACACCACCTTTTCCAAGCTCTCCCGTCACCCCGGAAATCGGGAATCAGCAGCTCTACGGTGGTGTCAGGGGCAGCGGCCCGGATCTCCCGCACCGTTTCGGCATAGAGACTTGCACCGCCGTCCGGAAGGTCGTCGCGGGTCGGGCTGGTGATCACCACGTGGCGCAAGCTGCAGCCGCAGGATCGCTTCCGCCACCCGTCGCGGCTCATCCGGGTCTGGTGGAACGGGGGCCCTTTTTGTGACATTGCAGAAGGAGCAAAGCCGGGTGCAGATGGTGCCGAGAATCAGAAAGGTCGCCTGGTTATTGCCATAGCACTCGCTGATGTTTGGACAATGGGCCTCGCGGCAGACGGTGTGGAGTTGCAGATCTTCCAGCAGCTGATTCATTGCGCCATGGGCGGCGGGGGAGATCTTTTTCTGCAGCCACTCGGGACGGCGGGAAAGGCTCATGGCGCTTCCCCTTCCAGATTCCAGGCTGCTGAGCAATATTTCGCCTCCCGCAGCAGTTCGGCTTTTTCCTGCTCTTTGCGGTCAGGGGCGGAACTTTGGAGGGTAGTGTCGAGATTCTCCTCGAACGAGGCCAGGAGCTGTTCCTTCAGCACCTCCGACTCCAGCGGGAATCCCGCCTCGGCCAGGGAGGTTGCCCCTGCGGGGACGGCACAACGGAGAAAAGGCCGGGCCTGGGATAGCGCGGGACGCAAGGGGATGGAGCCGTGCTGGAAGATGATACCGCGCGTCCGGCGCTGGGCGTTGCCGCCGAGTTTGCGGCCGTCCACCAGGATATCGTACTCTTCGGTGCCGGCAAAGCAGAGCGGCGTCCGTTCGCCGAGACTCGCCGGGCGCTGCGGAGCATCGATGGCAAAGGCCGGGGAAAGTCCGATCTTGCGGTAGGCAAGGAGCAGAAATCCGCAGAGCCGCCGGAACGACTCCTTGACGCCGATGATGTCCGAGATCTGGCCGGGGGTGCAGATGATGCTGTAGGTCAACTCCTCGGCGTGGAAGATACAGCCACCGCCGGTGACCCGCCGCACCACCGGGATCCCGGCCCCGGCACAACGCTCCAGGTCAAGGACCTCTTCCGGCTTCTGGAAACGACCGAGAGAGAAGGCGGGCGGACTCCAGCCGTAGAGGCGTAACAAAGGCAGTGAACTCCCGGGGTCGAAACAGGAGAGCAGGGCCTCGTCAAGCGCCATGTTGCCCGGGCCGTCGAGCGGTCCGGTGTCGAGCAGCCGCCAGAGTTTTGAGGAATCGGTCATTAGAGTGTATATCCGCCCCTGTTAGTGAAATTACCGCAGCTTCCGTCAGCCGCTGCAGCAGACATTGATCTCCCGCGCCGCCTTTGTCTCGTCCAGCCGCGAGACCGGCATGCTGCGGGGGGCCTGGAACAGTGCTTCGGGATTCGTTTCAGCCAGTTCGGCCGCCTCGATCATTACTGCAATGAAGGCATCGAGGGTTTCCCTGCTTTCGGTCTCGGTCGGCTCGATCATGATCGCCTCTTTGACGATCAGCGGGAAATAGACCGTAGGTGGATGGAAGCCCCGGTCGATGAGATACTTGGCAATGTCAAGGGCATGGACGCCCTGTTTTAGCTGCCGGGAGGCGGAAAAGACACATTCGTGCATGCAGGTCGTGTCAAAGGGGAGATCATACCAGCCCTTCAGCCGGCTCATGACATAGTTGGCATTGAGCACCGCCTGCTCGCTTACCTCCACCAGGCCGTTCTTTCCGAGCATGGTGATGTAGGCAAGGGCACGCACCAGTACGCCGAAATTGCCGTTGAAGTTGGCCAGCCGGCCGATACTGCCCTCCCCGACTTCGGCGAGATAATAGCTGCCGTCAGCCCGTTGCGCCACCTGCGGCGCAGGCAGGAAGGGTAGCAGCTTCTCGCTCACCCCAACCGGTCCGCTGCCCGGGCCGCCGCCGCCGTGGGGCGTGCCGAAGGTCTTGTGCAGGTTGACATGCATGACATCGAAACCTATATCACCGGGCCGCACCTTGCCGAGAATCGCATTCAGATTGGCGCCGTCACAGTAGACCAGGGCGCCGTGCTCGTGGGCGATGGCGCAGATCTCCCCTACGTGGGGATTGAAGAGGCCAAGGGTATTGGGACAGGTCATCATGACCGCCGCCACCTCATTATTCATGGTCTTCCTGAAGGCGTCAAGATCCATATCGCCATAGGGGGCGGTCGGGACGGTGAGCACCTCATAGCCGACAATGGCGGCTGTGGCCGGGTTGGTGCCGTGAGAGGAATCGGGCACCACCACGAAGCGGCGCTGGTCACCCCGCGAGCGGTGCCAGGCGGCAATCATCATGATGCCGGCCATTTCGCCGTGGGCCCCTGCCAGGGGCTGGCAGGAAAAGGCCCGCATGCCGGTGATCTCGGCCAGAAGTCGGGACAGTTCGTGAATAACACCGAGGGAGCCCTGGACGAAACCCTCGCCGGAGGGGAGGTAGGGCAGCATCGGATGAACGCCGGCAAAGGGTCGGGCGGCCTCTTCCAGCGCCTTGGCATTGTATTTCATGGTGCAGGAGCCGAGCGGGTAAAAATTCGTGTCCAGCGCAAAGTTGCGGCGCGAGAGATTGCTGAAATGGCGTACCACCTCAAGCTCGCTCAACTCGGGCAGTGCGGCTGACTCGCCCCTGAGGAGCCCGGCCGGGAGCGCGGTGGCCCGGCGGACATCACTCCGCGGGAGGATGGTTCCGTGTCGGCCGGGTACGGATTTTTCGAAGATCAACTCCATAGGACCTCCTCCAACCGTGCCGCCAGGTTCTCTATTTCCTCGCGGCTGCGCTTCTCCGTTACCGTGACCACGAGGCAGGACTCCATGCCCGGATACCAACGGCCGAGAGGGACGCCAGCGGCAAACCCTTTCGCCAGGAGCCGCTCGCTGACAGTTGCGGCAGCCATTGGCAGGTTAAGGGTGAATTCGTTGAAGGTCGGACCACCGGTGAGGAGCGACACCCCGCGGATACCCCCAAGCAGCACCTTGGCATACTGTGCCTTGTCGTAATTGAGGCGGGCCAGCTCCACGAACCCTTCCCGGCCGAGGGTGGCGAGGAAGATCAGGCCGCGCAGGGCACAGAGGCTCTGGTTGCTGCAGATGTTGGAGGTGGCCTTCTGGCGGCGAATGTGCTGCTCCCGGGCCTGGAGGGTGAGAACAAAACCGCGCCGACCATCCTTGTCCACGGTTTCTCCGACGATCCGGCCCGGCAGGTTGCGGATATGCTCCTTCCGCACGGCGAGGAAGCCAAAGGAAGGACCGCCGAAACAGAGCGGATTGCCCAGGCTCTGGCCGTCGCCAACAGCCATGTCGGCGCCCATCTCGCCGGGCGTCTTGAGCAGACCGAGGCTGATTGGGTAGACAGAGACGATGGTCAGCGCACCCCGGCCACGTGCTGCCGCAGCCAGGTCACTGAAGTCGTCAACCCCACCGAAGAAGCTGGGATTCTGCAGGACGATGGCAGCAGTTCCGTCATCAAGTGCGGCGAGAAATTCCTTCCGGTCGGTCAGCCCCTTCCCGGGGGCGATCTCGATGATCTCCGCATCCAGGTTCGCCAGGTAGGTCTGCACGATTTGCCGGGAAAATGGATTGACCGTCCCGTCCACAAGGACCTTCGTCCTGCCGGTGATGCGCAGGGCCATCAGGGTCGCCTCGGCCAGGGCAGTGCCGCCGTCGTAGAGGGAAGCATTGGTCGTTTCCATGCCGGTCAGTCGGCAGATGGCAGTCTGGTATTCATAGAGAGCCTGAAGGGTTCCCTGGGCGCATTCCGGCTGGTAGGGGGTATACGAGGTGGCAAATTCGGTGCGACCCGAGAGGTGATCTACGACCGCGGGGATGATGTGATCGTAACTTCCGCCGCCGATAAAGGGCACGACGGTTCGCCGGTCTGCCCCGGCCAGCTGTTCCATCCCGGCCAGCATCTCGAATTCTGACATACCGTCCGGCAGCGCGAAGGAGCGGGCTCGCAACTCGTCAGGAATGACGCTGAAGAGCTCGGAAATGCTGCCGACGCCGATCACCTGAAGCATCTCCCGGACCTGTGCCGGAGTCTGCGGACAATAGCCGGAGCGGCTCACAAAAGTCCCCCGAGGTATTCCTGATACTGCTCCCGATTCATCAGGCCCTTCAGCTCAGCGGGATCGGCGATCTCGATACGCACCAGCCAGCCAGCCTCCTCGGGACTCTGATTGACGATCTCCGGGCCGCTTTCCACCTGCTCGTTTACCGCAATTACCCTTCCCGAAACCGGGGCATAGATATCACTGGCCGCCTTGACCGATTCGATCGCGCACAACACCTCCGACTGCTTTGCCTCCCGGCCCAACCGGGGAAGCTCAACAAAGGTGATGTCTCCCAGCTGCTCCACGGCGTACGCGGTAATACCGACAATGCCGGTGCGGCCATCAATCCGGAGCCATTCGTGTTCCTTGGTAAAATAGCAATCCATGCGTTCATCCCTCCGCAGTGAAGTGTGAAGTTGCGCTCAACTGTAACCTGTATGGAAATTTCCAGCAAAGAAACTGCGTAAAAACCTTTTTCAGCCACGGATACACACGGATGAACACGGATGTAAAACAAAACTGAAAAGCTTGTAGGGGATTAAATCCTTTTCTTGTAAAAGATTTTATCCGTGAATATCCGTGTGTATCCGTGGCAAAAGCTTATTGGTTCAGGCCTGCCCTGGCACTCAACAGTTAACCGCTATCAGCTTGAATGCTACTTCCTCAGCGATCCGTCCCGATAGAACGGCAGCTCCACCACCGTTGCCTCCAGCAAGATCCCTTCCTGACCGACCTGGAGTGAGGCACCGACCGCTGCCGCTTCAGGCGCCACGTAGCCCATGCCGATGCCGCTGCCGAGCATGGGGGAGAAGGCACCGCTGGTCACCGTGCCGACCGGCTCGCCCTGCAGAAAAATCCTGTAACCGTGGCGTGGCGAGCGCCGGGAAGCAACCCGGAAGGCCACCTTGACTCTCCGGAGACCTTCGGCCTGCTGGCGGAGCAGGGCCTCCCGGCCGACAAAATCCCGGCTGAAATCCACGAACTTTTCGAGTCCAGCCTCAAGGGGCGTGGTCGTCTCATCCAGATCATTGCCGTAGAGACTGTAGCCCATCTCCAAGCGCAGCAGGTCCCGTGCCCCGAGCCCGGCCGGCCTGACGCGCCCATCTTCCAACAGGAGTTGCCACAGTTCGACGATCCGGTCATTTCCGCAGTAGATTTCGTAGCCCAGTTCACCGGTATAGCCGGTGCGGCTCACGATGGCTTTCATTCCGAGAATGCCCATCTGCCGGAAGCCGAAGAAAGAGATTTTCTCGACTTCCGCGCCGAAAACCCGCACCAGAACCTCCCGGGAAAGGGGGCCCTGGATGTCCAGCTTGCCGGTTTGGCCGGTACGGTCTGAAAAACTCGAACAGGACTGCAATCCTGCCTGGATCGCGGCAAAATCCTTTTCCTCGGGCCCGGCGTTCACGACCACCATCAGTTGATCGGCTGCCAGCCGGTACACGGTCAGGTCATCGACGATCCCGCCCTGCTCATTGAGGAGAAATCCGTAGCGGCAGCGGCCAACCGATATCGTGTCGAGCCGGAAGGAAAACAGCCGCTCAAAGCCTGCTTTGGCAATCTCTCCCTGGAAGAGAAACTGGCCCATGTGGCAAGTATCAAACAGGGCAGCCGATTCCCGGCACCAGCGGTGTTCAGCCAGGATGCCGTCATACTGAAGCGGCATCAGCCAGCCGCCAAAGGGTGAGAGACGGGCGGCGAGCCGTGTATGCTCCCCCATGAGGGGTGTTGTTTTCAGGGTTTCCATGGAAATAGGTCCTTACAGAGAGTATCTTTCCGCGTTGGGAACAGTATACCAGCAACTGTGAAAATTTCGGCCCTGCATGCATGAAAAAAGGGAGGCCGCCTCTTTCCGGCGACCTCCCTGCTGCAGTTTTCACCCGACGCAACAAAACGCAAGGCTGAAAATGTGCCTACTCTACCTTCATCGCGATAAACAGTGCGGACTCTCCCCGGTGCAGGAGGAAGCGGACAATATCGCCTTTTTTGAGAGTTGCGACCGCTTTTGCATACTGGGAACTGTTTTCGATAACAGAGCTGTTGATCTGCGTGATGATGTCTCCCCGGGCAATACCGGCATCTTCAGCCATGGTTCCCGGTTTGACCTCCATCACGACCACGCCTCGGGTCACGTTTGTCCGCAGCTGCGCGGCCAGCTCCTTGGTGATATTCGAGACCACGATACCCAGCTTTTCCTGGATTTTCGCACTTTGCTTCTCAGTCACGCCACTATCGACCATCTTCTCGATGGTAACAGTCTTCTCAATGGTCTTCCCGTTTCGCAGGACCTTGACAACGGCTTTTTTGCCAACAGGGGTCACGGCAGCAAGCCGGGGAAGTTCATGCATATCGGTAATGGGTTTCCCGTCAAACTCCAGGATAATATCGCCGACTTTGAGCCCGGCCTTTGCCGCCGGGCTATCCTTCATCACTTCAGAGATGAGGGCGCCCTTGTCGGTCTTCATGCCAAAAGACTTGGCAAGATCAGGAGTTACCGGCTGAACTGCGACGCCCAACCAGCCCCTCGTTACCTTGCCCGTCTCACGCAGTTGTGTGATAACAGTCTTGGCCATATTTACCGGAATGGCAAAACCGATTCCCTGCCCGCCGGCAACAATAGCAGTATTGATGCCGATCACCTCGCCCTTCGCATTGAAAAGCGGGCCGCCCGAATTTCCGGGATTGATGGAGGCATCAGTCTGAATGAAATCGTCGTACGGTCCGCTGCCGATCACCCTGCCTTTGGCACTGACAATCCCGGCAGTCACTGTCTGGCTGAGGCCAAAGGGGTTGCCGATGGCCAGGACCCATTCGCCCACTTCAATGGCATCGCTGTCGCCAAGGGGGGCCACGGGCAGATGATCCTTGGCGGCTATCTTGATCAGCGCCAGGTCGAGCTTTTCGTCGGAGCCCTTCAGCACACCCTTGAATTCCCGGCCATCGGAAAGTTTGACATTGATTTCGTCTGCCCCGGCCACCACATGGTTATTAGTGAGAATATATCCTTCATCGCTGATGATGAAGCCGGAACCGAGGCTTCTTTGCTTGTGCGGGCGTTGAGGGATACCCCGGAAAAAACGTTCGAAATCACTGAAAGGATCTGAGCCGAAAGGGTTTGTCTGTGGCTGGTTAAACTGCTGCCGGAGATTGACTGTTTTCGAGGTGCTGATATTGACAACCGAGGTCGTAAGCTTTTTGGAGAGTTCGACAAAGTCAGGCGGGGCGTTTTTGGCAAAAGCGAGTCCTGCCGAAAGGGATACAATAGATGCGGTCGCAACGACCATCAGCACATTGAAAATTGATGTGCGCATAGGATACCTCCTCTGGATTGTTTAACACACTGTACCGTATCTAAGGGTAAAGATGGGGTAAATATTTGTCAACCGAGAGAAACAAGCCAGACTTAAAAGGAAGGGTTTTCGCGGAATCACCGGGGCATGGTCCCAAAAAAGCGGGACAGTCAACTCCTTTCCAGGAGCGATCTGTCCCGCCTGCTGTTGCTGCTACCGGTCGGTAGCGAAAGTCCGACGGTGCTATCAGTCTTCTTCCTTCAGAATGTAACCAACACCGCGCACGGTATGAATAAGCTTCTTGTCTGCATCCCGGTCAATTTTCTTGCGGAGATAATTGACGTAGACGTCGATGATGTTGGTGAAGCTGTCAAAGATATAATCCCAGACATTTTCGGCAATGGTGGTCCTGGTCAGCACCTGGTTCGGGTTGCGCATAAAGAATTCCAGCAGCGAGTATTCTTTCGCCGTCAGGTCAATTTCTTTATCTTTCCGCCAAACCTTGTGAGTAACCGGGTCGAGACGCAGATCAGCGAAACGGATTTCGGCGCCACGCTCCTGCTCGGACCTGCGAAGAAGAGCACGAACACGGGCAAGCAGCTCGGCAAAGGCGAACGGCTTTGTCAAATAGTCATCAGATCCCGAGTTGAGGCCGGCAACGATATCTTCGACCGTATCTTTTGCTGTCAGCATCAAAACCGGGGTCTGAAGCTTTTTCATCCGCATTTCCTTGACCACTGCGAAACCATCTTTTTTTGGCAGCATCACATCAAGGATAATAAGGCTGTAAGAGCCATCCAGGATCTTCTGCCAACCCTCTTCACCATCGTAGGCGACATCCACTTCATACTTTTCTTCTTCAAGCCCTCGCTTGATAAAACTGGCAACCTTTTTTTCGTCTTCCACTACTAGAATTTTCATTTTTCACCTCGCTATTGTTCTTGAGAACTACTTAAAACGACAAATTTAACGTAACTGGCAAATTATACTTTGCAAGGGAAACCAAGTCATCAAGCCCCTATTTCAGCTCGATGCATCTGCAATCACCTGACATCACAACAATAACTGAATAAAAACAGAAGTCTCATGAGGAAACTTATACCACACAAGATTGAAGATGCAATAAGCTCCACCAATTAAAATATCTATTTGTAAATAATCTTCCTTCCGGGAATAATTGAAACATGCTTGAAGGGAAAAAGTGTTTTACTCAAGAAGGATTTTAATGAGAATTAACGCCATCCCCTATCATTTGTCAAGGTTTTAATTGTCAGCAGCAGCTTCTTTTGCTATTTTTAAATGTTCGTAGAAATGCTTATCTACATAGTTTCCATCCGGGAACTCCGGATGTGAAACTAGTAGTTCAGGTTCAAAATCAGAAAGGGTACCAGCAGATGCAAAAAGAGTGGATTCAACTATCATACGAAGTGCCGGACGCAATGGTTGACACCATCGCGGAGTTTCTGATCGAGCTCACCTCAAACGGGGTCGGAATCGATAATCGTAGCCTCGACACCTTTTCCCTTGATTCCCTCGAAGAAACACCGACCAAGTCGGTAACGGCATATTTTCACAGCGATGAAAGCCTTGACGAGAGAATTCGGGACATCAAAGCTTTCCTTATCGAGATCGGCCCGAACTTCCCTGGTTTCAGCTACCAGGATCCAACGATTACTCGAATCACGGATGAAGACTGGAGCACGAGCTGGAAGGAACATTTCAAGCCCATGCGGATCGGAAACCACCTGGTGGTAAAACCCACGTGGGAAGACTTTCCGGCCGGACCCAAGGATATCCTGCTGGACATAGACCCCGGGATGGCCTTTGGAACCGGCACCCACCCGACCACCATGCTGTGTCTCATTGTTCTGGAAAAATTACTTTCCGGCCTCCGCAGCAAGAAAAAAACTCTGACGGGGCTTGATGTGGGGACCGGTTCGGGTATACTCACCATTGCAGCGGTAAAACTCGGTATTTCACACATTTGCGCCATCGATATTGACCCGGAAGCGGTACTGATAGCGCAAGAAAATTGTCTCTTGAACGGGGTCGAAGAGCGGGTAAGCGTTAGCGACACTCCCCTTGCCATGGTTTCCGGCTGCTTTGATATTGTTATTGCAAACATCCTGGCTGAAGATCTGGTTCGCATGGCACCTGAACTGATCGCTCACCTGAACCCGGGAGGATCACTTATTCTTTCCGGCATCCTGATCGAGAAAGAAACCATGGTCATCGACGGTTATAAAAACAGCACCATGACACTGACGGAGGTTTCCCGCGAAGGCGAATGGAGTTGCCTCGTCTTAACACGGAACAGCTAAATGCGACGATTCTTTATCGACGAAAATGCCATCATTGATAACAGTGCGGTTATAGCCGGTAACCTTTTTTGTCACATGACACGGGTTCTTCGACTTAAAATCGGCACTCGCGTACTGCTTTCCGACGGAATCGGAAGGCGCCACGTGGGGGTTATCGATAGCATTGGCAAGGAAAATCTTGTCGTTCGACTAGAAGAAAGCACCCTGGAGCCGGAAAGGCCGGCCGGCCCCCTTATTACGCTCTATCAGGGACTGCCGAAAGGAAGCAAGATGGAATTCATCTTGCAGAAGTGTACTGAACTGGGAGTCGACTCCCTGATTCCTTTCGTAGCTGGCCGCTCCATTGCCCAGTTGCCGCAGGACAGGGGCGCTGATCGCTTGGGGCGCTGGCGTCGGATAGTCGCTGAGGCAGCACGACAATCCAACAGGACGTCTATCCCCGAACTCCGGCCGGCAATGAACTTTTCCGAACTTCTCGCTTCTGCGGACCAGACAGTTAAGCTTCTCCTCTGGGAAGAAGAAAAAGCTAATCGACTCAAGTCGGTGCTCGCTTCCCTGCCGCTCCCCGAAACTGTTGCAATCATGGTAGGACCAGAGGGTGGTTTGTCAAAGGATGAAGTCGCGGCGGCAACCCGGACCGGCTTCATACCAGTTACACTCGGCTCAAGGATTCTCAGGACCGAAACAGCCGGAATAGCCCTGCTTGCTGTTTTACAGTTTTATTGGGGTGACATGGGGTAAGAAGGAAATAAAGGAGAACCTGACATGAAATGTCCAAAATGCGGTTACAACAGCTTCGAGTTTCTCGATGCCTGCAAGAAATGCGGCGCAGAACTCACTTCTTTCAAAAAAACACACCGCATTAATACAGTGATTCGCCGCGTTGCCGCAGTTCCAACGGAACTTGCACAGCAAGCGGCGCCTCCCGTCGTGACACCGGCACCTGTCCAGCAGGAGGAAAACCTTCACGAGAGCTTTGATCTCGGTTTCCCCGATTCACCCCCGGGTGAGGTGAAAGATGAGGAGTTCACCGGCTTCGCCTTTTCCGATGAACCTGTTCCCCCTGCAGAAGTCAGCACCCCGTCAGCCGGCGAAGCATCTGTGGACGATTTTACCTTTGGCGAACCTGCAGAGGATGAGTCAAAATCTTCAAGCTGGGATATACAATTCGATGAAAGCGGTTCGGGAATGGACGAGTACGAAAGGATCCTTCAGCCGGAAAACATTGTGTCCAGCAATGACCAACTCGAGGAAAATGCGCTGACTGAGGATGAAAATCTTGAATCCTTTGGCACCAGCGATTTTGCTTTTACACCAGACTCATCGCGGGAAGATATTTTTGGAATGGAAAACGACCCTGATCTCCCGACACCGGCAGAGAAAAAACCTCAGCCGAACCTGGACGATTTTGACAAAGAATTCGAAATGATCTTTGCTGACGAGGATCCTGCTGATTCCGGAGAAAAAACTTCGTAATAAATTTCTGTCAACGCAACACGTTCAGGAGCTCTTCGCCCAGTTCGCCTTTCTGCCAGCGCCGTAGCACCGGAAAAGCATTCAGATCACTCAGGTTCCGGGGAACTTCCTTGGCCAGGTTTTCCAACAGGGCATTATTGACAAGGATACCGGCATCGATTCCCAACGCGAGAGCTTTTCCCTCACGCCAACGCTTCAGCCGCTTCACCCGTTCTTCCCTTTCAGCATCCCTCTCGGGTCGTGCCGAGCGAGCTAGTGAGGGTAGCTTGTCTTCCGGAACCGAACAGCCTTGCGCCACCGCTTTCAGAATATCTCTGCCATACCGCTCAACCGAACGAGCCGGCAGCCCCGGGACCCCCGCCAGGTCCTGCAGGGTTGACGGCTTTTTCTCAGCCAACTCTCGTAGTGTCTCATTGGAAAGAATCTTGAACGGTGGGCGATCGGAAAGACAGGCCCTTTCGTCACGTAATTGCAGGAGTTCCTCCAGCACGGCAAGAGTCCGGCGATCCATCCTGTATGCCCCCTTGAACCGCAGGAAAAGCGGCTCGCCTTCGCGGTCGGCAGCCCGGACCTCGGAAAGCAACACACACTCTTCCTCCACCCAGGAGAGTCTCCCTCGCGCAGCAAGTTCCTTTTCCAACTGCCGATACAGGGCGACGAGAAACGAAGTGTCCGCTGCCGCATAAGCTATCATACCTGCGTCCAACGGCCTCCGGCTCCAATCGGCCTTCTGGTAGCGCTTATCCAGTTCAGCTCCAAAGCGTTTTTTCAGTACCGCCGCCAGGCCAACTTCTTTCTCGCCGAGGAGTTGACAGGCAATCATGGTATCAAACAGATTATGAACACTCAGGGAAAAGTCCCGGTGCAGGGAACGGATATCGTAATCGGCGCCATGAAAGATCTTGCGAATTTCCGAATTTTCCAGGATAGCAGCCAAAGGGGAGAGGTCCGGAACCGCCAGCGGATCAAGAAGAAACACCTCATCCGAAGTGGCTATCTGAATCAGGCAGACTTTTTCCCGATAATGATGGAGTGAATCAGCCTCCAGATCCCAGGCAAGCACGGTCTCCCCGGCAAGCTTTTCCACCAGCCACAGAAGAGCTTCGCGCGATTCTATCATTTTCGGTTTAATGTCATGTTGCATTTTCATTATGTCCTTCCCCGCCGGTCGGTATTTTCACGTGAGGACACGGATAGCGCCCCACCCGAGATCGGCGGTCTCAATAGAATTGTATTATTTCATAGTCCGTGGTCCGCTGGGCAGGGACAAACCCGGCACCCCTGATCAGGGCAATCAGCTCTTCTCTGGTGATACTGAAGGAACAGCCTGCCGCGGACACAACGTTTTCTTCAAGCATCGTTCCCCCAAGGTCGTTGGCGCCGAAAAAGAGCGCAACCTGGGCAAGCTTCGCCCCTTGCGTCACCCAACTCGCCTGGATATTAGGAATGTTGCCGAGCACGAGGCGTGACAGGGCCAGCACTTTCAGGTACTCCACTCCGGAGGCAGTATCTCCCCCCAACTCGGTGTTTCCCGGCTGATAGGTCCACGGGATAAAGGCGGTAAACGTCCCCCCTTGCTCCTGTATTTCCCTGATGCGAAAAAGGTGCTCTACGATATCCTCAGGTCGCTCCAGGCTGCCAAACATCATGGTAGCCGTAGTCGGAAGTCCCTGACGGGCAGCTTCGCGCATCACCTCCGCCCACTCTTCCCAGCCGATCTTGTCCGGCGATATCTCGGACCGAACCCGGTCCACGAGTATCTCGGCACCACCGCCGGGAATCGAATCAAGCCCCGCCTCCTTCAAGCGCTGCAAAGCGTCAGCTATGCTCAGGCCGGAAATCCGGGCGCTGTGGGTAATCTCGGCAGGAGACAAGGAATGATTTCTGATCCCCGGAAAGCGACCCTTGATCCCTCGGAACAGCTTCTCAAAGAACTCTATTCCCAGCTGGGGATGGAGTCCCCCCTGCATGAGAAGCTGGGTACCACCCTGGGCCACCAGTTCCTCAACCTTATCGAAAATCTCTTCTTGTGACAACAGGTAAGAGCCGGTTGCCCCTTCATCACGATAGAATGCACAGAACCTGCACCGGGAGACACAAACATTAGTATAGTTTACGTTTCGGTCAACCACAAAGGTAACATATTTTTCTGGATGAAGCCGCCGCCGAACCGAGTCGGCAAGCTTCCCAAGTGCCAGGAGATCAGCTTCAGCGAAGATCCGCAGGGCCTCCGGCCTGTTCAACGGAATCCCGTTTCCAAGGCGTTCCGCGCATTTTCTCAGAAATGATTGCAACAATCTTTCCCTTTCCGGACAAAATTCCGAAACCTTTCACTCGATCCAACGGGCAAGTGGAGATGTCCGAAAAAAAGGAGGGCCCGTCACCTGCCGAATCCGGGCTTATCGGCTCAGGATTTCCTGGTAGAGGGAATCCCTTTCCACCGGCTCTTTTCCCGCCGACCTGATCAGCCGAAGAATCGCATCGCGGCTCATTCCTCGTGGAGATTCGGCCCCGGCCTCATGACCGATCCGCTCGTCCACCACCGTACCATCAAGGTCGTTCGCACCAAAGGCAAGGGCTACCTGGGCGACCTTTTCGCCGAGCAGGACCCAGTATGCCTTGATAGTGTTGAAGTTATCAAGGTAAAGTCGGCTAACGGCAACCGTCTTGAGGTCGTCTACCCCCCCGGCCCGCATGTCCCAACCTGACTGCAAAGGCGTATTCAAAGGCTGAAATGAAAGCGGGACAAAGGCCTGAAATCCGCCCGTACGGTCCTGAAGGTCCCGCAGGCAGGCGAGATGATCCACCCTGTCAGCAAAGCTCTCCAGATGACCGTAGAGCATTGTTGCGTTGGAGCGAAGTCCGCATCGGTGAGCCTCCTCCATAACCTCGAGCCACCTGTCGCCTGATATTTTTTCTTCACAGAGTTCGCTGCGGACGGCTGGCGCAAAAATTTCCGCACCGCCCCCGGGCAGGGAATCGAGACCGGACTCTTTGAGACTGAGAATTACCTCCCGAAGCGAAAGACCGCTGATACGGGAAAAATGGTCGAGTTCCACGGCAGTAAAGGCCTTCAGATGGAGACATGGCGAAATGGCCTTCACCGTCCGAAGCATCTCCCCGTAATACGGGAACGGAAGATCCGGATGGAGACCTCCGACCATGTGGATCTCCGTCGCACCCTGCCGAAAGGCCTCCTCGGCACGGGAGTGGATTTCCTGGAGAGCCAGGAGATAGGCCCCCTCTTCGCCCGGATCACGGCGAAAGGCGCAAAAACGACAGTGGTTGGCACAGATGTTGGAATAATTGATATGCCGATTTACGTTATAAAAGACCCGATTGCCGTTTTTCTTGGCGTTGGCAAACGCTGCTAATTCACCGATCTCGAGGATGTCGTCCGATTCGAAGAGGAAGAGTGCTTCGGAATCGCTGAGTCGCTCGCCTTTCCTGACCTTGGCAGCAATGGACGCAAGAGAAATCATCGCTTCACCAGAGGATGCCACGGTTGGTAGAGGCAGTGCTCAATACCGAGTGCCTCCAGAACCTTTCCAACCACAAAATCTATCATCTGCGCTACCGTTTGAGGAGCGTGGTAGAAAGCCGGCATGGCTGGCACGATACGGGTCCCCATGCGGGCCAGTTTCAGCATGTTCTCCAGATGAATCTCGGAGAGAGGGGTCTCCCGCGGCACCAGGACCAAGGGGCGCTTCTCCTTCAGCATAACATCGGCGGACCGCTCCAGGAGGTTCCCGGAATTTCCGCACGCTATCCTGGCAAGGCTCCCCATGCTGCAGGGGCAGACAACCATGGCGTCGGCAGCCGATGAGCCGCTTGCAACAGGGGCAAGCAGATTGTCTCCGGCATAGTAGCGGAGTCGGCTTTCCGGGGCCTGGAAATGTTCCTGCAGCCGGGCGGACACTTCCTGTTCGTCACCGCTCCAGTCAAAACCCGCCTCGGCCCGGAGAACATCAAAACCTGCCGTACTGACCAGCAAGGTGAGCGTATGGCCCGCTGCCAGCAGCTCTTCGCACAGCCGAAGACCGTACTGGACACCGGAAGCTCCTGTTATTGCCAGAATGATTCGCATACTCACTTTCTGCCAGGCGTTGCCCCTGTTCCAAAGGAATGGCGGGGAGAAAAGCCCGGATCTAACGCTCAAGATCACAAGAGACACTAGTGAAACAATACATCACCCAGCGTGAAAAGAAAGACCGTAATACTGATGTAGCCGTTCATGGTAAAAAAGGCGGCATTCAGCTTCGTGAGGTCCCCATCCTTCAGCAACCAGTGCTCGTACGACAAAAGGACCGCGGCTATAATGACACCCGTCAGATAGAGATTTCCGAGTCCCGCGACTACAAAAAGGAATAAAAGCATTCCGAGCGTGACACCATGGAACAGACGGGCCGTCAGAAGAGAACCTCTCACACCGAGACGAGCCGGAATTGAGCAAAGGCCCGTTGAGCGATCGAATTCAAGATCCTGAAGGGAATAAAGGATATCGAAGCCAGCGACCCAAAACAGGACGGCAATGCCGAGAATGATCGGAGAAAGTTCCAGGCTTCCCCGGACAGCAATCCAGGCACCGACCGGAGCCGCGGCAAGACACAGGCCTAGCACCACATGGCTCAGGGCGGTAAACCTCTTGCAATAGGAATATATCACCAGGAAAAAGAGTGCAAGCGGCGAAAGGACGAAGCAGAGGAAATTCAAACGGTACGCGGCAAAGATAAAAAGGATTGCGGCTGCAGCGCTGCAGAGGGCAACTGATTTTTTTCCAAGAAGTCCAGCCGGGATCGCCCTCCCGCGAGTGCGAGGATTTGCCCGGTCAATTTCAGCATCTATGAGACGATTCAATCCCATTGCAGCAGTGCGGGCACCGACCATCGCCATCAGAATCCAGAAGACCTGGTAGAGAGATGGAAAGCCTGAGGCTGCGAGCACCGCACCAGTAAAGGCAAAGGGAAGGGCAAAAACCGTATGGGAAAATTTTATCGTCTCCAGGAAAGTTCGGAGCATCCCGAAAAAACCCGGCGACTGGTGTGGCGCCATTCCCATACAGACATTTCCCTCCCTGGTCATCTTCCCTATCCCGTCTTTCTCGTATCCCCTGTGGCTATTGCATTCACCAGCTTCAACGGGAAACCGATCCCTTCGTGCACATTCTCAACTGCCAGGCTCAAATCATTCTAGTCCGACAGAGGCCTTGTTCAACAGGGGTTTTTTATTTATTATCCATTTTTGTATCACTTCAGGGGGGCTTCTGACAACGGTTTTATTCCGAACAGCGCGACCTGTCGTAAATATATTAGTCTGGAAATGCGGATTGTTTTCTGATACTAAAGGAAAGTTCAGACATGACAATTCATGATTCCCGAACAATGCTTAATCTTCCTCACCGTTGACAAGAGCTTTTAGGGCTTTACGCTTGGTTATACAATCAATGGATGTAACCGGTTACCACAGAGTTCAGAACCCCTGATAATCCAGAGTCACCATCTTTTCCAGAAACGGGGTGTGCCGTGAGAAAATTTTTTACCGGAGCGCTCTTATGCACTTTGCTGCTCCTTTGCGTATCATGCGAAAAAACCTCTCCAGATGCCGGAAAGCACGGAAAGGTTCAGGTCGTAGTCTCGCTTTTCCCCCTCTATGACTTTACCCGTACTATCGGCGGGGACAAGGTAAACGTTTCCCTGCTTCTCCCTCCCGGCATGGAAGCGCACAGCTTTGAGCCGAAACCTGACGATATCATCAGGGCAAACAAGGCCAACCTCTTCATCTACACGAACCGCTACATGGAACCATGGGCAGTAAATATCGCCAATGGCCTCGATACCCGGAAGACTTTGGTGGTAGATGCCAGCCAGGGTGTGCATTTCCTGCGTGCCGGCCAGGGCGTAGAACACGACCACGACGGAAATAACGGCGAGGGGATGGACCCTCACATCTGGCTTGACTTTGCAAATGCACAAATCATGGTCGACAACATTCTCGCCGGACTCATTGCGAAAGACCCTTCACACCGGGAGTATTACACTGCTAACGCCGAGGCCTACAAGGCAAAGCTCCGGGAACTGGATGACCGCTACCGCGCCGGATTGTCGCAGTGTGCCAAACAGATATTTCTCCACGGTGGCCACTACGCCTTCGGCTATCTCGCCAACCGTTACGGGCTCAAATATGAATCCGCCTATGCCGTCAGCGCCAATGCCGAACCATCACCGGCAAAAATAGCCCGACTCATCCACCAGATTCAGCAAAACAACCTTCACTATATCTACACCGAAGAATTGGTGGAACCACGAATGGCCAACACCATCTCCCGGGAAACCGGAGCGACTATCCTCAAACTGCACGGTGCGCACAACATCAGCAAAAAAGATCTGGAGGCCGGCGCCACCTTCATTTCCCTCATGGAACGGAACCTGAAGAATCTCAGGATCGGACTGCAATGCAAGTAGACATCATTTCCATAGAAGGGCTCTCCTTCGCCTATCAGGGAACCGAAGTGCTGCATGATATAACCTGCGCTATCAAGGCGGGAGATTACGTGGGGGTTGTTGGCCCCAACGGCTCAGGCAAGAGCACCTTGATACGCTGCCTCTTGGGACTCAACAGGGTGGTACAGGGGAATATTTCACTGTTCGGTATCCCCCAACCAGACTTCACCTCCTGGGATCGAATCGGCTTTCTCCCGCAGGGGCTGCAGCTTTTTAATCCGAATTTTCCGGCCACGGTAGAAGAAATAGTCAAGCTCGGCCGGCTGTCGAAAAAAAGCTTTCCACGCCGCTTCTGCGCCGCCGATGCCACGGCAACCGCACAAGCTCTCGAGCTCATGGGTATATCCTCCATCAGAAACAAGCTTATCGGAGAACTCTCCGGCGGCTTGCGGCAGCGGGCACTCCTGGCACGAGCGCTGGTCAATGAACCCGATATCCTGATCCTCGACGAGCCGACCACGGCGCTTGATCCCGAGACCCGCGAAAGTTTCTATGCGACCCTGCAAGACCTGAACGCCACCAAGGGCACGACGGTTATCTTGATAACCCATGATTCTGCGACAGTCGGTCTCTATGCCTCAAAGCTCCTCTATCTTGACAAGAAAATGATTTTTTACGGGAGTTTCGGGGAGTTTTGCCAATCTGCCCACATGACCGAGGTTTTCGGTCCACAAAACCAGCACCTTATCTGCCACAGCCATTGAAAGAAGGTTTACATGAATTTGGCCGACATCATCCACTATGCCTTTCTCCAACGGGCAATCATGGCCGGAACCCTGATAGCGGTCCTCTGTTCGGTTCTCGGTGTTTTCCTTGTTCTGCGCAGGCTTTCCCTCATTGGTGACGGACTTTCCCACGTGACCTTCGGTAGCGTTGCCCTGGCCATGTTGTTCCACTTCCAATCTGTCTATACCACCATTGCCGCCATCCCCTGCGTGCTTCTTTCCGCCATCGGCATTCTGAAAATCACTGAAAAGGCCCGCATCTACGGAGACGCAGCCATTGGTATCGTCTCTTCCCTGGGAATCGCCTCCGGCATCCTGCTGGCAAGCCTGGCCGGCGGCTTCAACGTGGATCTTTTCAGCTACCTGTTCGGAAATATCCTCTCCATCAGTCCCACCGAACTGCTGGTCACAGCAGTGCTGTTCGTAGTCGTCCTGCTTACCGTAGCCTTTCTCTACAACGATCTCTTCGCCATTACCTTTGATGAAGAACTGGCCGCAACCTCCGGCATACACGTCGAGCGCATCAATACCATCCTCGTTCTGCTGACCGCCTTGACGGTCGTGCTCGCCATGAAGGTCGTCGGCATCATGCTGATCTCGGCGCTCCTGATCCTGCCCTCGGTCTCCGCTCTGCAATTGGCCCGTGGATTCAAGACCGCCATCCTCCTTTCAGCCTGCCTGGGAGTGGTTTCCGTTATCGGAGGGATCTTTCTCTCTTTCATTCTGAACCTGCCCACCGGGGCAACCATCATCATCATCAACTTTCTCTTTTTTGCCCTTGCTTTTTTTGTCAGAAAACTGCGCCGCTGATTCTTCATCCCTCCCTCTCTGCTTGACCTCGAATGCTGGCCGGTCCAGCCTCCGAGCCACCTCCCCACCTTGGTTGACAGGACTTGCGAATAAGAATACTATTCCCGGATAATCCTAGCGAAGGGAAGCATCCGTGAAAGAGAAAACCACCTTTTCCTGCCAGAAATGCGGCTACCAGACTCCCAAGTGGCTCGGGAAATGCCCGGACTGCAACTCCTGGAACACCCTTGTTGAGGAGATTCAATTTCGACAAGACAGACGTTCAGGAGAACCTGGTACGGCAACCGTACCGACGCCGATCGGCGAAGTAGCCGGCGAGACCGAAGACCGGTTTTCCTGCGGTATTTCAGAGTTTGACCGGGTTCTCGGTGGAGGCATTGTCGCCGGATCACTCGTTCTGATCGGCGGTGATCCCGGCATCGGCAAGTCGACCCTCATGCTCCAGGCAATGGACCATCTGGCCCTGCGGCGTGGAAAGGTTCTTTACGTCTCGGGTGAGGAATCTGCTCGACAGACCAGGATGCGTGGTGAACGACTTGGAGTTTCGGCTAAGGAGCTGTTTGTGCTTGCCGAAAATTCACTGGAAAAGATCATCTCCCACCTGAACAAGCTTTCACCAAAGGTACTCGTTATCGACTCGATTCAGACCGTGTTCACCTCCTCTCTGGAATCCGCCCCGGGCACTGTCAGCCAGGTTCGCGAAACTGCCGGGAAACTGATGATGCTCGCCAAGAGCTCCGGGATCCCGGTCTTTCTGGTCGGACATGTAACCAAGGACGGAGCCATTGCCGGACCGCGGGTCCTTGAGCACATGGTCGACACGGTCCTCTATTTCGAGGGAGACACCGGCCATCCCTACCGAATCCTGCGAGCCATCAAGAACCGTTACGGCTCCACCAATGAAATCGGCGTGTTCGAAATGAGAGAGGAAGGTCTCCGGGAAGTATCGAATCCGTCGGAACTCTTTCTTTCCGAACGGCCCCTCGGTGTTTCCGGGTCAGTGGTTGCCGCCACCATCGAAGGGAGCCGCCCCCTGCTCGTGGAACTCCAAGCCCTGGTAACCGCTTCCACTTATGGGGTTCCCCGCCGGACCACCATCGGTGTTGATCATAACCGCCTGGCACTTCTGGTGGCTGTCCTGGAGAAAAAAGTGGGGCTTTCCCTGGCAGGACAGGATATCTTCCTCAACGTTGTCGGCGGGGTAAAACTTAACGAACCAGCAGCAGACCTGGGGATCATTGCCGCCGTCGCCTCGAGTCATCTTGATCGAAGCATCACTCCCCGCACCATGGTGGTCGGTGAGGTCGGGCTTGCCGGGGAGGTACGAGCAATAACCCACCCGGAAATCCGGGTACGGGAAGCCGCCAAACTGGGATTCACTCGCTGCATCCTTCCCGCCGGTAGTTTGAAGCATGTCCGCACCGACGATGTCGAATTGATCGGCGTCACCTCGGTGGAGCAAACCCTGGAAAACATCTTTCTTCCATTGTAATTCATGGAGAATATTTTCCTTTACTTAAGAGCTTAATTCTCCTAGTATATTAGAGATTTAATGACTCAGGAGAAAAGGCATGGACTTTGAAAAAAGAGAACACTTCAGGGGCATCCTCCTTGAAGAAATGAAGGCGCTCCTCGATGAGGCTGAGAAGACGGTATCCGAAATGAACGCGGATACCACCAGTTTTCCCGACCCCACCGACCGAGCCACCCAGGAGTCGGATCGGACTTTTGAGCTACGCATTCGGGACAGGGAAAGAAAACTTCTCGCCAAGATCAGGGAAGCCCTGGAAAGGATCGAAAACGACTCATTCGGCACCTGTGAGATGTGCGGCGAGGAAATTGGCGAAGCACGACTCAAGGTTCGTCCGGTCACAACCCTCTGCATTGACTGCAAGATTGAACAGGAAAAAACAGAAAAACATTAGCAACCCGCTCTTGAGAAAAGACTCTACCAGTTTCTCCACAGGACAGAACCCAACCAATCAATGGCGAGCCCTATGGCTAATCAGGAAAACTATACGCTCTTGAGCACTGCGGTTCAGATAGCTAACGCCGCCAATCTTTCACATACAGCCCGGCTCAAATCCCTCGCCCGACTTATCAAAAGGTCTTTACACCTTCACGCTGTTGCAATCTATCTTCTTGACGCTGAACAGCGGGTACTCTTCCGGAAGATATCGGCAGACGGGTCGGCGACTTCGCTTTCCTGCCAGATTCCCCTTGGTGAACAGGCTGCGGGTTTATGCGCCTTCCGAAAAGAGCTGATCTTTTCCCGCAACGGTACCACTCCGGATACCACCCCCGACGCAGAGCGAAAAGAGGGAACAATCTTCCTGCCGATCATGTGCGGCAAAAGAGCAGCTGGGGTGCTTGGGCTGGAACTGCCGGAGGAGTCCCCGCTTGCCACGTCCTTGCCAGCAGTCCTCCAAGACATCCTGCAGGTATTATCCGGCCTTATCTGCTGCAGAGCGATTACCAGCCGCTCTGATCAACGTATTCGAAACATCATGACGCTGAACGAGATGGGCAAGACGCTGCAACATTCGATGCCCTTCCAGGAGTTACTCTCCTTCATCCTTGAAACGACCCATCGTTACGCTGACTCCGACTGTACCATCCTTCGCATCTTCAACCGGGATCAGTTCACCCCGACCATAGTCAAGGCGTGCAGAAAAAGTCGCCACTCCATCCTCCACTGCCTTCTGGACATTGAGGCAGATTCCGCTGCTAGAATGCTTGCCACGGAAACACCACACCTGACCGTCGATCTCATAGCCGACGAGGATCTTCCACACTCATTTGTCAGTGTCCCGCTTCAGTACGAGGAAATGACCTTTGGCTGCCTGACCTTTTTCGGCAAAACAGATCAGTCGGGGCAGCGCAATTTTGATGAAGAGGACCGTGAACTTTTCGAAGGAATGGCAAACCTGATCGCCACCGCCTTACTGCAAGCAGAACATAGTCGCCGCATGGACTTGCTGGTACTCGAGAACGATAAAAAATTGCAGGAACTCTCCCTCCTCTATCGTGTCAGTAACGCCATGCATGCCACCACCCGTATCAACCGGCTGATCCAGCTCAATCTGACGGCTCTCGTTTCTGGCGAATCACACCTGTTCGAACGGGCGATGCTCTTCCTGGTAAACCACCGCTCCGGAGTCATGCAGGGGATGCTCGGCATCACCAGCGAAGAAAACCATGGCGCGTTGCAACCCTTGGACAATCAGGAAAACTCCCTTTATACGCGCTGGGAAATTTCTGATGAAGACATGGAACGGCAACAGAATTCCGAGTTGAACCGCATGGTAAAGGGGACGCGCCTTCCTCTCGACAAAACTCGCAACATATTCTCTCGAGCGGTTATCGAGAAAAAGCTTATCGTGGTTGACGGCACGGCAAAAGAAAGACCTGAAAGAGATGATCTCATCATCAAATTCAATCTGAGTTCGTTCGCCTCTGTGCCGATCATCGCAAAAGGTGATGCCGTTGCGCTCCTGATACTCGATAATCCCGTGTCTGGCAAGTCAATAACCAGCGAAGACATTCATTTTCTCCAGCTGTTCGCAAACCAGGCCAGCATGGCAATCGAGAACTCCATGCTCTACAACCGTATTGAAGACGCAAACCGCGAATTCACCGAAATTCGCCAGCGACTGCTGCAGGGTGAACGGTTGGCGGCACTTGGTGAAACGGCTGCGTCCATTGCCCACGAACTGAAAACCCCCCTGATTTCCATCGGCGGGCTTGCCAGACGCCTGCTCCGCAAGCAAGAACCTGATTCAACCGAGTGGAAATACGCTGAAACCATCACCCGTGAAACCGAGCGACTGGAAAAGATGCTAAACGAGATCCTCTTTTTTACCAGGAAGGCAACGATCTGCTATACCCAGTGCACCCTGGAAGACATCATCGAGGAGTCCTTGGCTGTTGTCTCGGGAGTTCTCGATGAGAACAGAATTCAGGTGAAAAAAAGGATTTCCAGGAAAGCGATTGAAATAACAGGGGATTTTCAGCAAATAAAACAGGTCTGCATCAACCTGTTCCTCAATGCCGGGCAAGCAATGGAACAGGGAGGGAGTCTCTCTATTTCAACTGCACCTGCCGTTCTGGAAGGCAGGGAGGCAGTATCCATCAAGGTTCGGGACACGGGATGCGGAATAGCACCGGCTATTCTTCTCGATATCTTTAACCCATTTTTCACGACCAAGGACGGAGGAACCGGCTTGGGCCTTGCCATCTCTCACCGCATTGTCACTAATCACGGGGGCAAACTCCTGGTAGAGAGCCGGGCAGGGATTGGTACCGAATTCCGCGTCATACTCCCGGTGCGACAATAAATTCGCCCTTTTCAACAACTGGCAATTCCTGTATAGTTATTCATCATTCAGGAACGACAGCACGGGGATGTAGCTCAGCTGGGAGAGCGATGCGTTCGCAACGCATAGGTCGACGGTTCGATCCCGTTCATCTCCACCAATAATAACAAGGGGTTAGGCTGTAGGCCTAGCCCTTTTCTCGTATGTGTGGTCTCTGACATGGTATTTGATTGGAGGTTTTTATATGGCACTGTCATACGCGGAAACAAGTGACCTTAGAATAGCGAAAAGCTCTCCTCGAAAACCCCGGAATTGCCGCCAAGTTCAGCAATTTCATTGGCACGCCCATCGAGCAGGGATTAAAGAAACTGCCCGAATCATGGAGCACGACTGTTAATGATGTCGCGAAAAAATCAATTGAAACAGCACTTGGTGTTGCTCTGCTGACAATGGACCGGGATAAGCGGGTGCCTTCGTCGAACTGGTGGCATAAGCTTGCTGTGGTGGCAACCGGGGCCGGTGGAGGTGCATTTGGACTGCCGGCATTGGCTATAGAGCTTCCGGTGTCCACAACCATCATACTTCGTTCCATTGCAGACATAGCTCGCAGCGAAGGAGAAGATTTGAGTTGTCCTGACGCCAAACTGCAATGCCTTCAGGTCCTGGCGCTTGGCGGCAAATCAAAGAGTGACGACGGGACTGAGTCAGGCTACTTCGTCACAAGAACAGCCCTCGCCAAGGCGGTCTCGGAAGCAGCTTCGTATATAACAAACAAGGGCCTGTCGCAGCATGGGGCGCCTGCACTTGTCAGACTGATTTCCCAAGTCGCATCACGGTTTTCGCTTGTCGTTTCGGAAAAAGCGGCAGCGCAGGCAGTGCCTGTGGTGGGAGCATTCGGTGGTGCGGCGATCAATGCTTTATTCATCGATCATTTCCAGGATATGGGGCGAGGTCATTTTATTGTCCGAAGGCTGGAGCGGCTTCATGGCCAGGAAAAGGTTCGTCAGCTTTATGATGCATTGTAATTTGTTTAACGGCATGCCACTTTGATCGGGTTGTTGAGTTCACCTCGCAATGAGAAGGAGAAAATCTCATGGGTTTTGGAAGAGCTTTGCTCTGCATTCTTTTGCCACCATTGGCGATATTAGATAAGGGCTGTGGTACGATATTGATCGTGTCGCTGTTGACCTTGTGTGGGTGGGTTCCCGGGGTGATTGCCGCCCTGGTTGTTTGCACGAAGGCCAATCGCTGACAACAGGTACTTGTCGATGATCAGGAGAGTGTTTAAAGTGTCAGAGAGAAAGGTACAATTATGAAACCTGAAACTATCCGGTTTTGGCTCGATAACAGACAGGTTTACGGCGTGGTAACCGGGGAAAATGATGGGGACTTGCTTGTGAGCTACCAGAAACGATTCTATATCATCAGAGGGGATGTCCCGCTCATGAAGAATAGACGACCCCTGCGCTTTTCGGCCACAACGCTCCCTGCTATTTGGAAGAAAGCACTGCACTCTGCTACGCAAGCTAGACAGACGTCTGCCACTGCCCAGCCCGATTTGGGCCCACGCGAATTGGATCCGGTTCCGCCGAAAGTTTCGAAAGAAATAATAGCATTGGAAAAGTTGGAAAACGTACAGAAAATAGAGAGGGCCAGCATGGAAAACGTTGAAGAGGCGCCAAAGCAAGAGATTACAGTGGCAGAAAAACGAATTTCAAAGAGGGCAAAGAAAGGCGAGACCGGAAAAAGCACTAAGGGTGAGCCAGTCATATTTGAATGTCCGTATTGCAATCACAAGGCTGAAGCGCCGCCTGGACGGAAGGATGGTCGGCCATTTTTTCATACCTGCGAAAAATGTAATGGCGAGTTTGGCCTAAGAATCGTCCCGGTAACGGCATATCAGGCTGAAGTGGCGGCGTTTCCACGAAAAGGGTTCCGCCCTTAAGCGAAGCGAATCAGCGCGGCAAGATCTGGATATGAACCGACGTCGAGATCTGAATCAGCCTGCGCAAAAATTTCCTTCTATTTGTACTGTTGGACAAAAAGGATGTGGTCGAATCCGGCCTTGCCAACAGAAATCTCGACTACATTTGCGAAATCGGGGTGAATGAGACCAACCTCTCCTATTTCCCGGAGTAGATCTCCATTACCTTTTTAAGAAAAATGATGGCATCTGCTTGCGGACGTTGAAAAGAGTTTCTGCCGATGATGGAGCCAAAACCTCCGCCTTCGTGGATCCCTTTGATGTCCTGGTAGAACGCCTCTTCGCTTACCTTGGACCCTCCGGAAAAGATAACCATCCGTTTTCCGGCAAAAGCGCTCTGTACCACATGCCTGACCCGGTCGGCGACCGTGGCGACAGGGATGTTTTGAGATTGATATATCTTACAGGCTGCCTCCTGTTCAATGTGATCGGTGGGCAGCTTGACCTTGATAATGTGAGCGCCAAGTTGAGCGGCAATCTGGGCTGCGTACGCCACGACATCTATGGCTGTTTCGCCCTTCTTGGAAAGCCCCGACCCGCGAGGATAGGACCAGATGACCACGGCCAGGCCGCAACCTTTCGCCTCTTCGGCAATGGCGCGAATTTCCTGGTACATTCCTTTGCAGGCCGCTGATCCCGGATAGATGGTGAAACCGACGGCCGAGCAGCCGAGGCGCAGAGCATCCTTAACCGAGGCGGTGACCGAGGGCACCGGATCGGCGCCATCCGGAGCCAGGGAGTCGTGGTTGTTGAGTTTCAGTATCAAGGGGATCTGGCCGGCATAGTCGCCGCCCGCCGTCTCGATTGCCCCGAGGGGAGCGGCGTGGGCGTTGCAGCCGGCCTCCAGGGCCAACTGGAAATGGTAGGATGGATCGTAGCCCACTGCATTTTCGGCGAAGCTCCGGGCCGGACCGTGCTCAAAGCCCTGATCCACGGGCAAAATAACCATCTTGCCGGTACCCGCCAAGGGTCCCGTGATTGAGAATCCTTGCCAGATTACTCCGCACGCCAAGGTTCTCTCCATCATAATTGGCAAGAATTTTTGCCACCTGATTCGTCATCTCGTATCCTCCTTTCCGGTTGCGGGATAGTTGGCGTATGACTTTTCATATCCCTCGATCTCATGCAGACTGCCGATGGCGAATGGGATGCGCTGGTGAATATTTTCCGGGCATAGATTCCAAAACGCGTTTTCTCCCGGTGGTGGCACCGCCCCCGGCCTGCTCCGCGATCATCGCTAGTGGAGCACACTCATAAAGCAGGCGCAATTTCCCGGACGGTCGCCCCTCGTCTTCCGGATAGAAATAGATGCCACCGTGGTGAAGAATCTGATGCAGGTCCGCGACCAGCGCCCCTGAATAGCGCAAGGTGTAGGATTGACCTTTATCAAGGAGCAGTGAATCCGCAAAGGTTCGGGCCGGCTCTTTCCAGCGGTCCCGGTTGCCGAAGTTGGCACTGACGATCTTGCCGCGAGCAGGCATGCGGATAAGCTCATGATCGAGGACGAACTCCCCTATCTCCTCATCCAACACGAAACTGTGGACCCCGTCGCCGGAGGTATAGACGAAAAGGATTGATGCGCCGTACATGATATAGCCGGCCCCGACCTGTTTCGAGCCCTCCTGCAAGATATTCTCCTTCAGGGGGCCTTCGAAGGTTCGGATCGAAAAGATCGAACCGGTAATGCAATCCACCTCCAGATTGGCTGAGCCGTCAAGGGGGTCAACCAGTACCGCGTATTTTGTTTGGTTGTTCCCCGCGTGCAAGATCATCGGGTCCTTCATTTCCTCCGAAACAATGGCGCCGACGATGTCAACATACTCGAAGGCCTCCATAAAGGCATCGTTACTCAGTCTATCCAGTTTTTCGACCTCTTCGCCCTGCACGTTGATTTCACCGGTAAGCCCTTTGATACCAAGCAAGGCCGCACGGCGTGCATAGCTGGAGATGATTTTGGCCACGGTACTGAGCTGTACTATGACCCTGGTCAGTTCTCCGCTGGCTTCCGGGTGCAGCTGCTGTTGTTGAGACAGAAATCGAAAAAGTGTGGTGCGTTTCGCTTCTATTCTTGGCATCTTTTATTTCTCCCAATGCGCTCGCGTCCCATGCGACTGAGGCATTCCGTTCAAATCCGGTTCGTTACCCCCCTGGCTGCGTTGTGGCTCATCAGCAAAGCCCTGCCCTACGCACCTCATCGCTGCCAGAGGATTTGGGCGGCTTCGAGGGGAACAGCAACGCCTGAGAGGTGCGGTATCACGCGTACCGTATAGTCTGTAACTGCTCGTGTCGCCTGAACCTGTGCACCATAAACATAGCCTTCTTCCGCGCCTGGCAGTTTCTGGCCGAGCGTCATCTCCTTGCGCACAGGGCCGCTGCCATTGACTCCCTCAGCATATAATTCGACCCTGACCGAATCCGGTTCGAGGCCGTCAAGATAAACCTGAACTTTAAAAACGTGCTGTCCACCGTTCAACGCAACTTTCGCTTCGCCGAAGCGTAACGTGGCCCATTTGTGCGCCAAGCTTTGCTGCCAATCGACCAGTTGTCTGGCTATTTCGCCATTATTTGCACCACGCAACTGGTAGGCATTCGCAGCCGGAAGGTAGTGTTGCTCGGTGTATTCACGCACTGCGCGGTTGGCGGAAAAATGTGGTGTCAAGCGCGCCATGCTCTCCTGCATCCGTTTGACCCACGCGGTGGGAATGCCACTCTCGTCTCTGCTATAAAACTCCGGAATCACCTCCCGCTCAAGCAGGTCGTAGAGAGCCTCGGCTTCAACAGCGTCCCAAGCGGGATCATCACCATGCTCCTGACCATCGCCTAACGCCCACCCCACCTCCGGGGTGTACGCCTCGGCCCACCAGCCGTCCAGTTCCGATAGATTGATGCCTCCGTTGACGAGGACTTTCATGCCACTTGTTCCGCAGGCTTCCCAAGGGCGGCGTGGGGTATTGATCCATAAATCCACCCCTTGCACAAGTTGCTCGGTCAAGAGCATGTCATAGTCACTGAGAAAGATCACATGGGGGCGGGCCTCGGGCCGCCGGATAAAACGTGTCCATTCCTGAATAAGAGCCTGCCCCGCCAGGTCTTCTGGATGAGCTTTGCCGGCAATGATGAGTTGCACCGGTCGCTCTCGATTGGTTAACAGACGAAGCAGTCGCTCCGGGTCGTGCAGCAGCAGATTTGGTCTCTTGTAGGTCGCAAATCGGCGCGCAAAGCCCATTATCATGACATTGGGATCAAACAGATGCTTCGCCCAGTCAATCACCTCGGACGACGAGCCGGAGGCGGCTAGTTGTTTGGACAATCTCTCGCGGGCAAATTCAACAAGAGCATTGCTGGCGGCGAGACGAAATTGCCAGAGTTTGGCACTGGAGAGGCGACGAATGTTCTGCCCCAAGTTTTCCGTCGTCCCCAACCAGCGGTCTTTTCCACAGGTTCCCGTCCAGAGCTCGTCGGCCGCCGCTGAGTCCCAGCTCGACATGTGAACTCCGTTAGTCACGTAACCGACGGGCACTTCGTCCTCCGGCCAGTGCGGAAAGAGAGACTCGAAAAGATGCCGGCTGACTTTCCCATGTAAGCGGCTCACGCCATTAACCGCCCCGCTCCCCCGGATTGCCAGATAAGCCATGTTAAAACTTTCCGAGGAGTCGTTCGGATTCTGACGGCCTAAGGCCAGTAAATCCTGGAGTGTCATGCTGAGTTTCTGCTCGGCATACGCGCCGAGGTATTGTTCGATGAGAGCCGGAGCAAAACGATCAAAGCCGGCGGCCACTGCCGTATGGGTGGTGAAGAGATTACCTGCCTTTGTAGCGGCCAGCGCGACTTTAAAAGGTTGTCCTGTCTCTTCCATAAAGCTGCGGGCGCGTTCCAAAACCGCAAAAGCCGCATGCCCTTCATTCAGATGACAGACTTCCGGCTTGATACCAAGCGCTCCAAGCAATCGCCAGCCGCCAATCCCGAGCAGCAGTTCCTGTTTAAGGCGCAGCTCCGGGCCGCCGCCGTAAAGTTCGCTGGTAATCCCTCTATGAGCGGGGTAATTCGCAGCGTCATTGCTGTCCAGCAGGTAAAGCTTCACTCTGCCGACCTGGGCCTGCCAGGCACGCAGCCAGACCGAGTAGCCGGGCAAGTCGATTTTCAATCGCAACCACTCGCCGTTCGCCTGGCGCAACGGTGTGATCGGTAACTGTCCGGGGTCGTTATAGGGGTAAAGGGCCTGTTGCGCTCCGTCCTTGTCAATCACCTGGCGAAAATAGCCTTGCTGATAGAGCAACCCCACGCCGACTACCGGCACTCCCAGGTCGCTGGCGGCTTTGAGTTGATCTCCGGCCACATTGCCAAGCCCGCCAGAGTAGATGGGCAAGGCTTCGCTCACCATGAATTCCATGCTGAAATAAGCGACGCAGGTCAAGGAAGACTGCGAATGATTCTGCTGAAACCAAGCGGGAGCCTCCAGCGCCTGCCGCCTGGCCAGCACCATACCATCAACGATTTTGCGAAAAGCGGGATCGGCCAACAGGGACTCGATCCTGTCTCGCGAGACCGTCTGCAGGACAACCCAAGGGTTCTGCGTGAAGTCCCACAGCGCTGGATCAAGCTGCCGCCACACCTCATCGGTAGCATGATTCCATGACCAGCGCATATCCAGAGCCAACTCGGCAAGGGAATCGAACCCCTCGATTTCCGTGGGCAGAAGATTGTAAAGCGGGTGGCTGACTCGTGTTAGTTTGCTCATGGTTCCTCCTGCAGTTTTGGATCGGGGGGGAATCCCTGGCTGCTAAGAGGAGGTCGCCAAAGTATCGTTGACGATCGTCTGCGCTTCGGCCAGGATACGGCGGAGATGATCCGCTCCCCGGAAGCTCTCCGCATAAATCTTGTAGATGTCTTCCGTCCCGGACGGACGTGCCGCGAACCATCCGCTTTCGGCTGTCACCTTCAACCCGCCGATTGGAGCGCCGTTGCCCGGCGCGTGAGTGAGGACAGTCTGGATTTTTTCGCCCGCCAGTTCGGTAAGTGTAACCTGCCGGGGGGAGAGTTTCGCCAACAGTTTTTTTTGATCCGGGGTAGCCAGCGCCTCAACGCGATCATACAGCGGCTCACCGAACTCGCGCGTGAGTTCGCTGTAGATCTCGCCGGGGTCACGTCCCATGCGGGCTGTTATCTCTGCCGCGAGCAATGCCAGGACTATTCCATCTTTGTCCGTTGTCCAAACGGTGCCATCCAGACGAGCAAAGGAGGCCCCTGCGCTCTCTTCGCCAACGAAGCCCAGCGAACCGTCGAGCAGACCATCAACAAACCACTTAAAGCCAACCGGCACCTCGTAGAGCTTCCGGCCAAGCTTTGCGGTGATATGATCAATCATTTGGCTGCTCACCACCGTTTTGCCGACCGCCGCCCCCTCACGCCAGTTCGGCCGGTGCTGGAAAAGGTAGAATATGGCGACGGAAAGGTAATGGTTGGGCGGCAGCAAACCCGCGCTTCGGGTGACGATTCCGTGCCGGTCATGGTCAGTGTCACAGGCGACGGAAAGGTCAAAGCGGTCCTTCATCCCTATCAACCGCTGCATCGCATAGGCCGAGGATGGGTCCATGCGGATTTGGCCGTCCCAATCCACACTCATGAAGCGGAAGGTCGGGTCAACAGCGTTGTTAACAACCGTGAGGTTCAACCCGTAACGCTCGGCAATCGGCCCCCAGTAGTGAACCCCGGCGCCGCCGAGCGGATCGACGCCAATGCTGATCTTTGCACCGCGAATGGCATCCATGTCGAGCACGTTGGCGAGATCGGCTATGTAGGCATTGAGGTAGTCATGTCGGTGCGTCGTGGAGGCATGAAGAGCCTTCTCGAAAGAAATCCTTTTCACACCAAGAAGGCCTTTTTCGAGAAACTCGTTGGCCTTCCCCTCGATCCAGGCGGTGATGGTGGATTCCGCCGGCCCGCCGTGTGGGGGATTGTATTTGAACCCGCCGTCACACGGTGGATTGTGTGACGGCGTGATGATAATGCCGTCGGCGAGTCCCGTCTTGCGGCCGCGATTGTAAGTGAGAATCGCGTGGGAAATGGCAGGGGTTGGGGTATATTCATCACCCTTCGCTATCATGACTTCCACCCCGTTTGCCGCCAGCACTTCAAGGGCGCTGGCATGAGCCGGAACGGAAAGGGCATGCGTGTCCATGCCGAGAAACAGCGGGCCATCGATCTTCTGCTGCTCCCGATACAGGCAAATGGCCTGACTAATGGCGAGTATATGCCCTTCATTGAAAGCCTTTTCGAACGAAGAACCACGATGTCCAGAGGTGCCGAAGGCAACCCGTTGTGCCGGTACTGAAGGATCTGGCACCTCCGTATAGTAGGCCGTGACAAGTCCGGGCACGTTCACCAGCATCGACGCTTCGGCAGGCTTTCCTGCACAAGGGCTTATATTCATGACTCTTTCCTCAATTGCCGTGGAGATCTTTGCGCCAAGGTCTCCATTAGCTTGTCGAACGGTTTATTGAATTTGTCGACGCCTTCGTCCTCAAGCTGTTGCGTCACCTTGTCGATGCTGATGCCCAATTCAGGGAGACGCTCCAACACCTGGCTGGCTTCATTGACATCCTGTTCGAGCCGGGCTTTCGGCTCTCCATGGTCACGGTAGGCATCAAGAGTTTCCAGCGGGACCGTGTTGACAGTGTCCGGTCCGATCAGTGCCTCGACATATTTCACGTCGCTGTAATCCGGATTCTTGGTGCTGGTGCTGGCCCAGAGCAGCCGCTGGACACGAGCACCCTGATCTGCCAACTTCATAAACCGGTCGCTGCCGAAGATCTCCTTGTAGATTTGATAAGCCTTCTTCGCGCTGGCGATGGCAACTTGCCCCAGCGCCTTTTTCGCGAATTCTGACTCCTTGCCGCCCTGTGAAATGAGTTTTTCCAGCTGGGGATCCACCAGCACATCAATGCGGCTAAGAAAAAAGCTGGCCACCGAGGCTATATGCTTCACGGGCTTACCTTGGGTCAGGCGCTCCTCGATGCCGGAGATATACGCTTCCACTACTTGTTGATAACGAGGCAAGCCAAAGAGCAGTGTCACGTTAACACTGATTCCCTCGCTGATCAGTTGCCGGATGGCGGGAAGCCCGTCGGCAGTCGCCGGGACCTTGATTAAGACATTAGGCCTGTTCAGTGCTGCCCACAAGCGACGGGCTTCGTCAATCGTACCGTTGGTGTCGTGCGCCAGGTGTGGATTGACCTCCAGGCTGACATATCCATCTTTGCCGTCAGTCCTGTCGAAGAGAGGCCGGAATTCATCGGCGGCGCTTTGCACATCACGCTGGCTGAGGGTTTCATAAATTGCCTCAACGCCTTTCCCTTCAAGCGCCAAGGCCCGAATGTCCTCGTCGTAATCATGGCTGTCCGCAATCGCCTTTTCGAAGATGGATGGATTCGAGGTCATCCCCCGCAGTCCATCCTCCTCGATCAGACGCCGGAGCCCGCCCTTGGAGATCAGATCTCGCCGAATGTAGTCGAGCCAGATGGATTGGCCGAGCGTTCCCAATTGCTGCAAGGGATTGTTTTTCATGTTCTTGTCTCCTTGATTTCCAAGTCCGTCACTTTTGCCAAGCGGCGACGATAGCAACGTTTGCGGTTTTCATGATCATCACTCTATCTCCCATTCCGTGTGAAACGTTCCTTTGGCATCGATCCGCTCATAGGTATGGGCTCCGAAATAGTCGCGCTGGGCCTGGATCAGATTGGCCGGCAACCATTTGCTGCAATAGGCATCGAGATAACTCAATGAAACCATCAAACCCGGGGCTGGCACCCCTGACTCAGCCGCCTGGCACACCACCTGGCGCAAGCATTCCTGATGTTCCATGACCTTACGCGACAAGGAGGGATCCAGCAGCAGATTCGGCAGATCACGCCTCACCTGAAACGCGGCGCGGATGTCTTCAAGCAACGCTGCGCGGATGATGCAACCACCTCGCCAAATCCGCGCCACGGCTTCAAGGTCGAGGTCATACTCGTATTTGTCTGAAGCCGCCACCAAAAGCGCCATGCCTTGAGCGTAGCTGATAATTATCCCGCCAAAAAGCGCACTGCGCAGTTGCGAGAGAAACGTGTCGGGATCGACGGCTACGCGCCGCTGTGGTCGCTGATAGATCGCGTCGGCCTGTTCACGTTCCTTCGCAAACACAGACAAATCACGCATCGCGACCGCCAGATCGATTGTCGGGATCGGCACTTGCAGTTCCATTGCACTCTGAGAAGTCCACATGCCTGTGCCTTTCTGTTTAGCGATGTCCAGGATTTCGTCGACAATCCGCTTGCCGGTCTTCTCATCCGTTTTGCTGAAAATATGGCTGGTGATCTCCATCAGGTAGCCGTTCAGTTCACCGTTGTTCCACGTGCGATATATGTCATGCAGTTCGTGGTCGTTTAAGCCAAGGCCGCGTTTCATCAGGTCGTAGGTTTCAGCGATGAGTTGCATCACAGCGTATTCGATGCCGTTGTGAACCATCTTCACAAAGTGCCCGGCCGATCCGGGCCCTAACCAGGTCACACACGGATCACCGTTAACCTTCGCGGCGGCAGCCTCAAAAATGGGACGTACCCGCTCGTAAGCCTCTTTCGGTCCGCCGGGCATGATGCTCGGTCCGTGACGCGCTCCTTCTTCGCCACCAGATACGCCCACGCCGAGGAAATGAATCCCTTTCTCCGCCAGGTAGCTGACACGTATGTCAGTGTCCTTGAAGTAGGAATTGCCGGCATCGATGATCAGATCATCCTTGTCCAAGTGTGGCAACAAATCCTTGATGACCGAATCCACCGGGGCTCCGGCGGGCACCAGCATCATGATTGCGCGCGGTTTACGAAGCATTGCGATGAAATCAAGCATATTTGTCACGCCTTGAACCGCACGCTCGGCCGATTCCTTCCGTAACGACTCGACCTTGACCGGATCCTTGTCATAGCCAGCAACCGAGAACCCATGGTCGGCAATGTTCAGCACGAAATTGCGCCCCATTACACCCAGGCCGACCATGCCGATTTCATACTGATGTTGAGTTTGCTCACGAGTCATGTTTTTCCCTTCCGAGCTGTTTGTGGAAATTGCTGGATATGATTTCATTTTGATTCATCCAAGTTTGCTTCGCATCGGCTCATCTGATCGTTTAATCCACCTTCTCCCGATACTGAAATGTTCGACCTCGACCTTCGTTGAGCTCCTATGACCTCTCGCAATGCCAGATCAAGGCGGGCAGAGAGACAGTCGTGGCAGACCTATAGTCCGGATTCCTTCTTGGTCATGGGGTTGTGCCAACAGCCGTCTGGAGTGATAAGCGCTTCTGACTCTTTCGGTCCCCAGCTGCCCGGCTTATAGATGTGGGCCCGGTGGTGGGTCCTGAGAACTGGCTCGACAACCGCCCAAGCGGCCTCAACCGTGTCCTGACGGGTGAAGAGCCCTCCTTTGCCCTCCATGGCGTCGCCCAAAAGCCGCTCGTAGGGTGTTTCTTCTCCCGGTTGCTCTTCTAACAGGTAGAGCTCTCGCTGGTCGCCGACAAACTCCTTCCCTGGACTTTTAACACGAGCGGCAAGGGCAACAGCGGAGTTGGGGGAGATCCGGAAGCGCAGATAGTTGGCCCGGCCGGTCACAGGAGCTGAGTCAGCGAAAAGCTTTTGTGGTGGCGGCTTCAATTCCACCAAGACCTCGGTTGCCGTTTCGGCCAGGCATTTGCCGGAGCGCAGGTACCAAGGCACACCCTCCCAACGCCACGAGTCGATGAAAAGACGCAGGGCGCAGAAAGTCTCGACGTCAGAACTCTTCGCCACGTCCGGCTCCTTCCGGTAACCAGAGTACTGACCGCGCACCAAGTCGTCGCGCTGCAAAGGACGCATGCCTTGAAAGACCTTGGCTTTCTCAGTATGCACAGCTCCAAAACACCTATAAGCCGGCGGCTCCATGGCAAGCAACGCGACGATCTGGAACAGGTGGTTCTGGATCACATCACGCAGACAACCTGCGCTTTCGTAAAACGCGCCGCGGCCCTCCACGCCGAATTCCTCGGATAGGGTTATCTGGACGCTGGCAACGTAGTTGCGGTTCCAGATCGGCTCAAGAAAAGAATTGGCGAAGCGGAAATAGAGGATATTCATGATTTCCTCTTTCCCAAGGAAGTGGTCAATGCGGAAAATCGAGTCATCCGGGAACACCGACCTCGCGACGTTATTAAGCTCACGAGCGGAAGCCAGGTCGCGACCAAACGGCTTTTCAACAATGACGCGCGCATGTTCAGCCAACCCGGCGGTGCCGAGCCCTTTAATCACCGCCTCGAAGAGCGAGGGGGGAATAGCAAGGTAGTGAACCGGGTGCCGAGCGCTCCCCAAGGCCTCTTTTATCTTCGCAAATGTGTCCTGGTCATTATAATCCCCACTCACATACCTGAGCAGAGACAGAAGATGGTCGAGGGCACGCTGGTTATCAATTTCGCCCAATTGCTTTATGCTGTCTGTCACGTGGTCGCGCAAATGGTCCAGAGTCCAGTTCGGGAAAGCAACGCCGATGACCGGGACCTTGAGGACGCCTCGTTTCGCCATTGAATAGAGTGCCGGGAAGATCTTCTTGTGGCAAAGATCACCTGTTACACCGAAGAGTACCAGCGCGTCCGAACGGGAGCTGGTCATCTGACACCTCCCATCCTGCCGCGCCAATGAAGCGATTTGATCAGTTGTTTCTTAAAAGCTAAGCCCGCATGATCTTTCCCAATTCCAATGCACATCATTTCGCCTCCAGAATCTTCAGTGCGAGTATCCAGCCTCGAACTGCTTGAACTTGCTACCAGACGAGCCACCATTGATCATTGGGATACATGGGTTACTTGGTTTCATGGGTTCGTCTCAGAACCTTTGCGTAAAAAGCACGCCAAAAATTGCAAACATGAGTTCCATCAGACATAATGGTAACCTGAACAATCGTACTATCTAAAGAGTTATCATCCCTGCTGCGGGAGATGAAAGACTCCCGGAACTGGGAGCCTTGGATGAACCGTGTTACTTCACATGGCATATGGCGTTCAGATAATTTCAAGTCCGGTCTTCACTCGACGATTTTGACGCAGTTCATGCTTCCAAACTGATTAGGAACGCAGCAGGAACAGGAGGGATCATTCTCCCAGCATCCATCGACAAGAAATTTGTACTCATACCTTCCCGACCCTAGGGGAAGGGTTGCCTTCCATAACCCCTTCTTGTCCTTTTTCATCGGACATGTCTGGATATCCCAATCATTAAAGTCTCCTGCTAGGTAGACGTCGCGAGCATCCGGTGCTTGAAATTCGAATAAGGCCTTTTTTATGCTCTGCTTTTTTGCAGTAACATTCTTGCCGGGTTCTTTCTTACCTGACATATCATCTCCCTCCTTAAAGATTTAAACCGCTTTTGTACTTCACATGTTTTTTCATTTCGTTCAGCCGCTTCCTCATTTCCTGAAACTGTTTATTATGCTGCCACGATTCCGGGCAACATGATCAACGCCGCTGCCAGGATAATGAAAATCCCTTTTCTTATAAATTGCCTCCATTTCGTGAGATATTGGATACCCTCTGAAAATGGTATCTCTTTGATCATCCCTGTCAATTGTCCGGACTGCAGTTTGTCTGCAGCAGCACATCGGATTATCCCCCCCCCAACAGGTTGATGGCTTGTGAAGATAGAAATATCAAGGCTTCACGTCGTCTCCATTATCAGCTTGCTTCTTTCCTTAATGGCCTGATTTTATTTATTAATTCTTGTGCACTTTTGTTTAGGAAATAGTTCCGGATATATCTTTCGAATCAATTCTGGCAAATTTCTTCATCTTGACATGCAACAGACTCTAGCTACAATAATATAAGATTTTGCATTTCCCAGATAAAGGAGGTTAACAAATTGAAAAAAATCATTTCAGCGTTGGCCCTTGTTTTCTTTACTGCGAGTTTTGCTATGGCGGCGGATGTTATGACATTCCCGGCCAAGATGGGTCCTGTCACGTTCCCCCACAAAATGCACCAGGAGTTACTCAAGAACTGCAAAGTTTGTCATCCAACGAAACCGGGCAAAATTGAAGGCTTTGGCAAAGATGTAGCGCACAAGCTTTGCATAGGCTGCCACAAGAGCAAGGGCATGGGACCGACAACCTGCATGGCCTGCCACAAAAAGTCGTAATCCTTGGAAATAAAATTTCGGAAACAGTATGGAAAGGGATAACAAAACCGTTGTTATCCCTTTCTTTTATCGGTCCAGGACTACCAACAGAAACCGGGAATTCAGTGCGTAGCAAACTCGGGTTGCCTGATTAATATATAACAACCCTCTTGCATTAAACTTCCCAAGACACATGTCGTTGATGCCCTTTTTCTTTCACCCTCGCTTTTCCCAAAAAACCTGTCATCATTTGGAAATAGTCAACAATCAGTTACGCATTTAGAACAACGCCCCGGTCGCTCCGCACTGAAAATTTATGGTTGCTTGTATCCTCTTTCAAGCAGCATCTCATTACCATCTTCTGCAACACTTCTTCCGCAAAGCTTCGAGGTTTTTGATGACGGCACTTATGGCAATGGCATATTCGTTCCTTTTCGGGCTATTGCATGGGATTCTTCCTGACGAGCATACCTGGCCTATTACTTTCAGATTTACATAGTGTCGTTTATGACGGCACCTTGGTAACCCTGACGAAAGACAAGCACATATCATGGGCGGACAGTATCAGCATATCCCCTGATCGCAATCTCTACTTTACTGCTTCCCAGTTCAACCGCCTGCCATACTTCAATAATGGTAAGGATGAACGCAAAGTTCCTTATCTAGTTTTCATGGTTTCCAAAAGCTATCCTCTGGCTCCGTAACGCCCGGAAACAACGTAGGGACTTTCTCGACAGTCAGGAGAAACTAGAAAAGGAATCGTCGGCACTTTCCCAGTTCTTTGCGGTGTAGTAGAAAGCGCAGAGGAAGCGAGCGAACCTCGGTGATTGTCGGTTTACGATAAAACTTCCGGTCCATGGTCCGGCTCAGACTCTCCATTGCCAAATTCAGCAACCGATTGTATCCCAACGCAACTGCTCCGTAGATGCAGATCCATCTGCAGGAACGGGATTTCTATGTCATGCTCCCTGAATTTCTCGATAATGGCGAAGTTGAGAGCACTGATCAAGAGGTCTTTCTTCTGGATGAGGGAAGAACTCCAAACCCGCAGTTCGAAAGCCAGGGCGTTGTCGCCAAACGCCATGAAAATTACCAAGGGTAAGGGGATTTTCAAAACGTCGGAATTTTCGTCTGCTACCTTCAACAGGAGTTTCTCCACCAGTCGGACATCGCTATTATAGGAGACGCCTATCGGCACCTTGAACCGTACCGTTCTATCGTTATGGCATCAGTTGACAACGTTCTGCGTAATGAAGCTGGTATTTGGAACAATTATCGAAATATTATCGTTGGTTAGCACGGTGGTACTGCGTCCCATGATCTTGACGACATCCCCATCAACGTCTCCCACCACGATCCGGTCACCAATCTTGATGGGGCGTTCGAAAAGAATAATCAGACCACTGATAAAATTGCTGGCAATATTTTGCAATCCAAAGCCGACGCCGATGCCGACGGCACCGGCCAGTACGTTCAGTGCGGTAAGATCGATACCCGCTGTTTGCAGGATGATAACAAACCCGACGGCAATGATCATATAACGGAGAATCGTTGCTATTGCCTGACGAACCCCTATATCGATATTCCTGCTGGCAAGGACCCGCTCGGCTATGAAGAATTTCAGCTTGGCGGACAAATAGAAGAGGAAAAAGAACAGAACAGCCAAATAGATCACAGTCCACAGGGTCAATTGCAAATGGCCAATTTTCAACAAGGTAAATGACAGGAACGTCTTTACATGTTCAAACATGCCGACAATGCTTTCCACGAAACACCTCCGTACAGGACATGCTAATAGGCCATTTATCCAATATTATTGAGTATTTTTCGAAGTTCGATCCAGAGTTACTGCGGCAGCGATAAGGGAAAGATGTGTCAACCCCTGGGGGAAATTACCGAGCATCTCATTGTTGCGAGTGTCGTATTCCTCTGAAAAAAGCCCCAAATCATTGGCCGTGGAAGCTGCCCGTCGAAAGACCTCCCGGGCTTCCTCGATCCGTCCCTGTTGCGCAAGACACTCAGCCAGCCAGAAGGAGCAGGGGAGAAAAACCCCCTCCTCGCCATCCATGCCGTCTGCGCGGTAGCGGCGCAGCAATCCATTTTCGTCGAGGTCGCAGCGAATTGCTTCAACGGTGCGCACCATACGTTCATCGCTGCCATCGATGAAACCGTAAAGGGGAAGGAGCAATAGGGAGGCATCCATCACCGGACAATCAAAAGCCTGGATGAATACACCCCGTTCAGCATCGTAGCCTTTCTCATCTATAGTGGCACGAATTTCGGCGCATATCTTTCGCCAGTCGTTCAGAGGTACATCGTGTTTTAGTTCCCGGGCCAGCCGCATGCCCTGCTCAATGGCGACACAGCACATGGCCTTCGAAAATACGAAATGTCGTGGATCTCCGCGCATTTCCCAGATACCCTGATCGGCGCGACGCCACTCTTTCGTGGCCGCTTCGACCAACTCGATCAGGAACTCCCAGTAATCGGCATCCGGGTATTGTCCTCGATGGTGCCAGCTCCAGGCAAGATCGAGCAGTTCTCCGTAAACATCCAGCTGCAGCTGGCTTTCTGCCGCGTTCCCTATTCGAACCGGATGAGCACCGCGATAGCCTTCGAGCTCTCTGATCTCATATTCGTGCAGGCGGCGTTCTCCGCCAACGCCAAAAAGGATCTGCAGTTCATCCGCACTGCCGGCGCAGCTGCGCTCGATGAAGCGTCGAAATCCGTCGGCTTCGCGGGTATAGCCTAATTCAGCCAGTGAGCGCACCGTAAACGAGGAGTCACGAACCCATGAGAAGCGATAGTCCCAATTGCGGGATCCACCGGGCGCTTCAGGAAGAGAGGTAGTCGCTGCTGCAGCAATCGCACCGGTAGGGGCATTGGACAACCCCTTGAGGACAATGGCCGAGCGTATCACCATTTCACGCTCCGAACCGCTGAAAGTTCCCTGGTCGGCCCAACGACGCCACCAGTTGATGCTCTGGTCAAGACGGCTGTCCATTTCTTCGTTGGAGGGTGGGATGACAAGTCCTTCTTCGAGATTCTCGGGGCGGCCATAGAGGATGGAAAACCTGTGGCGTTCACCTTTCTTCACCTGACAGGTACCGCAGATTTTGTGCCGGCCTTCCAGTCGGAGGCAGTCAAGCCCGGAGAGAAGCAATCCGGTTTGCCCTCCGATTGCCAGAAAATGGTCCCCTTTCTGCCTGATCCAAGGGCGAATGGCCCCGTAATCGAAAAGGGGAGCGCACTCAAGCGAGATCTCCATCTCACCGCGAACTCCTTCCAGGATACGTAGAATCTGCCGTAAGGGTTTGTGCTCTCCTCCTTTCCGCATCGCAAAAAAATCAAGCATTCTGACCTCCCCTTTTTCGGATAGAAAGGTCGTCTCGAGAACCAGGGTTCGTTCAATATACCGCCGGGAGACCCGACAATCCTCTGAAGGAAAGATTTTACAGTAGCCACCGTTTTCCCAATCCAATAGGCGGCCGAAGCAACTGGCTGAATCGATGCGTGGCATACAGCACCAGTCGATTGACCCCACGCGGGAAATAAGCGCCGACGAATGACAGTCGGAGATGTAGCCATAGTCGCTGATTGGTGGATATTTCGAACTAGAAGAAGTACTCATTGTGTCCCCTGGCGGTTGAAGCGGGAAGAACTGCGCTTGTGGATAGTAGTGTTACTTCCTATGGTATCGTCATTTTTTCGTTCTACGGCAACCAGTTGTGAGCAAACAAATACGGGAAGAGATCCAGATGATGGGCGGCGCTTTCGACTGAGTCGAACCGGTATCACATTGAAATTGTGAACAGTAACAAAAAAATGGCAATCCCGAACAGGGCAACAATCAGGCAGAGTACCACACTGAAAAGGAGTCCGCTTCCTGGCCTCGTATCTCCGGTGCGCTGGTAGCGGAGAGTGAAACGGGCGTAGCTGACTGCTGCGACAATGCTCACCACTGTCCCCAAGATGACCATAGCCGATCCCGCCCAGGAGGGTATCGATATTCCGAACCACTTCTCTTGGTTGAGCATAGCCGTCTGATTCAAGACCAGACTGAAACGATCGATGATAAAACCCAGACCCATGAGCGTGAGCGCAACCCTAATCCATGTGAGCAGCGTCCTTTCAGCGGCAAAGTAGACCAAGCGGCGACCGGTCTCTTCCATTGACAACGCTTTTTCCTTCTCGTTTTGCTTTCTGTCGTCTGGTGATATTTCGGTCATGGCCAAATCAGCTTTCCCGTGCGGGTATGGTTGACTGGCACAGGCGGAGACAAACTTGCGACAGTCAACCGTCACTCCAGGAGGTTGTCGGACTTAGGAAAATCTGCTGCAAATCGGTCTGGACGGTCCATATTTCACATCGACTTCCTAAGTCCGACTGGCTCCTAGAAGTTTTTCAGGACATACTCAGCGATTTCAGTTGCCTCCTTGTCAGGAATCATTGTCTCATCAAACTTGGTCATACCCGGGTTTGGATTACGCATTAATTTAACTATATCCATCGGTTTGGTGATGTTATGAGCCTTCAGGGAATTGTTGTGGAGTGTAAATTCAGGCTTCACTATATTGCCGCCGTCGGGGTGACAGGTAGCACAGTTATTCTGGAACAACTCTTCTCCCGTTTCCACCTCTGCCTGGGTTGCCTGTTCTGTCATCGGTGCAGGCTGCTGCGCCTCCGGCGATTCGGCTTTCTGCGGCGTCTCTTTCTTGCATCCACCTATGAAGATTGCGCTTACTGTCAGAATAACCAATGCTGTCAGAATTTTTCTTGCCATGGAGATCTCCTTTTCCCGTGATTTTGAGCAGTGAAGCAGCCTTAGGAATCAAATCCCGAGTAGTTGAATACTGATTCCGAAATATGTTCACATGGCTTCGCCACTGCAACATACATTTACTGAACCCCAGAGTAGCCGCATTCCCGATCGCGTCTGGAGAAATGCTGTTGAGCCTGCTTATTGTTTTGATTTTTTATGATCGAAATCAGGACGCATCTATTTCTTCTATAGTAACAGAAGATACGGCTTGTCAAGTTTCGGGCGGATGGGCACGGTGGACTGTGCCTTCTTCATCAAGCTGACTTCTAATCCTTCTGCGTTCTGGCAAAATATCGGATCTGGTGTAAAGTTTAACGTAGGATGAATATCGCACAGGGTTGAAAGCTGACTCATTCAGCAGGTTAACTTCTGAATCAGGACAGCTGAGTTTGCGGCTGTTATGGAGAAAAAAATGAAAATACTGATGGTTCTTACTACACACGATCAGCTTGGCCACACCGGCCAGAAAACCGGTTTCTGGCTGGAAGAATTCGTGGCCCCCTATTATGTGTTCAAAGACGCAGGTGCAACGATCACCCTCGCGTCGCCCAAGGGGGGCCAGCCGCCGCTCGACCCGAAGAGCGACGAACCAGACTTTCAGACTGCCGCCACGGAACGTTTCAAAGCAGATACGGCAAGCCAGGCGGCACTTGCCAACACGCTCAGGCTTTCCAGCATTAAGGCGGATGACTACGATGCGGTCTTCTACCCCGGAGGCCACGGCCCCTTGTGGGACCTTGCGGAAGACAAGGACTCGATTGCCTTGATTGAGACCATGTTTTCCCAGGGCAAGCCGGTTGCAGCAGTCTGTCACGCGCCCGGAGTATTTCGCCACACCAAGGCACCGGATGGTTCGCCACTTGTTCAAGGGAAGTCGGTCACCGGTTTCTCCAACTCGGAAGAAGCCGCAGTGGGGTTGACGGATGTCGTGCCATTTTTGGTCGAAGATGAATTGAAAAGAAAAGGAGCGAAATATTCCCGCGGTGCTGACTGGCAATCTTATTTCGTTCAGGATGGCAACCTGCTAACCGGCCAGAATCCTGCGTCGTCAGAGGCGACGGCTAAAGCTGTTCTGGCAGAACTCTGAGGTACGGGATGACAACCTTTTTTGCAACTCTTGTTTCACCGTTGCTGCAATACTTATCAAAAAAGGAGATGCATCTATGAAACTTTCAGAATTGTTCGGCACTTCCGGTTTGGGTGTAATGTCCACATCCTCCTCAGATGGCAAAGTCAGCAGTGCGATCTATGCCCGGCCACACGTCATCGATGAAACCACGCTGGTCTGGGGCATGACCGATAAGCGCACCTACCAGCATCTGACCCGCAATCGGCATGCAGCCTACCTTTTCAAAACCAGCGGCCCCGGCTTCAGCGGGGTACGCCTCACTCTTGAGCTTATCAAAACCGAACAGGAGGGCGATCTGCTGAAGACCATCAAGGCGAACGCCGATGAGATTGTCGGGCCAGGTGCCGGTGCCTCTGTCACCCATGCAGCCTGGTTCAAGGTGACAGAAGTCAGGTCGCTGATCTAAAGAAAGCCGAATAACCATGAAAGTGTAGTCATCAGAGACGGAATATCCGGACTTGGTTCTGCTGTGGCTGTTCTTTCTCACAGCAGGGCAAGTATTATTACTTTCATTTTTGCGGTTTTTTTGGTATATATAAAGATTACATTTCGAATACGTTTGTAGCGATCAGAAAAATGAGGTGTTCTGACTAAACAGTTATTTTGAGCTTCTGCAAGTGGAACGCAAAAGATACGTTCTACCCGGTTTATCTCCAAATATATACAGGGGGTTAGACGACAGCGTCTGGCCCTTTATTAGTCTGCAAATGCCCCATTTTCTATAATGATATTTTCTCTAACGCCTTCCGCTGATTTTTTTAGTCCCAGAACGAGTACGGTCTCCTGGTCGCTAGCTGAATGGCCTGATGCCGCTACCTCCCACATTACCGTCTGCATTCACCACCCAGATTTACTTAGCCAACGCTTACGCCCCTTTGACGCCTGTTTTTCTTACTCTAAAATCCGGCCGCCACACCCCATTTTGGCGTGTCTCCCGTCGGACTGTTTTTCTGCAAGGATTTGATCTTATGACTAACGTTTTTCAAATGATTCGCCAGAACTGGTTCTCCAATCTGCGCGGCGACACCCTCGCCGGGTTGGTCGTTGCTCTGGCACTGATTCCCGAGGCAATCGCCTTCTCGATTATCGCCGGGGTCGACCCCAAGGTGGGGCTCTATGCCTCCTTCTGTATCGCAGTGGTAACGGCCTTTGCCGGCGGGCGCCCGGGAATGATCTCCGCGGCCACCGGCGCCATGGCGCTGCTGATGGTGACCCTGGTAAAAACCCACGGCCTGCAATATCTGCTGGCGACAACCCTGCTGACCGGGGTCCTGCAAATTCTGGCCGGCTCCTTCCGTCTCGGATCGCTGATGCGCTTCGTCTCACGCTCGGTGGTAATCGGCTTTGTCAATGCCCTGGCCATCCTGATCTTCCTGGCGCAACTGCCGGAAATCACCAACGTGGGCTGGCAAGTCTACGCCCTGGTGGCGGCCGGCCTCGGCCTGATTTACCTCTTCCCGTATATCACCAGAGTGATCCCGTCTCCGCTGGTCTGCATCGTAACGTTGACGGCCTTCACCATACTCTTCGGGGTCAAGGTGCGCACCGTCGGCGATATGGGCGCCCTGCCTGACAGACTGCCGATCTTTCTCATCCCCGATATTCCGCTAAACTTTGAAACACTGGCGATTATTTTTCCCTATGCGGTGACTTTGGCTGTAGTCGGGCTGCTCGAATCGATGATGACCGCCACCATTATTGACGATCTGACCGATTCCCCCAGCGGCAAGAATCGTGAATGCGTCGGCCAAGGGGTGGCCAATATAGCGGCTGGTTTTCTCGGCGGTATGGCAGGTTGCGCCATGATCGGCCAGTCGGTTATCAACATCAAATCAGGCGGACGGGGACGCCTTTCAACCCTGGCTGCCGGTATCTTTCTGCTACTGATGGTAGTCTTTCTCGGCGAGTGGGTGGCGCGCATCCCCATGGCAGCCCTGGTGGCGGTGATGATCATGGTGTCTATCGGTACCTTCAGTTGGGAGTCGATCAGCAATCTGCGCAAGAATCCGAAAAGTTCCAGTGTCGTGACGACCTCCACCGTGATCGTGGTGGTGGCAACGCACAATCTCGCCTTGGGAGTGTTGGTGGGAGTGCTTCTCAGTTCGCTGTTCTTTGCATACAAGATCGGGAAAATTATGTATGTTGGCTCTTCCCTGTCAGAAGATGGGCTGACCCGTCAGTACACCGTGGTCGGCCAGGTCTTTTTTACCTCGGCCGAACGCTTCATTTCCTCTTTTGATTTAATGGAAGCGGTGGAAAATGTGCGAATCGATGTCAGTCGTGCTCATTTCTGGGACATCACCGCTATTGGCGCCCTTGACAAGGTCATCCTCAAGTTTCGCAGGGAAGGAACAGATGTCGAGGTCATCGGCCTGAACAAAGCCAGCGAAACCATGGTGGATCGTTTTGCGGTCCACGACAAGCCCGATGCGGTGGAAAGCCTGATGGGACATTAAAGGAGTCATGCCATGAAAACACTAGTACTTGCCTGCATCGACGGATCGCCTTATACGCCGGCCGTATGTGACGCTGCTGCCTGGGCAGCCTTGCGGCTGGATACGCCCCTAACCTTTCTCCACTTGCTGGACAAGCCGCAATACCCTCCCAAGTCAGACCTAAGCGGCAGTATCGGCTTCGGGGCACAGGAGACTCTCCTTGAAGAACTTGCAGCCTTGGATGAAAAACGCGGTAAACTTGCCCAGGAACGGGGACGGCAGGTACTCGCAGCAGCCAGGGAGCGGGCGCGCAGCGCCGGTGTCACCAGCCCCGAGGGACTGAAGCGTCATGGCGGGCTGGTGGAAACCCTGATGGAGATGGAAGACGGGATTCGCCTGCTGGTTCTTGGCAAGCGCGGCGAAGCGTCGGCGGTCGCCTCGGACCACTTGGGAAGCCGCCTGGAGCGGGTCATCCGCGCCATGCGCCGACCCATCCTGGTAACTACGGCGGAATTTCAGCCGCCGCAGCGAGTGATGCTCGCCTTTGACGGCAGCGCCACCACCCGCAAAGGGATCGATATGGTCGCGGCAAGCCCCTTGTTCCAAGGATTGCCGTGTCATCTGGTGATGGCGGGAGCAGATACTGCCGAGGCCCGTGCACAACTGGCTGAGGCCCGCCAGACACTAGAGGCAGCGGGGTTCCAAGCGCCGACAACGATCCTCCCCGGCGAGGCAGAAAAAGTACTCAGCAAATATCAGCAAGAAAACGACATTGACCTGATTATCATGGGCGCCTATGGCCATTCGCGTATTCGCCAGTTGCTGATCGGCAGCACGACCACGGCGATGCTGCGCAAATCCAATGTTTCAATGCTGCTGCTGCGCTGAGTACCCGGGGTTTCCTGACGAGGCCTCTATTTCTTCCTCAGCACCCTCTTGTCACCGACTCTGATAGTAACCTTTTCCTGGTCGAAATATTCGAGGAGCGGAATCATGTACTTTCGCGACAGCCCTGTCAATTCGCGGAATTGCGGTGGGATGATCTCCCCCTTTTCCTGAAGATACGCCACCAATTTCTCCCGTAGAAACAAAAGCGGCTGAGGTGCATAGAAAATATCGGACTTAATCTTTACCGCCCGACCCTCACGGGTCAGTAGATTGAGATGCTCCAATGCCTCCTTTTCCCCGCAACTCGCGAATGCGCACAATTCCTTAATCCCGGGCGGTTCAGCCCCACCCTTCTGCAAGGCATCTTCCAGTTTTTCCTGGAGTCCCGCCTGGTCAACGGCGGAAGAGGCCTTATGTCCAGGCTTCTTCACCAGGTCCCTGTCTGCAATAGCCTTCCCGTCTTTTTCCAGAGAAGCCAGCAGCGGGCCAAAGAAGCGGATGTCGCTACGCTTCGGAATGCTCGCCTTCAACTCCTCCTTACCGATACCTTCCTTGAGAGGGTTTTCCCGCAAATAGTTTTCCAGGCCGGAGAGCAACAAAGCTTTGAGGTCTGCAAAAGCTTCTTTTGATAGAAAAATACGCGGCTCCCGTACTACCTGAACGAGGAGACCCTGGGAAAGAAGTCCCGTCAGGGTGGCCTCGGTTCTTTTTGCGGACAGGCCGCTACGGGTAATAAGTTCCTCCAACCTCAACCCGGTAAGGAGACCCTCTTGTGTCAAGAACAGGAGCTTCTCCGCATCCTCACCTTCACCGAGCGCAGTGAGAAGCTCCAGGGCCTTGGCAGAGCGCCGTCTCCGTCGTGGTGGTGCCGGGTCGAGAACTACTCCGCCGCCGATGGTAATTTGAGGCGAATAGCTGCGCACGATGAAAAAATCACCGGGAAGGAGCAGAACCGGACTCTTGAGACGCAACTGGACGAGGGCAGAGCCTCCCGGTTCCAGAACGTCCCTGTCGAGCAGGATCACCTGTGCCGGCACCTCATAGGTGGCCGAATGGAGGCGTAGCGTAGCACGGTGCTTCAACTCCCGCGGTGCCGAAGAAAGATAATCGATCCGGGCATCCACGGCGCGGGTAGTGCGGAACACTGCGCGGGGAACGACCACATCACCTCGCTGTATGTCACCATGTTCGACCCCCTGGATGTTTACCGCCACTCGTTGTCCAGCCGAGGCTCGCTCCGTTTTTTTACCGTGGGTCTGAACACTGCGGACGCGAGAGGTGAGACCGGAAGGCAGGATTTCCACTTCATCACCGGTTGCGATTTCCCCGGAAAGAAGAGTGCCGGTAACCACCGTACCGAAACCGGCAACGGTGAACACCCGATCGACAGGGAGGCGAAACGGGCCATCCACGGATTTCTCGTGCACCTCGCCGGCCAATGTAGCCAAGGCAGTCCTGAGATCTTCAAGTCCGGCAGACGTTTTCGACGAAACCGGAATAATCGGTGCCTCTTCCAGGAAACTGCCAACCAGGTAATCGCGCACCTCTTCAACCACAAGCTGCAGCCATTCTTCATCCACCATATCGCACTTGGTGAGGGCCACGAGCCCTTTTTTGACCCCGAGCAATTGGCAAATCTCCAAATGCTCTCGAGTCTGGGGCATAACCCCCTCGTCTGCCGCAATCACCAGCATAACCAGATCCATCCCGCCAACTCCGGCCACCATGGCGCGGACAAACCGCTCATGACCGGGCACATCCACGATCCCGAACTGAATCTCCCCCGGCAGCTCCAGGTGTGCGAAGCCGAGCTCAATGGTAATGCCCCGCTCCTTCTCTTCCTTCAGACGGTCGGTGTCGATGCCGGTCAAGGCCTTGACAAGAGAGGTCTTGCCATGGTCAATATGGCCGGCGGTGCCAAGAATGAGGTGTTTCATGGGATACCCTTTTCACCACTGAATGCGAAAGTGGCATGGCAGAAAGTTTCGCTACAGGTACTTCAGAAATATTTTGTGAAAAAAAATGAACACCGGAAGAATGGCGCGTACCTGCCCACTCAGTGATCGCTTTCTTTGAGGAGAACTTCAACCTATCATAACGCCTCAATATCAGGCCAAAAACTAGCTGATGCGCCATCAATTGTCAAGAAACCAATCCAGCAAAACCGCCCTCCAAAGCTGAAGATAATCCGCTCTTCGTATAGAATCCCCACAACAGAATGAAGAGCTTATTGCCGCCACATTGTCAGACAGATCTAAATCTGGCGCAAGAAAAAAGGCCATATCCTTGCGGACATGGCCTTATGCTAGTCTCTCTCTAACGGAAAAGCGAGACGAAGAAGATCAACGTGAAATCTTCCAACCAACCCCGTGATGCTTTTTCCCTCCTGCTCACATCCCGCCTGTCTTTGGAGACAGCGCTACCCGATCCCCTTTTTTCAGGACAGTCTGGAAATCAACCTCTTTATTGTTAACAAAAGCGATCATAACCGCCTCAAGAGGAATATCGAGCTTCTCGATCAGATCATGGACTGTCGCTCCCTCAAATAATTGATGTTCCGTGCCTGACCCACAATCGCAGGTGTCGGCTTTTCTCAGTGTGGTGAAGCATTTTACGCTGACCGTCATAGTCGGGTGCCCTTGTTCCGACGTTGGTTTACCCACTGCCTTGACAAAATAATTCTTTGCCAGACCACACAAAGGGCATACCCAGGTATCGGGCAAATCGGCAAAAGAAGTTCCCGGTGCTATACCCTGGGTCTCATCTCCTTTAACTGGGTCATAGACGTATTGGCATCTGCATTGATATTTAGCCATTTCTCTCCTCCTTTGCTGTTATTGTTGCTTGGTTGGGGAAATCCGCTTCAATCAACTCTTATCTAAAATAATAATCGGGAAAGGCCCGCTGTCAATCAACAAAAAAGCCACCCCTTTTGGAGGTGGCTTTCAATGATGCTTACTCGTGAAATCGAGCTTGAATACGTTTCTTAGGCCTGCACTTTCTTAACTGTCTTTTTGGTTTGTGGCGCTTTCTTTGCCTTTGTTTCTTTAGCCGCTGCAATATTAGCCATTCTCACCTCTCTTGCTTTTGCAAGATTTCCAGCAAGATCTCTCTCAAGAGCAGTTTTCCTTCTAGCTTCTGAAAACTTCTTGGCGGTTAAGGGTTGATTGGAAGGAATGCCGAACTTCCTTTTATACTCTCCGGGTTTCATATTGTGGACGGTACTCAAGTGGCGAGCCAGAGTCTTCATGCCGCCCTTACCGCAAATCAAACAAATTACCTCATTCGGCTTAATTGACTGCTTAGCCGTAATGGCAGGTTTCCGATCTTCTTTAGAGAGTTCAAGAGGGGAAACACCAGAATCTAAATCTTTCAAGGTTTTGTAGACAAGATTTATTTCTTCCAAGAGCTGTTCGGTGGTCAAGCTTGTCATTGAGGCATGAGCAAGTACTATTTCTCCTGCTAATTCTGTTAAAGATGCCATGTTATTTTCTCCATTCACTAGTAGTAGTATCGTAATTATTCAGATTGTAAGCAAATTGTCAATTATTCTTTAACGAATGAAGTATTTAGAGCTATCATTCCTTGGTAAATTCACAAGAAAATGTCTCTTCCCATAAGCTCTGAGGTCCATGGTTTGGCAGAGACTATTTACTGCAGTTTATCAAAATAACTAAAACAGGAGGATCTGTGTCCTTGTCTTGACAATATCATGCTGGTAAGAGAGTGCGACAAGTCAGGCGGTTAACGTGCCTTTGCTCTTCCACAACTTTACACGTTCAGCAGAGGAGATCAGATTGGTCAGGTTAGATGGGATACGGATGCGTAAGGGGTTATTACTATTCCGATTCAACAGAAAAGACGGCAGAAGCCTTGGCCTTTCTGTGTAGCAAAACATGGGGATATGAGTTTAGCAGAAGCGCCTGGGGATCTACGCCGTGAGCAGTGCAAAAGATTCCTCAGTAGTACTAACAAAGAGACAGGATGGTCAGACTGATCTGACATTTTTTGGTTTGGGTAGAGGGGTGCGGGAACAAACGCCCTGCACGCCTATTCCGAGGCAACAACTTCCAGGGGTAGCCAGGTGTTGAGTAGTTCTTCGAAATGAACCATGAGCCGTGACTTGACTTCCTCCATGGACACATGCTTTCCACACAGGTCGCTCAGGGATGACATGGAACAGCCTCTGATACCGCAAGGATGTATCCGTTCGAAAAAGGAAAGATCGGTGTTCACGTTCAGGGCAAAACCATGCATTGTCACCCAACGCCGGACGCCGACGCCGATAGAAGCGAGTTTTCCCCGGTCTGTCCAGACTCCCGTGCGACCGGGCTCGCGATAGGAGGCGACGCCAAAATCACCGGCAACGCAGATAAGAACTTCCTCCAAGAAACGGAGATAATGGCGCAGGTCCTTTCCTCGATGGCCCAACCGGAGAATGGGATACCCGACCAACTGGCCAGGCCCATGGAAAGTAATGTCGCCCCCCCGGCTTATGCGGACAACCTCAATGGAGGGATCCAGGACATTTGCGGCATCTCCACCACGACCTATGGTATATACCGGAAGGTGCTCCAACAGAAGAAGCTGCTCCTTGCTCTCACGACGAAATACTGACGCCACAAGCTCTTCCTGAAGCGCATATGCATCATTATAACCGACTGTGCCGAGATCCTCTATCAACATGGCCTATCCTCACTACGCTTCCCCTGAGCAAGACATCCGGCCCCGGCTGAATCATCACCAGAGGCCGATTGTCCAAAGCAAACACTGCACAGACTTTTCGTACTATACACGTCGGCACTCCCCGATGGGAGAGGAGTGCCGCTTCTGTGAAAAATCAAGCGTGAATTACCGCCTTATGAACGTCCAGTGCCGCTTCCTTGACCGCTTCGGCAAGGGTCGGATGAGCATGGAACATTGCGCCGATATCATGGGCCGTACCATTGTAGCTCATTACAGCAACCGCTTCCGCGATCATATCCGAAGCCCTGGGACCGACAATGTGAACACCCAGTACTTTATCGGAGTCCTTATGTGCCAGGATCTTTACAAAACCCTCCGTCTCGTCCATACAGCGTGCGCGACCATTGGCCATAAAGCTGAACTTGCCCACCACATAAGGAATGTTTTCCTCTTTAAGAGACTGTTCGGTCTTGCCGACCGATGCTGCTTCAGGCCAGGTGTAGGCGATACCAGGAATCGTCTCGTAGTTGACCTTGGCGGCCATTCCCGCAAGCCGCTCAGCAAACACGACACCCTCTTCGGAAGCCTTGTGAGCAAGGAGTGGACCGGGAATAATATCGCCAATGGCATAAATGCCCGGAACCGAAGTTTCATAGTCATCGTTGACCGCAATCCTGCCGTTACCGTTAAGAGACACGCCGGCCTCTTCCAGACCAAGACCGGTCAGTATCGGCTTCCTGCCGACAGCCACGAGCACTTTGTCACACTCCATCTCCTCGGACTTGTCTCCCGCTTTCAATGAAAGTATAGCCTGCCCGTTTTTCTTTTCCATTCCGGTCACCTGGGTGCCCATCCGGAATTCAAAGCCCTGCTTCTTCAGGATCTTCATCAGGGCGTCCGTCACTTCGCTATCGGTAAAGGGGAGCATTTTCGGCATCATCTCGATGACGGTAACTTTCGCGCCAAGCCGCCTCCAGACAGAACCCAACTCCAGACCAATGTACCCAGCGCCAACTATCACCAGATGTTCGGGAACAGTACTGAAGCACAAGGCTTCTTTCGAACTGACAAAGATTTCCCCGTCAAAGGGCAGGCTCGGCACTTCCACAGGGATACTGCCGGTAGCAAGGAGAACACGTTTGCCGGTGACGATCGTTGTCGAATCAGCCTGGCAAACCTCAACCCGCTGCATGCCATCTCCTTGCGGGGCGGTCAACTTGCCACTGCCCTTCAAGACCTGAACCTTGTTTTTCTTGAAGAGATAGGCAATCCCGTCGGTAAGTTTTTTTACAACGTCGTCCTTGCGTGCCACCATCCGCGGGACATTCATGGTCGGCGGATTTATATCGATGCCATGCCCGGCAAACTTGTCTCGTGCCATGGCAAAGTGTTCACTGGAGTCCAGCAGGGCCTTGCTGGGAATACAGCCCTCGTTGAGACAGACGCCGCCCATCGTGCCTCGCGGTTCCACGACCAGCACCTTCATTCCCAATTGTGAAGCGCGTATTGAGGCCACATAACCACCCGGGCCCGCGCCAAGTACGATCAGATCAAATATTTCTTCACTCATCTGCTTCACCTCTTCTGTTGTGATTTGATTTTTTTATGTCTGTATCAGAGCAGGCGTACGCCTCTAGTTGATACCAGAGAATCATGCCATTATATGATCAACCGGGATGGGTCGTGATCTGGGACCCACGTATCGGGAGTCTTCTCAGTTGACAGTCTGTTGTGCCTGTTCAGCTGCGTGGTAGGAGGATCGGACCAACGGCCCTGCCTCGACATGGCTGAATCCCATGCTGAGCCCCACCTCGCGATAGCTGTCAAACTCTTCCGGTAACACATAGCGCGCAACCGGGAGATGCCGACTGCTTGGGCGTAGATACTGACCCAAAGTAAGCATATCGCAGTGGTTGTTCCTAAGATCCTGCATTGAGCCATAGACCTCTTCCTGGGTTTCGCCGAAGCCGAGCATGATGCCCGATTTGGTGGGCAACGACGGGCTCAGCTCCTTGTAGTGGCGCAGTAGGGCCAGTGAAGCCGCGTAATCGGCTTCGGGACGCACCGTCGGATACAGTCTGCTAACGGTTTCCAGGTTATGATTGAAAACATCCGGGGGATCGATGGCGAGCCTCTTTAGTGCCCGTTCCTCACTGCCCCTGAAATCGGGGACCAAAATTTCTATTTGAATGATCGGGTCCTGGCTCCGGATTGACGCAATAGTCTCTGCATACTGTCCGGATCCGCCATCAGGAAGATCATCCCTGGTGACCGAGGTTATCACGACATACCGCAGGCCCATGGCTGCCACCGCCCGGGCCAGGTTTTCCGGTTCATTCACGTCCGGAGCCACGGGGATTCCGTGAGTCACGTTGCAAAACGGGCAATTCCTGGTGCAGGTATCGCCGAGGATAAGAAACGTCGCGGTTCCCTGCTTGTAGCACTCGCCGATATTCGGGCAGGTGGCTTCCTCGCAGACAGTATGGAGCTTGTTGCTCCGCAGTATCTGCCTGATCCGGTCTACTTCGGGGCAACACGAGTAGCGTGCCTTGAGCCATTCCGGCTTGGCGTTTTTTTCAGATTTCGGCGCACTTTCCGCCCCGACTGGGCTTTTCGCTTCTTTCAAGCTTGTCTGTTGCTTCTGTTGGTGCATATTTTACTCCGTCACATCATGACTGGCGGGAGACGCATACGTCTCCCGCCGGCCATGATTAGTTACAGAATGGACCGTACAGCGGCTTCGATTTTTGCAGCATTGGGGATATAAAAATCTTCCAGCACATCAGAGAACGGCGGCGGTGTATGCGGTGCCGTCACCATCCTGATCGGTGCGGTCAGCGCCTTGAATGCATCCTGCGCTACCTTTGCCGAGATGTCTGTCGCCATGCTGCAGCGCGGATTCGCTTCGTCTACCACCACCAGCTTGCCGGTCTTCTCCACGCTCTTCAGGATCGTCGGCCAATCCATGGGTGATATGGTCCGAGGATCGATGATCTCAACCTCTACACCTGTCTTGGCCAGACTTGCTGCTGCCTGGTTCGCCATGTGCACCATCCGCCCAAGGGCCACGATGGTCAGGTCTTTCCCTTCACGGACGATGTTCGCCTGGCCGAACGGTATGGTGTAGCTCTCTTCCGGAACTTCTCCCTTCATGCCATACAGCGCCTTGTGCTCAAGGAAAATTACCGGATCGTTGTCGCGGATGCACTCGATCAGCAGGCCCTTCGCATCATACGGGGTGGATGGTACCACTACCTTCAAACCAGGGATGTGTGCCAGGATGTTGTACAGTACCTGCGAGTGCTGTGCTGCGGCGCGGAAGCCGCCGCCGTACATGGTCCGCATCACCACCGGGGTTACCGACTTGCCGCCGAACATATAGCGAAACTTCGCCGCCTGGTTCATCATCTGGTCGAAACAGACCCCCAGAAAGTCGACGAACATCATCTCAACCACCGGACGCAGTCCGCAGGCTGCAGCACCTACTGCCGACCCGATATAGGCAGCCTCGGAGATCGGCGTATCCATGACCCGGTCACCGAATTTTTCGTAGAGCCCCTTGGTTACTCCCAGAACGCCACCCCAGGCATCTTTTTCGCCTTCGGTACCACGACCGCCGGCGTTGTCCAGGCCCATGACGAACACTGATTTATCCCGCTCCATCTCTTGGGAGAGCGCTTCATTAATTGCGTCTTTATACGAAATTTTTCTCGACATTGATCAGCTCCTTTCTCAGTACTTTACGTAGACGTCAGTCAGAAGATCCGCCTCGGTCGGTTTCGGTGCCGCCACGGCCTTTTCCACTGCTTCGTTTATCAGCGCGGCAACTTCCCGGTCGATCGCTTCCAACTCCGCTGCCGTTACCAGGCCGGCCGAGATCACCTTGGCCGAGAATATCTTCAGACAATCATTTTCTTCACGCTGCTTCTTCACTTCGCCAGGAGCTTTATAGGTCATGGCGTCACCTTCGAAGTGACCAAAGAAACGATTGGTCTTACACTCGAGAAGGGTCGGACCACTTCCCTCACGGGCACGGCTGATCGCTTCGCCAGCTGCCTCATACCCGCAAAGAAGTCATTGCCGTCTACCTTTACACCCGGCATACCAAAGCCCGCGGCACGATCAGCGATGTTTGGCGTCGGCACGTTGTACTTTCCCCCGGTTGATTCCGCATAGCCGTTGTTCTCGGCCAGGAAGATTACCGGCAGGTTCCAGACATTGGCCAGGTTCATGCTCTCCAGAATTGTGCCCTGGTTCGATGCGCCATCTCCGAAAAATGCTACCCCGACGCCATTGGTTCCTTTGTACTTGGCCGCAAGCGCTGCTCCGCAGACCAGAGGAGGTCCGGCGCCGACGATCCCGTTCGCTCCCAGCATCCCCTTTTCCAGGTCGGCTATATGCATGGATCCGCCCTTACCGCAACAGGTCCCGGTCTTCTTGCCGTAGATCTCCGCCATCATCCCGATGATGTCCACGCCCTTGGCAATGCAGTGCCCATGACCACGGTGTGTGCTCGAGATCCGGTCTTCATCGTTCAGGTGCATACACACAGCCGTCGCTACCGCTTCCTCGCCCGCATACAGATGCACAAATCCAGGAATCTTCCCCGTCGCAAATTCCACATGCAGTCGCTCTTCAAACTCTCGAATCTCTTTCATGATCCGATACGCCTTCAGAAGATCCTCTTTCTTCAGCTCACTCATCTCGTTTCCTCCTTTTTATATCGTACTGCTCTCGTTTCTTTCATTTAGGTCACTGCCTCCTCAGGCTTTTCTCTCGTGCAGCGGAAAGACACCATAACTGACGCAGTCGGCCCTTCTGCACTGAGGGAACGGGGAAAATATGCAGTGGAATTGCCAGAGGAGGTATCAACAACCCCACTGCAGATGGAGCAGGTTCAGGGTGGTCCTGAATGCGATGCTGCCCCTTTAAACGAAACGATAAATATACTGTGCGTACCGTGACAAGGATGATCAGGCCTGCAGTGATTCCGGCTGTTCGAGGATCTCTTTCAGCTTGCCGAGAAACTTCGCAGCATAAGCACCGTCATGAACCCGGTGATCCGCGGAAATCGTCACGCGCATCAGGCGAGCAACCTCGATCTTTCCATCTTTTACCACCGGCTCGTCCTTCACCATTCCGATGGCCAGAATGGCAGACATGACCGGCGGAACGATGGCAACAAAGCTCTCGACGCCGAGCATTCCCATATTGGAAATGGCAAAGGTACCGCCGGCCATTTCTTCTTTGCCCAGCTTGCCTTCTTTGGCCAGAGCTACCAACTCGCGGCTCTTGGCACCGATCTCCTGGAGTGAAAGGGTCTGGCAGTTTTTGACGACCGGCATCACGACGCCTTCATCGAGACCAATTGCCACTGCAATATTGGCATCACGATGCATGATGATGTTTTTGTCGGCAAATGAAGCGTTCATGAGTGGAAGATTCCTGCAATGCTGCTGCCGATGCCTTGATGATCATGTCGTTGATGGAAACCTTGGTACCCGACTCCTTGATCTTGCGGGACAGTGCATCAGCTTTTTGCATATCAATGGCAATGGTGACCATGTAATGGGGTATGTTTGACCAGGAGGTGCTGACTGTCTTGGCGATGGCAGCTCTCATTCCGGCTACCGGAACTGACACTTCGGCAGGAGTTTCTGCCGCAGCCGCAGGCTCTGCATTTTCTTCTTCCGCCGTACAGGAGCAGGAACATTCCTCCGACTTACTGGAGCCTCCACGGCAATGAAGGCATCGATCGCTTCATCGGAAATGTCTGCCGCTGCAATAATACCGAGCAGAGCGCCGACCGGGAGGACGTCACCTTCTTCAGCCACAACGCGACGAAGTACCCCTGGGTGAAGATTCTCAAGAACATTGACAATCTTGTCTGTCTCAACCTCAGCCAACTCCATAGCAGGGCTAACGGTTGCGCCCACTTCGACCATCCATTTCACCAGGGTCCCCTCTTCCATGGTGAGGCCCCATTTGGGCATAGTGATTTCGAAGATACCAGCCGGAGCCTCAGCTGCAGCGGGCACCTCGCCACTCTCTTCTGCTGCAGATTCCCCAGCACTAAAGGCTGCAATAAATTCATCAATATCAGCGTCTGTGGCTGAACCGTCACCGACAACACCGAGCAGAGCCCCAACGGGCAGTACATCACTTTCTTCTGCCACCTTTCTCTGCAGCACCCCGGACTGGGTTGCCTCCATGACATTGACGATCTTGTCAGTTTCCACCTCGGCGAGTTCCATGCCAGGGTTGATCGCATCACCAACTTCCACCATCCACTTCACCAGGGTACCTTCTTCCATGGTGAGCCCCCATTTGGGCATGGTAAGTTCCTGCAGTTTCGTACTCATCGTCTGACCTCTTTTCTTTTTGTATTTATTGTATGGGTATATTTCCACGTTAAAGCATCACCAGTCCAGATCATCTCCTGGACCTCGGCCAAGAGAGATGTTCCGGAGTATCCTATCGACAACGATGCCTCGATAAAGCAGCACCGTGCTATTTTCGATGTTATGTATGGTAAAATTCCTTTAGGAATGAACAATGTTGGTATTATCTTTCGTGACGGCACCCTCTCCAAACAAGGACAGGGCACCGTCACGCTTTTTGATCGATGATCCATATTTTAGTCAAGTAACTTCACATGCGTGGTGGTGCTCTCCAATCCGTCTCAGAGGATGGACCTCACAGCCGCTTCGATTTTGCCGCATTGGGGATATAAAAATCTTCCAGCACATCAGAGAACGGCGGCGGCGTATGCGGTGCGTACCATCTTGATCGGTGCGGTCAGCGACTTGAATGCGTCCTGCGCTACCTTTGCCGAGATGTCTGTCGCCATGCTGCAGCGCGGATTCGCTTCGTCTACAACCACCAGCTTGCCGGTCTTCTCCACGCTCTTCAGGATCGTCGGCCAGTCCATGGGCGAGATGGTCCGCGATCGATGATCTCAACCTCTACGCCTGTCTTGGCAAGGCTTGCCGCTGCCTCGTTCGCCATGTGCACCATGCGGCCCAGGGCCACGATGGTCAGGTCTTTTCCTTCTCGTACTACATTTGCCTCGCCAAAGGGGATCGTGTAGCTCTCTTCCGGCACTTCACCCTTCATGGCATACAGCGCCTTGTGCTCAAGGAAGATTACCGGGTCGTGTCGCGGATACACTCGATCAGAAGGCCCTTCGCATCGTACGGTGTGGACGGCACCACTACCTTCAAACCAGGGATGTGCGCCAGGATGTTGTACAGTACCTGCGAGTGCTGGGCTGCGGCGCGGAAGCCGCCGCCGTACATGGTCCGCATAACCACCGGGGTTACCGATTTGCCGCCGAACATGTAGCGGAATTTTGCCGCCTGGTTCATCATCTGGTCGAAACAGACCCCCAGAAAGTCAACGAACATCATCTCGACCACCGGACGCAGTCCGCAGGCTGCTGCACCCACTGCCGAACCGATATAGGCTGCCTCGGAGATCGGCGTATCCATGACCCGGTCACCGAATTTTTCGTAGAGGCCCTTGGTTACTCCCAGAACCCCCACCCCAGGCATCCTTGTGCGCCTTCGGTACCTAGGACCGCCGGCATTGTCCAGCAGCCCAGCGAACACTGGATCTATCCCGCTCCATCTCTCGGAGAGCGCTTCATTAATTGCGTCTTTATACGAAATTTTCTCGACATAATAAGCTCTTTTCTGGGTACTTTACGTAGACGTCAGTCAGAAGATCCGCCTCGGTCGGTTTCGGTGCCGCCACGGCCTTTTCCACTGCTTCGTTTATCAGCGCGGCAACTTCCCGGTCGATCGCTTCCAACTCCGCTGCCGTTACCAGGCCGGCCGAGATCACCTTGGCCGAGAATATCTTCAGACAATCATTTTCTTCACGCTGCTTCTTCACTTCGCCAGGAGCTTTATAGGTCATGGCGTCACCTTCGAAGTGACCAAAGAAACGATTGGTCTTGCACTCGAGAAGGGTCGGACCACTCCCCTCACGGGCACGGTTGATCGCTTCACCGGCTGCCTCATACACGGCAAAGAAGTCATTGCCGTCTACCGTTACGCCCGGCATGCCAAAGCCCGCGGCACGGTCGGCGATGTTCGGCGTCGGCACGTTGTATTTTACTCCGGTGGATTCCGCATAGCCGTTGTTCTCGGCCAGGAAGATCACCGGCAGGTTCCAGACATTGGCCAGGTTCATGCTCTCCAGAATTGTGCCCTGGTTCGATGCGCCGTCGCCGAAAAATGCTACCCCGACGCCATTGGTTCCTTTGTACTTGGCCGCGAGCGCTGCTCCGCAGACCAGAGGAGGTCCGGCGCCGACGATCCCGTTCGCTCCCAGCATCCCCTTTTCCAGGTCGGCTATATGCATGGATCCGCCCTTACCGCAGCAGGTTCCGGTCTTCTTGCCGTAAATCTCAGCCATCATCCCGATGATGTCCACGCCCTTGGCGATGCAGTGGCCATGACCACGATGCGTACTCGAGATCCGGTCTTCATCGTTCAGGTGCATGCACACACCCGTCGCTACCGCTTCCTCACCCGCATACAGATGCACAAATCCAGGAATCTTCCCCGTTGCAAATTCCACATGCAGTCGCTCTTCAAACTCTCGAATCTCTTTCATGATCCGATACGCCTTCAGAAGATCCGCTTTCTTCAGCTCACTCATCTCGTTTCCTCCTTTTTATATCGTACTGCTCTCGTTTCTTTCATTTAGATACTCCTCCTTCTGCTATAGATTGACTCGAGCCCTTCCCATTTCCGAGGTCATAACAGTGTCCCTGCATCTGGAACTCCACAAACACACGATTTCTGACCGCCTGATCCAGGGCTTTTGAAATATTCACGATAAGCGGCCCGTTTGTTTCCAGCCACACCTTCAGCCTGTCGTTTTCACCAAACTCGATCTCGCGCTCCCCATCGAGCGCAAGTGTCCCGGAAGTTGACTCGATCGTCTGTACCTCCATGCGACGAATTTCCTTCATACTGGCAATCCCGATAGGCGCCATCAACCCCGGGGCAATGGGCGCAGTCACCGTCATCATCCCCTCTCCCGGCGGAACAAGCTCCAAACGCAGACCATAGGGAGCGCAGCGGCTCACCGGGCGGACAAGTCCGGCAATTGATGAAAGCCCAACCGCATCCGACTCGGCAAAGGTCACAAAGAGTTCCTTGAGGCATTCCGCTTGCCAAAGGGCTTTCGTCCCCACCCAACAGGCAGAAGTGAGACAAAGATCAACCAGGGCAACATCTTCAATTACCCCGTTTTTGTCCACATGGAGGATCTTGCTTCTCGAACAGACATCACTGACCGTTACCTTTTCCATCGCCACCAGTCCAGCTGCCAGTCCGGCAACGGTTGCTTCCCTGATCTCGGGAAACGCATTGTTGGTTCCGGTAGAAAGAGTAACAAGCGGAACTGTCCCGCATTTTTTTGCTACGAGACGATGGGTTCCATCCCCGCCCATCACAACGATGACACTGACCCCCCGGCTCACCATGAGTTCGATGGCCCTCAGGGTGTCAACCGGAGAATCCTCAATGGGCATCTCCAG
>CAVQWZ010000007.1:0-500261 GCA_963717775.1 uncultured delta proteobacterium
AGTTATAATTTCAGTTCAGCGGCCTCAAGACCCTCTGTCATGCAATTCGTGCGGAAGAATCCTGAAATCGGTTGAGAAAAGGCACTGCCTGAACTCCTGCGTGTCATTCCAGGCCGCGGTGTGCGATGTCCTGGTGGAAACCAAAGCTGCCTTACGTGATACGCAGCCTTGCATTGCCTTGTTGTTGCCGGTGGGGTTCCGCCTGAATAGCGGCCTTCGCACGGGCAATGGGAAAACTTGCCCCAGGAGACCGGGGTAAAGCTTTTTATTCCATCTCCTATTCTGTGCACAGATAACGCCGCGATGCTGGCCGTACCGGCTGATTATTATTTGAGTAACGGAATTCGCAGCGGATTACAGCTCGACGCGAAGACTGTCTGGTCTCTTGATTCACTTGCTGAAAGAGTACAGGACTAATTTTATGGGAAACATCCGTGCAAAAAAAGCCCTTGGTCAGAATTTTCTCGTTGATGGGAATGTCATTGACAATATTATCAAAGCTGCAAATGTCGGAGCGGATGAAAATGTTCTCGAGGTGGGGCCGGGCCGAGGCGCCTTGACAGCTCTTCTTGCTGAAAAAGCTGCCCAGATTGTTGCCGTCGAATGGGATCGTGAACTAGTTCCGCTCTTAAGAGAAGGGGTTGGTTCCCAGGAGACTGTTGAGGTCGTTCATGGTGATATCCTTCGTGTGGATCTGCCAGGCTTGCTTACCCCTGTTCGGCAAGGGAGATGAAAAGTGGTGGCAAATCTTCCCTACAATATTTCCTCTCAGGTGCTATTCAAATTCATCGAAAATCGCCCGCTATTTTCCGAATTAATTTTCATGCTCCAAAAGGAAGTTGGGGAAAGGCTTCTTGCTTCTCCCTCCACGAAAGAATATGGCATTCTGACGGTCTTGTGTCGACTTGTCTTTGATATTGAAAAAGTGTTTCTGGTGAAACCTGCCTCATTCCGGCCAATTCCGAAAGTGGATTCGCTTGTGCTCCGTTTTCGGGTTCTTCCTGCTAATCGCCTTGACGTTGGTGACGAAAAGTTGTTTCGAATCATTGTAAAGGCGTCTTTTTCCCAGCGACGCAAGACATTATGGAACTGTTTGAAATCCATTGATATGTTGTCTGAATCAGGGCTGCTTGAGCAGGTATTTGAACAGTCCGGCATCGACAAAGTGCGTCGCGGTGAGACGCTTTCGCTTCAAGAATTTGCCAGCTTGACCAAGACTGTTGTCCAGTTACAAAATGATGGGGCTTTCAAGCAGTAACGCATGCTGCATGAGCTTGCGTAACAATGGCCAGACAGGCTCGGTTATGTGATTTAGAAATTACGTGAGGTGCTTGTTTTTGTCTGTCCATGAGCTGAGTACTGAAACTGTGTTTGCAGGAAAAATTAGTAAACATTCAAGTTCTCGTTTGACTTGGAGTGAGTTATAGTATATAGAACGACAGTGTGATCGTAGCGATGATGTTGCTCCTGTCCACCTTCTTTGTTGTAAATTCCAAATATTTGTGGCTGTCATTGTTCGTAATTCCAGTCCAAGAAAACGAGAGCACTGCAGATGCGGACGAAAACAAAAAATAATCCGGTTACTGGCCCTGTGAAAAAAGGAGTGAAGACTTCTGTCTCCACTTTTGGCGGTTTGAATGTTTTTTTTGATGATGTGCCTGTCTCAATTGCATGGGAGAGTCAGAAGGCCCGACTATTGTTCTGTTGCCTTCTTGTAACATGCGATCAATGGGTGCATCGCCAAAAGATTATAGAAGCGGTCTGGCCTGGCTGCACGTATGCTTCTGGCGAAAAGAATTTTAAGACGACTTTGAGCCGCTTGCGGAAATCATTTTCCACCGCTCATGGGATTACCCGGTTCTCGCCCAAGGTGAAGCCATCCGGTTGAATCATATGGATGTCTCAACCGATGCCAGTCATTTCAAGAGTAATGCGACCCCGGGTATTAAGCTCCTGGTGCGGGGGGAGATTAAGGCCGCTAGAACTTATCTGGAAGTAGCTCAGGATCTATATCTTGGAGATTTTTTGCCGGAAGAACCTCATAACAGTTTCATTACATCGGCACGTCTTGATTATGCCGATACCTATACCTCTGTAATCAAGTCACTCGAAAAAGTTATCTCCTTGAAGGTAACTTGGATGCGCTGGAAGTTTTTCCCTGCTAAAAACCGTTCCCACGATGACCCTGCCTAATGAATGATGCGTCAGTTTTGGCACCTTCTCTTATGTCCTCCAATCGCTGCGTTTCGTTTGCATGAGGGGAGAGTGGTTTTCCCCGACACCTTTCAACGCTTGACAGTAGCTTTCTCTTTCAAGCTTTGTTGATGTGTTGTGGGACTTCTTTATTCCTTGAAGACAACCGATATTTTAAGTATACTCAATAAGTTTTCATACAATCTTTGCATTATGGAACGGAGGACTCCCTGTGATTGATTTTCTTGGTGACTCAAAAGAACCAGCTATTGCGGCATGCTGACCGCTGAAAACATAGGAAAAGAAGTAGTGTTAATGGGCTGGGCAATGAGACGCCGTGATCATGGTGGCCTTATTTTTGTGATTTGCGTGACCGGGAAGGGCTTGCACAGATTGTTTTTGATCCTGAAATAAAAGAAGAGGCTCACCGAAAGGCTGAAGGGATCAGGAATGAATTCGTACTTGCGGTCAAAGGAAAAGTTGCTCCGCGCCCTGAAGGGACCGTCAACACTTCCTTGAAGACTGGTGAGGTGGAGATTATTGTTTCGGAATGCAAAATACTGAATCGATCAAAGGCTCTACCCTTCACTCTTGATGAGCATGTTGATGTTGCAGAAAATATCCGACTTAAATACCGTTACCTTGATCTTCGGCGTCCCGGTTTACAGAAAAACCTTCTTCTCCGGTCAAAGGTAACCGAAATAATCTCGCGAGTACCTCTCCAAGACTGGTTTTGTTGAGATTGAGACGCCCTATCTCTCGAAGTCCTCGCCCGAAGGTGCGCGCGATTTTCTGGTTCCTTCGCGAATGACCCCGGGTCATTTTTATGCTTTGCCGCAATCACCACAACTCTATAAGCAGAGTACTATGGTTTCCGGTTTTGACCGCTACTATCAAATCGTTCGCTGTTTTCGGGATGAAGACCTGCGTGCCGATCGGCAGCCTGAGTTTACGCAGATTGACTGTGAAATGTCCTTTGTTGACAGGGAAGATGTTATCTCAATCATGGAGACACTGATTGCGAAGATATTTAGTGAAGCAAAAGGTGTTGAGGTTGAATGTCCCATGGCTCGAATGACTTACAGTGAGGCGATTCGGCGTTTTGGTGTGGACAATCCTGATATTCGTTTTGGTCTAGAGTTGGTGGAGCTTTCAGAAATCGTTGGCTCATCGGGGTTCAAAGTTTTTGCGGATGTGGTTGCTTCCGGAGGTATTGTAAAAGGAATTAATGCCAAAGGATGTTCCGGTCTGTCGCGAAAAGAGATTGACGAACTTACCGAGTTTGTCAAGATTTATGGTGCTAAGGGCCTTGCCTATGTGAAAATGACGGCCGACGGGTGGCAATCTCCCATTGCAAAATTCTTCACAGAGGATGAAATCGCGACCCTTAACGCAGCATTCATTGCGGAGGAGGGTGATCTTCTCCTCTTTGTCGCAGACAGACCAAAGGTCGTAAACGACTCTTTGGGCAGGCTGAGGAGTCGGCTGTCGCAGATCTTGAAGCTTACGGATAACGATACCTACAGGTTTGTCTGGATAACTGATTTCCCACTACTTGAGTGGGATGACGAAGAGAAGAGGTGGGTTGCAGTCCATCATCCCTTTACCGCCCTTCAGATGAAGATATCCCCTATCTTGATTCAGACCCGGGACCATGTCATGCCAAAGCTTACGACCTGGTCCTGAATTTCGTTACCATTCAGCACCAAGTCATAAGCTTTAGCACGACAGCGTCCCGGGTCTGAGTCAAGATAGGGGATATCTTCATCTAGAGGCGCGGTAAAGGGATGATGGACTGCAACCCACCTTTTCTCTTCGTCATCCCACTCAAGTAGTGGGAAATCAGTTATCCAGACAAACCGGTAGATATCGTTATCAGTAAGCTTCAAGATCTGCGCCAGCCGATTCCTCAGCCTGCCCAAAGAGTCGTTTACGACCTTTGGTCTGTCTGCGACAAAGAGGAGAAGATCACCCTCCTCCGCAATGAATGCTGCGTTAAGGGACGTGATTTCATCCTCTGTGAAGAATTTTGCAATGGGAGATTGCCACCCGTCGGCCGTCATTTTCACATAGGCAAGGCCCTTAGCACCATAAATTTTGACAAACTCGGTAAGTTCATCAATCTCTTTTCGCGACAGACCGGAACATCCTTTGGCATTAATTCCTTTTACAATACCTCCGGAAGCAACCACATCCGCAAAAACTTTGAACCCCGATGAGCCAACGATTTCTGAAAGCTCCACCAACTCTAGACCAAAACGGGTATCAGGATTGTCCACACCAAAACGCCGAATCGCTTCACTATAAGTCATTCGAGCCATGGGACATTCAACCTCAACACCTTTTGCTTCACTAAATATCTTCGCAATCAGTGTCTCCATGATTGAGATAACATCTTCCCTGTCAACAAAGGACATTTCACAGTCAATCTGCGTAAACTCAGGCTGCCGATCGGCACGCAGGTCTTCATCCCGAAAACAGCGAACGATTTGATAGTAGCGGTCAAAACCGGAAACCATAAGAATCTGCTTATAGAGTTGTGGTGATTGCGGCAAAGCATAAAAATGACCCGGGGTCATTCGCGAAGGCACCAGAAAATCGCGCGCACCTTCGGGCGAGGACTTCGAGAGGTACGGCGTCTCAATCTCAACAAAACCAGTCCTGGAGAGGTACTCGCGAGTTATTTCGGTTACCTTTGACCGGAGAAGAAGGTTTTTCTGTAAACCGGGACGCCGAAGATCAAGGTAACGGTATTTAAGTCGGATATTTTCTGCAACATCAACATGCTCATCAAGAGTGAAGGGAAGAGCCTTTGATCGATTCAGTATTTTGCATTCCGAAACAATAATCTCCACCTCACCAGTCTTCAAGGAAGTGTTGACGGTCCCTTCAGGGCGCGGAGCAACTTTTCCTTTGACCGCAAGCACGAATTCATTCCTGATCCCTTCAGCCTTTCGGTGAGCCTCTTCTTTTATTTCAGGATCAAAAACAATCTGTGCAAGCCCTTCCCGGTCACGCAAATCCACAAAAATAAGGCCACCATGATCACGGCGTCTCATTGCCCAACCCATTAACACGACTTCTTTTCCTATGTCTTCAGCGGTCAGCATGCCGCAATAGCTGGTTCTTTTCCAGTCACCAAGAAAATCAATCACAGGGAGTCCTCCGTTCCATAATGCAAAGATTGTACGAAAACTTATTGAGTATACTTAAAATATCGGTTGTCTTCAAGGAATAAAGAAGTCCCACAACACATCGACAAAGCTTAAAAAAAGAAAGCTACTGTCAAGCGTTGAAAGGTGTCGGGGAAAACCACTCTCCCCCTATGCAAACGCACCGATTGGAGGACATAAGAGGAGGCGCCAAAACTGACGCATCATTCATTAGGAAGGTTCGTCGTGGGAACGGTTTTTAGCAGGGAAAAAACTTCCAGAGCATCCAAGTTACCTTCAAGAAGATAACTTTTCTCGAGTGACTTGATTACAGATGTATAGGTATCGGCATAATCAAGACGTGCCGATGTAATGAAACTGTTATGAGGTTCTTCCGGCAAAAAATCTCCAAGATATAGATCCTGAGCTACTTCCAGATAAGTTCTGGCTGCCTTAATCTCCCCCCGCACCAGAAGCTTAATTCCCTGGGTCGCATTACTCTTGAAATGACTGGCATCGGTTGAGACATCCATATGATTCAACCGGATGGCTTCACCTTGGGCGAGAACCGGGGTAATCCCATGAGCGGTGGAAAATGATTTCCGCAAGCGGCTCAAAGTCGTCTTAAAATTCTTTTCGCCAGAAGCATACGTGCAGCCAGGCCAGACCGCTTCTATAATCTTTTGGCGATGCACCCATTGATCGCATGTCACAAGAAGGCAACAGAACAATAGTCGGGCCTTCTGACTCTCCCATGCAATGGAGACAGGCACATCATCAAAAAAAACATTCAAACCGCCAAAAGTGGAGACAGAAGTCTTCACTCCTTTTTTCACAGGGCCAGTAACCGGATTAATTTTTGTTTTCGTCCGCATCTGCAGTGCTCTCGTTTTCTTGGACTGGATTTACGAACAATGACAGCCACAAATATTTGGAATTTACAACAAAGAAGGTGGACAGGAGCAACATCATCGCTACGATCACACAGTCGTTCTATATACTATAACTCACTCCAAGTCAAACGAGAACTTGAATGTTTACTAATTTTTCCTGCAAACACAGTTTCAGTACTCAGTTCATGGACAGATAAAAACAAGCACCTCACTTGATTTCTAAATCACATAACCGAGTCTGCCTGGCCATTGTTTACGCAAGCTCATGCAGCATGCGTTACTGCTTGAAAGACCCACCATTTCGTAACTGCACAACAGTTTTGGTCAAGCTGGCAAATTCCTGGAGCGAAAGCGTCTCACCGCGACGCACTTTGTCGATGCCGGACTGTTCAAATACCTGCTCAAGCACCCCTGATTCAGACAACATATCAATGGATTTCAAACAGTTCCATAATGTCTTGCGTCGCTGGGAAAAAGACGCCTTTACAATGATTCGAAACAACTTTTCGTCACCAACGTCAAGGCGATTAGCAGGAAGAACCCGAAAACGGAGCACAAGCGAATCCACTTTCGGAATTGGCCGAAATGAGGTAGGTTTCACCAGAAACACTTTTTCAATATCAAAGACAAGTCGACACAAGACCGTCAGAATGCCATATTCTTTCGTGGAGGGAGAAGCAAGAAGCCTTTCCCCGACTTCCTTTTGGAGCATGAGAATTAATTCGGAAAATAGCGGGCGATTTTCGATGAATTTGAATAGCACCTGAGAGGAAATATTGTAGGGAAGATTTGCCACTACTTTCCAGCTCCCTTGCCGAACAGGGATAAGCAAGCCTGGCAGATCCACACGAAGGATATCACCATGAACGACCTCAACAGTCTCCTGGGAACCAACCCCTTCTCTTAAGAGCGGAACTAGTTCACGATCCCATTCGACGGCAACAACCTGGGCAGCTTTTTCAGCAAGAAGAGCTGTCAAGGCACCTCGGCCCGGCCCCACCTCGAGAACATTTTCATCCGCTCCGACATTTGCAGCTTTGATAATATTGTCAATGACATTCCCATCAACGAGAAAATTCTGACCAAGGGCTTTTTTTGCACGGATGTTTCCCATAAAATTAGTCCTGTACTCTTTCAGCAAGTGAATCAAGAGACCAGACAGTCTTCGCATCGAGCTGTAATCCGCTGCGAATTCCGTTACTCAAATAATATTCAGCCGGTACGGCCAGCATCGCGGCGTTATCTGTGCACAGAATAGGAGATGGAATAAAAAGCTTTACCCCGGTCTCCTGGGCAAGTTTTCCCATTGCCGTGCGAAGGCCGCTATTGCAGGCAACCCCACCAGCAACAACAAGGCGATCAATACCGGTATCACATAAGGCAGCTTTGGTTTTTTCCACCAGGACATCGCACACCGCGGCCTGGAATGACGCGCAGAGATCAGGCAGTGCCCTTTCCTCAACCGATTCGGGATTCTTCCGCACGAATTGCATGACAGAGGTCTTGAGTCCACTGAAACTGAAATTATAACTACCATCATGGAGGAGAGGCCGTGGAAACCTAATCGTTTTAGGGTCCCCGCCTGTGGCCAGCTTATCGATTAAAGCCCCCCCGGGGTATGGCAGACCAAGGATCTTTGCAACCTTGTCAAATGCTTCGCCTGCAGCATCATCACGAGTTTGACCAAGCGTCTGGTACCTTGCGAAGCCGTCCACGCGGTACAGGTGAGTATGACCACCCGAGACCACCAGGGCTACAAAGGGAAATGGCACGGGGTTTTCGAGAAAGACGGCAAAAAGGTGACCCTCGATATGATGAATGCCAACGAGCGGAATATTCCGCGCATACGCCAGCGCCTTTGCCACCGAGATTCCGACCAGAAGTGCACCAGCAAGACCGGGGCCTTGCGTTACAGCTACCCCTTCAATTGAGTCAAGAGTGAGCGAAGCCCGGGACAGAGCCTCTTCAATGACAGGTGTCACCGCTTCCAGATGCTTGCGCGAAGCTATCTCGGGAACAACACCTCCATAGAGAGCATGGAGGGCTTCCTGAGAAGCAATTACGTTTGAGAGAACCTCTACGCCGTCTTGTACAACAGCAGCTGAGGTCTCATCACAGGATGATTCAATGGTAAGCAGTCGCATATGAAAACAACGGGGGACATGTTCGCCATGTCCCCCTACCTCTCTTTAGAAAAATACCTATTTTTTCAGACACCCCCACCTGGCACTACAGTAGGTTTGCAGCAAGTTCAGCAAGAGCAGAACGCTCTCCCTTCATCATGGTGATGTGAGCGGAAATCTCTTGACCTTTAAATCGTTCGACCAGGTAGGTTAAACCATTACTCGAAGAATCCACATAGGGATTATCTATCTGGTACGGGTCTCCGGTGAGCACGACCTTGGTACCCTCCCCGGCCCTGGTCACAATTGTCTTTATTTCATGAGGGGTAAGATTTTGTGCTTCATCCACAATCAAGAACTGGTTCGGTATGGATCGGCCTCGAATGTAGGTCAAAGGCTCTATTTCCATGATTCCCATAGCCATCAACTCCCGATATCCCTTACTATGGCGTTTCTCTGCTTCGTGTCCGCTCAAGAGCAGTTCGACATTATCGAAAATAGGTTGCATCCACGGAGCCAGTTTTTCCTCAATGTCTCCCGGCAGAAAACCGAGGTCTTTGCCCATCGGGAAAACCGGACGGGAAACGAGCAGTCGATTATAGACATTCTCTTCAGCAGTTTTTTGGAGACCGGCCGCAATTGCCAAAAGGGTTTTTCCCGTGCCGGCTTTGCCAACAAGAGTGACAATCTTGATGGAATCGTCCATCAAGGCATCCAGAGCACATGTCTGCTCACGATTGCGGGGATGAATGCTCCAGACCCCCTCTTTGCCAATTTTGATAACCGGCACTAGCTTTTGCTGGGCGGATACGTATTTAGCAAGTGCACTGTGTGAGGGATTCGACACATCACGCATGACAACATATTGATTCGGCAACAGGTTTTCTGTAGGGTCAACCCAACCCTGTCCGTAAAAACGATCCACTATTTCCGGCGAAACGTCAATTTCGCTAAAACCGCTATAAAGTTCCGAGATATCAACCTTATCCGACTCGTAATCCTGCGCATCAATCCCGATCGCGTCAGCCTTGATGCGTAGATTGGTATCTTTAGTAACAAGGATTACCGGCATCTGATCAGCCGCGCTTTTTGCTTCCACAGCAACGGCCAGAATCCGGTTATCACTCTTCTGATCACTGAGTTCTGAGGGGATATGTCGAAGCATCTCGTTGTTAAGCAACGCAACCCTCAAACTTCCACCATTCTCAAGGGTAATTCCGGCTGAAAGGGAACCTTTCTGGCGCAACTCATCGAGAATTCTTGATATCTGACGGGCATTCCGTCCGGTTTCATTCATATCTTTTTTGAAGCGGTCTATCTCCTCAATTACGGTTATCGGAATCAGGATGGTGTTCTCCTCGAACCGAAACAGTGCCAGAGGGTCATGGAGAAGAACGTTAGTATCAAGCACGAAAGTTTTCATGGGATCCTTTCTTGTGATTAAACAATACTGAGAAATTGTATTCGAGCAGCGTCAGTAAATATCCACTGGTGGAGCAGTTAGTTCGGGAATCGTAAGAACTGAACCGCGACTCTGATCGACGGCCTTGTCAAAAATTCGTCTTTTCTGACCGCTCACCGGTGACGCTCCCCACCAGTTACCGATGGCTCGAAAGTCATCGGAACCGGCATTATAAAAATCATAGAGCCCATTCAGGGAAATGTTGTTGCCCCAGGCAGCCGATCTACCGTTATCAGACATGATACCGATACCAGTATTCATAAAAATACGATTATCGAATATTTTCATTCTGGAATCAGCAAGCTGAAGACCGTACTCACGATTCTCAATAATTTTGCAGGCTTCAACGGTTCCCTCTGAGCGGGTAAGTGCAAGGCCGTTTCCGTTTTTTGTAAAAGTTGCACCTACTATTTTTATTTTCGCGTCAACAGCTTCCAGGGCACAGGTAGTATTCCCCGAAAAGGAAGAATCCTTCACACTCAAGGATCCGTGGGATTGAGACAAACCCATGATGTTATCAGCACAGGAAACATCCCGGAGATACGACTCACTGTCACTCAGGGCATACCCCAGATCGGAACCGCTGACACCGCCGCCAAGTGACTGAAACAAAGATCCCTGGAGGCGAGCCCCGGTTCGACAAGACAGGATAAAAGTGTTCTTCAAGGAGATCGTCGAAAAGATAGAATCCAGCCCGACGGTTGCACCCTCTATTCGACAATACTCAAGCACATTGTTTTTCTCACTGCCGAGAAACACAATTCCCCGCCACGAGTCCTGATTTATGTCCGATGTTGCCGCGCTAAAAACAATTGCTTTATCAGCTGTCCCCACGGCGGCAATTCGTCCTTGAACGACAAGTGCCCCCTCCAGATGACCATTCAGGTCAGGGACAAAGGAAATTACCGTGCCCGGACTTATATTCAGAGTTGCCTGCGGAGCAATGGTCAGAACGCCGGTGATCAAAACCTTGCCGCTCAAAGTAACATCCTCTTTCAGGACGCTATTATTATATGAAGCAGTATAGTCGGCACCGGTATCATAGCAAACCGGTTTTCTTTCAGGATGCGAAGGCAACGATGGCAATGAAGGAGAAGATTTATGACGTAGAGCAGCTGGCTGAGGAACAGCCCCATGATTGTTTCCAAGGGGAAACAGACTTTGCCCGCAACCGACACAGAGAAGAAAAGCAAAACAAAGGAAAATCCTGATATATGAACTGCAGGGTATCATGACGTAATCACATTCTGAAGGATATAAATCACCGGGTCAACTTTCCGTTTAAGCCAGTAAATTCGTACCATACTCAATGATATTTGTAAATTGATATTCCTTGCCGTCATTCTTCATGTTTTTCGCTACCAATGTCCTTACGCAGTAGTTATCATGTCATTTCAAGTGGTTATACTTTTTCAGTTAATTCGCTTGACACCCCATACATCTTGTGGTTTATTGCATATCGTCACACATAATATGGTATATTTTTGTTATCAACTGAATACACTTGGATGTAATAAGGAGGATTGAGCCGTCATGGTAAAAACAAAAAGTTCCGTTCAGCAGCTGCACTTATCGAAGAACGCGATCACCGTCCTGGAGAAACGCTACCTGAAACGTGACCATGATGGTAAGGTTTTGGAAAAACCTGAAAAAATGTTTCAACGGGTAGCCCGCGCCATCGCCTCCGCTGAACTGAACTTTGCCCCGGATGCTGACGTAGCAGCTCTCACGGAAAAGTTCTATGACATGATGGTCAAGTTCGAGTTCCTCCCAAACTCCCCGACTCTTATGAATGCAGGTCGTGAATTGGGCCAGCTCTCAGCATGCTTTGTCCTGCCCGTTGACGACTCAATTGACGATATATTCGACGCTGTAAAACATACCGCCCTGATCCACAAATCTGGCGGAGGAACCGGTTTCTCCTTTTCTCGCCTGCGTCCTGCAAACGATGTGGTAATGTCCACAACCGGCATCTCCAGCGGCCCAATCTCCTTCATGAGAGTTTTTGACATTGCCACCGAAACCATCAAGCAAGGCGGCACCCGTCGTGGTGCAAACATGGGCATTCTGCGGGTCGACCATCCGGACATCATGGACTTCATCATGTGCAAGTCCGACCAGACCCAACTCAACAATTTCAACATTTCGGTCGGCTTGACCGAAGCCTTCATGAAAGCGGTTGAGCATGACGAAGAATATGACCTGTTCAACCCGAGAAGCGGCGAAGTTGTCGGTTCATTGAATGCAGCAAAGGTTTTTCATCGAGTTGTCAAACAAGCCTGGAGCAATGGCGAGCCGGGAATCGTCTTTTTGGATCGCTTGAACAGGGACAACCCGACACCCCACATCGGAGAGATCGAGTCAACAAATCCATGCGGAGAGCAGCCGCTCCTCCCCTTCGAATCCTGCAACCTTGGCTCCATCAACCTCGGAAAGATGGTCAAGGACGGGGAGGTCGCTTGGGAAAAGCTTTCCGAGATTATCCAACTCGCAGTCCGCTTCCTCGATAACGTAATCGAAGCGAACAACTACCCGCTACCGCAGATCAAAGAAATGACGCGCGGAAATCGGAAAGTCGGCCTGGGTGTCATGGGCTGGGCAGACATGCTCATCACACTGGGCGTACCCTATAACTCGCATGAGGCCATAGTTCTTGGCGAAAAAGTTATGAAATTCATCAACGACGAAGGTCATGCGGCTTCTCATGCATTGGCTGTTGAACGGGGATCATTTCCGAACTTTACCGGCTCGATATACGACAAACCAGGGGCTACACCCATAAGAAATGCCACCGTTACGACCATTGCCCCGACCGGAACAATTTCCATCATCGCTAATTCATCCTCGGGAGTCGAACCCCTTTTCGCCGTATCCTACGTCCGCCAGGTGCTGGACAATAATATTCTAGTAGAGGTAAATCCCCATTTCGAGAAAGTTGCCAAGGAACGGGGCTTTTACTCGCAAGAACTGATGCAGCGCATCGCCGAACACGGCACCATTCACGACATGGAGGAGATACCCGAAGACGTTCGCCGGGTCTTCGTCACGGCCCACGATATCAGCCCGGAAATCCATATCGACATGCAAGCAGCTTTTCAGAAACATACCGATAATGCCGTAAGCAAGACGGTTAACTTCTCGAATGACGCAACCTATGAAGATGTGGAAAAGGTCTTCATGCTTGCCTACAAGCTCGACTGTAAGGGCGTCACCATCTACCGCGACGGCTCACGAGACATGCAGGTCCTCTCAACTGTAAAAAAGGATGTTGAACCGGTAACCGTCGATGACAAAAGAGTGATAAAGCTCATCAAACGGGAAAGACCGAAAGCGCTGAAGGGGTGGACCTATCAGATGCAGACCGGCTGTGGCCCCCTCTATGTCACCGTCAATGAGGACGATTCAGGACTTTTCGAACTGTTCACCACCATGGGAAAAGCCGGCGGATGTGCCGCTTCCCAATGTGAGGCCATTGGCCGCATGGTTTCCCTCGCATGGCGGAGCGGTGTCCAGGCACGCCAGGTAATCAAGCAGCTATTGGGCATCTCGTGCCATGCTACATCCGGTTTCGGCGGCAACAAAGTTCTCTCCTGTGCCGACGCGGTTGCCAAAGCTATCCAGGCGCATACGAGACTGAGCGATTCCGAAGTCGACTTTGAAGAAAAACCCTTTGATAGGGGTGCCTGCCCGGAATGTGGCGGAGTCGTTGAGCATGAAGGTGGCTGTTCAGTCTGTAGAGTATGTGGCTACAGTGAATGCGCGTAAGCTGAACACATAGCAAGTCACAAAAAAGCCCGCTGATAGCGGGTTTTTTTGTGTCTTTATGCTCACAACAACATTGCCAAAGATCAAGTCTAGTTTCCACGCCAGGGGATTACTTGTCCCCTTTGAGTTGTAGAGCCTGATCGTATACCTGTCCCTTCGGAACACCGGTTTCCTGGGCAACCTTGCGCACTGCGTCCTTAACCGTCATCCCTTCGGAGAGGAGGTAGCGCTGAAGCAATTCCGCGACGGAATCGGCACAAACCGTCAGGGTTTCTGCTGAAGGAGCAACAAGCAAAACAATCTCCCCTTTCAGCTGTCGTCCCTGTAGAGTATCAACAATCGTCGAAACCCTTCCCCTCAGCAGTTCTTCAAACATCTTGGTTATTTCGCGTGCGACCACCACATCCCGATCTCCCAGAATATCAATGATATCCGTGAGCGTCGCCAGGAGTCGGGTCGGAGCTTCATAGAAGATAAGAAGGCGTTTTTCCTCTTTGAGCAGGGTAAGTTTCTGACGCCTTTTCCCTCCCCGATTCGGCAGAAAGCCTTCGAAAACAAACGAGTCGGTCGGCAGGCCAGAAACCGAAAGCGCTGCAACCGCAGCGCAGGCACCGGGTATGGGAACAACCGTAACGCCAGCCGCAACAGCATCCCGCACCAATTGGTAGCCAGGGTCGGAAATACAGGGAGTACCGGCATCCGAAACCAGTGCGACGGAAATGCCATCTTTCAGCTTCTCAAGGATAACCGCCCCCTTGAGAGTCTTATTATGATCGAAATAGGACGTAAGAGGCTTGGAAATGCCGAAATGGGTAAGTAATTTCCGGGTATGCCGCGTATCTTCAGCAGCAATGAGATCCACCTCCCGGAGAATTCGCACGGCACGCAAGGTCATGTCCTCAAGGTTGCCAATAGGTGTAGCTACTATGTAAAGGGTGCCAAAGTTCATAATTTTTTAAAGGGCATATACTCAATAAGCCAGCTCAAAGGCGTCTTTTATATGATTAACAATGGGCTCACCATTACGAACAACCAAAGCTATTACGTCAAAACGTGCATTTTCTTCCATCAATTTATTGCGTAACAGATAAGTAAGTGCAGTTTTGGAAATCTGCCGCTGTTTGAACGGCGTTACAGAAAGCTGCGGAGGACCATACGAGGTGCCCCTCCGTGCTTTGACTTCAACAAAAACCAGAACCGAACCATCTCGGGCAATAATATCAATCTCACCGCATCGACAGCAATAGTTGGTCTCGAGGATCTTATATTTCAAACCCTTCAGATAAGAAGCGGCAAAAGCCTCCCCCTGCTTTCCAAAAGACATCTCTTTAGAAAAAATACCGGCAGTCATTCCTGCCCTCTGACATGTTCCCGAACACCCCGAAATGTCATTCGATGAACCGGACAGGGACCAAAAACAGCTATCGAACCCAGATGGGCAGACGAACCATAGCCCTTATGCTGCCGAAACCCGTACTCGGGATAGTTCTCTCCGAGTGCTACCATGAGCCTGTCACGTGTCACCTTGGCGACAATGGAAGCAGAAGCAATGGAAACACTTGCCGAGTCACCTTTTTTGATTGTTTGGGCTGGAATGCTAAGAGCAGGGGACGAGATACCGTCAATAAGAAGGAAGTCAGGAACAACCGGTAACAAGTGAACTGCTTCCTTCATTGCATGAAGAGTTGCCTGGAGGATATTAATGTGATCAATGAGTAAGGAATCTCCGTAGCCGATTCCCACAGCGATGGCCTGGCTCATTATTTTGTCGAAAAAAAACTCTCGTTGTCGAGACGTCAATTTTTTTGAATCGTCGATGCCTGCATAGTCTCCATCCGGAGAAAGGATTACCGCAGCTGCTACTACTGGTCCTGCCAGAGCACCTCTGCCCGCTTCATCAATGCCTGCAATGGCAGTAAAGCCGCGACGTATGGCATTTTTTTCGTACGCAAACAGGTCGCGGGGAGCGTCTTCAAATAGAGTTCCCGACATGTGACCCCCGTTACGGAAAGCCCGTGTACCACTGGCATCCCTTTCACACAACAAAAAACAAGGCCCCGGGTGACCGGGGCCTGAGATGCCTGTTACTGTTTAACGTATTTTTTCTCGCGAATCCTTGCAGCCTTGCCGCGAAGATTTCGCAGATAGTAGAGCTTAGCTCGGCGAACCTGTCCACGGGTAACAATCTGAATAGCATCAAGGATAGGCGAATGGAGAGGAAAACAGCGCTCCACACCGATACCGTTTGAAATCTTCCTGACGGTAAAAGTTTCACGAATGCCACCGTTCTGCCGCTTGATTACAACACCCTGGAAAGCCTGGATTCTTGTTTTATCACCTTCCACAATTTTAACCTGAACCCGTACCGTATCACCCGGTTTGAACGGAGGGATATCTTTCCTCATCTGCTCATATTCAATAAAGTCAATCGTATCCATTTTTTCTCCTCCCCTATGTTTTGCAAGGTTTCTTTCTCTGTTATTAATCGCTACACTGTATCAAACACTTAGACGTGCTCACCAAGAAGTCTGTCGATAATGATTGAGGCCGCAGAACGAACCGATAAATGGTTGTAATCTCCCGGACCGGTAATCGGGGCCAGCACGTAATCAGAACTGGAGAGCACTGTTTCGGTCAGTCCCCAACCAGTCCCAAGAAGGAGCAGGTAGTTCGTTCCGTCCGTTTTCAACAACTGGGACATTTCTCTATAACTAACTGCATTTGGAGTTCCCTTTGCCCCGGTGGCAACCGTACGCACGGTCTCTCCAAACTCATTTTTCATATCTTTAAGCGCATCATCAAGCGTTTCGGTAACTGTCATCAAATCAAGAGCAGCTTTTCGTTTCGGGTTATAGTCAGCGCCCCAACCCTGCTGCCAATGACGGGAGATACGGAGGGCAAGTTCCCGCTGCTCTAGAAGCGGTGTCACGACATAATACCGGACAAGTCCATAGGTCTTCGCGAGTCGCGCTATATCATGCAGATCAAAATTGGTGACGGCAGTTGCTACAATCCGGCTATTTTTGTCGTATACAGGGTAATGAAGAAGAGCAATAGCCAGCTTGGCTCCTGTGCCATTTTCAGTCTTGAATTCCTCCACCGTTGCGCAATATCCTTATAAATTGTCTATCTTTCTCGGTCAACTCTGCACTGTCTAGCAATTCAGGCCTCGCGAGAAAGGTTCTACGAAGAGATTCACGGCGTCGCCAACGTTTAATCTCAAGATGATTCCCGGAGAGAAGAACCGATGGGACAGTAAATCCTCGGAACTCCGGTGGCCGCGTATACTGTGGGTACTCGAGAAGACCATTACAAAAGGAATCATCCAGAGCAGATTCACAGCTCCCGAGAACACCGGGAATGAGTCGGGATATTGCATCAACAAGAACTACCGCTGCAGGTTCTCCACCCGTCAGGACAAAATCGCCGATGGATATTTCCATATCGACGAATAGTTCCCTTACCCGCTCATCAACCCCCTCATACCGCCCGCAGATTACAATCAAACCGTCTTCTAAAGCCAGTTCCGTTACAAGGGACTGGCTGAGCGGACGGCCTCCAGGTGTCGTGAGGATAACTTTCGACAAGGGGCTAGCAGCCTTGACCGACTCGAGACAAGCGGTTAAAGGCTCAACCTTCATCACCATTCCAGCCCCGCCACCGTACGGATAGTCATCGGTTACCCGGTGCTTATCAAAGGCAAAGTCTCGAATATTATGGAGTGAAATTTCAACCAGCCCTTTTTCAACGGCATTTTTGATAATGCTCTCGGAAAAAGGTCCGGAGAACATGCCGGGAAAAAGCGTTAGCAGGTCAAACTTCATAAGTCAAGAAGCCCGTCCGGAGGACGTACGATCATTCTTCTGGCTTCCAGATTTACATTCAAAATTACTTCCTCAGTTGCCGGAATCAATATTTCTCGAACACCGGCCTTTACAACATATACATCATTACTTCCTGTTTCAAAAATATCCACCAATTCGCCGAGAGTCTCGCCATCCTCTGTCTGCACAACAAGTCCAATCAGATCACACCAGTAGTATTCTCCTTCAGGAAGTTGAGGAAACTGGTCGCGTCGTATAAATACTTCCCGACCCGCTAGTGAGAGTACTTGGTTGATGTTGTCAAAACCCTTCAAAGAGACAAGAACGTTTTTTTTATGTGCGACAGCACTTGCCATCTCGTAAGAATCGTACGTTCCTCCCGGAGCACGTAAAATAAGCGTGCGTAAGGAGGTAATACTTGAGGAATCACCGGAAAACGGGATTATACGCAATTGTCCCTTGATACCGTGAGGACCCAAAACCTTGCCGATTGGAATAAGTTCATGTGCTTCAGGCATTATTCAACAATCTTCAGAATTGCCTTCTTGTTGCTTTTCGTCGAAACCGCGTTGAGGAGAGTACGAATTGCCTTCGCGGTCCTCCCCTCCTTGCCAATAATCCGGCCCATGTCTTCTTTGGCAACCGTCAACTTGATAACGGTTGTATCATTCTCCATTTCTTCGGTTGCATTCACCATACTTGGATCGTCGACAAGAGCCTTGGCAATGATTTCTACGAGTTCTTTCATGATGGCATCCTCTGTGCGAGTGGGATATCCGGCGAACCGGAAAAACGGAACATCATGCTGCCTTGTTTACGAATTTCTGCCAAATACCAGCTTTCTTCAAAATCTGTTTAACGGTATCAGTTACCTGTGCGCCTTTGCCCAACCACTCAAGAGTCTTGCTTTCTTCGAACTTGAACACGGCAGGATCCTGGTTCGGGTCATAACTGCCAACCCTCTCGATAAAACGTCCATCTCTTTTGCATCGCTCATCAGCAACAACTACCTGATAGTAAGGTTTCTTTTTTACGCCAGCGCGGGCAAGTCTGATCTTTACAGCCATTGTATCCTCCTGTTTTTAAACTTCATATGTTATTTCGTTAACGTACGTAATCAAGGGAGACGTCTCAAAAAGGAGTTGTTCCTTTCTTCATTCCTCCCATCCCCTTCATAAGTCCTTTCGGACCCATTTTCTGCATATATTTTACCATTTTGAGTGCCTCGGCAAAGCGCTTCAAAAGCTGATTAACTTCCTGTACTGTCGTGCCGCTGCCCTTTGATATCCGCAACCTGCGACTACCATTTATAATCGAAGGATTCGAGCGCTCATGACGAGTCATTGAGTCAATAATTGCTTCTATCCGTTTCAACTCTTTTTCGCTGGGGTTCGCACCTTCCATCTTCTTCATCATCTTTCCCATACCCGGTATGAGACTCATGATTGACTCAAGTGAACCCATCTGTTTCATCTGCTGCAACTGCTTTTTAAAATCTTCCAGATCATACTGGTTTTTCTTCAGTTTCTGTTGAAGCTTCTGTGATTCACCCTGATCGAAGGTAGCCTGAGCCTTTTCGATAAGGGTCAAGACGTCTCCCATTCCAAGAATACGTGAGACGAGACGGTCGGCATGAAACACTTCGAGTGCATCGAGTTTTTCGCCCAGACCAACGAATTTTACCGGCTTGCCGGTAACCGCTTTTATGGAAAGGGCTGCACCACCCTTTGCATCGCCATCGAGTTTGGTAAGAATGACCCCGGTGAGGCCAAGGCTTGCATCAAATCCGGTGGCAACATTTACCGCTTCCTGACCGGTCATTGCATCGGCCACGAGCAGGATTTCTACCGGATCAACAACATCCTTTATCTGCACAAGCTCCTGCATCAGTACTTCATCAATCTGGAGGCGGCCGGCAGTGTCGAAGAGCACCGTATCGAATCCCGACAGGGAGGCATACCGCAGGGCATCACGACAAATGTCCACCGGGTTCTGGTCAGCACGTGAATCGAAAACTTCCACAGACAGCTGGCTGCCCAGAGTTTTCAATTGCTCGATCGCCGCTGGTCGGTACACATCAGCAGGAACCAGCAAAGGCTTTCTTCTCTGAGCCTTGAGATACCGGGCAAGTTTGCCGCAACTGGTTGTCTTACCGGAACCCTGCAAACCAACGAGCATGATGGCCACAGGAGGCTTTGCCGCCAGATTGAGAGAGTTATCCTCCCCACCACCCATGAGGGAAACAAGTTCGTCATGGACGATCTTGATGACCTGCTGGCCCGGGGAAAGACTCTGCAGAACCTCTGAACCGATTGCACGGTCCTTCACACGGCCGACAAAATCCTTAACAACCTTAAAATTAACATCGGCTTCCAAGAGAACCAGACGCACTTCCCGCAATGCGCCTTTGACATTCTCCTCGGTCATGACCCCTTGGCCACGAAGCTTCTTGAATACCTGGTCAAGCTTATCGGAAAGGCTATCAAACATGAATATATCTCGATTTTCGACCCGCACGGGATCGCCTTTTAAAACTCATAGAAGACAAACTACTCCCTGTAAAGCGGTTTATCCTAAATGAATGCACCTATCTTTGTCAAGCTAAAAATGGCGGCCAAATTCGCGTCAATTCAGGCACGAACCGGTTCTACATGGGCCTTTACCACCCAAGCACCAGGGACATCCGCGAAGAGTCCCGATTCATCGTCAAGCAGCACTATTTTTCCTGCATAATATGAGAGAGAGCCTCGCACACATCCTCAACAAACACAATCTCCATATCCCCCTTCACAACAGCCGGGATATCCGCCATATCAACCTGGTTTCGGGCAGGAACAACAATTTTTTTCACGCCGGCCCTGCGCGCAGCAAGGATCTTTTCTTTGAGGCCCCCAATGGCAAGCACCCGCCCGGAAAGACTTATTTCGCCTGTCATGGCAACATCACGCAGTGCAGGACGGTTGGTAAGGAGCGAGACCAAGGCCGCTGCCATGGTTATTCCCGCAGAAGGCCCATCCTTTGGAATCGATCCTGCCGGAACATGGATATGAATATCCATGTTCCGAAAAATCTCGCTGGGGACCTCCCATTCAGCACAATGCGCCCGGACAAAAGAAAGCGCCGCACGTGCCGACTCCCGCATTACCTCACCCAAGGAGCCCGTAAGGATCAGTTCGCGCCTCCCGGGCATCCGGGTCGCCTCGACGAAAATGATGTCTCCCCCCGCTTCGGTCCAGGCAAGCCCGGTCACGACACCCACACGGTCCTTTTCCGAGGCTACTTCGTTAAAATATTTTCTGGGGCCGAGAAATTCCTCCACAACACGGGAAGTTATCAGATCCCGTGGGGGCTTGCTGCTGGCGATTTCCTTGGCCACCTTGCGACAGACGGAGGCTATATTGCGCTGTAAATTACGCACCCCGGCCTCTCGAGTATAATCCCTGATAATCCTATAGACAGCCTCCACCTCAAAACCAGGCGGGGTTGTGGACAAACCATTTTCCTCAAGCTCCTTGGGAATAAGAAAACGGAAGGCAATTTTCTCCTTTTCCTCTTCCGTATAGCCTGACAAATTTAGCACTTCCATCCGGTCACGCAGAGGAGCAGGAATCGTATCGATCACATTTGCCGTGGTAATGAACATGACCCGGGAAAGATCAAACGGCACGTCGAGATAATGATCCGTAAAAGAAAAGTTCTGCTCCGGATCAAGCACCTCGAGTAGCGCACTGGCCGGGTCACCCCGGAAATCGAGACCAATCTTGTCCACCTCGTCAAGCATGAAAACGGGATTGTTTGCTCCACAGCGAAAAATTTCCTGGATAATTCTCCCGGGCAGTGCTCCGATATAGGTACGGCGATGCCCTCGAATCTCGGCTTCGTCACGCATTCCCCCGAGCGAGAGGCGAATGAATTTTCTGCCAAGTGCCCTGGCAATCGACTTGCCAAGACTTGTCTTGCCAACACCGGGAGGCCCGACAAAACAGAGAATCGGTCCCCTCATCGAATCCTTCAGGGAACGGACAGCCAGATATTCAAGGATACGCTCCTTGATCTTCTCAAGGTCATAATGGTCTTCATTCAGGACCTCTTCTGCCTGATTGATATCCTTATTGTCGACTGTCGCAACCTGCCACGGCATACCCACCAGATAGTCGAGATACGTGCGGGAAACTGTGTACTCCGGCGAAGCTGGGTTAATTTTTTCCAGCCGCTTCAACTCCTTATCGGTGATCGTCCGGACCTCGTTGGGCATACCGGCAGCTGCTATCTTCTTGCGCAAATCCATTATCTCGGCAATTCGGGAGTCGTCCTCTCCAAGCTCTTCCTGGATGTGCTTCATTTGCTCACGCAGGATATATTCCTTCTGGGTCTTGCCGACCCTTTTCGACACCTCTGCCTGCACCTCGCCCCGGATCTGCAGGCGTTGAACTTCATTCGTCAGGTAGATGTAAACTTTTTTCAGCCGCTCGATTGGGTCAACGGTGTCCAGAAGACCCTGCAGTTCATCCGAGGAAAGCGTGACATAGAGGGCGACAAGGTCCGAAAAACGCGCGGGATTTTCGATGTAGTCAATCATCTTCATCACATCATCGGGAAGCGGTCTGCCATAGGAAATGGCGATCTTGAGAAGGGCATTAAGACTCTGCATCAGAGCCTCTGAAATTATCGACTTTTCAGCAAATTCTCGTACAGGCTCAATTCTGGCCAGCACACAGGGGGTTTCCTGAAGGACTTCCTCCATCCTAACCCGTGCAATACCCTCCAGGGTGAGCTTTGCACCCCCCTCAGGCAATTTTACAAACTGGTTTATCTTACAGACGGTCCCCGTGTCACAAAAGGCACTGAGCTGCAGTGACTTTTGACCTTCACGACGCCGGAACAGTGCAACGTAATTCTGGTATAGTGTGGCATTCTCAAAAGTGGCAAGATCCTCTTCCTTCAGGAATAAGGGGAAGATCATATAGGGAAACGCTACCATTTCATCAAGGGGAAAAAGTGGCAGAATCTCTGGAATTGACAAAACGGTTGTATCAGACATGGGACACCTCACGTCGTAATTTCGCAGCACGGACAACAGTACATAATCGTTCAAAAAGGCTAACAGCAATCAGCACTGTGTCAAGCTGTGGCGCTTGATACGGGAATGATTTTACCGGCCGCGAAGCTGTGTAATATTAGGTAATTATCTCACAAACCATTCTGAATATGCAGCGTTTCCCACTCTTCATACAGCGATGCTATCCGGGAAGTAAGGTTCTCGTGTTTCTTCGTTCCAGCTCTGGACCTGTCTGCATCACTGAAATAGTCAGGTTCGCCCATGACCTGTTCAAGCGTGGCAAGCTCCTTTTCAGTGACACCAATGATTTCTTCCAACTCGGAAAGCCTCTTAAGGCGGGAGCGTTCCTCACGCAGACGTTGTTTTTCCTCTTCCCGCGAAAGCAGGCGCTCCTTCTTCTGGGAAGCCTTTGCCGCTGTGTCGCCAGTTAGGCCTGAAGAGAGGAAACCGTTGTTCTCCGCACCCGAAACAGCCGGTTCAGAACTGACCTTCTCCAGGTAGTCTTCGTAATTCCCCGGGTAGGAAAGTAGTTCTCCTCCCCCCACGGCAATAGTTCGAGTTGCAAGTGCATTGACGAAATAGCGGTCATGAGAAACGAAAACCAGGGTCCCGGAAAAGGATTGGAGGGCATCCAGCAGCACATCCTTTGTGAAGAGATCAAGATGATTGGTCGGCTCATCCAGAAGAAGGAGGTTCGAAGGTCGCAAGAGCATCTTGGCGAGAGCCAGTCGGCTTTTTTCACCGCCAGACAGGACTCCTACTTTCTTGTTAATATCGTCTCCAGAAAACAGAAAAGTGCCCAACAGGTCTCGCAGTATCGGTACCCGATCATAGGGAGCATCCGCGATAATTTCCTCATATACAGTCCGCGTGGTATCAAGGGCGGCTGCCTGGTCCTGGGCGAAGTGGTCGAGGAAAACATTCGTACCGACTATCCTTTCACCTTCCTGGAAATCATCCCCCGCCAGGACACGCATCAAGGTCGACTTCCCGGCGCCGTTATGACCGACCAGACAAATCCTTTCGCCCTTCTCCACGGTAAGATTAACAGCATCGAGGACGACGAGATCCCCATATGCTTTCGAAACGTTTTTGAGATCAAGGACGACCCTGCCACTTCGAGGAGGGTCGGGAAACGAAAAGCGGACACGCCTGCGCTCCGTGGGAAGGACGATTCTCTCGATCTTTTCCAGCTGTTTGATCCTTGACTGAACAAGGGAGGCCTTATCCGCTTTATAGCGGAATCGGGTTATAAAATCCTCCATCCGGGCTATTTCCTCATCCTGCCGTCGCTTCACCTCGCGAAGACGGACAATACGCTCCTCCCTTTCCTCAAGGTAGCGGCTATAGGTACAGGCATAGTCTGTCAGGGTAGAGTTCCACACCTCAGTAATGCGGCGACAGACCTGATCCATAAAATAACGGTCATGGGAAACAAGAACCACTGCGTAGGGATATTCACACAGATAGCTCTCAAGCCAATTACGAGCCTCGATATCAAGGTGATTGGTCGGTTCATCCAGCAGAAGCAGTTTCGGCTTCCTGAGCAAAAGCTTAGCCAGGGCAATGCGCATCTGCCATCCCCCAGAAAAGGTCTCACACTGCCTGTCCCAATCGTCCGGGCAAAAGCCGAGACCACGCAAGACATTGCCAACCATGGCTTCCCAGGTGTACCCTCCCTTGGAACGAAACTCCTCCTGAAGAACGCCGTACCTCTGGAGAAGCGAATCATGAAGGCCATCGTTTGACGCAGTCTCCAGATTCAGTGTTATTTCCTGTATCTCGCGCTCTATTTCCTGCAGTTCCTCCAGGGCAGACATGACCTCGGCAAAAAGTGTCCGACCCTTGACGGCAATCCCTTCTTGGGGAAGGTAGCCGACAGTACCGCCCTTTGCCATGTGAATCGTGCCGGACGTGGGCTCAACGAGTCCGGCGATTATCTTCAGGAGAGTAGACTTGCCGGTCCCGTTCTCCCCCACGAGACCGACGCGATCCTCCTTGCCGATACGCCAGGTAACGTTCGAGAAGAGAGGGCGTGCGGCGAAATCCTTGCAAAGATTCGTAATCTGGACCATAGTGTTTCTGAAGTTCTCCCTTGATTTTCAATACAATTGCATCATTGTAAGAAGACTTTTACTCATTTGTCAATTATTGTAGGAAGAAGGTCGTTAGAGTTTTGCCTACCCGCCACTCCGAGTGTTGGATATTGCTCACTCCAACACCTGTCCAGGAAATAGACTTCATTCACCACGCGCCATGACGCAGACAACCGACGATGATACTAGTCGTTTACCTGGATTTTCCAGAAGTAAATCAATTTATTTATAGTCAGTGCAATGTTTTTTTTGCCTCAGGGTGGCATTTTTGTTATATATGTCGATAATATACTGCATTGTATCGGGTAGCACACCTTGTATTCATACAAAATGATCTACGCAAAGCCTACTTATTTGAATGGATGAAAAGTGTTCGTACCCTTTTCATAGAGAAAGGATGTAACCAGAATGGCAAAAAAGATGCTTATCAACGTGATGCATCCAGAAGAAGCACGGGTTGCCATCGTTGAAGAAGGACTCCTGATCGAACTTGATATTGAAACAGCCGGGAAGGAGCAGACTCGCGGCAACGTTTACAAGGGGGTCGTGGTTCGTGTAGAACCAGGCCTTCAAGCCGCCTTCATCGATATTGGCATGAAGAAGCTCGGATTCCTGCAAATGGGGGAAATCCATCCGGACAACTGGCAATGGCGCGACGACCTCCCCGAAGAGCAGAAAAATCGTCGACCCCGCATTCAAGAAATCCTGCGGCGCGGCCAGGAATTAAACGTCCAGGTTGAAAAGGGGGAACGGGATGGCAAAGGTGCCGCACTCACCACCTACATCTCCCTCCCCGGACGCTATATGGTTCTTATGCCGGGAAGCGACTCCTGCGGCATTTCCCGCAAAGTTGAAAACGAAACCGAACGCAAGGCTCTCAAGGAAGTGGTAACGGAACTCGGCATTCCGGAAGGCGTTGGCTACATCATCCGAACCGAGGCGGTGGGCAAGCGAAAGACCGAACTATCCAAAGACCTCCAGTACCTGCTGAAACTCTACGAAAGCATCAAGGAGCGCTCTTCTGAACTAAAAGCTCCCGCCCTCATCTACCAGGAATCGGATCTCGTTATCCGAACCATCAGGGACTACTTCTCTGCCGAAATTGATGAGGTTTTGGTAGACAGCAAAGATGTCTACAAACAGGCCAGGGCGTTTTTCAAAGAAGTGATGCCTAAGTACGAGAATATCGTAAAACTGCATCAGGAAAAACGGCCAATATTTGCGAAATACCAGCTTGAAGAGCAGATAGACCTCATCTACGAAAAGAAAGTTCCTCTTAAATCGGGAGGATCCATCGTTATTGATCCGACCGAAGCGTTGGTCAGCATCGATGTAAACTCGGGCAAGTCCACCGGAGAAAAAGGGGTTGAGGATACCGCCTTTAAAACAAACATGGAGGCGGCGGAAGAAGTTGCCAGACAACTACGTCTCCGTGACCTTGGTGGACTGATCGTCATTGACTTCATCGACATGCGGGACCGAAAACACAAAGCCGAGGTGGAGAAATCTCTCAAAAACGCTCTGAAAGCCGACAAGGCGCGGGTAAGCGTAGACAAGATATCCCAATTCGGACTTCTGGAAATGTCCCGCCAACGCATCAAGCAGACAATCAATGAAGCAAGTTACCTGGAGTGTCCTCACTGTGGAGGGCACGGAAAAGTCATGTCGGTGGAAGCGATGGCACTCTCCTTCCTCAGGAAAGTCCATACCGCTGCGGCCCGCGGCACGCTTGCCGAGGTGCGGGGGGGACTTCCTCTGGAGGTTGCTTACTATCTCCTCAACAGAAACAAACGGGAACTTGCCCAGATTGAAACCGATTACGATATTGAAGTTACGGTCAAGGGCAAGCCCTCTTTCATGATGAACCAGATGGAGTTGGATCTGATCAAGAAGGATAAGCATGCACAGCAGGCATTAGATCACGAGCGTGTTCCTGCGGTTGCGCCTCTGGATGCGAACGATATTGACAAAACTCCAGATTCCGATGAATCCCTGAGTCAGCCTCTCCCCGGAGAGGGTGAAGAAACAAAACCCAAACGGAAGCGCCGCCGAGGCAAGAAGAAGCCCCAGCCGGCAGCGGATACAACAGTTGCCGAAGAATCCGCGGAACCTTTAGAAACAGCTGAAGCAGCAGAGCAGGCGCAACCCGCAGCGGTCCTTGATGAAGCCCTCGAACCGGTAGCTATAGACGAGCAGACCGAATCGGAGCTCCCGGTAGAAGCGGTTAAAAAGAAGCGTCGCAGGAGAAGAAAAAGACCTGCGAAGCCTGTTGCTGAAGGCACTCCGGAGGAATCAACCACCTCCGAAGAAGCTGAGCAACCTGTCATTGCGGTTCTCGAGGAAGCCGCTCCAACTGAGACACCCGAAGTACAGGAAAAGGCACCGAAGAAGAAACCAAGAAAACCAAGAGCACCTCGGAAGCCGAAGGCAGCTTCAGCGGAAGTGACAGACACAGACGCTGTCCCTGCAACTGCTGAAACCACCACCTCCTTGCCGGAAACGTTAGCAGTAGCAACCGGAAATGAACCCGAACCTGCCAAGGAAAATAGCACTACAGAAACTCAAACTGTGGCGGAAGAGGTTCCGGAAAAACCGAAACGGAAACGAGCGCCGAGGAAGAAGAAAGAACCCGTGACAGAGGAACCTGAACAAAAGGAATAGAGTTCAGCTTCGCTATGTGTACTGGCTCTTCCCACCAGCAATTCCCGGAACGGAGAAACTCCGTTCCGGGAGGCAGCAATATTTCCCATAAACGCCAATTCGTAATTCTCACCTGCTGAGTTTCATCCTCACAACAAATCCCATCCGCTCCTTGCTCGATCACTAATTTACCACTTAGTTTCCATCCGGAAACACCGGATGTGAAACTAGCGGGTTTCCAATTTGGAAACGAGGATTTTTTTGTTCTGACAAGGAAATCAAGGGATTGTGCGGAGACGTACTACTGTACGTCGCACAAACAAAACTGATGATTGACGCAGTCAGGGCGAAAAAAGACCGTTTCCGGATGGAAACCACTTAAGCCACCACGGTTCATGATACTCACAAAATTCCCCAAGCAGCATCCCGCACCATTATCACCTGCCCCTTTCAGCAAACAAAGCACCGAACCGCGCCTGACCGAAAACCGTTTTCCGATATTTTCGTGGTACGTAACCGTCAGTTTTTCATCGGAAATATACTTTCCTGGCAGCGATGTATTTTTTTATTCAATTTTTTTGAAAAGCCGCCGAAAAGAACTAGAAACAGTACTTCGCTAAACTTTCGCCTCTAGAGTATCAAACATCTATGACACAACGTGGCATGCAGCCAAATATTCGATAACGGGAGACCCCAGACATGGCAACTGCAGTGAATTTCAAAACTGACGAATCCAAAGCCGAAGTAATCCAACTGGTCAGCTTCAACCTCGATCGGGAAGAATACGGGGTATATGTACTGAAAGTCCGCGAAATAATAAGAATAACCAATGTCACCCGCGTTCCGAACACCCCCTCCTACGTTGAAGGGGTGATCAATCTGCGAGGAAAGGTTATTCCTATCATCTCTCTTCGGAAAAAGTTTTCTCTTCCGGAAGTGGAAAAAGACAAACAGACTCGCATTATCGTCATGGATGTCGATGGCGACCTGATGGGCTTTATCGTTGACTCGGTGTCCGAGGTAATCCGTATCACCTCCGCCGAGATCCAGCCGCCCCCGATCGTTGTAAATGGCGGTGTTGATCAGGAATATTTGTCAGGCGTAATTAACCGAAGCGACAGACTTCTTATCCTGCTTGACCTGGAGCGGGTCTTTTCGCAAGCAGAGCGGGACTCCCTGCTCAATGCCAGCATCTAGCAAACCAGGCGTTCGCATTACAGGAACAGGTGGAAAACGACGTGGGAAACACATGCCAGGAATTTCCTCTGCGATGATTATCAATACCTGCCAGTAATTATTCGGCAGCGGAGCAATAACTAGAAGATGATGGAAAAGGAGCTGAAGATGTCATTACTATGCGATGACCAGGAGCTGTTGGAAGGCTTTCTGACAGAAACAACCGAACTTCTCGAGAAAATGGATGACGACCTGATCGCTTTGGAGAAAAGACCCGATGATATGGAGCTGATGAATAGTATCTTCCGCTCCATCCATACAGTAAAAGGCGCCTCCAGTTTTCTCGGTTTTGAGCTTCTGGTAAAAATCACGCATAAGACAGAAGACGTTCTCAATAGACTCCGCAAAGGCGAATTGCAGGTGGGTCCAGATATTATGGACGTTATCCTGGACGCAGCAGATCACGTCAAACTCCTGGTCAGCGACATCCGCAACGGGGAAATTGTCGAGCGCGATCTGGGTGAAATCATTAATAACCTCATTCCGTATATTTCCGGAAACCTGCAGGAGGCAACCGTACTTGCTGAGACGCCACAGGCAACAGCGCCTGAAGCGACGGATCAAAATTCCGAATCAGCAGACTCTGAGCCTGACGCCGTTGTGGAACCGGTACACGAGGCAGCTGCCGAACCTGTAGTCAAGGCGGCTCCTGCTCCTGCAAGTCGCCCTGCAGCCCAGAAGCCTGCAACCGCTCGAAGCGAGGATGTTGGCGACAATACCACCGTCAGGATCGACGTTAAAAGGCTTGATGATCTGATGAATCAGGTTGGGGAAATGGTTCTTGAGCGAAACAGAACCCTCCAGATGAATATCGATTATCAGAGTCGCGAGAATATGACAAATTTCGGGGAAGAATTCAGCAAACTGGCAAAGAGAATCGATTTTGTCACCTCCGAGCTCCAGATGCAGGTTCTGAAAATCCGGATGATTCCGGTAGAAAAGGTTTTCAAAAAATTCCCGCGTATTGTGAGGAACATGTCCCGTGACCTGGGAAAAGAAGTGAGCCTTGAAATCATCGGCGAAGAAACGGAGCTTGACCGCTCGGTAGTCGATGAGATTGGTGACCCCCTTATCCACCTTATCCGCAATGCCCTGGACCATGGACTCGAGATGCCGGAAGAGCGCGTTGCAGCCGGCAAACCCCGCACCGGAAGCGTAGTGCTGTCCGCTACCCATGAAGGAAACCAGATCATCATCAGCATCAAGGATGACGGGAACGGCATCGATCCGGACAAATTGTCTCGCAAGGCAATTGACAAAGGTCTTGTCACCGAGGAACAGGTAGCAATCATGTCACAGAAAGAGATCCTTGACCTCGTTTTCCTGCCCGGCTTCTCGACGAAAGAAAAGGCGACAGACCTTTCGGGACGCGGTGTAGGCATGGACGTTGTTCGCACCAACATCAGAAAACTGAACGGTCTAATCGAAATCAGAAGCGAGGTCGGCAGGGGCTCTGAGTTTATCCTTAAGCTCCCGCTGACACTGGCAATCATCCAGTCACTTCTTGTTGAAGTAGAGAACGAGGTCTACTCCATTCCTCTTGCTTCAGTTCTGGAAACACTTAAGGTCGATACAAGCTCCTTCCACCAAATCGGCGGACAGGAAGTCCTGAAGCTGAGGGACTCCGTGCTTCCCCTTATTCGCATGCAGCGGGTTTTCGGAGTAGCAGAAAAAGACACTTCTTCACCGCAGAGTTATATTGTCGTTATCGGTGTAGCGGAAAAAAGGATGGGGCTCATCGTATCGAGACTCTTGGGGCAACAGGAAGTCGCCATCAAGTCACTGGGCAAATACCTGGCAAATTCACCAGGCATCGCCGGCTCTACAATCCTGGGAGATGGCAGGGTTGCACTTATCATTGATCCGGCAGGCATCATTGAATTGGAAGAAACAGGAAGCGTCGGCAGCTGGGCTGCATAAATCCACGCTATCCTCAATACAACCTGTCTCGGAAGGTTCCGGAACAGAATACCAGGAGCCGGCATTTTATTTGCATTACAGAGTTTAGTGCCCTTCTAACCGAGAAAGCACAGCTTTATCAAAATATCACAGTACTTGCGTAGACACTGTGCCCTTCAGGCAATAAGCGGATAGGAGATTTATGAAATTATCCGATGCGGATTTCGAAATACTGCGGGATTTTATCTACAATACCTGCGGGATGTTTTTCACCTTGCAGAAAAAGTACTTTGTTGAAAGCCGCCTGACAAAGCGTATGGAAAAAAACGCCATCAAAGTGCATGGTGAATACTTCCGGTTTCTGAAAAACGGTTCAGTGGGCTCAGTTGAGCTCAAGCAACTGCTAAATGACCTGACCACTAACGAAACCTATTTTTTCCGCAACCCTTCGCAGTTGAAAGCAATGGAAACGCAGCTTCTTCCCGAAGTCGCTATCCCAAAGGAAAAGATCGGCTTCCGGAAACTCAGGATTTGGAGCGCTGGTTCATCATCAGGTGAAGAAGCCTATACCCTTGCGATGATGCTCCTGGAAAAACGGGAAACGCTGCTGAAAAACTGGATCTTCGAAATCGTCGGAACCGACATCAATGAAGAAGTACTTGAAAAAGCAAAAGAGGGCATTTTTAATGCCTACTCAGTTCGTCATGTCCCCGACAACTACATGCGAAAATACTTCAAGAAGGAATCTACCGACCGCTTCGTTCTCTCTCCGGAGGTAAAGAAGCTTGTAACCTTCAAACATCTCAACCTGTACGACGACAACAAGATGATATTCATGAAAACCTTCGACTTCATCTTTTGCGCCAACGTACTTATCTATTTCGACACCTCATCGAAAGCAAAGGTTGTTCAGCACTATTATAATAACCTGCAACCCTATGGATACTTTTTCGTCGGGCAGTCCGAATCGCTCCACGGGGTGAGCGATAAATTCAAAACAGTTCACTTTCCCGGCGGCTTCGCCTATAAAAAGTAGCGATAGAGGAGAACACCTGTGGAAAACAACGGCATGATGGTAAAAGCGCAAAATATGGTAAAGGGCGTTCACGAACTGCCGACAATCCCCGAGATAGCCACAAAGGTCCTCGACATGTTTGACAAACCCAATGTCGAACTGGAGGAGCTGGCTGAAACGATCCTTGTGGATCAGGTAATGGCATCGCGGGTCATCAAGATTGTCAACTCGCCTTTCTTCAAGCCAATGCACGAAATAAAATCCTTGAAAAGGGCTCTAATTTATCTCGGTTTTCGCCAGATTCGGCACATCGCCCTCACCTGCTCAATCATTGAGGCCTTTGAGGGTAAAACCGGCGTGTTTGACGTCAAAACCTTCTGGGAGCATTCTTTCGGTGTCGGTGTAGTAGCAAAGATTATTGCTCAGCGCATCCGTTATCCTGAAACTGAAAAAGCCTACATCGTCGGTATTATTCATGACATCGGCGAAGTCTTCCTGAGCTACCATATGAAGGACAGCTTCCAGAAAGTGGTTGACGAACTCAAGGGAACAAGCCAGAGCTTTGTTGAAGCGGAGAAAAATATCCTTGGCACGACCCATTGCGAGGTCGGCTACTGCCTGGCAAAAAACTGGAATTTCCCGGCAGAGTATTGCGATGTAATTGCACATCACCACGCACCGAACAATGCCACAAGCGACCCCACCCTTTCAGCCATCGTAAACCTGGCAGACCTCTTCTGCACGGTGCGCCACCTGGATTATGGCGGCCGTGAATGGATCAGCTTCAACCTTGCTGAAGAGCCCGCATGGAAGATCCTGAAAGACTTTGCTCCGAATTTCGTCGATTTGGATGTGGAGCGTTTCTGTTATGAACTTGATGAGCGAGTCCCGGAGGTTCAGGATCTCGTCAATTCCCTTTTTGAGGGAATGATAAAATAGAGAGGTTTCATGATCCTGCCAAGACTGAAAAAAATACGCGTCCTTATCGTTGATGACTCATCCTTCATGCGTATGGTAATTCGCCGCATCCTGAGTACCGATCCTGAAATCGAAATTGTTGGCACAGCCAATGACGGTGCTGACGGGGTCAAAAAGGCTCTGGAGTTGAAACCCGACCTGATAACCATGGATGTGGAAATGCCGGTAATGGACGGAATTTCCGCATTGAAGCAGATCATGGCCAAAGATCCCACACGGGTTATCATGGTCTCGACCCTCACCAATGAGGGGGCAACGGCAACATTTGACGCACTGGAAGCGGGCGCAGTCGATTACGTACCCAAAAACATCACCGATTCCACCTCAGCCCAGGCCATCTTCCGCGAAGAGTTACTGCGAAAAGTGAAAGCGGCTGTTCGGTCCGGCTCCGAACGAAAACCTATCATTCCCGGCAGGCAAGCCCCGGTTACCAGGCGTATTACGGAAGCCAAGTTACCGAAGATACGGTTGAACTATGTTGCCATCGGTGCATCCACCGGAGGGCCCGTCGCGATGCAAGAGGTACTTTCCCGAATCCCTGTCAACTTCCCGTATGGCATCTTGGTGGTTATTCATATGCCGAAGGCCTTTACCGGACCCTATGCTGAAAGGCTCAACGCCAAGTGCTCCCTGACGATCAAAGAGGCGGTTGAAGGAGATATGCTTAAGCCGGGAACTGCGCTCATCGCAGCAGGAGGAGTCCATACCCTGATTACGCGCCGCCCAGGGGGCCTCTATGTGCACCTGGCCCCTACCAGCGAATACCCGAAGAACACCTATGTCCCCGCAGTCGATCTAATGATGACGTCTCTGGCAGACGCCTGCGGCGGGGCCATGCTCGGAGTCATCCTTACTGGAATGGGAAATGATGGATTCAAGGGGATGCAACACCTGAAAAGCAAGGGGGGAATAACCCTGGTTCAAGACGAGGCAAGCTCCACAATCTACGGGATGCCGAGGGCCTGTGTCGAGGGAGGCGTCGCGGATCTCGTCCTGCCACTAGACCAGATCGGCTTCGAAATTGCAAAAGTAGGGGAAAATGGCAGGCGCTGAAACTACCTGTTCTCGATAAGATCCCGGGTTCTGATCGGGGATTCGGTTCCCTCACATTTTACATTTTTCGTACCAGGCATTATCGTTTTTCCTCGACGTAGATCAGCGTCCCCCTCTGTCTCATATCTTGACAGAAATGAAAATCAATCGTAATTTAGCAAGTAACTTAAAACATACATAAGAGAAAGAGTTACTGCTATGAATAGTGAACTTGAAAACACCATCTTGTCGGCCGGTGACCTGCCGACGATCCCCATTGTTGCAACCAAGGTAATGCAACTCATTGAAAGTGACAGGGCCACAGCAGAAGAATTATCCAAGGTTGTCTCCTCTGACCCGGCGGTCGCTGCCCGCGTACTGAAGATATCCAACTCTTCCTTTTACGGCCGACAGGGCAAAATACAAAACCTCTCATCAGCCATCGTCCTGCTTGGGTACACAACCCTGAAAAGTATTGTCGTGACTGCTTCGGTTCGGCAGGTATACCAGCCTTTCGGGCTGACGGAAAAAATGCTCTGGGAACATTCCTTTGGTGCCGGCCTGGCAGCCAGAATAATAGCTAAAGACGTCGGTGGCATCGACTGTGAGGAAGCCTTCCTTGCCGGACTTTTCCACGACATCGGCAAAGTCATCATGAACAGCCAGGATCCCGCAAAGTTCCAAATGGTTATGGAACGTTGCTATAACGAGGAAATTCGTTTCAACGAGGCTGAGCGAAGCTTCTACTCTTTTACCCATGCGGAGGCAGGAGCGCTCGTTATCAGGAAATGGAACTTTCCTGACACGCTGACCCAGGCAGTGCAGCAACACCATGCCTTCATCTTTAGCGAAATGAACGACATTGCGCCCCTCCAACTGACCTCGGTAGTAAGTCTTGCAGATCTTTTCTGCCTCAGGCTCGGGATAGGGCAACGCTACCCCATGGAAGATCTCCCGCTTACCAGTACCAAGGCCGCAGGCTTCCTCGGCCTCGATGAAGAGAGGTTGGAAGCCCTCATGGAAGAGTTTAAAGAAGCCTACGAAAACGACAAAAGCTCACTCTCGGCAGCAGGTTAATTGTTTCAGCAGGCAAATCAGACATAAAAAAAGGGTCCTCATGGGACCCTTTTTTTCCATTCCTTCCAGCTTGCGACCTACTTAATCCTGACTATCCTGGAATCCTTCGCCACCGAACTTGCCGGCGCACTCTTTACAGCCAAGCTGGAGCCATGGGAATACACGCAAACTCTGTTCTTGCCCTGTCTTTTTGCTTCGTACAACGCCTGGTCCGCCCTCACTACCAGTTCTTTCATGGTGCAAAGATCCTTTACAGATCGATGGGCAACGCCAATACTAGCGGAAATCCTGATCTGCCGGCCATTATAGGTTACCAAGGTTTTTGCCAGACTAACACGAATTCTTTCCCCAACCTCTAAGGCACCCAAGGGAGAACCCGAGGAAAGCAAGGCGGAAAACTCTTCACCACCGCTCCGCACAACAAGATCGGAACCACGGGTACATTCCCGGAGAACGCGTGCCACCGTCTGCAATACCAGGTCACCCGCCGGATGCCCGTAGGTATCATTCACCAGCTTGAAATTGTCCAGATCAATAACAAGGAGCGATATCGGTGCTACTTGTCTCTTGCACCCCTCCATCTCCAACATTTCATCAAGGACCCGACGGTTGAAGAGACCGGTAAGACCATCCCGCATGGACAGTTCCTTCACCTTTCCGTAATCGAGGGAATTACGCAATGCTGCGGCAAAGGTTTCCATCAGGCCCTGAAGCATTTCGTCAGAGAAATGGTTGATAAAATTGAATTCGGAATAGACGGTCACGCTGCCTAGATTAAGGGGAAGCTCCATGTAGTTGGTATTTCCAAAAACAAGGCTCCCTTCCGGACCTTCAAGCCCAAGGCTCCGATAGCCTTTCACGTCGTGGGTCCGCAGTCCCGTATAATTTCGTAGAATTGCGCCCATATCCTCCGGAGCATTCCCGATATCCCGGGGGGAAAAGGCCATAATCCGCTCGTCAGCACCCGTCGTCAGAGTCACCACCAGCAGATTATAGCGAAAATATTCGTAAATCTTCCGCGCTGCTGTTTCCAAAACCTCCTCCGTAATCAGCGACATCGTTACGGAGCGGAAAAAGTCAGCCATAAAAGACATTTCCTTCAGATTCCTTCGTGTGCCAATGACATCGCACACATTATTTACAAGCATCGCAAGCCTGCCGCCAGGCAGGTTAGAATCAGAGGCGGCATTCAAATCAGTCAAAGCATTCCCATCAAAATTCATAACAATTGTATCCTCCTTACGGATCTAACTATCCTCGGACAGTTCCCACTCATCTTCATTTGCTGCGGCACGACGCCTTGCCTCAGCGGAAATCGTAACGGTGTCATGATCATCATCATGATGAAAACGCTTGTGTCCCTGCTTATCCTTTGCAGAACCAGTGCCGCCCGACGTAGCCGACGACAGATCGGATATTCTGGAGATACTGTCGGTCACCGGAAAACCTCCTGAGGAGCTTGTACAACACCTTCTACAGGGATATATCGTCAGCTCGGGAAAAACCTTTAATGAAATTCGCAGGTCAAGCATTCAGTTTTATGTTTTAGTTCGTAACTCTGGAGTCTCAGGAGAATGCATTTACTGACGCGTCATTCAAATTTTTGACACCGGCACGAGTATTGGCGTCACAAAATGATGAGCTAAAAAGGCTCTGCGTATATCAAAGAAGAAATCCTCAAGTAAAACCGTAAATTTCCGATAAGTATATCAGGCAGAAGGACAGTTTTAGCCATGAGCAAGCAAACGGCATGACTCCTGCTTTTATAAATCAGCTTCATCGGTTTTACAGCCTGCAAAAAGATCTATTGGGAGTTTGTTCATGTCATCAGTATCATCACCGGACAGGATGTTCTCCGCCCTGCTTTCGCAACAGACCTTTCGTGATCAGGCGGCAACCAATGCCCTTTCCAGCGGCATGGCCCTCTTCCAGAAAAAACGCTACTCTGAAGCAATTGCTTCCTTCAAACAGGCAACAGCCTACAAACCGGAGCTGGTCGATGCCTATAACTATATGGGCATGACCTACCTCAAACAGAACAAGAACAAAGAAGCGATCGCGGCCTACAAAATGTCACTGAAGGTTGACCGGAACCAGGACACAGTCAACACGAATTTGGGAAACATCTATTTTTCCGAGGAGAGATACGGCGAGGCTGAAAGCGCCTATAAAAATGCTGCGCGCATCAACCCCTCATCAACCCTTGCGCCCTACTCCCTTGCCCAGATCTATCTCAAGACCGACCGATACTCAGACGCTGAGGCTCAGTTTAAAAAAGTACAGCGGATGACACCTACGGACGGCAACACCTACTTTGCGCTGGGGCAGACCTATAACAAAATGGGTCGGTACGACGAGGCCGTAAGCCAACTCGAGCAGGCGGTATCCCTGAAAAAGGATTTTGCCTATGCCTATTCAGAGTTGGGCACAGCGTATCTACAAATGGGCGATAGAAACAAGGCTCAGGAACAGCTCGACATACTGAAAGACCTTGATACCAACCTTGCTAATTCACTGCAATCCGATCTCAAGACTCCCAAAATACTTGCCAGCAATACGGACAAAAGCAGCTTTAATTCCCTTCTTGGGCCGGGAAGCTCTCTCGTGCTTCTCGACCCCGCCTTCCTTGAGCCTAACTCATCCAAAGATATGACCATGACTTTCCAGTTCGATTCGGAGATGGATGCCTCCTCAGTCATGAACGTAACCAACTGGTTAATCAAAAAAGCCTCCGGTGGCACAGGGGGCCTCTACAATAACGGATACACCCCGCACCCTGAAAACGAAATCAACTTCAATCCCATCCCCAAAAGCATCATGTACGACGCCGTCAACCTCCGCGCCACCGTAACTTTCAGCCTCTCACAGAATGCGACCGGCACTGGCGTAATCGACCCTTCGCACCTGGTATTCAAATTCACTGGTACGGATGCCTATGGAAAGCAAATGGATCCGACTGCTGATGAGTACAATGGGTTTGCGAAAGAAGGGTTCTGATCAAATACAATTCTATGCCTTTCCACCGAATCAAACGAATCATTTCTCACCCACACCCCCATGTTCCATTGATTTAGAAGCTAAAGCTAATCATCTCTTTTTTTAAAAATGCCATATACATATTTTATGAAGTCTGCTTTCGATAACCCTCACGAGAGTTTGCCATCATCTCCTCCCATCGTAGAAAACTAGTCAAACATTTGTCCCCACAAACCCCACCCCACAATATCCATTATAATATCAGCTAGTTGCAAGCTGAGGCTTAGTGGCACACTACTTGCCTTACATAAACCAATGATCTTCTAACATTGGCCACCCGAAATTACCAGCCGAAAGGCAAGCCATTTTATTTAAAAAACTATCAACACAAGGAACCCGAATAAATGAAAACGGTAATATTTGCAGGAGGACTCGGCACCAGGATATCGGAGGAATCTTATCTCAGGCCGAAACCAATGATCGAAATCGGCGAGAAACCTATACTTTGGCATCTTATGAAGAGTTTTGAAGCCCAAGGATTCAGCGACTTCATCATCTGCCTTGGCTACAAGGGTTTCATGATCAAGCAGTACTTTATGCACTACTACATGCATAACTCTGATGTCACCTTTAACCTTCAGACCAATAGTTTTGAGATTCACCAGTCCAACACGGAAAAGTTTCGCGTAACGCTCGTAGAAACGGGTCTCAACACTCAAACTGCTGGCCGTCTTAAAAAGGTTCAGCAATATATCGGCAAAGAAGAATTCATGCTTACCTACGGTGACGGACTCGCAGATGTCAACCTGCACGAACTGATTGAGTTCCACCGTTCTCACGGGAAGATCGCAACCATGACCACCGTCCAGCCAGCCGGTAGGTTTGGACTGCTAGGAATCGAAGGTGACGGACGAGTCAGTAATTTCCAAGAAAAACCAGAAAACGGTGGCTGGATAAATGGGGGGTTTTTCGTTTTAAAACCAGAGGTCTTTTCCTATCTTCCCAATGATTCGGACAACAAAATGTGGGAGCAGGCTCCAATCGAGAATCTTACTCGAGATGCCCAGCTCATGGCATACAAACATCACGGTTTCTGGAAGTGCATGGATGCCCTGCGAGACAAGGAAGAGTTGGAAAGGTTGTGGCAGACAGGTCAAGCTCAATGGAAAAACTGGTAATGAAGCTCTTTGACGGCGCATACAGAAACAAGACCGTTCTCGTGACCGGTCACACCGGATTCAAAGGTTCTTGGATGTCGCTCTGGCTCACCATGATGGGAGCCAAAGTTATTGGTTATGCACTTGTCCCCCCCACTGTGCCCAACCATATCGATCTTCTCGACCTCGACATGGTTTCCATAGAAGGAGACATTCGTGACAGGCAAAAGCTTTGTGACATTCTGGCCAAGCATAAGCCTGAAATCGTTTTCCATCTAGCCGCCCAACCGCTTGTCAGGCATTCCTACAGCGCCCCGGTTGAAACATACGAGACCAACCTCATCGGCACCCTGAATGTTTACGAAGCATGCCGACAGACTGGCAGCGTCAGGGCTATAATAAGCATTACCACCGACAAGGTCTACGAAAACAAGGAATGGCCAGGGGGTTACCGGGAAAGTGATGAATTAGGCGGATACGATCCCTACAGTTCATCCAAAGCCTGTGCCGAAATTCTTACGGCTTCGTATCGGAACTCATTTTTCCCTCTCTCTGGATATGGCGCAAGCCATCAAATCCTTCTTGCGACAGCTAGGGCAGGGAATGTGATTGGTGGTGGAGACTGGGGCAAAGACAGACTCGTTCCTGACATTATGAAAGCTACGGCAGCAAGAGAACCTGTTGTCATCCGCAACCCCGTTGCCGTTCGCCCATGGCAGCATGTTCTGGAATCGCTTTCGGGTTATTTGTTGCTGGGGCAAAAACTACTGGCCGAAGACCAACAAGTAACAGGTGCTTGGAATTTTGGTCCGGTGACGAGTGATACTGCAGCAGTTCACATGCTAGTCGAGGACATGCAGAAGCACTGGAAAGCCATCAACTATGTTGTCGAGACAGAAACACCTGCGAAACTACATGAAACCGACACCCTGACGCTCGATACGACGAAAGCGAACAACCAACTACACTGGCATCCTGTCTGGAATTATGATGAGACCATCAGTAGAACAGTGGAGTGGTATCGATACTATTACGAGCATAAAGCCACAAAATCTGACGAAGACATACAAGCATACATTAAAATAGCTACGGAAAAAGCCTTTTGCTGGACAGAGGTGCCCAATAGAAGCCTCGAGCCACTTGAAACCTATCAGCCCACAGTTAAAGAGAGGTATTGTGCCACTGTTTGATTTTTTAAACACCACCCTCAACGGTGTCTATACTGCCAGGCGCACGTTTTTCGAGGATCAGCGGGGATCCTTCTCTAGGTTTTACTGTGCAGAGGATTTTGCAGCGTTTGGGCTTGTCACTCCAATAGCCCAAATCAATCATTCTCTGACACAAAAAAAAGGAACTGTCAGAGGCATGCATTTTCAGTATCCACCGCATGCAGAAACCAAGATCGTGAGCTGTTTGAAAGGGGTTATTTTTGATGTAGCGATGGATATCAGACGCGATTCGAAAACATTTCTCCAATGGCATGGTGAAAAGCTTTCCCGTGACAATCGCAAGAGTTTAATCATCCCGCAAGGATTTGCCCACGGGTTCCAGGCATTGTCGGACGATTGCGAACTAATCTATCTGCATACTGCCTTATACAACCAGGATGCCGAGGGAGCACTCAATGCAGTCGATCCCCGTCTGGCCATTGATTGGCCGCTCCCTATTACCGAGATGTCCGAACGCGACAAGACTCATCCATGCATTGATGTTAAATTCAAGGGACTTGCCTTATGAAGTGCCGACACTGCCAAACTGAAGTAAAACTGAATTTTATTGATCTCGGTACGGCGCCGCCATCAAACGCCTATCTCGACAAAGCAGGACTGCACCGGCCGGAAAAAAACTTCCCTTTGCGTGTCATGGTTTGCACTGAATGCTGGCTGGTACAGACAGAAGACTTCGCCGATGCGGCAGAACTTTTTAGCGACGACTACGCATATTTCAGCTCCTTTTCGACAACGTGGCTTCGGCATGCGGAAGATTACGTTGCAGCCGTAATCAAGCGCTTCAATCTCGGCCCTGGATCGATGGTCGCTGAAATTGCAGCCAATGACGGCTATCTACTGCAATATGTAAGGGGAAAAAACATTCCTTGCTTTGGCGTGGAGCCAACGCGCATCACTGCAGAAGCAGCGCGTGCAAAAGGGATCGAAATTGTGGGAGATTTTTTCGGAACCCAATTAGCCGAAAGACTTCGCCGAACAGGGCAAGAAAGCGGATCTCATTGTCGCCAACAATGTGCTGGCCCATGTGCCCAACATCAACGATTTCGTCTCCGGGTTTGCCACACTACTCAAACCTAGGGGAGTGGTAACCTTCGAGTTTCCCCATCTACTGCGCCTTGTGGCTGAAAACCAGTTTGACACCATCTATCACGAGCATTTTTCCTACCTTTCGCTGACGGCGGTAATCCGCATCTTTGAACTCAATGGCCTGATGGTGTTCGACGTCGACAAACTGCCTACCCATGGTGGGAGTCTGCGGGTGTTTGCCCAAAGGAAAGGTTCGGGTCTTCATCCGGAGGATCAGAGCGTCTGGCGGCTGCTTGAGAAAGAGCAGGAGGCCGGAGTTACTTCAGAAGGGTATTACCGGGAGTTTCAAGCCAATGCCGAGAAGCTAAAGAATGAGTTCCTGGCTTTTCTCCTCCAGGCAAAGCAGGGAAACAAGAAAGTCATAGCCTATGGCGCCGCCGCAAAAGGAAACACCCTCCTTAACTTTGCCGGTGTGCGTCCAGATTTTATCCCCTATGTGGTCGACCGCAACCCAGCCAAACAAGGAAAATATCTGCCGGGCAGCCGTATTCCGATTGTTACTGAACAACGCATCAGAGAAGAACAACCTGATTATGTAGTGATCTTGCCATGGAACCTCCGACATGAAATAGTTGCACAGCTCGATTATGTGCGTAAATGGGGGGCTCGTTTTATAACGGCTGTACCAATACTGTCCATTGAATAGACATATACGCATAGGAGCATCAATTATGACTGAAAAAATACCTGTATTCAAACCAGTAGTGGAGCAGGAAGAAATTGCGGCTGCCTGCGCTGCGCTGGAACTAGGTTGGCTGGGCATGGGAAGCTATGTCGGTGAATTTGAGAACAAACTGCAGGATTTCGTCGGCGGTCCGGACCGTTTCGTGTCGGCGGTCAGCACAGGGCACGCAGCACTTCATCTGGCGCTACTACTCGTGGGTGCAGGCCACGGCGATGAAATCATAACACCAGCGTTTAACAATGCTGCTGATTTTCAAGCAATAATTGCTACAGGGGCAGAACCTGTTTTCTGTGACATAGAGGAAGACTCACTTTGCATCGACATGGACAAGGCTGATGCACTAGTTACGCCCAGAACAAAAGCAATGATCGTAATGGACTACGACTGTATTCTTTGCGACCATGATCGTATAGCAGAATTCGCAGCCAGACACGGAATACGCATAATTCATGATGCTGCCCATTCTTTCGGGTCAAAATATAAAGGCAAAAAGGTCGGCAGTTTTTCTGATATCACAATGTTCAGTTTTGATCCGGTAAAGACAATTACCTGTATCGACGGCGGTGCCCTCATAGTGAGCTCTGAAAGTGAGCACCGCAGAATCCAGGAAATGCGATTGATTGGCATGACGCAACCGCCCGCTCTCATGTACCAAAATCAGCGGGCATGGACATACGATATTTGCAGCCTAGGGTTCAGGTATCATATGGCAAACTTGCATGCAGCAATCGGATTATCACAACTGGACAAGTTCGATACAATTTCCGTAGAGCGTCAGTCTGCCTGCAAGTATTACAATGACAAGTTATCGTCCCTGAAAGAAGTACGGGTTCCTAAAACTGACTTCGTCGATGTGACGCCGTTTCTGTATTATATTCTGGTTCCGAGGAGCAAACGCGAGGCGCTGAGAAACTTCTTGATGAATAGAGGCATCGATACGGGCATACATTGGCAACCCGGCCACTGGTTCTCTCTTTTCAAGAACTGCCGAAAAGGTGATTTATCAGTCACTGAAGCAATTGCCAACGAAATATTATCGCTACCTTTGCATTCAAGAATGTCAACATCAACTCTTGACCGTGTAATTACTGCGATTCAAGAGTTTTTTGGAGAATAAGATGAGCAAGCCGAGCGTTATACTATTGGGTTCAAAGCCAGGCTCCGTTGCGGCCTTGTCAGTTATGCTGGAGCGCGGCTGGGATGTACGTGGAGTAGTGTATTCTGCAAAATATGATTACCCGTGGATTTCTGGTCCCACTTTGGGCCAGTTTGCATCTGAAAAGGGAATTAAGCTTTTCCCAGCTCAATCTCATCTAACATCTGATGATAGAGCAGATTTTATTGTCAGCTACATGTACAGATTTTTGGTCAAAACTGAAACCCTCAGCCTGGCGAACAGGGCTGCGCTAAATTTTCATGCAGGTCCATTACCGGAATTTGGCGGTTGGGCATTCTACAATATGGCTATCCTGGAAAACTCCTCTTACTATGGCTGTTCCTGTCACTATATGGACGATAATTTCGATACAGGCCCCCTATTGCGGGTACGTCGTTTCCCAATCAAGGCCTCGGAAGAAACGGCCTACAGTCTTGAACAGAAAACCCAAGAGGAAATGGTAAAGCTTTTTTGTGAATTCTGTACTATCGCAGAATCGAGTAAAGAGTTGCCTTGTCGGGAACAAGATAAGCAGAAGATTCGTTATCTTAACCGAGAAGCATTTGAGAAATTAAAAGAAATTCCTTTTGATTCCGATGATGAGACTGTCGACAGGTATGCTCGAGCTTTTTGGTATCCGCCCTACGATTGCGCTTATGTTCGCTATGGGAATGTTAAAATTGAAGTTATTCCCCAAATTGTCAAAAAAAACATGGCAGAACTTCTACATGCTGAGGATATGGCAAAAATACTCACTATTGCTCGTCAGAATGGCAGGCAAATATCAGGCAACCACCTCCCATCAACTTAGTTTTTTACCTGAAAAAATGATTGTTTGTTAAGCAAGCTAAAAAAGTCCAGTACATTCTAACTACAAAGAAAACAACCAATCATACACTTTAGAGTAACTGACTCTGATAAGATCCTACCAGAAGTCCAACATTGAGTTCACTAAATTACAGACAGGATTCCAAAAAACATGATTACAATCGACAATGACAAGGTGATTATTTCCAGTGGGAACGAAAGTATCGAATACGGAATAGGTACACCAGATGCTTTTCGAATTTTAAGTCAGGCCTGGTTGCGTTCCGGCTGGGACAACAAATATGTCTACAGTTTTTCTTGGCTTGGTCGTCCGATCATACAGTTACCTGAAGACATGTTTCGTATACAGGAGATAATCTACGCTATTAAGCCTGATGTAATAATAGAGACAGGCGTAGCACATGGTGGCTCACTCATTTATTATGCAAGCATATGCAAAGCTCTTAATCACGGCAGGGTAATCGGTGTCGATATCGAAATACGACCCCATAATAGAGAAGCGATAGAATCTCACCCCCTATCTTCACTGGTAACACTTATCGAAGGAAGTTCAATTGCGCAAGAAACCATCGACTCGGTCAAACGCAGAATAAATCCCAAGGAAATCGCTCTGGTAGTATTGGATGCCTGCCATGCAAAAGATCATGTTCTCGCCGAGTTATACGGCTACGCTCCTCTCGTCGGAATCGGCTCATACATTGTTGTCATGGATGGAATAATGGAGTCACTGACTAGCGCTCCGCGGTCCCAGGAAGATTGGACGTGGAACAACCCTAAACAGGCAGCTATTGACTTCGTTCAGTCATCTACAGAATTCATCTTGGATGAGCCTGCCTTTCAGTTCAACGAAGGTAGCATTACTGATCGTGTCACCTATTGGCCAAGCGGTTACCTTAAGCGTGTCAGAGCGTAAATTACAACTTTTGAACATATCAGATAAGCACATTTCATTTAACAAGGTGACCATAATCTTGAGTTTAAATAGGAATGCAAATGAACACCATCATGCCCCTTGTCTCAATAGCAATGACCGTTTTTAACGCGGAACCTTTTATCGCAAAATCCTTGGAATCACTGCTATTGCAAAACTATAGAAACTTCGAAATCATCATTTCGGACAACGGTTCTGAAGACAGATCTGGAGAAATATGCCAAGAATATGCAAGACGTGACAACCGCATAACGTACTTTCGAAACAACACCAATATTGGTCCTACTAGGAACTTTGTTAAGGCTTTCGATCATTGCTCGGCTGATTACTTCATGTTTGCAGCTGATCACGATGTTTATCACCCCGACTACATTTTCAGTCTCATGAAAGAACTCAACAGTGATCCATCTGTTGTACTCGCGTATCCTCGCACAATTCTGATTGACATAAAAGATCAACCTATCGAAATGATGCCGGATACTATTGATACGCGCGGCACAGATATCTCTGGCAGACTTAAGAGACTGCTTTGGGAATTTTCTGCCGGGAACATGTATTACGGGCTGTACCGAATGTCTTCGTTCAAAAAGGCATGGGCTCCCTATCAGGTCATCGGATCGGACTGGGTATTGCTGACCAAGCTTAGCCTTGAAGGCGCAATTGCACAGGTTAACATACCGCTCTTCTTCCGCAGGAAAAACCGACCTAATGAAAATGTGGCAGAAATGGTAAATCGGCAAATTGAGTTATTTGTTTCGAACAATTATGAGGCATTAATACCGTGGACAATGCTTGCTTATGAACAAATCCGAGTAATTACCAATTCCGGTTTAAATCCTGTGTTAACAAATCAACTACTAGATGAAGTCATAATGGCCTACGGAACTAGGTTCGGCAAACAACTACGAGAGGAAGCTTTCAGAGTTATTGACAAATGTTCGTTACTCACCGCACCTAAAACTAATACAAACTGGATGAAGACTGTCAAATTACTGGAACTTTCGAAATTGGCCCAAATTTGCACACTTTTCTGCAAAGATATCAATGAATTGCAAGAGGTTATTGCCCAAGGATTCGTATCTTTGTATTCAACAACTACTGCCGTCTGTGACATTTCTGATTCCTCGGAACAACTCGTTAATAAAACTAACCCACCAAAAAAAGAACATAAAATAGAAATCGGACAAGTAATGTCATGGCCAAAAGCTACACAATTTAGCAGTGTTAAACTTTACGCCGGCGACATCCCAGAAATGTCCGAATATGATGGATGGATCGGTCTTTCTATTACGAAAAGTGATCACCGGCATATCTTACACGATCTAAATCATAAATTTCCCATCCCAGACAATTCCGTAGACAGTTTCCAAGCCGAAGATGTCTTTGAACACATTCCTTATCATCAACTTGGCCCTATAATTGATGAAGTTTACAGAGTACTTAAACCTAGTACCCTGTTTCGGCTTTCAGTACCAGACTACGGATGTGATGTTCTAAGAACTCGCTCCACGCAAGATTCTACCGGTAATCTTATATTCGACCCAGGTGGCGGTGGAACACTTAAAGATCCCGGACATGTCTGGTTTCCTAGGATCCAGAATGCCTATAACCTCCTGGAAAAAACCTTATTTCACAAAAAGGGAACTATTCATTTTTTCCACTATTGGAATATGGACAACTGCACTTTTGTGGTTAAACCAATTGACTATTCACTCGGATTTATCAAGAGGACGCCAATTTTGATAATAGGGTTAAAGACCCATACAGACCGATGTCTCTTGTCGTAGACCTATACAAACAATAAAAACTATAAAGCAGCTTTAAGTTCAACCAAACAGCTCAGGACACATCGTGAAGAATTTTTTCGGACCAACTGAATCTGCAAACAAAACAGGCTGAAGGAAATAGAAATGCCTCCAATTGCTAAAAAATGGCACCGAACTCGTAACATTTTCAGCTATCCTTTCGGTTGGCAATATCCTGCAATTACCGAACAACATGCTTTTGAACGTATTTGTCTAGAATTCCCTGATCTTCAACATGTTACCTACATAGGTTTTCCGTGGGCAACTTTGATTGACTTACTTCAAACGGGACGCGAGGATAAGGCGAAACAATACCTCGAAAAACTCGGGGAAATGCCGGTTCATATGGCTCCGGTCAGGATTACCGTCGCGCAACATATCTATGCCGCCCGCTATATCGAACTGTTCGAATCCGCCGGCATCACGGACCTCTACTGGTCGCATGCGACAAAGGATACAGAACGGATCGGATCCATCAGGATCCACCCGTTCCCCCTCTTCCCGGTGAGATATCAGGACGAGCCGGACCGGTCGGCGAAGCCTCTGTGCGACCGTCGGTACCTTTTCAGTTTCGTCGGAGCGTACGACCACAAATACTATCTCACTCCGGTAAGGGATTGGATTGGCAGACTGTGCCAGTCCGACGAAGGACGAGTTCGAGTAACAAAGGAGTGGCATTTCTTCAGCGAGGTTTACGAGCGGCAGATCTTCGACACTCCCGTTGCGGAAGAGAAACGTGCGCACCTGGGCCGGGAAGCAGCTGAGTACCGGAATCTGCTTGCGGACTCCATGTTCAGCCTCTGCCCTTCCGGCTCGGGCCCCAACAGTATTCGGCTTTGGGAATCACTCGGGTTCGGCTGCATCCCGGTCGTCATGGCGGATTCGCTCAGGCTTCCCGGCGACCTCGATGAGTGGCAAGAGGCTGCGATATTCGTACCTGAAGATGAGGCGTCAATTGCGGCGCTGCCTGACATACTCCGCGCCATTGCGAAGGATGACAACCGTTTGCAGGACTATGTTCAGGCGGGGCAGCGTCTTATGGAAAAAGTACGGCCCTGAAAATTTTATACACGATATTCTGCTATCTGCGAAATCGTGTTTGGGACATGTCGAGCCGCCGGGCAATGACTGCCAGTTGGCTGTACCTGGGCGTCACGGGATCTTTCCCGATACCTTTACCAATTACGCCTATGCCATGCGGCATCACTTTTCGAATTTCAGGAACTACGACCTTGAGCTGTTCAACCGCAGAATCGATCCAGACTACTGCGATCTAAAGGCATACCAGGACCTGCTCGTATTTGCCTTTATCAAGGATAACATCCCGAAAGCGGTCGAGAATTCTTGATGTCGGCGGCGGAGAATCGCGAATACTCAATCATTTCAAAAATGATTACGAATGCTGGAATATCGACAAGCTCGAAGGGTCAGGAAACGGACCGCGATGAGATAAATCACGACGGGTACCGCCTGGTTCGCGATTATATGGGGAATTTCAGCAGCGAATTGCCGGAAGGTTATTTCGATTTCGTCTTCAGCATATCAAGCTTGGAACACGTCCCGTACGGCAAAGCGGAGCATCGGGAGTTACACAAAAACATCTGCCTCGACATCGACCGGGTCCTAAAACCAGGTGGGATGTCCCTGCACTGTTTCGACATCACCGTTTCTAGGATAAAAAAATGCTGGACCAATGACCTCGCTCCGTTCATGGCGCACTGTTTTCCCAATGAAAGCATCTCCGTTTCACTGGATAATATCGCCAAAGACCCGCAGCTATTTACCGTCTCCGAACAGTATTTCAACAGTGTCTGGAAACAACATCCCGCCGTTTCCTGGAACTATGAAGACGGAAAACCGTCATCCTGGAACATCATGTGGCGTAAACCCCTATACCCATCTCCGGACGACTCCGTATTCGGCTGGCACAACATTTCGAAACACCACGTACACCCCGATCCCACCCGACGGAAGATATCCGTAGTAACGCCATCATTCAATCAGGCGGAATTCCTGGAGGAGTGCATTCAATCGATAGTGGGGCAGAACTATCCGAACCTGGAATATATCGTCATGGATGCTGGCAGCACCGATGGATCCGTCGAGATCATCAGACGTTACGCACACTTCATCAGCTACTGGCAAAGCCAACCGGACGGAGGACAGTACCAAGCCATCGAAGAAGGGTTCTGGAAATCTTCCGGCGAGATCATGACCTGGCTCAACTCCGACGACAAGTTCCACCCGCAAGCCTTCGCCACGGTCGCGTCAAATCTTCTCTGGTCGCCCCGAAGTCGAGTGGATCATGGGAAGACCCAACGGGTTCGACGAGAAAGGGGCGCAATCCTGGGTCTTCGACTACCTTCCCCGTTGGAGCCGGGAAAAATACCTTCAAAAACAGTATCGGAACCATACATACAGCAGGAGGGAACCTTCTGGAGACGCTCCCTCTGGGAGAAGGCAGGTGCATGCCTGGAGACCGGCCTAAAACTGGCTGGCGATCTGGAACTCTGGGCCAGGTTTTTCCGCCATGCCCAGCTGCATACCGTCGATGCGATGCTGGCGGGATACCGTTCCCACCCGACCCAGAAGACGCGGAATTTCATGGGACAGTACCACGCAGAGGCCGAACTGGTTCTCGATCGGGAGATCACTCTGTTCAGGAACGAAGGGGAGCAAACCCTCCTCCCCGCTCCACCGCTGCTGATCCCTGATGTGGACACCAGTTCCGACTCAAACGGGTACCTCGTCTCCGCCATTGTCTCCACTTACAAATCTGAAAAATTCATCCGCGGCTGCCTGGAAGATCTTGTCAACCAGACACTTTTCCAGAAAGGACAACTGGAAATCGTTATTGTAGATAGTGGTTCTCCTGAGGGAGAAAATTTAATTGTCGAGGAATTCCAAAAAAACCACTCGCATATACGGTATCTACGAACAGAAGAGAGAGAGACAATCTACGAAGCATGGAACCGAGCAATAAATGCCTCCTCAGGAAAATACCTGACCAACGCCAATACCGACGATCGGCACAAACACGATGCTTTGAAAATTCTGGCCAAACAGCTTGAAAATGACCCTGAACTGGCGCTGGTCTATGCTGACCAAATAGTAACAGCAACGGAGAATGAAACTTTTTCAAGCTTTACTCCCATTGGATATTTTGCCTGGCCTAAGTTTGACAGGGCCCAGCTGATTCATTGCAGCTGTGTCGGTCCCCAGCCCATGTGGAGGAAATCGTTGCATGACGAACTGGGGTTATTTGACGAAACACTCAAGGTAGCAGGAGATTATGACTGGTGGCTACGCATATCTGAATCCCGTAAAATCAAACACATTTCCGCGCTCCTCGGGCTTTATCTGATGAATCATAGTGGCCTCGAAATTGCCAATCCTGGCATCTGCGACGCAGAAACTCTGGCTTTACGCATGAGTGCAATGAAAAAAGCAGGGATTCGACTCGATTATGACATTTATGCCTCGAGTTTTCTTGTTCCTTCATATCCCGGACTCGACGAACCGCCTCTTGTCTCTGTCATCGTCCCAACCCATAACCGTCCAGAGCTACTAGCTAAAGCGCTGGAAAGCCTCCAGAAGCAAACCTTCCGGGACTTTGAAATTATCGTAGTAAACGACGCAGGGGTTGATGTTGCTCCCTTGGTCAACCATTTCAATTCAAAAGGTAATATCCGCTACATCAATAAAGAGACAAACCAAGGCCTTGCAGCAGCACGCAATTCGGGGATCAGCATCGCTAGAGGCAAATACCTGGCCTATTTGGACGATGATGATATTTACTATCCGGATCATCTGCAAATTCTTACAGACTACTTGGAAAACTCTGATTTTCAGGTCGCATACACCGATGCATATCTCGCGCTGCAGGAACAAAAAGGTGAGACATATACCACTGTCAAACGTGATAACACTTACGGCGAGGATTTTGACGCTGACCGACTCCTGGTGGAAAACTACATTCCGGTTCTCTGTGTGATGCATGCAAGAGAATCTCTGAGTTACACTGGGATGTTCGACGAATCACTGTCTCGACATGAGGACTGGGACCTTTGGATACGACTGTCGCAGCAGTTCCCATTTGCTCATATCCAGAGGAACTGCAGAGTTTACCCACCGAAATACCGATCGAATCCGGAATGACCAGCGGCACCCTCCCCTCCATGCTTTTCACCCTGGAAAGGGTATACGAGAAGAGCGCCGTTCTGGCAATACCAAACCAAAATTGCTGCCCGACCGCAAGTCCTACCTGTTCGATTTGAGAAACAGGATTCACGGGTTTCTGCAGAATAAATTGGAAACTCTGTTCCGACAGCTTGACGAGTGGCAACATCCCAGAGGAAAAGGAAATCCTCAGACAGCTTCACAAGACCGGAGCCACCAGCAACCAGATTCTCGCCGCTTATTATCACAGTCTCTTGGTCTACAACATATCGATGATTACTCCGTTCGGCTCTCGTCTTCTTCAGTCGTGCCCTGTCGGCTGATCCTTTGTGCTGCCCTATCCACCGGAGTATCGCGGAAATATTGTTACAAATAGGGAAACTCGATAAAGCCATCCGGCATTGCGAGGTAATCCTTTCCCAGGAACCTAACGATCCTGAATTATCGATGTAATGGCCGCCATAGCTCGCCGACTAGGAAACCAGGTCAAGGCCGAAAGCTGGGATGAGGAAGCGAGAAAGCTCAGGTTGGAAATGAGTGCTGCATAGACTATTCTCAGACGTATAAATCTCTGACTATCCCTGTTTACAGGAAAACTCACAGGAATATGTCCAAGATTACACGTCTAACTTAAAAAAACAGGCACACTCGTTGCTTCACAAAGGATAATGTTCAGTAACAGCCACAAAGGGGCAGCCCATGAATCCTTTAGCGAGCGGAGAATCCGCACAAAGAGCGTATCTTCAACTGGAACAAACTCTTCAAACTATTTCTCCGGAGGAGTCAATTTCCCGACTCAAGGATTTCATCAGACAATATCCCGACTTTGCTCAGGCCCATAATGATCTTGCAGTCAGTTACTATCGTTCGAAGGAAACAAACTGCAGACACTTGGACACTACGAAAAGGCTGTAAAACTGAGCCCGACCAGTACCTTCAGGAAGAATCTGGCCAGTTTCTATTTCGTCGAGATGGGATGGGTTGATGACGCCATCTCCATCTATACAGATATCCTCCGAAAATCACCAAACGACACTGAGGTGCTAACCGCACTGGGTATTATCAGCTCAAATCTGGACCAAGGTTCCGAGGCACGGATCTTTTTCTCAAAACTTCTGGAACTTGAACCATGGAATCATGAAGCACGTGCCTTCATTGCAGAGCTTGATACTGCCGATGCAACTCCAAAAGCAGCAACGGCACCTTCAATGACCGATAGCTCTCAGGTAACCTCTCCTGATCTCGATGCAATTCTCGCCGATCTCCGGGATACCATAACGAGACTCGATCAGAAGAATCAACCCAATGACATGTATGCCAACGCCCTTGCCCTTCTTAATCAGGGCGATGAACCGGGTGCAACACGCGAGCTGGAAAAACTCGTCCAGAGTCAGCCATCTCATGCCCTTGCCCACAACGATTTGGGCGTTCTTTACCAGCGACATGGAGTTCTTCAGAAAGCGTTGCACCACCACGAGTTGGCGGTCAAGCAAGACCCGACAAATGCGACATTCAAGAAGAATCTTGCCGGGCTCTATTTTGCGGAATTGGAAAGAAACGATGACGCGATATTTCTACTTACAGAAGTCCTCCGGACGAACCAGAACGACGTGGAAACCCTGATGGGACTTGCCCGCATTGCTTTAACAATTGGACAAACAGACGAGGCCTCAATATTTATTGGAAAAGTGACCGAATTGGAGCCGTGGAACGAAGATGCCAGAGAACTTTCCGGGCAAATAAATGGTAACAACAGTTTTTTTTTAGCAAGCAGATAGTGGAGGCCGCCATTCCGCCGTCCCCTATCCAGACACCGGAACCAACAATGCCCGGTTCTGCCCGCAGCACAAATGACCCTCGCTTGCCTCAACCACGGGTATCCATTGTTATTCCGGTATACAACAAACTGGAATTCACCAAAGCATGTCTCATTGCCCTACAGGCAAATACCGCTGCCCATCTCTACGAAACCATCATCGTGGACAACGCCTCCAGCGATGGCACAGCTGAGTTTTTGTACCAAAACTCAACATCTGTACGTGTAATCAGTAACGCAGCAAACCAAGGCTTTGCAACGGCCTGCAACCAGGGCGCAAATTCCGCACTGGCCAATCTTGTCCTTTTTCTCAACAATGATACGGAACCGCAACCGGGCTGGCTGGAGTCACTGTTGCACGTCATCGATCACGGCCCTGACGTGGTCGCCGTAGGAAGCAAGCTGCTTTACCCGGACGGTTCGATCCAGCATGCAGGTATCATGATTGTTGAAGACCACCCCTCGTTAGATCTACTTGTTGCAATCAACGCCCACCAGGGCCGCCCATCAAACTTCCCCCTTGCCAATCACTCCCTCACTGTCCAGGCGGTCACAGCAGCCTGTATCCTAATCCGCCGATCAGCTTTCCTGGAATCGGGCGGGTTTGACGAGGACTACTGGAACGGCTACGAAGATGTGGACCTTTGCTTTAAGTTGCGGGAAAAAGGCTGGCAGATCGTATATGAACCCGCGAGCACTCTGATTCATCACGAGTCCCAGAGCGGTCCGGAACGGTTCCGCATGGCCCGACAGAATATCGAGAGACTGCATGCAAGGTGGCTCGGCAACGTCCAGCCCGACCTGATCATTGCCAGGGATGGCTCTTCCAACGAAACCGGGGCAGTACTGGCCCCCTACCGCCCCAGCGCTCTTAACATGATGGTCGTAAAAGAAAACGAATTAACCCCTCCTTCTGTATCAATTGTCATCCTAACCTGGAACCAGCTCCCTTCACAAAAGAATGTCTCGCAAGCATCGAGCGCCACACCCCGGAACCCCATGAAGTCATCCTAGTTGACAACGGCTCCACCGACGGCACCATCCCGTGGCTCCGCGAGCTGGTGCAAGACCAGAAACAATTATTCTCTGATTGAAAATAGCGAAAACCTCGGTTTTTCTAAGGGATGTAACCAGGGAATCGAAGCCGCTACAAGGAACACATATTCTGCTTGCTGAACAACGATACAGTGGTAACACCCGGATGGCTGTCTGGACTCCTCGAATGTCTTCAGTCATCTCCCGATGTGGGCATTGTCGGACCCATGACTAACAGTATCAGCGGAATCCAGATGGTTCCGATGTTGGCTATACAGATACAGCAGGTCTTGACGGAATTTGCAGTGGAGTTCCGCAAGAAATTTCGTGGCAGGCGTATCCCCCTTCGGCGCATCGTTGGTTTCTGCATGCTCTTCGGGCGGGAACTGGTGCACCGAGTAGGTCTCTTGGACGAACGATTCGGCAGCAGCAACTTTCGAGGACGATGACTATTGTCTCCGGGCTGCCTTGGAAGGGTACCGCAACCTGGTGGCCGGTGATGTCTTTATTCACCATCACGGCAGTGACACCTTCAAGGGAAACGGGATTAACTTTACCCTGGCCATGACAGGAAACAATAGGCTATTCAGCAGAAAATGGAGCGGTCCCTTCACCGATGAAAATTTGGCAAAACGAACTCCTGACCCTCAAGACTTTGGAGAAGGCAGAGGTATTCTTTCACAAAGGTGAGCCGGACAAGGGCATCGAGACGATTCTCCAGGAAGGGATCAAATTGATCCCGGCGGAAGAGCGTTTCTACTTTTTCCTTACGGAAAAACTCATCGAAGAGAAAAGATACCAGGATGCCCTGGGCGTTCTCAGTGAACTTCCATCTGACAAGCAGGACAAGCGGAAATCATTACTCAACGCTTACGCCCACGAAGGTCTCGGTGACACCTCAACTGCAGGCGAATTGCTCAAGGGGCTATTGGCAGACCCGGCGGTTACTCTGCATCAGCCTGCAATCTTCGTGGGATCCTGGCTTACCAGGAAGGAAATCGAATAGAAGCAGAAACGTACTTCCAAAGGCAACCGAATATGACCCCGGTTTCGCGGATTCCTACACAAGCCTCGGGGTTCTGGCATGGTCTGAAGGCCGTCATGAGGAAGCTGTCGATCTCCTGGAGCATGGTTTTCACTTCAGCCCTACTACCCCGGATTGCGCCGAACGGTTCCATGCAGCTATCCAGGCCCCGGAACACCTTGAGCGCAGGGTATAGTGCGTTCCGTGAGGCCCGGCGCTTATTCCCCCAGAACCGCCGTATTGCCTTTCTGCTCATCGATCTCCTTATGAAGCAAGGGGGATACAGCGGGGGCCCTGACGGTGATCCAAGAAGCAATCCTCGAATTTGGACTTCCCGAAGGGCTTCTCGAGGCGTCACTTCCCCTCCGGGAAGCTGTTGGAGCAAAAGAACCAGGCGACCCTGCGACCTCGCAAGCTTAAGCGTCTGCATGATCGCAAAAAATGAGGAAGCCAACCTGCCCCGCTGTCTGGCAAGCTTGCTGTCCCTTGCCGACGAGATCATTGTTGTGGATACAGGTTCTCACGACCGGACACGCGATGTTGCCAAAGTTTTTGGCGCCAAGGTCCACGAATTCCCGTGGAACGGGGATTTTTCCGCAGCACGGAACGAATCCCTCTCCCATGCCTCCTGCCGCTGGATTCTCGTCATGGATGCCGACGAAGTCCTGTCGCCTCTGGATCACATCAGACTTAAAGAACTTCTGACTGAAAAGGCGGCAACACCGAATGCGCTTGCCATCGTTAGCCGCAATTACATGCTCCAGGTAAATCGGGAAAAATGGCAGTCCAACGACGGGTGCTATCCCCTCGAAGAAGTTGCCGGGGGTTGGGTGCCAAGCACCAAGGTACGGATCTTCCCCAATGGAAAAGGAATTGTTTTTGAAAACCCGATCCATGAAATTGTTGAACCGGCCCTTGAACGCGCTGGAATCCCGGTCACCGATTGCGACATCCCGGTACATCACTACGGATTTTCTAGATGATGAGCGGATTAAAGAAAAAAAACTCACCTACTACGAACTGGGGATCAAGAAACTGGCGGGAAAAGAAAACGATCTGAAGGCACTCTACGAACTGGCAGTTCAGGCAGGTGAACTGGCACGTCATGAAGAAGCAGCCGAACTCTGGGAAAAGGCTCTGGCTCTCAATCCAAACATGGAGGTGGCCTGGTTCAACCTTGGCTACAATCTGCTGATGTTGTCTCGATTTGACGAGTCGCGCAAAGCCTCTCTCAAGGCACTGGAAATTAAGCCTGGCTATCGTGAAGTCATTACCAACCTTGCCATATGCGAACTTTGCGTCGGTTCCAGCGAAGAGGCTCTTTCCATGCTCGAGGAATCACTAACACAACATCCGGATGACCCGAACACTCTATTGATGACAGGGGTGACACTTGTGTTTCCGGAAGAGAAGAGGAAGGAAAAACATTCTTCAAAACACTGCGCGAGCGCCAGATAAGCTTTACCGCTTTTATCAACGAGTGTGCAGACAAACTCCTGGTGGCAGGCAAAAATGATGCGGCACGCAGACTATTGAAGCTTATGCGGGAAGAAGGCTACCAGAATCAACGCTCGGAAGAAATTGTTACGCGAGTTTGCAGCATGAAGAACACCATGAAGACTGATACGTTTCACCTATTAAAAACAGTCTTGACCTTCTGGCATTGTCGTTTGTGAGGCATGTACGTCCTTGACACGACCGCTGATCCTTTAACTGAATAGCAGACCTGCCAGGTTTTCAAAACCTGGCAGGTCTAGTCATACGTCAATCCACCCAGCTATTTAGGGTGGGTTCGACCAGGAAAACAACAAAAGCCCTCTTTCACCAGGTGAAAGAGGGCTTTTATCTATCATTCTTTTTCCAATGGCACTTAGACGGCAACTGCCTCCGCCTGCTGTTCATAAGAGTTTTCCCCTTGTTTCTTCCGCAGACCCTCTGCCAGCCCAAAATTAATATTCAGAACGACATTCAGCTTCTCGGGAGCCGGGAAAGCCAGGACCTCCAGCAGACGCTTATCGATAAACAGGCTGAGGCTGAGAATATCCTCGCGCAATTTCTTGGGAAGCTGGCTGTCCGGCATGGTAAGTTCACTCTGGAAGAAACTCCAGACTTTCTGATTGTAACGAATCGCCTCGTCAAGCCTCGCCTCCCTGTCCGGGGAATCCCAGTTATCCTGGCAGCTTCTTCAGCATGCGGCCAGCCTTGGTCAGCACTGATGCTTCAAGTTCCCGCTGCGACATTCCGTCCTTCTGAACATTCTGGTAGATATTATATGGATTTGACATGGGTAAGCAACTCCTCTTCGTAGCTCATCAGTTTTCTGGTGAATTTCAGGGCCTGGTAATACTCGCAGGCGAGTATTTGTTCACTGATCTTCTCGATATAAGGTTTCGTGCTGGGTGCGGCATCAAGTATATCGCTCACGAGTTCCCAGTACTTTCCATGGTATTCGACCAGCTTTTCGGTGTCGATATACATGAGTTGAATCACGAAATAGACACGCCGTGAAGGTGAATCCGCCTCATCTTCAGTCAAAATATCCTTCTGTCTGAGGATCGGGACATTATTCTCGACGACGAATTCTGAAGTTCTCGGGCCATTCTTGATTACGGCCTTTCCAACGAGCACCTTTTCTTCAGGCTTCAGGCGGAGCTTCAATGACATGGCTTCTATCCTCTTTTATCCGGTAATGGTGCGATAGAGTTCGTTTCTTCCCTCGCCGAGACTGGTTTGAACTTTGTCAAGACTACCAACGGCACGCCGAACCTGAGAGTCAGATGATGTCTCATCAAGCACCGGAATTGCCTCAGCAAACTTCTGCGTATTAGTAAAATCAAGTTTCTCCCAGAGCTTCTGGTTGTTTTCGTACACGGGTGCCGGAGGCTTGGGAAAGGTCATCTTCTCAATTTCCTTGCGCAGCGATATATAGCTCATGAGAAGATCTTTCCGTTCCGCACTGTCCATCGTGAAAGGCGGAAAGTTTTTTACGATCATTTCGAGTCGTTCCTTCATTTTCACGGTAACGTTTGATACCTCATGCAATGTCTTGTCCGATTCTCTGAAACTTTTCGCAAGAAGGTTATTTTCTTCGTTGACGCTGCCCAGTTTATCCATGGTAGAAGTTGATTGCCGCAGTGAGACGGAAACAGTATCTCCACCCGCCCCCTTTATCGAACTGGCCTGCGGGTCTTCGGTAGACATTCTGATAAACCATGCGGACCGTGTCATGAACAGGTGCCATCTTTTCACTTCCACCAACCGGGTCAACTCCCATCTCCACACCCCTTCCTAATGGAACGGGGAGGAGGGTTCTCCCCCCTCCCCTTCTTTTTCTACAACGAACGGATCATTTGTTACTAGAACAATCTCATGACCGCCTGAGCTGCTTGGGAAGCCATGCTCAAAGAGGTAACGCCGAGGTTCTGCTGCGTCTGCAGCATCAGCATGTTGGCGCCTTCTTCGTTCATGTCGGCCAGCGTCAGGTTATCCGCACCGGTCTGGAGGGTGTTGATCATGTTGCTGGTAAAGTCCTGGCGAGTGGTAACAACACTCAGGTTGGACGACAGCTTGGAAGACTGGGTACGAAGGTCAGACAATGCGCCTTCCAGCTGGGTTGAGGCACTCTGGATAATTCCGTTGCAGTTGATGAATCAGACGTTGAATTCCAAGCGACTCGTTCCATGCGGCAAGTTGGCATCATTCCACCGACAGAGGTGCCGGTAACTGAAGTAGCTGCAGTACCACCAGAGGATGCTGCGCTCTGATGCTGGCGGTATCAACGTAAGGCCAGCCGCGGTAGAGTTAAAACCATTGATACCCAAGAGTTGCGGTTCCGGTTGACTGACCGAATTCAACGGTCTGATTATAGCTGTTAAGAAGGTTAGTGCCGCGATAGCCAGAGTCGCTTGCCAACTGGGAAATCTGCGTCATCAAGGTATTGAAGGTAGCAGCATAGTTCGCGCGGTCGGTGGCGCTGCTGGTTGATGACGCAGAGGATGCAACACCTTTTGCGGATTCAATCAGCGAACTGATAGCCTTAATGCCGGCATCTGCTGCCTTGACCATCTGAACTGCCTCGGCCATGCCGTCTTTACGGGAGGTAAGATCGCCCGCTCGCTCCAAGTGGGTCTGAGCGGCAAAATAGTTGGTCGGGTTGTCAAGAGGGGAGTTAACCTTCTTGCCTGTAGATAACCTCTGTTGTGTGGTTGCAATTTTCGAGGAAGTACTCTGCAGTGAAAGCAGGTTGTTCCGCATGCCCGAAGTTAAGGAAATGTCGTTGACTGCCATGATTTGTTACTCCTTTCTGGATGACTGTACGGCATTCTTGCCGTTTTTAGTGTGCGCTGCATTCGGCAGCTGGCAACTCTCAGGAAACGCCTTTCTTACCTTGTCCCCCTTTCGGTGGCTGGTTTCTCCCTCGCGCTGCATTTATAAAACTTATCGTTCCTTTCCGAGAAAACTTTAGGAAAATATTTTTACATTAGGCAAGAATCCAATAAATTTCATCGTAACCTTTAATCCTGATAAACACTGACGAAACAATAAGGTTTCATTTTCCTGACGATAAACCTTCCGAACACCATTTTTTCCACATCTGCCGGTAAGCCTCTCCCAGCTCCGCGCAAAAAGTAATCCCGTTGCAGATACTTGAATTCCGCATTTTTTCTCTGAGGCCAAATCTGAGTACTTCCAGAAGTTCCGGTCGTCCTGCGAGATGAACTGCTATCTCGACACATTCATCCTTATCCTTTCCAATAAGGGAATCCAGTTTGAGCCGTGTCAAGATAGAGGCGGTAACGCGGGCAGCGTGCCGATTGCCGAGAAAACCGATCACCGGCACTCCCATCCAGAGTGATTCGCAGGTGGTTGTGGTGCCATTGTAGGGAAAGGTATCAAGGGAGAGATCAAGATGGCTATAACAGGCAAGATGCTCCTCGGTAGTCATGGTAAAGGGTGTCATCATAATCCGCTCGTTGCTGATTCCTTCTGCCGCAAACCGTGCAAGCATCTTGCTTCTGGTCGAATCATCGAAAAGGCATTTATTCTTGAAGAGAATCCGGGATTCCGGAACGCGGGCAAGTATCCGTGACCAGATGGCAACTGCTTCATCGGTTATCTTCGCCAAGGCATTGAAAGAGCCAAAGGTGACGAACCCATTTCTCAACATGGGTAGCAAGCTTACCTCCGGCGCCTTTGTCGGAGGGTTAAAGCACAGGAAACCATTGGGAAGTCGAACCAGAGTTTCCGAGTGGTAGCGGTCAGCATCACCGGGAGGATCGGAAATATCATCAACGATCCGATAGTCCATGGCAGAAAGCCCGTGGTATTGGGGTAGCCGAGCCAGGTAACCTGCACAGGGGCGGGCCGCATGGCAAAGACTGGCAACCGATTGCCGCCGGTGTGGCCGGCCAGGTCCACAAGGATGTCGATTTCGTCACTTCTGATCAGAGCAATAGAGCGTATTGTCGTCAATGCCGAGCGGTCTTTCGCCAAACTGTCTACCCCCTGTCTTGATTCTTTCGCTGAGACTCGTCTTCCTTGTCCCTGTCGGAATAGCAGATAAATCTTGAACTTGGTTCGGTCATGGTTTGGAAAAACAGACGTTACAAAGTTGGCCACGGAATGATTGCCAAGGTCGGGCGAGACATAGCCGATGCTGAAGTTGCCTTTCAGCGTGCCTGGAGTTGGGAAAGGAAATGTTTTGAGGCTCGCAGAAGGTTCCCATGCAAGGTCTCGAAACTCTTATGGGCCTTAAAGAGGCTATCGTTATCCAAGGCCGGATGAAAATTGAGACATCGAAGGAGATTACTGTGGGCCATGGCATAACCTGGGTCGAGTTCCAAAGCCCGCTCTGTACTCTGCAATGGCTTCATCGATTCTCCCTTGTTCCTGAAAGACAATGCCGAGATTATTGTGGGCTATGGCATCAATCGAGGGTTGAGTCGAAGTGCCTTGCAATACTTCTCAATTGATTCATTCATGAGCGCCTGGGAATACAGCGTTTCCCCAACTCCACAAAGACTGAGAAATGGTCCGGGGCGTCAGCAAAGTACTGTCTGGAAGGTATCCGCTGCTTCAGCCAGCAATCCTTCGGAACGCAGCCTGATCGCTTCATTGAGAATATCTGTCGGTAAAACTACAAGCATTGTCAAATCATTGACTCCAAATACTCAATAATATCTCTATTTTTCCGGACGTAATTTTACAGTTCTACATGGTAGTAATGAAAAAGGCATGCCAATTGCTTTCAACAATCACATGGACCACACATATCAAAACAAACTTCATCGAAATGGCCGAGTCTCATTTCAATGCAGGAAATCTTGAGGAGGCGGAACAAGCTTGCCTGCAATCAGCTTGAGAAAGCACCCGAAGAACGTCGAGGCACTCTTTCTGCTGGGAAACATCGCGCACGAAAAGGGGACCACGAGGACGCAGTTTCCGTACTTTCACTCAAGCAGTCGCACATTTCCCCAATCTGCCGGTGCTCCGATTGAACCTGGGGATCTCACTGCGGTTGATGCAAAAAGCGTGCATGAATCAATCGACAATCCAACAAAGAAGCGGTCGCCCTTGACCCGGAATACAGTATGGCATGGTTTCAACTGGGAGCAGCATTGAGAAGAGAGCAACATGAACCTGAGGCACTGGATGCCTATGCAAGACATTCCAACTCGACCAGTTACACTCTCAGGCATTTCAGAGGACCGGAGATATTCAGCAGAGGCAAAATCGGCTGGATGAAGCCCTGGAATTACTATTGGGCGGCTATTCGCTGAAGCCCGACAATTTCATTGCTTACAATAACGCCGGAGATGTGACAAAGTATCTCGGCAGGGCACGCTGAAGCATTAGTCAGGCATTCGAAAAGGCCATTGGAAATAAATCCTAATCTAAAGAATATGTTCCAGTAATTACCTCATAACAATGCTTCTTTCAGCTGAATCCGCTCGCCGGAAGAGATTAGTAAAGCCCATGCAGAATGGAGCGAACCATTTGAAAAACCTCTCTTTGCCATCACAAACCGCATGAAAAATCAACCAGATCCGGAAAGGCCACTCAAAATCGGCTATGTTTCCACCGATTTCAGATATCATCCGGTAGCATTTTTCATCGAGCCGATTCTCGCCTCCCATAACCGTGAGGAATTCACGGTATACTGTTACTCGAATTGCGATTGTCCCGACACGATTTCAGCGCAACTGGAAAGACGGGGGATGTCTGGCGACCCATCAACCATTTGGAAGATGCCGACGTTTGCGATCTCGTCAGGAGTGACGGCATCGACATTCTGGTCGATCTGGGCGGACATACTGGCAAAAAGCCGGTTGACGGTCTTTGCCCGCAAACCAGCTCCAGTCCAGGTAACCTGGCTCGGCTATCCGGCCACCACCGGCCTGAAAAGTATCGACTACCGGATCACCGACACGGCAGCAGATCCGCCGGGATATGCCGAACGATTCCATTCAGAAACACTGGTCCATCTGCCTGAAAACTTCATCTGTTATCGCCCTCCTGCCAACTCACCGCCGGTCGCCCCGCTTCCCTGCCTTACAAATGGTTTTGTAACATTTGGGGTTTTCAATCATTTTGCAAAAATAACCCAGAATGCCGTTGACCTCTGGAGCCAAATCCTTCGTACCATTCCTGATGCAAAGTTCCTTATCAAAGCACGGGGAATTGAACATGAACCGATGCGAGAAAAAGTCGGGAAATGTTCGCTTCACGGGGTATTTCAGCGGAACGGCTTGATACTGGTGGGTAAAACCCCGAGCATTTACAGTCATCTGGAACTACTGGGAGAAGTCGACATTTCACTCGACACCTTCCCCTACAACGGCACCACAACCACTTGTGAATCTTTTGGATGGGCGTTCCGGTGATTGCAAAGGAAGGGGACTCCCACGTTTCGAGGGTAAGTGTAAGTCTGCTGGGAGCCGTGGGGCTTTCCGGGCTGGTTGCCGGATCGAACGAGGAATATGTTGCCTTGGCAGCCTTTCTGGCGAGTGACATAAGAAATCTGGAAATACTCAGGAACAACCTGCGGGACAGGATGCGAGGGTCGAAGCTTCTCGACACGGTGGGATTCACCCGAAATCTGGAAGGGGCGTATCCGGGAGATGTGGCACAAGTGGTGCGTGAAACAAGGCAAGCAAAAAACATAATTTGACAGAATGTTCGGGATAGACAAAAGAATAACCCATCCCAACCTCCTCTTTAGCAAAGGGGAGGAGAAATTCTTCCGAGTTGTCCACTTCAGCTAGGGACATATGCTCCCCCTCTTACGATAAAAGGGGGTCGGGGAGAGTTATCATGTCCGCTCAGCCAGCTTTTCCGCAACCTCATGAAACTGCCGTGCCGCCTGCGCCCAGGAGAGGCGGCCCATGTCCTCCGCGGCAACCATTCCTTTGCGGTGCAGTTGATGCCGCATCTGATAGGCCGTCTCCAAACTTTCAATTACTTCCGCCACATCCGGTTCAAACCAGACCCCTCTCCCGTGACCCTCGTAGAGATAGGGCCGATACCGCGTCAGCGGAAACGCGTTGTCAGAGGAAATCACGTCGGCATGCCCGGTCATATCGCTGGCAATTACCGTTTTGCCGCACGCCATGTACTCGCACATGACCATATTATTGCCACCCTCGCAGCGGTTGGGAAAGAGACCGATGTCACTGGCAAGATAGATCTCCCGCATCATCGTGTTGTCCCTGAGGGGGTGCAGCATAACCCGACGGGTATCGATCCCGTTCTCCTGAAGGGTGCGATTCAGAAGCGACAGGCACTCCTCTTCCCCATGCCGGTATTTGATAAAGGATGACAATTCCATGGTCTTGAGGGAAAAAGGCCACTGGTTGTGCCAGGCACAGGAAAGAACAACATCGTCATGCCTGTCCATAAAGACCTTCATGGCGGCAATGACAATATCCTGACCCTTTCGCAACTCGAACTTCCCCCCGGAGAAAACCACGAAATGGTCCTTGGGTCGCAGTCCCGGTCCTGGATGAAAAACCCGTGGATCGATACCCTGAAGGATGGTCCCGGTTGCACTGAAACCTCCGATCCTCAGATTGTATTCGCACCATCGGGAGCCCGCCACCATGAAGTCCCAGCGTTTCGCGGCTTCTCGCGCATAGGCAAGGACTTCAAAATTATCCTCGAAAAAGCAGTAGCCGACATTGATCCTGTCCCAATTGGCCGGCTCGAAGGGTTGCAGGTCCCAACCACGCACGCAGTGCAGGGTTACACCGTCAATGGCCGGAAGTCCGGCAATCTCCCGCCGCAGGTAATCTCCGGCAATGCCCCAGCCGTGGGCACTTCCACTGGGAAGAGAAGTTTTCATGCCGTCACCTCCATTTCGTGCCGGAGAGAAAGTGTATAGGATTCTGCATCGAATTCCGGGGCATAGCGGCCAGCGTTGCGGTAAAAAACAGCCGACTCGCGCACGCGGTTCAGATGGAAGGACACAAAGCCACGGAGCGCCTGGATTTCCCCGTCATGGGGAAAGTCTTTCTCGATCCTTGCGAGAATTTCGTCCGCATCGCTGCTTTTTCCGGCCAACAGAAGCTTTCGGGCAAAAGCTATTCCGATACTCCCGGAAGCCACTTTCCAGCAGAAAGGGAAGCCGCTCTTTCTCTGCAATGGAACGCCATTTAGCCAGAAAGTATCCCCTGTTACGCTTTAGAATCGTGCCGGCGGTATCAGCGTTTGCGTAGTACTCGATTTCCCTGAGCGCCGCAATGGTCCCGCTCCAGTGGTGATCGTACGCAGTTACGGGTATGATATAGCTTTTCAGCCCCGCCCTGTTGATCTGCAGACCCAGGTCCCACTCCTCAAAATAACAGGGAGTAAAGGCGTCCTCGAAGCGTATCAGTTTAGCGGTGAAATGCTCCCGTTTCAGTGCAAACAGAAAACCGGAGACGGCATCCACAGCTTGCGGTTCGGCAAATGACCCCTTGTCGAAATAACAGTAGTCACGGGTAAGGGAAAAATCCACGAATGACCCCTGCGGGCCGACACAGGCGGCCCTATCAAGAGTCATGAGACCTTGCTCAAGGGCGGTCACTGTTTCCGCTTCCAGGTGCACATCGGCATTGACGATAAAGACAACCGGTGTCACCGCCATGTCGAGGCCGATATTCCAGGCACGGGAGACCCCGACATTTCGCTTCATAACCGCATATTGACTAATGCGTGGATGGTTTTTCAGCTCATTCGCTACCTGCTCGCTGTTGAAAACAACGATTACGTCACCGTCGATATCCTTCAAGTCATCAAGCAACGTCGCGATACTGTAGCAGCTGGCCGGGGAGTAATCGAGAACCGGGATAACGAAACTTCGGGAGGATGAACTGAGAGGCGGCAAAGCCTTCCGTGACTCCTGAAGAGGAGACGTCAAACCTTCGAGAGAGCGCTCCCTGAGTTCTTCGGCGGACCAGGTCGTCGTCTTTCCGGCCAGGGCCACGTCCAGAAGATCTTCTGCCCGGTGGAGGTAGGTATGGGCTGCATAAACCAGGTCACGCCCACGAGCGCCGATCCGTTCCCGTAACGATTCGTTATCCAGGTAAAAACCGACCGTGTCAGTAAGCAGGTCATCATGGCGGTATACGGCATAATCTTCGCCGTCTCGAAACAGAACATCCTGACCACTGTTCCAGGCTAAATCGGTCAAAAGAAGCGATCCAGTAGACATGGCTTCAAAAACACGCATGTTGAGATCGTTATTTGCGGCGCAGTTGAAGACGATTCTGGAAGCGGAAAACACCTTGGCCATGTCATCAAGGAAACATCGATCCGCATGGAGGTTCGTCTGCTCGGACAGCATCTGGAGAAGTTCGGTGCGGCGGGGGTTATCGCTCGTCAGGGTCCCGACAAAACCCACATCATACTGCTTCAGGAGGCCGTGGGAAGAGTGGATTTCCGGATCACATGCCAGCGGCAGCCAATGGGCATTCAGCCCCTGAGCCTGAAGCTCTCAAGGTATTCCCGTTGCGCAATGAAGACAATATCGAACTGGCGAGCCCACTCCAGATGCAAGGAAAGGTTCGAATGACTTTCTATCAGGTAGCATGCCTTCGGGCAGGAAAGCTCTTGGAGGTTCTGCGGATGGTATCCAGCAACGGACTCCACCCAGAGATAGAGATCAGGATAATCAAGAGGGTCGGTTGCGGCAAGGACCTTGGTCATATCCGGAGTAAAGTCCGTGGAAATATCGTGCGACTGGATCGGTGCTTTCATATTTTGGAGATGCCACTGTCCGATTAATTCCTCGGGCAGCCTCGGACCGAGGGTTGTGAGACGGGAGAGTCGCCGCAGTGCCCTTTCCAAGTATACAGCTGTGGTAACTGGATAGGAAACATAGGCAAGCCAGATTTTCATATTTTTCATCAACAAACTCCATTGCGAGCAGTAATGGTGCAAAGCAGCTCTAGCATCGACGAAACCGGGATACTCCAGTCACCAGGCCGTTCCTGGCGGAACAGCCGCATGCTCGGGTACCAGGGGGAATCATTTCTGCCGGTCAGCCAGCGCCAGTCTGCCGCATAGGGCAGAAGTAGCCAGACCGGTTTCCCAAGAGCTCCGGCGAGATGGGCAACAGCCGAATCAATGGTAATTATCAAATCAAGATTGGTAATAAGTGCCGCAGTGGCGGAAAAGTCCGTCAGTTCCGCGGTAAAGTCGTGAAGAACCATTCCCGAGGGAGGATTCTGTGCCTGCTCGCTGCCGCTTCCCACTTGCAGACTGCAAAATACCGTTCCTGGGATCTTTGCTAGGGGCGCGAATTCTTGAAGGGACGCGGACCTCTTCGGATCAGGCTTCGCCCTTCCTGCCCAGACAAGTCCGATCCGGAAGGTGTTATCCGCAGGCATCCGCTTTCTCCAACTAGCCAGCACACTTGCCGGTGGCACGAGATAGGGTACTGCAGAGGGAACTGTCTCAAGGCTGGTGCCGAATATTCGGGGAAGGCTCAGAAGGGGCACCTGCAGATGAACCTCGGGAAGAGTTTCGCCACGCACATAGACGAATGCCATGCCCCGCAGGGAAGCGGCCAGAATATCCCGAAGTGATTCATGCTGGCATTCGAAGAGTACCTTCCCACCCCGCTCCGCCACTACGGGAAGGTAGCGCACGAACTGGAAGGTATCGCCGAAACCCTGTTCAGCATGAACAAGGAGTGTTTTCCCCATGAACGACGACCCATCCCAGAGTGGCCAGTCAGCATGAAGAACAGGAACCGGTTCGTTTTTATCAAAACGGGCCTCAAAATCCTGAAAACCTTCCGCAAGATTGCCGGCCAGGAGTCTCAACGTAGCAAGGTTCCATCGCGCAGTTTTATAACCTGGATCAAGGCTCAAAGCCTCGAGAAAGGACGCTTCAGCACCCGAAAAGTTGCCCAGTGCCTGAAGAGCGACGCCCAGATTCTGGTGGGCCCGCACATCCTTTGGACTCACCTGCAGAGCACTTCGATATGCAGCCGCAGAGTCTTCGAGGCGATCTTCCCTGAAACAGGCATTACCAAGATTAATGTGGCCGTCCGGATATTCCGGGTCGTGTGCAAGAGCACTGCGGAATAGGGTTGTGGCCTCACGATGCAGCCCCTTTTCCCTGGCAAGGATGCCGAGAGCGTTTAACACCTCGGGAACGCGCGGGTTGAGAAGCAGCGCTCGAACCAGGGGTATTTCAGCATCAGCAACCCTCCCCGCCTGGAGAAGTGCAAGTCCTTCGCTATAGGAGGCTTCCAGTGCAGGAGAACGGGTCACGCTTTCAGTGCTGAAATCCACGATTTTCTTGATCATGGCTTCCTTCACGGAAGCCAGCACTCCCTGCCAATCTCCGGGACGCCCCTGACGGAACAGCCGCATACCCGGATACCAGGGGGAATCATCTCGATCAAGCATCCAGCGCCAGTCAGCGGCATAGGGAAGGAGCACCCAGGTTTCCTTAGCCATGGCACCAACAAGATGCGCAACACCCGTGTCAATGGAAATAACCAGGTCCAGATGGGCAATCAGTGCAGCGGTGTCGCCGAAATCGCGGATATCCGCCGTATGGTCAACAAGGCCAAAGCTGCATTGTCCATCATCACAGCCGGACATCTCGTTTTCCAACTGCAGGGAGTAAAAGGTGACGCCGGATATCCCGGCAAGCGGAGCAAAGTTTTCGAAGGGACAGGTCCTGTTGGGATCGGGTCTTTTCCTGCCTGCCCAGACTAGACCAACCCGTAACGTCTTGGTAGCGGTGAACTTCTCCGACCAGGCTGACAGGGTTTCTAACGAAGGGAAAATATAGGGGAAATCCAGGGGAATTGTGTCAAGCCTGGTTTGCAAAACCCTCGGCAGGCTCATAATTGGCAAATGGACATCAAACGTCCGGCAGAGTTTCTCCCGTGGCAACAACAGCAGAGATGCCGGGAACTCCCTGGAGCAGAGTTTTTTGGGAAACAGGGCACTCGACGATAACCGTCCCGCCCTGCCCCGCCAGGAGTGGAAGATAGCGAGCAAACTGAAAGGTATCTCCGAAACCCTGCTCGGCATGGATGAAGATGGTCCGATCAGCTAAGGACGTGCCATCCCAGAACGGTTGAAGATACGTGCGGGGCATGGTGGTGAAGCCCCGTTTCTTCCAGCGCCATTCGAACTCCTGCCACCCTTGGCCAAACTCTCCGACCTGCAGAAGGGCAAGGGCAAGATTCCAGTGCGCTTCCGCGCAATCCGCGTCGATCGCCAGGGCCCGGTAGCAGCTTGCCATTGCTTCATATGGCTTCCGTAACGATTGGAGCGCGGTGGCAATAGTAACGTACCCTTCGGCAAAGGATGGCATGAGACGCAGAGCTTCTCGGTAACTCGCTATAGCTTCTTCCCAGCGCCCCATCTCCAGCAGGGAATTCCCACGGTTATGATACAAGGCTCCCGAAGCATGTTTCAGTGCAAGCGCCTGCTCATAGACGGCAACGGCATCGGCATATCTCTCCATTTCATGAAAAGCATCCCCCAGACCCAGATAAGCATCAATGTTATCGGGATCGTGGGAAAGCTCCCGGATGTATTTCTCCAGCAAAGTATTCATGGAACTGTCCAACCATTGCAAGGCAACTAAGTTCGCCTCTACATAGAATGTGAATTGTCACCCTGATTTCCGGAGACTCACGGGCTGTCGTGCAGCGCGCTATAATGATCAAAGCAACAAACATGCCGCACAGTCAAGCTACTAACTAGTTGTTTTAACAACTGATATCACCACGGCAGGCAGACACGTCAATATTTTGAACGGGGTTACCGCCTTCAAAGCCATCAGAGACAGCAGCCAAAATGGAATTGCGCCCAAACCTGCCATGACCCTCATGGCAGGATTATTATTTGTCTGTGTCGTGCAATTCATGATAATATTCGCAACAATTCCAGCTGCTCTGGTACAAAGTGCCCTACCCCTTGTCGTACAGGCAGGTAAAAGCATGTTTAAAGGTGGCCAGTAGGACTCAAAACAATGGCAAGAAAGAAAATAAACTACGATCACTATTTCAAGGAACGCCAACAGGTTAAAGTTGGCGTTCGTCTTTCTGCCACCCTTCTTCGGGAAAGTAACGGTGAGATCGCAGCTTTTTCGGAAAACCGCGTCAGAGTGGAAATCCTTGGCGGCGATGCGCCAAAGACCCTCTCCGCTCAGAAGCCCGGTTCCCGCGTTACCCTGTCCGGTTGGTCAGGTTGGGGTTTCCACTCCTGTGAAGCTGTCATTCTCGAGATCATCTCACCAAAGGAATTCGATCTCCGCCTCGAAGGGGACATTGAAGAAATCCAGCGGCGCGAGTATTTTCGCCTTGACGTTTCCATGCCGGTAAAAACAACAATTACTCCCCAGCAGACAATCGCCTCACTGAGCGAACAATGGGAAAAAAGAATAGCCCAACACCAGACGGCGCCGCCTCCGGAGATGTTTGCCTCTGCAAAAGGCCACCGTGCTGTGACAGCCGATAATGAAGAGATACCTTCTCAGGAGGTGAACCTGAGTGGCGGAGGTTTGAGAATGCGGATGCAGTCGGCTATTTCAAGCGGAACCCGCCTCCATGTTGACCTTTTTCTTCCCATGGCCCCGCCGAGGATAATCTCCACCGTCGCGGAAGCACTGCGCTGTAATGAGATTACCCTCAGGTTGGAGAAGACCCCGGTTTTCATTGTCGCCATGAAATTTATCCTCTTGGCAGAAAAAGACCGGGAGGCGATCATCGCCTTTCTCTTTTCGGAGCAGAGGCTCCAGCTCCAAGCGGAATCGGGGCAGGATTTGCCCTCACCCTCACGCTGACACCCTTTTCACCCCTGAACAACCCACGAAAAACAAAATAGCACCGGTTCCCCTTGGACCCGGTGCTATAGCAAACTCCACTTTCCGCAATCACACTACTCTTCAGATATTCCGCGGCTCACCTCGTTCACCATCCGTGGACAGTACAACGATATCAACCCTCCTGTTTTTCGCCCGCCCCTCGCTCGTGCTATTATCGGCAACCGAGCGAAACTCGGCATATCCCGTTGCAGAAAGCTTCTCCGGTTCAAACTTGTAGTAATACACCAGGTGGCGGACGATATTTGTTGCCCGGGCGGTGGAAAGCTCCCAGTTGGAGGGAAAGGCCGGAGTGCTGATCGGAATATTGTCAGTATGTCCCTCTATCCTGATATCATTGTTATAATCGCTAAGGGACTCGGCAATCTTGGCCAGCAGCGAATAGGAACTAACCCTGATCTCGGCGCTTCCCGAGTCGAAGAACCCCGCCTCTTTGAGACTGATAACAAGCCCCCGTCGATTAATCTCCAAGTCTACCTTATCCTGCAAGCCGTTTTTGAGCAGGTATGCCTCCAAGGAAGATCTGGCCTTTTTGAAATCCTTTTCTTCGGCATGAAACTGCTGCTTGGTCGGTTTCGAAAAGGGCATCGTTGGCTGCATGTCCCCCCTTGCAGTAGGTCTAGAAATGGCAGGAATTTGACTTAACTCGGTGGAATCGAGCACATTAACCTTGCTCATGGGGCTGGCCTTTGAATAGCCGAAGGACTCGCGGAGAGAGGCGACAACCTCCTCGACCTTTCGCTTATCCGTTTGGGACATGGCGAACAGGGTCACGAACACAGCGAAAAGAAGGGTTATAAAATCGGCGTAGGAAACAAGCCAGCGTTCATGGTTCGCGTGCGGTTCCGGCTTTTTCTTCCTTCGTGCCATTTATTTGCCCTTATTCTCATCACCGGTCTGGACTAGGAAGGACCGGAGCTTTTGTTCAATGTAATGGGGGTTTTCGCCATTCTGAATGGCGGTCAAACCTTCGATGATCATCCGTTTCTGCAGGAGTTCCTGCTTGATGCGATGCTTTAATTTGGTGGCAAAGGGAAGACAGAGGATATTGGCAATCATAAGTCCGTAGATCGTTGCAACGAAGGCAACGGCGATACCGCCACCCAGTTTTGAGGTGTCGGAAAGGTTATTCATAACGTGAATGAGGCCAAGCACGGCGCCGATAATACCGATTGTCGGCGCATATCCTCCTGCCGCCTCAAAAAACTCAACACTGCCCTTTGCATGCTCTTCGTAGGTATCCAGTTCGGTTTCCATGGTATCCTGCAGCTTTTGCGGATCGATTCCATCAACCACGAGCGAAATCCCCTTGCGTGTGAAGCGGTCCTTCGCCGTCTGAGCTTCCTGCTCCAGGGAGATGAGGCCGTTCCTCCTGGCCTTGGCGGCATAGTTGATCATTTCTTTGATAATTACTTCGTTGTCCCCCGAACTGACAAACAGCACCCGCTTCGAATCCTTGAACGCCTGCTTGATAGTTGCCAGGGGAAAACTGATGAAAGCGGCACCAAAAGTCCCCCCGAAAACGATGAGCGCAGCTGTCGGCTGAATAATTGCGCTGACATGCCCCCCCTCGAGGAGCTGGCCGCCGATTACAGCGCCGAAGCCGAGAATTAATCCAATAATTGTGGCGAAATCCATACAACACTCATCCTGTTTCAGAATATTTCCCGCACCCGCTCTAACCAGGCCAGGATATCAATCTCACTCCCAGAAAAATCCGCAGCACCTTGCCCTACATACGAGACAAAATGCCAGCGCAGCTACTCGGTGCCATGAACAGGCCCTACGGAACGTGTGTCCTTTTACAGCTTGCAGAAGGGATGGTATGAATCCTCCCAGCGCTTGCGAAAGTACTTCTTTCTCGGAATCTGGTGGGAGCGGGCAATAATTTTCGACTTAAAGGAAACTATCCGTTCGATCAGCACAGCGGCACTTTCCAGAACCACATAACGGTTGCCGTTACTCAGAATTATGTGTGTATCGGGGGTTTCCTCAACCACTTCAATCAGGTCATCGTTCACAAATATTTGGCTGCCATCAAGTCGTGTCAGTTTTATCATTAGTTCACCGCCCCCTAGTTTATATTTCGGACTGCACATGAATATACTTGAGCACTTTTTGTGCCATTCGTGTCAAAAAACCGTCTTGTAGCGAAAAATACTCCGGTTCCCCTCTTTCAGACCCTATTCAGCAGGGGACAGAACCCTTCTCAGCCAAATCTCTCTGCTTTGAACAGGTGGAGATGAAAAAAGGCCAAACGGCTCACAAGCGCCCGAATGGCCTTTCAGATAAATCTCTCAGTAGTTTCCTTTCCCGCGGAAAGGTAGCCTTTCAACTATGACTACAGATAATCCAGCAATGACAATTGGGTAATCTTTGCCGTGGCTGACAGGGCCGCCTCGAACGCTGACTGCTGCTGATTCAACTGCGTTGCTGCTTTTATATAGTCTACACCCATGGTATCGGAAACGATCCCTTTCAAGGTGGCCTGATTGCGGTTTATCATTGTTTCGGCACTCTTGAACCGAATCATCCTTCCGGCCACATCGCTTCTGGCGTTACTTATCTGGTTTGACGATAAATCGAGGTTTGCCGCATTCGACTGGATATCAGCAGGATTATTGCTGTTAATTGCCGCTATAATTGCGTCGAGTGTGTCGAAAATATCCACGGAACCATAACTGCCGGAACCTTTTAACAAGGTATCTCCTGCGATGGAAATGCCAGCAGGCGAATTCTGATTAATTTCAATGGAAACCTCATCAGAGGTGCCGGAGTAGGTATTGTCGCTTATGGAGAATGGCGGCGTGCTGTTCTTAAAACCAGCAAAGATGTATTGGTCTCCCAGCTGGGTATTGCCAAGATCAACCAGTTGCTTTTTCAGCTCTTCCAACTGTGAAGCGGCATTATCACGGACGGTCTGATTGCTGCTTCCGCTGGTAATGGTACCCACTGTTTCTTTTGCCTGGGCAATGATATCGGCCATCCCCTGGAGAGCGGTATCCGTCATGGAGAGAGAAAGATTCCCCTTCGTTATATTACTGAGATACTGATCACCCTTATCCAGATTGCTATCCATGTCCAAAAGCTGGCGGGTTGTAATGGGATCATCACTGGGACGGTTTATTATCGAACCAGACGAAATCTGCTCTTGAAGGCGGTTGAGAAGTGTTCGTCCCTTTTGCAGATTGTACAATGCGTTATCGGAGGTCATTCCCGGTGTTATTCGCATATTCGGTCTCCTCTTCTCACCCTGTTACCGGATCAGGCCCATTACCGTATCCAGCATTTCGGAAGCAGTATTAATAACCTTTGCTGATGCTTCAAAAGCGCGCTGGTACTTGATGAGATTTGCCATTTCCTCGTCCAGGGAAACCCCGGAGTTAGACTCGCGAAGTGCGTTGAGCTGCCGCAGAAAGTTGTCATTCTGCGCAGTTGAATTAGTGGCGTTTTCCGTATCAATACCAACACTGCTAACAAAGCCGTTGTAAAAGCTCGAGATAGTTGAGCTTGTCGTCTTTCCGTCCACCGTAAAGCTGAAAGAAGCAGACTTCAATTGAGCAAGTGCCAAAGCGCTCCTGTTATCTCCAGGCCCGCTCATAGTGGTAGGATCCTGGCCCGCTGCCGCTATTTTGTTGATGGTAAGGGTGGGATTCAGAGCAATATCGGCGCTCGTTATTTTCGCCGGATCAAAGAAATTGTTCTGAGTACCATCCAGCCCGTACCCCGAACTGTGCTGACTGTTAACGTTGGTAACCAGCTGGCGAGCCATTTCGTCGAGTTTTGCCAGGTACCCAGGCACAATTTCGTCACGCACCTGAAGGGTGCCCCCAATCTCGCCGAGCCCGTTGTCCGTACCGCCAATGGTTGTTGTCACATCAGAGGATGCTCCTCCGCCAACAGGAGCCAGCATGATCTTATTGAGTCCCGTACCGGCATCAACCTCGGTTGACAGGGTGGCGAAAGAGTTGCCCTGCACAAGTGGCGCACCGCCCGGGAGTGTAACCGTCAGAGTGCCGTCATTTTGTTCGGAATAGCTAACGCCGACCTTTTTCGCTAGTTCCTGGGTAAAATAGTCCCGCTGATCCCGCAGCTCGTTAGCATTGCCGCCCAACCGTTCCGTCTGGAGGATCTGTTCATTGAGGGAGGCAATATTCTTGGCCTTATCGGTTATCTCAGAGGTTATCCCTTCAAGTGATCTGTCTGCACTTGAAAGGGAGTCGTTCAGGTTCGTGTTCATCTGATGGAAGGTATCCACCAGCACCTGAGACCGTGACAGCACGGCCTGTCGTTCCGCAGACCCTTGGGGAGTTACCGACAAATCCTGCCATGAATTGAAAAAATCTTCCATGGATTGGCCAAGACCGTCATTTATAACCTCGTTGAAAAAAGGTTCTATCTGCGACAGAGCTGTCTGCTTCGTCGAACTCTCTCCATACTGGCTGTTTCCCTTTACCAACTGAAGCTGCAGGAGGTCATCATGACTTCTCTGAACCGTGGCAAGTTCCACACCGGTTCCGAGAGGGAAACCATTTGCAGTATTTACAGGAGCTGTCGCAAAAATCGGCTTTTGACGTGAATAGCCGGGGGTATTGACGTTGGCGATGTTCTCACTCGTCACCTCCATGGCGACTCTGGCCATGGTAACACCCGACGTTGCGATATTGAGAAGATTATTGATTCCCATCAGATTTCTCCGCTTACCAGCCTGCTGCCGGCAACACCGGTAACAACGCTTCCCGCATTGCTGTAAGTGCTCACGCCGCGGCCCAACCCTCTATTGATGAACTCCAGTGAACGCTTGACAGTACTGAGCGACCCGTAAAGGAGGTCCCGGTTAAAACGGTTGCTGCGGTTCAGCAGATCCGTCAGTTCAAAGAGTCTTCGCTGTGATTTAAGCAGAGCCTCACGCCGGGAAGACGGGGCGGCAGCGAGAACCGAAGACAGGTTAACCGGCGACGTAACCTTCAGTTCACGTGCTGCATCTTCCAACGCCTTCTTGCACATGTCCTTGCGCTCTTCGAGTTGTTCTATGAGTTGAAGCTTGCTTTCACGCTTCACCTCCAGGCCCTCAGTATCAAGGTCAACGATATAATCACGCTCTTCATCAAGAAGCAGCACAAGCTTTTCCAAAAGAGTCTCTTTTTCTTTCAGATTCTGAATGAGAAAATCGATGCGATCACTCATTTTCATCTCCGCTCGCCTGCAGCACGCCTATGGATTGCAGCATTTTCTCGGCCACTGCCCGACCACTTATATTGTAGGTTCCATCGGCGATCCGGCCCTTGATAGACGCGACTTTCTCCGTGTTCGTGCTCCCCATCGAAGCAATGGCACTCGTGAGCTTATCAAGCTTCGCGTGATTGACAGACAGTTCCACCCGGTCAGGGCCATTGGCTGAAGATTTTTTAGACGAAACATCAGTGGCGCCCTTTTTTTCCAGCGCTTCGCTACGAAGAGTCGGTTTTCCATTGTTTACAGTGTTATTGGTAATTTTCATGGTTACACCCAAGTTTCCTGAGCTGGCTTCCTGAACTTCATGGTTTCGATCGAGTGTCATTGGCGTCACTTTGTCCTATGTGCCGTACGAGCTGTTCCTCGAGTCCCCGGCTGAGCCCCAGGACCCCACCTTTGGCAGCCTCCTGAGCATATTCCTGATCCAGCATCGACCGGTAGACCTCCTCTCCGTGCCCGCCGCCGGTCAAAGAATCCTTGCCAACGGTTGAACGCATGGATTTGAGCATCATCCCGATAAAAAGAGCTTCAAAGTCCTGAGAAGTTTTTTTAATTGCGGCGTTCTGATTGCCAGAGACGTCACCCTTATTGCCACCACTCACTTTGCTCAGTGGCTTATCTACCACCACTTCAGGAAATATCGCAGCTTTCGTTATCGTCGTCATATAGGTACCTTATCGAACGAATTTTCTAAAACTTTAGCACTATTTTCAATTTATTTTCAACTTCTGAACAGACTGTTCAATGTTTAAACATATAGCGGCTTTTCAGCGCATTGCCAGACATAGGTTTCCAATTTGGAAACGAGGATTTTTTTGTCCTGACAAGGAAATCAAGGGATTGTGCGGAGACGTACTACTGTACGTCTCCGCACAAACAAGACCGCTGATTGACGCTGTCAGGGCGAAAAAGGACCGTTTCCGGATGAAAACTATATAGTTTCCAGTTCGCCCTGCAAAGCTCCTGCCGCCTTGATAGCCTGCATAATTCCGATCAAATCCCGTGGCGTTACACCGATCGCATTCAGCGCCTTCACCACATCGCCGATATTGGCCCCCTCTTTCAGGACAACCAGACCGGCACCCTTATCTTCTTTCACATTGACAGTTGTGTCCGGCACGACAACTGTCTCCCCGCGACGACTGAACGGTGCCGGCTGGGAAACCTGAGGCGACTCCTTAATCGTCAGCGTCAGATTGCCGTGGGCCACGGCCACAGTGGAAATACGTACATCGTTACCAATGACGATCGTACCGGTTCTTTCGTTGAGAACAACCTTCGCAAGCATGTCAGGAGTAACCTGAAGACCTTCCAGTGCAGCGGCAAATTCAACGGTATTTCCCAGATATTTTTCGGGAACTGTCAGGGTAACAGAACCAGGATCATTACACACAGCGATAGAAGCCTGAAACTTGCCATTGATTACGGAAGCGACGCGAGATGCCGTAGTAAAATCGGGGCGATGCAGGTTAAGTCGCAGTTGGCTCTTGTTGGTCAAGGCATAGGGAAGTTCCCGCTCTACCAATGCCCCCTCGGGAACCCTGCCCGCGGTGGGATGATTTTTCTGTGATGAACCTGCCTGACCACCATAGGAAAAGGAACTGGTGGAAACGGCACCTTGGGACACGGCATACACCTGCCCATCCCCACCCTTGAGAGGAGTCATGAGAAGGGTTCCTCCTGCCAGGCTTTTAGCATCACCCAGAGAGGAAACCAGCACATCGAGCCTGGTTCCCTGCTTGACCATGGGCGGCAGGGTTGCCGTAACCATGACAGCGGCGATATTTTTCACGGTAATGTCCGTTCTGCGGATACTGACCCCGGAACGCTCCAGGAGGTTCGTGAGACTCTGGACAGGAAACTTGGTCTGGTCGCTATCGCCACTACCATTCAAGCCGACCACTAGCCCATAGCCGAGCAACTGATTGTCCCGAACACCGTCAAAAGAAGCAATATCCTTGATACGGGTAGCATGGACAATGTGCGGTACCAACACCAGAAATACCGCTATGGATAGAATTCTTTTCATGGCAACTCCCATCAGAAAGGCCAGATTTTGTCAACGAGATTGAAAAGCCATCCTGGTTGCTGACGGTCGCTGATGATTCCGTTCCCGGAGTAGGTTATGCGTGCACCGGCAATCTGCGAAGAACTGATCATGTTTTCCTGATTGATATCCCTCGGCCGCACCGTACCTTTCAAGATAATTATCTGTTCCTCGTTGTTAACCGTGACGCTACGACTGCCTTCTATCTTCAGGTCTCCATTGGGAAGAACATCTGTGACCCTGGCGGAAATGGTTGCATTCAGCACATCTTTGCGCGTCGTAGAACCGTTGCCGCTAAAATCGGATTTGGTACTGGCTTTTATCAGACTGTTGAGATCCAACTTATCCGCTAGCGCTGATGTCTCTAATCCCATGAAATTGGGAATAGATGCAGTAATTCCGGCCTCACGCTTTGTCCCGGTAGTGGCCTGCTTGCTGGCACTGGCTTCCTCGACGATTACCACTGTCACAATATCGCCCCGTTTTCGCGCCTTGAAATCATCCATCGGAGAAACCGAGCTTGCCTGCCAGATAGAACCGTTCGCATAACTGACCTGTGGCGTCGGAATATGTTCTTCATCAGAAGAATCTTTCGGCAACTGCACCTGCGGATAGACACAGCCAGCGCTGATGAGAATTGCAACTGCCAACACTGCTTTTTTCATGGTGAAACCTCGGGTGTTCGTAGGGGCACCCCCCTGTGGGTGCCCTTGAAAGAGAGGGAAGTTTTTATCATTCCACACATTGAAGCTAGAAATTTACCGCCACTGTTCCCGCATCAACCACGCGGGCCTGCACACTCTTTTTCGAGTTCATGTTCTGAACCATAATCAAGTCGCCTTTTGCTCCGGTGCCACGGGCCATACCGGTTGCAGTAACACGAAAAGCGCTGTTTTCGGCGAGGATGGTAACAACCTGCCCGCTTTTCACCAAGGGGACCCTTTCCAGAAAATCGCTGCGAACCGGGGTATTGGCACGGATCGGAACCCGAACCCTTTTGCCAAGAACATCCGACAGGTTGAAACTGACCTTTCCAGATTCGTTTGTAATATCCCTTTTCTGCAGCGAGACATCATTGGCCTCCACCACCATGCCACGCGGCAGGGGGTACAGGGCAACAACCATGTCGGTAAGGGCTTCCACCTCTACCGGTATGCTCATGTTCCTGACCAATTGATCATCGACCCGGATGACAAGGCCAAGAACAGTCCTGCCCCACCCTTGCCACTGGCTGGGAGCAATAACATCATAGCTTACCTTCCCGGCAGGGACGCTAATGTCTTCGCTTATGGTTATCCGGTTGATTTTAATTTCCATGCCGCTGTCTTTGGTTCGGTCCAGGATAAAGTCTTTTACCGCCGCGCGAAGCTTCTTCTCTGTCAAAACCGTGTTGCCGGCAAACGCACTCCCGGAAAAGGTAATGCACCATGCCAGGACTATAAATAGGTACCGTACGATCTGTTTTTTCATAGCATTCTCCCGCCCGCTACCGTTACCGCTTCATGTTGTTGGCCTGCTGGAGCATCTCGTCGGCAGCCTGGACAGTCTTGGAATTGATTTCGTAGGCCCGCTGGCTGACAATCATGTTAACCATTTCTTCCATAACGTTTACATTGCTCATCTCCAGATAACCCTGGCTAATGGTGCCGATACCATTCTGTCCAGCAGTGCCGGTATTTGGATCCCCGGAAGCATCGGTTACCTGGTAGAGATTGCGGCCCTGGCTGGAAAGTCCCGCCGGGTTTTGAAAAGTTGCCAGCTGGACGGTTCCAACGGTAGTTGCGCCGGACTGGCCCGACTGCGTCACGGCAACGGTTCCATCACTGCCAATGGAGATCTTGGAGGCATTACTCGGGATAACCATTTCCGGCATGAGAGGATAACCGTCTGAGGTTACAACCCGTCCCTGGCCGTCTCTCTTGAAAGATCCGGACCTGGTATAATCGGTAGTGCCGTCCGGCATCTGGATCTGAAAGAAGCCATCCCCTTCAATAGCCAGGTCCAGTTCGCTTCCTGTCTGGGTTATATTTCCGGCAGTAAAAATCTTGGTAACCGACCCCGGTGTCGTGCCGAGACCGACCTCGATACCAGCTGCCTGGGTGGAATTCGTCGAGGGCGCCCCGGTCGTCTTGATACTCTGATACATCACGTCCTGGAAGTCCGCGCGGCTCTTCTTGAACCCGCTGGTATTGACGTTGGCCAGGTTATTGGCAATCACGTCAATATTCATCTGCTGTGCCTGCATCCCTGAAGCCGCCGTCCATAAAGCCCTGATCATAGTCCTGCCTCCTTAATCCATATATCCACGAACCTTAATCCTTAATCCGTATCTTTAATCCGCAGCTCTAATCCTTAAGCCCACCTTATCAAACCTTACCCAGTTCATTGACCGCTTTACCGGTCATCTGGTCATAGTTCTGAATCATCTTCTGGCAAGTCTCGGAAGAGCGCGTCGTTTCGATCATCCGCACCATCTCCTCAAGGGTATTCACGTTCGAACCTTCCAAATACCCCTGCCTGACAACCGTATTCGTTTGCTGCTTGCGGGGTTGCGTCGGTACTGTTCGGCATGAAGAGGGCACTGCCGATTTTTCTAAGATCATAAGGCTTCGGAAAATCGACCACATCGATGGCTCCCATTTCCTGACCCTCCACGAGAATTTTTCCCTTTTCATCGAAGGAAACACTCCCACCATTGATAATGATAGGAGCTCCTCTGCCCAGCACTTCATAGCCATCAGCGGTTACCAGCTTGCTGTTAGCATCAATCTTGAAATTACCCTGCCGAGTGTAGGCTTTCCCTTGCGGGGTATTTATCGCAAAGAAGCCATCTCCATCAAGGGCGATATCAAAGGTATTATCGGTCACCTTTACCTGCCCGGAAGAATAATCGGTTACATACTTCTCCTTAACCAGCATGGGTGAATCCTCGGAACCATCCGTCCCTTGAACAGTTGAGGCTGCCAAGACGGACTCGAAACTAATGGTGTCCTTCTTAAATCCGGGGGTGTTAACGTTAGCCAGATTATGGGCCAGCACATCCAGTTGCTTCATCATCGCCATGTTTCCAGAAATGGCGCCATAGATTCCGCTATTCATGGTTACTATCCTCCTTCAGCGACGGTTCAGCCCGCCATATTCTTCATTTTGACCTTCAGACGGATGACGGCCTGACTATGCAATTGGGAAATCCGGGATTCGGTGAGACTCATGATCTCCCCGATCTCCTTCAAATTCAATTCCTCATAATAGTACAGAGTTACCACGAGCCTCTCCTTTTCCGGCAACAATTCTATAGCATCGCCGAGCACCTGGAGAAGCTGCTTCGCCATCAACTTATTCTGAGGACTTTCCGCACCATTATCCGAGAGGAAATTCAAGAAACCAAAGGAACTCCCTTCATCATCCTCATGAAAATCATCCAGACTCATGAAGGAAAGGGAATGGACCTCTTCCATCAGCTGGAAATATTTTTCCAGATCCATGCCCATAGCCGCAGCCACCTCTTCACTGCTTGGATTGCGGCCCAGTTTCTGCTCCAGAACGGAGAACTCATGTTCGAGGCGTTTGTATTTCTCCCGGAGAGTCCGCGGCAGCCAGTCCTGGGCGCGCAGCTCATCCATTATGGATCCCATGACCCGCTTTTCGGCAAAAGTTTTAAACAGGATGCCTCGGCTAGGGTCAAAGCGCTCAGCTGCGGTAATCAGACCGATAACCGCAACACTCATGAGATCCTGCTGGTCAAGGTGTGATGGAAGCCTTGAAGATATCCTCCCCACGAGGTACTTCACCAATGAAAGATGGGATAGTACCAGTTCGTCCCTGTTCTGGGAGCTGCTGAACTGGCGCTCGGTTTCGTATGCCTTTGCAAGAGTATTCATAGTAACTCCAATACTGGACGGGAAGCCGTGTTGCTACCGGTTTGAAATATGCTGTCAAAAGCGGCGCTTCCCCATAAATTCATCTCAGTCTTCCCCGAGAATCAGTTCCGCAACCTTTTTGCCCGATGCCGGTTCAATATCTTCGGGAACCCTCTGTCCCCTCGTGAAATACGAGAGGGGCAGCTTGTTCTCAATCTGTAGATTAACGATTGAGCCAAACGAACTGCTTTCGTCCAGCTTGGTAAACAGAAGCCTGCTAAGGGGAAGCGCCCCAAAGCTCTTGACTATCCCGCGAAGTTCCCGCTCTCGCGTTGTGGCAGCAACACAGAGATGGGTCTCAATGGTGAAAGATGAATCAAGCATCGCACGCAGCCCTTCGATGGTTTCTTTGTCTTTCGGGCTTCGACCAACCGTGTCGATCAGGACCAAATCTTTGTCTGCATGGGCAGCAAGGGCTTTTTCCAGTTCCTTCGGGGTTGAAGCAACCTCGAGCGGTACACCCATGATTCTTGAATAGGTTTTGAGCTGCTCTACAGCACCAACACGGAAGGTATCGATGGTAACAAGGGCTATTTTTGCCTTCCGCCCAATTGTGTAGAGCGCTGCAAGTTTCGCAATGGTAGTGGTCTTGCCCACCCCGGTGGGCCCAACCAGTGCCACGATTTTGGTCCCATTCTTTTTCATCCTGATGGGCCCCGAGCACTTGATGGTTGACTCCAGTGAATCCTTCAACAAGCCCCTGAGATCTTCTTCACCATCTATCTGTTTTTCTGAACTTTTCACCTTTTCCAGCAAGGCATGAATGGATGTCTCGACAAGGCCGGCCTCATGCAGGGTGGCAGAGACCCGAGCTAGCGATACGGTATCTTTCTTAGCCCGTTCCGTTGCTGCACAGGAAAAGTTGCCGGTGGTTACGTGTGTGTCCCGGACATTACCGGAAAACTCTCCAGGGATCTCTGCCTGGACCGATTCAAGGAGGAGTTTTTTTAACTCAAGGATTTCCCCGTTCACTGGCTCCTGCTGGGAAAAGTCTCTTCCAGACGCGCCAACACTTACTTCGGCCCTCGGTGCTGATTCCGGTGAAGCAGCTTCCTGACGGATGTTATTTTCCTTAACAAGAAAGGAGTCAACCCTCTCTCTGAGTTCTTTCAGTTCACGGGCAAGCGGCTGAAGCATGGAATTGCGGAATTCATCACGGGTTGTTTCTTCTCTATCGACAGATTCACGATAGTGCCCAACCTTCCGCTGAGGAGCAGTGTCAACTGTCGCAACAATGCGGAACACCGGCTTGGTGAAAAACCCCAAAATCCCTTTGCGGCGTTCCTTTCGCGATGAAATAATCATAGCGTCGGGCCCCAACTCGGCCTTCACCAGTTGCATTGCCTCTGCCATATTTACGGCCTGAAAGGTTCTAGTTTGCATCTGCGCTGACCACTCCTATGGATTGAATTTTAATATTCGATGGAATTTCATTGTGGGAAAGAACCGCCAGGCTCGGCAGAAACCTTTCCGTAAGCTTCTTCACGTGACGCCGGACCGATGGGGAAGCGAGCAGCACCGGGGGACTTCCCGTCTGATTGAATTTATCCATACCCAGCCGGATGTTCTGGAGAATGCGCTGGGCAACGCCAGGTTCGATGGCAAGGAAACCTCCCTGCTCTGAAGGCTGCACCGATTCTGCGATGATCTCTTCGATTTGCCGATCCAGGGCCAGAAGCGAAAGCACATCACCCTCCTGCTTGTACTGTTCGACGATATAGCGTCCCAGGCCCTGACGAACAAATTCTGTGAGCACATCGGGATCCTTGGTCACGTTTCCGTAATCCGCCAAAATCTCCAGTATGGTTCTCAGGTCGCGAATGGAAACGTTTTCCTTCAGCAGGCCATGAATCACCTTGAGGACAGTCCCAAGGCTGAGGAGCGAGGGGACAAGTTCATCCACCACCTTTGGACAGCTGGTGGCAAGATTATCGAGAAGCTGCTGGAGCTCCTGCCTTCCCACCAGTTCATGGGCGTGCTTCTTGATAATTTCGCTGATATGGGTGGCCATAATGGTGGTTGAGTCAACAACCGTATAGCCGTTGATCTGTGCATGCTCTTTTTGCGCAGCTTTGATCCAGACGGCAGGCAGTCCGAAGACCGGCTCGGTTGTCGTACTGCCGTCGAGCGCCCCGGTCGCCTGGCCGGAATCCATTGCCAGAAACTGTCCAGTCAAGTTGCTTCCGCCAACCTTGGCACCCTTGATCATGAATGTGTACTCATGGGGCTTCAACTGCAGATTGTCATGAATGTGGATCGGCGGCACAATGAAGCCCATCTTTTGGGCAAAGGTTTTGCGGATGGAACGGATTCTCTCCAGCAGTTCTCCCTGCTGTGCCGCATCAACCAGTGGCACAAGGCCATAGCCAACTTCCAACTCCAGCAGATCGACAGGCCGGATGGCGGTTATCTGATCGCCATTCTCGTCACCAGCTCCTCCCGTGACGAAATCCTCATCTTCCTCAACCACCTGAACCTTCTCGCGTGCCATTTTCCCGACAAGATACGACAAGCCTGACAAGAGAAAGAAAGCAAAGTGGGGAAGCCCGGGAATAATACCGAAACAGAACATAACCCCTGAGCAGACATAAAACACCTTGGGATGATTGAGGAACTGTCCGGTAATTTCATGGCCAAAATTATTTTCATCAGCAGAACGGGTAACGATGATACCGGCGGCAGTTGAGATGATTAGCGCCGGGATCTGGGCCACGAGTCCCTCGCCGATGGTCAGCAAGGTATAGTTCGTGAGAGCAGTATCCAGGGGCATCCCCTTCTGCCAGACACCGATAATAAAGCCGCCAACAATATTGGTCATCATGATCAGGATCGCGGCTATGGCGTCACCGCGGACGAATTTGCTGGCACCGTCCATGGAACCGTAGAAATCTGCTTCACGCGAAACCTTCGATCTCCGAAATCTGGCCTCTTTTTCCGTGATCATCCCGGAGGACAGATCCGCATCGATGGCCATCTGCTTGCCTGGCATGGCATCGAGGGTAAAACGTGCCGCCACCTCGGCAACCCTGCCCGCGCCTTTGGTAATAACCACAAAGTTGATGATAACCAGGATCAGGAATATGACCGCTCCCACAACATAGTTGCCGCCCACAACAAATTGACCAAAAGCCTTGATAACAGAGCCGGCAGCCTCAACCCCCTCATTGCCATGCAGGAGAATCAGTCTGGTGGAGGCAATGTTGAGGGAGAGACGAAAGAGGGTTGTCACCAGGAGAATGGAAGGAAAGACCGAAAAATCCAGCGGCTGAGTCGTATAGAGGCCTACCAGCAAGATGGCAAGGGCAATGGTGATATTTGCGGCCAGAAAGATATCCAGAATAAATGCCGGAAGCGGAACAACCATCAAGGCCAGAATCCCGATGAGGACTATTGCCATATAGATGTCGGAATTATTCCGATGTTTCGATGTTGCTACCGCCGATGAGGCCATCCAATGCACCCTGTAATTTTAAGAAGATTTTACGCCTGACAATAGAATAGCAACCTCTGTGCCAGACAAGCCGCTCACCGCCGGCATTCAACATCAAAGCAAGGTGTTCCCTGGAAAGTGCCTGAAACCGCTTATCTATGCGAATGATTCGGCTTTCCAGAAAAAGCCAATCCCGGCAGGGCTGTGGGAACAATGAAGAAAAAGACAGTATTTTGAAAATATTCGAGTCAAGGATTTGTCAAAGGAGAGACCCCCTTCCGCTAACCCTCAAAATCGTGCATGGCTGGGGGGGGGATGTGTCTGAATTCTGATTGTTGCAATGATTTTCAAATGGTCGGAAGGAGATAGTGTCACTTGTGCACATGAAACAAGGGAAAAGGCGGAGGGTCTGGAGTTTTGGATCAGAAGGTCTTTCCCTTCACTCCGTAGACGTATGCCAGCAGTTCCGCAACAGCCACATAGAGATCTTCCGGGATCGGCTCGCCCTCTTTGACCTGCGCATACAGCTCCCGGGCTAGAAACCTGTTTTCCACGAGCATGATATTACTTTCCCTCGCTAGTGCCTTGATACGGAGGGCGAGATGATCGGCACCCTTGGCAATGACGACCGGAGCAGCCATTTTTTCCCGATCATATTTTATAGCAACCGCAAAATGGGTCGGGTTGGTTACGACAACATCGGCCGTGGGGATGATTTGCGTAAGGCGCCGGAACGCCCTCTCGTAGCGCATCTTTCGAATCTTGCCCTTGAGCTGCGGATCACCGTCGCTGTCCTTGGTCTCCCGTTTGACTTCCTCCTTGGTCATTTTCAATTTCTGAATGTAATTCCATTTCACAAAGGCAAGGTCGAGGATCGCCAGCACAATCATGACCCCACAGGTATGGATGACGATCTTGAAAGCAAGATGGCTGATAAAAACAAAAATCCCGTTGATATCCGTTTCGGTCAGGTAGAGGATTGCGTCCATTTCATCGCGAAGGATCTGGTAGGCAATATATCCGACGATAAAGATCTTGAGGATGGACTTGAGAGCCTCCACGGCCGCCTCTTTCTTTACGAGGCGTTTGATGCCTTCCAAAGGGTTTATTTTTTCGAACTTGAAAGCAAGTTTTTCCGTGGAAATGGATGCCCCGCCCTGGATGACAACAGCAACGACTCCCGCAACCATGACCATTAAAAAAAACGGGGCAAGGACCGCCCCGATGGAAAAGATTTGTTTCAGAAGGATACTGTAAGCACTCGTCTGAGTAATCGTGACCGTCCCCATTCCAGCGAGAAGATTTCTGGTATTTTCTTTCAGGGAGGTAAGCATGTAGCTGCCGAGGGTATAGAGCGTCACAATCGAAACCAGCAGGGTGATGGTTGACGTCATGTCGCGACTCAGGGGAGGAGGACTTTTTTTCCTCGATTCCTCGAGCTTTTTTTGCGTCGGTTGTTCTGTTTTTGAGTGCTTATCCTCTCCTGCCATCAGGACGCCTGCGAGAGAATTCTGAAAATAGACTTAATCTGCAGAGCCATTCCGCCGAAAGAAACCTCTATGGTATGAATAAAAACGAGAAGGGAAAGCCCGAGGGCAAGAAAACCGATGCCAATGTTAAGCGGCATGCTGACGACAAAGATGTTCATCTGGGGAAAGGAGCGCGCCATAACGCCAAGCACGACCGTGGTGGCCAGAAGTGATACCATGACCGGCGCCGCCAATTTAATCCCCAAAATAAATATTCCGGAGGTAATCGTTACCAGAATACTCATCAAGTTGCCGCTCATATGCCATCCGCCCAGGGGAATCAGGGTATAGCTGTCCACCATGGCCCTGATGAAGATATGGTGGGCTCCGAAGGTGAGGAACAAAAGCGATGCAACCAGAGTCTGGAACATTGCCAGGAGCGGCACCTGCCCCATAGTCGGATCGAACAGGGTAGACATGGAAAAACCCATCTGCATGCCGATTACCTGCCCACAGAACTCAACTGCACCAAATACCGCCTGGGCAACAAGACCAAGGGTTACACCGATCAGAGCTTCAGCGATAATCATCAGCAACAGGGAAAGAAAATCAGAAGGAAGTATAACGTGCGAAAGTTTGAGAACCGGAAAACAGACCAGGGTCATCGACAAAGTAACCAACACCCTGATATTCATGGGCACCCGTTCTCCACCGAACAAAGGGATTGCACTGAAGATCCCCGCAAGACGACCGAGCACAAGGGTAAAGAGAGTGAACTCGTTTATGGAGAGAAAAGGTGGAAGCTGGAACATGGCCGGCTATCTCAGGTTTGGAATCATAGCGAAGATTTCACGTGTAAAATCCGACATGTAACTCATCATCCAGGGAAAAAAGAAGATCATTGCTACCATGACCGCCACAATCTTCGGGACAAAAGCAAGTGTTGCCTCGTTGATAGAGGTAACTGCCTGAAAAATACTGATGGTAAGGCCGATAACAAGACTGAAAATCAAGAGAGGCGCCGCCATCATCAGGGTTACTTCAAAACTCCTGCGGGCCAGTTGTGTTACCAGTTCCGGGGTCATATGGTCATCCTTTCTTCATCAAACAGGAAACAGGGCAGGTCATAACGTGTCAGCCAAAACTCTTCACAATGGATCCAATCACCAAGGCCCAACCGTCAACCAGAATAAACAGCAGTATCTTGAAGGGCAGAGAAATCATGACCGGTGGCAGCATCATCATTCCCATGGACATGAGTACCGAAGCAACAACCATGTCAACCACGAGAAACGGAATATAGATGAGGAAGCCAATCTGAAAAGCGGTCTGCAATTCGCTGATCATGAAAGCAGGGATAATAGTCAGAGTCGGGATGTCATTGGCATTTTTAGGCCGGGCCATCTTGGAAAGGCTGAGGAACAGGGCCAGGTCCTTTTCCCGAACCTGGGAAAGCATAAATTTTCTGATCGGTAAAACCGCCTTTTCCAATGCCTGTTCCTGGGTAATCTGCCCGGTCTTGTAAGGCTGGTAGGCCCCGGTATTTATCTGTTGCCAAACCGGGCTCATGATATAAAAGGTCAGGAAAAGAGCCATGGAAATGACAATCTGGTTCGACGGGGCCTGCTGTGTACCGATGGCGCTGCGAAGAAACGACAGAACCACCACCACGCGAGTAAAGGAAGTAGTCATGATCAAGAGCCCGGGAGCCACTGACAGGATGGTGATCATGAGGAATATCTGCAGGACCGTCGCAACATCTCCCGGCTTGGAGACCTTGCCCAAGCCGACACTTACTGTCGGAACACTCAAGGGCTCGGCCATGACGGTTGTCGCGAAAACCAAACCCGCAAGGCAGACAAGGATGGCAACTACTGGAATTCTGTTCAATCTCACGCCCCTACCCTATCCTTTTCCCCGGAGAGAACCAGACGCCTGCCCTTGTGGAACATGTCCATGAAAAACCGAAGCCCGTCAGGAAACGAAGCGGAGGGCTTGGTCGCGGCAGACAATTCCTCCACAACCTCAATTGTCTCCAGCATATCAACCTGCTTGAGAAGGCTGAGGCCCGAGTCCGTAGAACCTAGCAGCAGGTATTCTCCCCCCACTTCCACCAGCATGAGTGATTTTTTCGGGGCAAGGAACCGACTCTCCACAACCCGGATATAGCGAGGCACCGACTTTCTCACCAGATTTCCCTTGAGAAAACGATTGGCAAGATAGTAGGCAAGATATATCAGACCGACAACAATCGATAATGAGGCCACCATCTGAAAAAAGCCGGAAATAAAGCTAAAACCGGAAGTGCCTGTTCCCTCCGCCGCATATGCGACCCCGGGAAGGAACAAAACCGGGAGAATCGGAAACATTCTCATACAATTTTCTCCACGCGCTCCGCCGGACTGATGATATCCACCAGGCGAACGCCGAATTTGTCATTCACCACCACCGCTTCGCCACGAGCCACCAGCTTCGAATTCACGAACACATCAAGGAGCTCACCGGCCAGTTTACCCAGTTCCACAACAGCGCCCTGGTTCAACTGGAGAAGGTCTTTAACAAGCAATTTGGTCCGCCCCAACTCAACGGTAAGATGAAGAGGAATATCGAGAATCATGTCAAGGTTCCTTTTCTCTTGCCCTGCACTCTTCTGATCACTGTTTTCCTGTATATCGCTCACGCGGAACCTCCTGAAAATTATTGTATACCTAGCGGGAATCGGGCAGTTGTAACAGCCCCTTGCCGGAATTCTACGATGGTATGTCGCTCGTTATCTGAATAGCCTTGTTTCCCCCCTGGATTCCAGGGAAACCGCTGAATTTTTCAATTCCTTCAATCTTGACACTCAACTCGCTCCGGCAATCTCTGTTGAGGATTATCGTATCGCCAGCGGACAGGTTGATGAGATCGTTCAGGGTGATGCCGGTCTCGCCCAGTTCAACGGTTAGCTCAACCGGGGCCTCAACAAGTTCGGAAGCAAGTCGGGAGTGCCACTTGGGATCGATTGCCATACTGTCCAACTGAGTTCCGATCTTCAGTTTGTCGCGAACCGGATCAATGGTCATATAAGGAATCGCAAAGAGCATGGTTCCCGTGAAGTCCTCCACCTGAATTTCCAGGGACATGGTAATCACCTGATATTCCGGCGGAACAATGGTTACGAGCCTTGGATTCATTTCCATGCGCAAAAGATTCATTTTGGTCCCCTGGACAACATGGGTCCAGGATTTCTCCATGTCTGCAAGCACGTCTTTCACGATCTTTTCCATAAGGCGGACTTCTATGGAAGTGAACATGCGGTTTTTCTCAGTCACAGTCGGTTCTCCGGTCCCCCCGAGAATACTGTCAACAAGGGAAAAAACCAGCTGACTGTCCATGGTTATCAAAGCCGCCCCCTTGAGAGGCTCGATTTTGAAGATGGCCATGCAGACAGGCGACGGCAGGGTTTTTAGAAAATCATCAAATTTATATGGTCTGGCCCCCAGTTTCTTAATTTCAACGATCTTTCTCAGTCGGTTGGAAAGGGTAACCCGGTTATAGCGGATAAAACTGTCATAAATAACATCCAGGTTTGGAACCAGCACCTGATTATCATTATTGAACAGATCAAAGACGGAAACCGACGCCTGTCCCGCCGCCAACTCCTTCTCGGGCACGATGCTGCCCTCGACGATGGCTGTCAGCAGGGACTCTATCTCTTCTTTGGTCAGGATTTTTTCCACGTCTACCTCGAAAACCGTATGTTACTGGACGACAAAATCGGTGAAATATACCTTCTTGAGCTTGCCCGGGGAGAGGATGCCGTTCGCCACGGTAAAAATTTCCTGCCGCAACTGATTCTTGCCCTGCTGGTCGCGAATATCCAGCATGGTTTTGGTAGTCAGGAGAACTAGTATCGCATCGCGGAACTGGGCCTTCCTGGCCTCCATTTCTGTCTTGACCTCTTCACCAGCCACTTCCATTTCCACTTTCACGCGCAGATATCGGAGGTCCTGTCCATCATAGATGTTAACAATGAATGGTTCCAGGGTATAGATACTGGGGGCTACACCCGCTTTCTCCGTCTTTGCCTCTGCTTCTGCCTTGTGCCCCCCGCCAGCAAAAATGAAATATCCGGCAACGCCGCCAGCCACAAGAACAACGGCCGCAACAATGATAATAATATGCTTCATATTTCCTTTTCCCTTTTCTGCGGCACTTTCCGTTACCTGATCTTCCTTTGGAGCCATCGTAAAAACCTCCTTTATGTAATGATATCGTTAGCGTAGAGTTTTGACTCAATGAATGCAACCAGAGTGCCAGAACTTTTTCGGGCCGTAGACACTTACCGTAGACCGAGCATCTGATTTGTTGTAATGACCCCCAAGTCACTCTTACCCATCTCGGCATCGGCTTCAAGACTCTCCGCCTTGCAATAGCAAGTTGTGAGACCGGTTTCGCATCATGTTGTTTTTACGAAGAATAGACAGATAACGGCTGCTATCTCTTGTTGTTAAATAGAAACAGACGGTGTTATCAAGCAAAACCAAAGTGAGTGAGAAATCTGATTCAAATAACTGTTATGAGAGGAATATCGGCAGGAGTTACTCTTTCCATGTCAGCGGCAAGCGGGAACAGCAGGACCTGAACTGACCGTCTCGTCAGTAAATGCAGAATATTCGAGCCAATATTTTGACAGGATGCCGGGAAGCAGCATTCTTGGATGGTACCGACAATGCCAACCATGGTGACCATGTTCAAGGTTGCGGCATCGAAGCGGCACAGAACTGGATAAGGGTACGAGAGTCTTCAGAACCCGGAATCCTTCCTTTTATCAATCAAAAAGTTGCTCAGGTTCCGCACCATGACGCCTACCCTCTAATTCTGCTAAAGAACCATATTTCTCTATCGGCATCATCAATAAATTGATATTCTGTCCCGCGTTGAGTATGCCGAGTTTACCCCCGATTCTGCCGGGAGTGTCCGTTGTCATCAAGGCACCTCGTCCTTTGCCTTAAACACTTGACTTACCGGTGTTTTTAAGTCTATCGTACTACTCACGATCTTTTTTTTGATATTTGCCTGCGCTACCTCAAAACTCCTGCCGAGACAGTGCAACAGCCTCTTGAAATTTGTATTAATAGGTGTATTCCGTTTGAAAACAAAAAACTCCAATGCCAAACGCAGTAATAAAGCCCTCACTGCTTCCCAATCCACAGCAGGCAGGGAGGGTTTGATAATAGCTCACCATGGCGTAGCCGTTGATGTCTTATTTGCCACAGGGGAGCATTGCCTGGTGCGGGTCAAACGGAGCTCCGGGCATGTGGTGGGAGATGATGTGGTGGTCAGGGGAGAAGTCCTTGAAAGATTGCCCCGCAGAACGGAACTACGTCGCCGGGATGCGATGGGAGGGATTCACCTGGTAGGGGCGAATCTGGACGTGCTGGGGGTGGTTGTTTCTCCGTCGCCTCTCCCCCCGGCAGGATTTATTGACCGCGTAATCGTTGCAGCTCGTGCTGCAAATCTGAGGCCTTTTGTGGTGGTAAACAAGTGTGATCTGGAAGCTGCAAAAGGACTGGTTGCCGTGTTGCGTGACACCTATGCCGAATCTGTAGCCGTTTTTCCTCTGAGTGCAATCACGGGTGAAGGTCTCCCCCTTCTGCGGGAGTTCCTCGGAGAGGGTCATCGGGGAGCTTTTGTTGGGGCCACCGGTGTAGGTAAAAGCTCCTTGCTGAATGCTTTGTGCCCTGAGATTGATCTTCGGGTCGGAGCACTTAATGATTATAATGGCAAGGGACGCCATACGACTACGGTTTCAACCCTGCATGCTCTCTCCGATGGGGGTGAGTTGGTTGATACCCCAGGCTTTCAGGATTTCGGTCTGGTGGATATTTCTGTGCAGGATTTTGCCGACCATTTCCCAGGATTTGAAAAAACAAAGGAAGTTCGCTGCCGTTTCCGTAACTGCCGGCATCGCTCCGAACCAGGTTGTGCTGTTATCGAACTGGTTGCCAAGGGAGAGGTTCGTACCGAACGCTACGCTACCTACCTTGATATCCTAAGTGAAGTCGAAAAATTACGGAGCCTCTCATCAGATTATTGCAGATGACAGTTACCTTTAAAAAGGGGCCATTAAGAACGGTGGTAACCGGTCAATTATCCTGCTAAGCAATTCAAACTTCCCAAAGCTTACACAATAAACAAAAAAGGCTCCAAGTTTCAGCAACTTGGAGCCATAGTTTACAAATTTATTACCAGTAGTATTTTAGCGTTTCAGGTTCAGGACTTCCTGGGTCATCTCATCAGTAGTGGTAATCGTCTTGGAGTTAGCCGAGTAGGCTCGCTGGGTAATGATCATCTTCACGAACTGGCTGGCCAGGTCAACGTTGCTGAGTTCAAGCGAATTGGAGAAAACCCTTTCGCTGGTTCCATTGGGCGCACCGATGCTCGCATCAGTAATTCCCGTATTGGCATCCGCCATGTAGAGAGTGCCCCCGGTCTTTTCCAGCTGGCCGGTATCGGGTATAAGAGCCACGCCAATTTTGGAGGCATAGGTCTGCTGTGACCCGGTGTTGTCAAGAAAGGAGATAGAGCCGTCCGCGCCAATCGAGGTGACTTTACCGAAGGTTGTGGTATCGAACTGGATGGGCGTACGTGCCTCATCAAGAGCTCTGAAACCGTCTGGATTAATAAGGAACCCGTCTTTATCGACCCGGAAAGCACCGGCCCGCGTAAAGTAGGATGCCGTTGCTGCCTGGGCTCCGGTGGCACCGGGCGCACCAAGGGCAAAGAAGCTGTTCCCTTGAAGAGCAAGATCCGTTACCGATTCAGTCGTCTCGAAAGAAGACTGTCCGAAAACATTGTCCACCTTCTGGATCTGAACGCCACGACCAATCTGAGAATTGTTGCCCATGTTGGCTGAAAGCATATCCGAAAACAGGGTTCGGGCGGATTTAAATCCTACGGTATTAACATTGGCAATATTGTTGCCGATAACGTTCATAGCTTCGCCATTGTTTACAAGGCCGCTAACGCCGGTAAAAAGTGCAGATGTAATACTCATGGTAATGCCTCCTTAGTCTTTTCCGATGGTTGAGGAACACGTCAGTCGGTCAGTGTTCCACGGGCTTCCTCGGCGAGGTCCAGCCCTATTTTAGTTTTGAGTTGCTAGTGTTGAGTTTTGAGTTATTATTCCTGACACATTGTTCAGGGTTGCTGCGTTTGTCAGACGATTACTGCTGAATCGATATTGGTAAATACGTTCCCCTGCATGGCGTTCCGGTCAAGTGCCGTAACAACTGTCCTGTTTTTTACGCTCACCACCAGGGCGGCATCACCAACCAGCACAAGAGAATCTTTCCCGCCTTTTTGCGCCACACTGTCGACTGCACCTTCAAGCTTTTTCATGTCATCACTACTCAGGCTTATGCCCCTTAATTTCAGGCGGTCTTGGGCATGCTGTGAAAATGTAACTCCGCGTGCCGGTAGTTTTCCGTCGAGTACTTTGGCAAACGGCGTATCGCTCCCACCCACGGAAGAAGGCTTCTGTGTTCCCGGTGTACGGGAAACCGGAACCTGTACCGGATTGGGAAATAACACCGAATCTATCATGCTACATCACCCCTTTCACACGAAGTAGGTCGCTAAAAGGAACTTCGAGCCCACCGATAACCATCAAGGGCGAAGAACCAGCAAAATTAATTCCCTCAACTGTGCCCCGGATGAATGGACTGCAAGCAAAAGTGTTTCCCGCTACATCCGTACCCGTTACAGCAACGCTGTACGCTCCGGCGGAAAGCTGTGTTCCGTTTGCATCCTTACCGTCCCAGGATATTGTTGACTCCCCGGGTGCAGTCACACCACCGGCCAGGGAACGCACCAGGTTACCGTTTGCGTCCACAATATTCACCGCGACCTGATCAGCAGCCTTTGGCACATCAAACCTGACATCTACCCCCTCACCCTCCTTCAAGGCTACCCTGGCCCCGGCAGCCGTTACTTCATTGCCCACGAACGATATAGCGGAAAGGGCAGATGAAGCTCCCAGAGCACTGATGATACTTTGCAGATTGCTGTTCGTGTTGTAAGACTGTTCAACCTGGGTAAGCTGGGCAAGCTGACTGATTTGTTCAGTGCTGTCCATTGGGTTGAGCGGATCCTGGTTTTGCAACTGGGTCATGAACAGTTTCATGAAATCATCTTTATTCATCCCTATCGACTGCTTCATTGCCGCTGACGCGGCGCTTGTATCGGTTGTTGCAACTGTTGTAATCACTTCGGTAACCTCCCCTTTTTCCTAGAACCTCATGTCGACGAGTGAATTCTCTTTCGAATCGCCAAATGCAACCTGGCTCACCTGCGTGTCCTCCTGGTAATATCCCGACTTTGGATACGAATAGGCATCAGGTGTTTGATACGCGGTTTGGCGCCCTTCCGTGAAAGACTGATTGAAGGTTTGGCCCCCAGCGTCACCGCTCGACACATTAAAGCGTTCCATGGAAATATTTTGCCGCAACAGAGAATCTTTCAGCTGATCGATATTCTGAAGCAGCGCTTCTTTTACCACAGGATTATGAGCTGTGATATCCACCGTCATTTTCTGATTTTCCAGACGAACATTAATCTGCAGTTCGCCCAACTCGTGGGGATTCAGCTTCAAGGTAATCTTGCTGACATTGCCAGAATGATCTTGACTGACGAGTTTTTCCCGCACCTGTGTCAAAATGTTCTCATGGAGTGCGGACACCTCGTGCTCCCGAGGCACATCGGACAACGGCTCCATTCGCCCCTTGATTACTGTATCAAAGGACCCGGAAGAAACCGTTGTCGGGGAAAAACTTTGATTCCCCCCAGTAGTTTCGGAGTCTTGACTCAAGTTTGAGTTGTCTTGTGAAGAAAAAGCTTCTTTCTTCAGGACAATCTTCTCACTCTCTCCTGCCACGGGAATATTCCGGCCTTTTTCATCCCGGGCCTCGCCATCGGGCCGAGAAATGCGCCCCTGGTCTGGGGCTTGCACAGCCAAAGATGCTGCATCGGTTGTGATCGCAGACCGACCCATTATTACTGTCTGTGCAGGATTCAGTACCGTGACCCCACTGGGAAGCTCTCGCAATACTGTCTCCCCTTTTCCGTCAACCTTCATATCCTGCGGGGTCTGCTTCATGGCAGAAATATTTTCATGACGAGCTACGTTTACATGATCTTTCCCAGCCACCTTTTCCCCACCAAAAACTGCGTTAGCCGTCGCCTTGACATCTGGAGACTCTGCCGCTACTGACAGACCGGCAGTCTTTCTATCGCTGCCCACTTCTGCTGTTTCTGGAGCAAACAGTGAACCTGCAGAGGAAATGTTTTCCTGTTTACCGGGTACTGCATTGAGTCCTGTTACCTCGGATTGCACAACTGAGGCCACTCCATTTTTCGATGTTTCAGCTACAAAAACATCCTTTTTCCAAAGCAGGTCAGACTTTCCATCCACACCAGCCAATTGCTGATCCATACCGACATCAAACATGGTAGGAAGGGTTTCCCGAACTGATTCGGCAGCAGTCTGAACAGCAACTAAATCCCCTTCAGACAGCACGGGCTGTGTCGATGTTTCAGGATTGCCGGCGATGATATCGTGCGGAATATTCTGCACGACCGGCGCGATCAGCGTTACGCTGACAACTCCTGCCGGAAGTACTGCCAAAGAAGGAAGTACTGAATCATCAGCGTTTTTTTGTTGTGAGTTCTCCTGTTTTGAGACAGCTGTTTCAGATCCCTCGACAGCTTCTTCCTGAGAAGAAACATCAGTGGAAAGAAGGATTTCGGATTTGGACAGAACCTCCATATCCTGCTGCCCTTCGAGAATGGCACCTTTAACCTCGCCCATATTCTCACGTCCCTTATGGAGTGAAAGCCCCCAATGCACTGGGGTCTGAGCGTTTTCAATCGTCTTATGTCGGAACACCATTGCCCGACCAAGAAGATTCCCGATTTTTTCATCCTGCAAACCGGCCATTACCGGATCACCATGTTCCGGCAGTATCTCTCCTCCTGACATTGCCAGTACTTCAGAAGAGAGAACCGCCCCTTTTCCGTTCTTCAGCTGTCCTCCAGATGCTAGGAATTGGAAATTTACGGCCGGTTGCTTCACCTGACCTGCGCCCGGTGACTTTCCGGGAAATTCTGCCGTCAACGCTGCCTTGGCAAACATCTCTCTGAACAACGGAGACGGTACCAAGCCCCCTACGGATGATTCAGACGATGTCGGGATCGCTGCAGCACCAGGCATGACGGCACTGGTAATAATCTGTGCTACGTCCATTGTTTTCACCTCCTTTCTTGTGTAATTTTGCGGGCAGGCTATGCCAGCCCGAAACTGCTACTACCTTGTCTCATTCACTTGATTTTTCGGTCAATGAAAGACGGGTCCATTTCAACACCCGGGCCTGGTTCATCAACGGAATAAGTTTGGCGGCGGTCTTCGTATCCATCTGGTTGAGCATTTCCAGCGCCATCCTCTCGTCGAGCACATTTATCAGCGATGCCGCTTCCTCAGGCCGGAGGGATTTGTAAACCTTCAGCATCTTCTTGTATTTTTTCGCATCATCCTTCTTTTTCTGATCGAGTGACGCTTCAATTTCTTTTCGTGCCTGCTGAAGCTGTTGAATCCTGGCAGAGAGACTCTCTGAGAGGCTTTTCAATTCCTGCTCTTTTAGTGATACGGCCGTCTCCCTTTCAAGAATTTCGGTCCGTTTCTGCACGCTGTCATCCGTGACCGGCGGCCTGGGCGCAGGCGGAGGCGTGTTTGCCGGTGTCTCCGATTGAGCAGCAGCCTGTGCCTGAGGCAGTCCTTCTGCCTGCGACTGGTTACGAAAAGCAGAGGAACAGGGCAGAAAAACCAGAAGAAGAGAAAAAGCCAGTGCACTGGCAAGGCGAATAGCTTTGCTGAACATCACTTGAGACCTTTCGTTCGCAGAGCGACTTCATCGAGAAACCCTTGCTCTTTATCGGCAACAACTTTTTCGTGAGCCTTGATTTTTTTCTTTTTCAACTCTTCCATCATCTTTTTGTCCGTTGCCGCGGCAATAAGATCATCCTTCTTCTCAATCATGTTCTGGTCGAGAGTACAGACCTCCTCGCGCTGGCAGATGATATCCTGGCCCTTCTTCTGAAAGAAATCGGCGTACAACTGCAGCTCATGGGCACAGATACCCTCTAGCTGTTTGGTCATGAACTCCAGATTCAATTTCTCCATTGCTTCTTCTTCGCTGCGAAGACGATCCTCGGCCAGTTCATATTCCTGCTTGGCCGACGCGAAATCGATTTTGCGTAATTTTTCCGTTTCCCTACGGAAATGTAAGACCCTTTCCAGAGTGAAAACCTGTCGCTCCATACCGCCTCCTTACTACTAGTACCCAAGACGATGGTACTAACGCTTTTGCAATCGCCGTTATTCGCAGCAAATCTCCCGCAACTTGGTGAGAGAAGCATCGAATCCCTCGTTTTCGTGGATCTCCTGGCGGACATATCCCTGGATCATCTCAATCCGGCTCACCGCAAGATCAATCTTCGGATTGCTCCCCTGCTTGTACGCACCGATATTTATCAAGTCTTCAGCCTGGCGGTAGGTTGCGAGCATTTCCTTGTACTTGCCGGCTAAACCCTGATGTTCCTTGTCGGTAACCGATGTCATGACCCTACTTGCACTGGCAAGGATATCAATGGGTGGATAGATGTTCTTGGCCGCCAGATCGCGGGAAAGTACAATATGTCCATCAAGGATGCTCCTCATAGCATCGCAGATCGGTTCGTTAAAGTCGTCACCCTCGACAAGAACTGAATAGAGTCCGGTAATACTGCCGTTCATGAAATTGCCGGTCCGCTCCAGAAGCTTGGGAAGCGCCGCAAAAACAGATGGTGTGTAGCCCTTGGTAGTGGGCGGTTCACCGATGGCAAGCCCGACCTCGCGCATTGCCATGGCAAAGCGGGTAGCCGAATCCATCATCAGTAAAACTTTTTTCCCCTTGGACTGAAAATACTCGGCAATGGTAGTGGCAATATAGGCCCCTCGCATCCTGACGAGCGGTGGTTGATCAGAGGTAGCCACAACAACCACAGACTTTTTGAGACCTTCTTCCTGGAGATCTTTTTCTATGAACTCGCGCAGTTCTCGTCCGCGTTCGCCAATGAGTGCAATGACATTCACATCAGCCTCGGTGTAGCGGGCAATCATGCCGAGAAGTGTCGATTTCCCAACTCCGGAGCCCGCCATAATCCCGACCCGCTGCCCTTGGCCGCAGGTAAGAAGCCCGTTGATGGCGCGAATTCCGAGATCCAAAGGTTTATGGATTGGCGTGCGCTTCATAGGATTCACTGGAAGAGCATAAATTGGGCTTTCTTCTCCGCAAAAGATCGGCCCCTTATCATCAATAGGTTCGCCGAGTCCATCAATGACACGCCCAAGTAGAGCAGGACCAACAGCCAGGCAGGCCTTGGCACGCTTCACGGCGATCAGGCTGCCAAGCCCGACGCCCCGAAGCTCACCGAGAGGCATCAGCAGGGTTTTATTGTCCCGAAAACCAACGACCTCGGCGGGAATCGGCTCACCATCGCGGGGGTATATCTCACAGAGCGCACCAACAGCGGTATTCGGGCAGAAACCCTCTATTACCAAGCCCACCACCTGGGTCACCTTGCCATGTAAACGGATCGATTTCATGCTCTCCAGAGTGGAGTGATAGCGCTCCAGGTCAATTTTCTTCGTACGCATGATGCTCCCTTTCCCCGGCTAGAGTAGCAGGCAAACTCATGAGGCTGGTTTTCTCCTCCAGGAGTCGTCGTAATATTTCATCAACTTGAGAATCGGTACGAGCGTCAATTTCTCCCATGACCGTGTCCACGATGCAGCCGCCTGGTGCTATGACGTCATCCGCCCGGAGTTCGACAAGTCTTTCATCGTTACAACCGTTCAGATAAAGATGCTTATGCGCGGACACCAGTCGATGGTCCTCGGGATTGAGGCGAATAACAAGCTCGTCCCGGTCGGACGCATTACTAACTGCCGCGGCAACAACTTTGGCCAGAATAAGTCGATCAATGGAAATCTCTTGGTGGATGACTTTCCTGGCAATCATGACGGAAAGCTTCAGGAGGTCTTCTTCGCTCGCCCTGAGAACTTGCTCCTTCAGTGTAACCAAATCCTCCACTGCATCACGCAGAGCCTTGAACACATTGGCGAGGCCCCTTTCCGCCTGCCGTTTCCCTTCTTCGAAACCCTTTTCGTAGGACTCCTGAATCTTCTGCTCATGAACTTCTTCAGGAATCCCGATCGGAACCATCATCTCCGATTCGTGCATCTCATCTGCCGCCGGGTCTGCATCGGACTCGCTATGCGCTCGAAATCCCGGAGCCTGGTTAGAATCGCCAAGGATACTGTCCAGATACGGAACGAAAGCAGACATCGCTGCCACAGGACGCCTCATATCATCCCGCTGAAGAATCGTCTCGAAGTCGAATCTTTCGAACCTCTGCCCTTCGGCAGCTTTCGATTTGATAATGTTAGATGAGGACATCGTCCCCTCCCCTTCCTGCGATGACAAGCTGACCTTCTTCCTCCATCCGGCGCACGATCTTGATAATCTCCGACTGTGCCCTTTCCACATCGGAAAGCCGAACCGGCCCCATTACTTCCAGGTCCTCCTTGATCATCTCTGCCGCACGACCGGATATGTTGCGGAAAATTTTCTCTTTCAGCTCGTCGGTTGCAGCCTTCAAGGCGAGGGTCAAGGTATCGTTGCTTACCTCACGCATAATGCCTTGAATTCCCTTGTCGTCGAGATGGATGAAATCCTCAAAGGTGAACAGATGCTTACGGATAATTTCGGCCAGGGGAGGTTTTAAAACATCGAGCTTATCCAGAATCTGCTTTTCCCGGCTCCTGTCGAAATGGTTAAACATATCCACAACTTTCTCAACCCCACCAACCTTGAACCGCTGGATTCCTCCCACAGCCGTCAACTCCAAGCGCATTACCTCTTCAATCTCAGTGATAATCTCCGGCGAAACCTGGTCCACATCGGCAATCCGCAAGACAACTTCGGCCTGTAGCTCCTGGGGAAGAAACCCGATAATCTCACAGGTCTGTTTCGCCTTGAGCTTCGCCAGGATCACGGCAATGGTCTGGGGATGCTCCTGAGAAAGGAAATTGGCAACGGTTTTTGAATCCATGTTTGCCAGCATGTCTGTCATGTCACCGTAATTCGCAACAGACAATTCTTTAAGCAGCAACTCGGCTTTTACCGGACCCAGGGCCTTCTCAAGGACCTTGCGGACAAACTCGTCACCCTGGGAAAAGATCCCTGTCTCCGGGTCGGTGATATCCATATATTCGTTGACGATTTCCTGTATGGTATTTCTCTGAACATGGCCAAGCCTGGACATACTCTGGCTTATCCTCTTGATTTCGATATCTTCCAAATGCTCGAAGATCTTACTGGTGGCCTCTGGCCCCAGGTAGAGAAGAAGTACTGCGGCTTTGTCAGTTCCGTTCATGTGCATCCTCGCTGGTTTTTTTGTGGCAACGGGTCGCGAACCCGGTAGCAATTCAGTACGTCATTAATCCCGCTGCTTCAACCAGTTCTGCAGAATTTGGGCTGTCTGGTACGGGTCGGTTTTCACCTTTTCAATCAATTGCTGCTGACTGGAAGCATACATAGCCAAAGCAAGTTTATGTTCATTTTCAATCTGTCCCTCCTGCTGATTAAGCGGCACAAAACTGTCCGCATTCCTGTTTCCGGAGGACCTGAGAATTGACAGAAGAGGCCTGATGACGAAGAATAGCAGTGCAAGGAACCCAAACCCGATGAGGGCGTTCTTCAAAACCGCCATGAAGATTGGGGCCGTCCACCAGGCAGGTGCTTCACCCATGCCGGCATCCGAAGAGTCCTGAAAGGGGATATTCTCAACGGTAATCTGGTCTCCACGCTCGCTGTTGAAACCAACAGCACTCTTTGCCAGCGATTCGATCTTCTTCAGCTCGTCGCTCGTGCGTGGAATATACTTAGGCTTTGCCGCACCCTCTGCCCCAGCCGTTCCCTCATACTTTCCATCAACCATGATGGCCAGGGAAATTTTGGTCAGAGTGCCCACCGGTTCCGTTATTCTGGAGGTGGACCGGCTGATTTCATAATTCATTGTTTCGTCGCTCTTGGACCCCTGATTCACCATAGGAGCGAGCGGTGCCGGAGCTGCCTTACCGGTATTACTCTGAACACCGGGAATACCAGACGCGCTGCTGGACGCGCCATTCTTCTCTTCCGTCCGCTGCTCGCTTCGAACAACTGTCGCTTCGGGATCGTAGCGTTCCTCGAATTTTTCCACCTGCTTGAAGTCAAAGACAGCATTGACTCTGGCAACGGATTTCCCTGCACCAACTGCCTTGTCAAGAAGTGACTGAATGCGTTCTTCTACGGCTTTTTCATAATTTCGCTGCATTTCCAGCATAACGGTAGTCGCTTTACCATTGGGATCAGAACTGTACGTTCTGCTGAGAATCTTTCCGCGGCTATCCAAAACGGTAACCTCATCCGGATTCATCCCCTCAATAGAAGAGGCAACCAGGTGAATAACCCCCTGAACCTCGCTTTCACGAAGAGTGCGCGCAGACTTCATCTTGAGCACAACCGACGCAGTAGGATGCTTCTCTTCGTCCATGAACAGAGATTTTTCAGGGATGGCAAGGTGCACGCGAGCCTGCTCCACGCCCGTGAGTTGCGAAATAGTCCGGGAAAGCTCACCCTGTAATGCCCTCTGGTAATTGAGCTTTTGCACAAACTCTGTCATACCGAAGTTTTTTCTGTCAAAAATCTCGAAACCAACCCCGCCACCCTGGGGTAGGCCGTCGGAAGCCAAGGAAAGTCGCAGATCATACACCTTGTCAGCTGGGACAAGAATCGCCTTACCGCCCGATTCGATCTGGTAAGGAATCTTCTGTTCCTTGAGACTTTTTACTATCTCCCCGGCATCCTCAGTGGTCAGATTAGAAAACAGTGGGCGGTAGTCGGTCTTGTTGGCCACTACGATGAGCAGTGTGAACAGGATGGCGGAAAGAGCGACCACGCCACCAACAACCAAACGTTTCGTCGGACTTAAAGCGAGAAACGGTTCAAGTATTTTTTTCGCTGCTTCCTGCATAACAACTCCCGAGGGAAGGATAAAGGTTCAAAGCTCAAGGTTCAAAGCTCAAGGCTCAAAGTTCGAGGTTTAAGGTTCGGGGTTCGAGGTTTTAACGATGATCCTTGAACAGTGAACAGCCTTTTTAAACCTGCATCCGCATAATTTCATGATAAGCATCAAGCGCCTTATTACGCACCTGGGACAGAAACTGAAAGGAGATGCTCGACTTCTCCATGGCGATCATGACCTCGTGCAGCCCCTTGGATTCACCAGTGGCAAGCTTTCCAATGGCCATATCCGTCTGATTCTGGAGGTCGTTCACTTTGCTGATGGCATCTCCGAAAATCTGCGTGAAGCCTTCGGTGACGGAAGAGGTCCCCGTTGCCTTAATTCCCCCTGTTGGAAGAGGACTGGATAACCCTGAAACACCCATGCTGCCGTTAATTGCATTGATAACCATTAAAATCTCCTCTCGTACCTGAAATTACTATTCAAAGCTGTCAGTTCTTCCGTTTCGATCCCGAAAGAACCGGATGATTATTACCTACCTAATTCAAGAGTTTTCATTGCCATGGACTTTGCCGCCTGAGCAGCGGTTATATTGGCTTCATAAGCACGACTGGCAGTTATCATGTCGGCCATCTCCTCGATGATGTTTACATTTGGCAGCGCCACAAAACCTTTCGCATCCGCATCAGGGTGCTTCGGGTCAAACTGAAGCCGTGGAGCAGATTGGTCTTCAAGGATCGCCGTAACCTCCACACCGGTTGGAGTGCCCCCCCCGAATCGACTGAGAGTCGCCCCAAAGGTGGGTGACCCTGGCTGTTGAGCGGTAAAAACGGCATCCTTTCTTTTATAGGGGCCGCCTCCGGCGGTTCTGGTTGAATTTGCGTTGGCCATGTTGCCGGCAATCAGGTTCATCCTGGTTCTTTCAGCCGCTAATGCCGAAGAACTTACTTCCAGCGAGGAAAAGAAATCCATTTAGCTCCCTCCTTTGATAGCGTACTTCAAATCGTCAAACTTCTTTGTCAGGATCTGAATTGAAGCATTATAGAGAATCTGGTTTTCAGCCATCCGCCCCATTTCCCTCTCCAAGTCGACTCCGTTTCCATCCCTGCCTAAGCCACTCGTTATGTTCTCATCCACAATTCCGTCAACATCTTCAAGTTTCCGGGCAATTCCTTTAAGCGGAATATGGTGGGGATTCGCCGGAACCGTAGCCATTGACCCGGCATCCTTGTTTTTCAGCGCATCTTTCAATTGATCCTCAAAAGAAAAAGTTTTGGCGCGATAATTAGGAGTCTCTGCATTAGCAACGTTCGCGGCAATATATGTCTGGTTTTTCGCCCGCAGATCCAGGTTTTTGGCCATCAAGTCAATCGTTGAGCCGAACAATTTATCTATTGGCATTGATCACTCCGATTTATTTATTCACTGACAAATGAGCAAAACTCGTACCAGATTAAACATGTTGGAGAATCAGCATGTTAGCGGCCACCATGCTCGTTGTGACAGATTTTCTCACTCGTGGTTTTTGACAGAAGACATTTTTTTGACGTGATATAGAGTCTGTGACAGCTGTTATTGTTTCCACTCTTTGCGCCAGGCCAGATCAGCAAGGGACTGGATGGCCAGGCTTTTCCAAACAGGGTCTTTTCCCTCACGAACCAACTGCTCCCAACTGCTACGAGCCTCATCTTGTTTTTTCAGGATTATGAAAGCCTCTCCCATTTTATAAAGGAACATGTCTTTCCGGTCCCCCCGGGAGGCTTCATATCCTTCGCGATAGGTTTGCAAAGCGGCTGCTGATTCATGCCGGGAAAGCTGAACGGAAGCGATTACAATCCTGGCATCAGCTGTCAATGCTGTATCCGCACCCTGCGGAAGGGCACCAAGATACAACCCCATTGCTTCCCGCGCACGAGCCAGATCAGGCAACTTTTCAAAGGCCTTGCCAAGATAGTAGAAACCTGTTGGATCCGAGGTCTTCGATTTTCCTGTAAGCAAAGGTGACAAGGTTTGTATCACGGCACCCATGTCCCCATGCCGGTACTGTATCCAGCCAACACGCTCCCGGACGTGACCAGCCTCGCTATCGGCCGAGTACTTTGCCAGGTAGAGCTTGCCCGCCGCCTCTGCCATGGCCAACTCTCCAAGTTCCCAGGCGTCTTCATGAATACGAAAATGAAGGAAAGCTTCATTTGGCCCTACCCACACCGTTTCAGCCAGGGAGCTGAATATATCGAGTTCGTCACGAAACATTCCCAGTTGCTTGAAACAGCCAGAGAGGTGTGGAATAAAATCTTTGTCACTGACACACCGGGCAAGATAGTTGCGATTATCAAGCACTAGCTTGACCAGTCCTTTGCAATCACCCGCCTTGGCCAATTCTCGATACAGCAAAAGGAGCAGGTCTTCCCGCATGGTTGCTGCCACATTGGCATAGACCCCGGAGGGGAACTTATTCAGGTACTCGACAACAGAGATGACTGCTTCATTAGAGGGACCATAGAGTGACGTAGTGAGGGCAGCTTTGAAAAGTGCATCCTCTTTCAGGGCCGGATCGCTGGTTTTCCGGTAAACTTCTAGATATTCGTCTGTCAAAGGGCGGAAGGAATTGCTAGATACCGCGAATAATCGTTGGTCGGCCAGGCGGGTTGCTGCCAGGTACGCAGCCCGAGTTCCGGGAAAATTCTGTGCAACTGTTCTGTATACTGCCACGGCATCCATTTCACGTCCTCCGCGACCCGAAATGTCTGCGAGGCGAACGAGAAGAATAGGTCCATATTTTGTCTCCGACATACCGGCAATCATTTTTTCAAGGATCCTGCGACCTGCGGCAGTTTCCCCACAGCGTCCCAGTGTGTCGGCGTAGGCAAAAACCATGGAGGGGCTCTGAACCAGATAGTCTGGCCAGATTCTTTCGCCCTCGCGAAACCAGCGGAGAGCCGATTCGTATTTCTGTAACTGGTACTGGGCCTCTCCAAGGCGATATGCTGCTATAGCTCGTAACGATGGTTGTTTATCAAGAAATCCTGAAAAGATTTCTTCTGCCTCCGCACCCTTTTCGCGATAGAGAAGATTTTCTCCACGCAGAAACAACTGGAGTCTGTCACCGGATAGAAGTTTACTAATGATCGGCCCAGGAGTGGGGAAAAAGGGGATCTCCGATAGCAGTGGGGGGTCAAAGTCGTGAATCAACTTTTCTGCGCCATTCCAGATCTGATCACGACCTGGCGGCATTGACGCAACCCCATTCATTTGAAGAGATTCCCCTACATCAAGAGTCAGGACATTCGGCAGGCAGACATCAAGGAAACGGAAACCCGGCGAACTCTCTTTCACCGAGAATCCAAAACGGAGACGGGTCCCCTGATCAGAAAACTGTAAACTCCCAACCCTGGAATCTTGATAGCTGGTGTATTTTTTCAGCAACGGTCCACCGGTGTCATCGAATGTTAAAAGCATTTTCCGACCCGGCGCGTGAGAAAGTCTGTAGTGGGGAGGTGAAGCAAATACAAAGACAAAACGGGTAAAGGTATCCTTCTTCTGTACTTCCATCCGATACAAGCGGTTTGGGCCCTTTGCGGCCATCAGATCGCTGCAAAAAAATACCAGGAGAACAGAAACACATAGCGCGCACCTGCAGGCAAAACTTCGCACCTTAAAACCAAGCGGTTTTCCCTTCCCCTTCATTTTTTTTTCAGCTGACCTGAATTCCACAACCAAACCCTCCAGCAGAGATACTTACCTGTTCACAGGGGCAAAACTCGTGCCGGTTGATAGAAGTAATGAAGGACAATTTTTACATACAAGATTTAGCCGATCAGATAGATTTTGAGGATAGAGAAAGGGAGGGACTAAAAGGGAACATTGAGACATAACTCACTGAAATTATGAGGACTAGCTACACAGAGGGGGGACAGATGAGGAAAAACTGCGACCAGTGTCGCCGGCGAAGACACAAAGAGCGTGTCCGGAAAGACTCTTGGGCAACGCAAAGAAAACAGAACTCCTGTTATGAAGTCAAAGAAACGTTAGCAAATAACGGTCGTTTTTTTGACACTCACGTCAAGCCGCAGCGAGAAACTTGCCAAGCTTTCCAAGGAGTTCGTCCTGTTCGTACGGTTTCATGATTATGTCTTTCGCACCATTTTTGAGCGCCTTAAAAATCCCGGTTCGCGTCCATTGACTGGCACAAACGATAATGGGCAACTGCGAATTTCCTGACATTTCTTTGAGCCTGGAGCACAAAGACAGCTCCCATTCGTCTGCCTTCTTCATGCCGATAACAACAGCCTGAATATCTTCCATGGCAAAAACATCTTTCATGTCGGCGCCCAGGTTAGACGAAAGGGTTGTGAAGCCATTGGCGATCAGAAAGCCCTTCACAATCTCGCGCTGATCAGGATCATCCTCCAGAACCAGCACTGACCCTCCCCCTGCAAATCCTTGATTCGTGCCTGCTTGAACCTTCTCGTCAGAGTCTGCCGGAAAGAGACGGCGGAGGGACTCCGCCTGGTCATGAATAGCGATATCTTCGCTTTGAGGCTCAGGAATGGCCTCCTGGGGGTCTAAGCACTGTGCCAGTGACAAAGGAACCAGGATATCAAACCGATTAAGGTCATCACCGCCCAATTTGATCTGGGCTTTATATACCAGGTACTCCTCGGCAGGAACCGGAATATCGTCGGTAATCTCGTCAACCTGTGGAACATATTTCGTCGGGGGAAGCTGCTTAAGGTGAAACTTGTCCGGCAGAAAAGGCTGAAAAACGGAATTAAAGGTACCGATTATCTGATTTGCTATCTCGGAAAAAGCATCGATATCGTCCGCTTCCAAAATGAGGAGTTTGCGCTTTTCTGATATACGCCCCGGTGGAATGCCCAAGAGAATACCGCTCATAAGGATAGCATCACGAAGCGAGAAAACCAAATGAAGCTGACCAGGATAATCCTTCCCCGAATCGACCGGCACAACAAAAGCCGAGTCTTCCATGTCAGCAAGATAGGCCTCCTTGTCGAACTCAATAACTTCGGTGTCATTCACCGTGAGTTCCTGGTTCAAAAGCATGCTGCTTTCTTCAGCCGCCTGCTTGAGTGCCGATTGAATCATCTTCCGCAGTTTCTCATATCCCGCCATAATGCTGCACCGCTCCGTTATACTTTTTTGCTATTCTTTTCTGAGCTTAAGACTGACGACGAAAGTATGTTCTTCATACGTGAAAGGAACTGCCACACAATCACTATCAGACATGGCGCTGATGGTGTATTCCTCGCCGGAAATAACTGTGGGAATGGAGAGGTTGATGTCCATCCCTCCCTTGGAAAGGACCATTTTAACATAGCCGCCAAGCATATTGGCGATCTCGCCGAGGGCATCAGTCACATCTTCATCGACCTCCTCCACATCCATGCCAAGCATATTGGATGTTATCTTGAGAGCGAAAATTTGGGGACAATGAATGGCGAGAATACCTGTATAAATACCGGCCATGCCCACCATGCCACTGATACTACAGTGGAATGTCTTGACCGATTCAATTAGAGGAAAGTTGGCCTCCAAGTCCATCATTATCATGGTGGAAAAAACTTCCTTGGTCGCATCAATAACATGGCGGGCCATCTCATCTTCATTCAGATGGATTGCCTCCTCTACCACTGCATTCAGTGTCATAGCAGACCTCCGAGTTTCTCGTTAAGCTGATCCGGAGTGAATGGTTTTTTGATGCTGGCACTGGCACCGCTGGCCAGAGCCTCTTTGATAATGTCTTCGCCTCCCTCAGTGGTTATCATAACGATAGGGACATTGTTTCCATTCGCACGGACCTGCTTGATAAACTCAAGACCATCCATGTTCGGCATATTAATATCCGAAAGGATCAGGTCAACACTCTTTTCGCCAAGTACGCTCAGACCCTCGATACCATCACCCGCCTCGAAGATATCATCAACGGCAAGGCCTGCCTGCCGCAGGGACCTGGAGATAATCTTCCTCATGGTTGAGGAATCATCAACAATCAAAATATTAGCCATAACCAATTCTCCTCTCTTTTGTTAAAAATCGACCCTCGCCTGCAAGGAAGCTTACCTTGACAGGCCTTGACGCAAAAAACAGCATCGGGAATACCTCTCAAAGATGGATGCTTGGCGCCAGCAAAAAATCTGCCTGAGCCTCGACATGCTCCATTACAACGGGTCATTTCTGAGTTTCTTATCGCACAAAAAGGCCGGAACTTTAATATTTTCTTTCCACAGGGGCACCTTTGAAAATATATTGCCGAATTTGCCTCGGAAAGAAAGAGTTTCTGCCGGCTGACTACTCTTTAATAGGAGCGATTACGGTAAAAACACTCCCCTTCCCCACGACACTCTCAACCTCAATTTTGCCACCATGTGCTTCGACGATCTCCTTACTGAGAGCAAGCCCAAGCCCCGAACCCTTGAAACCAGCAGCCTGTTCCGTACGAAAATATTTTTTAAAGACAAAGGCGGTGTCTTTTTCAGCTATGCCTATTCCGGTATCCCTGACGGAAACCTGGAAATTATCCTTACGAATCTGCGCGGATACGGTCACGCTGCCACCCCTTGAGGTAAACTTGACAGCGTTACCGACAATATTTGCAAAAACGCGTGAGAACTGTTTAGTATCCAATTCAACCTTTTGGCACTTGCGAGGCACCTTGAGAAGAAGAGTAACTCCCTGCTCATCGGCTTCGAGTTGTCGATCATGGCAACAACTTTCCAACAGCGCTGACAGATCACACGGCAGGCGCTTTATTTGGACTAATCCCATCTCAAGACGGTAAACATCGAGTAGGTCTTCGATCATCGAATAGAGGCTCTTGCCGCTTCTTTCCATGTCCTCAAGTGTCTTCTGAAGCTTCGGGTGAATATCGCCCCACATGCCGAGTTTAATTGCCTGCACATATCCCTGAAGCACCATGAGAGGAGATTTCAGATCATGAGTCATCTTGGCAACAAATTCCTCTCGACTACGCTTCTCATCCCGTTCCAATGTCACATCGGATAATTCATAAATACTCCCAAGCTGCTCGTTTTCCACGGACAAAACCTCGGAGGAGCGGACCTGTAATACACGGCCACAAATATTCATCTCCAAAGGAACATCCCGACAATCTTCACTCATCACCTTATAGAGCGGTGTCCGCAAGGGAAGCATATCAATACGTTTGCCGATTACCGTATCCTTGAATACCTGAAGAAGTCTTTCGGCTTTGCGATTCATAAAAGTCAATACTCCACCGCAATCAGTAAAAATGACACCAGTCGACAAAGAATCAAGAAACGAGTCAGCTAGAAAAGTCTCGGAAAAAGCCGCGAAATGAGTATCTTTTTTGTTCCTGTTCATTGTCAAAAGGCCGCTTGCCATTCTGGTCACACTCCTGTCATTGGATTCTACAGATAGTATTGAGCAATAAATCTGCCAAGTATGGGAAAAATCTTTTTCTGAGGTCACTTCAGGTCATGTGTACCATTGAAAGCTGCCCCTGGCTTGAAAACAGGATTGGACATAGGTGGCAGTATAATCTTATTTCCACTCTAATTTCTGGGGTTTACATGCTCATAGCAGAACAGGCGCGCAGCTGTTTCAAAAGATGGCTATTTTAATGTGCAGACACATTACGCGGCATCTTCTCAAAGGTGGTTGACCAGCAACTGACAGAATAATGACAAAGAGGGTGGAGGATTTGGCTTCAACGAGAGGAGACACATCACAGCCAGAGATAAATGAAGCGGAATACGTATAGGAACCCGATTAACGTCAATCTTCCGCCAGTTCCAAAAACTGTCATTCCCGAAGCGATCCTGATCGGGAATCCAGCTTCTAACCAACTGAATCCATGGATCCCCGATAGAGACATTCGGGGATGACAATCTTCATTGCGGAAGAATAGCGCTAATCTGTTATAGAAATGAAGTAACAGCACGGCACACAAGCACAACTATAGCTGTCAAGTTTAAAGGAATTGGTAAATTTGATGTGAGTGGGGATTTCAGAGGAAGGTCAATGTTTCAGGAAACTCAAACGACAAAGTTTGAATAGAGGGATTTAACTTTTGTAAGGTATGCCCTTGTTTCGCGTGGGAGAAAATCTCCCTTTCGATCGACATTACCCGGCCCCCAATTGTACGCTGCCAAGGCAGAGTCCAGATTTCCGTCGTACCTGTCGAGCATTTGACGTAGGTACCGTGTTCCGGCCATGATATTCTGCTCAGGATTAAATGAATCGGTTACGCCTAGATCCTTTGCCGTTCCCGGCATGAGCTGCATGAGACCGCGAGCACCGGCAGAAGAAACCGCGCTGGGATTAAAGTTGCTTTCAGCCTTGATCACCGCCTTGATTAAAGCAGGTTCAACCTTATAGCGCTGCGAAGCCTTACCAATTATCTCCTCGATAGAACCGGTTGCCGCTTGCGGCTCGACCACAGGGGCAGAAGCGTAAAACGCAGTTTTTTCATCAGGAGCAATGATTTCATTTGTTGTATCATGAGACCTTTGAGGTATGGCAGCTGCTGCATCACGATAAACAGCAAGTGCTCGAAGAAGGTTTTCCGGCTCGGAAGCTGAAAAAGAGGAACCAGAATTTTGCGAACCGGAATCAAGAGTGAGAGCGTCCCGCATCATACGGAGACGGAGAAGCTCTGCCCGTGCGGTCAGAGAAGCAGGATCTGTCGGCCGGGAGGTGGCACTTTTCCCGGCTGTAGCAAGCAGTTGCTCAAAGGCTGCCATGTTTCCGGCCCGCTCAGCGGATACAACTGTCCCTGTTTTTTGTTCGGATGTTTGCGGGAACAAGTTGTTTACAGAACGTATCACATGGCTCCTCTGCCAGGATCAACTGGCGTATGCCAGTTCCACTGCGAGCATTTTCTTCTTCTTCAATTTTTCGATAAAAGTGGTGCGCTTCAAATTCAAGAGGGTAGCAGCTTCTTTTTTGTTGCCTCCGGTTTTTTCCAGGGCCTGAATAATAAGACGGTTTTCGAATTCTTCCACAGCACTGCTGAGACAGATGCCATCGATTGGAAGAGGAACTGTCTCAATACGTGGCTTATTACGTATGTTGGCCCGATATTTATCCGGCAGATCTTCAAGGGTAACCGTACCCTGCCCTTTCAGGATGACCATTCTTTCTACAAGATTCTCCAACTCTCGAATGTTACCAGGCCAATCAAAGGTTATAAGAGCTTCCATCGCCTCACGGTCAAAGCCCTGCACATTGCGCCTGGTATCTCGGCTGAATTTTTTGATAAAATTTTCTACCAAGAGGGGAATATCCTCTTTCCTCTCGCGAAGGGGAGGAATCATAATCGGTATCACTGAAAGGCGATAGAAGAGGTCCTCGCGGAACATTTTTTCTTCCACAAGATTCTCCAGGTTCTGATTTGTTGCGGCAATGATCCTGGTATCAATTTTTTTTGAGCGCGTTGCACCAACAGGTTCGAGCTCACGACTCTGAAGAACCCGCAACAGCTTCACCTGGAGACTTGTCTTCATATCCCCAATCTCATCGAGGAACAAAGTCCCCCTGTCCGCCATCTCAAATCGCCCAACACGGTTTGCCACCGCACCAGTAAAGGATCCCTTAACATGTCCGAAGAGCTCGCTTTCGAGAAGTTCATCGGGGATTGCTCCACAGTTAACCGGGACAAAATTCTTGTTTTTACGTGAACTTAATTCATGAATAGACTGTGCAACAAGCTCTTTTCCGGTTCCGGACTCACCCAGGATGAGAACCGTGGAATCAGAGTCGGCAACTTTCTCGATAAGCTCAAAAAGCGCCATCATTTTCGGGCTTTCTCCAATCATGTTTATGCGAGATCTGTTTCTGACACTCGCAACAGAACGATAACTTCGGCTCTGCAGAGCGTGGTGTTCAAAGCCACGCTGAATTATCGAATCAAGCTCTTCGAGGTCAAATGGTTTTTCCAGATAGAAAAAGGCACCGGCCTTGAGAAGGTTTGCGGTCATGACACTATTACCGTAGGCGCTGTAAACGATAGCAACAAGTTCTGGTCTGATTGCCTTAACACGCTTAATAAACTCTAAACCATTCATTTTTGGCATCATGACGTCAGTCACAACCAGATCAATATCCTCTGCTTCAAGTATCTCCATGGCCTCCATAGCATCACCGGCCTGAAAAACCGTGTAACCCTTATAACCCAGAAACGTTGAAACAAGATCCCGGGTTTGCTTGTCATCGTCAGTTATCAGGACTCTCTTTTCTGCCATGGCTTTTCTCCCTCCGGGTACCAGCATAACGCAAGCAGACACATGGTAACAGCCTGCTAAATAGCAGCAATACAACTTTGTTTGATTTATATCTAGCAACTAGAGTGCCAAAATCAATATAATTTCAAATTACCCATTTACACATACAATAACAGTATGTTACAGGCGTTAACTACTGCTTATTTAGTATTTTTTACTTTAATTAATTGCGCAGATACTGAACAGCAGCTGGTGGTAACGGTAACTATACCGTTATCTTTCAACATGTTGCACAGCAAGAACAAGATATGGTCAGAGGTTGAACACAAAAAAAAGGGGGGGGGCAATCAAGGATGTGACATGTCCAGCGTGGCAACGGCTCCACAACAACACCATACCAACAGAAAAATGTTTTGCCAGAAGGGATTAAAGCGTCAGGGTATAATTTTCATTCATTTTGCAAAGCGTATCTCTCAAGTCTGTCCCTGAGAGTATTTCTACTGATTCCCAGCAATTTAGAAGTTATTACCTGGTTGTTATTGCTTTTGCTCAAGGCGAGATGAATCACTGCTTTTTCGAGGCCGTTGGTGATTTTTTCGTAAACGTTGCCATTCTCTCGTCTACAAATATCAGAGAAGGCCGGTTCAAGCATTGCGCAAAAAGCGGAAAAATATTCATCATCGCCATTTTCAAGATCAATCTCGGTTTTTTTAAGATTTGATTTCACATTGAGAAGGGAATCAAAATCTTCCGGGAGCAGGATATCCCCTTTACAGAAAAGGGTGGCGGAGTTGATAGTATTCTTCAGCTCACGTATATTCCCCTCCCAGGGATGCTTCTTGAGGATCTCAAATGCTGCCGGGGAGACACCCTTTACTCTCTTTTCATACTGACGTGCATATTTCTTAACAAAAAGGTTCACCAGGAGCGGAAGGTCCTCCAAACGCTCCTGAAGGGGGGGAAGGTAAAAGGAAACCACTCGCAAGCGGTAAAAAAGATCAAGCCGGAACGTCTTCTCTTTCACAGCATTGACCAGACTGAAATTGGTTGCAGCAATTACCCGGACATTCACTTTTATGGTTTCGTTCCCACCTACCCGCTCGAAATCCTGATTTTCCAGTACTCTAAGAAGCTTTCCCTGATTCGACAGGCTCATCTCTCCTATCTCGTCCAGGAATATGGTTCCGCCGTTGCACTGTTCAAACTTTCCAATCCGGCGGGAATGGGCATCGGTAAAGGCCCCTTTTTCATGGCCGAAAAGCTCACTTTCCAGAAGATTTTCTGGAATCGCTGCGCAGTTCACCGCAAGAAATGTCTTATCACAGCGCTTCGAATTATTATAAATCGCCCGGGCAAGGAGTTCCTTCCCGGTACCACTGGGACCTTGGATAAGAATACTTGCATCGGAATCAGCCACCTTACCCACCATTTTCCAGATCTGAATCATCTGAGGTGAAGAGCCGATCATGATGTCTTCTTCTAGTTCACTACCGTCAATCTGATCAGAAATCACAGCATAGTGAACCTTGCGGTTCAAGAGATTGCATTCCAATGCCTTACGGGACACTTCCTTCAACTTCTCGATGTCAAAAGGTTTGGTAAGGTAATCGTAAGCCCCATGCTTCATCGCTTCGATAGCGTTTTGAGTAGTTCGGTAGCCGGTTGTCATAATAACGGAAAGACCGGGATCAATCGCTTTTATCTCTCGCAAGACCTCCAGGCCGGATTTCTTCGGCAAGCAAATATCAAGAATCGCTACATTGGGATGCTCGGTAAGAACGCTTTTTACCGCAGCATCACTATCTGTCTCAAGAATAAGCTCCACATCCTCATCTTCAAAAACAGCAGCTAAAAGCTGGAGAATGGCATCGTCATCATCTAGAATTAGAAGTTTACTTTTCATAGGATTTCTTTGGCTTCTCCTCGGTTCTGATAGGGAAGGATAGCACAAAGAAACATGGTAAAACAACCCGAAAACACCTTAATTCGGGGTCCAATATAATCATAAAACTGGCTGATTATGCATCCCAGCCGCTCTTCTCACGATGATGCAAGACCTCATTCTCGCTTTCAACTTCACTGATTATGCGCTCAGCCTCACTCTCTGTAAGGCCGACAGTGGGCCTGTTCCCCATCCAGTAGGTCAGTTCACCCTTCGGGGAAGTGAGCAGTTGGGGTATAGCCGGCCCTCCGACAAACTTGCCATTAAGATAAAGAGCCGCTTCGTAGTGCCCCTCTCGCTTCACCAGATTAAACTCTGCGACGTAACCTGATTGAAGCATCTTTTTCAGAAGTACTCTTTTCACAATCATCTTTAGGTCCTTACCTGTCAAAGTTTCACTCTAGAACCAGCCACCTTTTGACAGGGCTTTATTTTCGCCAATAGCCTCCGAATATAATCAACAGCCATAAAGACCTCTTCCCTGGTCAATTCTATGTGTCGATAACAAGAGAAGCTGATTGTACTGGAGAAAATGGGTGCGATACTTTATCATAGCCTTTAGTATCACTCATCGGACGGTAGTGCCGAAACTTTACAAAAAACTCCAGATGACTCTATATTCAGCTCCTGGGAGCCTTCACCATGAGAATCAACAATGACTACTGGCGATCCATTCTCTCTGCCACGAAAGTGCCAACAGCGACCGGAACGCCAGAAAACCGGACAGGGTCTCTTCAAAATCTTGTTCCGGGCCAACAGGTACAAGGAGAGGTTTTGGCCCGACTGTCGGACCAAGTGTATCTGGTGAAGATTGCAGGTGATATCTATCGAACAGAATTGCCCGAACCAACCCAAACCGGCACGAAACTAATGCTCACTTTCCGAACCAGTGAACCACGCCCCGAATTCTCACTGCAAAGCAACCGAAGCGACGCGGCACCAGTCAGGTTGAGCCCGACAGCTGCATCGCTCCTTGAGGCACTCAAAGTGCCATCGGCCCAAACATCCACACGGACAATAAAATCCCTGGAACCTCTTCTCACCTCTCCACCGGCAAACACCATTGCCCTGGCAGCTTCCCTGCGCAACGCCCTGTCTTTCTCCGGGCTCTTTTACGAGTCGCACCTGGTACAGTGGTTCTTAGGCGAAAGACTCTTAGGTGACATCCAAAAAGAATCACGGTTACGCCTTGCCTCCATGGAAAAAAAAGGGAACGAGCTGATATCCGGTGAGAAAACCTCCGAAGAATTTGGACTCATTCCGGAGAACAAAGGTCTTTTAGCCCTTGCCTTGGAAAACGATGAGTCGCCGGACAACCTAAAACTCAGCACCGCACTTTCTGATTCACCAGCGGCAGCTCTTCTACGTGAACAAGTGCAGACCCTCTTGTCCGGTATTTTTCATTGGCAGGGCAAAGTATGGCAGGACCAGAAAATGGAGTGGGAAGTAGAGAAAAGGGATAGTGAAAAAGATCATGAATCCCAGCGTTCCTGGCGAACAACCCTTCGCCTTTGCTTGCCGAATCTCGGCTCGGTCAGTGCCACACTTATTTCCAGCGACGAAGGGATAACGGGAAGGATTACAGCTGCCTCAGCGGAAACTAAAATTGAGATGCAACGGGAGTTGGGATGTCTCGAAGAAAGAATGGCCGGTTCAGGTCTCAACCTGCTTACCATGGCAATCGAGCAGCGCGATGACGGATAGGGACAGCAAAAAAGCAGTTGCACTTACCTACAAACATGGACTGTATTCACCACAGGTTGTGGCAAAGGGACGAGGTGTCGTGGCGGAAGCAATAATTGATCACGCCAGGGATTCAGCTGTTTTCGTTCATGAATCGCCTGAATTGGTCAATCTCTTGATGCAGGTTGACTTGGACCAGCATATCCCGCCAGAGCTCTATAGAGCCGTGGCCGAACTTCTCGCCTGGATATACTGGCTGGAAAACCGCGTGCCTCCCGGCTGGCAAAGCGACCAGAACTCCTGAGGCTGGAATAACCTAGATTTAGAACACTTCTTCCAGACAATTCGTCCAGTCAATAGCCTCAAGCTGGGCAGTTATGAGTGACTCCTGGCTGCAATGGTACTGGCTCAGCAGCAGCGTCACACTGGAAAAGTCCATGACCTCCAGTTTCTCCGTTAGCAAAAGCAGGCTACCGAGTGTACCTTTCCTTTCCATAAGCGCCAGACGCACCTTTTCGTCAAGGTTAAGCTGACCCAGGATCTCCTCCATCGGAACGCCGAGCAGAACGTCGATCAGAGACAGGACACCGGTCATGAAGGCGCTGTCGGAATAGTCATGGTCCTGAAGTTCAGGCTCCCATTTCCTGACCAGATTTTCCATCAGCCGACCGCGGGTCGCTGCGGCTTCAAGGAGCGGATTTCCAACAGCACTTGTCTTGTCCGAAGCAAACAATGCCAACTGAATCCAGCGCTTCAGCTGCTGCATACCCAAGACAACGAGCGCATGTCGCAATGTTCGTATTTTTTCCTTCATTCCGATAACAACTGAATTTACCAGACGCAGAAGATTATATGTAAGATTCGGATTATGCTTGAATGCTTCTTCGATCTCCGCTATTTCAGCATCCTTGCAAATGAGTTCCAGAAGCGTGAGAAGAGCAAGCCCGGAAACATCAACCTTCCTTTTATTCAACACAGCCGGACGAGCAAAGTAGTACCCCTGAAAGAGGTCAAAACCAAGGTCGCAACAGAAATGATACTGCTCTATCGTCTCAACCTTCTCAGCCAGAAGCGTCAGGCCACGATTACTCAAAGTTTTAACCATAACCTTCAAATCATCCGGAGGTATCTGGAGTACATCAATCTTTACAATATCTACTATGTCATAATACGGCTCATAATCCGGGTGATAGCAATTGTCATCTAGAGCCAAAGAAAATCCTCGCTCCTTCAGCTCGCGACATCGTTGCAGAAGGGCATCAGACAACTCGACAGTTTCAAGGATCTCAATAACGGTTTTTTCACAAGGCAGGATTTCCAGGAGATCACTCAGGATAAGATCTCCTGTAACATTAATAAAACCCTTATATTTCCCCAGCACCTCATGAATCCCGAAGTTCGCAAGCATGTTGCTAATAACAAAAGAATCAACGTGCGAAAAACCGTCAATGTTGGCATGGAGGGTATCTGCAGAGCGGAAAAGAAGCTCGTAACCGACGAGGCTCTGCGTTCGGTCCAGTATCGGTTGCCGCCCTAAAAAAACTTTTTGATCGATATTCTTCATCGTTAACCGGGTACTCCTCTTCAGTCAGAAAAGCAACTCAATAAAAAAGGTTGGCCCGTAAGAGCCAACCTTTTTTTCTGGTACCCGGGACCGGAATTGAACCGGTACAGTCTTGCGACCGAGGGATTTTAAGTCCCTTGCGTCTACCAATTCCGCCACCCGGGCATAACAACCATTATCAGACCGAGAAAAGCTCTAACCACTATCTACAACACGTTAGAGGCGCTTTTATATCAGGAATTGTTGACCCTGTCCCTCAATTCTTTTCCTGTCTTGAAAAAAGGGGTCTTCTTAGCTGATATATGTACAATTTCACCGCTCTTAGGATTCCTGGCTTCACGAGGACCTCTCTCGCGTATTGTAAAGCTTCCAAATCCACGAATTTCGACCTTCTCATCGTTTTTCAGAGCATTGCGAATACTATCAAATACAATATCAACGATGAGCTCAGAATCTTTTCGCGTCAAAAGGCTGTTTTGGTCCACGAGCCTTTCAACCAACTCACTTTTGGTCATGCGCAAAAACTCCTTATTCCATATTTGTAAGCTAAGCTGCTAGCTGATACGAGACTCCGTTATTTCTTCTTTAACTCTTCCTTCAGCAACTCGCCCAGATTAGAGGTCGCCTCACCCTGAAAGTTACCGAAAGAGGCAATATCACCTCTGTTATCACTAATGGCAATTGCCTTGATTGAGAGCGCAATTTTCTTTTCAATTGGGTCGATGTTCAAGACCATAGCCTCGATTTCATCCTCAACGGCTGCAAACCCCTTGGGAGTAGCAACTTTCTCCTGAGAAAGTTCGGAGACGTGGATAAGCCCTTCTATCCCCTCTTCAATTTCAAGGAAGATACCGAAGTCAGTTACAGAGGTCACCTTCCCTTTGACCTTGGTACCTGGCTTGTACTTCGCAGGAATTTCGTTCCAAGGGTCAGGCACCAATTGTTTGATCCCGAGGGAAAGTCTCTCGTTTTCCGGATCAATATTCAACACAACAGCCTGCACAATCTGGCCTTTGCTATAAAGCTCGGAAGGATGCTTAATCCTCTTGGTCCATGACATATCCGAGACATGCACCAGACCATCGATACCATCCTCAACACCGATAAAGACCCCGAAGTCGGTAACGTTTTTGATCTGACCTTCAATCTTGGTACCAACGGGATATTTATCTCCAATTACCGTCCAGGGATTCATCTGGATCTGCTTCAGACCGAGGGAGATCCTTCTGCTCGGGACGTCAACACCCAGAACTTCAGCTGCAACCTCATCACCGACTGTCAGAACATCGGAAGGATGACGAATCCGCTTTGTCCAAGACATTTCAGAAACATGAACAAGTCCTTCCACACCCTCTTCGAGAGAAACAAAAGCGCCGTAATCTGCAAGACTGACAACAGTACCGACAATTCGGTCACCAGTGTGATATTTTGATTCTACAACCAACCAAGGATCTGGAATCGTCTGCTTGATACCAAGAGAAATTTTCTCTTTTTCCTTGTCGTATTTCAATACCTTGACCGAAACAGTCTCACCAATCTTCAGGATTTCTGAAGGATGAGAAAGTTTGCGCCAGGACATATCCACGATGTGGAGCAGTCCATCAATACCGCCGAGGTCGATAAACGCACCGTAATCGGTAATGTTTTTCACGATTCCCTCGCGGATTTGACCTTCGCTGAGAGTGGTGAGTGTATCTGTTTTTAGCTTGTCGCGTTCTTCTTCGAGGATTGCCCGGCGAGAAAGAACCACGTTCCCTCTCTTTTTGTTCACCTTTACAACCTTGAACTGGAAAGTCTGTCCAATGAGTTTCTCAAGGTTACCAATGGGACGGACATCAACTTGTGAAGCAGGAAGGAAAGCAGGCACACCGATATCAACAGTAAGACCACCTTTTACATTTGCAACGATCTTTCCTTCGATAAGAGCACCAGAATCGACTGCCTCTTCGATGTGAACCCAGATCTGCTCGCGCTCGGCCTTTTTTCGGGAAAGGACAATATAGCCACGAATATTTTCCTTTTTCTCAAACAATACCTTTACAGCGTCACCAACTTTCACCGTAAGCTCGCCGTTCTCGTCCATGAATTCGTTAAGCGGAATACATCCTTCCGATTTGTAGCCGATATTGACAAGAACGTAATCCGGGTCAATTTGCACAACAACGCCTTCTACAATCTCACCCACTAAGGGCTGGCGCAAACTCTCCTGAAATAGTTCTTCGAAATTCTCTTTACCACCTTGATTAAAGTCATCATCCATATCGTTATTCAGCCTGTCCGGCTCGTTGGTGATGTTGTTCAAGTCTTTTTCTTCATTCATTAAAGTAATACCCCCTGAAATTTCAATGTTTTCCCAGCCTTATCCTATCACACCTGTAAAAACCTCTCAATGTGTAGTAGTATCATCAATACGTCTGATCTGCTCAAGCACTTCATCGATTACCCACTTGGGAGTCGAAGCACCTGCCGTTACACCAACAGTGTCTACACCTTCAAACCACATTTGGTTCAATTGTTGCGCTGTTTCTATATGGTAGGTCTTAGGCTGCAGCTCCGCACATACTTGAGCGAGACGTGTTGTATTAGCACTATTATATCCACCGATAACTATCATGCAGTCAACATGTATTGCAAGCTCTTTGGCTTCTTCCTGCCGCACAGCTGTTGCATCACAGATAGTGTTGAACACCCTGATCTCGCTCCCCTTTACCAGGCATTCGAGGACCACATTCTTCAGATTCTCGAATGACTGAGTTGTCTGGGCAACAATACAAATCTTTCCGGATATTTTCAGTTTATCGGCTTCTTCTCCCGACCCGACGACATAGACCGGACCCTTTGCATACGAAACGATCCCTTGAACCTCGGGATGATCAGCATCTCCTACAACTACCACAACATAACCCGCCTGGGAAAGACTTTTTACATGCTCCTGGGCCTTTTTCACAAACGGACAGGTGGCGTCTACAATTTCAAGTTCCTTGCGACTGGCTTCCTGAAGCTCTTCCGAGGCCACACCATGTGAGCGGATAATAATTGCACCACTGGTAAGCTCTGCAAGAGAGGTAAGAGCCTTGACTCCCATTTCCTCAAGACGCTGAACCACCTGCGGTGAATGGATAATCGGGCCTAGAGTAAATGTCTTTCCTCCTTTGGCAGCAGCCTCGAAGGCCATCTGGGTGGCCCTTTTGACCCCAAAGCAGAATCCTGCTTGTTTCGCAAGGATAATTTTCAAACCGTTACTCCTTCACAAAAAACCAAAATATCTCAAGATTAGCGCTATTCTTCCGCTATGAAGATTGTCATCCCCGAAGGTCTCTATCGGGGATCCATGGTTTCAGTCGGTTAGAAGCTGGATTCCCGATCAGAATCGCTTCGGGAATGACAGTTTTGGGAACTGGCGGAAGATTGACGCTAATCAGGAAACATCTTCTTACCAAGCGAACAAATATACCAACCTGCCTGCATATATTTACGACAGTAGCCTCCGGCTAGCCAACAATCAATAAGTCGCTCTACGCTCTGATGCCCTCTGCTGGACAATTTTCTCCATTCTACTAAGAACTTCTTCGACAGAAACCCCATCGGAATCAATGCAAAGAGCATCGTCCGCGATGCGGAGAGGGGCATGTTCACGTTGTTCGTCTTGAGCGTCACGTGCAATAACTTCCGCTATCGTCTTTTCAAGGGTTACCTTCTCCCCTTTGGCCTGCAACTCAAGAAAGCGCCTTCTTCCCCGTTCCGCCGGTGATGCGGAAAGGAAAAATTTCACGTCGGCCTGAGGAAAAACCACCGAACCGATATCACGGCCTTCCAGCACAACATTGCCGGCGCGACCCATACGCCTCTGCTCATGGAGAAGAACTTCGCGCACCACCTTTTTTGTCGATATTCGCGATGTCAGAAGACTTATTTCAGGAGTCCGTATGGCATCGGAGACATCCTCTCCGTTGGCAAAAACCCGATACGCGCCTTCGTGCCTGACAAACGTTATTTCCAAGTCCCGGCACAATGTTGCAAGCGCATCATCATCTTCCAGGCTGACCTTTGCCCGCTGCACGGTTAAGGCAACAGCACGGAACATTGCCCCCGTATCGATATAAAGATAGCCGAGACGTTCGGCAAGTTGGCGTGCCACCGTACTCTTACCAGCACCTGAGGGGCCGTCGATTGCGACAACTATCCCCTTTACAGTCACCTTTTCATCGCTCATGTATGACAGACCTTTTCCAAGAGGCCGATAAAGGTCGGGAAGGATGTCGCAATGCAATCAGTGTCCGTTACCGTTGTCTCACCTTTTGCGACAAGCCCGGCAATGAGCATTGACATGGCAATCCGATGATCTCCGTAACTGTCAACAACACATCCCCTCAACGTATCAGTACCGGTAATTTCCATGCCGTCTTCCGTTTCCAGAACCGAAACCCCTGCCTTGGTTAAATTTGTGGCCATAGCGGCTATCCGGTCAGTTTCCTTGACACGAAGCTCCTTGGCATCCCGCAGGATAGTCTTGCCTTCAGCACATGACGCAGCAACACAGAGCACCGGAAACTCATCGATAGCCCTTGGTACAAGGTCACCACCGATTTCAATTCCTCGCAGCAACGATGAGCGCACCAGAATATCCGCAACAGGTTCTCCTGAGACCTCCCGCTCATTCAGCAGGTCAATAGAAGCCCCCATTTTCAGAAGGATATCAAGAATTCCCGTTCTGGTGGGATTTACCCCAACATTGGTAATGAGGAGCTCAGAGTCCGGGACCAACAGGGCGGCAACTATGAAGAAGGACGCCGAAGAAATATCTGCTGGAACCGTCACGTCCCTTCCATCAAGTTCTCTGCCGCCGCGAACAATGGCGCCATTGGCACGCGGTTCGATGTCAACACCGAAGTAGCGAAACATTCTTTCCGTGTGATCCCGCGAAAGGGACGGCTCTTTTACTTCGGTTTCCCCGCAGGCATAGAGACCCGCCAAGAGCAGAGCGGATTTTATCTGGGCACTGGCAACGGGAGAAGAGTAGGAAGCACCTTTCAATTCACGACCCTGAACGGCAAGTGGCGCCTTGGTCCCGCCGGACCGCCCAAGAATGTACGCACCCATTTTTGCCAGAGGTTCAATCACTCGCCCCATGGGCCTGTTACGAAGGTACCGGTCTCCCGATAAAACAGAAAAAAATCGTTGCCCGGCAAGTATACCGGACATCAGTCGCATGGAGGTGCCGGAATTGCCACAGTCAAGAACATCCTCCGGCTCTTTCAATCCAAAAAGCCCTCTTCCCTGAATAAGCAGCTTTCCATCGTTTTCACGGGCATCTACGCCCATGAGCCGGAAAGCGTTCAGGGTAGCAATCGTATCTTCTCCCTGCAGGAATCCGCTGACAACAGTCGTGCCGCGGGCAAGCGAACCGAGCATCACCGCCCGATGGGAGATTGATTTATCGCCAGGAACCACGATTGTCCCTGCTAGTTTATTTGCTGTCCGAACAGTATACTTTTTCACTGGATGGTCCCGTGGTTTTCATTTCCTACATTTTTATAAAAAATCTTTTGAAGACAGCAGTAAATACTAATGCTCTGTGTTAATTCCCGGCAAACATTAGCCACCAGAAGAGTGAGTAAAAACCAAGCACTAGAGGATGGCATCCCGACTTTTTTTGGATTCAGCAAAAAACTTCTGGAGGCCAGCACCGTCAGCGTTTTCGACAAGGGTCCGGAGCTGTCCAAAATAATCAGAAAAGAAATCCATCATCTCCATAATCGCAGGTCCGTTCAAGAGAGAGATATCTCGCCACATCGCAGGATCGGAAGAGGCTATGCGGGTAAAATCCCGAAAACCCCCTGCTGAATATTTCAGGATACTTTCATCGAAGCGATCATAACCATCCACTGCATTTACCAGGGAATAGGCCACCATGTGCGGTAGATGGGAGATGGCTGCCACGATCCGATCATGCTTGTGAGCATCCATTTGAACCACATCCGAACCAGCAAGTTTCCACATCCTGAGAACTTTTTGGAGAGCAAGCTGATCGGTCTGCCCGGTTGGGGTAATGATACATCGCTTTCCTGCAAAAAGCGTAGCAAACGAAGCATCAACGCCTGACTTTTCCGTACCGGCAATGGGATGCCCGCCAACAAAACAGGTTCCCACAGGCATCAGCGGCTCACAAGCCGCAACAACCGACTCCTTCACGCTACCGCCATCAGTCACAACGCAACCAGGTGCAAGGCAGGGAGCAATTTTTTCCAACACTGAAGCAATGGCGCAAACAGGAGTGGCAAGAAAAACCAGGTCGGCCCCTTGAACACCTTGACAGGGATCCTGACAGTAGCGATCAATTACTCCCAGTTCAACCGCACGCTGCAGGTTCGGCTCGGTTCGCCCGATCCCGACAATCTCGCCCACCTCACCCTGCTGGCGTAGTATCCGCGCAAGAGATCCGCCAATAAGGCCTACGCCGATAACTGCCATTCTTTTGCTAAGTGACATCTTTTCCCTTTCCGGTCTCATCTAAATGTTTTTAGAATACGAGCCAAGGATTTTCACGAATTGACAGCAGTTACGCAATTCGTCGATTGCCTCAGCAACCTTGGGATCAGACAGATGCCCGGAAAGGTCCAGGAAAAAGATATATTCCCACGCCTTCTTTTTAAGGGGACGAGATTCGATCTTGCTCAGATTGATACCCCGACGCGCAAAGGGATCAAGCATCCGGTAGAGGATTCCCGGTTCATCATTGACCGAAAACATCAATGAAGTTTTGTCGTTGCCGCTCTTTCCGGCGATATTCTTCCCGATAACAAGAAAACGGGTAAAATTGTTCACTTGGTCTTCAATCCGCTTCTTCACGACTTTCAACTCATAGAGGGAGGCAGCTGAATCGCTGGCAATGGCCGCAGCGTTATAATCTTCACTCACGATCTGTGCTGCCAGTGCCGTCGAAGCAACATCCACCACCGGGACATTGGGCAGGTTGTCATCAAGCCATTTGCGACATTGGGCAAGTGCCTGCGGGTGAGAGTAGACCTTTTTAATATCGGCCATTCGCCCGGTTCGCGACAAGAGGTCATGGGAAACCTCCAGAAGAACCTCGGCTATGATCTTCAGGTCACTCTCTATAAACATATCCAACGTATGAGAAACCATGCCTTCGGTGGAGTTCTCAACGGGAACAACACCGTACTGAGCCCGGCCCTTTTCAACATCCTCAAAAACGGCCGGAATTGATTTCTGGGGAACCAGTTCCGCCGAAAGACCGAACTGCTGGAGGGAGGCCAGATGGGTAAACGTCGCCTTTGGGCCGAGAAAAGCCACCTTCATTGGTGACTCAAGAGCCAGGGACGCGGAAATTATCTCGCGAAAAACACTTTTCAGCGCCTCACTTGGAAAGGGTCCACTGTTCTTCGAGGCAAGTCGCTCATAAATTTCCCGTTCGCGACTCGGAACGTAGAAATCACGCTTTTCGCCCCTTTTCAAGGTACCAACAGCAATGACCAACCTAGCTCGTTGATTCAAAAGGTCGAGAATCTGGTCATCAATCCCATCAATGGAATTTCGTATTTCTTCAAGAGTTTTCTTTTCAGACAAAACAGAATCACCTAAGAGAGGGGGTTTTTAGTGTGTAGGACGTGCTAATCTATAGCAAACAGGCCGAAAAAGCAAACCTTTTTTCTGCCGGATTATAAATATGAAGAAGGAACCGGGGCTGGCCACCTCCCCGGCAGACAGCTATTCGTAGTCAATACTTTACTGCTAAAAAAATGGACATGGCTCCTTCGCTAACCGCAGAAGATATGCCGGAACCCTAAACATAACACGTAAGTTCCGCGATTCAGCGTTTAGGAAAAAATTGAAGCTTCCTTACCGTGACCATCGCATGTATAATAGCACGAAGTTAGTTGTGCCAACAGTTCAGAATTCAATCTGTACCGGGTGCACAGAAAGATACTCGAACAGCACTATTTCTAACGCGACAAATTTTATATACCACACTCAAGGCTCTCTCAATGGCAGAAAAAAACACTACGGCAAAACTTTCCCTCATCAACAAATTGATTCTCAGTTATGCTGCTATTGCTTTTTTGACCATGGCAGCAACGGTATTCTCGATCTTCGGACTCCAATCTCTCAACGGAATAGTCCGTGACATCGCCAGAAACGATTTACCCTTTGCCAAACGCACAGCAACACTCCATGATGCACTTCAGGCTCAGGAAAGAAGTGCGGCTAAGTTTTCGGTACTCAAGTCGCCTGAATTCAAACAGTTATTTGACCAGCGGCATAAAGATTTCACCACTGAAATTGAAGTTTTGGGCAAATCCGACTCTGGACCACTTCTTGATGATATTGTTCGTAACTACCGTGACTTCAGCCGCAATGCGGAAATCCTTTTCCAAGGAAAGTTCGAAGATATCACTCCCCTGCAAAAAGCTGCCGAGAAAGTTAATTCCTCGATCGAGGCCCTTTCGACATCTCGACAGCTAATTCTGAATGAGAAATTGGAAAATGCAGACCAGCGACGTGAAACAACTGTGCAATGGACTTTATTGTTATCCTCCATGGGCTTTGTGCTCGCATTAAGTGTAATGGCCTTTTTTCTGGTCACTATTTCGTCTTCTATTAAAAAACTGAAGCGTGCAACACACTCCATTTCAGAGGGGAATTTCGATTTCGATCCCGACATCCCGCCAGGAGATGAAATTGGTGACCTTGCCGAAGATTTCACCAAAATGGCCAAACGGCTCAAGATCCTTGAACAAATCAGTCTCGACGCAAGCCCTCTCACCCGTCTCCCCGGCAACATAGCAATTGAGCGAGATCTCACCAAAAAGCTCCAAACAGGGGAAACTTTCGCTGTTTGTTACGCCGACCTCGATAATTTTAAGGCCTACAGTGACAGGTACGGATACATCAGGGGAAGTGATCTGATCAAGATGGCCGGCGAGGTCATTTATGAAGCAGTGCAGCAAAATGCGGATGAAAATGCCTTTGTGGGACATATCGGGGGGGATGATTTCATCATGATCGTCTCGTCCACTGAAGTTGATGCGGTCTGCCAAGCAGTAATTGATGCCTTCACTGACAAAATTCCACAATTTTATACCCCGGAAGACCTGGAACTGGGGCATATCGAGGGGCCGGACAGGTACGGTGTCAACCGGATATTCCCCATCATGACCATTTCAATTGCTGTTGTCATGTGTCAGCAGGGTGAGTATGATTCAGCAGTTAAAATTGCCAAGTCAGCTGCCGAAATCAAAGATTTTGCAAAAGGAGAGGCAGGCAGCAACTACTTTATCGATCGCAGGAAGAGGGTCCGATGAGAACACTTATCATATGTATTGCCATTATTACGGGACTGAGCGGCTGCGCAACCATCCGAAAGGTAGATCCAAACGTCCAGGAACAGCGGCAAAATCTAGTCCTCGCAAAATGGCTCCTGGAAAGCAACCGAACCGAAGCGGCAAAGAAAACACTCTCAGAAATTACTCGCAAACCAGCCGTTCCAGGAATAACAGATGAAGCGTTTTTTCGGCTGGCGCTTCTCAACCTGGAAGCAGGTCAACAGAAGATTGCAACCGAGAAGTCAGGTAAAGACCTTGACACAATACTCAACAAATTCAAGTCGAGCAGCTGGCGCGCCCATGCCGCCACATTGAAAGGCCTGATAGATGCGTATGATATAACCCTGCAGGAAAAGGCCGAACTGGATAAAATGGTAAAAAATCTGAAGAACTCGAATGCTTCACTCACAAGTTCGAATGCTTCACTCACAAAGGAAAATACCGATTTAAGGCAGGATTTGGAAAAGCTTAAAAAGCTGGACCTGGATCTGGAAATGAAAAAGAAGAGATGATTCGCTTCAGTTACTAAAGCAGCGCTTCAAAGAATCATAGAGACCTGTGGGGGTCGACTCACAAACCTCTACCTGGGTTCCCAGTGCATCTCGGAGTTCCACGATCGTAACATCATCGATAAAGACCCCTTCACCCTCCTTCAGCATTACATCAGGAATCAAAACCACATCGGCATCAGAAAATCCCCCCCCCCTCACTAACTCAAGAATACCCTTTCCAGGAACAAGCCCGGTAACAGTAACACTTTCGCCAAACAGGGAGTTTTTTACCGGGACAACCCGGAAAGTTGCCCCGGTCTTTTCAGCAAGTCTGCGCAGGAAATCAGCAAGATACGGGTAGGACGATTCACCGGTTACCACAACCGCAACCCCTCCTCTCATGGACTCAGCACTATCCAGGACAGTTTCTGCTTCGTCCAGGAAAAGCGGAATCATACCGACACCGTTCTCGATTTGGGGAAGGTCCCCATATTCAGAGAGCGGCGGGAAAGGTTTTTCCGCCTTGATGTAGAATTCATCGGCAAAGAAAAGAAAGGGCATTCCTAGCTCCGCAGCAAGTTCACGAGCACGGGGCTGCCATTCTGCAAGGAATTTGGAAACATAGTCACGTGTAATCGGGTGCAGTTTCGACAGTGAATCTCGAAACTGGGTAAGCCCCAGAGGAACCACGGCGAGGGAGGCAACCTGTGGAAACAGTGCGGCAAGATCACGGACGGTACGTTCAAGATGGGAACCGTCATTCAAACCCGGGCACAGCACGATCTGAGTATGCATACGGATTCCGGCTGAGGCAAGCTCCGTAAGCAGCTCGAGAACTGGTGGGCACTCACTGTTTCCCAACAGCTTCGCTCGAAGATCCGGTTCAGTGGCGTGAACAGAGATGTAAAGGGGAGAGAGTCGCTGCTCACAGATCCTGTGGACTTCTTCCCGACTAAGGGAAGACAAGGTAACAAAGTTGCCATACAGGAAAGAAAGCCGATAGTCCTCATCTTTCACGTATAAAGAACGCCGCAGTCCTTTCGGCAACTGGTCCACAAAACAGAAAAGACAGGAATTCGAACAGCTGAACGGCTGGGGAGATTCAAACAGAATACCGAGAGATTCACCCTCTTCCCGCAGCAACTCAATTTCCCAGATATCACCGTCCGCTTTTTCAATTTCAAGAAGAAGCTCTTCCTCTCCAGAATAATAACCGAAGTCGATGATATCCTGAATGGGGTTGCCATTGATAGCCAGCAACCTGTCGCCGGAACTTATCTCAAGCTCTTCAGCAATGCTTCCCGGCTCAACTTTTTCTATCGTAATCCCTAATTCCATAACTACACAATTCCTGTTGCCCGTGCCAATTAAGCGGATACGAGCCTGCAGTCACAGCGTCACTGCAGAGTTGTTAGTACAATGTTTCAAGACCTGCAAAATGAAGCGAACTTCTACAATAAAATTTTTCCGGTGATTGGTACAGAGAAAAATAGCTGGTTTCCATCCGGAAACCCCGGATGTGAAACTAGCAGTTTCCTATTTGGAAACGAGGTTTTTTGTCCTGACAAGGAAATCAAGGGATTGTGCGGAGACGTACTACTGTACGTCGCACAAACAAGACCGATGATTGACGCTGTCAGGGCAAAAAAGGACCGTTTCCGGATGGAAACTAGCTGACGAACTCCAGAAATGGTGGTAGGATACTCCGGATTCACTGACGATGAAGGTCAAAAGAGAGGTTATATCTTACATAAAAAGTATGCAGAAAAAAGGGGCCCTTAAAGCATATCTTTCCTTTATCAGGATTGATCTTGCTTTTTCGGGCCCCATGGAACTTTTGAAGAGGCTGTCACTGGTGCAGCTTGAAGCTTCCATCAACCGAAGTTATATGAGAGATTGCGTGTTTATAAATCAGGATATCTCCCTTGATTTCCAGGAGAACGGAAAAGTTGTCAAATGACTTGATATAACCTTCCATCTTTTCTCCCGACATCAGATATACGATAACCTTAATCCGTTCCTTCCTTGATTGATTCAGGTACTGGTCCTGAATATTAAACGGTGCTTTCGCCATACCCCTCTCCTTTTAATCAAAAAAATTCATGTACAATATTCTCAATAATAGCAACATTTGCGGGATATTCAATCCATTTAATTTCCGAATCCTGATTAAACCAAGTCATCTGGCGTTTCGCGTAACGACGCGTATCCCTCTTCATAAACTGAAGCGCGTCCTCAAAAGATAGAACACCCTCAAGATAGTCGCACAGGTGTCGATAACCGAGTGAGCGCATCGACTTGAGACTGGACGGGTAACCGGCTGCAAGAAGTGCCTTAACCTCCTCAAGCAAGCCATGTCGTATCATCAAATCCACACGGTTGTCAATGCTTCTATATAACGACTCCCTGTCCATGGAAAGACCAATTTTACGATAATCATAGCGTAACGTACCGAAACGGTGCTCTCTTCGCAACTCGGAGATGGGTCGCCCCATTATTTGGTATACCTCGAGAGCCCGGATGATGCGAAACTGGTCATTGGGATGAATACGCTCTGCCGATGCGGGGTCAACCTCGGCAAGACGCCGATGCAGCCTCGCCCCGCCCTCTCGTTTCGCCAGATCCTGCAGTTCGTCACGAAGATCTGCATCACCAGCAGGAGAATCCATCAGGCCTTTGGTAAGTGCCCGGATATATAAACCGGTACCACCACAGACAAAAACATTCTTGCCCCGTCGGGAGATGTCCACAACAACCTTCTCCGCCTCCCGGCAAAAATCAGCTACGGAGAAAGTCTGATCCGGGTCAACGATGTCTAAAAGATGGTGGGGAACCCTCTGAAGCTGGTCCGCCGATGGTTTGGCAGTTCCTATATCCATAGACCGATAGACCTGCATGGAATCAGCATTTACTATCTCGCCGGCAAAACGCTCCGCGAGACGGACAGCCAGTTCGCTTTTCCCAGACGCAGTTGGACCCTGCACAATTATCAGTTTAATATTCTGTCTCTCCGGCATGACTCAGACCCTTTTGAACATCTTTTCAATATCCATACGACTGATCCTCCGGAGAACCGGCCTGCCGTGAGGGCAATTACTGGCAAACCCGACGGAGTCCAGGGCAAAGAGAAGAGCGGCGATTTCCTGTTCGGAAAGGACCTGTCTGCCACGAACGACACTGTGACAGGCAATCCGCATCAGAATATCCTCTTGGATGTCAGTGATCGTGCGACTTCTGCCGAGAACCGCAAGTTCCTCGACGATATCTCTGAAAACACGGACATGATTACTGTTCATGAGTATGCGCGGGACGCCCTTGAGCACCCGGGTCTGTCCGCCAAAATCCTCAAGATCGAAACCAAGCTGTCGGAACACCACAGCATGCTCAGCCACAAGCACAGCTTCGGAATGAGAGAGCTCAATCACCTCCGGGAAAAGGAGCCCCTGGGCCTCAACAGCACCCGCCGAAAACTGCCTTTTGAGACGCTCGAATGCAACCCGTTCATGAGCAGCATGCTGATCGATTATCAGCAGGTCTTCACCATCCTGACAGAGAAGGTACTCATCCAGGTAGCGTCCCAATACTGTTAAGGAAGCAAAAAAACCGTCCGCTGTTTCCGGCGCAGTCTCTTCAAAATCCCCTTTACTCTCGGGGATCGTCTTTTCCGGATAAAAGAGGTTTTTCTGTATTTTTTCCGGGGCCGCCTGCGGCCGGTAGCGGCCAAGAGCCTCCCGAACCGCTTCGACTCTGCCTTCACTCGAGGGGATACAGGTTGCTTCGGGAGAAGCAGTAACAACAGAAGACTTGCGAAGCCAGGGAGTGGACTGCAGCATGTTCTCCAGGGAAGAAACAATAAAGTCATGCACAGTGGACTGGTCCCTGAAGCGAACCTCATGCTTAGTTGGGTGAACATTTACATCCACATCTCCGGCAGGTACCGAAAGAAAAAGTACCGCTACCGGATAGCGACCACGCTCCAGGAAACGTCGGTAGGCCTGAAGAACCGCATGATGAATAACCTTGTCTCGAACAAATCGACCATTCACGAAAGTGTACAGATGAGAACCAGCCGACCTGCTGCACTCGGGTTTCCCAGCCAGACCGCTCAACTGCAAGCCATTATCTTGTCGATTTACGGGAAAGAGGTCCGCGGCCAACGATCGACCAAGAAGCGAGGCGACCCGTTCCACCATGTCTCCGTTCAGTGCCCGGAACAAGGTTCTGCCATCACTGACACACGAGAAGCGAACATCCGGCCGTGAAATGGCAAGTCGTGTGACCTGGTCCGCCACATGTCCGGCCTCGGTCTCCTTACTCTTCAGGAACTTCAACCGGGCAGGAGTATTGAAAAATAGATTCCTGATCTCAAGAACCGTTCCCTCAGCCATTCCACAGGCCTTCACTTCTTTGATCCTGCCACCTTCGCCATAAATCTCCGTACCCTCGATTGTGCCCTTTTCCCGTGAGGATAGAGTAAAGCGCGAAACGGAGGCGATGGACGGCAACGCCTCACCCCGAAAACCAAGGGTCGAGATGGAGAGGAGATCGTTATCAGAAGCTATTTTGCTGGTTGCATGGCGCTCCAGCGCAAGGAGAGCATCCTCGCGGGACATCCCGCAACCGTTGTCGCTGACCCTGATCAGACGCTTGCCACCGTCTTGAAACTCGACAACAATCTCGCTGGCTCCAGCGTCGAGGGCGTTCTCCACCAGCTCTTTTATTACTGATGCTGGCCGCTCGACAACTTCACCGGCGGCAATTTTATTGGTAAGATTTTCTGGAAGTATCTTGATTCGGGATGACATGAAATCCTCTACATTTTGACATTTCTTTCCAGAAGGATACCCCATACACCCGTGGCTTGTAAACAAGGTCGTTCATACCTTTGACGCCCAAACGGCCTCATGCATCTGAAGGCAACCACAACTGAACTGCCGAAAATGCCAGGATAATGGAATATGAAACCTACACTACCGGCAACAGGACCCAAAGGAGCAAACTTCTTCACATTTTCCCTATTTACTGCTAGACTTGCTCCGTTGAAAGCTTCCATGTGAAAAGGAATGAGGATAGAAGATGAAATACATCAGCACCAGAGGCGGCATTGCACCTATTGCCTTTAAAGACGCAGTCATGATGGGACTCTCTACGGATGGCGGACTTATTCTCCCCGAGAGAATTCCACAGCTCGATCCGCAGGAATTGGAAACATGGCGGGGCCTGCCCTATCGTGACCTTGCGTTCAAGGTAATTTCCCTGTTCTGTGACGACATACCACCCGGCGATTTGAAAAATCTCATCGACCGCTCCTATGACAGTTTTGACCACCCCGAGATCACCCCGGTTGTGAGCAAAGATGGCGTCAACATCGTTGAACTGTTTCACGGGCCAACACTTGCCTTCAAAGACGTGGCCCTGCAACTGCTCGGCAACCTCTTTGAATACCTATTGAAAGAAAGCGGCCAGAAAATGAACATCGTGGGAGCCACCTCCGGTGACACGGGAAGTGCGGCTATCTATGGTGTTCGCGGCAAGGAAAATATAGCCATATTCATCCTCCACCCCCACGGGAAAACATCACCTGTCCAGGCACTCCAGATGACGACGGTCCTTGATGCAAACGTACATAACGTTGCTGTAAAGGGCACCTTTGACGACTGCCAGAATATGGTCAAGGCTCTCTTTAATGACCTTTCATTCAAGGAAAAGCATGCCCTCGGGGCGGTGAACTCTATCAACTGGGCCCGAGTCCTCGCACAGGTTGTCTACTATTTCTATGCCTTTTTCAAGGTCAGCGACAGCCTCGATCAGCGGGTGATATTCTCGGTACCTACCGGCAACTTCGGCGACATCTTTGCCGGATACGTTGCAAAGCGCATGGGCCTTCCCATCAGCCAGTTGTTACTGGCCACCAACGAAAACAATATCCTGACACGCTTCATCCTGAACGGCGACTACTCTCTCGGCACCGTAGTGCCGACCCTGTCCCCTTCCATGGACATCCAGGTTGCATCGAACTTTGAAAGATATCTCTACTTCCTTTACAACGAAGACCCTTCCAGGGTTCGTGACGCAATCGAAGAATTCTCCAAAACCGGTCGCTTGAATTTCAGCCCCGAGGAGAGGAATACCGTAACCTCCGACTTCTTGTCACAATCAGTGGACCGTCAGGAAACCCTTGAGACGATTTCATCCTTTCACCGTGAAACAGGCTATCTGCTCGACCCACACACCGCTGTTGGGGTGAAAGCCGCCCAAGACCATCGCGACTGCAATCTCCCGCTCATCTGCCTGGCAACAGCTCACCCTGCCAAGTTCGAAGAAGCGGTTATTACAGCGACAGGCTTGCCACCCGAAAGACCAGCCTCACTTGCGGGCATCGAAAAGCTCCCTTCCCGCTGTGAAGTACTCGATGCCGACCTGGCGGAAGTGAAAAAGTTCATCGAAGGCTTGGCCCTGTGACGAAACGTGCCCTTTCCAAGGGCCGCAATGAAATGGGGAAATTCAGCATGCTTGCCGTTTCTCGTAACGCACCATGAAATTAGACTGGAATGATATCGACACCGTCCTTTTGGATATGGACGGTACTCTGCTGGACCGACACTTCGATGACCACTTCTGGCTCGAGCATGTGCCAAAGACCTTTGCAAGGAAGCATGGCATCACCCTTGCCGAGGGAAAGGACCGCCTCTACCGACTCTTCAAGTCGCAGGAGAATACCCTCAACTGGACTGATCTGGACTATTGGTCAGCTCACCTTGGTCTGGACATCCCCCTGCTAAAAAGGGACGTGGACCATCTTATTGCGGTCCATCCTTTTGTTGTTGAGTTTTTGCTTTTTCTGCGGCATCAAGGCAAAGATATCCACCTTGTCACTAATGCCCATAGCAAAACCCTGAATATGAAAATGCGTTCTACGCGCCTGGGTCCTTATTTCAATAGCATTATTTCCGCCCACGACCTGGGACTACCAAAAGAAGATCCGGCCTTTTGGGGAAAACTGCAGCAGAAAATACCTTTCGACCCTCAAAGGACCCTGCTCGGTGAAGACAGTGAAACCAATTTGTCAACAGCTGCCATGTATGGTATCCGCTACCTGGTCCACGTGAGTCACTCCAGTTCCAAAGAACCGGCAAAAGACTCTCCCCGCTTCCACTCTATCGACTTTTTCAACCGCCTGATCCCTCCTGCAGGCACATCGAAAATTGAAATCCCCCGCAGCAAAGACTCTTTCCAGGCCGCCCCAGGAAATGTCTTGTAATTCAGCCTCTTATGTTTTCTTCAAAAGATAGTTAAGAACAATAAGCATTTTTTTCAACAAAACCTATTGACTTATTTTTTATTAGGAATTAATTTATGCGGCGGTGCGGGCGATTCTGAATCGTACGATAGAGTGAAATTGCTAAGGTAAATATTTCTTCACCAAAATACAGGTAAAGCTGTTTTTATCGATAATAAAATAGAAATACTGACGCGCCTCTGAAGTACAAACTCAATCCTGACTTTGTATTGCGCTCAAATCTCTCGAAAAAGGAGGTGGCAATTTCGTTTTTTGAAACTTCCAAACTATGCTCAAATTCTAATGCAATCATGATTAAAGGAGTTGAACGTGAAAAACATGTTTAGTGCAAAATCTTTCGCTGTCCTGCTTATTGTTGCCCTGATTCTTTCCATTGCATCCATCTCTTTTGCAGCCGATCCGGCCTGCACACCGCAGCCGAAACCGCTCAAAAAGTATGGCATCAGAATCCGCGGCATCTACGTCATGCCGGATGAATCAACTGACGCCGTAGTAAATACCTTGGCAAACGGCCTGACGGTAGATGACGCTGTCGCACCCGAACTCGACCTCGAATACTTCATCACCAAAAACTTCTCGGTAGAACTGGATCTCGCTCTTACCAAGCATGACATCATGGGAGATAACGGCGGGACTAACCTTGGTTCCGTATGGCTGCTTCCGCCCTCACTGTACGTAAAATACCACCCGATTCCTGATTACATTGTAAGTCCCTATGTCGGTTTCGGTATGAACGTTGTTTTTCCTTTCGACGAGAAACTTTCCGCAGATCCTTATTTCAGGATCCACAGCTCCGTCGGCTGGGCAGCTAAAGTTGGCGCGGATGTCCGCGTTACCGATAGCGTCTACTGGAACATCGACGGAATGTATTACGATAGCGAACCTGACATGTTCGTAGCAGGAGGGGAACACAAACTCAACCTCAACCCCTTCATCCTCAGTACCGGTATTGGTGTTCGTTTCTAAGTAAGGAAGCATCACACCTGCATTATTTGAGGGAAAAGCCCCCTGCACTATCGGCAGGGGGCTTTTCCCTTACCACACACTTTTGCTTTCCAGACAGGCAGGCGATAATCACCTTGTAAGCATCTTAATGATTTCCCTGTCAGCAGGAAACAACCTGAGCAATTCCCCCCTGTCAGCCATTTCAAAATCCCTGAAATCGAAGCCTGGGGAGACAGTACAACCAACCAGCGCAAAGGTGTCAGGCTTTTCAAGTGTTGCACCAAACCAGCAACCCGCTTTCACCACAACCTGAAAGAAAACATCCTCACCACAATTTCCGCCCAACCTGTATCGAGTATATCCCCCTGACTGGTCCAGCACATGTATCAGCAGTGTTCCTCCAGCGTAGTAATGCCATATTTCATCGGACTTAATCCTGTGCAAGGCAGAATAGTCTTCTTCGACAAGCAAAAAATAGATCGCTGTTGAAAAGGACCGTTCTCCACCAGTAAACCGTTCAGGCAGGTTTGTCGCCGGTATCGATTCCACTGAACGATAGGTTTCACGATAATATCCTCCTTCTGGGTGTTTTTCGAGAGCAAGCCTGGCAATAAGACGTTGTGCGTGTTGATTCATGTACCCTCCAATGTATTAAAAACAATCCGCAAGATAAGATTCCCTCAGCGGCTCATCATGCCAAACTACGTGTCACTATACTTGTAACCAAATACTCCTCCTTTAAGTCTGACGTTGCAAATGACGAGTGTCAAGCATTGCAGTCGCACTTAAACCAGCATGAAATTGTGTGTGGAGACGATTCCAATCCCTTGACATTGCACTTTATTCACGTTAGTTTGAGGAAAATGCGAGATCGGCAAGATTAACTGATCTGCATCCGCATTTCTCTCAACACATTACGTCTCTTCTTCAGAAGACAAAGGGTAAAGCTTGAATTAGCAGTGAGGACCAATGGAAATTGCACTTGCAGTGGCAGTCTGTGGAGGACTGGGATGTTTATCCCGCTATTTCATCTCCGGGTGGGTTTACGACCTTCTGGGACGTGACTTCCCCTATGGGACCTTTGTCGTTAATATTGCGGGAGCATTCATCATCGGGTTTCTCATGGAATTCGGGCTCCGAAGCACCCTGATTCCCCCAACACTCCGTATGGGTATCACCATAGGTTTTCTAGGTGGTCTCACCACATTCTCAACCTTCAGCTACGAAACATTCAGACTGTTGGAAGAGGGAAATTTCGTCACCGCATCAGCAAACATACTGGTGAGCGTCTTGGTCTGCCTGTTATTCACCTGGGTGGGAATTAGCGCTGCTCGCTTTCTCTAGGGAGGGAACCATGCCCAAATTTTTCGGAGAAAAAGTCCTCATGCGAATCTTTATCGGTGAGGGCGATAAATTCGGCCGAAAACCGTTGTATGAAGCGTTGATTGACTTTTTCATCAAAGAGGGCTTCGCCGGCGCGACGGTACTGCGTGGGGTTGCAGGCTTCGGAGCCCACAGTCTCTATCACACGGACAAAATACTCCGGCTTTCTTCCGATCTCCCCCTGATTATCGAAGTTGTCGCAAGCAAAGAGAAACTGGACAAGGCCATGCCGATAATTGATGAAATGATGAGCGGAGGTCTAATCACCACGGAAGCAGTCAACGTGGTTCGGTACTGTAACAAGGATGATAATAAGTGTGTGATGAGTGAACCCTAGATTTCCAAGGCAATTTATATAACATTATAGCGATCTGAGTGAAAACCCCATGAAAAATACGTACAAAAAACTTTTTTCCGAAATGACTGTTATCGTTCTTCTCGCAGTTGCGATTGGAATTACCTGGAACTATCGACTGCTTCGGGATGTCTATATCGGAAAATTTTCAGGAGCCAAACCCGCACCGGCAATCTCCGCAACCCCAACCGCCATTCTCATCCCAGCCGGACTCGCCCAGGTTAAAGAACTGTTTGATAAAAAAGAGACCCTGTTTATCGATGCGCGGGAAACCTCCATGTTTTCCCAAGGCCACATTCAAGGGGCAGTCTCCCTTCCGCTAGCCGCTCTCGATTCAGCCCTTCAGGGTTTCACAGAAAAAGTCCCTTACCAAACAAACCTGGTAATTTACTGTAACGGATACGGATGCCAGGACAGCAAGAAGCTTGGGAATCAATTGTTACAGAAGGGCTACCGCCAGATTCTTATTTTCGAGGGAGGGTATCCCGAGTGGAAAGACGCTGGATTCCCCATCGAAGGAGCAAACCAATGAGGATGAGGAAGAAAGCAAAACACTATTTCCTCCTAACCCTTCGTATCGCTCTCGGCCTCGTCTTCATCTATGCCGGAGTTCTGAAAACGCGGGACCCCATCGCCTTTGCCGGCTCTGTAGCCGCCTACAAGCTGCTCCCTTATTTTCTCAACTACCTGGTTGCGGTTACGATCCCATGGGTAGAGCTCACCTGCGGGATATTGCTCCTCATCGGCTATAGAGTCCGGGCGGCCGCCGGTATCACTGCTGCCATGAATATTCTCTTCATCATTCTGCTCACGTCCACCATTATGCGTGGACTTGATATCGACTGCGGCTGTTTCCGCCAAGGTGGCGAAAAGACCTCCGCTTGGATTGCAATCATGAGAGATATCCTCTTTCTGTCCGCTGCACTTATTCTTTTTACCGAAAAAAAGGAGCGTAAGTTTTTCTCCTTGTGACACTTCCCCGACTCAGGATTTGGGACTTCTCGGCAACTCGGACTTGAGTTCCCCACATTTCTGCGACGTTGTTTCTACAAAAAAACTACTATCCTTTTCGGAGCGATAATGATGCTATCCAACAGTATTTTACTCCTCTGCGCCTATTGTATCGGATCTATCCCCACCGGTCTCCTTCTGGCGAAAGCGTTCGGCGGTGTTGATATCCGTACTCAAGGCAGCGGCAATATCGGCGCTACCAACGTCTACCGGACCCTGGGACGAAAAGTTGGCATTCTAACCCTGCTTGGAGACAGTCTTAAGGGCCTGCTCCCGGTTTTGGCAGCAAAAGCCCTAGACCTTCCCTACGAATGGATTGCATTGATCGGAATAGCGTCTTTCCTCGGCCATATCTTCCCCGTTTTTCTTCGTTTCAAAGGAGGGAAAGGTGTTGCCACGGCACTAGGTGTTTTTCTCGCCACCGCCCCCCTTGCGGTGTTGGGAGCATTGTGCGTTTTCATCACTGTCCTGGTTTCGTGGAGATATGTCTCTCTTGCCTCCCTGACAGCAGCAGCGGTCATGCCGTTGTTGATCACCCTCATCTATCGAAGCCCAATCTTCGTTGCCATGTCGATTGTGATCTCGGTAACCGTGATACTGAAGCACCTCGAAAACATCAAGCGACTCAAAAGCGGCACAGAAAACAAATTCAAGGCATAAAAAAAGGGCCTTTCAAAGGCCCTTACTGTACCAAATCACATGAAATAGATTCACATTTCCGTCAGCACCTTTTCCTCGTAGAGTGACTCAAGTCGAAACTTATGCTTCTGCTCCTCGTTGGCCAGCATCTGTAAAAGCCTCTTCACCTCAGGATCGTCCGTCATCTTTTCAGCCTCAAGGTAGAACCGTGTTGCCTTCTCCTCATTTTTCATGGCGAAGATCAAAATTTCCTGGTATGTCATCTCATCATTGTAGGCAACATCTACCAGATACTCACTGATACCGAGGTCAGGGACTTTCCGAAAAGTATAATTGGTGATTTTTTCCTTATCCACGTTGAGAAGCAACTTTTTGTGGCCCTTCTCCTGCTCCGCCAATTCTTCAAAAATTTTCCGCGCCGAAGGGTTAGCGGATATTTTCGCAGCGTTGAGATACAACCGATAGGAAGCGTCTTCCCTCTCCAGTGCAAATTCCAGAATGTCATCCAAAGTATTCAGTTCCACGGGAATCTCCTCTGATCGTCTTGATCATGGCAGCAATATTTTTCTTTTGAAGTTTTTGTAACAACAAAGACAAACCTTGTCAAGCCACGGTGTTCCAGCTTGACATGAATGATAAGATACACTACAAATACACCTTCATGTAACAAGAAATAAAGAATCGTTTTTCAGGCATTGCTTTGCAGATATCCAAATATACGGTAAAAGTAAAATCATGGGTAGTACTGCTTCTCGCAGTACTAATTTTTCTGATACTTTCCCTCAGTACTTATCTTCATTTTCTTGCCACTCCCTGCGGAAACGGTCACCTCGTAAAGGTCTTCGATTTCTCTTCCGGTTATACCATGAAGAAAATCTCCGAAGAGCTTGAAAAATCCTGCATTATCAGAAATGCCACAATTTTCTCTCTCTATGCAAGACTCCAAAAAGCTGACGGAAAAATTCAGGCGGGTACGTATCGATTCTCCGACGCTATGCCACCGGTGGAGATACTGTCAAAGCTTGTCAATGGCGACGTCTTTGAAGTCCGATTCGTCGTCCCCGAAGGATATTCCATCTATCAGATTGCCGAACTGCTCGATACACAAAAAATATTTTCCAAAGAGAGTTTCCTCAGACAGTGCTTCAACCGCGCGCTCCTTAAGGAACTAAACATCCCAACAAAGAGTGTCGAAGGATTCCTTTCCCCCCGCACGTACACTATCAAACCTGGCACAGATGCGGCAAGCCTGATCAAAGAGATGGTTTCAGAGTTTCGCTCAACATATGACCAGAGATTCGCCACAAAAGCGCAAAGTCTTGGGCTGAGTGAACTGGAAGTCCTAACCCTTGCTTCCATGATTGAAAAAGAAGCTGTCGATCCTGCGGAACGTCCACTTATTGCTTCGGTTTTCCTTAACCGCCTCAAAGTGGGCATGCCGCTCCAGAGCGACCCCACCTCCGTATACGGCATCCGTGCGTTTGCCGGCAAGATTTCGAAGAAGGACATATTGGGCGATACAGCATATAACACCTACCGCATACAGGGCCTCCCCCCCGGCCCCATCGGCAACCCGGGAGAAGATTCAATTAAAGCGGTACTCTTTCCCGCGCATACAAAATACCTGTACTTTGTCGCACGAAAAGACGGTACGCACCAGTTCTCAACAAGCCTGGACGAGCATAACAGGGCAATAGAAAAATACCTCAAATAGGCGAGATATACCTAAGACACATGTAATCGGCTAGCCCCATCGGGGTCAAGCAGCCCCCTATCGTGTCATTCTATGCCGGATCTTCTGGCATTTCCAACCTTTCTCTTTGTCAAATTGGCAATCACTTGCTATAATTAATTTTCGTTTTGGAACGGGAAGCCACTGCGTAGCACCTGCGGCAGCGAGCTCGCTCAGTGAAACCTGCTAGATGTTCTTACCAGAGATTTTCTGCGCGCAAATTCTGAATATGGTGACTCAAATCGATTGTTTTTTCATGAAAAATAAATGCACTTTAAAAACTGCTCGTCGAATCAGTTCCTTGATATATATCATAACACTTCTCGCCTTTATTTTTGCGTTTGTCTCCGGGTGTCGCCCCAGCAAACCTTCCCCAGGCCCAGCGGCCCTCTCGCTCAAGGCACGGGTTCAGACAAATCTTGCTCTTTATCTTCCTGAACTCTCTGAAAGTATTGACAAGAAAAAACGCAAGCAAGTCAAAGCAACTCTCGATAGTTTTTATGCTCAACTAAATGGACCCGGTGTCAGTTCACCCTTCTCCCTGGCACTATTAGACAGCCATGGAGTAACCATCACGAGCAGGTCACAAAAATCATTATCCGGTAACCAGAACTACGGCCATTATCAAGTCGTCTCAAACGTCCTACAGAAAAACAGAACATTCACGTCAAGCCTTTACCTCCAGGGAGGAGATAAAGTTTATATTATCTGTGTTCCCCTTTTGGGTAGCGAAAAGCTCACCGGAGTACTTGTCATCGGTATTGATTCCAAGTTTATGCGCAAATCAGGAATCACTGAGGCACAGTTTCTATCCCTGGACTTTAACAGCCACGTTAATGGCACTCCATGAATAGACACCAGGAAACAAACCATGTATTTGCCATAACAGCTGCCGGAGATACTGGCTCCCCCACTCACCTTACTCTGTCGGGTCAAATGTCCTTCCAGACACTGACAATAATTCAGGCTGAAATCCGAGCGATCTTCGAAAAGCTGAAGCCTTCCGATTTAATCATTGATTTGGATCGAGTCGACTACCTCGACAGCGCAGGGGCATTGGCCCTCCTGGAGATGGAAGAATACTCGACACAAGTTTCTATTCCTTTCTCCTATGAAAACATGAGTGAAGAGATTCGAGGAACTCTCAGCTTAATCGACCGCTCGGCCGTCATGGCACCCCCTCCTCTAGAAAAGTCCTCCGATACGCTCATCGAACAAGTCGGAGATGCGAGTTTATCGGTTTCAAGAGACTTCGTTAGCCTGCTTACCTTTCTCGGCGACCTGCTGGTGGCACTCTTCCAATCATTCCTCAACCCCCGCTCGGTACGGTGGGGAGATTTCTATTTCTATGTAAAAAGGGCTGGACAGGACGGTCTGCCCATCGTTGCCCTGCTGAGCTTCCTCCTCGGCATGATCATCGCTTTCATGTCATCTCTCCAACTCAAACAATTCGGTGCAAATCTGTATGTCGCATCTCTCGTGTCTTTTGGCATGGTCAGAGAACTAGGCCCCATTATCACGGCAATTATTTTTGCAGGACGCTCCGGGTCAGCCTTTGCGGCTGAAATCGGTACCATGATGGTCAACGAAGAAGTTGACGCACTGGTTACCATGGGCTTCAACCCGACCCGTTTTCTCGCCCTGCCCAAAGTACTCGCTGCCATGCTGGTTGTTCCGCTCCTGACTCTCTATGCTGACCTGTTCGGAATACTCGGAGGGATGACAGTCGGGGTTCTCGGGTTTGACCTAACTGTTTTTACCTATGCTACCCAGACCATCAAGAGCATCCATGTCTTTGATATTGTCTCCAGCCTCTTCAAAACGGTGGTCTTTGCCATACTGATTGCAGGAATCGGCTGCCAGAGAGGATTCTGCGTCCGGGGAGGAGCAGAGGCAGTGGGGAAGTACACCACGTCAGCAGTGGTAGCAGGACTCTTCCTCATAATCGTCGCGGACTCTCTCTTTGCCATCATATTCTATTACATTCGCTAACAGACCGACTGCGATGTTAGCACTCGATTGTCATGATGCGAGCCGAACATGAGCTTTAGGCTCTATTGCTCACCGGATAGTATTGACCAACAATCGGCACTGCCGAAACTCTGAACCGAAAGGCTGACGTGTGACCGCACTGGAAAAAACTCCGATTATTGTTGTTGAAAACCTGACTGCACAGTACGGGGAAAACATTATTTTCCACGACGTAAACTTCCAGGTCATGAAAGGTGAAATCCTGGTAATTCTCGGGGGAAGCGGCTGCGGCAAATCTACCCTTTTGAAGCACATGTTCGGGCTATACAAACCCGCTGCCGGTCGGGTACTCATCAATGGAATCGATGTAGCCACGGAAAACGAAGCCGCACTGAAAACAATCCGGAAAAATATCGGCGTACTCTTCCAATCGGGTGCCCTTTTCGGTTCCATGACACTGGCAGAGAATGTTTCACTGCCCCTTGAAGAATACACCGACCTTAGCCGGGAAGACATTGACAGGATCGTGCGCATGAAATTAAGTATGGTCAACTTGACCGGGTTTGATAAACACCTTCCCTCGGAACTCTCGGGTGGAATGAAAAAAAGGGCTGGCCTGGCCCGAGCCATGGCCCTCGACCCGACCGTCCTTTTTTTCGATGAACCTTCCGCCGGACTCGACCCGGTAACGTCCGCCGAACTGGACATTCTTATGAAGCAGATAAATTCGGGAATCGGAACAACTATGGTGGTAGTGACCCACGAACTGGACTCACTCTTTTCCATTGCCCACCGGATTGTCATGCTAGACAAGGAAGCAAAGGGAATCATCGCCGTGGGCAACCCACGCGAACTGAAAGAATCTTCAAGCGACCCGAGAGTCAGGAATTTTTTCAACAGAACTCCGGCAGGAAACGATCAAAGAGGAGCATAACAACGATGACAGGAAAAACCTCAAAGTTTTTAATAGGACTCTTTGTGCTTGGCGGAATTATAATTGGTGCTGGAATTATTGTCTGGATCGGCGCATCGAATTATTTCCAGAAAGGCGCCACCTATGTGACGTTTTTCGATGAATCAGTGCAAGGATTACAGATGGATTCCAGCGTTAAGTACCGTGGCGTGGATGTTGGAAGGGTGGAGAGGATTCGTGTAGCCCCCGACTACAAGCTGGTGGAAGTGGTGATGAAAGTCGAACTGGAGGGAGACCTGCAACAGAATACGGTAGCCCAGCTCAAAACCGCAGGCATTACCGGGATTGTCTTTATCGAACTGGACCGAAAAAAACCGGGAGACCCCGATTTTGCCCCTCACATCGACTTTGCTGCAGAGTATCCCATTATTCCCTCACGACCTTCGGAACTGCGTCAACTACTTTCCGGAGTCGACGAGGTTCTGCAGAATATCAAAAAAGTCGATTTTGAAGGGCTCTCCGATCAGTTCAAATCGCTAGGCAAGGCAACAGAAAACCTTCTTGCTGGCAAAAAAATGAACAACATCATGACAAACCTCGCGTCCACATCAGCAAGTATGGAAAGAGTTGTTGCCAATATTGACCAGACAGTCTCGGAAGGCAAACTAGATGATCTTCTGACGGAAACAAAAAACTCCCTGGTGGAAACAAAAAATCTTATCTCCAGTGTCAGGAAAGAGGTCGAGTCGCTTAAGCTTGCGGACACCGCAGATAAAGCCAACCAACTTGTGGAAGGTATCGACCGAAGAAGCCGCGCCATCACCACCGAACTCAGAGACACCAGTGAGAACCTTCAGCAGGCCTCGGAAACACTGCAAATACTTCTCGACAGGCTCAACACCACACCATCGGACCTGATCTTCAGCTCTCCGCCCGCCGTACGGCGGCAGTAAAAAGCACGGCGAGGTAAAAACATGATAAAAAACCCGAGTACAGGAATCCGAATGAGAGTAAAGAAGCTAATTACCCAGACCACCTTCTTTGTGCTTATAATTCTGTCCGTTTCGCTCATTACCGGATGCATCAAGAGAGCCGCTCCTTCCAACATTGTTGAAAGGTACACCTTCGAATATCCATCACCGGATTTCTCGGGGATTGCGAAAACTGATCAAACCATAAAGGTTGAACGTTTTTCAGTGGCAAAGGCCTTCAACTCCCAATCTATGGTTTTCCGTCCCGAACCATACCAACTTGACACCTATGCCAGCAACCGCTGGATGATTAACCCAGGAGATATGGTAAGCGACTACCTGTTGCGCGACCTGCGCAATTCCGGTTTATTCAAAGCGGCTTTTTCCTTCCGTGATCTTGAGGATGCCCGCTATGTACTTGAAGGCAGCGTTGACGAGTTCCTGGAAATAGACAATGAGAGCACACGCACTGCAGCCATAACGCTTTCGATAACCCTGTTCGATTTTTCACGCGCAGGTTTAGCGAACAGGTTACTTTTTCAGAAGAAATATCAGGCAACGGAACCTCTCACAGAAAGGACTCCGAGAGGTCTGGCCCAGGCTATGAGTACCGGGATGGGGAAACTGTCCGCGATGATCATCCACGACATCCTTCAGGTAATGCAGACACCGTAATCCGGCAGGAAATACCTGGCGGATGTCCTTGCCTCAATAAAAAAAGCCGCACCCGGGAAACGGTACGGCTTTTTTTACTCATAATACACCTGTTACTCGTCAAGAATTTCCCTGACCTTACTAAGCAATTCCCTCGGAGCAATCGGCTTGGTGAGAAAATTAACATCATCCAACAGAATGTTTTTGTTTACGAGCAGGTCAAGCGGATAGCCACTAGTAAACAACACTTTTACCCCAGGCGAAAGCTGGTATATGGCTTCCGCAACCTGCCTCCCGCCCCTGTTTGGCATGAGAACATCGAGAATCAAGAGCTGCACGCCACCTTGGGCTTCAGCATATTTTTTCAACGCATCATCGCCATCCTCTGCTTCGATAACCGTATAGCCATATCCGGTGAGCAAATTTGCGGTAATTTCCCGAACAGGGGAATCGTCCTCGGCAATAAGGACCGTCTCATGGCCGCCCTGGGGTTCACGATAATGCGGCGTTTCAGACTTCGGCTCTACGTTCTCAATCATTGGCAGGTAAACTCTGAAGGTTGTACCAGTGCCAATTTTGCTGGAGGCAGTGATATAACCGTTGTGTTCCTTGATAATTCCGTAGACAATTGAAAGCCCAAGGCCGGTTCCTTTTCCGGCTTCCTTGGTGGTAAAGAAAGGCTCGAAGATTTTGGTAACCGTCTCCTCATCCATACCAAATCCGGAATCGCTAACCATAATACAAGCGTATTTCCCCGGCTCTCCATATCCGTGCGCTTTGATGAAACCATCATCCAGTTCGCATGTTTCCAACGTAACAGAAATTGTCCCCCCATCCGGCATGGCATCGCGGGCATTGGTAGCTAAATTCATCAAGATCTGTTCGATTTGCGAACTGTCGGCATAGATGAACATTGGCTCCGCTAAAAGGTCAGTACACATCTCAATCTGTTCCCCGATGATCCTTTCAAGAAAAGAGCGAAATCCGCTTATTATATCATTGAGCTTGACCGGGTGCATATTGAGCACCTTCTTCCGGCTGAAGGCAAGAAGGCCCTGGGTCAGTTCCGCAGCGCGGTCCGCCGTAACCAGTATCTGTTCCACGAAGTGCCGTAAAGAATCATCTTCAGGAAGTTTCATCAGAACAAGGTTGCCGTAGCCAATTATTGCTGTGACAATATTGTTGAAATCGTGAGCAATCCCCCCGGCAAGCTGGCCAACCGCCTCCATCTTCTGGGAATGAATCAGCTGTTGCTCCAGCTTCTTCATATCGGTAATATCGCGGCCAATCTCGATAACATTCACAATAGCGCCGGATTCGTCCTTGACTGGCACCGCCCGAATCTCCAGATCCGATCGGTCATGGCAACAAGACCTTTTGCCGGCATGCCAGTCTCGAAACATTCCAGGACCGGACACCCCGCGTGGGGAGTCGATATCTGGTGAAGCAGCTTGAAACAGTGCCGTTCTTCAGGATGTTCTGCCTCTTCGCTAAAATACGACATGGCGGCCCTGTTCGCCCAGACAATCTCCAGGCTGGGTGACTGGAGAAGGATTGGGTCTGGTATGGCATCCAGCAGGGTATTGAACTCTTGGAAAAGATCCTTGTATTTTTTTTCATTTTCACGCATCTCAAACTCAATGCGTTTCTTATCGGTAATATCGCGCAGAATTGCCATTACATGGAGCCTTCCATCAATCTCGATCGGGCTCAATCCGACATCCACATCGAACATTGTTTCGTCAAACCTCCGGAGACGCCATTCGAAGTTCTGAGGCTCTCCCGCCAGTGCCTGTCGGATCCTTTCCGTAGCCACATCCTTTGACGCCAGTCCATTAGCTTGCTCTTCCGGATAGAAGTCAAAGAGGGAGCGGTTGAGAAGGTTGCTCCGGGCAACACCGAACAGCTTCTCAGCCATCGGATTGCAGTCGATAAAAATGCCTTCGTGCAGGATAAATATGGCATCATAGGCATGCTCGAAAACGGCTCGCATCTTTCGCTCCGAGGCAGCCGACTGTTCCTCTGCGAGCACCCTCTCGCTCCTTGCCTTACTATTCGCCATAACAACGCCGATTGCCGGGACAAGACGCGTGAGATTGTCCTTCAGCACATAATCGTCAGCACCTGCTTTCATGCATTCGACAGCGATCTCTTCATTCAAGGCACCCGTGACGATTATCATAGGGATAAATGGCGATATCTCGCGTGCTAGTGCTAGCGCCTGCATCCCGTTAAAACTCGGGAGATTATAGTCAGAGATGATGAGGTCGGGACCGAACTCTTCCAGTGCAGAAAGAAATCCCTCCCGGGAATCAACACAAGTTAATATATAATTGAAGCCACCCTTGCGGATTTCATATTCAAGGAGTTCCGCATCGGAGGGCATATCTTCGTTGAGCAGAATACGTAGTTTTTCCAAGAATCAGCTCCTATGATAATGTATTGCTTATTTTCTTTAATTTGGCGGTCTGGGCTCCCGACATGATAACAGAGAAAATCCGATCTGCATCATATACATACTTTACGGATATGCTCCATATCGGTCAACCCCTCGAAAACCTTCATGATCCCATCCATTCTAAGGGTCCACATGCCGTCCGCCAATGCAAGCCGCCGTAGTTCATCAACACTACGCCCCTCTCGGATGGCACTTTTAAGTGCGGGAGTACCGAGCATAAGCTCATGTATAGCGACACGCCCCTTATAACCGCTCCCTCCGCAATGATCACAGCCCTGTTTCAGCATAAGGGTTGAGTTCTCAAATGATGGAATAAGCTCGGGCACATGACTGGAATCATGGCGAAAATCCTCAATAAGTGCATCGTACTCTTCTCGACTCGGCCGAACGGATTGTCGACATTTGGCGCAAAGCCTCTTTGCCAGACGCTGGGCAATGATCCCAAGAAACGCATCGGCAAAGTTAAAAGGGTCCATGCCCATGTCGACAAGCCTGACAACAGTCTCCGGGGCACTGTTGGTGTGGAGAGTACTGAAGACAAGATGTCCAGTGAGTGATGCCTCGATGGCAATCTTGGCTGTCTCGGCATCGCGCATTTCACCTATCATGATTACATCGGGATCTGCGCGCAGGAATGAGCGGAGCGCCTCGGGGAAGGAAAACCCGATTTTCGCATTCACCTGTACCTGACAGAGCCCGGGCTGTGTTATTTCAACCGGATCCTCCGCAGTCCAGATTTTTCGTGTCGGGGTGTTTATGTGGCCCAGCGCCGAATGGAGCGTTGTTGTTTTCCCGGACCCGGTTGGCCCAACACAGAGGATAATGCCGTAGGGTTTATCAAGAAGCCCCCTGAACCGGTCCAGGTTATAGGGCATCAGCCCCATCTCGGAAAGCTGCAGTGGCTTGGACGCCGAGAGGAGCCTGAGGACCACGGCTTCATGCCCGCCCACAATTGGGGTAATCTCAACCCGGTACTCGATCTTGCGCTGCTCGAAGCGAAGCAATATCTTGCCGCTCTGGGGCCTGCGACGCTCAGAGATATCAAGACCGGAGATGATCTTGATCCGGGAGATGATGGCACTTTTGAACGTTGATGCAATCTTGTGCGCGACCATGCAATCGCCGTCGATTCGGTAGCGCACCGTGACGGGATTTTTTCCACTCCCCGGTTCGAAGTGGATATCTGAAGCGCCGCGCCGGTAGGCATCGAGGAGAATTCGATTAATAAGAGCGATGACCTCTGAGTCAGGTTCGACAACCTGGGCCTCCTCCCCTTCCTCCTCGACCGTAACCGACTGAGCCTCTTCCTTCATTGTCTGCAGGAGAGTATCTATCTCACTCTTATCGCGATGGTAATATTTTTCAATGGCTGCTGATATCTGCCGCGCCGTTGCGACCACCAGCTCGATCCTCTGGTTCGTACTGAACCTGAGACTGTCACCCACTGTCGGGTCAGTTGGAGCAGACGTGGCAACAACCAGCCTGCGACCGTCAAACTCCACAGGAAAGACCTGCAAACGGTTCACAAGCCCTTCGGAAAGTGCGCCCAGCGCTTCCTCACAGGGAAGTACCGTCTCAAGATTGATGAATCGGAGCCGAAATTTGGTAGCCAGGGCAGAGAGGAGCTGCTCTTCGGTGACAAGGCCCTGCTTCACGAGAAGCTCTCCCACTTTTATCTTTTTGCCCTTTTCCTGGGACTCGAATGCTTTCTCCACCTGGTCGCGGGTGACAAGACCGGCATCAACCAGGATATCTCCCACCCGCGCATCGCGTGGAGAACCAGTTTTTTCCGCAGCATCCTGGATAGTTGTGTCTATCGCATCCTGGGAAAGATTGGCGGTTTCCGCGATGGCATCCCCGATCAGTCGCTGCCGGAGAGCCTCTTGCGTCTTAAGGACCTCATGGACACTATCATCATCGACAAGACCTTCCGCCTGGAGTATCTCACCGATGCAGCGAGCCTCGTTGCGAGAACGGACGCCGGAAAAAGTAAAAAAGATGCTTTTGTATGGCAGGGTCTCATCGAGCAGAAGCGATATGAATCCCTTGAGGAACTGCCTTTTCGTACAGACTTTCACCATGTAGGTTTCACCGGTGGTGATCTGTACCTCCTCAAGGACAGTCGGTTCGTCGACCGTCAACCAGCCTGGAACCCCGACGAAACTGATGGCACAAATCTCGTCAAGCGCGAAGAGAAGGACTCGATTCTCCACATCTGCGAAGATCTCGATATCTTCACGGTTGCTCCCCAAAGTTCCCGAGAGACGGCCTTCCACCGCGTCACCGTTCTTCAGGTGTATGACAAGCCGATCTTTCATTCGTGCCTCCTCCGACAACTGCAGCATTCAACCGAATTCAGTAAGTGTAGCACTAAAAAGAGTATCGATATTTCAATAGGGAGGTTGGTTGAGAAGCAGCCAGTACCAGCCGAGATTTTTCACAGCCTCAACGAATTTGTCAAACTCCACCGGTTTGACGATAAAGCTATTGACGCCAAGCCTGTAACTCTCGACAATGTCCTTTTCTTCCCGAGAGGAAGTGAGTACCACCACGGGAATCAGCCGTGTGAGATCGCTGTTTCTGATTTGCCTCAGGACTTCAAGCCCGTCTATCTTGGGAAGTTTAAGGTCGAGAAGGATGACCCTCGGCTTGACCATGTGGACTCGGTCACAATACTCCCCCTTACTGAACAGAAAGTCCAGCGCTTCGACCCCGTCTCGTACGACAAAGACAGTATTGGCGATTTTTCCTTTTTTAAGAGCCCGGAGAGTCAGCTCTTCATCTGCCGGATTGTCCTCCACCAGCAGTATTTCTACCGCGTCAACGTTTTTCATGATTTTACCCCATTCCGGGGAAGGGAAAAGTAGAACGTCGCACCCTCCCCCTTCCGACCTTCTGCCCAGACCCGACCGCCATGACAACTGACGATCCGCTGCACGATGGCGAGACCAACCCCGTTCCCCTCGAATTCAGCTGAGGAATGAAGCCGTATGGAATATGCCGAACAGCTTGTCCGCATACTGCATATCGAAGCCGACTCCCGTGTCCTTCACATAAAACACGTCCTCGTCTTCAGCAGGGATCGCGCCTACCTCAATCAGGCCGTCAACTCTTGGCAGAGTGAATTTTACGGCATTGGACAGGAGATTAGTCCATACCTGACGAAGCAGCGAACCGTCGCCTTCTGTTTCCGGCAGCGTTTCGAGCCGAATCGTGATTTTCTCCCGCATTTCAGCTGTAACAAGCTGATCGCAGATATCCTTGACCAGAGCAGCCATATTTATTCGAGAATACTTGATTTGAGACCGACCAGCCCGTGAGAAGGCAAGCAGGTCGTCTATCAGCTGCCCCATCCGCTGGGTATTGTCGATGATTACGTTCAACAGCCGCTGCCCTTCGCTGTCGAGAACTTTGGCGTAATCGTCGAGCACTATCCTGGAGAAACCGATGATCGCCCGCAACGGCGTGCGGAGGTCGTGAGAGACAGAGTAGGTAAAGGACTCCAGATCCTCCGTCCGCTCCAGAACCCTCTGCTCCAACTTCAGATTAAGAGAGATAAGTTCCTTCTCGGTATTTTTGCGCTCCACATATTTCCAGACAGAAGCACTCAACAGGGTAAGCTGCCGGACGTCGGTCTCGTCATAGGCTCCGCCCTTGTTGGCGACACCGATCACGGCAACAATTTTCTTGCCGGAGAATACTGGAATGGTCAGGTAGGAGAACAACTCCACGTGTCCAGACGGATAGCCCTTCTTCAACGGGTTGCAGCCCTGGAAGTCATTCACCAGGATCGGCCGCCGCTGCCGTACCGCCTCACCCCAGATGCCGGTTTTTTCAAGGTCATACTTGGTTTGCGGCGCAACCACGGCGCATTCCTTCATCACCTCATTCGACCAGGAGTTCAGAGTAAACTCCCGCGTATCCTCATCATAGAAATAAATGTAGCCAAACTTGCTGGCGGTCAGCCGCAACGCCTCTGAAAGGGAATAATCCAGGAGATCCTGGGTGTTCGTTGCCCGGAACAGGGAAATATTATAGAGGCTCTGGAGTCGGGCCTCATTACGCATTCTGTCTTCCTCAGCACTCTTCATGTCGGTACAATCGGTAAAGACTGTTGCGAATTGACCTTTTTCTGTCGAAAACACGGAAATGCTGAAGAACTTGTCCATGAGAGGATAACAGGTATCAAAAACCGCGGTAGTTCCTTGCAGTGCAACATCCGCATAGATATCCAGGAATGGGGCCGCGTCCAGTGGGTAGACCTGTGAGGCAAGACCTCCGACAGCCCGTTCCCGTGAAATTCCGGTGAGTCGTTCAAAAGAAGGATTTACGTCCAGAATCCGGTAATTCACCGGTTTGCCCTCCTCATCGTAAACCAACTCATGTACGGCAAAACCATTTATCATGTGATCGAAGAGCAAACGGTACTGCCTCTCGCTCCGGCGTAATTCTTCAGACTGGGCAAGAGATTCCAGGGCAAAGGAAACGTCATGGGTCAATTCATCGAACAGTGCCACTATTTCGTCATCGAAATAGTTTGTCTCAGAGGAGTAACTTGACAGCACCCCGACAGCTTTACCATTCACCATAATCGGAAAAGATACTCCGGAACGATACCCTCGGGACAGCACCAGTTCGCGCCAGGGTTGAATGGTCGGGTCTGTAACGGCATCCTGGCAGACAACATAGCGACCTTCTCGAACGGCTCTGCCGGAAAGGCCCCGTCCCCTGGGATTGTCTTCAAGCGATATTTCCAATCTCTCCAGGTAGCCATCTTCAAAACCGAAATGCGCCACCGGCTTCACTTGCCGGGACGCATGGTCCACCAGACCGATCCACGCCATGCGGAGACCACCCTTCTGGACGATGACACGACAAACTTCCTCAAAGATTGACTGCCGGTCGGGTCCGTGAACAATTGCCTGGTTTGCCTGGCTGAGGGTAGCGTACATGCGATTAAGCCGATCAATTCGAACTTCGGATGTTTTCCGCTCGCTCACATCACGGACGATAACCTGGGAACACACCGCGCCATCCCTTTCCAGGTAACTGACACTGCATTCCACGGGGAAGAAAGTGCCGTCTTTTCGCCGATGAACACTCTCAAACACCGCACCTCTATTTTGTCGTATTTCCCGAGTCCTTTCCTCAATGCCAAGTATCTCCTCGGGGGAGAGAAAATCCTTCAGCTGAAGCCTCAGCAGTTCATCCCGTGAGTACCCATACATATCCAGTGCCTTATCATTCGCCTCGATGACCTGATGCTGTCCGTCAAGGAAAAGGATGGTGTCGTAGGCGCATTTGGTCAGGTTTTCGATCCTTTCGGCCAGGGCATGATAGCGCCGTTCGTCTTCATAGAGACGTTTATAGAGCTTGGCACGGCCATGTCGCCAGAAAAGCCCGATCGACATTGCGGCAAAGAGGATCAGAAACGACACGAACAGTCCCACTATTAACGCCTGGTCACGGACAGGCTTCAGAATTTCGTTGGTATCCACCTTGGCAACAAGAAACCAGGGGGATCCACGAACCTTCTTTACTGCTGCCAGAACAGGAACGCCCCGATAATCTATACCCCGCGTGACGCCCTCAAAACCGCGAACCGCCATCGCTGCGGGGAGATTCTTTGCGGCAAGCGGAAAGCGCAGGCTAAGCGCCGTTCCTTTACGATGACGGAGTTCATTGAGAAAAACGACCTGGTTCCCTTCTTTTCCGCACCAGCAGCGTTTCCGCGCTGGGACTTAGCGTCGGCCAAGACAGCAGAAGAGGATAGAGACTCTTTGACGGGAGTATTACAAGTTGGAGAACGCCGACAGGGGCCCGCCCTTTTTCCTGTGTAAGGAAAAGAGGCACCAGGATATCCATGTGAATAGTACGGAAGTTATCACTGACATGCAGATGCGAAAATTGAATCTCTCCGCTCTGCATCGCCGTCAATGCCAAACCCTGGGAGACCGCTCCGGTTGCAACACTCTGATCTCCCGCAATCAGCCGTTGAACGGAATCTGCATCAAGCAGTGCAACACTCCGGTACGAAAAACTGCTCTGAAAAGAAGAGAGCCATTCCAGCAGCTCTTCACGAATACCCGGGTCATCCGGACTCCGCAGATAAAGTGCCACATGTCGGACGAAATGTTGGTTGCTCTGAAGTGATTTTGCATCCGCCAGTCGCTCATCACGCCACTTTGCTATCTCTTCCGTCTTCAGTCCGGTGATTGCAGAAAGTTCCTGCAGTTTTTCACCGGTAATTTTGTCTTTCTGGTTCAGATAATATCGGAAACCGATAGCAATGATCGCTAACGCTAGCGCAAGGAATATACATAGCAATGGCAGCGGGTAGACACGGGCAGCATATTTGGATTTCATAGGTATTGCTTTCTTTCCACTGGTTACATTCCGATACTCGACATATCTGGTTCACAAGGCTAAAGATTCTTCGGCAAATAACCGATACGTTTTTATATAAGAAGCACATTCCATTCCGGAAAATGAAGTAGCTGAAATTATAAACAAAAAGGAAATTCAAATCCACCAAACAACTCTGACTTCATTAATCTTAATCAAATAAAATAATTTATCAACGCATAGAAACATATAAATATTAAATTCGAATAGTTATCAACATGGACATTTAAATAAAGTTCATCGTACGAAACAATCAATAACCGGATCTAGCTGCAAGAGAGGCCCCATGGAAAAAATGCTGTCTATCCTTTTGGTGGAAGACATACCCTCCGACGCTGAACTCATCGAGCGTGAAATTAGAAGGGCAGGAATAGAATGCAAAATTTGTCGAGTAGAAACAGAGTCTGATTTTCTTGTCTCGCTGACGGAATTTTGTCCTGATGTCATTCTTTCTGACTTTTACCTTTCAACCTTCAACGGTTTGGAAGCCCTTGCACTGGCGCGTGAGCACACGCCTCAGACCCCGTTTATCATGGTTACCGGAGCTATTAATGAGGAGACTGCCGTTGATTGCATGAAGGCGGGAGCCTGGGATTATGTGCTCAAGGACCGGATTACACGGCTTTCTCCGGCGATCCTTGCTGCCCAGGAAAAGAAGCTCACTATAGATGAAAGAAACCAGGCGCTAGAAGCACTGGAAAAATCGAGAAGCTTCTACCTCAGGTTTTTCGAAACCTCTCCAGCGCTAATCTGGCGTACAGACTCGCAAGGGAATTTTGACTATTTCAATCATAAGTGGCTGGAGTTTACCGGGCTTTCTGCAGACCAGGATATTGCAAAGATCTTTACGGAAAGCCTGCATCAAGAGGACAAAAACCTATTCCTCGAAGATCTCCACAACGCGCGCACCGCTGCGAGTTCGTTCGAAAGCGAATGCAGACTACGCAATCAAAGCGGGGAGTACCGCCGGATACAGACCTTCGGCAGACCATTTCTTGACGAACAGGGTATCTATGGCGGCCACATCGGCTACAGTTTTGACACAACAGAACGCTTCGAAACAGAAGAGGTCCTCCGAAAGTTGTCACGAGCCGTTGAACAAAGTACCAGTTCCTTTCTGATCACTGATACGAATGGCTGCGTTGAATATGCTAATGAAAGTTTTACGAGGATGACAGGGTATACCCTTGAAGAGGTAATCGGGGCAAATGCCAACCCGACCGGAAATAATGATACTGCGCCGGATATTTTCAGAGAATCCTGGGAAGTCATTCAGACTGACGGTACCTGGTGTGGAGAGCGAATAAGTCATACGAGCGACGGAAAATCATACTGGGAACTTGCCACCATCTCTTCCATCACAGATGCTGACGACGTAACAACCCATTATCTCGTGGAACTTGAAGACATATCCCGCCGCAAAGAAGCTGAAAGGGAGCTACGGAAAAACCGTGCGGAATTGATTCAGAGCCACGAAGAACTGAATGCCCTGTTTAACCAGGTTGCAACATCCAAGAGGGAATGGGAAAGAACCATGGATTGCATTGGTGACATTGTAATCCTCGTCGCTGCCGATGGAAAAATCAAGCGCTGCAACAAGGCATTGCAGGAGTTTACCTCCCTGACATATCAGGAAATTCTCGGCTCTCACTGGAAAGACTTCCTCAACCGCCACGGCCTCAACTTTCCACCCGAACTTCCCCCAGGATGTGAAATCCACCATGAAACCAGTGGTCGATGCTTTTCCTGCACCGCATATCCGTTTGCCAACAATGATCAAAACGAAATATCGGGATTCGTCCTCACAATTCATGATTTTACCAAGCGGAAAGCGGTAAGCGACGAACTCGAAAGAGCCTATGGCGAGTTAAAAGCCACCCAGGCCAAGATCGTCCAGCAGGAAAAAATGGCTTCTATCGGGCAACTGGCTGCCGGGGTCGCCCATGAAATAAATAATCCCATGGGCTTTATTTCCAGCAATCTTGGAACCATGCGAAAATATCTGGGAAGGCTTGCGGAACATGTTGCCTTTGTTTCAAATGCCATTGACTCACTGCCGGATGATGAGTTCCGGCAAGGCATACTGGAACAAAGGAAAACGCTGAAGATCGACTATCTCCTTGAAGACGGCAAGGATTTGATTGACGAGTGCCTCGAAGGCGCCGAAAGGGTACGATCAATTGTCCAGAATCTCAAGAGCTTCTCCCGCGTGGACGAATCCGAGTGCAAACCTGTTGACATCAATGAGTGCCTGGAAAGTACCATCAAGATTGTCTGGAACGAACTAAAATACAAAGCAACCCTTATCCGCGACTTGGGAACACTTCCCATGACCCGCTGTTATCCTCAGCAATTGAACCAGGTCTTCATGAATCTGCTGGTTAATGCTTCCCAGGCGATTGAGACGCAGGGAGAAATTCGAGTACGTACTTGGCAAGAAGTCGATTCAGTGTGTGCATCTGTGAGCGACACAGGCTGTGGGATACCCGAAGGAGTCTTGAGCAGGATTTTTGAGCCGTTTTTCACCACCAAGGACGTTGGTAAGGGAACCGGCCTCGGGCTCAGCATTACCTACGATATCATCAAGAAACATAAGGGAGAAATATTCGTGGAAAGCCGGCCAGGAGAAGGAACAACCTTCACCATCCGCCTGCCGATACAATGAGGAAATCATTATGACAGAAGCAATCCGGGTATTATGCGTGGATGACGAAGAAAATATCTTGAAATCAATTCGCCGCCTCCTTGCTGAGGAGGATATTGAAACACTGACCGCCACGTCAGGAGAACAGGGGTTGCAAATCCTCAAGTCAAACGACGGAATTGGTGTCATCGTTTCCGACCAGCGGATGCCGGGACTCTGTGGCGCGGAGTTTCTTCAGCAGGCTCGCGAAATTGCCCCGGATGTTCCTCGCATCATGCTGACCGGTTATGCGGACATCACGGCAACCATTGACGCGATCAACAAAGGGGGAAGCTACCGCTATCTCAGCAAGCCCTGGAATGACGAAGAACTGATCCGAACCATCCAGGATGCCATCGGACACTATCGAATCATCCTGGAAAACAAACAACTCTCTGAACTCGTTCGAAAGCAGAACGAGGAACTCCAGGAATGGAATACAAATCTGAAATCCCGCGTTCTGGAACAAACTGCGTCGATCCGCCTCAAAATCAATGACCAGCACCAACTGAACGAAAAACTGAAAAACAACTACGAGGGGAGCCTTCTAGCATTTTCAGGACTTATGGAACTTCGCGACTGGGAAGCCCGAAATCATTGCAGAAATGTGACAGATGTATCAGTGCTGGTGGCGGAGAAATTCGGCTGTACCCGTGAGGAAATTGAAGTAGTGCGCGTCTCTGCCCTTCTCCATGATATTGGCAAAATTGGGAGTTCCGACTCACTGCTACAAAGAGATATCGAAACATTTAGTCCCAGTGAGATGAAGGAATACCGACTTCACCCGGTACGAGGGCAAGCGGCGATCGATTCGGTGGAAGATCTGCGACCTGCCGGCATACTTATCCGACATCATCATGAGAATTTTGACGGTAGCGGCTTCCCTAACGGTTTAGTTGGGCAGGATATCCCTCTCGGGGCAAGAATACTCGCCCTGGCCGATGCCGTGGACAAATTGTTTTTCAAATCACAGGGAGACAACGGCATTGAAATGACTTTAAAAGAGATTTCCGTCCACCTCGGAACCCGATTTGACCCTGCACTCTTTTCACAATTAGAAACTGCCGTCCAGGAAAAGTATCGTAACTTGTCAAAATTGGACGGCATGATTGAAACGGAGTTACAACCGGAAGAGCTCCGTCGAGGCATGCTGGTGACCCGAGACGTGCGAAGCGGAACAGGCCTTCTGCTGCTGGCATCAGGAGAGCGGCTGGATGAATGGAATATTCAGGCGCTGAAGCGTTATTACCATCTCGATCCGCCAGAGAGAGGAATTACGGTACTGATAAAAAAATAGGGACCATCCTGCCTGAACGAGTATCGAAACACATAATCTGGACAAGGATGCGGTTTGGACTGGATACGAAAAAGGGGGCCATCTGGCCCCCTTTGAATTTTCAAAGAAACTACTTCCGTACCATCTTACGACGCCCCATGGAACCCATGGCTGCAGCCTGTTGTTTCATGATAACGCTCTGTTTCTCCAGATGAAACTGGAGCCACATATCACCGAAGCCCTTCATTTTCATCTTTTTCCCTTCCTGCAGGGCCTGAAGATTATGAGTTATCCGCTCATCTCCTGGCAACTTTTTCAAACCCCTCTCAAGGACTTTTTTCGCCGCGTCAGCACTCCCCGACTCCACAAGACAGTATGCATAAACATTCCACAACAGAGCCTCCTTCGGACTCCACTGCACAGCCTTCTCGAAAGTTGCCGTCATCTTTTCCTTTTTGTTTCGTTTCATGTAACTGATCGCCAGCATACCCATAGCAATCCAGTTTTTGGCAAAACTTTTCTCCAGATGGGGGAAAGCATTAGAAAAGTCCCGTTTCAGGTAGTAAATCATCCCGATTTGAGAGTGGATCTGACCGCGCACCGAAAACTGCCAGACGCCGAAGCGGAGCGTTTGCTGAAGCGTCCTGATGGCCTTGTCTATACGCTGCCCTTGAAGGTCCTTACCGGCACTTTCCATCTCGGCGCTTACTTTTTTCAGAACATACCGCATCAAGAGAAGATAACAAATGGCAAACAATGAAAACGCCGCGAGCAGCGAAACCCACCAGGGCAAACTGGCAACAAACATGAGAACAACAAAAACAACTGCAGCAACACCAAGAGAGATAAGCAAATTATACATCCGTTATAATCCTTTCCGTTACCGTTTCACGGCAATGGTTTCTGTTGAGCATTTTTTTCAGGATAGTAAAACCTAGGTAGCACTCGTCTCGCCAGACTTGGCCACTATAATCTTTTTTCCCGGCATGAGGATACCCTTGAGCCTCAAGTTATTCCAAACTGCAATGATTTTCGTCGTAACATTAAAACGTCTGGCAACCGAAGTGAGTGTATCGCCATGTTTCACCGTATAATACTGTACAAGCTGTTTGTTCTTTTTCCTTTTTCCAGGTGCTGAGGCAGACTGAGCACCACCTGACGGGACACAGATCGGATTGACCGGGATCTTGAGAAGCTTACCGCGCAGCTTCCCTGAGTGCTTCAGTCTGTTTATGGCAGCGACTTCCCGTGGGTCAGCACCGAAGCGTCGGGCAATCGAGGCAACTGAATCACCTTTCCTGGCACGATAGCTGGCATAAGCCACCCTCTCGGTATATCTTTCCTCTGCGGGAACCTTCTGGTAGGCACTCAGGAAAAGCTCCTTTTTACCCTTGGGGAGCTTCAGTTCATACTGTGGGTAATCCGGCGGGGTACACCATTTCCGGAGACCGGGGTTTAACTCCCGGATCGTCTCGTTGGATACGCCAATCAGGTTTGCCACTAGATCAAGATCAGTCCGCGAGGGAATAATAACCGTATCAAACTCGATAGGGGGGAGATACGCGACATCAGCAAAACCGTAATTCGCAGGATCTTTCGCGATGATCGCGGCGGCAAGAAGCTTTGGAACGTAGTCCTTGGTTTCGCGCTTCAGATACGATCCCTCGGCAAGTTCCCAGAAATCGGTACTATTATACATGTCCATAGCACGTAGTATCTTGTTTTCACCAGCATTATAGCCAGCAGCAGCAAGATACCAGTTTTTATTAAACAGTGAGTACAGTTCCTTCAAGTACATGGCTGCGGCAACAGTCGACTTCAAGGGGTCGCGCCGCTCATCGATCCATGGATCGATGCGAAGCGAATAACGTTTTCCCGTCCCTGCCATGAATTGCCAGGGGCCCACCGCACTGGCAGGGGAATAGGCGTTGGGTGAAAAACCGCTCTCGATCATTGCCAGATACACAAGGTCCTCAGGCAAAGAGTTTTCTCTAAGGACCTCTTTCATCATAGGGATATAGCGTTCTGAGCGGGAGAGCCACTTGGCAAACGAGCTGCGTCCCGATGTCTGGAAAATATTCAGAAAATACTCGACCTTGCTATTAATGGTGAGCGGAATATCAGACGCGGGGATATCATAATCCGCTATCTTCAGCTCGAAATCAGCAAACCCATCGGAAGAATCATCAACAACCAGTTGATCGTCGGTGGGCAACTCTAATGCCGTGCAGAGGCTCTTCTCGTCAGAAAGCGATATATGTACGGAGGCATTGCGAACTAGTTTTTGACCGGATGTACCTTTTACGGTTACATTGGAAGCATCGGCAATTATTATCGGTGCAGCCTGTCCCGGAATAGTTTCAGCGACCGACGCTGACAATGGCAACAGGCTGATTATTACAGCAAATACTATTAATTTCATAAGTTTTCCTTCCTCGCAAACCTCTTTGGAAGAAGTCGAGGTGAGGCTTTTTCAGGTGCGAAATTATAGTGAAGAATTCTTTAACTGTCAACGGGAAAGGGGCGGCAGTCAGTGAGGCAAACCTTTCAGATTCGATGCTTTTGCAGCGACCAGGGACGAAAGCTCAATCACCATCCTCCGGCCAGAATCTCTTTTCCAACTCATTGAGGAGAGGAGTTAGAGATGCTGCATTTTTGGCAGAAATGGCAATAGCGCCATACCGTCTAGCTGCCTGTCGCGCTTTCATAAATGCGAGAATGTCCCTTGTCTTCAGGGCTGGAATCAAATCGCTTTTGTTAAAAACCAGCAGTCTGGGCTTTTCTGAGAGCTGCAACTCATCAAGAATTTCTTCAACCTGGCCGATTTGTTCCTCGAAACGCGGGTTTGACCAATCTACCAGGTGCAGAAACAGATCAGCATCTCTCAATTCCTCCAGAGTGGCCTTAAAGGCCCCCATAAGGGATTTCGGCAGGGAACGGATAAATCCGACCGTATCGGTAATTATTATTTCGCGCTCCCGCGGAAAACGCAATCTACGTGTGGAAGTATCAAGGGTTGCGAAAAGCAGATCTTCCGTAAACACGGCACTTTTGGTAAGCGTATTGAGAAGCGTTGACTTTCCAGCATTTGTGTAACCAACAATGGACACGATAGGTATTCCAGCCTTAACCCTCTTCTTTCGCCTCTGGTCACGCCCGCAGGATAGTTCCTTTAGCTCGCGTTCCAATTTGACTATCCGATCCCTGACCCGTCTCCGGTCTACCTCAAGCTTCGTCTCACCTGGCCCTCGGCCGCCGATGCCGCCCATGAGCCGTGACATTTGCACCCCGCGCCCCGTGAGCCGAGGCAGGATATATTTCAACTGGGCCAACTCCACCTGCACTTTTCCATCAAGGCTCACAGCGCGGCGGGAAAAGATATCCAGGATGAGCTGACTTCTGTCGATGACCTTCAACTCGGTGATTTCCGAAATGGAACGCACCTGGGCAGGAGAGAGTTCCTGGTCAAAGATCAGCAGGGTTGCGCCAAGCTGCAAGGCCCTGATAATAACCTCACGCATTTTACCTTCGCCCATCAGATAGCGAGGATTCAGGTCTCGGCGGTGCTGCACAAGGGCATCGATAACCTCGACCCCGGCAGTCCGGGCCAGTTCCCGCAGTTCATCCATGGAGTCCTGCACCTCCGGACCTGATGACCGGGTAACAGAAATAAGGATTGCTCTCTCCCCCCCCTGCACCTCGAATACCACTGGCAGAGACTTTTCCAGGGAGCTCTCCAGCGAAGAAGTGAATTCGAGTACATCCAGATGAAATCGCTCAAAAAGGCAAGGCGGGTCTATGTGGCAGGGCAAAGAACTATTGGGGTCGGCAGAGAGATAGGCAATCTGGATTGAAAAGGACTTCTTTCCGGGGGTAAGGAGAATGGCCGCCATGAGATCAAACCGAAGAAGCGCCAGATCAGTAAGATCGTCTTCGGTAAGGGCCTCTCCCTTAAGGTGAGTATGGCAAAGCCTCAGGCCGCGCAAGCGCTTTTTCCCAAGGGGGTAGTCAGTAAGCTCGGGGATATAAAGCTGACGCTCATCGCCGACGAGTACGTATTCGACCAAGCCGATCCGATTGATGAGCACCCCGACCTGACGTCCTGTATCCTCTGAAAGCTCTGCCAAACGCATGGCAAGTTCAGGGGTTACCAGATCAGCAGGAGGAACACGTCGGCGATAGAGCCTTTCTAAGGCACTCAGTTGACTTGGCTTCAGGCCAGCAATATTGCCAAAGAGTTGTCGTATTGTGAAGTCCTTTCTCAGTCCAGGGCCATTATTGGAGCAAAAGACCCAATTATACTGCTAAATAGATAGTTTCTATTCAGAAGAGAGCCGGTTCCGGAAAGAAGTGCGCGCAGGTCTTTCCGGAACCGTTTCCGCTACAATCGCGTGAGGAGGAACCCCCGTCACATACCCATAATATTATAGCCGCTGTCTACAAAGTGGACGCCCCCGGTTACCCTTCGAGAGAGATCACTAGCAAGGAACAGTGCGGCATTGGCAACATCGCGCTGCTCGATGTTGCAGCGCATAGGCGAGCGGGCTTCGATATGCGCAGCAATTTGATGAAAGCCCCCGACGCCTGCTGCAGCAAGGGTTTTCACCGGTCCGGCTGAAATAGCGTTGACTCTGATACCGTCGCCCCCCACTGCTTCGGCAAGATAGCGGACATTTGCTTCCAGGGCTGACTTGGCAACCCCCATAACATTATAATTCGGGAACACTTTTTCTGCAGCATAGTATGTCATGGCCAGGACACTCCCGCCCTTGTCCTTCATAAGCGGGTACGCCTCCCGTGCAAGTGCAATCAATGAATAGGCGCTGATATCCATGGCAAGGGCAAATCCGGCCCTGCTGGTATTGAGAAAGGAACCTTTCAGCTCATCCCGGTTGGCAAATGCAAGTGAGTGGACCAAGATGTCGATGCCATCCCATTTTTCACCAAGCGCGGAAAAAACCTTTTGAATGTCATCATCTCTCGTTACATCGCAGGGAAGAACATGGGTAACACCAATGCTTTCCGCCAGAGGAAAAACTCTCTTGGCAATGGCGTCGTTTGCATACGTTAGCGCCAACTCTGCCCCTTCTTCCTTAAATGCCTGTGCGATTGACCAAGCAATACTTTTTTCATTTGCAACACCAAATATTATGGCTTTTTTCCCATCAAGCAGACCCATCCCATTCCTCCATAACACAGACTAAAATAAAAACTATTCTTTCATTGCGAAACGATCAAAAACACGAAACTACCTCGTTCGCACATTCCGTCAGGGTTAGAACACAAAAAAATTCCACTGACACATTTGTCACGGAATAATAATTGAAAAACCAATTTATTGCAACAAGCGTCGGGGAGTTCTAAATTTCTCTATCCCGCCACCCTCTTTTTCTCTGCAACAACTGCTGTCCAGACACTGTAAAGGTGAAGTAAGGCTATCTTGAGATAACCATAAAAACACCTTCCATGCAGACAATAAAACTCTTGCCTTTTTTGCACCCTGTGCTATCATGCCTAAAATTTAGGCATGATAGCAACGTTCCGTGAGATAATTAAATGTATACAAGTTTTGCCATTGGCTCCCTTCAGGTATCCCCTCCCCTCATCCTCGCACCGATGGCAGGGATAAGCGACTTGCCTTTCCGGCTTTTGGCAAGAGCGCAGGGTGCCTCCCTGTGCTTTACCGAAATGATCAGTGCGGAAGGCCTGAAGCGGAATGGGAAAAATACCCTCGCTCTTTTGCGGAGTTCTCCACAAGACCGCCCCCTCGGCATTCAGCTTTTTGGCGATGATCCCGACTCCCTCGCCGAGGCGGCACGCATGCTTGAGGCAGAGGGTGATCTCATCGATATCAATATGGGCTGCCCGGTGAAAAAAGTGGTCTCAGGTGGCGCCGGCAGTTCACTACTCAGGAACCCCCTCAAGGCTGCCGAAGTTATTCGTTCGGTTCGTAGGGCAACGCGCCTCCCTCTGACGATAAAAATCCGTACGGGTTGGAATTCCGCTGAAAGGTCTTTCCTGGAAATTGGTCGCATCGCTGAGGAAGAAGGATGTGATGCCGTCACCTTGCACCCCCGTACGCGTGCGCAGATGTTCTCCGAAAACGCCGACTGGCAGAGCATTAGAGAGCTGAAGGACGCCGTCACAATACCGGTTATCGGTAGCGGTGACATCTTTTCCAGCCAGGATGTAATAGATATGTTTTCTCAAACCGGTTGCGATGGTGTCATGATCGCACGGGGCGCCATGGGGAATCCCTGGATTTTCAGAGAAGCAACGCAGAGACTGGCTGGACAGATTCCTACTGGCCCAACCAGAGAAGAGCGTCATGCCACGACACTCACCCATCTGGAACATCTCTGCACGCTCTATGGAGAACATACTGCCATAGCGGAAATGAGAAAACACCTCTCCTGGTATGTAAAGGGCCTTTCAGGAGCTGCTCGTTTTCGTTCGCTGGCAAACTCAATCAGAGGAAAACAACAACTCCTTCAAGTTATAAATGATTTTTTTACCCTGGTGGAACATGACTGAGACTGAGCATAGCCTGAAAGGCTATTTTGCACATGTAATCGATAGCGTCGGCGATGGAGTGATCGTTCTCGACAGGCAGAGCAAGATCACTTTTCTAAATCCAGCAGCTGAAGAAATCACCGGCATTTCACGACGACAGGCAGTTGGCAGCGGATTTGCTGAATTCTTTCGTGGAGAAGATGTTCTATTGGAGATGGTCGACAAGACGTCAGAAAGCGGCATGACAATTTCCGACCATGAGAATGTCGTTCTCAAAAAAGGGCCTAATGTGACCCCTGTCAATGCATCGACCTCGCCCCTTTTGCTTGCAAACGGAGAATGCATCGGCATTGTTCTCGTCCTGCGAGACATAAGCAATATCAGGGAACTGGAAGATGCCGTTCGCCAGGCGGATCGTCTATCAACCTTGGGAACCCTTGCCGCGGGTCTTGCCCATGAGATTAAAAACCCGCTCGGGGGCATCAAAGGTGCAGCTCAACTGCTTGAGCGGGAACTCCCGGAAGGCAGTGAACTCCGAGAGTATACTTCCATAATGCTGAAAGAGGCTGGAAGAGTAAACCGGATAGTGGAAGAACTCCTGAGCCTTACGACCCCGCGGAAACTGGAACTGTCCCACGTGGACATACACCAGGTAATCGGAGATATTGTCACCCTCCAGAAAAGGGCGGCAGTAACAAAGAATATTGCCTTCATCCAGGACTTCGATCTCAGCATACCTCCTATTCTGGCAGATGAGGCACTTATCACCCAGCTTTTCCTCAACTTCATCAAAAATTGTGTTGAGGCGATTAATGACTCCGGCCATATACGCATAGTAACGCGGGTTCTTTCAGACTACAGTATGACCAAGAAGGGTGAACGTTTTTCTCGCATGGTTGTCATCGACATTGTCGATGACGGCCCCGGAATTTCGAAAGAAATACTCGAAAATCTCTTCACCCCCTTCTTTACGACAAAATCAAAAGGAACCGGATTAGGACTGGCAATCTGCAATAAAATTGTTAATGATCATCGTGGATTTATCAGGGTAGATTCGGAGCTGGGCAAGGGATCGATCTTTACGGTTATGCTTCCCCTTGTTCGATAAGGTTTCTTTCTTTCACTCAGCCATCCATGGACATTTCAAGGGTCTCTGGAGCGCACATCAATCAATTCGATCTTGAAGCCCATACAACAGAAGGAAACGACATATGTCTCTAACTAAAATTCTTGTAGCCGATGATGAAGAAAGCATGAGATGGGTCCTCTCCAAGGCCCTCAAAAGAAAAGGTTTCAGCGTTGACCTCGCAAAGGATGGAGATGAGGCTCTGAGAATGATTCAGTCATCTCACTATGACATGGCCATCCTGGATATAAAAATGCCCGGACTGTCCGGACTGGATTTGCTGGATCAAATCAGAGAGCTCAAAAAAGAACTCCTTGTTGTGATCATGACTGCAGAAGCGAGCATGAAAAATGCCGTAGAAGCTATGAAGCGGGGAGCGTACGACTATATTACCAAGCCCTTTGACCTGGATGTAATCGATGCTATCATCGAAAAGATCGATAAGGCACGGGAGATGACCTCTCAAGTCTCTCTTTTAAAAGAGGAGCTCAAAGACCGCTACCAACTGGAGAAAACCATTATCGGTAATTCCCCGGCCATGCGGGAAATTTACAAAACCATCGGCAAGGTTGCGCCAAGCGACATTACCGTGCTGATTCAGGGTGAATCTGGAACCGGGAAGGAACTGATCGCCCGAGCTATCCACTTTAACTCGAAGCGGCTTGGCAAGCCGTTCATCGCCATCAACTGTGCTGCCATCCCGAAAGAACTCCTGGAAAGCGAACTTTTCGGTTTTGAAAAAGGTGCCTTTACCGGAGCCGTTGAAAGAAAACTGGGAAAGTTCGAACAGGCTAACGGGGGAACTATCTTCCTGGATGAAATCGGCGACATGCCCCTTGATCTTCAGGCAAAGATTCTCCGTGTCCTGCAGGAAAAAGAAATAACCAGAACAGGCGGTAACCAGAGCATCAACGTTGACACCCGTATTGTCGCAGCAACGAACCAGGATCTCGAGGTAAGTGTCAGAGAAAAGACTTTCAGGGAAGATCTGTACTACCGGCTGAACGTTCTCCCGATCAACCTCGTGTCTTTACGGAAACGGAAAGAAGACATCCCGCTGCTCGTGGAGTATTTCCTGAAAAAAGCCTGCGCGGAAATGGAATTACCCACAAAGCAGTGTAGCAAAGAGGCCCATGAGCTGCTGTCATCTTATTCTTGGCCAGGCAATGTCCGAGAGTTGGAAAACGCCATCAAACGTGCAGTCATCCTTTCCTCTGACCCGCACCTGTCAGTTGATGACTTTTCTGGACTCAGGTCGAACATTTCCTCCCCATCTCGCAACGAGGAACTATCCCTTGAGGCCCTAGTGGAAATGAAGCTGAGATCAAGCCTCGGAAATCTGGAAAATATGGAGTTAGGTGACCTCTACGGACTGATACTTGAACAAATGGAGCGTCCCCTCATCCGCTTTGTCCTTGAAAAGACAAGGGGCAATCAAGTGAAAGCCGCAGAAATTCTCGGGATTAACAGGAATACCCTGCGAAAGAAGATTCAGGAACTCGACATAGAAATAAAGAAAGATTAAGAAGACTTACGAACGCACAGAAAGACGCGAGGGGAGATTTGCGATGGAACATCTTGACCGTTTTTTTATCGACCCCAGTTCAACACTCCTGATGGTAATCGATATCCAGGAAAAATTGTGCAAAGCGATGAACCCGGAGATCCTTGCAGCTAAAACCGGAAATGTTTCCATTCTCCTCGAGACCGCACGGGAATTAACTATTCCGGTTATCGTAACGGAACAATACCCTGCCGGGCTGGGCTCTACCTTGCCGGGACTTAAAGAGGCGACCGCAACCGTGCCACTGGAGAAGATGAGTTTCAGCTGCTGTGGTGATGAAGGGATAGTGGCAAGAATTATTGAATCGGGTCGAAAGAAAATTATCGTTACCGGAATGGAAACTCACATCTGTGTTCTACAAACCGTTCTGGACCTGCTGCAAAAAGGCTATCATGTCCATGTGGCAAGCGACGCCGTATTAAGCAGGAAAAAGGGGAACTGGCGTCTTGGTCTTGCTATGGCGGCATCGGCCGGTGCCATCATCTCTTCCACGGAAACGATACTTTTTCAACTGCTGAACCGGGCAGGGACACCCGAGTTCAAAAAACTTTCAAAACTGGTGCACTAAGACTGCTCGCCCGAGAACTTCACATGCCACTTTTTGACAGGATGTGCTGAAAGCCAGAAAGCGATTCCCCAGAAATCGCGATAAATTCGAGCCCAAAACCCGGGGGATATTCTGGCTTGATTCTTTTAGCAAGAGTGTTTTTCCAGCGGACCACACCCTTAGCCTGCATGAGGGAATTGTTCACCTCTGAAAGAGAGAAGGTAAGTACAACCTCGGTTCCCACATCAAGATCATAATCCGTTGCGACAAAAATCCCACGGGCACTCAAATCCAGGATGGTTCCTGTCATAGTAACGCGGAAAGCTTGAAACCGTATTGCAGTCACGAAAGGCATCCGAATCTCTCTGCGATCCAACTCGGGAATGAAGCGGCGGATCGTATCGAGGAACAACCCCCTATCGAAAGGTTTTGTCAGCAAGCCGTCGCAACCTGCTTTTCGGCAAAGTTCGTGATCGTCACCTTTCCCTGCACTAGTAGCCATGATGACCGGGATGGAAGAAAGTGCCGGATCAGCTTTTATAGCTGCACAACACTCAGCTCCACTCATCCTTGGCATGTGCAAGTCCATAATCAAAAGATCCGGGTGCAGAATCCTGGTCTTTTCAAGGGCCTCTTGGCCATCCTTTGCGCAGAGAACGCTGATACTCGACATCTTGAGAAAATCCTTCTGGATCTCAAGAAACATCGCGGCATCATCAACCAAAAGGACTTTTTTGAGCATCAGCGCTCCAACCTCACTGCAGACACTTGAATTATTCCCCCGCAACCAGCTCTCGAGCAACTATATCATGGTTCAACCAGTAAACCGGCGCGCCGGGTTCCCAGGATGTTCTGTTGATCAGCCGTCCAACAGCCTGAAAAACAGCCCTTGACAGCTCAGCACAAACAATATTTTTCGGGTCCTTGTTCATATCCAACATCTTAGTGGCACTGTTCAGCATGAAAGCTGCCTGTTCCGGGTTATTATGATGAGGCCACGAGGAGAACTCATGAAAAGGCTTCAGCTGGGCATCAGATAGATACCGATCCGCTTCGGCCAGCAGGTCCGGAACTGTTGTTCCTTCCTTGAGAAGCTGGTTGCATGCAGTCGTGATACGATCAAGACTCTCACCGCCCCCTTCCCTCTTTAATGCTGTAAGCAACGGATAGAGGGAAATTTCCACCCCAAGGAAAAGGGCACTCGAATTGGTTTGGATTTCCGGACAGTTGAACACGGTAGCCCGCACGCCCTTTTCCCACGCTGCTGTTGCAATTTCCTCAAGACGCATCTTTGCCCAACCTTGCAGATAGGAAGTATAGGACTGCCAGGTATAGACATCTCCTATGAGAACTTCGCAACCATGGTAGCCGTAGGCAGTGTACGCAACTTTTTTCCCTGCGGATTCAATCCGCTCGCGAATGGGGCGGGAGAAATCAATCAGGTGTTGGAAGGTATTGGCAGTAACCTCATCAAAACAGATGCTGCAAAGTTTTCCCAGGTCAGTTCCCCAGAAAACCTCGGAGGACGTAAACCGCTCACCCTGCCCCTTGAACACCCTGTTAAGAACCGGCATAAAAATTCTTGCACGGGGAATGCCACCCGCCATAGTGTGGGAAAATAGTACATTGACCCCATCCGGGATCATTGAATCTATTAGGGTCATCGCTTTGCCAAGATTTGTGGTGAAACGTGCAATTCCAGCACATCTGGACTGCTCAATCGCTTCCCAGTCAAGCACAGCCGATTCCCAGCCATCGGACTTGATTCCCTTCAACTGGTCAACAGGAGCTATACCCGATTCAGAGCGCTCCATATCGAACCCTGCCTCAAGAGGGATATTGATAATTTTCCCTCCGAGCACCTTTTCGGACTCGACCAGTTCCTCATCCGTCAAAGGCCGGAGCGAACCATCCGCCTCGCGCCTTCCCATGGTTATGCCGATGATTGTCATCCCCGATTTCCGGGCCTCATCCACAAGTCCGTTTGCATAGCCACGACCAAAAAGCTCACCAAAAAGGACAAAGACATCACCCTTTCCATAACCGGCAGGACCCGGAAGAGTCCGCAATGGATTAAACATCGTCATTATTTTTCACCTTTCCTCTAATCGAAATCTGCACTGGCTCTGCTTCGGCCGAAACACACCCCTCTTTTTGAGTTCTTGATAAAATCAAGCATATATCGGACATCATCCGTTATTTCCAACTCTAACTCGGCACGTTCCACATTCTCTCTCATATTGGGGCCGGAACGAAAAAGAAGTTTGAAAGCATTCTTGATCGCCCGCACGCGTGACAAACCATAACCATTCCTGCGAAGTCCGACCAGGTTAATGGTTCTTACCGTGTGGGTCTCATCCATGATGCAAAAGGGAGGAACATCCCTGGAAGTTCTGGAAAGCCCTCTCATCATGGCTAGTGGACCAATGTGGCAGAACTGATGAACAACACAGTTACCGGAAATTATCGCCTTATCATCTATGGTGACATGCCCGGCAAGTAGGGACCCTCCGGCAATGATAGTATCGTTTCCAACACTACAATTATGCGCAACATGGGATTGAGCCATAAAATAGTTATTGTCGCCAATAATGGTCTTGGTGCCCTCGCGATTTCCCCGGTGAACCGTTACATACTCACGGAAGCAGTTGCTGTTACCTATCTCCAGGTACGTTTCCTCCCCATTATAGCCGAGGTCTTGAGGATCGTGCCCAACAATTGCACCAAAGTGTAGTATATTGTTGTTTCCCAGCTTCGTCCAGGGGCCGACAACAGAATTCGCCATTATTCTAGTACCACATCCGATTCTGGCCTGGTCACCGATGATAACGTTGGGACCAATCTCGACATCAGCCTCAATCAGTGCGGAAGAACTGATGCGCGCCGTTGGATCTATCATGAGTACCTCATCTCTGCAATCAAGTGTTATTACTCTTCGGCTATCAATACTCAGAGCGAACTGCGCAATTCTCAAATCGCGTATATTCACCCAAAAAGGTTAAATCAACTGTTCCTATGGGACCGTTTCTCTGCTTACCGATGATAATTTCGGCCCGTCCCTTCACATCGGGATTTTCCTTGTTGTATACTTCATCACGATACACGAACATTATTATGTCAGCATCCTGCTCTATTGCTCCGGACTCCCTGAGATCGCTCATAATTGGCCGTTTGTCGGTACGGCTTTCGAGACCTCGGTTTAGCTGTGAAAGTGCCACGACCGGAATGGATAATTCTTTTGCCAGCGCTTTTAACGAACGGGATATTTCAGAAATTTCCTGCTGTCGGGACTCGGGAGAGTTGCCGCCCCTCATCAACTGGAGATAGTCCACAACGATCATTCCTATACCATGTTCCGCTTTCAATCTGCGAGCCTTGGCACGCATTTCCATAACTGAAATCGCCGGGGTATCATCGATGAATATTTTTGCTTCAAAGAGCTTATCGGCTCCGCGCATGATCTTATCCCAATCGCCTTCTACCAGGTGGCCGGTGCGTAGACGACTGGCATCAACTCGTGCCTCGGAGCAGAGGAGGCGTGTCACAAGTTGTTCTTTACTCATCTCAAGGGAAAAGACAACGACTGGATAACTTGGTTGGGCGTGAACTGCCGCATATTGGGCAATATTAAGGGCAAAAGCGGTTTTACCCATGGAAGGTCGGCCCGCAATAATTATCAAATCTCCTCGCTGGAAGCCCGATGTCTTCTGGTCCAGATCAATAAATCCCGTCGGAACACCCGTGACGCTCTCTTTCTTCTCATAGAGTTCACCAATATATTTGATGGCATCTTTTAAAATAAGATTCAGTGCGAAGTAGGGCGTATTTATCCTATTCTCTGAGATTTTGAAAATAGCTTTCTGCGCCTTATCCAGCAACTCATCAACATCAGCCTGATCCTCGAAGCCGTCGGTAACAATTTCGGTTGCCGCACTGATCAGATTGCGGGAAATGGCCTTTTCTTTAACGATTTTGCTGTAATATGCAATATTGGCAGCGGTCGGGACGTAGTCAACAAGGGTCGTCAAGTATGGAGCCCCACCAACTTCCTCAATTTCGCCTCTTTTTTTGAGTACAGTAGTAAGTGTAATGAGATCGCAAGGCTCTCGATGCTCGTTGAGCTCTATCATCGCCCTCAGGATTTTTCGATGGGACTCACGATAGAAATCCTCGGGCACAAGAATATCAAGCACTCTATTAATTGCTTCATTATCCAGAAGTACTCCACCAAGAATTGACATCTCGGCTTCAATACTCTGGGGTGGCAGTTTTCGCATATTCACAATCGACATCAAATCACCGGTAAAATTTCAATATTTCAAAACAAAAAGCGGACCAGTTGTCGCGGCAAGAAAACCCAGTTTGAAACTGATAGTGAAAGGTGACCCTTCAAGCCCTGTCAATACAGACCGTTGCAGGCAGCCAGTCCGTCAATGTAATTGAATACTATACCCCGCATGATTACCTTGGTCAATATATTTGAAGACACCCGCAAAACATCCGATTGCAGGCTTTGTCTTGCCCCCAGAGGAACAGTTGCGAGACAAAATTGTAGCTTTCGGTACCAAGATCCGTTACGACAACCAGCCAGACTATTCAAGACTGACAAGGTTCGAAATAAGCTCTATTTTTTATGCATTTACCCCTATACTTGAAAGTTACTAGTTCGTACTATCAGACGTTAATTATTTGCCAAATCATCGCTAAGAAAATAATTAATTTTATGAACATAAAAGTGAGCGTAATCAGTTGACAACATGAGGTACTGCGGCTATCCTTTTTAAGATTTTATAATTTGTCAGAATGGCTTCAAGAAGTTTTATTAGCCTTCATATCCATTACAATACGAATGCAGCATCAGGGATGCCTTCCCAAGGTATTGACTACAAAAGGAGGAATAAAATGAAAAAGTTTCTAATTCCGTTACTGTTTGCACTGCTCGTTTCATTTGCAGCCTCATCGCCACTCCTAGCAGGAGAGCGCGCTGGGGCAATCTCACTGTCACCATACATTGGTGGCTACATGTTCGATGGCGTTCAAAGCCTTCGTGCAGCACCTGTTTTCGGCCTGAGACTCGGATACGATTTCACCAACAACTTCGAGGCCGAAGGTGTTTTGAACTTCGTGCCCACCACGTCCTCCAGAGGCTACGGAGATGCGTATGCATTCTCCTATCGTTTAGACCTCCTCTACAACTTCATGCCCTCTGAAAAACTGGTTCCCTATCTGGCATTGGGCGGTGGCGGAACTCAAGTCAAGTACAATAATACAAACATACCCAATATTCTCCAGCTGCAAATGTCGGTGGCGGTCTGAAATACTTCATTACCGACTCCATTGCTCTCAGGGCAGACGTTCGTCAACTCTTTATTTTTAACGGGAAAGAGGCAGGAGTACAGGTATATCCCTGTTATTTCTCAAAGTGAGCAAATCCCCGTTATTCCGTCTTCCAGCAGAAGGAAGCCGACCTGATGTACAATTGGGAAGCATCGCTGGGTGTCACCTTCCTGTTTGGTCCAGCCGAAAAACCGGCACCTCCTGTATGCCCTCCACCACCGCCACCACCGGCACCGAAGCCAGAACCTCCCGTCTGTCCTCCTCCTGCACCTAAGCCGGAACCCGTTCCCGAAAAGATCTGCATGACCCTGAAGATCGAGTTCGATTACGACAAATCCGACATTAAACCGAAATACGACGCAGTTATTGGCAAAGTTGCCGAGTTCCTGCAAAAATACCCAAAAACAACCTCCGTCATCGAAGGACACACAGACAATAGAGGCAGCTACAAATACAACATCAAACTCTCTGAAAGACGTGCCGACAGTGTCCGGAACTACCTGATTGAGAAATTCGGGATTGACGCAGACCGCCTCTCGACAAAGGGCTACGGCTATACAAAGCCAATTGCCTCCAACAAAACTGCTGAAGGACGACAGAAAAACCGTCGAGTCGATGCTATAATCGACTGCATCATTTATACAGACAAATCTGAATAACCACTTACACACCATGGTAGCCGGTTCTCTACACTGAACCGGCTACCATGAAGCAGACGTAAAAAAGCACCTGCTCTCTGTGAGAGCGGGTGCTTTTTTTGCTTTAAAATACAAGAGGGAAAGAATACTCCCCAAATACCGGTATTAATATTATTCAGCCTTTGTAACGGATACTTTCAGGTTTGCAATAACCTCCGGATGAAGCTTAACAGGTACTTCATAGTCACCCAGACTTTTTATCGGGTCTGCAAGAAGGATTATCTTTCTATCAATTTCGAGACCGCGATTCTTGAGAGCCTCTGCAAGTTCCATATTCGTGACAGAACCAAAAAGCTTATCATTCTCACCAGCTTGATGCACAAGGATCAATGGAGTCGCTTCAATTTTTCCAAGAAGGTTCTTTGCCGACTCAAGCACCTTATTCTTTTTGTATTCCATCTGCCGCTTGGCATGCTCAAGAGCTTTAGCATTTCGTGTGGTTGCTTCAATAGCATACCCTTTGGGTACGAGGTAATTCCTGGCATAACCAGGTGCGACCTTAACAATATCACCGATACTTCCCAAGGTTTCGATATTCTCCTTAAGAATCACTTTCATTTCAATTCCTCCCTAGCCTGATTTTACAGGTTTTCATTTTTTTTCTGCGTGCGAAAACAAGCCCACAAATCTGCCAGTCCTAAAACCGCGACAATCGTGGTTAATAATGGCTGTACTGCTAAAATCACATAGAAAACAACCTGAAGTACTCTTGGTAAATTCTTTTTCTTCGATATCCAGCCACAAATCGCCAAACCTTGAACAAAGTACAAAAAATACAAGAGAAACAGTATATTCAAAGCACTGTTTGTCAGCACTGAACTATCTGCTAAGAGACAAAAACCAGAGAGTATCAGCAACCATACCAGAGCGTCAGGATTACGAAACTGTGAAAAACTATCGAAAGAAATTTCCTTCCTGAGCGAGACAGATACTCTTTTCAGCAAAAGTAGATTTATCCCGGCTATCACCCCGAATATGATTACAACAAACGAGGGATAGAGCCTGACGAAGGACTTTTCAAGTAACCGCAGACCATCTTCTAATCCTTGAAGGTCTTTCCCGGAGATTCCACTCTGACGATAGGTTTCGCCAACCTGGGACATTGCGTCATGAATTATGCTACGCACCTGTTCATCGATATTAACATTAAATAGCGTTACAGCAGCTATGGCTAAACCCGCAGCAAAACAGATATTCAGTCCGACGGTGAAAAATAGTGCCTGGGTGCTCCCCTTACCCCGCATTAGAAATTCTGGCAGGGCTAATGAACAAATACCACTGAGAATCAGATACGGAAGCAAGCTGTACTGATTCAGTACGGCAAGGGAAATAATCAGCAGCAAAACGATGCCATAGCCGGTTACCCGACCGTACTTAAGAGAATAATAGATACAGGGAAAGGGAACAAATACACCAGCAACGGCACCCAAAAAGGGTATGGTGCCATAGAGAAGGAAAAGAACAAAAGTCAGAAGGCTTCCTTTCACTATCGCACCAATAATCCCAGACCCTGCACTGTTCATCTATAAAACTTCCTCTCAAGCTTGTAGAACAGGCCTGTGGAATACCGAGGACTGGGTCGCATTGTGTAGAAGTAGCCGAGATATATCATTACGACAGACACGGCATCAAGCACAACACAAATCAGCTGATGGCTATCCAAAGTTATTCTACAGCCTGCTACGGCATGACATGCCCGGAAGCAATTGGCAGCAGTGCAATGTTTCTTGCTCTCTTGATAGCTTCCGTTATTTCCCTCTGGTGTTTTGCACAGTTTCCGGAAATTCTTCGTGGAACTATCTTACCCCGCTCGCTGACAAAAGAGCGCAAGCTGCGAGGATCTTTGTAATCAATGCTAATCTGCTTGTCAGCGCAATAACGACAAACCTTTCTGCGCTGAAACGTTCTTTTTCTGCGTGGTCCGCTGCTTGGCCTTGAAGGTGTTCTTTCATCACTCATATATGTAGCCTCCCAATAAATTATTCTGCCGACTCAGTCGGTATCGTTTCTGCCGCGACTTCAGCCACTGTTTCTTCAGTGGGAGCTTCCTCGACAACCGGAGCTGTGATTGGCACGCCCTTTTCTAACTTGACAGTCTGGTAACGAATCACCTTGTCGTCAAGACGAAGCCGTCTTTCCAGTTCAGCGACCAACGGTGAACCGCCTTCGAAAGTCAGGTAGAAATACCGACCGCGGGAAAATTTCTTTACAGGGTAGGCGAGCTTTCGTGCACCCCAGTCCTCAAGTCGACCGCAAATGCCCTTCATTGAGGTTAATATTTCCTGCACCTTCTCCGTCATTGCCTTAATTTCATCATCATTAAGGTCAGGCTGGACGATATAAATCGTCTCGTATCTCCTCATGTGTTTCCTCCTCACGGGTTTAATGAGCCCCGGACCATCCCGGAGCAAGGAGAACGGCTCTCGCCGATCAAAAGAGTAGAATTAGCAGAGATACCCTAATTCTACAAGAAATTAATTTTTCACCAAATGTACATTCTTTATTTTATAGCTTGTTTCCGCAAAACAAACTACGGGGACAAGTAGTCGCGATTGTTGTAAAGGCTCATTGTTTTTTCAAGACCAACAACCAAAACAGACTCAAGGACATCAACCGCACCATCCAAAACAAACGGCAGGTCTTGCATCTCGCTAGCAGAGAAAGGATGTAGTACATAATCAACAACATCGCCATGAACCGGACGCCCAATGCCTATCCTTAGACGGATAAAATCCCCCGCGCTAAAAGTGGCAAGAATGGATCGAAGACCGTTATGACCTCCATGTCCACCACCTTTTTTCAAGCGGATACTCCCAAAAGGAATATCAAGGTCATCATGCACCACTAAAATCTCTTCACAGGAAATTTTATGAAATCTGGCTAGCTCTGCAACAGAACGGCCAGAAAGATTCATAAAAGTCTGTGGTTTTAAAAGAAGAAGCTTATGGCCGCTCCAGAACCCTTCCCCATTTAGACCGGAAGCCCCTTTCTTTACAACGGGTATTCCTGACAGATGAGAAAGTCTGTCCAAAACCATGAAACCCGCGTTGTGGCGGGTCCATTGGTATCGTGAGCCGGGGTTTCCCAGTCCTACTAGAAGTTTTACTGCCATGTTTCATATTCCAAAGCAAACGTCAACACAGATTTACTCAGCTTCGACGACTTCTTCTTCCACACCTTGTGACTTGCCGAGGATGTTGACAATGGTTATATTCGGATCATCAAGCACTTTCAAACCAGCTGGTAACACCAAGTCGGAAATATGCAACGAGTCGCCAACACCCAGAGCAGAAACATCTATATCTATATGCTCAGGGATCTGACCAGGAAGACATTCAATCTCGATTTCATGCCTCACGAGATCCTGGATGCCGCCCTCTTTAATTCCTTTGGCAACAGTGGTTATGCTAACAGGAACTTTCACCTTGATTGTCTCTTGCAAGTTAATATTGTGCAGGTCAACGTGTAGCATTCTGTTTTTGAGGCAATGACGAGGAAGGTCTGCCACAATCACTACTTTACCATCGAGAGGCCCTGAGCTCTTCAAAGTAATCAGATTATTTATGCCACCTTCCCCCGCAATAGCTAATTCCAGCTCTTTCCTGTCAACTGTAACTGCAACAGATTCCATACCCTTGCCGTAGACAACAGCAGGAACCTTTGCATTTTCTCGCAGCCTCCGGCAAGCATTTTTACCCAGACTATCCCTTGCTTCAATTGTGAGAATTCTCTGTTCCATATAACCTCCGTATCAGGTTTCACTCCACACAGATCGCATGTAAAGATAGTGTTTCTTACACAAAAAGGGAACTCACTGATTCATTGTTGTGAATTCGTAAAATTGCTTCGGCAAGGAGCCCCGAAACGGAAAGCACCTTGATTTTACGGGATCGTGCTGCTGTTTCGCAGAGCGGGATAGTATCAGTAATAACCATCTCTTGAATTTCGGAGTTTTCGATTCTTTCAATCGCAGGCCCTGAAAGAACACCATGAGTCGCACAGGCATAAATCGCCGTTGCGCCTTGCTCACTGAGTGCCTTTGCCGCCTGAGTCAGGGTACCTGCAGTGTCAACCATATCATCAACAATAATGGCAACCTTTCCACTCACATCCCCGATCAGGTGCATCACTTCAGAAATATTAGGTCCGGACCTGCGTTTATCGATAATTGCAAGAGAAGAACCAAGCCGCTTGGCAAAGGCCCTGGCGCGCTCCGTACCTCCCGCATCAGGAGACACAATGACCGTCGTATCACTGACAAAATTATTCCGCAAATATTCAAGGATTACTGATGCCGCATACAGGTTGTCTACGGGGATATCAAAGAACCCCTGAATCTGTCCGGCATGAAGATCAATCGTCACAACTCGATCGGCCCCAGCAGTTGTCAAGAGATCTGCAACAAGCTTTGAGGTAATCGGAGATCGGGCCGCCACTTTGCGATCTTGGCGTGCATAACCGTAATAAGGAATTACTGCAGTAATCGTAGCAGCTGAAGCCCTCTTCAGGGCATCCATCATGATCAGTAACTCCATGAGGTTGTTGTTCGTAGGTGAACAGGTGGACTGGATAATATATACGTCTCTGCCGCGAACATTCTCACCGATTTCAACTCTGATTTCGCCGTCAGAAAATGTTTTTACTTTTGCCTGACCAAGAGGGACACCAAGCTTTTCACAAATCATGACTGCGAGAACCGGGTTGGAATTGCCGCAAAATACACGTATCTTGTTTTCCATCACTACCTCAAAACATTCGAAGAATAATCACAACAAAAAAGGTGGCTGGGGCGCCAGGATTTGAACCTGGGAATGCTGGAATCAAAATCCAGTGCCTTACCGCTTGGCGACGCCCCAACAGGGAAATTCATCATATTGTGCGAGTAACAAGGGAGTACCATTCCGAATTTCGGCTGATTTCCCCCTGGCAAGCGCTCGCCTGCTGTTCATCCGCAAAAACACCGAACACCGTAGGACCACTGCCGGACATGAGCACGCCTTGTGCGCCATTTGCCAGCAATGCATCCTTTATTTCCTGAATAACAGGAAAACGTCCGATGGTAACTGATTCAAGATCATTGGACAAAAGTGAGCAGACATCCTCGACCCTGTTGCTAAACTTCAGCAGTTTATCCACATCTACTTTCTTTGTCAACCTTAAATTTTTATATACCCACGCTGTGGACACATGAATATTCGGATTAACCAAAACAAGCCATACTGGTGGAAGGCCTTCTACCACAGAGAGACGATCACCAATCCCCTCCGCTAGCGCAGTTTTTTTAAATATAAAGAAGGGAACATCTGCCCCCAGCTTTACACCCACCGACATTAACTCTTCATCCGTCAACTTAAGATTCAAAAGGTCATTGAGCCCCATGAGAACCGTGGCGGCATCACTACTCCCGCCCCCCAGGCCAGCAGCCATAGGGATTTTCTTGACAATAAAAATATCAATACCAGCGGAGTTAGATGTCTTTGCAAGAAGAGTATCTGCAGCACGCCAAGCAATGTTGGCAGGACCATCCGGTACATCTGCATGATCGCAGTACACTCGAATTCCCGGAGTATCAGAAAGTGATATTTCAATTTCATCACTCAAGGCAATACGCTGCATTACCATCCGCAAGTCGTGATAATTGTCCGGTCTCTTGCGTAGCACATCAAGCAGATAATTTATCTTTGCCGGAGCCTGAAGCTTAATTCTGTTCTTGGAATTACTGCTTTTCATAGGGAGTCTAAATCCAGTTTTCTTTCTGATTTACGCAAATAAACTATATTTTCCTCATTCGGTTTTTGCCCGGGAAATAGCAGCTTTGATAGCCGGTATCGCTGCCGTTGCCGCGCGTTCCCCTTCAAGTACGGCCTCGTGGCGTTTTGAAAAATCCGAAGAGCCGATTTTTGATACATTCGGTTTAATTACAACATCCGCCCTCTGGAGTTGCTGAGCGGATATTTGCTCATACATGATCCCGATTGACTGGAGAATAGTACTGAGGGTTCCTTGTGGCTTAGGCGCCTCACCGTCCCCGGATATATCAACGGCAATGACCACGTCAGCGCCAAGACGTAAGGCGGCGTCAACCGCGACAGGACTCACCACACCACCATCTACATACATCCTCCCACCAATGATGACAGGAGAGAAAACCCCAGGAATCGAGCAACTCGCCCTGACGGCAACTCCGGTATTTCCCGAACCAAAGACCATTTCCTTGCCGCTCTGTATGTCTGTTGCAACAGCATAAAAGGGTACTCTCAGCTTTTCCATTGGAGTGTTGCGTAGCATTCGGTTGATATATCCCTCAAGCTTTTCACCTTTAATAAAACCATTGTCGGGAATGGTATAATCAACAAGATCAGCCTGCTCGATATCGAATGATATTTTTTGCAATTGGTATGCGGTAAAACCATAGGCAGAGAGACTCCCGACGAAACTCCCTGCGCTTGTCCCAACAATCATAGAAACAGGGATACGGTTTGCCTCGAGCACCTTGAGAACACCAATATGTGCAAAGCCCCTCGCTGCGCCGGCTCCAAGTACCACGGCAACCTTCACCGGTCGCACAACTGCAGGAGGAGGCACTTTCTTAGGCAGACAGCCCGCAACCACAAGCATGGCCAACATTAGCAGGGGAACCAGCCGCATATTCTTAAACATTTCCACTCACTCCAGTTCCAACCCCGGCATAGATTGCCACACAAGAATCCTGCATCGAGAAGCCAATCAAACCCACGACGTCAACCGGATGTGTCCTTGCAATAATTAACAAGTCGTACCAGTTTAGCATAATCGTGCAATTCTTTATAATCGAGAGTAGTCTTCAATTCTAATTAGCTTGCTTTTTTCATTAATAAAGTCAAAAGAGTCAATTTCTTTCAGTGCATTTCGAATGCCACTTTCGGAAGCTTCGTGGGTCATAATAACGATCGGCACCGTTTCGTCTGCAATCCGGGCACTCTGGATCATTGATGCAATGCTGATCTCATTGTTCCCAAGTACGCCTGCAATTCTAGCCAGAACGCCAGGTTTATCAAAAGCACTAAAGCGAATGTAATATTTACCGACAATTTCCCCTATCGGCTTTATCTCGAGGTTTTTCAGCTTTGTATCCAGGTATCCGAGCGGGGCACTCCTTCTACCTACTCCCACCATTAGATTGCGGGCAATGGCCATAGCATCGCCAACAATAGCACTGGCGGTCGGATCCATCCCCGCGCCTCGACCGTAAAACATGACAGTGTCGACAAAATCACCGGTCAGCCTGATGGCGTTGAAGACACCATCGACATCCGCGAGAGGATAGTTTAAAGGAATCATCGTGGGATGAACACGTGCTTCAACACGATCTCCGTCCAGTTTCCCAATTGCAAGCAACTTGATCTTGAAGCCAAATTCCTTGGCATAATTTATATCTATTGCCGAAATAGCACTGATACCCTCAGTATAGATATCAGCAAAATTAACCCGGGTCCCGAAACAGAGCGTGACAAGAATCGCAAGTTTATGTGCCGTATCAACCCCTTCAATATCAAATGTGGGGTCGGCTTCCGCATAACCCAGTTCCTGTGCTTTCTTTAACACGTCACTGAAATCAGCCCCTTCCTGGGTCATTTTAGTCAAAATATAGTTGCACGTGCCGTTCAAAATGCCGAGCACGGTGCCAAACTTGTTCGCTGCCATATTGCCTTTTATGGCAGAAAGAACAGGGATTCCGCCTCCGACCGCAGCTTCGTAGCGCACCTCAACACCCTTGCGGACTGCGGCAGCATAGATCTCCTCACCGTGAACGGCAAGCAGCGCTTTGTTGGCTGTTACAATATGTTTGCCATTTTCAATGGCTCTCAGAATGAAGTCTTTTGCAACTGTATATCCACCAATCAGCTCTATAATCACGGATATTTTGGGATCGGAAAGAACTTCATCCACATTTTGAGTAAGAACCCCAGGCTCAACAACGACACCACGGTCTGTTGTGATATCACGGTCCGCAACTTTCCGCAAACGTAACCGTGCCCCGAGTTTTTCCTCGATAAGAGAAGCATTTTGCCCCAGCAGTTTCACAACGCCGGCACCAATGGTACCGAACCCAAGTAGTCCTACTCCAATTTCTTTCATAACACCTCACGAATGAATGCTGGAAGACAGCAACCATAGCCGCTAAACTAGTTTTTGCTTGTCAGGCCAGTTGCGATTTCATCGAGAATTCCGTTGATAAACGATGGGGAATCTTCGGTGCCGAATTTCTTGGCTACCTCAATTGCCTCATTGATTGTAACATTTCTAGGTATGTCGCTGCGGTAAAGCAACTCAAAAATGGCGATCCGGAGTATACTCAGATCCACCCGGGCCATTCTAACAAGAGACCAATTCTTGGACTTGGCGGTTAGCAGCTCGTCAATTGTGGTACGGTTTTCCGTAACGCCCTTAACCAACTCTTCGGCAAAGTCGACAGATTCATACTGGGTCCTTGAATCTTCAAGTTCGCGCGGGATAAATGGATGCTCATTGGCGGGATTCAAGTCTGACGCATAGAGCATCTGTAGCGCCATCTCCCTGCCTAAACGTCTTGCACCCACTCTACGCAAGTCCTCTCAGAAGATTAACAGTTTCTATGGCCGTAACAGAAACGTCGAAGCCCTTGTTACCAGCCTTTGTCCCGGCCCTTTCTATGGCCTGTTCAATGCTGTCTGTGGTTAGAACGCCGAATACCACGGGGATGCCGCTATCCAGAGAAACATGGGCAATCCCCTTGGTTACTTCCGAGGCCACATAGTCGAAATGGGGGGTTGCCCCCCGTATTACCGCACCAAGACAGATAACGGCATCGAACTTTCCGCTTTCAGCCATTTTCTTCGCCACCAGAGGGATCTCAAACGCCCCCGGCACCCGAGCAACAACGATTTTTTCGTCAGCAGCACCGTGACGCAGCAGAGCGTCCAGAGCACCCTCTAGCAACCGTTCACTAATAAAGCTGTTAAAACGGCTCACGAGTATCCCAAACGACAATCCACTGGCGTCAAGTTTCCCTTCAATATAGGTAGGCATAGTAAAATCTCCCGGTAATTATTGCTGTTAGCATCTATTCAACAAGCATTCTGCAAGAAAAATGGTCAGAGATTTTCCAACATATGTCCCATTTTTTCCCGTTTTGTCTTCAGGTATTTCAGATTGCACACGGTTGCTTCGATCTCGATCGGCACCCTTTCAACGATGTTGATACCATATCCTTCGAGGCCCACCATTTTCTTTGGATTGTTTGTCATGAGCCTAATTTTCCTTGCACCGAGGCTAACGAGAATCTGGGCGCCGATTCCATAGTCGCGCAGATCATCTTTAAAGCCAAGCTCGATGTTAGCCTCAACGGTATCCTTACCCTGGTCCTGCAAAGCATAGGCACGAAGCTTGTTCGTGAGGCCAATACCACGCCCTTCCTGTCTCATATAAAGAAGAATGCCTCGTCCCTCGGCTTCAATGATCTCCATGGCATGCTGCAGCTGGTCACCACAATCACAGCGGCAACTGCCAAACACATCTCCGGTGAGACACTCGGAATGGACCCTGACGAGGATGGGAGCATCCCCTGTTATTTCACCCTTGATCAAGGCGAGATGTTCCATATTATCAACGTCATTATCAAAGACAACCGCCCGGAAATCTCCAAACCTGGTCGGCAACAGCACCTCGGCAGCCTTCTTCACCAACAATTCATGTTTCATCCGATAGGCAATCAGATCGGCGACGGAGCATATTTTCAGGCCATGCTCTTTGGCAAATTTCCTCAACTGCGGCAGACGCGCCATGGTACCGTCATCATTCATGATCTCGCAGATCACACCTGCCGGTTTCAGTCCTGCAAGGCGGGAGAGGTCAACAGAACCCTCGGTCTGGCCGGTTCGAACAAGCACGCCACCAGTCCTGGCACGAAGTGGAAAAATATGGCCGGGACGTGAAAGATCTTCCGGACTCGCACCATCCTCAACAGCGGTAAGTATCGTGTGAGAACGGTCTGCTGCTGAAATCCCGGTTGTAACCCCCTTCTTCGCTTCTATGGAAACGGTGAAGGCAGTACTGAAAGCAGAGGTGTTGTTCTCAACCATTGGGGGAAGTCGCAACTGGTCACACTTCTCCTCGGTCAGGGTCAGGCAGATTAGTCCACGACCGTATCTGGCCATGAAATTTATGGCCTCGGGCGTCACCATTTCTGCGGCCATGGTTAGATCACCCTCGTTCTCGCGATCCTCATCGTCAACAAGAATTACCATCTTGCCTTGCTTAATATCTTCTATGGCTGCTTCTATCGTAGCTACCGGCATAGTCTTCAGAAACCCTCATTTCTCGAAAAATCAAAACAATATTGTATCTCACAAAAAGCCACTTTTCGCAAGCAGTTCCAGAGACACCCCCTTTTCCCCTCCCGTTTCCTTACCTGAAAGGAGACGCTCTACATATTTACCGATAAGATCTGTCTCAATATTCACTTGGTCCCCCGGGCCGCGAAAGCGCAGCGTGGTATGCTCCGCAGTATGGGGAATGATGTTTATGGTAAAGCCGTCTTCAGCAACAGTATTTACCGTAAGGCTAATGCCATCAATGGCCACGGAGCCCTTCTCGATGAGATATCGTGCGCTGCGTGGAGGAAGCTGAAAGGAAAACAGATAATTGCCGGAAACCTCACGACGTTCACGAATAACCGCAATACAGTCCACATGGCCACTGACAAGGTGCCCCCCCAACCTGTCGCCGAAACGGAGGGCCCTTTCGAGATTAACGAAGCTGCCGGGTTTCAAAGCCTTACATAATGTTCTTTCCAGGGTCTCTGGAGACACATCGAAGGAAAGACGCCCGCTAGACTTCTCTACGACGGTCAGACATACGCCGTTAATGGCAATGGAATCCCCGAGAGTTATTTCATTCTGGGGAAGGGCACTTGACACATGCAGTCGCGCTCCCGCACCGGCTCGATCCAAGCCAAGTACTTTACCCACATCCTCTATTAGTCCTGTAAACATTGTCTCTCCGGATATCCAGTAACGAGAAAATCCTCTGCAAAGCGTCGTACACTGGTGTTCCTCAGTGTAAACGCATCCCCCATCCGCTCAACACCCCGTCCGGAACATAAGCCAAACCCATCCGCACCGGCAACGAATTTCGGGGCATAAAAGAGTAAAAACTTGTCCACCAGACCTTTTCTCAGTGCAGTTCCAACCAGTTCTCGGCCCCCTTCCAGAAGAATCGACTGAATTCCAGAAGCACCAAGCCTGCGGAACAGGTCCTCCAAGTCAACCCGTCCTTCTAGCTCATTGCAGAGAAGAGTCTCTGCACCGAGACGCTGCACCATCGAGATTTTTACCGGGTCACTCTCAACGGTTGCAAGGATCGTTTTTGCTTGCGAGTCCAGGTGAAAAAGCGAGGCCTTAGGCGGCGTCCGTAGCCGGCTGTCAACAACTATCCGATGAGGGTCCTGGCCCCGAACCATCCTGCAGGTAAGCTGGGGGTTATCGGCGATAACCGTGCCAACACCAACCATGATCGCATCAACCCGTGATCGAAGCGTATGCACATATCGTCTTGATTCTTCACACGTTATCCATTTAGAATCGCCGGTTGCCGTTGCGGTTTTCCCATCAAGGGTCATGGCACTCTTTAGAATTACGAACGGTAATCCGCTGGTAACATGTTTGACAAATGCCTCATTCAGCAGCTGACACTCCGCCTCAAGGACTCCGCTCTCCACGACAATACCGGCATCACGAAGCAGGGCCAGTCCCCGTCCAGATACAACCGGATTCGGGTCGGTCATGCCGGCAAAGACCCGAGCTACACCAGCCTTGATCAAAGCATCGGCGCAGGGTGGAGTTCTGCCATGATGAGAACAGGGTTCCAGCGTCACATAGACATCGGCCCCTCGAGCCCGAGCCCCTGCCTGGTGGAGAGCATGCACTTCAGCATGGGGCGTGCCCGCTTTCCGGTGCCAGCCTTCTCCAACTATCTCACCGTTCCGAACAATGACACAGCCAACAGCAGGGTTTGGAGACGTCCGGCCAAGCCCCCGGCGGGCAAGAGCAAGTGCCCGTCTCATCATTTTATTTTGAAAAACAATCATGAGCGTGGTCTACCGGCAAAAGAAAGGGGTTACCCTTTGGCAACCTTGAGAAGATCCTGAAGTTCTGACATGAATTCATTGATGTCCTTAAAAGAACGATACACCGAAGCAAAGCGAACATAGGCAACCTCGTCAATCTCGTGAAGTTCAGCCATTAACCACTCCCCGATGGTAGTAGTTGAGACTTCACGATCAGTGCCCTCTTGAAGCCGGGTTTCGAGCCGGTCGACCATCTTCTCGATCTCTTCCACCGAAACGGGCCGCTTTTCACAGGCCTTCTTGATACCTGAGATCAGCTTCAAACGGTCGAACGTTTCACGCCTACCATCCTTTTTTAATACCATGGGTAAAATTTCTTCCACCCGCTCGTGGGAGGTAAACCGCTTGCCGCACACCTCACATTCCCTGCGGCGTCGGATTGCTGCACCGCCCTTTTCCGGGCGTGAGTCAACGACTCTACTTGCTGGATGACAACAAAAGGGACACTTCATTCCCCTACCCTCTCTCTCGAATCATTCTCTCCGAATTTGACCATTTCTATCCCGGCATCCTCAATCATCTGTTCTGAAAGCGTATCAGGATATCCCTGCTGGTAAACAATACGTCGAATTCCGGCGTTGATGAGCATCTTTGAGCAAATGATGCAGGGCATGGTCGTACAATAGAGAGTAGCACCATTGATATTGGTCCCATGCTTTGCCGCCTGGATGATGGCATTCTGCTCCGCATGGAGACCGCGGCAAAGTTCATGACGTTCTCCAGGAAGCACGGAAAGCCTCTCTCGCAGGCAGCCGACTTCGAGACAGTGGGCAACACCTGAGGGAGCTCCGTTATACCCGGTGGTGAGTATATTCTTATCCTTGACCAGTACTGCGCCCACATGCCTGCGGAGACAGGTGGAACGTCGGGCAACGAGCTGGGTAATCTCCATAAAATATTCATCCCAGGCAGGCCTTTTCATTGTATCATCGCGCATATTTTCGTTTACACCCTTCGTTTCCGTCTTACAGATCTTTTTGTGTAAAGCGTTCCGCAACAACAGGAACAAATACGAAAAAACAACTCCCGTATCCGACAAAATCCACAATTAAGTAGTTTCCATCCGAAAACTCCGGATGCGAAATTAGCGGTTTCCAATTCGGAAACGAGGATTTTTTTGTCCTGACAAGAAAATCAAGGGACTGTGCGGAGACGTACTACTGTACGTCGCACAAACAAGACCGCTGATTGACGCTGTCAGGGCGAAAAAGGACCGTTTCCGGATGGAAACAAAGTAAGAATAGAACATATCCCTATAGAAGGTCAAGAAAAGAGGGTTTTTCACTGACGTCCGGTTAGAGGGGATGAAGTAGTTTCCAGGAACAGACAAAAGCACGGCAGTGCAACAGTACCAAGAAATCCACAAATTCACGTTTCATGGTCGGGAATAGAACGTCTCTTCTTTTTTGCAGCCGCACCTTTCTTGTCAACCAGCCTTTTTTCACGTTCACGCCTGGGGACCTTAGTGGAAGTTCTTTTTTTGACCGTCATCTCGCGACGGGCAAGCGCCTTACGCAGCCTCTCCATGGCACGCCCTCTGTTCTGGAACTGAGACCTACTCTCACTCGCCTGAACAACGATCCCGGTGGGAAGGTGGCGAATCCGTACAGCTGAGTCAGTAACATTCCGATGCTGACCGCCAGGTCCGGACCCTCGAAAAAACTCCACTTGAATGTCTGATTCTTTAATTTCCATGAAAAACCCTATCTGATTTTCGCTCTCGAGAAGAAAACAAGGGACTGTGCGATTGACACATGCCTTCAGCCGGTATAATAATACGCTAAGTGCCTAAAAAAGGAAATCTTCGTGAATGCAATTTCTATCTTGCAGAGGAATTTCGGCAAAAACCGGGAAGCTTTCGAAATAGTGCTCGAACACAGTAAAATGGTTGCGGCTAAAGCCGTCACCATAGCCCGTTCCCTGTCGGATCCCATTATAAACGTTGACTTTGTCGAGGAAGCAGCTCTCCTCCATGATATCGGCATCTCACTGATCCATGCTCCACGGATCTCTTGCCACGGGAATGCGCCTTATATTTGTCACGGGATTCTCGGCCGGCAGATTCTGGAAACAGAAGGACTGACAGCCCATGCACTGGTGTGCGAACGCCATATCGGCGTCGGCATCGGCATTAAAGATATTGTCCAGCAACAACTGCCCCTTCCCAAGAGGGAGATGGTCCCGGTAACGGTGGAAGAAAAAATCATCTGTTTCGCTGATCTCTTCTATTCCAAGAAACCGGGACAACTTCATGCAGAAAAATCGATCGAAGAGATAAAAAAAGCACTACAAAAACACGGTGATCACAAGGTCGTGATCTTCGAAAACTGGGTAAAGGAGTTTTCCCGTTAACAACCCCTCTGGAACGGTCCGGCAAAGCAGCAAATTCTTTCTCGTCCGTCCATGTGCCACATTTTAGAATAAATCGAAAGGAGAAATATGCCGTGATGAATTTTGCACCCTATATCCTCCCTGTCGCACTAACAGTTGTCCTTCTCATTCTGATGCGATTACAGGCAAGCTCCGCAAATAAAACTATTCATAAGGCGCAGGAACAGCTACATGCTCTTGAACAGAAACTGGCAAGCACCGAAAGTGACCTCAAGGAAGAAATTCGCAAGAGCGGCGAAGAAAAGGATCTGAAGATCTCGCAACTCCATGAAGAGCTGCGAGCAGCGCTGAATTCATTTATGGAGACAACCGGCAAGAAGCTGGCGGAAAGCGAAGCCGCGGCAAAAACCCAAAATGAGCAGGTAATTGAAAAGGTTACCGCACTGCTTCGCCAGACAGTTCGGAAACCCGAGCAGAAAAAAGAAGAACCAACCCCTCAACAACCAAGCGTATCTCCGATGCATGAAAAAGCAAAGAGGCTGGCCCGCCTCATCGTTTCGGACATTGTCTTGTATAACCAGGCTGCGGTGGAAGAGGGCATCCGGAACGACAACTTCTTCGAGGTCATGTCCCACGACATTCAGGAGGCCCGCAACCTCTATGCGTCACGAGTACCAGAAGAAATACGCAAAGAGACCAGCTACTTGGACGACGCCTTCACCAACCTCATCGAGCGTAAAAAACGAGAGGGTTCAGTCACCTGACAGCGTAATCCCGACAACCCCTCCCATCGGCACCAGCATCCGTTCAGCAGTAAAGACCCGCAGTCTGATGACGTTTATCCTGCGGGTCTTGTCATTTCCAAAAAGCCTCATGTCGGTAGTATCGTGCCGTGAATGTATCCTCAAACGGATGGAGAGTACTGTAGTATAATTATATAAAAGGAACAAAATACTTTCCATCCTTCCCAGATGCCACCGACAGTGCAGAGGGAAAAATTATGACTATTCCGCCTTCAATTATTAAAATTTCCGACGTCCTGTGGGAAATTCCGGTCTCCTACAAACCAGGCATGCTGGTTCCGGCTCGCATCTATGCCACGGAAAAACTTCTGCGACAGATGGACCAGGGAGTATTCGACCAAATCACCAATGTCGCCTGCCTGCCAGGCATTATCAACTATGCGTATTGCATGCCGGACGGCCACTGGGGCTATGGATTCCCCATCGGTGGCATGGCGGCAATGGATCCACAGTCCGGAGTAATATCCCCTGGCGGCATCGGTTTCGACATCAACTGCGGGATGCGACTTGTCCTCACCAACCTCACCCTCGATGAGGTAAAACCAGAGATTCATCGACTTGTGGATACCCTTTTCACACGGATCCCTTCAGGTGTCGGCAGCACCGGGTTCGTCAAGATTTCCCACGATGAGTTTCGCCGAGTGGCAGAGATGGGTTCCCGATGGTGCCTGCGAAACGGCTATGCCTGGCAGGAGGACCTGGAAATGACCGAGGAAGGAGGTTGTTTCTCGGGAGCAGACGCATCGAGCGTGAGTGAAAAGGCCATAGAGAGGGGCTTCGATCAGATTGGAACTCTCGGTTCCGGCAATCATTACCTGGAAATTCAGGTAGCGAAACCGGAGAACGTGCATGACGAGGAAACCGCCCGGGCATTCGGTTTTACCCGGCCAAACCAAGTGGCTATCATGTTCCACTGTGGCAGCAGAGGCTTCGGTCACCAGGTGGCAACAGATTATCTTAAACTTTTTTTAAGCGTGTCAGAAAAAAAATACGGCATCAAGGTCAAAGACCGTGAACTTTCCTGCGCCCCGTTTCACTCCCGCGAAGGCCAGGACTATTTTGCGGCAATGAAATGCGCGGTAAACATGGCATTTGCTAATCGCCAGGTAATCCTCCACCGCATCCGTGAAGTCTTCTCCAACATCTTCCATCGTTCTCCCGAAGACCTGGGGATGAACATGGTTTACGATGTGTCCCACAATACCGCCAAGCTTGAAACACACTCGGTACACGGCAAAAAAAAAGAAATACTCGTCCACCGGAAAGGTGCCACTCGTGCCCTCGGCCCCGGATTGGAGGGACTCCCTGATCGCTACCGCAAAACCGGTCAGCCAGTTATCATTGGCGGCAGCATGGAAACCGGATCCTATATCCTCGCCGGCCTCGGTGCAAAAGAAACCTTCTGCACCACTGCCCACGGCAGCGGACGAGCCATGAGTCGCCACCAGGCAAAAAAACTCTTCCGCGGTCAGAAACTGCAGCGAGAAATGGAAGAACGCGGCATCTATGTTCGGACCGCATCCTGGGGCGGCCTCGCGGAAGAGGCGGGTGCCGCGTACAAGAACGTCGATGATGTGGTGGAAGCGACAGAACTGGCCGGACTCAGCAAACGCATCGTCCGCCTCGTACCCCTCGGCAACATTAAGGGCTAGGAGTGACTATGCCGTTCCGCTACCTGGAAAATATTGCAACTGCCGATGCGGCCTTCGAAGCCTGTGGAGAAACGGTCGAGGAAACATTTCTCTCTGCTGCGGAGGCCACCATCGGGGTGATGATAGAGAACCCAGAAACCATCAGTGCGCGAGAATGCATCTCAATCCACCTGGAAAACGACGAACTGGACATGCTCCTGTTTGATTTCCTGCAGGAAATCATCTACTTCAAGGATAGCCGCCGCCTTTTGCTCCGCATGAGATCTCTGCACATAGACCTTGCCAGATCACCCCTGATGCTCACAGCAGAAGCTGCAGGCGAAACCATGATCCAGGGACACCATCCCTTGCTCACGGACGTGAAGGCCGTAACGCTCCACCATTTTGGTATCGAGCAAAATGAAAAAGGCTGGACAGCAACCGTTGTCCTGGATATCTGAAACAGGATTTCCCACCGCCAACGAATTCACTTTCACCACCCGGCGGGTCCGTGCCTTTCACCATAGTTTTCGCTGTAATTGCGTACCGTAATCACGGTCTGGAAAAAGACCTCAGAACCCAGGTCCAAACGATTATCCATTTGCTTATATAACGCGGGTTTGTTACAAAGATAGCTGACGCTATTTCTTTCTTATCAAGTCTCCGCATTCGTTGGAGGTGCCACATGTCCAAACAAAATTTCGCGCTGATCATTATCGACATGCAGAACGACATTGTCCTTCCCGGTGCTTCGGCATGTGTTGCGGGTGCTTTCGCGACAATCCCCCGCATCAGAATGCTGCTCGATTATTTTCGGGCAAGAGTACTTCCAGTATTTCACATCGTGCGCGAGTATCGACCTGACGGAAGCGATGTGGAGATTACGCGGCTTGAAAGTTTTCTGAAGAATCGACGCTATGTCATTCCCGGAACCGAAGGGTGCAACATAGTGGAAGAGCTGAGGCCCCTCCCCGGAGAATACCGCATCGTCAAACAGCGGTTCAGCGCCTTCATGAATACTGAGCTTGACTTCATCCTGCGACGTCTCGGGATAACGCACCTGGCCATCTGTGGCACCCAGTACCCAAACTGCATACGAACCACTATTTACGATGCTGTAGCATATGGTTACCATGTCATCAACATCACTGACGCAACCTCCGCGCAATCCCCGGAAATAGCGGCAGCCAATATACTCGACATCAGGAATATCGGTGTGAAGTGCATACCAGCAGATGAGTTTTTCTTGTCTCTCGAACACCCCTGAATCCCGACTGGAAGTCAATCTCAGCAACACTATAAAACATGGAGACAGATACATGAAAAAACTCCTCTTACTAACCTTTTTTGCGGTCGTTTTTCTCGGATGCAACCAGACATCTTCTGCCAATGGCCCGGGCACGACAAGCACGGTATTCAACAAGAGACTTCTGCCCAGCATCAAGCCCATGCTTAGCTATGAGCAAATTGCCACTCTGGCAGGGGCGCCCGGAGCCAAAATTGGCGAATCCCGAAAAACGTCACCGCCCACAATCCAGTATCGCTGGAAAGGGGGAAAAGATTCTGTTCTCTCTGCACGCTTTGCCAATAACAGGATGGTCGACGCAACAATCCGAGTTCCCAATGGCAAAACCTTTGCGATCAGAAGTAATGGCGAAATAGCGGACCTAGGGTACCAAGAATAATATCTTGATCCGTCAGCGTAATAATCGCACCTCAAAAGGGATTCACCTAACTGGCAAAGGAAGGAACAATTGGACTCGCATATGCGCAGATCAAGAAAACAAATAGAGGTTGCTGGAACTGTCTCTCTAAAAAAAACCGACATGGCGTTTCTGGGAAGCGATAGAATCGCCCTTCTGGAAAAGATCAATGAATTCGGATCCATCAGTAAGGCGGCGAAGGCTGTCGGTGTCAGCTATAAAACAGCATGGGACACGATCAATGCCATCAGCGACCTGTCAGAGAAGCCGCTCTTTATCCGCATGACCGGGGGTAAATCCGGAGGGGGAACCCGCCTTACCGAAGAAGGCAAAGATCTGATACGAACGTACAGGATCATCCAGGAAGAGCACGAAAAGTTTCTCACAAACCTGGAAGACAAAATGGGTGACGTAGACGAACACAGCCTGGAAAAATTCATTAAAAAGATTTCAAAACAGGCCAGCGCCCGGAACATCTTCGCCGGCACAATCGAAAACATCATAACCGGCGAAGTCAGATCCGAAGTAACTCTTACCTTGAAGAGTGGAGAACATCTTGTCGCGATCATAACTAATGAAAGCGTTTGCTCACTGGGCTTGACACCGGGAAGAGAAGCCTATGCAATTGTCAAGGCTGGCTCGGTAATCCTCGGAGTCGGCCGTCAGAAGATGAAGGTCAGCATCCGCAACAAGTTACGTGGCAAAATCGTCAGCCTCGCGGCAGGTGCCGTAAACACAGAAGTTAAAGTAGAAATCGCGGGGGAAGATACCATTAGTGCTATTATTACAAACGAATGTGCTAAAGTCCTCTCCCTGAAAGCAGAGGACCCTGTTTGGGCGATGTTCAAGGCCTCCAGCGTAATTATGGGGATAGGTTAGCAGTCCGATACTCCTGCAGATTTTGATGACGTGCAGCACTGCCCATCTCATCCTTTCCCAGGGCCAACCATCGACACCCCGGAACATTCCCTGCCACCTTGACAAATGATTCAGTTGGACTATAATGACAATGAAATTCATTATCCATTCACACTTGATGCACAACACAGCTGGGATGTGAAGTAAATCAACACTCGGCAGAGCTTATTGCTCGGTCAAAAGGAGACCAGATCATGGCACGCATAGCATTTGAAGGCTACTACCTCAAGCTTGACGACAAAGAATATATCATTCACTGCGATGTGAACAAGACACACGACCCGGCTGTTCACAAAGCTTTTGGAACAAAATCGGAAGAGGGACTGCAGAGTGCGCTGACGCGTATCGACTACCGAAACTGGTTCCGCATCAGTAATTGTGACCGCGAATTCAGTTCCGTTGAAGAAGCAAAGACGGCAGCCAGGACCTATTTTGGTGAGGACCCCCATGGACTCGGAGTCAGGTTCAAGGTGGTTGAATAAGGATCAATTACCACGCGCCTTGAGATGGCGCGTTTCGGCCCAGAGGATTTTTGGCAATAAAAGCCGTCCAGTTTAGTGGACGAGTATTTTTACCAGCCTCGACTGCTACAATCTCCCTGACCGAAAAATTCCCATTAAAAGCCACACGCCCATCAGGCCGGCAATGGAGTAGCCGAGAAAGGCAAAGATAGGCACTCCCAGCAGGTGAAGACCTTTATCCGTTTGCATGATGAGAGATGAACCAACAAGGAGAGCGGCGATAATGAGGCTGGAAGATAGTCGGTTACCGGATTTGTCGAGCTCCCGGATAAAATGCTCAAGCCCTCGGTGCTCGAGATCAATCTTGAACTTGTTCCGGTTGAGACGGTTCAGGAGTTCCTTTACGTCGTCCGGAAATGTACTGGCCAGGTTGTAGTAGGATTGAAGCGAACCGCCAGACCTCCTGAGCGATAGAGCCCATTGAAAGTCTGTCAGCCGCGGCCTTTTCCACAAAAGGTCGAATACGTTCCACCATGTCGAATTCCGGGTCGAGCATCCTGCCCATTCCCTCCACCGTTACCAATGCCTTGGCAAGCATCATGAAATCAGGCCGGAAATGAATCCGGTATGCGGCAATAAGCGCTATCAGGTCGCCAAGAATCTTTCCCACCGATACTTCGGCAAAGGGCAGCTCGTAGAAATCATCGATAAAATCTGACAAATCCCTTCTCAAGGCTCGACTGTCGAGAGTATCAGTTATATCTCCCGAATAGAGCAAGAGGGATATGATACGGTCCGGGTTTTTGGTAATAACCGAAAGAAGAAAATCGCTGAAAAACTTCCGGGAGGACGAATCGAGCCGGCCCATCATGCCGTAGTCCAGAAGGCAAATTACATTTCCGGGAAGAATGAAGACGTTTCCAGGATGGGGGTCCCCATGAAAATATCCATGCTCCAGTACCTGGCGGAGAAAGAATTCCGAGCCCCTTTGTGCTATGAGCTTCCTGTTGAGCCCCGCCTGGTCCAGGGCAGGGATATCCGAAACCTTAATACCGTGTATGAACTCCAGGGTAAGAATTCCGGATGAGGTGCGCTCCCAGTATACCCTTGGAAAACGGAGCGTTGGGTCACCGGCAAAATACGCTGCAATCCTTTCAATAGTGCGACCCTCTCGTGACAACTCCAGCTCACGACGTATGCTTTTGGCAAACTCCTTAACAAGCTCTACCGGGTCGAAAGAACTATTTTCTGGAAAGTGGCGTTTTGCGAGAAGAGCGAGCCCCATGAGCACCTCGATGTCGGTTTCCACCCCTTCGACAATGCCGGGACGCCGTATTTTAACCACGACTTCCTCACCGCTGTGTAAGATCGCACCATGGACCTGTGCGATGGAAGCCGCTGCTAGCGGTACTTCGGCAAATGAAGCAAAGAGCTCCTCGATTTCTCCTCCAAGCTCCTCCCGTATCCGGGCTCGCACGTTGGAAAAGGAGAAGCCGGGAACCTGATCCTGCAGCTTTGAGAACTCCTCAAGATAGTTTTTGGGAATGATGTCGGGTCGAGTAGAAAGAAGCTGACCCAGCTTAACGAACGTGGGGCCAAGCTCCTCCAACGCAAGACGCATTCTTTCCGCAGGCGAAAGGCGGGCAATCTCTCCCCCACTGCGGCCAAAAAGTCGCGATCCGAATGTCATAAACTGGGTAAAGTGAAGATGCTCAATCAGGCTCTCAAAACCATAGCCGATCAATACCCGGATAACCTGCCGGACGCGCCTGATACTGCGGGCATTTACTCTGATTCCCAGAATAATCGACATAGTGCGACCTTCAGACTTTTCGCAGTTTTTCTTCCAGGTCCTCGACCCGTTTCAGTAAGCTATCGAACTCCTCCCGCGGAACCAGGCCAACCCTGTCAACAACCTTTTTCACTTCGGTTTCAGCCATTTCCGCAAGGCGCTCTCGCCCTTCCCTTGCCATTTCTTGGGTCCTTTCCAGGAAAGCCTTTCCCTCCTCCTCGCTTACCCGATAGGTCTCTTTCAGTTCAGCGAGAAACTCCTCTGTCTTCTTCTTGGAAAGAGAGACGGCTCCGAGCCCGGCAAAAAATACTTTTTCGAGTTGATCGAACATAACTGCCCCCTTCGACGGTATAGTTGGTGATACGACCTATTATCACCATAGTGCTAAAAAGTGCCTTGAACCGGTTGCAACTTCTCTATAAAAATCCTTTTTCAAGGCAAAATATCAGAATATTTTCCGGAAACGCCGCAACGTCATACCATGCGTCTATCCACAGTATTCTTTTGATCGGCTTGCTACATAACGGTATCAGGAAAGTGCAGGATTTCAATCCCTTGAGAAAAACAACCACTTTTTTTCTACCTTTCCCGGTGGACATTTCTCATGTTTTTTGCATACAAATCAAACGAATCATGATATCGTGTAACAACTTTTGAATTTTGACGAAACTCATGAGCTTTAGATTTTCATGAGTTTTTTTGTGTCGGTATTCCGGCATGTCACTACATTAGCGGCATTTTTACGGGAAGGAGAACCGACATTGGATATAATTGTTCGTAGTAATGATATCGAGAAAGCGCTTCGCGATCTGAAGCGTTCCCTGCAAAAAGATGGAGTCTTTAAAGAGATGAGAACGAGAAAGTATTTTGAAAAGCCTTCCGTCAAGAAGAAGCGCAAACAGCTAGAGGCTGAGCGACGCCGCCGGAAGGCCATGAGAAATCGGCGCCCGGAACGGGACTGAGAGTTTACAACATGATCAATTAAAAAGCCCCGGCAAAACCGGGGCTTTTTAATTCAAACAAGCACTATAATACTACGCTGAAAAACACCTCTCATTCCATTGGCAAAACTTCCTCAGGAAGGACAAGGACACGCATTTCCTGCTGCTGAAGTTCACTCTCTCTCACCATCCTGAAGCCCTGCATGATGTCTCGACTCAGACCAGTCAGCGCCTTCCCCATTGCCTCTACGGCAGAATTATCATCAGAGCTGAGTACTGACTCCCTGATAGTTGACTCCTGTAACAGGAGAACTCCTTTACCATCCTTCCCGTAGATCACCCACTGTGCCTTTAGCACAACGGTCCCCCCGACCATTGCATCGAACCTGCTGACCTGCACGGCAACCCGGTAATCGTTCGGGACACCCCTTCGCCAAGACACAACGGCCAACCCGTCGCCTGAAAGCATCATGTCCAGGTTCTCTTCCAGAACGCGGACACTGTCGTTCGCCAGCGAACCGGCCCAACGACTGTATTCACTGAGAACAAGTTCATTTCTAGAGGTGCGCATAACGATCTGCGGTCTGTCCAGGTAATCAGGAATCGTTACGGGGCCGATACCGAGAACGAGTGGAACTGGCCCTGTGTCAGCAGAACTACCGTCTGCGACTGGTGGAACAGGCGTAAGGGTATAGTAACGATAGTTATGTGTAGTTCCACAGGAGGCAAGAACCAAAACCAGCAAAACCAAGACACAGGAATCAATTAGGCTACGACAGAAAGGGGTCATTTGGATCTCCTTGTATATGCTATCTGCCATTTATACGGGCCAAAAACGCTGTGCACTACAGCAGAGGACTCTCTTTACCGGTTCCCCTTATTTACCCCAGATAATAGAGTCAGGATGCTGTTCGAGATAATCGCTCAAAACACGAATGGAGCGCGCCGCCTGCGAAAGTTCATCGAGCGTTGAACCGACATCGTTCATCAGCACGGAATTTTCAGAGGTGGCGCTTTGCATCGAGGAAAGTGCCTGTTGAGCATTTTCCAGCGTTTCACGAGCAGTGGTGAGAGTTTGCGTAAGCTGTTCGGGAATGCCATTCGCTCCGGAGAGTGCTGCATCAGCCTTACTGGTTGCAGACTTGAGAGATGCGGTGGTGTCATTCAGGTTTGCAATGATCGGCTCGATTTGGGAATTGACCTTCTTCAGTATCCCAGCCGTCTCATGCAGGCCCTGTCGTACTGACTTCAGACTGGCCATCGCCTCCGGTGAGTTCACCAACTTATTGAGCCCATCAACAGTCTTCGTGAGTTTTTCCACGAACTCTTTGATAGGAAGGTTTTCCAGTGTTTTGGTTATTTGTTCCATGCTGGAGGGGGTGGTAGGGATTTCCGGATAATCATCTACAAGGCCCACATACTGGGCAGGTGTACTCGGAAAAAAATCAATGGCTATCATGAGTTGCCCCGTAACAAAACTCTGGAGTTGCAGCTGGGCACGTAAACCTTTTGCAACAAGTTTCTTGATATAATCTGCCGAGTCATCATCGTCGGACTCGCCGATGCGCTTTACCTTACCAGGCTCGAATTCCACAATAACCGGTACCTTGACGGTCATGTTCGATGAATTGAAGAGCAGGGAGATATCCGATACAGACCCAATCCTCACCCCACGAAACATCACGGGAGAACCGACTGTCAAACCCTTGACAGTTCCATCGAAGAACATCACGTAGTATCTTTTATCAGTAAAGAAACTGCCCGAGCCGAATACTGCCACCGCAAGTATCGCCAGGCTCACTGCCCCCACCACAAAAAGACCGATTCGCGTTTTGTTTGCCGGTTTTGCCATTACCTGCTCTCCCTCTGAAAAAAATCAATGTCATGGTATTCAGTCGTTATCGCATGTCAGGCGAGAAAACACGGCGCCATGCTCACTCCGGGTGTTTCCTCCGCTCCGGCATCACCGCGAGTGAGAAAATTCTGCACCGTCGGATGCCGGCACTCTAGCAGAAGACGTTTGGGATCACCGGTTGCAATCATGGTTTTGGCGTCCGCATCGAGAAAAACCGAATTGTTGCCAATGGCGAAAATGCTTGCCAGCTCATGGGTCACCACAACGATAGTCGTGCCGAGGCTTTCGCGAAGCTCCAAAATCAGGTCGTCCAGAAGCCTCGCACTTATCGGGTCGAGACCTGCCGACGGCTCGTCGAAAAAAAGAATCTCCGGATCGAGTGCCATTGCTCGGGCAATAGCCGCCCTCTTCTTCATCCCACCACTTATCTCGCTAGGATAGTAGTCTTCAAAACCGGCAAGTCCAACCAGAGCAAGCTTCAGGGACGCTACCTCACGAATGCGTGCCGGTTTCAGCTCGGTGTAAAGTTCCAAAGTGAGGGAGACATTCTCCGCCAGAGTCAGCGAGCTCCACAGGGCACCGCTCTGATACATGATGCCGAAGCGGCGCATCATAATCTCGCGCTCCATAGCTTCCGCTTCCCAGAAGCTGAGGTTACCGTACCATACCTGGCCCTCTGCCGGCTCCTTGAGGCCGACCAGATGGCGCATCAGGGTACTCTTGCCGCAGCCACTCCCTCCCATGACAATAAAGATGTCACCCCGGTTTACGGTAAAGGTAAGATTCCGCTGCAGAACATAGTCGCCAAATGCCATGGTAAGGTTTTTCACCTGAATATGAGGATCGGAACTGTTCATAGGTCATATCCCAAGAATATCGCAGAGTACCGTAATAATGGACGTTGCCACAACAATACTGACAATACTCGTTACAACAGCCGAAGTAGTTGCATCTCCCACTGCAGAAGCGCTCCTGCCACACTGCATTCCACGCAGACACCCGGCAACAGACACTAGTATTCCGTAGACGAGACCCGAAAAAAGGCCTATCCAGACATTAACAAGCCCCACTGCCTTTATCGTCTCCGTGTAATATTCGAGAACGTTAAGGTCAAGGACAAATACCCCGACGATGAGCCCACCGAGAATCCCCATCAGATCCGCATAGAGACAGAGAAGCGGCATCATCAGCGCTAGGGCGAGAACGCGGGGAAGCACCAGAAATTCTATAGGAGAAACACCCGTCGTCCGCAAGGCATCAATCTCCTCATTAACCTGCATAGTCCCGATCCTGGCAGCAAATGCCGCTCCGGTGCGACCTGCAATAATAATCCCTGTCATAATGGCCCCCATTGCCCGTACCATTCCAACTCCGACAAGGTCAGCCACATAGATCTGCGCACCAAACATGCGAAGCTGAATCGCCCCTACATAGGCGAGAATGAGGCCCACCAGCAGGCTAATAAGGGAAACAATGGGAAGCGCATCGGCACTGCACTCCTGGATAATGAGCAGAAACTCCGAGCGCCGGAATCGTGTTTTGCCGCTGAGGAGAAGCCAGAACGCCGTAGTGATCTCGCCGAGAAAATCAAGCAATGCCAGGAGAGAACACCATACATCGACAGCGGCACCACCAACACGGGCAAAATATGGTTCACGGGAAGCACTTCGGCGGGCGTCCTTTCGTTCGGGTACTGTAGTGGCGAGGGCAAGAAGTCGGATGACTCCTGAAGGCAAACCCTCTCGGTTCACGGAAACATCAAGCTCGGTGCATTGATCGATGAGGCTCAGGAGAAAGGTCAGCAAAGCGCTGTCCCAGCTTCCCAGTTGCAGGCTATCGAACGAAATACTCCGTATCTCAGGAGAAGTTCTGCACTCATCCAAAACCTTTGTTGGCACGGGAAGCTCATTTGCAAGCAACCAGTCCCCGGAAAGGGAGAGTATGAGTGCTCCGCTTCCGTCATTACCGCATGTAAAGTCAGCCTGTACCATAGCCTATTCTTTCCGCAACTCCAGCGCCGGTCAAATGAAACAACTAGATCTAATCAATAATCAGGCTGTAAAGGGTGAACCATTACTTACCATGTTCTCCCCTCCATTGAAACTAATAACCAAAAAATCCGACCCGACAGACAAAAAAAGGCCGCCCCATATACGGAACGACCTTTTTGCAATAGTATTCATGTTTTGAACCCGCTACTCCAGCAGCGCTATACTCATCTATATTTTCCGCCGCTCCGCACCGGACTGGAGGGTATCACTCCTCAAAGCCGTACACCTTCCGAATCACATAGCGGGGCCGCCGGCGAACCTCCTGGTAGATCCTCCCCACATACTCGCCCACAAGTCCGATACCCAAAATCACGACACCAAGAAAGAAGAAGAGAATAGCGAACAAGGTAAACACCCCTTCCACTTCAGCACCGACGAGAAATCGTCTAACAAGAAGGAAGATGGCAAAAGCAAGGGACAAGAGTGCCGTTACCCCCCCGAAAAGGGCGAAGAGTTGGAGTGGCACCACGGAGAAGCCGGTCATCAGATCGAAATTGAGCCTGACAAGACGATAGAGGGAATACTTGCTTTCCCCTTCGGCCCTTTCGGCATGGGAAACCATAATTTCAGTGGGATTCGCGGAAAAAGTCTGCGCAAGTGCCGGAATGAACGTAGTAGATTCCTTGCAGCGGTTTATATTATCGATGACATTTCGATGATAGGCCCTCAGCATACAACCGTAGTCACTCATGTGCATACCGGTCATCCGGTTCGTCGTGATATTCACAATCCGTGAAGCTATCAGCCGAAAAAAGCTATCCTGGCGCTTTTCCCTGATGGTCCCCACTACATCATGTCCCGCCTCCACCGCCCGGATCAGCTTCGGAATTTCCTCCGGAGGGTTTTGCAGGTCAGCATCGAGGGTAATAACAATCTCACCCCGGCACAAATCAAATGCGGCAAGAATCGCCATATGCTGGCCGAAATTACCGTTGAATTCGATAATCCTGACCCCCGGCAGCTCACGTGATTTCTCCCGTAAGATCTTCAGGGACGAGTCCTTACTGCCGTCATCGGTGAAGAGTATCTCGAAAGACTTACCCGTTGCCGTCATAACCGGATACAGGCGGTCAAGCAGAGCACTGATATTCTTTTCTTCATTATATACGGGGACCACTATCGACAGATAGGGTTGATCTTCCATAACTTCTCCTTGGAGCTTATCAGCAGACAAAAATTCCGGGCTTATTTTCTGGTACGGGCAAGGACGTTTTTCACCGCATCGACAACATCCGCGGCATCCTCCATCACCATTTTCGGGAAAAGGGGTAACGAGAAAATTCGGTCAGAGGCATAATCTGCATGCGGTAGTTCACCCGGAGAAACCGGCAGGTTTTCCCGATAATACGGGTGGTGATGGACGGCCTTGAAATGCAGACCGGTACCGATATTCTCTTTTTTTAGTTCTGCCATAAAGGCATCGCGGTCAATTGTCAGCTTTTCAATTCTGACCAGCGGCGTATAGAGGTGCCAGGCATGGCGATACGCGTAAGGCGCAGCGGAAGGGGTAAGTATCTCCTCAACATCCGCAAATGCAGCATTGTAAAACTCGGCAATCTTTGTGCGCTGCTCGATGAACTTGTCCAGTTTGCGCAACTGGTGGATACCCAGCGCAGCCTGAATATCCATCATATTGTACTTGAAACCGGGAAGCACGATATCGTAATTCGGTGTTCCCTTGGCCGAATAGCGCTTCCAGGCCTCGCGACTCATACCGTGAAACTTGAGTAACGAGACCTCTTCCGCTATCTGCTCATTGCGCGTGCAGACCATGCCGCCCTCACCGGTGGTGATATTCTTGATGGGGTGGAAGGAAAAAACCGAGACAGTATCAAAGGAGCCGATTCGCTGCCCTTTATACTCGGTGCCGATCGCATGGGCAGCATCTTCCAGGATCTTGAGATTAAACTCATTTGCCAATGCAAAGAGGGCATCCATATCACAAGGGAGGCCAGCGAAGTGCACGGGAACAATAGCTTTCGTGCGTTCTGTTATCTTGCCACGAATGGCCTGAACATCGATATTGAGGGTTCCCGGTTCAATGTCGGCAAATACCGGAGTAGCTCCGACATGAATCATTACATTAACCGTGGCGGCAAAAGTCATGGGCGTAGTGATAACCTCGTCGCCGGGCCCAATCCCCATGGCAATCAAAGCGAGATGCAGGCCTGCAGTAGCTGAACTGAGGGGAACCGCAAAGGGAGAACAAACATAGGCCTTAAAATCATCCTCGAATTTTTTCACCTTTGGTCCGGTGGTGATCCAACCCGATCGCAGAGAGTCAACCACCTCCTGAATCTCTTCTTCCTCTATGGTTGGTGTGGAAAACGGCAGAAATTCTTTGCGCACGAAAACCTCCAGTAAAAATTCAATTTCTAATTCGTTTTCATCCAGGATTTCCGAATGGAAACTAATTCGTATTATTCTTCCAACGTGGTTCTATCGTATTCCCCATGACGAGGCACCCCTTACTGATTGGTAATGAGTAGTGTCTCTCCACGCTCAGCTATGATTCGCACCGGGGTTTTCGCTACGCGTTGGAACAGGACAAGATCGTTTCGACCGATAACGGTCAGCACCTGCCGGGGGGAATCCCACAAGCTGAAGAAGGTAGCAGGGCCAATGAACCACCCCGGTTCCTTCGAGTGCTGACGCCCGAATTCCAGCTCGCCGCTCGAACCGGCAATAATAACCCGTTTCCCGCTATAAAAAGGGAGATCCTGACGATAGTGGCCGTAGCTGACAAGGGGAACATCCGGGTAGCGATCACGAACGATCCACGCCAGCTCACGAGTTGATTTCGTCTCCACCGACCGGGCGAATAGTACCGGTGGGGCAATCACACCGCTCAGGCAGGCGGTAAGACACAATAGTGCGAAAAGTGACTCCCGTCGGCCTTTCAGCAGAAAAACAAGCGACAGAAGTCCGCCGCCCAAAAGCACGGTGCCTGTCATCAGAGCGCCAGCAGCAGATATTTTCGGATTTGTTGCCAGATGGGGATAAAGGATGATCCCCAGTCCCGCAACACAGAGGAGTGCTACCGTTGCAAAGGATGATTTTCGCAACGAATCTTTGCCCTGATCGAAAGATTCTGAAATTGTTGCCCCCACGAGTAGGGCCAGAGCCGGAAAAACCGGTAGCATGTATGGTATGAGCTTGGAACTTGACGAGGAAAAAAAGGCAAAGATCACCCCGGCCCACAAAACAAGGTAGATCTTGCGGTGATCACGCGTCTTCCAGGCACTCCTCACGGCTTCCGGCAGAAAAAAGCTCCAGGGTATCAGTCCCAACAGAATGATCGGGATAAAAAACCACGGTGGCTCATAGCGATGGTGCACCTTGGTCAAAAAGCGTTGAAAGTGTTCGTGGATGAAAAAAAACTGCGGGAATTCCGGGTTTTTCAGGGAAACGAGGATAAACCAAGGGGCACAGACCGCCAGAAAGAGGAGACCGCCGCTGACAATGCGCATTTCTCGCAGCAGCCGCCAGCGCCTCGTGACTAGAAGGTAGAAAAAAATAATCCCCCCCGGGAGGACGATACCGATCAGACCCTTGGCAAGAACGGCTAAGGCAGCAAAAACATAAAAAAGATGGTAAAAGAGCCCTTTCCTTCGTTCACCGTCGCGGGAAGCCATGAGAAAGAATCCCAAGGTTGCCGCCATGCAGAAAGTAAGGGTCATATCGATGCTGTTCATCCGCCCCAGTACCAGATACCCTAGGGAGGACCCCAGAACAAGGGCACCATAGAGCCCTTCCCTTCGCCCGAATACCCTTCGCCCGACACAATATGTCAGCAAAACTCCTCCGAGCCCCAGGAGAGCGGATGGAAAACGGGCAGCAAACTCATTGCAGCCAAAGGCCGCAAGAGAAGAGGCATTCAGCCAGTAATGAAGGGGTGGCTTCTCAAAATATTTGACATGATTGAGATGGGGCGTGATGAAATCACTCCGCACCAGCATCTCCCGGGGAATCTCGGCATAGCGGCCTTCATCCGGCTCCAAAAGAGGGAGATTCCCAAGAAAAATCATGAAGAAGAAGCCGAACACGACGGCAATAACGACAATGTCTCTGATAGAACGGCCATCCTTCTTTGTGAGAAAACCGGTTACTGCATTGATTGACATTATTGGCCTCTAGTGTACGAATACTGACAAATTCACCACGGAAAACCGCCGGAGAGTCTCCTCCGGCGGCACGTAGTACGATACAGGAATAATTATTCTCCGTCAATTCTTGAAGGCAGTTTTTCCCTGCGGATCAGATCGAGCGGTTCAACTTGAAAGGGAACCCGCAAACGGATTCGCTGATTCGGATGGGCAACCATAAGGGGGTACGCATTGGTCTCTGACGTCATTCCTGACAGAGAAAAACGGTGTGAGACCATTCCTCTGCCAATAAATTCCAACTCATCGTCAGCGGTAATCCTGTTGCGGACTTCGATAATGATGGAGCCATCTTCCGAAAGGTCGGTGACAACCCCGACAAACTCGTGACTGCGCAGATATCCGGTCTGGTATTCATGATCTTCCTGCCCGGGAGGACCGAAGAGAAAGCCGGAGGTGTATCCTCGATGGCTGATCTTCTTCAACTCATCCAGCCACTCCTTTTTCACGACATACGTTTCAGGATTTTCGCGATAGCGGTCAAGAGCTTCCCGGTAAACCCTCACAACCGAGGCTACGTAATTGATGCCCTTCATCCGTCCTTCAATTTTCAAGGAATCAACCCCGGCTTCGACAAGTTCCGGAAGGTACTCCAAAAGACATAGGTCCTTGGAATTAAAAATAAAGGTCCCCCGGTCGGTTTCCATCACGGGGAAATAGGATCCAGGCCGCTGTTCCTCCACAAGGGAGTATCCCCAGCGACAGGGATGGGCGCATTCTCCTTTGTTGGCATCCCTACCTGTCATGACACTGGAAAGCAAACAGCGCCCCGAGTACGAGATGCACATGGCTCCATGGACAAACACCTCCAACTCCATGTCCACATGCGACTTGAACCCGCGAATATCCGCAAGCGTCATCTCCCGCGCCAGGTTGACCCGCGCCACCCCCTGCCGCTGCCAGAAACGGGCGCTTCTCCAGTTGGTGGTATTGGCCTGCGTCGAAAGGTGGACGACCTTGTCTGGCGAAATCTCATTGACTATATCGAGCACACCCGGATCCGCGACAATGTATGCGTCGATGGAAATATCCCGAATCTCTTCAAAGTAACGCATCATTGCGTCAAGATCGTCGTTGCCAGGGAATATATTTGTTGTCAGGTATATTTTCACGCCCCGTGCATGGGCATAGGTCACAGCTTGGTCAAGACCTTCGATGGTGAAATTATCGGCGAGATTTCTAAGACTGTACTCTTCGCCACCAAGGTAAACAGCATCAGCACCATAGTGAACTGCCATTTTCAGTTTTTCGAAGTTACCGGCCGGTGCCAGCAGTTCAGGAATGATCACGTCATTGATACCTTTCCGGCATTTGCCGATTCTCTGCTTGACCGGAACAGTACCACATCAGCGGCTCCATGAAAACCCTAAAGCCGGCTTTCTATCCTTGACAAAATGCCCATTTAGCTTTACACATAGAAATATTTTTAAGGGGGAAACAATGGGCCGAATCAGGGTTTTTATCACCGTTTTTTCCATACTGACACTCTCTGGTTGTGCCTCTCAGGATACAGCCCTCCGGAAACAGGCCGAACTTGAATCCCGCATCGAATCCCTTGCCATGGGGAGCAACATGACAACCCAGAGGGTAACGGCGCTCACGAATGAAGTAAGAGACCTTCAGGAGCAACGCAAACAAGATACGGCAACACTCCGTGAGTTGCGCGATTCGATGATGAATCTCCGGGTCCTTACGGGTAAACTCCTCGCAAAAAAAGCAATCTCCCAGACAACACTCACACCAGAGAAAATAGAACTCATCAACAAAGAAGAAACCGGCTCACCGCAACAAAAAAACGATGTCCCGTCTGAAACCTATTTAAAGGCATTCGGTCTTTACAGCGCTGACAAATACGAAGAGGCAATAGAGTCCTTTACCGCATTTATCAAGACCTACCCCGACTCTGAATATGCCGCCAATGCCCAGTATTGGATTGGTGAGTGTTACTACACCCGATCAGAGCTTCCTAAGGCACTTGATTCCTTCAAAAAAGTAATTAGCAATTATCCGCATGGGAGCAAAGTTCCAGACGCAATGCTGAAAGCGGGATATACACTATTCGCAATGAAGCAGTCGGAAAAAGCCACGTCCATGCTTGAATCATTGATCACAAAATATCCGGACAGTCCCGGAGCCGTAAAGGCGAAAGATAAACTGCTCCAACGCTGACAGAACAGGTCTTTCCCTGCCATGTTTCCCAGGGAAAAAGGCAAGACAGCAGAATGTCTCGGTACCGCCCCGGTACAGAATCCGGGCACCATCACAGACGATCCGGAACAAACCGTGAATTAAATTGGTGAGTGCCATAACTTCGCAAGCCATGAGGTGTCTATGAAAAAGATTGTATTCGCGGTATTCATGTCCCTATTGCCGCTGCTCGTACCACTTGCCGCCGGCGCACAGTCCGAAAAACCGACCATATACGTGGTCAAGAAAGGCGACACTCTCTGGGGCCTTTCGGATCGTTTTCTGCAAGACCCCTTTTACTGGCCCAATCTTTGGGCACGCAACCAAGTTATCACCAACCCGCACTTGATCTATCCCGGACAACGGGTCCGTATTTATCCTGACAGGATTGAATTTATCGAAGAAGAAACGGCCACCGCCACACCTGCGCCGCCAGAGCAGGTCGCACCAGAAAAGTTCTTTACCGTAAGCGGCTCGGAAGGTTTTCTCCTTGAAACCGACCTTAATGCTTCTGGAACGATCCTTCAGGCTGATCACAACCGGCTGGTCGTCGGACAAGAAGATTACGTGTATACCGACATCGGAACGGAACTGGGCGCCAGATCCGGAGACAAATATTCCATTTTGAAAAGGGTAAAAAAGGTATACCATCCTGAAACGGGGAGTTTCATCGGATACAAATTCCTTCCCCTGGGAAGCCTGGAACTTGTAGATCTGGAAGCAAAGAGCTCCCGGGCCATTATTACCAACTCATACCTCGAGATCAGCCCTGGTGCCAAACTGGTCCCCTACCGGGACAACCGACGCGAGGTGTCACTAAAGGCTGCGAAAACGAGCCTGGACGGCTTTATCGTCGAAACAAAGATGGGAACCATAACTATCGGCAAAGAAGATATTGTCTACCTCGATCTGGGTAAAACCCAAGGAGTGGAAGTTGGCAATATGCTGTACGTGGTCCGTGATGTCCCCGTGGACGAAACTTTTGTAAAACGCGACGCAGGAACGCTGCCACAGCTACTTCTGGGAGCCGTTGTGGTAGTGGAAGTCTCGGATAAAACCTCGACGGCCCTGGTGGTCAAGAGTGTTGAAACCATCTACTTGGGTGATAAGGTTAAACTCATCAAAAACTAACTTCAGGATTCTAAGGGATCGGCCAGCAGGCCGGTCCCTTTTTCATTATCTCTCTATGGATCAACTATTCTGGCTTGCACTGAAAAACGTTCCCCACGTGGGGAATGTAACCTTCCGACGGTTGCTTGACCATTTTGGCACCCCGGAGACGGTGTTGTCTGCGGTCGAACATGAACTGGCTGCGGTCAAGGGAATTCTTCCCTCAGTAGTTGCGTCTTTGCTGCAGCATGACGGCATCATTTGGGCAAAAAAAGAGTTGGAAGCTATCCAGAAAAGCGGCGCGAGGCTCGTAACGCTCCACGCACCCGATTACCCGAGGCTGCTTCGTCACCTGACGGACCCTCCCCCTTTTCTATATGTGAAAGGTGCGTTGCGGGATACTGATACGGCAATCGCCATTGTTGGCTCCCGTCAGGCCTCAGGATACGGTATCGCTACAACCCAGAAAATGGCCCAAGAACTGGCAAGGCATGGTATCACCGTTGTCTCTGGAATGGCGCGAGGAGTCGACGCCGCAGCTCATCGAGGCGCGCTGATGGAGGACGGCCCAACTATCGGCATTCTGGGCTGCGGGATCGACGTTGTTTATCCGCGGGAGAACCGAGCACTTTTTGCCGAGATGGCGACCAGGGGTGCCCTCGTTTCCGAATTCCCCATGGGAACATTGCCGCTTGCCGAAAATTTTCCACGACGAAACCGGATCATCAGCGGCTTTTCCCGCGGGATACTCGTTGTCGAAGCAGCAGAAGGCAGCGGATCGCTCATCACTGCTCAATGCGCGCTGGAACAGAACAGGGACGTCTATGCCATCCCCGGGAACATTCACTCCGCGAACAGTCGGGGAACCAATCGACTTATCAAGCAGGGGGCTAAACTAGTAGAAACGGTAGAGGACATTCTGGAAGACATCCCTCAGCAAGGCGGGAAAAGTGAGCACCACCACCCTGTGCCCAGAACCACATTTTCTCCCCAGGAAGCAGCGATATTTTCCCTTCTCTCCACAACCACGCTCCATATTGATGACATCGTGACAAGAAGCGCGTTGACAGTGGGGGAAGTTTCCGCTATTTTACTGCGCCTGGAGCTGAATGGCGTCATTACGCAACTCCCCGGAAAACACTTTCTGCTTGCATAATCCCTCCATTACCGTTACATATCCTTTTTGTCGCGTATGAAACCACGGGCAAAAGTAGGGAACTCATCACTGCTTTTGCTAGAAGGGACTAACGGTTTCATCAATGATGAATCTTTTTTTCACTCTTCCTTCTTCTAATTCCGAAGATACGTGTTAGATTCTTGCTATAGGAATTCTTATTTTTCTCTTCTCTAACTTTTTCATGGTGGAAATATGTCTCAAAAACTCGTTATCGTCGAATCACCCGCAAAAGCACGAACAATTGAAAAGTTCCTCGGCAAGGATTACAAAGTCCTTGCCTCCTATGGCCATGTTCGAGCCCTGCCCAGCAAACAGGGCTCAGTAGACATAGAAAAGGACTTTGAACCGAATTACGCGGTGCTCCCCGACAGTAAAAAACATATCCAGGCCATCAAAAAGGAATTAAAAAATTCCAGCTCTCTCCTTCTCGCAACTGACCCCGACCGCGAAGGAGAGGCAATCTCCTGGCATCTACTGGCCGCACTGGGACTCGGAGAGAAGAAGACCGACCTTGAAATAAAGCGAGTCGTTTTCCACGAAATTACCAAAGATGCGATCATCCATGCCGTCCAGAACCCGCGCGACATTGCACTGGAACTGGTGGATGCCCAGCAGGCCCGTTCGATACTTGACTATCTTGTCGGCTTCAACCTCTCCCCGTACCTCTGGAAAAAGATTCGCTATGGCCTATCGGCAGGACGTGTGCAGTCAGTTGCCCTCCGACTGATATGCGATAGAGAGAAGGAAATCGACGCGTTCACAGAGCAGGAGTACTGGACGGTTGCAGCAAACCTGGAGAAGAACTCCAGCCAAAATTTCAGGGCCAACCTCATAGTATTTGGCGACAAGAAGCTCGGGAAATTCGATATCCCCGACCAGGGCACCGCCGACAACATAAAAAATGTACTTCTCGGCCAACCATGCCGGGTAGAAAAGGTCACGAAAAGCGAGAAGAAACGTAACCCCTCGCCCCCTTTTACAACCTCGACCCTCCAGCAGGAAGCGGCACGGAAACTCGGCTTCTCGGCCAAGAAGACCATGTCCACTGCTCAAAAATTATATGAAGGTATCGAAATCGGCGAAGAAGGGGCAGTCGGCCTTATCTCCTATATGCGTACCGACAGTGTCAATCTTTCCGTCCAGGCCCTCACTGAGGCCCATGAGGTCATCACCTCACTCTACGGTCCCGAATACGCCTTGGAAAAACCACGTCATTTCAAAAACAAGTCGAAAAATGCCCAAGAGGCACATGAGGCCATCAGGCCCACCTATCTTTCCAAGACGCCGGCAGAGCTCAAGAAGCATCTCACCCCGGACCAGTTCAAGCTCTATGATCTTATTTGGAAGCGTACCATTGCCTGCCAGATGGCAGTTGCGCTCCTCGACCAGACATCAGTTGATATCACTGCCGGCACTGGCACTATCTTTCGGGCCGCCGGAACTGTAATTCGGTTCCCGGGATTCATGAAGCTCTACATAGAAGGTAAAGATGATGAACTAGAAGAAAAGGAAGGGATCCTCCCGCCCCTTGAGGAAGGAGAGATTCTGTCGCTTCTGGACATCATCCCCGAGCAGCATTTTACCCAACCACCGCCTCGCTACACCGAAGCGACCCTGGTAAAAACCCTCGAGGAATACGGCATCGGCAGACCTTCTACCTATGCAAGTATTCTCAACACCCTCATCGAGAGAAAATATGCCGTATTGGACAAAAAGCGCTTTTTCCCCCAGGACACCGGCATGGTGGTCAATGACCTGCTGACCGAGGACTTTCCCAAGTATGTGGATTACAATTTCACCGCTGGGCTCGAGGAAGAACTGGACCAGGTATCCCGCGGCGAAAAAGAATGGAAACAGCTGCTGCGGGAGTTCTGGGGACCATTCACCACCCAACTCCAGGAAAAGCTCAGCGAACCAAGGCGGGTAAAGGAAGTTGGCGAAAACTGCCCCGAGTGCGGTAAGCCCCTGGTGGAAAAACTGGGGAAAATGGGCAAGTTCATTGCCTGCTCCGGCTACCAGGACGGCTGCCGCTACACACGCGCCATGGACAAAGGCTCCCAGGGCGAACCGGAGGAGCCGGTTATCTCCGAGGAAAAGTGCGAGAAGTGCGGCAAGCCGATGCTGATCAAGGATGGACGCTACGGCAAATTTCTGGCCTGTTCAGGATACCCGGAATGCAAAAACAACCAGCCCTTGGTCAAACCGAGAAGTACCGGCGTTACCTGTCCCGAATGCGAAAAAGGGGAACTGATAGAAAAGAAGTCCCGCTATGGGAAATTTTTCTATTCCTGCAATCGCTATCCGGAATGCAAATTTGCCCTCTGGGATCCCCCGGTAGCGAAGCCGTGCCCGCAGTGCGGCTTTCCCGTGATGGCACAGAAGGTGTACAAGCGGCAAGGTGCCTTCCTCAAGTGCCCGAAATGCGAATACAAAGAGATGCCGGAAAACGGGGGTAAGGAAGAGTGACCCCTCAAGGAATTACCATTATCGGCGGCGGACTTGCCGGCTGCGAGGCCGCATGGCAAGCCGCAAACCTGGGAATACCGGTTACCTTGATCGAGATGAAACCGCACCGGTTTTCAGAGGCCCACTCCCTGCCCTCCCTCGCGGAACTGGTCTGTTCCAACTCGCTGCGCGGCGCCGGCCTGGAAAACGCCGTTGGACTTCTTAAGGAAGAAATGCGCCGACTCGGCACCCTGTTCATGACAGCTGCAGACGCAACCCGGGTTCCTGCCGGAGGTGCACTGGCGGTGGACCGGGAGCTTTTTTCCCGCTTTATAACGGAGAAGATCGAAAGCCATCCGCTGATAACACTGGTCCGGAAAGAGATTACCGAAATACCGGAGCAAGGCATTGTTATCATAGCTTCCGGCCCGCTCACCAGTGAGCCGCTCGCCCGCGCCATCAGCGCATTGACCGGTCCCTACCTCTATTTCTACGACGCCATCGCACCTATCGTCACTGCCACATCCATTGATATGAACACGGTTTTTCGCGCCTCCCGTTACGGAAAGGGCGACGGAGACGATTACCTCAACTGTCCCATGAGCAAGGATGAGTACGATGCTTTCATCTCGGAGTTGCTGGCAGGAGACAAAGTTGCCACGCGGGATTTCGAGAAACTGATTCACTTCGAGGGCTGCATGCCGGTGGAGGAAATCGCTTCACGCGGTCCGGACACTCTCCGTTTCGGCCCCATGAAGCCGGTCGGTCTCGTTGACCCGCGAACCGGGAAGGAACCTCATGCCGTTGTCCAGCTTCGCATGGAGAACAGAGAAGCAACTCTGTACAACCTTGTCGGCTTCCAGACGAAGCTCACCTATCCGGAACAGAAGAGAATCTTTCAGATGATTCCCGGACTCCAACAGGCGGAGTTTGCCCGCCTCGGCTCCATGCACCGTAATACTTTCATTAATGCACCTCGAATCCTGACCAAGTCGCTGCAGATGCAGTCTGAGCAACGAATACTTTTTGCAGGTCAAATCACCGGCGTCGAGGGATATGTTGAATCTGCGGCAACAGGATTCCTGGCCGGGATCACCGCATCACTCCTGACCCTGCGTGGCCCTACGACAGCGATTCCGATTCCCCCGGCGACAATTGCTCATGGTGCACTGATTCACCATATCACGGAAGCGGATCCCAAACATTTCCAGCCCATGAACATCAACTACGGGCTGTTCCCTGCAATAAGCGGCAAAATGAAGAAAACCGAGCGCCGACAGCGCTTGGCCGAACGTGCCCTCCACGACCTGGAAACATGGATGACCGCTTTACCGAACCGCACCTGACCCTCCCCTGCCCCATCCTCCAAAAGGTGTAATAAAGGGTGCGACACTCGCCGTGAAAGGCAGTCACAGGTGCTATGCCTTGCAAATTCTCCGCAGGTCACCGGCAAAGGGTACACACATGGACAGAGACAAGCAAAAACAGGAGATATCTCTAATCGGAAGGCTTTTTTCACTGGAGGCACTGCTGGTGATCATGGGGTTACTTTCGCTCATTTCAGGTATCCTCTCACGTGAGCTGCTCAGATTCTCTCTCGGCGTCGTCATCCTCGGCGGTGTGCTCCTTGCCGTTGTTCTCCGCCGTAAACGCAGATTCCTATCTATTTCTGAAAAACAACACCGGAGAAAAGATGACTGATTCAACCGCTATCGTTCTGGCATCCGCATCTCCCCGCCGGGTGGAACTTCTTCAATCAGCAGGCGTTACCGTTACCGTGCGACCGAGTGGCATAGATGAGACGCTCCTTGCGGAAGAAACGCCAGAAGCCCATGCCATGCGTCTTGCCCGGGAAAAAGCCCGTGACGTGGCCGATTTTGGCAACGGTCGTTTCTTTATCGGCGCCGACACCATTGTAGTAAGCGAAGATGAGATTATGGGTAAACCGCAGGATGCAAAAGATGCCGAACGGATGCTCCGCAAACTCTCCGGAAAGGTGCACCAGGTGATTACCGGCTTCTCCGTCATTGACGCAATTTCCAACTCCGAAGTAACGTCTGCGGTGAAGACCCTGGTCTATTTCAAAGAGTTGCGGGATGACGAAATTAACTCCTATATTGCAAGTGGTTGTCCCTTCGATAAAGCCGGGGCCTATGCAATCCAGGGTGACGCTGCCCATATGATCAGGAAAATCGAAGGCTCCTATACCAACGTGGTAGGACTGCCGCTCTGCGAGGTGGTAGAAGCACTCCGAGCACTTGGAGCACTTGGCTAAGGGAGAAAAAAATGCCGATCAGCGCGAATCTGAAGCACATAGAGGAAAGAATACGTACCGCCGCGAAACGCGTCGGCCGGAGCCCCGACTCAGTCAAGCTCGTTGCAGTCTCGAAAACCCAGCCTTTTGAAGCTGTCAGAGACGCCCTGGAAGCTGGCCAGCAAATCTTCGGGGAAAACTATGTCCAGGAGTTCCTGGAAAAAGCTCAGCAACTTCCCGAATCCGTGGAATGGCACTTCATCGGCTCACTGCAGTCCAATAAGGTAAAGCACCTCGCCGGGCTTACCACTCTGATTCATTCTGTGGACCGCCTCTCGCTTGCCAAGGAAATCGACCGGCAATGGGAGAAAATCGGCAAACCATGCAATATTCTTCTCCAAGTAAATATCTCTGGGGAGGAAACAAAATCCGGGACAACCTCTGAGGACCTGTACCAGCTTGCCCATGAAATTTCACTGCTGCCCCACGTCAGGGTCAGGGGGCTCATGACCATGCCGCCATTTTTCGATGATCCGGAGCGGGCCCGCCCCAATTTCCGAGAGTTGAAAAGGCTGGCCGATGTGCTCACCTCTGAAAAAATCCCCGGAATCACCATGGAAGAACTCTCCATGGGTATGTCTGGGGATTTTGAAGTTGCCATTGAGGAGGGAGCCACCCTGGTGCGTGTCGGTTCCGCAATCTTCGGAGAGCGGCACTACCCTTAACTTGCAAAAAAAACGGCCTCCTTCCCCAAATCAGGCGATATACCCTTGCACACCACCACACCTTACTTCCCTGAAAATCAATTCCGCAAGTCTGCCGCAAAAATACCTTCTGAACCATATAGTCAAGGAGAAGGTACTACTCTCAATCCGCACATGGATTATGCAATTAACTATCCTAACCAGCAAGTTGCTCAAGTAGCTAATCTTTCAAGACCGATAGAGCCGAACTGCTTCAGATTATTCCGTGAAGGGGGCCGCCCACGGCACCAAGCGCATCAACACGTCGCTCAATCTCAGGATCGTCCACAAGCGGCGGTGCATGCTGCGGCTTTCTTCGAGCATCAATAACAAGAGGACCTCGACACCCCCAGTGCTTACAGTCCACAAAAGCACCAATACCGTATAGATCTGTTGCGGGATTTGAGCGGGTGAAGGTTACCCAGAGGAAATTATCAAGGGTTCGCGACGTAAACTCACTGTCATCAACAATCACGACCAGGGGAAAAGAAGAGATAGAGCCATTTTCTCCGTAAAAGGCACAGAATGCCGCCATGTCTGCGGTCAGGCAATCACGGTACTCGCGGCAAGCGGGCCCCCGGACAACGAGAACTCCTGGAAGGGAAATCCTCGGATCATCAAAATCCGGCGGCAGTCGCAGGTCTGTTGGAAGCGAGGTGGGCAAAGTGCGCTTGGCGGGACCTGCCGCAGCAATTACTACCTTGGACCCTTCGTTGAGACTAGATCCGGTATAGTCGAGGGTGTCAATGGTGGTGCAGGTCTGAAAATGAAGGTCACGTCGCCAGTCAACCCGCTCCAGCATGTGCTGAAGAAACGAGGAGACATTGGCTACATCAAGCCCTGGATTGTCTCCCTCTGAGGCAAGCAGCAGGTACTTTGCCAGGGATAATTGGCCCTGACCGAGGATTGCATTGGCAAGTGTCAAAAGCTCCTGTGGCTTACTCGTAGGACGGTAAGGAACATACCGTTCTGAGCCGATGGCAAGCAACAGCGCATGAACACCCGCGGCATCAACCGCATGGACTGCGTGGACCCCCGGTATAACGGTTGGAATCAAGGGGGCGGTCAGCTCATGGATAAACGCCCCAAACTCAGAATCCTCCTGGGGGGGTCTCCCCACCGTAGTAAAAGGCCAAATAGCTCCAGTCCGGTGAAAGACACTCTTCACCCTGATGACAGGGAATTCATGGGTAAGGCTGTAATAACCGATATGATCGCCAAAGGGGCCTTCCGGTAAAGTCCTTTCGGGATCAATCTCTCCGACGATGCAGAAGTCGGCTTCCGCGGGAATCGGCAGCAAACCGGGTAACTGGGCCATTCGTACCCTACGGCCGCCAAGGAGACCGGCAAAGGCAATTTCAGGCATCCCTTCCGGAAGCGGCATGACTGCGGCAACGGTAAGAGCAGGCGGACCACCGACAAAGATATTTACTTTCAGAGGAGCGCCCATCCGGATAGCCTCAGCATGATGGGCAGCGATTCCGCGGTGAATCTGATAGTGAATCCCGATTTCTTCATCAGGCTGGTAGCGGCCGCCCGAAAGCTGGACACGGTACATCCCCATGTTCGAACGACGCCACCCGGGTGAAGCAGGGCTCTCTGTGTAAACCTGGGGTAGTGTTACATAGGCCCCTCCGTCGTCAGACCACGACTTCAGCTGGGGCAGGTTAGAGATTGTCGTCCTGTTTGCAAGAACCGGAGCATTACGGACCATCGTTGGGAGAAGGTGGTAAGCGTGCAAGGGAAGAGCAGCTGAACCAAGAGGGTCGCGCAAGAAAGACAAGGGGTCTTTCCTGAGCCCGGCAATTATTTCCATCGCCTTCAGCGTGTCCCGGAACAGGAAACGGATCCTATGCCGGGTACCGAAAAGATTGGCGAGCATCGGAAATTCACATCCCTTTACCCTGGTAAAGAGGAGTGCAGGGCCTCCTGCTCGATAAACTCTCCGCTGAACAGCTCCCACCTCTAAAAAGGGGTCGATCTCCCGGTCAATGCGGATCAGTTCACCGTGGCGCTCAAGATCATAGACACATTCCTGAAGATTGCGGTAGCCCATGAAAAATCTCCGTTTCCCATTCAGACAGCGTAGTTACATGACAGAACTCGACTAAAATGCCGATCGATTTCAGCGGTGCGGCTCCGTATCATCTCTATTTTCATGCTCTTCCTGCTCACGAAGTCTCTTCTGCCGCACCGTTACAAAAAGATAATAGACAATCAGGAATGGCATGGTAGAAAAACTCGCCTCAAAGTTTCCCTGATACAGCTGATAGGTTCCGAAGCCGATAACCAGCAGAATAAACACTATTTGAAGGACTGCTGCTATTTTTTTATTCATGACAGAATGGAAGCTCCTATTAATAATAGCGGCATATTTTTATAAAATTCTGGAACACAAGGAGCAGGACTACCCGTAGATTTCAAATGCAACAGGGGCGAGAATAACCCGCCCCTGAAGATTCTGTCCTTCAATGCAATGCCGTCCAAATTTAATTTTCCTTGGCAGCCACTATTTGTTCTGCAGGAATTCTCTACCAAATGGTGACATCTCCCGCAACCGCTGAATGACAGGAGGCATCTCCCTGATGATAGTGTCGATTTGATCATCGGTAGAAAAACGGGAAAGAGAGAAACGAATGGATCCATGGGCACAGGTAAAGGGTACCCCCATGGCACGAAGGACATGGGAGGGCTCCAGCGAACCGGAAGTACAGGCACTTCCTGACGAAGCACAGATCCCCTTCTCGTTAAGAAGAAGAAGTATTGCCTCACCTTCGACGAATTCGAACGCAACCGAGGTTGTGTTCGGCAGACGCACGGCATTTCCTCCGTTCACCCGGACATTCGGAATCAAGCGAAGGATTTCCGATTCCAGACGATCTCGCATTGCTTTCACCTTGGTGTTTTCCTCAACGAGGAAAGCACCGGCTAATTCACAGGCCTTTCCTAGCGCTATGATTCCAGCTGCGTTTTCTGTCCCTGCCCGACGGCTTCTCTCCTGGTGACCTCCAACCATAAAAGGCCGGAAGGGTGTACCCTTACGGAGATACAGTGCCCCTACTCCCTTTGGCGCATGCAGTTTGTGGCCAGAAATGGCCAGCATGTCCACTGTCGAGTTTGCCATATTCATCGGAATTTTCCCTACCGACTGAACCGCATCAGTATGAAAGAGCGCCCCCTTCTCCTTAACAATGGCACCAATTTCCTCAATGGGAAAAACAACTCCCGTTTCGTTGTTGGCATGCATAATGGAAACAATCGCAGTATCGTCGTCAATAACAGCGCGAAGCTCATCTAGGTCAAGGTTGCCATCGCCATCCACCGATAGTTCCGTAACCCGGTAACCACGCTTTGAAAGATTACGGCAGGGGGTAAGCACCGCAGGATGTTCAACCCTGGTCGTTACAATGTGGCGCTTTTCCGGAAAGATCTCAAGTGCAGATCGAATTGCAGCATTATCGCTTTCCGTTCCGCAGGCGGTAAAGATGATTTCCTCGGGAAGGGCACCCAGCAGTGCTGCCGTGCGCTTTCTCGCCTCATCGATCTTTTTCTGCACCTGACCACCGAAAAAATGCATGGAGCTTGGATTCCCATACAGTTCGCAGAAATAGGGGCGCATTTCCTCAAAGACAGCCTCATCGACCTTGGTAGTGGCGTTGTTGTCTAAGTAGACCTCCTTCATGCCTCGACCTCCTCAACCGTGATGTCCTCGGCAACAAACTCACGCAACTTCTGCTCCACAAACTTGGCAGTATGGCCCGAGGAGGCACAGCCTGCACAGGCCTTGCGGAAGGCAATCTGAACGGTACTTCCAGCGATGTCGATGAGTTCAAGGTCGCCACCGTCCGCCCACAGCAACGGACGAACCTCTTTCTCAAGTATATCCTGAATGAGCTGCATCTTGCGGAGATTGGTGAGTTTCTCCGGGCGCTTGCGCTCCTCTTTCGGTTGATCGCCCATTACCTCGGCAATAAGCTCGGTGATTTTAGGGATACAACCGCCACAACCACCGCCGGCCTTGGTGAAATGGGTCACCTGCTCGGCAGTGTGAAGCTTATTGTCGCTGATTACTTTTTTCAGAAACAGATCGGTAATGCCGAAACACTTGCAAACAACCTCGCCCTCCATTTCAGGATGAAGGTGGTCATGATCATGACCGGGAACCGGGCCACCACGATACTTTGCAATAGCGACCTCAAGAGCTTCCTGCCCCATTACCGAACAATGCATCTTTTCCTCGGGAAGTCCTCCAAGGAAATCAGCAATTTCCTGATTGGAAACCTCAAGAGCTTCGTCAAGGGTCTTTCCCTTGAGTATCTCAGTAAGTGCTGATGATGACGCGATGGCGCTGGCACAACCAAAGGTCTGGAACTTAGCATCGACAATACGTTCCTTCTTTTCATCAAGCTTCAGGTAAAGTTTCAATGCATCACCGCAAGCAAGGCTGCCAACCTCACCAATTGCATCAGCATCGGGTATCTCACCGACATTTAGCGGATTCAAAAAATGTTCACGAACCTTATCCGTATAATCCCACATACAAACCTCCAAAAGGCTGATTTTATTTAGCTAAGAGAATCTATTTGTTCTACTGCTCAAAATAACTTTTTCCTACATGAGCCAAGGCTCCTACCGCAGGATAAAATCCTTGGCCGCACTCAAGAGCGCCTTCAGTTTTTGCTCTGAGGATGACTCCCCGTAAAGACGGACTACCGGTTCCGTACCCGACTTGCGAAAGAGGACCCAGCTACCATCGGCCAAAACACACTTAGTGCCATCAATAGTTATCAACCTGTCAACCTTGATGCCGGCAAATGCCGCCGGGATTGCCGCCATTTTATCTGAAAAGCCCTTGTCCAGTTCAGGAGAAAGGGTAATATTCTCTCTCTTTGTGACATACCGCCCGACCTCTGCATAGAGGCTCTCCAAAAGCTCGCGCAGTGAGCGTCCTTCCCGAGCGACCATTTCAGCGACAAGAAAACATGCGAGGATTCCGTCCTTCTCGGGGACATGTCCATAAATCGAAAGCCCTGCGCTCTCCTCGCCGCCAATGATGATTTTGTCCTGGCTTATAAGCTCCCCAACGTATTTAAAACCGACAGGAGTTTCATAAAGTTTCACGCCGTGTTTCGCCGCTACAGCATCAACCAAATGTGAGGTTGCAACACTCCGGGCAACTCCGCCGTGCACGCCCTTAGTCCTCACCAGATAATCGAGAAGAAGAGCGATGATGTAGTTCGGCTCAATATAGGTCCCATCCTCATCGATAATACCGAATCGATCGGCATCACCGTCAGTTGCTATTCCGAGCCGGATGTCCGGATCACCCTTCACCAGTGCAATCAAATCCGGAATATACTTTTCTGCCGGTTCAGGTGGAAACCCACCGAAATAAGGATCAGAATAATTATTGATCAACCGTACGGGAACATTATGGCGTAGAAGTGGTTCATCAAGGTACCCACGTCCGGCTCCGTAGAGAGGATCAACAGCTATACCTCCTATCGTGGCAATGGCATCAAAGTCGATTTTCCTTTCAAGATCCTCCAAGTAGTAGCTACGGGGATCGATATAAATGACACTTCCCTTATCGATCAATGCAGACAGAGTGTCACACCCAGCACCCGCGTCCTCAGGTGCATCTTGAATCCGTCGCTCTATGTCTCGAGTCGTCTCAGGAAGCGCGGGACCTCCCCACGAAGGGGAGAACTTTATCCCATTATAATCATAAGGATTGTGACTTGCAGTAAAATTAACCGCACCGGCGGTTTTTTTTTGCAAAATAACTTGTGAAATTACTGGCGTGGGTGTATCACGGTCACAAAGATAGGCCTTAATTCCAGATCCGGCAAGGACTCTGGCAGCCTCTTGCGCGAATCGCTGCCCCATGAAACGGCTGTCATAGCCGACTACAAGGCCTTTTTCTTTCTCTCCCGCAGCAATCACATGATTTGCTATCGCGCGAATCACTTTTCGTACATTCGGAAAAGTAAACTCCTCGCAAAGGATTCCTCGCCAACCCGAAGTGCCGAAGACAATACGATCCATGTACCCTCCTGTGAAGCTCAGATATTTCAAGGAAAAAGATTTAATAGTTTTGAAGGCTTTCCGATCAGCAAAATGTGAAGGGATCCCGGCATTCAGCAACGGGGAATACCGCTGGAGGCGTGGCATGCGGCAATCCAGAGGACAGGTTGAAACCTTTTTTCAGGGTAATATACTTGGTATTCGCGAGTCAAGGGAAAGCACTTTGACCTGGGATTTTTCTTATTGACATTTTTCTTTCAAAATTGCTACAGTGGCCTAAGTAATACGATTTCGGACGAAAAAGAGGAGGACGTACAATGCAGTGTCAAACGGTACTCCCAGGTACCGAGTGTACTTTTTGGGGCAAACAGGGTTGCATTTTGAGTGGAGGCTCCTGCCAGACCATCGTGGAGAATTGTGAAGGTTGCGAAAGAATTGTCGATGGATCGATTGGTAAGGTCTGCAGCGCATACCCGGCCCCGGATAAGAAGTGGACGTCCGGTATCTGCAACTTTGCCACCCACGTAAAGATCGAGCTTAAGACTGATGACCTTAAAGTCAACCCGCTCAAGGCCTCCAAGAAAGCAGCCGGCAAGAAGTAACTAATCCAGCCTTTCAGGAAGTCACGCGTTACAGGGGGAAGGATTAACTTCCCCCTTTTTGCGTCTCCTAGAGGAATCGTATAGACGGCTCCCGTTCCAAAAGGCCAATCTCTCTGGCGGCTTGGAAGAATGTTTTAACTCCTTCCAGATGCCATGGCGTCAGATCATACGATATGGTTTTCCAGTAATCAAGCAGAGCTTCCTGCCCCATCCAGTCATACTCCGTACACTCTGAAACCAATTTCTCCAAAGTTGAAACCGCGATTCGTTTTGCATCAATCAAATTAGCCCGGATACGCGCAGCTTCCTCCGGCATCTCACAGATCACATCATCTCGTATCATCCAAAGTGCGAAAACAAAGGGAAGCCCGGTAAGGGAAAACCATAACTCTCCAAGATCGTACTGGTACAAATCAGGAAATTTCAAACTCCACTTGAGCGCCGTATCGCCAATGACAAGAATCGCTGGGCAGGTATTTCCAACAGCAGAGGCCTCGTCAACAACTACCGGGACAAACTCATTAGAGAATCGGTAAAATTTTCGGAAGATGATTTTGAGGAGGGCAATGGATGTCTCAGATTCATCCGTAAGACCAATACGCGTGCGATCGAGTTTTGCGAGGGGAAGACGGGAAAAAAGCTTGACGCTTTTTACCGGGCCTACGGAGCTTATGGAAAGATCTGGAATAAGGCGTAGAGTAACCGCAGACCGAGCATAGGCTATGGAAGAAGAGGGACAGAGGTCAATCTCCCCGGCTAAAAGCTGCCGGTTCAGTGCCGATGGAGTGCCTCGAACAAACTGATAGGCGCTACAATCAAAGTTCTTCTGGAGTGCTGAAAAAATGGGAAAACAGTTAGCATAGTCAATCTGTCCAATACACAGGCCCACTGTCTCCCATCCCTTTCCCCCAAGCAACGAGGAATATAATCAGTCGAACTCTTCCAAAGCATCAGCATACTCTTCAGCGGAAAGAAGCAAGGTTAATTCTTCGGGATCATCCAGAGAAACGACAATAATCCAGCCGCTATCGTAGGGGTCCTCATTCATAAGTACCGGATTATCAAGCAACTCTTCATTCAGTTCCAGAACCGTTCCGGTAAGTGGTGCATACAGGTCGGCAACCGTTTTTCTCGCTTCGATTGAACCGAAAGAGTCCTCCTGCTGAATCTCATCACCGACTTCGGGAAGTTCAATGGAGGTAATTTTTCCCAGTTCATTTTGAGCATAGTCGGTAATTCCAACAACTGCCTTCCCACCCTCGACCCTCACCCAAATATGTTCTTTAATGTAGTGCAACTCTTCCGGGAAGTCCATACTACTCCAATACCATCCTTTCAAGAAATCCGGTATCCAGATTCCCTTCAATGAAGTCCTTGTTGGACAAAACTCGCTTATGGAACGGGATAGTTGTTTTTATACCCTCAATTATATACTCATCAAGAGCCCGAAGCATCCGCCGAATTGCATCTTCCCTCGTATCGGCATGTACTATCAGCTTGGATATGAGCGAATCGTAATGGGGCAGCACCGTATACTGATCATAGACAAAAGAATCAACGCGAACTCCGAGCCCCCCCGGTGTATGATACGACGTAATCTTACCAGGACAGGGAGTAAATTTAAAGGGATCCTCTGCATTTATTCGGCATTCAATCGAATGGCCTTTAATTTTAACGTCGCTTTGTTTGTAGCGAAGCTTCAGACCCGCGGCAGACCTTATCTGCTCACGAACAATATCAATCCCGGTAACCATCTCGGTAACGGGATGCTCCACTTGGATTCGGGTATTCATTTCCATAAAATAAAAATTATTGTCGGAATCCAGTAAGAACTCGACAGTCCCCGCACTGTTATAGTCAACAGATTTAGCCGCACGAACAGCTGAATCGCCCATCGCCGCACGGAGTTGAGGGGTCAGGACAGAGCAGGGAGCCTCCTCGATCAATTTTTGATGCCTGCGCTGTATGGAGCAATCCCTTTCACCAAGATGGATAACATTACCATGCTTGTCCCCAAGGATTTGTATTTCAACATGCCGCGGTTGCTGACAATATTTTTCTATATATACTTCGGGGTTCCCAAAACCTGCTTGAGCTTCCGCCCTGGCAGTAGCAAAAGCATTCGGTAGGGCAGCAGGTGAGTGGACAATCTTCATCCCTCTGCCGCCACCGCCCGCGGATGCCTTGATTATGACAGGAAAACCTATTTTCTTTGAGACCTTTACCGCTTCGTTCACATCCTGCACCGCATCCTTGGTGCCCGGCAGAATCGGCACGTTTTGCTCAATCATTGCCTGTCGGGCACTAATCTTGTCCCCCATCAACCGCATGCTTTCGGATGTAGGGCCAATGAATGTTATGCCGCAGTTCTCGCAAATTTCGGCAAAGGCAGCATTTTCCGCAAGGAAGCCATATCCAGGGTGAATAGCCTCCGCATCGGTCAGCTCGGCTGCGCTGATTATGGAATTAATATTCAGGTAGCTCTGAAGACTCGATGCCGGTCCGATACAGACGCTTTCGTCTGCCAGCTTGACATGAAGAGAATTACTGTCAGCCGTGGAATAAACAGCGACTGTCTTGATGCCCAATTCCTTGCAAGCCCTGATAATCCGTAGAGCTATTTCACCACGATTTGCTATGAGTATTTTATGAAACATCCAATAATCTCCAATCGGGAGAGAGCATACTGCCTGTCTGGTTTTAAACAAAAAGAAACGCCGAGCATCTGGATATTATAATGGATCCACAAGAAAAAGCGTCTCACCATATTCGACTGGTTGTGCATTCTCCTTGCAAATTTTCAGAATCTTGCAACGATACTCCGCCTCAATCTCATTCATCAGCTTCATTGCTTCGACAATACAAAGAACTTGCCCCTTTTCAACGACCTGGCCGACTTCAACATAGCAAGGAGATTCTGGTGACGGTGCATGATAGATGGTGCCGACAATAGGAGAGGATATCTCTTGGAAAGTATCCTCCACTTGTGAGACAGGCTGAGTAGGCTGCTGCGTCTCTGATGTCGCAACAGGAGCAGGCATCGATAATGGTTGATGAATAGTCATTGGTTGAGTAACAGCATAATTTACTGTTTCGACACTTTTGCCTCTCTGAATCTTGATTTTTTCACCATCTGACTCTAATTCAAACTCAGTAATGTCGGTTTCGGTGACCAGCTTTATGAGAGATTTGATATCCTTGATATCCATTTGTTTCTCCTTTTTGAAGGTCCACGCCGGAGCAATAGGACCAGCTTTCATGACGGAAGAAAACTCTCCCGTTCAGTGCTCTTAGAGTACTATTAAATCCTTAGGAACCCGTGACAACAAACGACATCCGTCAGAGGTGGCGACCACCAAATCCTCAATTCTGACACCACCCCACCCGGGAAGATAGATGCCGGGTTCAATCGTAAAAACCATTCCCTCAAGCACAACATCCTCGCTACGGAAGGAAACAACCGGTTTTTCATGTATATCCAAACCGACACCATGCCCAAGACCATGGCCGAAATAATCACCATAGCCCTGTTGAGAGATGTATTCGCGAGCAACCGAGTCGATGTCCTTAAATTGCACACCGGGTCTGACCGCCTCAATAGCTCTGTCATGGGCATCTTTTACGATATGGTATATTTTACGCTGCTGCTCATCCGGGTCACCTAATGCAATAGTTACCGTTTCGTCGGAATTATATCCATCGAGCAGTGCTCCGAAGTCAATGGTAACTAATTCGCCACGACATAGAGGTTTCGATGTTGCCTTGCCATGGGGAAGTGCCCCCCTGCCACCCGAGGCGACAATAATATCAAAAGATTTATCATCAGCGCCTGCAGTTCGCATGGCGAACTCGAGACGAAGTGCAATTTCTCTTTCCGTATCACCTGGCTGAATCGTCGGCAAGATGTCAAGCAAAGCGTCTGAAGCAATCCTGGCGACCTTTTCCAGGGACTCAATCTCCCGAGATTCCTTGACCACCCGTAATAACGCCACTTCAGCCCCCAACTGCACAAACCGGACAGTTGCAAGGTGTGTAACAAGCTCATTAAAGAACGAAACCGACACCCTTTCGGATTGAACACCTAAAGACTTCAAGCCATGTTCTGAAAGCAGGGCAGCAAGAGCAGTCTTTTTTTCACGAAACTCAACGACAGTGACACCTGACGTCTCCATCTGCGCTTGGGCAGTATAGCGGGAATCAACCAGAAGAAAGATTTCCGCAGCGGCCAGCAACAGAAGTCCCTCGCTGCCAGTAAAACCTGAAAGGTACCTGATATCCTTACTATCGGAAACAAGTATAGCGTCTATATCAAAACGCCGCAGCAATTCCCTTGCTGCAACGACCCTGTTTTTTAGCACAAGCAACCCTTCTTTACAATCATTTTTTCCTGTCAAAACTCAGCCATTCAAAGGAGAAAATGTACTAATTTCCCGACATAAACCGAAGGTATTCCGTGAATCACGACTTATTCTGTTGTTTCACGAAACTCACCAGTGCCCGCAGCCCAAGCAGGTAACTTTCAGGACCAAAACCCGAAATCTGGCCGACTGCAACAGGAGCAATAAAACTATGCTGGCGAAACTCTTCGCGCTTGTGAATGTTGGAGAGATGTACCTCTACCGTTGGCAGTGCAACTGCGGAAAGAGCATCCCTAATAGCCACGCTCGTGTGGGTATAGGCAGCAGGGTTGATGAGTATCCCGTGAAACTTCCCTCTGGCTGCCTGAATAGAATCTACAAGCGTTCCTTCAGAATTGGACTGGACAACAGAAATATCACATTCCAGTTCAGTGGCCAGTTGCGTGAGGGAAACAGTAATGTTGTCAAGGGTAAAGGTTCCGTAAACATCCGGTTCGCGAGTTCCAAGAAGGTTCAGATTCGGACCGTGTATAACGAGTATCTTCATAGGAGTCCCGAGGTGCCTTAGAGCTTATTTTCAGAAAGCGAATTCGCCGTGTTTATCCTGCAAACTCGGCAAAGACAGCTGATGACAGTGCAAAACAGAAAATAATTATTGGAGTATCTCCAGTATGCGAGAAGACTGTTGTCGCAGGACATATCTTCCTTTACCGTAGTTTCCGTCGACAAGCAGGGCAAGAATCACAAATAAATCGTCATCAAGAACACGAATAATTACGCGGGTTACATCGGTATTGATCGAAATTTCTTCCATTATTCCTGAACCAAGAACATCCACTGCTTTCCTGATTTCCTTAAGTACTGTAGCATATTCCACTGACAATACCTGCAAGTCTAGGGGAGCCCCCTCTTTAATATATTCATCAAGCGGGATGCCATCATAACCCATCACAATCGCGCCGAGTGCTCCATCGACATTTTCAACGATCTCCTGCAAAACTGTCTTTATCGACATTCTTTTCGCCTCCTGATGGCATCAAGCCATAGTCCGAGCAAATTCAGAGTATTATTATTTTGACCTTGACCATTGGGGAGTACACACCCGGAATCGTCACCGGGGAGATCAGCCGAAGAGGCACCCAAATATAAATCCGAGTCAACTATTCCCGAAGTTTCACACATTCCTGAAACCAAGGAATGAACAGATTCTTTTCCCAGGCGGATCGACAAGTGGCTGACCCGCTCTTTAAGTCGCTGGCTCTCCGGATCTTTGTTCAAAAGATCCGTGTATATTTCCAGGGCCTTCTCGAAAAATCCCTGTCCTTCATACAATTCAGCAAGGGTAACTGTCGCCAAGGGGAGTATACCGGATTCAGCAGCAGGTGTTTCAGCTACTGACAAAGTATCCTCGGCCGAACCGGACTGGATTTGAACGTCCCCATGCTCTGCAAGAATATTTGAATCATCAAGTACCATTGAAGAGGGTGTTTGTTCCCCTTCAGTCAAATACAAATTATCAGAAGGCCCTGCGGCACCAACATCTTCCGTGATCTCCAGAGCAGCGGGGGAAAGAGGTTCACTGTCCCTTGATGCTTGCATTGAGCGCTGCAAAACCTCTAAAGCAAGAGAACTCTCCGTATCTTCAGGGTTAAAGGTGACCAGAAGTTGCAGAGCACGTTCTGCGGCAAAAAGATTTCCTTCCTCCTGATAGATCTGACTGAGAATTCTTTGAGCAATCAAGTTCTCCGGTATTGCCAGAACAACTTTCTCGAGAGATGCTTTGGCCTCATCTCGATTGCCCTGTTCAAAAAGGACACGTCCAAGCGCCATAAACCCACCAATATACTCAGGGTGGGTCGCTATGCCCTGCTTCGCAACAGCGACGGCATCATCAAGTAGACCAAGTTTTCGATATAACTCAGACAACGGCGCGAAGCAATAGGAACGCGAGTCCCTTGCCAAGATATCCTCATATTTTTTTATATCAGCCCAGAAAGAGGTCGATTCCTTTTCCATCACTACACCTCACCTCGAACAACCTGCAACAGGAAGTCCCAGTCAGAAATGTTTTCAATGACGGAGCCACCTATTCCCTTATTGAAAACGAAGTTAATTCCGCGAGCCCGCATCTTTTTGTCTTTCAGTAATGCCTGATAGTAGTGTTCAACGGGAAAAGAAGCAAGGTCAACAGGTAGGCCAAGAGATTTCAAAAGGGCAACAATAGTTTCTGTATCGTGCTGAGTAGCGTACCCCTTCAACTCTGAAAGCCTGGCAGCCTGTACCATGCCGATAGCAACGGCTTCACCATGCAAAAAAGTAGTGTAGTGGGTAAGGCGTTCGATGGCATGAGCAAAAGTATGGCCGTAATTGAGAACAGCTCGATAGCCACCCTCTTTTTCATCTTGCTCAACAACCGAAGCTTTCAGTGAACAAGACTTTCTAATTACTTCTTTGAGGCAATCCATATCACGTTTGCGGAGATTCTCAACATTATTAGCAATGAACCTGAAAAACTCTCCGTCACAAACCACACCATATTTCAAGACCTCTGCCAGTCCACTTAGATATTCCCTCTCGGGCAGTGTTGTCAGGGTGGCTGTGTCGACAAGCACCAGGCTAGGTTGATAAAAGGAGCCAATTAAGTTTTTTCCCTGCGCATGGTTAATGCCGGTTTTTCCTCCTACGCTACTATCTACCTGTGCCAGCAAAGTTGTCGGCACCTGTACAAAAGGAACTCCTCGCAGAAAAGTTGATGCGGCAAAACCGGTAAGATCACCTACTACCCCGCCACCGAGTGCAACAAGAAAGGAGTCTCGACCCATTCCCGCTTCAAGCAGGGCATCATAAACACTAGTAAGTGTAACTGAGTTCTTATGACATTCACCATCTGGTATTTCAATCAGATGCGCGACAAAACCGGCATTTTCTAAAGACACTTTAACCGTATCCGCATATAACCGTCCAACCGTCGGATTTGTAACAATAGCTGCCATGGAACCGAGCTTTAGCTCACTGCACATTTTTCCCAAATCGGCAATTAGTCCAGTGCCAATCTGGATGGTGTAGCTTCTCTCTCCGAAGTTCAACAGAAGCTTTTGCAAATTCACGCACCTCTTCCAAGATATTTCAGGATTTCACAGGCAACATCTTCCACATTTTTCCCATCAGTGTCAATTCTAATGTCGGCCTCCGAGTAGAACGGCTCCCTTTCCAGTAGCAGTTTTTGAATCTGCTGGAGACTCTTGGAATCACGGAGAAGAGGCCTTTCATCGTCATCCTGAATCCGCAGTAAAATCGTTTCCGGTGACGCAACAAGGTTAATTACCGTTCCGGAACGACTCATAAAATCGCGGTTTTCCTTCTTGATAACAGCGCCACCACCTGTGGATACAACCTGCGAAGAGTATTGTAAAACATGCTGCAAGACTGATGATTCCACTGCACGAAAATAACATTCACCCATGCTTGTGAAAATTGAGTTTATCGACGTGCCCTCTTGAGCAACAATTAACGCATCAAGATCGCAAAAAGTGAAATTCAATCGTGAAGCGAGCAGTCTGCCAACACTACTTTTACCAGTACCCATAAAACCGGTGAGAATCACATTCATCATCAGAGTGTTTTCAGGTACTCAAGATACCCGTCATAATTAGAGCGTATTTCGGCAATAGAATCACCACTAAATTTTTCTAAGAAGGCATTTGCAATCTCAATGGCAACAACTGCTTCTATTACGACAGTCGCAGCCGGTACCGCACAAACATCTGACCGTTCAACGGTTGCCTCAATCGGCTCATGAGAGGCAAAATCAACAGACATCAAGGGCTTATAAAGAGTCGGGATCGGTTTCATGGCCGCACGAATAACAACCGGCTCACCATTTGAAATTCCACCTTCTATCCCGCCAGCATTGTTTGTTTTACGGAAATAACCGCTGAATTCACCTTTCGAAATGCGTGAAGAATCGTAGTAGATTTCATCATGTACCATTGAACCGGGTCTTGCGGAAGTGCCGAAACCCATGCCAATTTCTACCCCTTTTATCGCTTGAACACTCATAACCGCCATAGCAATTCGTGCGTCAAGTTTCCTGTCCCAGTGAACATGACTCCCTAAACCGACTGGAACCCCGGCAGACGGAAACCTCGATCACACCACCGACAGAATCACCAGACTCACGTGCCCGGTCCACAAGTGTTTTCATTCGCGACTCAGCAGCTGAATCGTAGGTATAAAAATCGGAATTGAGCGCCAAATTCGGTCATCTTTTTTATCGAAACATCAGGGGCTGTCGCTGTAATGCTGCCAATGGCCGAAACGTAGCCAAAAACTTTAATTCCAAATTCTGAGAGGAATTGTTTTGCAACTGCCCCGACGGCAACACGAACAGCAGTTTCACGAGCACTTGATCTTTCAAGGATATTGCGAACATCCTGATGTCTATACTTAATCACTCCGGCAAGATCAGCGTGCCCAGGTCGGGACCGGGTAACACGGATTTTTTCATCACGAGCTGATTCGCTGGTAGACATCTTGTCTTTCCAGTTCTCCCAGTCTCGATTTCGAACCGCCAAGGTGACAGGTGAGCCGATAGTCTCTCCCCAACGAATGCCGGAAAGAATTTCAACAGTATCTTTCTCTATCTGCATCCTTCCGCCGCGACCATAACCGCCCTGTCTTCTGGCAAGGTCTAATTAATATCCTCTGCTGATATTTTCAGGCCGGCAGGCAAACCTTCCATTATAGCGTCAGTTGAGGGCCATGGGACTCACCCGCAGTAAAATAACGTATCATTTCCTGTACTCCGTTTTCGAGTTTATTGCTGCAATGGTTCATGAATAAATTGCTATCCATGCAGCATAATGGAAAATTCATCAAAAATACAGCACATAAACAAATGCCAGGGGATACCCTGGCATTTGTTTAACATCTCAGAATTTAGGAGTTTTTCTTGTTAGGATCATTCTTTATTAATTTAAAACAACTCCAGTCTCTTGATCATAGTATAGCCTTATAAAATTCATACTAGGGAATCGGAATTGCTATCAAGGTTGCTTGCACATCAACCGCATCAAGAGTTGATGTATCAGTAACCGTTATTGTCACGTTACCTGCTCCTGCGGATACTCTTGTTGCATTAACAGTAGTTCCAGAAAGAGAGACACTAACTAAATTAGCATCACTCGATGCTACAGCGTAATTACCGCTTCCGCCGGAAACTGCATATGTTTTTACTGTGTTAACCAAGTCTGTATCAGCAAAAGTCTGGGAGGAAGGCGTAACATTTAGAGCACCAAACGCGCTTACTATGACACTGGCAGAACCAATAAGATTCGACGAATTGGCCACACAATATACGTTCCGTTCGCCAACATCTTTCGCGACAGGATATGTAACGGTCAATATACCAGAATTATTAAAATTCGTAGCTACCTGATCTATTAGAACGCCATCGACCATTACCGAATAGTTAATCGGAACACCAATCATATCTGTTTTTAGTGGATTGGTGTACTGAATCGTAAAAGAGACGTTACTAGAAAAGTTACCTGCTGTCTGCGTGCCTACAACAGTTACCGCGCCATTCAATCCAACAGATCCGTCATTTCCGCCGCCACAACCGGCAATACCCATCGTACAGAGAATTAACGCAAGAATAAATATTCGCAACATGGATCAGCACCCCCCTTTATTAAATATTAACCGACAATTTTTGGTGTTATGAAAATCAGAAGTTCGCTTTTGGATTTCTTCTGATTGTTTGATTTAAACAGCCAGCCCAGTAAAGGGATGTCTTTCAGGTAAGGTACGCCACTATCGGTACTCGTATCGGTATCAACATAGATACCACCGATTACCGTAGTCTCTCCACTCTTCACCAACAATTCGGTGGTCGCTTCTTTTTTATTGATTGGAGGCGCGACACCAGATGCAGCACTTCCGGCCGAATTGTTCGTTGCTTTGATTTTCATCGAGACACTGCCGTCAGCCGTGATATGGGGTGTAACCTCCAGAGTCAAAGCGGCCTCGACAAATTCCGTCTTCGTTCCTTCTGCGGAAACGGTAGAGTACGGGATCATCTGCCCCTGGGAGATTTTTGCGGATTTATTATTCAAGGTAACAACTTTAGGTGTTGATATGATTTTAATCTGACCAGCTTCTGCTGCGGCTGACAGTCTGAGATCCACTTGAACATTGCTCGTTAATTTACCGAAAGATAGTCCAAGTGCTCCCCCTGCCGCAGACGCAGCAGGCAAACCAACCGCTGAAGCAACATTTGTTACAATTCCACCGAAACCTGTATCGAGACTGTTGATACCGAACAGGGAGGCTGAGCCATCGCGGTAATGGATGCCCCACTGTATGCCGAGGTCTTGGGTAAATGAAGAACTTGCTTCTACGATGCGAGCCTCAATAAGGACCTGTTTTTCCGGGATATCGAGTGCCCTTAATAAATGTCGCCATTTTTTCTATGGCAGGTTCAACATCAGTTACGATTACCCTATTAGTACGGCTGTCAACTGAAATTGTACCTCGCTCGCTTTTGAAGGACTGAAACTGCCCAGCAATATCAGACACCGAAGCATAATTAATGTCAAAGATCCTTGTTCTGAGCTCTAGTGTCCTCTCATAGGCACGAGTTGCTGCCAGTTGTTCATCAGCAAGTGACACCATTTTACTCTTAGGCTTGATCAGGACAATATTACCTTCTCGCTTCATTCCCAAACCTTTGGTTTCAAGAATGACATCCAGCGCCTGATCCCAAGGAACATTGACGAGCTTAATACTGATTGTTCCTGAGACATCATCACCAACAAGGAAGTTCAGATTACTAACTTCCGCAATTAATTGAAATATTTTCCTTATATCTGCATCTGCAAATTCAAGAGTTACTCTTTTCCCGGTATAGTTCTTCTTGCCAAAACTCTTATCAGCTTCATTCTGAACATAAATTTGCTTCTTCGCGTCAGGGTTTCGTGTAGTAACCCTGGAAGAAGGTTCTATCATTTTCGTACCAGAGATAATTACAGGAATTCGTTCAGCAGGAACGTTCGCAGGTAAAGATGTATGGGTTGGGTTTGTAATATCAAGGTTAAAAACATTACCTTCCTTTTTCAATGAATAGGTAGCATCTTCGCGCAAATCAACTTGGATTTTAGTATCTTGGTGACCACTTGTCCTGACTTGATACGGGGTAATATTCTTTACAACACTTGCAAATGCACTCGTATCAAAAGGACGCTGTAAATGTTTTGGGAGCACGCATTTTGTAAAAGTTAACATCAAACCATCAGAAGTTTCAGTTGGCCCAGTAACGTCACACTCGCCAGCTAAAGTTACTGTGACACGAGAGACTGCCACCAACAACTTTGAAATCAAGAGACTCAACACTAGGAACGCCCTTGAATGCAGGTTTGACCACTAAAGGCTCAGAAGGTGAAATAGGACTGGATGATGAACTGCTTTGTAAAGGTGCTGGACTTGGCTCTCTAAAGCTAACCAACAAGCCATTATCTGTTTTTTCAAGTGTAAAGGGAGGGAAAACATTTTCTAGGGAATCAAAAACAATCCGCACTTTATCGGGATATGTGCCAAGACGAGCGTTTTCTACACCGAAACTATTAATAGCCAAAGATTTGGCAGTGAGGGCATTCTTTACATTATAAAGGTCGAGAACCAGGCGCTGTGGGTTAGCTAATTCGAAGTATTTGTATTTATCTAGCTTTAAGCCGGTATTAACAACAATTCCATTACTTGTGATATCCAGCGCAAGCAATGTAGGTTCCGATACAGTCACCTGTGTCTCACGATCAGATTTTTCAGGAGGTAAAACGCTTGAAACGACGTAAGGCGCTACATCCTGTTCTTCTTGAAGGGGTGCAGCAGATTCTAAAGGAATTGTATCATCAGGCGAAGGCAGCACCGGTATTTTCGGCAGCTTGCGTAGAAGGAATAGTTACTAACAACTTTGTCTTATCAGTTGGGTCACTCGAAACAACGAACTCAACTTCTTCCGCAGTTTCTATGGTCAATCTGGAAAGAGAACCACCCGTCAACTCAGTGCTTGTAAGATCAATCTTTTTAATCAATGCGTTTTCGGCAAGTTGAGGGACAACCACCGTACCGGGACTAGTCTGCGAAAGATCAATAACTGTCCGATACGGTCCTTTAAGAGAATACGAAGTGTAGGTAAGTGGTTTGTCGGCAGAGATCTCAACTTTGGTCTGATACCCCTCACCAGAAACAGTGATATCACGGAGAACCACCATATCGCTACCGGACACACTATCCTCTTTGACGGAATAGGCATTTTGTGCGCACCCGGATACCAGAAATAGGCTCATTACTACCAGTAGCTTGATTCTCTTGATTGCAGTGAATGCTCTCATCCGTGAATCTCCTTATTCTTTCTTGGGCAACATAAGCTTTGTTGTAGTCTTCTTTAACTTGCCAGCTTCGTCACGATATTGTTCAGACACCTCGATATACGTTGAGGTGATTTTTATTATTTTGCCCTCATTGCGACCAATTTCCATGCCGGTTTTGACAACATATGGTTTGCCTGTGGGGTCTACAATTAAGGCACTATTCTCTTTAAGACCGATTATGATACCTTTCACGGTAAACTGAGCAAGTTCATAATTTAGTATTGGGATTATTTGCCCAAAACGGTTCTTTTTCGGGCCATGAGGGCCCGATATCAACGCAGCGTATGGTTTAAAGGGATCTTTCTTTGTGGCAAAGTCGACAGTTTCTGTATTTGGTGCCACAGCCTTTGATGAAGAAAGTTGCTCTTGAATAACTGGTTTTTTTGCAACTGACTTCTTCACCTGTGGCGTTGCTTTTGGCTGCGACTCTTTTTTTCCGCAGCCGACCAAACCCAGGGAAATCACAGCAAAGAAAACTGTCAAAAAAACAACCTTATTTTTTTGGTTTCTTATCATTTTTCTGCTCGTCCTTTTCCAGGAAACGGAATGTTGTGGCAAGACAGGTAACTTTTAGTGATGTTTGATTACCGCTGCTTTTGATATCGGAAAAGTTAACATTGCTGATATTCATGATTCGCGGCAGATTGCCCACTGCTGCAAAAAAATTGCCGACACTGCTGAACGTACCTGAAACGGTAATATCCACCGGAACTGCAGCATAGAAATCTTTCTTTTGTTCTGGCTTGGGGCGGAACACGAGAAAATCAAGGCCGGCCTTCTTGCCTTCATCTGTAACAGTAGTCAGAAGACCCGGTATTTCCCTCTCATTTGGAAGCTCAGTGAGTGCCGCTTCAAGTTGTCGATTCAGCTGCTCATACTCTTTTTGCAGGATTGGCAAACGTGCAGCCAGGATTCTATTTTCTTGAACCTGCTGTTGCAGACTGGCTAATTTCTCATCCAATCCTTTTAATTCTTCATACTTCGGTTGAATCAGTAGAAAGAAAAGTACCGCAACTTCCGCAAGAAGCACAATAATAAATAAAGCAATTTTTTGTTTACTCGGGAGCTTTACGATTCTATCAATTCCAAGGTCCATGATTTATCCCCGTTACAAATGTGGGTGCCAGCGTATGGCTCTTCAGTAATTAGTTTCCGGATGGAAACTAATTAGTTCTTCGGCGGTTCAAGACTAAACTTGAGATCAAATTTCTTTAATTTCATGCCCGAAACCATGATCTGTTGCGAAACGACCAGTTCCACAGCCATAAAATCGGGGGATTGCTCGATTCTTCGCATGAACTCAGCAATAAGTTCCTCGGTAAATGCGATTCCACCCAGTGACACTGTCGTTCCATTTTCAGAATAGCTAGTTAGCCAGAGTCTTTCCGGGACGGCTTGGCTTATCGTCAGCAGCCTGTTAACGGGTCCAGTTTTCTCTCTTCTCAGTTGCGTCAAAACATTGAGTTTTTTAGTAACTTCCGCTTTCAGCTTTTCGAGCTCTTTAATCTTTCCAATTTTTTCTTTTAACTCAGTCAATTCCTGCTCTGCCTTGATTATCTCACCTTTGGTGGAATTGATTCGAATAAGATAAAACGAATAGGCCGCCAATGCTAGCAGAAGAACGAGAACAAGTGAACCGGCTAGAATTACAAGCTGTTGCCGTGCTGTCTCTTTCCGCTTGGCTGCCCTGACAGGTAATAAATTAATTTTTATCATTTGTCCCCTAACCTCCTCATAGCCAGCCCGGCAGCAACCGCAATAAACGGGCTTATTTCCTGAAGGTATTCAGGGTCAAACTCTTTTTCATTGTAGAGTATCTTTTGCAATGGGTTTAACAGTTCCACAGGCATCCCAAGTCTCTGACTGACAGCCTCGGTAAGCTTGGCTACTTTTGAGCACCCACCACTGAGATAAACCTTCCCTATTTTCTGGTCTTCTGCAGTTGAGTTATAAAAATCAAGGGAGCGATGAATTTCTAAAGAAAGCGTCTCGTTGATTCGAGATATCACCTCTGCCAAGCGAGCCTTATCGGGAAACTCTGAGGTGATCTTGATATGCTCTGCATCTTGGCTACTCACGGCAAACTGGCGCTGAATCTCCTCCGTATAAAGATTCCCGCCCATTTGTACATCACGCGTAAAGAGGGAAAGCCCGTCCTTAACAACATTTAAATTCATTATACTGGCACCAATATTTATTAGGGCCACCACTTCATTTTCAGAAGGAGAGTAATTCAATTCAAAAATGTTCTGAACAGCAAAGGCGTCAACATCAACAACTACCAGTTTCAATCCTGCTTCGTTAAAAACCGAAACATACTCGTTGATTATTTCCTTCTTGCTAGCAACAAGGAGAACCGTCATCTTCCCTGACGCGGAAAGATCGGAATCTAGAATTTCAAAATCAAGATTTACATCATTAATATCAAAAGGGATATACTGCTCAGCCTCCCAGGCGATCTGGTCTTCCAGTTCCTCGGGGGTCATTGCGGGGAGCGATATCTTTCGGATAATTACTGAGTTGCCTGAAATCGAGCAAGAGGCATCGACAACCTTGGACCCTAAACTTTTCACCAGATCACGAATTGTTTCCACAATAGATGTTGTATCCATCAAACTATTGTCTACAATTGCATCACTAGGCAATGGCAAGATCCCGGCATTCTTCAATGAATAAGTGCCTTTTTGCTCAGAAAGCTGTACCAGCTTTACGGAACTTGATCCTATGTCTATTCCGACTATTTCCCGGCTTTTCATAAAGAGCATGGCTGATTCCTGTTCCTGTTAATCCGTAAAAACCTTGTCTTTGTCGGCAAGAGTGAAACCGAGAGCGAAAATAATTTTTCTCTTCGTCTCCATACGGCACACTTCACCCCGTTCAATTCGATCAATGGTTGCAGCGGAAACTCCCGCTAATCGCGCCAGTTCCATTTTGCTCACTAATCGTTCTTCTCTGATCTTCCTGACATTATTATTGTGCTTCATGTATTTAATCCTTACACAAGGTGTTTTTTAGTGGAATTTACAACAATTCAAACAAATGTCAACATAATTTAAGAAGTTGATAGTAATTATTTAAAAATTGCAAAAAAAAGTAAAGACATTTTCCTCTACCTGCCACCTCTAGATTTTGTTCAATCATTTTTAAACTGGTGAAGAGCACTAAGTAAATTGTCCGGCAAAATCACTAGAGACTGAATTAGTCGTACCTAATAAATCTTGAAAGTGTTTCAAACCTGCAGTTCATTCCGTCTATCATAGCTCCCTTGAACCGCCCATAAAAAAAGACAAGCCTATAGTTCTCAAGCACTTCTCCAGGGTGAAACCGCCCCGGGCAGGATAGCATCGACAAGACTCACCTATAAGACTCAGTATGCATACAACACCGATACGTTTGCCTGTTCAGCATTAGCGGCCCGTTCGGCCCTGACTTCCAGTCGATACACGTTTGGAAAATGCTGAGGCGTTATAACCGACGAATTATCAGCCACACCAGAACCTTCCAGTTGAAGGCCTGACATGTCAGTATTCCCAATGCTTGAATCCACATACTTAGCGTATACTTTATAGGGAACGTTCGAATTGCTAATACCCCTGAGCGAAAAGCTGATATCAGGGCTGCTTTTGGGATTGAGTGCCTGGTCGCATGAACCGGACCAAAGAGATGTGGGCAATGTGAGTTTTTGGCTAAAACAGGAAGTTCCCGATGGAAAAACCAGGTCATCAACATTGGTAAATATTGCACTTAATTGAGCGCCCGAGTACCCTTGAAAGATCATTGGCGTAATGTCCATCATGGTTATTTCCGCTCCGCCGTAGGTTGCCTGGAGGGCGGTACGGTATTGCTTCTCGCTCGCTGACATCTGGATTCCCTGCCCGATCATATACAAAAGAGCGGAGATTATTGCCAAGGAAATCAAGGTGAGCATCAGTGCGGTTACAAGGGCAATACCCCTTTTGGTTTAAAAGCGGTTTCATATCAACTTCTCCTGCCTACTGAGCCTTAAGGTTCAAGGGCGTTACGACAATGCGATAGACTTTCCAGCGAAAATTTGTCCAATTGTTGGCATCCAGGTCCGCGACTGAGTATTTTTTTGTTAGTGATTCCTCACCCAGGCTCTTATTACCAACAATGATTTCCTGGCTGTTCCGGTACGTCGAATCTCTCTTGCCATCCTGCACCATGAGATAGACCTTGGCGAACTTCAAAGTCTCACGAAGTTCTGCGGGATCCGAAATCGCGGCCTGCACTTGCGGTAGTGGAACCGGTTCCGGAAACCGTTGCACCGTCGGCATCGGAATAAGTATCAATGTCGCCGTCCTTATCGATGTCCCAGCCAAAAACAACCTGCATATCGGCCACACAATCCATAATGGGAATTTCCAACTGGTCCCACCGCCTGCTCCAGCAATATTAATTACATCAGACTTATACAGCACTCCGGTATTGTCAGCACAACTCGAAGGGATGGTGGCTGGTCTCTTGACATAGTAGTCCGAACGATTGAATGGCATCGTAGGGTTTTGATCGGGAGAAATCCCGTAGACATAACAATTTTCGCCTTGCAGCTGGGGTTGAAAGCGCGTCGCAAGACCTGCCAGTGTTATATGTGGTATAGAATAGTATCTCCTGCATGCAGCAATTACTCTTATACCCCGTCTCGGAAAAATTGCGTTTCAAGACCACAACCCGATCTCCGTTGACCAGGCTGTCATCGGACCAATCTTTCGGCGGATGCTACCGAGTAATTGACGTACGACCACTTCCTGGCGGCATCATTACGGGCCAACGGAGAACCCTTAAGCACCAAATAATCGGTTTTAGGGAGAGGACCACCGTGTCCCGATCACCAGGTTATTACCAGCGACAAAGGCTCGGGGGATTCTGGTTGCAGTTCCCGAATCGTTGAAATCAGCTGAAGGTACACCTCGTTGCTTCTTGTAAGCAGGCGCCAATGGCCCGACAAAATCCCACAGCAGTCCGAATCCGGCCTGAACCAGGTCCTTACGGAACATCTCCAATGCGACCACCCCTTCGACGTTGCTTTCCTCACTATTAGAAAGGGTATTGGAACGGGAGAATATCCTGTTGAAGGCTTCGCTCGCAACTATAATAACTATAACAAACACAGCAGTAACAACAACCATCTCGATAAGGCTAAAACCTGCCTGGCCAAGCCGGAGAGAAAGTTTTTTCTTTCTGTAAAAATAATATCCCATAAGTTACCTTCCAAAGGGTCGCTTCAAAGCGACCTTATATCCATTCTAGTGAGCGGTTTTCGCAACCAGCGTGAAATAACATGACTGTGCGCTTCCCCTTGTAACGCCAGCCAACAAGGACCTGAACAGTCTTTGTATTTGAGTAACATAAACAGCACTCTTGACGACCGAATAGTTCTTTCAGCCATTGGCCACTCCGACCTTGACAATCTGAGTCTCCGTCGATCGTCTAAATGGAGTCAAATGTTCTTGATTTCTCCGATGCCATTCTCTCGTCGGCCAGCATGATTGCTTCATCCCGAAGCCTTGTACTCATGCTATGGCCAATCGAGTAGTTGAGGGCCTGAAGAAGCCCGAGCAACCCAACCGAAAGAATCACGATGGCCACGAGAAACTCGACAAGGGTAAATCCATCTCCATTATTTAGGCACGCAATTTCCATTTTCCATTTTCCCCAGATTGGTTCGCCCCATCGAAATTATCAGGCAGTCAACCGAGCTTTCAACGCCCGACGATGTAATCCGGAGAGTACCCCAATCAGTGGTAAAACCCCGTGTGTCAAAATCAATTGTTTCCCCATTCACACTGGAACCATCGAGCTTCGTGATCTGGTAGGGGAGCTGTTTCTTCTCGATTTCCGTACCGGCAGTCAAGGGCTCCGCCGCAGTATATGACTTGAAGGTATAACCATTCGGGCGCAAGACTATCCGATGGCGTGTATTGCCATACATGGATCGAGTTCGTAACCTACCGAAATTCGAATACATTTCCCGAGTCTCTTTCTCCACATTTGACTTGACTGTCCACGCATGGAAATCCATCGTTGAAATGGTTAAAATAATCGATATTATCGCTATGACTGTGACCAGCTCAGTGAGTGAAAATCCGTTTTCTTTCATATTATTTTTCCTGAATCTGAAGTATCTTTCTCGCTGGTCTCGGTGGAGAAATAAGTGACAGGCCTTGCGCTTTCGGAGGAACCCCTTTGATTGGTGTACCAATCCGCCTTTCTAACACTTTGCGGTAAATGCACTGACAGATCTTTTTCCTCGAAACTGCCCGTTGACACCTGTAGGAGGATTTTACCTTTCATGGATGCGTCCATGGGTGTCGAGCCACTGTCGTAATCAACCGCCCAGATGTAGGAGTCACCACCATATCCGCAGACATCGGTGGTCGGACGGAACGTCGTGAAAAACACTGTGCCATTGACAGCTGCAACGGGATCGGTTATCACTCGCTCCGACATATATGCGTCTGTCAGCGGAGTGCCACTGCCATGATGTTCCGATGCAATCCAGGTCGATGTACCACCCTTTGCTGCTCGCAGGCAGGGTGGAAGCAGGGGCTGGATTGATGCTAACTCCGTCTGATCGGTTAAACCGCTTTTATTGGCAATAGCTGCTTCGGGAGCAATTGTCTTCAAAGTCATTTATCGGCCCCGTAGCAGATGAATAACAGGCATCCTTGACACCAAACAGGGTCCGCTGGGTCGCCGGGTCGTCCGGATTGGTTGATGATTTGTAGAAATAGCGGCCAGTGCCGAAATAGACCCAGAGAGACTTATTCTTCCGGTCCTGAAGCTTGCTCACCATGTTGTGACAGGACCGATGCCAGTTATCAGGGGAGAAACGGACCAGTTAGACGGGAGGATGCTTTCGTTGGTCTGAAGCCGGACAACACCACCCTTGGTCCAGGTATGCGTAGCCGTATCCTCTTGTGTAAAGCCGATATACACTGCATCGTCCTGATAGTTGCCGGATGAGGAAGACGACCATCGGTCGGTATCAATGACGCCGTTGGTGATAGATCCGGCAAAGGCATTATCAATTGAAGCGATATAGTCATGTGTCGATCGTTGTCACGAGCTCCCCGGTTGCGAGGTCAACAACGAACAGTTTAAGATGCTGGTTCGATGCCCCCATGAACTGCTTGACTCCGGGATCAACAGGCCCCGTAGGCCGGAGGCGAAAACCGCGAACCACCTTCCGTTTGTTGCTTGTTCCCACCCGCACAATGGCGGGTCCGGAAGTGGAATAGCCTAAATAATCATCATGCGCCGGGTCGCCGGCAAACTCCCACATATGGCTTGGTGCCGTCGGATCCGTGACATCCAGGGCAAATAGGAGGAATACCCCACGTCCGCTATGGGTGTCTTTACGCAAACTGCGGTAGCAGTACCGGCGCTGCAGGAATCCGTGCTGTTCCGGCTGGCACCGCCTAGCCCCATTGCGCCGACAAGGATAGTTCTCCAACTCGTGTTGGCAGGGTCCATTTTCGCTTTCTGGATAAAATCAGTGGGGGAGGATAACGTGACATCGTCAGGAAGCTTGTTCGGATCCAGGGGTATCCCCGTGTCTCCCAAGACCGTACTGCCTGAGACAACAAGGGAGACGGTCTGCCGCGGACAATCCCAATAATTGACGCAGGTTGGCGCAACAGCGGTTCCGGCAACCTTGTCCACCTTTCTGATACTGGCATCGATCACCAGCGGCGACCCATCCACATAGTACAGGTGACCATAACTGGGATCGGCAAGATAGCGGAGATAGGGTAATGCATGCTTGGGAATATATGCCCATTGTTCCGTCGCCAGATCGGCAGTCCCCAACTTTTGTACAAGCCTCGCCTTGGAAGTACCGTTCAGGGAACTCAGCCGGACATCGAGGAGACCAAACTTGAAAGCATGAAGCATTCCGTCGTTCCCTCCTACGTAAGCGGTGCCGCGTGTCTTATACTCGAAGGAGTTGACAAAGCTGGAATAAGAAGTGTCACCATAACCTGATGGAGATGGAAGCCCGTAGGTATTGAGCCTCACATTTCCTTGAATTCTTGGCGTCGAAGCAATGATGTCACCTAGTTTCCAGACACCCGTCACCCCTTTATAGGTTACGGTTCTGCCCCGGTATACCGGGTCGGTTGTTATTCCCGAACGTGGGTAATCCGTTCCGCGGATGTAATTGACGATCGAAGAAGCCTCCGTCGCACCTGATGCCTGGAGATATGACTGGAGAGTGGTATTCGTAGTCGCATTTGCGATAGTAAAATCTATCATGGTATCGGTACCGCTTACCGGGACCACCGTTTTTATTGTCCTAGAATCCGGATTGGTGCTCAGGAGCTTTTTCCCTGCTCGCCAAAGGCTTCCGACATCATCCGGCGCTATCGTATCGATGCTGGTAAAAACTCCGGTCCCAAGTGTATCTTTCAGCCTGGATACGTTAGTCTGATTCTGGGACGGATCAAAATAGAACTGGGTTACATAATCATCTATGAGGTTCAGTTTCCGGTCAGCTACTGTATCCTCTCGAATACTGCTCGAGGTGAAAAATGGATCGATATAGTACCAAAGGTTCTGCATCTCCCCAATCCATGTGGCTTGAGAATTGTTTTCAAATGTTTTCAGGGGGTAAAAGACCGCCTGCAGAAGGTTGGCTCCGCTCCCCTCGCTGTTGTTGAGGATTGACGCAGCAGTTCCTGAAGAAAGGCGCCTGAGAATGTCGGTAAAAGAACGATTGAGTCCGGTCGCAACCTGCCCCGGGTCCGAGGCAAACATATAGGTATCCGGAAAACCGGTGCCGGTTGAATCCCATTCGGCACACTTCGGATCGGGGCTGGCCGTACCGCAGGTACTATTGGTAAAAGGCTTACCGCTACCGTCCGCATCGGAGAATCCGCCAAATTTTGCCGCCAGATATAGCATATTCATCTTGCCGACCAGCATACTGTTATTCGGTTCCTGGGTATCAATAAAGTATGAGGTCAAGGTGTTTTTGCCTTCGATGTCGGATCTAAGATCAGTCATGTGGGCGTAGTAGGCAAGGCCGGCGATATAGTAAGAGTTCTCCTTGCCGCCAGAGGGAGCGGTGCCGACCACCCGGCCGAGTTGGGTGACATGCTTCGCAGTATAGGTGTCGAAATTTGAGCAGGCAGTGCCATTAAACACGCATCCAACATTCAGGTCTCCCGGCGTCAAACCCTCATCGTCCCCGACCTTGTTCGTCCACTCGAGAACATTGATGGAGGTGTCGGCATTGCTCGGGACACCGTAATCATTGTAATCTCCGCCGTAATTACCGGTGAAAGCCGTGCCGGGTATTCTTTTATCAAGCCAGGGATTGGCATCCCCGATAACCACAACCGCGCTCTGAGAGCACGGATAGATGAAAGGATCCCGCCACCCGAAGGGATGAGAACTTTTGCTCCAGGCATTGAAGTCGCAGTAGGCGGGAAAGCCATCGTCAGCGCTGCCGATGCCGTTACAGTAGTTGTCCGTGGAAGGTCTCAGGTTCTTGAAGTAACGCACAACCTCGTAATACATCTCGCCCACCGGATCGAGACTCTTGTAGCCGCTGTTATACCCGAATTTATTCATGTAGGTAAACAGACCGCTCTTTCCCCCGGTGGCATTGTCAGGGTTGGCAATGAACGTTCCGTCCTCATTCAATTCGGCTTCCGGGTTAGTACAACCTCCGCTGGTAACGCAGCTTGTCAGCACGCCGGTGGAGTTGTAATACTTGGCGCTGTAGGGAATTGTCGGCTGGATCCACTTCATGTTTGCCCTGATTACACCACCATCCCGAGTCGAGTCCTGATTGCTCTTCATGGCATAGGAAATCAGACCGAAGCGCATCTGGTCCTGGTATTTCTGCAGGATCCCCTCCGGCTTCAAGGTGGAGGAATTACAGGACGGGTCCAACCCCTTCGAGGGATCACAGACCTTGACCCGCAGGTTATAGGCCCCAGAAACATTCGACCCACCGCCGATCGGGAACCTCGTCTCACCGCTGCCGCTTTCCGCTACGGCGCAATTGGTATTGCTGCACACGGAGAAACCGTTGGCATGACGGACAATATAGCGGGTACCGGTACCGGCACCGGGGATATAGGATCCGGCCTTATCAATCCGCTTGATTGGAAACCAGGAATGTCCCTTGCCCAGTGTCTGGCGCCCTCCGAGAAGGACGGTGCTGGGGCTTGCACCACCCACATCGACGTCGCGATTTCCTCCCGTAAAGGCGATCCGGAAGGAGTCGAGCGCCATGGTAGTGGCGAAATTGAGAAAGTTACCGCTAAACTTGGTTCCATCGCACTGACGATTGGTCGCATTCGAATACGGTGCAAACATTCCAGAAGTTCCTGTGCCAGAATATTCGTAGCATTTATTCGGGTTGAAATAGCCGCTGTAGACGGTATTGGTATTAAAATTATTGGAGACATAGAGTCCGCCGACGTTCGAGGCATTATTATTACAACCATAACTGGTGGACGCAGGATTTCCCGTACAGGTCAGATCGGGATAGGCGTCACCCTGCATGGGAGTTTCAACTGAAAGCATGATCATGACATTGGGAGGAACAGGGGTGGGAAGAAACGGCGGCGTTACCGTATAGTTTAAAATCTTCGAAGTTACGGAAGAGAAAGTGGCGGAGATGGTCGTATCCACAGTCGGGGTGATGGTACGGCTGCTTACCGCGCCAATGGAGACGCCATTCACTTGCACGTCCTGGATCTCAAAACCGGGGTCTGGTGTAATGCTGAAGGTCTGGCTCCCGCCGCTCGTAACAAGCACCGGGGCGGAAGGAACAATGCTGCCGCCCGCTCCCGCCGACGGCGTGATAAGGAACTTCTGGACAAAGTTCACGCTGATTGTATGGTCCGTCACGACATTATTGAAGGGATAGGAAGACAACACCCCCTGAGAAACCGAATCGACGACAACGTCCGACACATAGTAGGTTGCGCTGGGAGTAAAGGTAAATGTCTGGCTGGCGCCATTATTCACCACGACCGCACCCGCCGGCGAAATAGTACCACTGCCACTTCCGATACTGGCGGTAATGGTGTGGGGTGTAGGGGTAGGAACTCCTTCAGATACGGAAATCCACGAAGTATTATTAGTTCTTTTATTACAGTATACTCTGCCATCATGCGTCCCACCAATGAGATTGAAACATAGATCACCAGTGCGAGCCGGTGTCCTGCATTGATGGTGCGGGAACTATCGGTAAAGTTGAAATTATATATCGACTTGGAATTGCCGGGGGAACCTACATAGGCGTAGGCAAACGCTGTCGCATTGTTTGTCGAAGGGTCGTAATCCACAAGGGCAAATAAGAATTCATCATGAGAACTGCCACTCCTGAGCACCATAGATGCAGATGCCGAAGTGCCCAGCACCGTGTCACTGGTATAGGTATTATCCGCGAACACCCAGCCAAATATGGTATGACCCATCGTCGTTGACGGTGTCTCGGATCTGCGTGGTATCGTCACTGGGGTCGGATGTGAAAAAAGGGTGATTCTCGTGCCCATCGTTTTTATTTTTGTTCGGCAGATTGGTTACGAATCCTGCATCGCTGTCTATAGTTTCCCCATCACTGGCAATAATGTAATATGTTTTCGCCCATGACTGATCCGTCACAACGGCGCCAAGCAACAACAACATGCAGAGAATCACGGGTAGTTTAAAAAATGTCAAAATACCACTCCAATGATTTTTAGACACGTTATCCGCTTCAACTGCTCGAAATGGATTCTCTATCGGCTTGATCATCTTTTCACCCTCTCTACTCTGGCTGTTCAAGCTGTCGGCAATAACCCTGGAAAGCCTCATTGCCTCATGTCCAGTATCACAATCTTCTTTACTTCGCTTCCCGTCACAAAAATCTGGGCCTTATCGATTCTCCCCACTGCGGCAAGAGACTTCAGCGAAACAGTCTGCCCTCCATCTTTGTGAAAATATATCTTCACATCGGGAGAAATGAAGAAACGCAGCCCGTACATGTAAAGTTCATGAATATTGACTGCAGTAACCGTATCAGTAAAGATGGCGTCACTCCGGGCTTGCGAATTTTTGACCCAGACGGACGAACTCACAAACAGCATGAGTAGAAAGACAGTAGAAATCAGGATTTTCATTTCTCACCTCCAACGGCCGGTCGACCGGCAATTTACAGCTGAACAACCAAGCGAAAATTACTTCTTTTCTTCCAGCATGATGCGCAATGTCGCGGCATCCCTTGCGCCGGAAAGGACAGTGCCGTCCGGAAATATCGAAGTAGGAGTTGAATGGATACCGATCGACTCCGCCAGCGACACGGAGTCTTCGACCGGCTTATCCGGATCACCTTTTCCGGTTCCGGTAAAGGTTGAGCAGAAAATGCCTTTTCGAGCATTTCCAATCCTTTTCCTCCTGCGCCCAGGATCACCCGTGCCTTGTCGTAGGCCTTCGGATGCATCTTCAACGGATACATCTTAAGGTAGATCACCAAGTCTGGTTCCAAAACCACTAGCTTCTTCAACTCGGCATGAAGTCGTGCACAAAACGAGCAATCCGGGTCGGTGAAAACAATCAGGCGTTTTTTCCACTCGGATTTCCCATGACAATCGAGTCTCTAAGGGGAATTGCATCGAGCTCTGCTTTGGATAGGATCTTTGGCAGTTCCACCGGTGGAGGCGTAAGGGAGCTTTTTGTAGTAGTGTCGAAAATCGGGCCGGGAACAAGCAACTTCTTACTGAAAGTCAAGATAGGCAACTGCCTGGCGATTGCCCTGCTGCACAGTGACTTCATACAACCCCTTCACGGGGGACATCTTCACCGCCGTTACTTCACCGAGACCTTTGAATATTGTTCCCGCTTCCTCTATCAAGAGGGAGTGGCAGGATGCGCAGTTGTGAATCATTGCCCTGTTTGGAGAAGAGACAGGTGCTTTCTTTTTGGATTGTTTTGCGGAACTCCCCGAAATAGCATCGGTAGCACCGGCACTTAGAAGAACTACAATCGCCAGAATTGGCAGAATTCGTTTCATGAAACCTCCAGAACTTCTAACCATTCATTTCCACAGCAATTAATATACCACATTGACAACCCACAAGATCCTAGGCCTAAAGCTCTGATATTACAATTATTTCTTACGTCAGCCAAAAACTATAGCCTGAACTACCATGCAAATATTGCATAGCACGTCAAACAAATATGGCTATCTCCGAATTCTTTCTTGCAGAAGGACACCTTTTGGCTGAGGACACTACATCTTTTCCCAACCTGAACCATTCCAACGACGCAAGATGTATCCAAAATCCTTGGAATTCATGGTCAAAGCCATGGCGCCGCCATGGCTTGAGCGAATATACACTGTTCCGGCATTGCTGGTAAGATCGGGATTACAAATCAAAGAGTTGTTGTTCGGGAAGGTGATCCCGTCATCCGAAGGTGCGTACGTAGGGATCTGACCATAACTGCCGTAGCCGAAACAAAGCCCCCCACCCTTATCTTTCAATCTCAATGATCTTACAACCTCATCGTCCGCCGTATTCCACTCCCCATCATCGCCTCGACCCGAAAGTAAAGAGATTTGTCCCAAGGCAGGATCAAAGCTTATGGCATAGTACTTTTCACTAAGGGCACACTGTTTTGCTTCCTTTACCATTCCGGCAATTTCCCACATCACCGATTTGAGGCAACAAGAGCCATAGAATGAGGCAAAAAGCGGTGTCGATATTGCAACAAGTATCCCCACAATGGCTAGCGTTATCAACAACTCCAGAAGCGTAAAACCGCGCCCACTTTTCGAAAGAGCTTGAAGCCCACACGATCGAATTTCCTGCTGAGAAAGAGCATCCATGCGCCCTCCTGTTAAAGAGAATATCCTCAAGCACTGTTTGTATCGTACAAACAAAAAGAGCCATGCAATAATTGCATAGCTCTTTTTTGATTACAAGCATTTTATTAAAATTTTCACATTTTATTTAATCTATTTTGTAATCCTTTATCTTATAGAGCAAGGCCCGATGACTTATTTCCAATATTTTTGCTGCATGAGTTCTGTTGCCGCCAGTCTTTTCGAGGGCCTTGCGGATAAATTCCTTTTCCAACACTTCACTGGCACGCTTTAGTGAAAAACCATCAGAAGTAAAATCTGGGACCTGGGAACGGCGCCTTTCCAGAAGCAGGCTTTCCGGCAGACACTCAGCAGTGAGAAAATTTCCCTCGCACAGGACGAGCGCTCGCTCGATACAGTTTTCCAACTCCCTCACATTTCCTGGCCAGGCATATCCCATGAGACTTGCGACAAAATCGGGAGAAAAGCGGACATCGTTCTTGCCAAGCATGGTTGAATATTTCTGCAAGAAGTGGTTCACCAGGAAAGGAATATCCTCCTTACGCTCACGCAGTGGTGGAACGCTAAGAGAGAAGACGTTGATGCGGTAGAACAGGTCCTCCCGGAACCTGCCGGAAGAAACATCCGCTGCCAAATCTCGTGATGTAGCCGAAACAACACGCACATTAACCTTTTTTGTCGATGCTGCCCCCACGGGGCGAATCTCCCCCTCCTGCAGGACACGCAACAGTTTTACCTGAAGAAAAGGAGGCATCTCGCCAATCTCATCGAGAAGAAGAGTTCCTGAATCGGCCTGTTCAAAAAGGCCGGCCTTGTCGGAAACCGCATCGGTAAAGGCACCTTTGACATGGCCGAAGAGTTCACTTTCGAGAAGGTTCTCCGGAATTGCTCCACAATTTACGGCAACAAATGGCGCCGCCTTCCGATTACTATTGAAATGAATCGCCCGTGCAATCAATTCCTTGCCGGTTCCTGACTCTCCAAGAATCAGTACGGTGGTCTTGAAATCACAGACCTTTTTAACCAGGGAAAAGAGTTCCCTCATCCGAGTGGTTTTGCCGACAATACTGGAAAAAGAATACTCCCTTTCAATATCTTCTCGCAGGCGCTGGTTCTCTTCTTTTAAGCGTTCGCGTTCTTCAGCCTTTTTCAGAACGAGGATGATCTCGTCATTTTTAAAGGGCTTAGAAATATAATCATAGGCGCCCATCTTCATGCATTCGATGGCCGTGTCCACCGTCCCGTAGGCGGACATCATAACGATCGTGCTGCCGATTCCGGATGCAAGTGAGCGCCGCAGAAATTCCGGCCCGTCAACAGTCGGCATTCTGATATCACAGAGGATAAAATCATAGGAACAAGCCACGGACATACGGAGAGCCTCTTCTCCGTCGGAAGCACTATCTACTTCATACCCCTGCCTGCCCAGTACGACCTGCAGCATATGCCGCAGGTTTGCCTCATCATCAACAACGAGAATTTTCTTTTTATCCGTTTTTTTCATGGTTGGCACGTCACTTCCCAACGCTGCAAAAACTTATCTTTCTCGTAGTACAGCACACGCTTTTACCTCGCTGCCGGAATCGGCAGCCAAACAGTAAAAGTAGTCCCGTTTTCCGGAAAACTTTCGACAGTAATACGTCCTCCCAGAGAATCAACAATCCGCGCGGTTACGGCAAGTCCCAGTCCCGTGCCCTTCCCCGGCTCCTTCGTGGTAAAAAAGGGGTCAAAGATCCTCTCAAGATTTTCCTGTAGTTATCCCGCTTCCCGTATCACAGACGTCGATCCGAAGGTAATGTTTTTCGCTGCGCGGGTTCAGTGGCGCAAAAAAAGCCCCGCGAAAATCATCCCGGCGACGGCCCCTTACCACTTTTGTCACTTGTGGTGTGCTATCCGGATCGTTATCCCCCATCAACAGATACGCGGATTGTCAGCGTTCCCGCTATCCGGCATGGCATCACGTGCATTGATGATAAGGTTCGTGAAGACCTGCTGCAACTCTTGACGATCGGCTCTCAAAAGAGGTACAGGGTCCCTAGCAGAAAGTGAAACAGAAATGTTTTTCAAGATCCCCTGTCCGTCAAGCATATAAAGAGTGCTCTGAAGAACGTCCAGTATTTCAACATCTTCCCAGTCACTGCGGGAGGGCCGAGCATAATCCAGCAGACTACGAATAATCCGGTCTATTCGGCCGGCCTCTGCTTCAATTCTGCTGAGATAATCAGACTTTTCAGAATCAGCCTGAAGCTCATCACGCAAAATGCCAGCATAACCCATGATAGCAGCAAGGGGTGTCCCTATCTCATGAGCAGTTCCAGCGGCAAGCAGCCCGACTGAAGCCATCTTTTCGGTGCGGATCGTTTCCTGCCGGGCAATCTTGAGCTCATTATTGATGCTTTCCAGGGACCTGATATGGTCGTCCACTTCGTCTTTCTTCTTGCGAAGGGCAGCAAGCATCACGTTAAAGGATTCTGCCAACTCGGCAATCTCCTGATTTCCCGGTACCGGAACCTTGCTACTCAAATCACCATCCGCTATTTTCCCTGTTACCGCCAGAAGTTGACGAATAGGTAAAACAATGCAACGGGACAGAAGATACGATCCGAACACGAGAAGGAGGAGAAAATCCAGCAGAAAATAGGATAGAAAGATCGTGCGGGTTCTGCTCAGTCGCTCGTATTCAGGAGCGAGAGAGAGGGTAAGACGTGCCGCACCCAGGACAATATTACCTTTGTGGATTGGAGCATAGCGTGAAAGGACGAGGCCGTTGTCCGATATCGTAGCGGTTTCTGTTCCGGTTTTCAGAACCTGTCGAAGCAGGGCATCTGCTTTTGCTGCATCAGCGAACCGGTAGAGCTCTTTTCCGTTGCGGTCGAGAACGAGAATTCCGCGAAAATATTTTTCCGCCGCCAAGCGGCTTGCAAACTGGTGTGCTGCAGTAGGGATCGGTGCCCGCCGAAAGATTCTCCGGCAACAGATGCAGAAAGGCTGAAAGGAGAAAGCGCCCCTCTTCGCTCTTTTGCGCCAGAAGGTCCTTTTCTGAAGTTTTGAACGAGATAAGACTGAGCAGCAGCCAGGTGAAAATCAACAGACAGGAAAGGGAAGCAAGAATGGCAAAGGTAAGGCTGAACCTGAATTTCCTCATGCTATATGCCTACCCCCTTACCATGCCTCCGAGAGCGAAATACCAGTGAATAAGCTGCCTGCCGTAGAAAATGAAGAGTACTGCGCCGAAAGCGAGGAAAGGCCCAAAGGGAATCGGCAGCTGAGAGTCTTTTTTCCGGGCAAGCATCAGTGACACTCCCACAACTGAACCAAAGAGCGAGCTGGTAAAGATGATAAACGGTATGGATCTCCAACCGAGAAAGGCCCCCATCATAGCAAGAAGCTTTATGTCGCCTCCCCCCATTCCCTCTTTTTTTGTCAGGAGTTGGTAGCCATACGCCACGAGAAGCAGGCTGCCACCACCGGCAACGATGCCGATGAGGGAGTTTTGCCAACTGAGCCACGGAAGGAAAAAAGATGACGCAAATCCAACGATAATACCCGGCAAGCTAATACTGTCAGGTATTATCTGGTGTTCAAGATCGATGAAGGTGATGACCACGAGAGCCATGCAGAAAACATAAAGGATGAAGAAGGTCAGTGACAGGTGGAATTTACAAAAGAGACCCAGGGTAAGAAGTGCGCTGAGCATCTCCACGGCCGGATACTGCCAGGAAATGCGAGCGCCGCAGCTGCGACATTTGCCGCGCAAAAGCAGGTAACTGATGACGGGGATATTATCGAAGGCTCGAATTTTGTAGTCGCACTCGGGACAATGGGACGCGGGGAAAACTATGGATTCGGCCCGGGGAATGCGATAAATACAAACATTCAGAAAAGAACCGACAACGGCACCGAAAAGAAAAACAAATACGTTCATGATGGTCAATTGGGTCATCCGGCTCTCCATAGAACGATACTAAGGCAGCCAGCAGGGTCAACCACCGGGACCAACCCTAGCTGGTCAGAACGATAAAACCGTTGTGCGCCTCAGATCAATCTGCGAATTTTTTCGAGGTTTTCCAGGAGCACCTGCCTCTTTTTCATAAACTCATCCAGCTTGTCCCGTTCCTTGGCAACGACATTCGCCGGGGCACGTCCGATAAATTCCTGATTTTCCAGTTTCTTTCCCAGGAAGTCGATATCTTTCTCCACCTTGCCAAGCTCCTTCATCAGGCGTTTTTCCTCTTCTTCAACGTTTACCAGCCCTTTCAGGGGAATAATGATTTGCACATCACCCGCAACCTGAACCGCTGCATCAGCCGGCCGCTCCGGTGCCCTGCCCATGGCCAGGTCGGAAAGGCGTGCCAGACTCATGACATACCCCTCATTCCGCTTCAGAACATGCAGGCTTTCATCGGAACCACAATCGAGGATTACTGCAATCTCGCGGCTCGGCGGCACTTCCACCTCACCCCTAATGTTGCGGATACCACGGATAACGTCCATCACCAACTCCATTTCCTGTGCACCTTCAGTATACTGCCATTCCGGTACCGGGCATGGATAGGCAGCCTTCATGATCGATGAAACCGGACGTTTTCCCGGTAGGCTCTGCCAAATTTCCTCTGTTATAAAGGGCATAAATGGATGAAGAAGACGCAACAGGCTCTCCAGAACCGTCCAGAGGACATACTGTGCGGTGGTTTTTCGTGCGGCATCACCTTTATAGAGGTCTTCTTTTATCAGTTCGATATACCAGTCGCAGAATTCACTCCAGGTAAAACGATAGAGGGAAGAGGCCGCTTCGTTGAACCGGTAGCCAGACAGAGCCTCGTCCACCTCGCCTGCCACTTCGTTCAATCGGCAGAGAATCCAGCGGTCAGCATTGGAGAGCTCAAGCTCCTTCCAAGCTACCGCATCGGGCTCGAAACCTTCCAGGTTCATAAAAGCGAATCGCGAAGCATTCCAGATCTTGTTGGCAAAGTTCCGGTAACCGGCAATTCTCTCCTCCGCAAGCTTCACATCCCTTCCCTGGGCAGCAAACGCCGCAAGGGTGAAACGGAAAGCATCGGCGCCATATTCATCGATAATCACCAGGGGATCGATCACGTTGCCCCGTGATTTGCTCATCTTATGGCCCTGCGCATCCCGAACCAGGGCATGGATATATACGTCCCGGAAGGGAACTTCATCCATAAAATGAATCCCCATCATCATCATGCGGGCTACCCAGAAAAAGAGAATATCAAACCCGGTTATCAGGCACGAGGTAGGATAGAAAGCAGCCAGTTCCTCTGTCTTTTCAGGCCAACCCATGGTGGAAAACGGCCAGAGCGCCGATGAGAACCAGGTATCAAGGACGTCGGTTTCCTGGCGGATTTCATCGCTTCCGCAGTGGGCGCAGGATGTCGGGTCAGTTTTTGAAACAGTAATTTCCTCGCAGTGGTCGCAGAACCAGGCAGGGATGCGGTGGCCCCACCATATTTGGCGGGAGATGCACCAATCGCGGATATTTTCCATCCATTCGTAGTAGGTGTTCTCCCATTGGGTCGGAACGATGCGAGTCGAACCATTCCGCACAGCGGCAAGGGCCTTTTCCGCAAGAGGTGCAACATGAACGTACCACTGCAGTGACATGTACGGTTCAACAACCGTCTTGCAGCGGTAACAACCACCCACGGAAAGAGCATGGTCGACGATCTTTTCCAACAAGCCCTGTTCATCCAGATCCGCAACGATCTTTTTTCGGGCGGCAAAGCGGTCGAGACCTTCGTACTGGTGTCCGGCGGCATTGATGATGCCCGACTCGTCGAATACATTGATCCGGTCAAGATTGTGTCGCTTGCCAACCTCGAAGTCATTGAAGTCGTGGGCCGGGGTGATTTTTACCACACCGGTACCGAATTCCATATCCACGTAATCATCGGCGATGATGGGAATTCGACGATTCACCAACGGTAAGGTGACATAGCCGCCGATGATATCCCGATAGCGATCATCTGCAGGGTTTACAGCAACGGCAGAGTCGCCAAGCATGGTTTCGGGACGGGTTGTGGCAACAACCAGGTAGCGATCTGAGCCGACAACCGGATAGCGGAGGTGCCAGAGGCTGCCTTTCAGCTCCTCGTGCTCGACCTCAATATCGGAAAGGGCGGTATGGCAGCGGGGACACCAGTTAATAAGGCGGTTATCCCGGTAGATGAGCCCGTCTTCGTAGAGACGCACAAAGACCTCACGTACCGCAGTCGAAAGACCCTCATCCATGGTAAAACGTTCGCGCCCCCAATCACAGGATGCGCCCAGGCGCTTCAATTGGCCGATAATCTGGCCGCCCGACTCGGCCTTCCATTTCCAAACGCGCTCGATAAAGGCTTCACGACCGATCTCATGACGGCTTGAGCCCTCGGCGGCAAGTTGTCGTTCGACCACGTTCTGGGTTGCAATCCCGGCGTGATCGGTACCCGGCATCCAGAGGACATTACAACCGGACATCCTTTTCCAGCGACAGAGAATATCCTGCAGGGTGTTATTGAGAGCATGCCCCATGTGGAGCACACCCGTTATATTAGGCGGTGGAATGACGATACTGAATGACTCTTTATCTGAGGGGACCTGTGCATGAAAACAGTCTGCCTTCTCCCACTCACGATACCACCTTTCCTCAACAACCTTTGGTTCGTATGCCTTGGCCAACTCTTTCATCACCATATAGTTCATACCTCTGTCACAGGCTGGTTCTGTTGTAGAATGCGCATCTTGAAGCAGAGCCCAGCAAATATTTATTTATCGAAGATTTCCTTGAGGAAAACAAGTTACATTTATTTCGGGATCGGAAAGAATGGATTATATAGAAAACCTGTCCAGAAATCCGGGCTTCAGAAACGAAAATGGGGATATATTATCCCCATAAAGTTCGCGTATAACCCTCTCAGGATGAGCGGGTAGTACTATTATCTTCCCATTCCTTCTTTAATCTTTCGGATTTCTTCTTTAATAAGAGCCTCGGCGAGATCGGGAACAACCTCCCAGGTAATTTTTTCTATAATTTCACGAGATATTTTTGAAATGGCAGCTGCCAACTGTTCTTCGGTAAAGGTAACAACACCCTCGGCTCCGGAAGCAACCGGAGGCAACTCCTCTTCCACCTCGGGGAAGGCCTCTGCTGCCGGCAGATACTCTTCCTCCTGAGCAAAAGGCAAGTCGGTATAATCAGGAGAAAGTCCAAATAGTTCCGTAGGCTGCTCTTCTTGCCGTTCGGCAATTACCGGTTCAGCAAGGGCAACTGACTCATGGACCAGAGAAAAATCTCCCAATGAAATGCTGCCACTATCGGACGGGGCAGGAATTTCTTCCGCAAGAATGTCCGCATCGCCCAACCCGATCTCATCCTGGACGGCGAAGTCTTCTTCGAGGGAAACGCCTATCTCATCGGAAGCATCCGGCTCGTCCTGCAGAGAAATCGACCCAAAAGAACCGCCTGGAGAGTCCTCATCCATCAGGGCAAAGGGCTCTATTTCCTCAACCACACCAGAGAGGTCCTGCTGTTCTTCGAGCGATTCCTCGAGAACTTCTCCAAAATATATTTCATCTCCTTCTTCCACTACTTCAGAAAAGGTTCCCCACGGATCATCATCCGGTGTGGCTTCGACAATGTCCACCGATGACAGGAGAATGACCCCTTCGGGCTCGACCATAACGGACGGCTCTTGAATTTCAGGTTGAGAACTGACTGCCGCCGCCTCTGCTGGTGGTTTTACCGCATCACTCCCCAAATGGACAAAACCTTTGAAGGAGTCAATAAGCTTGGCCGAAATATCAACTGTTTCCGAGGGACTCTCTGTCGTGGAAGCTGCTGTAGAAACCTCAAAAGTCTCGGGAACAATTTTTTCTGGAGCTTCTGCAGCAACTGACAACGGAATTTCCTCGTGAACAGGAAAAACCTCCGGTTCTCGAGATGAGGCGAGTATGACAAGGGCCTTGACTTTATCAATCAGACTCTGAGACTCAAAAGGCTTGGTAATGTGATCATCCGCACCACTCATTCGTGCCTTCTCTTCATCAAATGGCTCAAATGCCCCGACCAGAAGAAGAAGCGGTATTCCCTTGAGTACCGGATCGCGCCGGACCTCTTCGCAGACCTCATAACCACTTTTGCCAGGCATCAGAGCATCCACGAGCATCACGTCGGGTTTGATTTCTCTCGCCTTTTCAAGAGCGGAAGTGCCATTGTCCACGACGACCAGTTCATAGTCCTCATTGGCAAAAATGATTCCCACAACTTTCTGGATAGTAATACTGTCATCGGCAAGCAGCAAGGTAGTGCCCATGGAATGTCCTCCGGCGGGATAGGTGAAAACGTCTGAAACACCTGTTGCAGAAACGGGCTGGATACGCGCAAATCGCGAAAAACCTAGCACAAAGCCTCTATCTGTGTCAAGTTTTTTACCTGATGTCTTGTGTCGGTTTTTCCCGGCATTTTCGCTGGGTTGGCTTTGGGAAAAGATCCGCGGCAAGGGTTGAAATGGATCCACGCAATTGATTAAAATTCCCGACCCTACGATAATCTATGCGGGATACGAGAATGCCGACAAAGAGATCAAGGTCGGGATCAATCCAGACCGAACATCCCGAGTAGCCGGTATGACCAAAAGATGCACAGGAAAACCTATTACAGCGGGGAGATGAATAGTGCGAAAGAATGTCCCAGCCGAGTCCCCGGATAACCTCCGTGCCTTGAAAGAAGTTGGGGGCAATCATCTGGCGGACAGTATGTTCCGTCAAGATCCTTTTGCCGGCATATTCACCACCGCCCAATACCATCATACAGAAGCGGGAAAGATCTGCAGCAGTGCCGAAAAGGCCGGCATGGCCTGCGACCCCACCAAGAATTCGGGCATTAGGATCCTGAACCGTCCCGAACAGCAGGCAGTCCCCTTCAATGCGGGTAGCGGCGCACCTCATCCTTAGATCTGAAGAAGGATTAAAGCGAGTATCAGCCATACCGAGCGGATCGAAAAAGTTTTCCAGGGCATACCTGTCCAACTCAACCCCTGAAGCCCTTCTGACCAACTCTCCCAGAAGAATGAAATTGATATCGGCATATTTAAACCTTTCTCCTGGTTTTGCCCGGACATCAAGGAGCGCTGCCTTCTCCACAACTCCCTGCATCGTCCGGCAACCTGAGAAAGGAAAATCAACAAGCCCCGAGGTATGCGTCAGAAGGTGAAATACCTGAATAGTGTCCTTGCCTGAACCTTCAAACTCAGGAAACCATTTTGTTAATGGGTCATAAAGGCCCACTCTGCCCTCTTCGACCAGCTTCATGATCGAAGGCGCCGTAGCAAGAACCTTGGTAAGAGAAGCGAGATCGAAAACGGTATCCAATTCTATTTCAGGAGCATCAGGCGCAGGAGAAAGGTGACCGTAAGAGCGCTGGAAGAGCACCCCGGAACTATCCCCAATGAAAACGACACCACCATTGATGAGCCCGGAGTCAATAGCGTTCCCCATAGCATGATCAATACTATAACCCTGCACGAGATCTTCCAGGTCTGCATCCTGGCCATAAACAGGAAGGGACATAAAGAGGACTGCTAGAGTGAGGACAAGTCTCAAAAACACCGTCGGTTGCTCCAACAAAAATGAAGGGGAGGTCTTTCTCTCAATTGAGTATGAATTTCGTTGTCTTCAAAAGGTTACCAGCGCTGTCAAGAACCTCTACGCGCCAATCCCCGGCCATCTCTTTGGTTACAAATTTTTTACTGTAGGTTCTCCACGATCTCCCCAACACCGGAAGGACACAGCGTGAAACTATTTCATCATTCCGGTACCAGACATGAACGATCTCCCGTTCGCCATCATCGGGAGCGACAATTTTCGTAAAGCAGTACAACTCATGTATTGCCGAAGCTGATATCCGCTGCACCGAATCGACAGGATTACCCTGGACGATGCGCGTAGTAATGGCCATTTCCGCAACGGTAAGCGCTCCTTCCGAGGCCAGCACCTGGAATGGCAACTGAAGGAACAAGACGATAAACAGGCAAGAGCAGACGAGGTACCTCATAGAACCTCCAGAAAAAAAACTAGTGGCGGCCAAGGTGGCCATCATTTTTTTAGTAGAATGTCAGGTGCGATAATCGGCATTAATACTGACGTAGTCGTGAGAAAGGTCGCTCGTGTAAACAGTGGCACTACCCTCTGCCAGGGCGAGATCAACCGTGACGGAAAACTCGCGTTTGTGAAGGACATCTGAGCCCTTTCCCTCGGCGTCACCACCGACAAAAACACCATTACGAACCATGAGAACATCGTCAAATGAGAGCGAAATCAACTCTTGATCAATTTCAGCTCCAGAGTACCCGACAGCAGCAATGATACGACCCCAGTTGGCATCCTGACCAAAAAAAGCGGTCTTGACAAGAAGGGAATTGGCTATTGCCATGGCGGCCTTTTTTGCATCGGCGTTGGAATCCGCACCGAGAACCCGGATTTCGACAAACTTGGTTGCCCCTTCACCGTCCCAAACTATCTGGCGGGCCAAGGACAGAAGTGTCTCCTGCAGATGTTTTTCAAATCGGGACGCCTCGGGCGTTCCCGTTTGGATGGTCGGATTTCCGGCCATGCCATTCGCCATAATAAGCGCAGTATCGTTGGTTGACGTGTCACCGTCAACGGAAATGATGTTGAATGAAGCGTCAACTGCATCCCGGAAAGCCACACGGAGGTAGTCAGGGTCAACCGCCGCATCGGTTACCAGGAAGGAAAGCATGGTAGCCATATTCGGCATAATCATTCCTGCCCCCTTGGCAACTCCAGCAATCGCATAGGATATACCGCCCGCCTCACCGTTACAGGACTCAACTTTTGGAAAGGTATCAGTCGTCATGATGGACCGGGCCAGACCAGCCAGATCGGTCACAGCGGAAGGCTCGAAAAGGGCGGGGACAGCTCCCCGTATTTTATCCATCGGCAATGGCTGGCCAATTACACCGGTGGAGGCAACAAGCACAAGGTCCTCCGCAACTCCGACCCGTTCGGCAATCAGCCGTGTGGTTTCGAGGGCATCGGACATCCCCTGGCCGCCAGTACAGGCATTGGCGTTCCCGCTATTCACCACCAAGGCGCGGGAAACACCCTTTGCTGAGCGCTCCATAGAGAGCAGGACTGGGGCGGCCTTCACCCGGTTAGTGGTATACACAGCCGCGGTGGTTGCCGGCGTTTGGGAAATAATGACTGCCAGATCGAGCCGCCCCGGCTTCTTGATTGCCGCCTCAACAGCGGAAAAGGTAAATCCTTTTATTTCCATGAGAATCTCCTCAAAGGGGCTTGAAGTGCGACTGCAGAGTAACCGTGCATGGCATCTCCTACGAGAGATGCAGTCGAGATTTTCCAAACATCAGGCTCTTCTGCAGGCATTCGACAAGAGTCCGCCTATCGTGCACCACAGCACTTTTTATACTTTTTCCCGCTCCCGCAGGGACAGGGGTCATTGCGGCCGACCTTGTTGCTCTTTGCCGGTTGTTGGGGCACATCTTCCGAAAGGTTGAAAACCAGCCGCTGTTTACGCTGCTGCTCCTCCATTTCCTGCACATCTTCTTCACGGGCAATCTGGACCCAGAAAATCTTCTCCACCACTTCCTGCCGGATGCGGGTAATCATGTCCATGAACAGCTGGTAGGCTTCCCTTTTATACTCCTGCTTGGGATCCTTCTGGCCATAGCCGCGCAGGCCGATACCTTCCTTCAGGTGGTCAATGGAAAGAAGATGATCCTTCCACTGGGCATCAATGGTTTGCAGCATGATGACCTTGATCAGGTGATCGGTCAACTCTTCGCCAAAAGACTCGAGACGCTCCTGAAACACCCCATGAACCTTCTCACGAAGCAGTTCACGGAAGTTCTCCGGAGTAAGCCTCTCCATTGTTTCTTCGGGGATATCAAACTGGAAGCCGAATGACTGATGAACCCCCTGGGTAATTCCGTCCCAGTCCCATTCCTCAGCAATCACTTTATCAATGGCATACGCTTCCACCAGATCTTCTACGTTCTCATCCATCATCTCGAGAAAGCTTTCCCGCAGTTCCACACCAGAGAGAATTTCGCGGCGCTGGGTATAAATAACCTCACGTTGCTTGTTCATGACGTCATCGTATTCGATCAGGTGCTTGCGGATTTCGAAGTTGTGAGCCTCAACCTTCTTCTGGGCATTCTCGATAGCCCGAGAGATAAGTCCGTGGGTGATGGCTTCTCCTTCGTCTATTTTCAGCATATCCATTATTTTCGAGACCCGCTCAGAACCGAAAATCCGCAGAAGGTCATCTTCCAGGGACAGATAGAACTTTGAAGAACCCGGGTCACCTTGACGACCGGAACGCCCCCGGAGCTGATTGTCGATGCGGCGTGATTCATGGCGTTCGGTACCGAGAATGTGCAGGCCTCCCAGCTTGACAACCTCATCATGTTCAGCGGCACACTCTTGCCGGAACGTTTCCAGCACCTTTTCATACTCTTCGTCACTAGCCTCGGGATTCGCCATCTGCCACTTTTTCGCAAGAACATCGGCATTGCCGCCCAGAAGAATGTCAGTACCGCGGCCCGCCATATTGGTGGCAATGGTTACCATACCCTTGCGGCCCGCCTGTGATACGATCTCCGCCTCCCTCTCGTGGTGCTTGGCATTCAGCACGTTATGGGGAACCCCTTCCGTCTGCATGAGTGTGGCAAGCAGCTCTGATTTTTCAATGGATATGGTACCGACCAGCACCGGTTGGCCCTTCTCATGGAGCTCCTTGACTTCTTCAGCCACCGCCTTGAATTTTTCCAGCTCTGTTTTGTAAACCACATCAGGAAAATCGGGACGAAGGAGCACCCTATTGGTCGGAATAACCACAACGTCCAACTTATAGATATTATGGAACTCCGAGGCCTCGGTATCAGCGGTTCCAGTCATTCCGGCCAGCTTTTCATACATGCGGAAATAATTCTGGAAGGTGATTGTAGCCAATGTCTGGTTTTCGTTCTCGATTACCACGCCCTCTTTAGCTTCAATAGCCTGATGCAAACCATCAGACCAGCGTCGTCCGGGCATGAGTCGGCCGGTAAACTCGTCGACGATCATTACTTCGCCATCCTTGACAACGTAGTCCACGTCACGTTTGTACATTGCGTGGGCCCGTAATGCCTGCTGGACATGGTGAAGCGTCTCAATATTGCGGGGATCGTAGAGATTGTCGATTTTCAGCAGCTTCTCTACCTTCAACACCCCTTCCTCGGTGAGTGTAGCCGACTTCGCCTTCTCGTCGATGGTAAAATCACCCGTGTACCGCTTTTTCTTCCCGGAGAGGGTATTGGCATCCTCTTCGAGGACTTCACCCTTTATGAGTGAAGGAATGATCCGGTCAATAATGTAATACTTGTCAGTACTATCCTCGGTAGGGCCGGATATGATCAAGGGCGTTCGGGCTTCGTCAATAAGAATGGAGTCCACTTCGTCAACGATGGAATAATGGAAGTCGCGCTGCACATAATCGTCGAGACTGAACTTCATGTTGTCACGTAGATAGTCAAAGCCAAACTCGTTGTTTGTTCCGTAGGTTATGTCCGCATTGTAGGCTTCCCGTCGCTCGGGATCATCCAGACCATGCACGATGACCCCAACCGACATGCCGAGGTACCGGTAGATTTTCCCCATCCATTCGGAGTCGCGTTTTGCCAGGTAATCGTTGACAGTGACAACATGGACGCCACGTCCGGTCAAGGCATTGAGATAACAGGGAAGAGTCGCAACAAGGGTTTTGCCCTCACCGGTTTTCATCTCGGCGATTTTTCCCTGGTGAAGAACCATGCCACCGATGAGTTGGACATCGAAATGGCGCATCTGCAGGACTCTTTTGCCGGCTTCACGAACTAGAGCAAAGGCCTCGGGCAGAATCGAGTCGAGACTTTCTCCACCGGCAACCCGCTCCTTGAAAGATACAGTTTTCTCCCGTATTTGGTCGTCGGTCAGTTTAGCCATCTCAGACTCGAGGCAGTTGATTTGCTCAACGATCGGCCAGAGACGCTTCAACACACGCTCGTTTTTACTTCCGACGAATTTCTTTATGACTGTCGACACAGCACTTAACATGAAAATTTCTCCTGATACATATGGGATAGTACAATAAGGTAACGTAAAAAGGTAGCACACCAAGGGGAATTGCTCAACAGAAAAGGACGCAAGGGACGTGCGAAGGTTCTTTCAAAAAAGAGGGGGGCTAAGCCCCCCAGTTATTATTTTTGCGCAAAAGCGATCGCGCAAACTTCTTCGTAATCATTCACAAAATGGGCTTTGAGACCCTTCTTCAGGTATGCAGGCAACTCTTCGAAATCTTTCCTGTTGCCGTCAGGGAAGATAATCGTCTTGAGACCGGACCTGCGGGCGGCAATGGTCTTCTCCTTCACACCGCCGATGGGAAGTACCCTGCCGGAAAGAGTGAGCTCTCCGGTCATGGCAAGTTTTTTTCGAACCGGCTTTTTAAGAATCATCGAGATAAGTGCCGTGGTCATGGTAATGCCCGCCGACGGCCCATCCTTGGGAGTAGCCCCGGCAGGAACATGCAGGTGGACGAAGTGGCTATCAAAGTAGTCAGACGAGGCCCCATATTTTTCCAGGTGCGCCATGACATATGAATAGGCAATCTCCGAGCTTTCCACCATCACCTTCCCCAACTGTCCTGTCTGCTTGAAGCCCTTTGTCTTGCTCGGCATTGCGGTTGCTTCAATCTGCAGGGTTACTCCGCCCATGCTGGTCCAGGCAAGGCCTGTGACAACACCTGTCACATCCTCGAAGACTTCATCCGGGTTAAAAACAGGGTTACCGAGATATGTAACAACGTCATCGACCCCCAAAGAGATAGGTTCGGTCCTTCCCTGGGCGAATTCCATGGCCGACTTCCGCATAATTTTTTTAATGCGGTTCTCGAGGTTCCTTACCCCGGCTTCCCGCGCATAACCGTCGATGATCTTTACCAGAGCATCCTTGGAAATAGTAACCTGCCCCTTCTCGATGCCGTGATTTTTGAGGGACTTCGGCACGAGAAAGCGTCGGGCTATCTCAACCTTCTCCTCCATGATGTACCCTGCCAGGCGGATAACCTCCATCCGGTCAATGAGAGCAGGGGGAATGGTATCGAGCTGGTTAGCCGTTGCCACAAACAGCACATTGGAGAGGTCAAAGGGCACATCCAGATAATGGTCTCGGAAGCTGGCGTTCTGTTCCGGGTCCAGCACTTCCAAAAGGGCCGAGGCTGGGTCCCCCTGGAACGAGGCACCCACCTTGTCTATTTCGTCCAGCATCACTACAGGGTTTGCGGTCCCGGCACGCTTCATGGCCTGGATGAACTTACCTGGCATCGCTCCGATGTAAGTTCGGCGATGACCCTTGATCTCTGCCTCATCCCGCATGCCACCGAGGGAAAAGCGATAGAACTTTCTGCCGAGTGCATCGGCGATACTCTTCCCCACAGAGGTTTTTCCCACCCCCGGTGGCCCCACGAGACAGAGAATGGATCCGGTGATACTTCCCTTCATTTTACCCACGGCAATAAATTCGAGGATACGATCCTTGACATCCTTCAGTCCGTAGTGATCCCTATCCAGAATTTTCCGGGCACGATCAAGTTTATAGGAATCCACACTGTGTTTGCCCCACGGAAGGATTGTCAGCCAATCCAGGTAAGTACGACTGACATTATATTCAGGAGAAGACGGCTCGATCAGCTGAAGCTTCTCCATCTCTTCTTCTACCGCCTTCTGAGCCTCCTCATTCAGAGTAAGACCTTCAAGCCGTTCGATGAACTTCTCTAACTCTGTGACTTTCCCTTCCTTTTCAAGCCCCAGTTCCCGCTTGATCAGCTTAAGCTGTTCGCGCAGGAAAAACTCCCTTTGCCGGGCAGAGATCTTCTCTTCAATCTGTTTCGTAATCTTGTTTTGAAGACGATAGACTTCCAGTTCCTTCTTCAACAGAACCAGAACCCGGTCAATACGACGTTTCACATCAAATGTTTCCAGAACCAGTTGAAGCTCCTGACCATCAGCGCTCGTCAGGTTTGCTGCGAAGTCAGACAGCCTCCCCGGATCATCCATGCTTGACCGATTCAGAAAAAGTTTCGTCTCCTCAGAAAACAGGGGATTCAGATGAATCAGTTCCTTAAGAGTCGAGATAACAGCCATGGAATACGCCTGCAACTCAGGGTTTACCGACAGCTCGGCACTGTTGTGGTAGGTAACCCGAGCAACAAGACCTTCCTCTGACATGGTAATCTGATCGACAATAAAACGCTCAAGGTTATTGAGCATCAGGTGAGCACTTTCATCATCGGAGTGGATCACCTGGAGAATTTTAGCGGCAACGCCCACCCGATGAAGGTTGTCCGGGGTCTCCTCGCCATCCGGCTCCTTGACAAGAACCAGCCCGATGGTCCGGTCACCTTGTTCCATTACCCTCTTAACCGCGGCAACTTTTTCGGCCCCTTTTACTACCAGCGGGATGAGAATCCCGGGAAAGGTAGGTCGCATTTTCAAAGGAATTATTGGCAAAAAGTCTGGCAGCACGTCAGCGGCAACTACGAGTCCCCCCGCATTTTCCGCATTTTCCGCCTTTCCCTCTCCATCAGCAGACGAAAGAGTCTTTTTGGTCCGAACTTTTGTGCGTTTAGATTCTGTCATTGGATCGTTGGCCCCTTTGTAGGTGTTCTTATTCAATAAGTAACCATCAGACAGATAAAAGTCAACCGGAAGATTTTATAATAAAACACCTGTAAGCGAAGCATTCTCCCTCAGGAAAATGATTTTGAGCGGCGGTATCGAAAAGTGGAGACTAGTGAACCTTCCGACTGCACTCGATTTCATATTTATTTTGGTGAGTGACGTAATTTACCAGGCGGGATCTTTCAGTGGAGAGAACTCCGCATGAAAAATAATGTTTGATTCATTTTTTTCATGGGTCTCAGGAGGAGCGGCAATCAGTCAACTCCGAGAATAACGTTGGATGCTTGAAAAAGGGCGCACGCTTGATCACCCTCGGTAAATGCGAGGAAATTTGCACTTTCGTTTGTTATAATGGCGCAGATAGTGTTCTCACCGGAAAGTCGAACCGTTACTTCGGTATTTACTGCGCCGGGAATTATTTTCGCGACATTTCCACAGAGGATATTGCTTGCACTTAGCTTCGTACCGCGAAGATCTCTTCCTAAAATTACCGATGAGGCCTTGATAATTGCGTAGGAGTCCGTATCCTCACGCAAAGAAAGGCTTTCCACACTCTCGTTGGTGATTACCGAAATAATCACATCACCACTGGGTATTACCAACTCTACCTCGGAATTCACCGCCCCTCTCTTGACGCAGCGTATTGTTCCCTTGAAAACATTCCGCGCGCTCACCTTGAGGGACATGCGCCTGAGAAACTTGTAAAAGTCCTCCATGTCATCAATTTTATGGGCGATGTTATTGAGAAAGGTTTTGTGTTCCTCCTGGACTATTTTGAAAGAGCTGATGACTTTATGTCCTTCCGGAGTGAGATGTGTCCCTCCCCCACCCTTGCCACCAGTCACCCGCACGACCAAAGGCTTGTCAGCAAGATTATTCATTGCATCAACAATCTCCCATGCTGTCTTATAACTAATCCCTACAGCCTTGGCAGCCTGGGTTATTGAACCGAGAGCCTGTATCTTTTCCAGCAACTCAATCCTATCACTTCCGAGAAAAACTTTTTCTGCCTTATCAAGCCATATCGTACCTGTAATCTGAACCTTATCGTTATCCTCTTTCATTCCAATTCGGCCCTCCCTGCATTATCAAAGACCCTAGAGCCACGATATTATTCCATTATGTCAACGATTGCGTAATATAGCCACAAACATTACGAATTGCAAATAATTTCGAGCCGATATACTTCTTCACAATGAGAGCCCAGAAGCAACCACTCACCAGGGCACCCAGAAATACTGCACACCAGTTGCTGCATAACTGCAGAAACATCTAAGCAACGGGTTGCAAGTCAAGCATCAATGAGGTACATTTTAGTGACGACTGCACATGATTCGAACCTATAAAAATCGGAGGTATCTATGGCGAACGTACTGGAAATTTACAAATGTGAGATCTGTGGAAACATCGTTGAAGTAATCCATGCAGGCGACGGCGAACTTGTCTGCTGCGGAGAGCCGATGAAGCTGTTGAAGGAAAACACTGTCGACGCCGCAAAAGAGAAGCACGTGCCGGTAATTGAAAAGAGCCCCGACTCGATTACCGTCAAGGTAGGAAGTGTTGCCCACCCCATGGAAGAAAAACACTACATCGAGTGGATAGAAATCATTGCCGACGGTAAGGCTTACCGGCAGTTTCTCAAACCAGGCGATGCGCCTGAAGCCGTTTTCAAGGTTAGTGCACAAACGGTTACCGCACGTGAATTCTGCAATCTGCACGGACATTGGTCAGCGCAGGGGTAGGAAGTTTTCGTGAAATAAAGTGCAAAAAAGGCTGCTCCCACATGGGGAAGCAGCCTTTTTTGCAGAATTACTTCCTGTCCGAAACTTTATTCAACAACGTGCATTGAAACAATCAATACCGGTTCAACAGGGACGTCTGAATGCCCCATCTTTGAGCCGGTTTTAACCTCGCGAATAGCATCCACCGTGTCCATTCCTTCAACAACCTGCCCAAAAACAGCATACCCGAAGAGATCGGGAGTTTTCCCTCGATAATCTAAAGGGACATTATCCGCAACATTGATAAAGAACTGCGACGTTGCGCTGTCGACAACCCCAGTCCGTGCCATAGCAAGGGTTCCCCTTTTATTGGAAAGACCATTTGCGGCTTCATTTTTGATGGCAAATTTGGTCTTTTTCGGCTGCATGTCGGCATCCATGCCACCCCCCTGCACCATAAAATTCTTGATCACCCGATGAAAAACAAGTCCCTCATAAAACCCATCCTTCACATAGGACAAAAAGTTGCGAACGGTGATCGGGGCCTTGTCCTTGAAAAGCTCGATTTTTATGCTGCCCATTGATGTTTCCATCAGTACTAGAGGATTTTTTTCTTCAGTCATTTCTCACTCCTTTTTCAAAATATTTCCTCTTCTACCATACTTTCCTCGTGGCACAAAATCTTTTTCAAATTTAGGAGCTACAGTTGTTGCGTTTTATGAACCCTGAGGTAATATGTGTTGTTGGTGTAGTTTAAGTTTAGCGGCACTCTAGCAACCGGAACCTCAGCCGGCCACTTGTCCGACTGCTAAGATACTGATCTCTCGCTGAAGTTTCTCAGGATTTTAACTCTCCGTGTCGAGGATGATGGCAAACACTATGCTACACATGAAAAGCAGAATAGCGGAATTAGAGAACGAAGTAGCCTTTCTCCGCCAAAGAGTCACAGAACTGGAAACCTCCGAACGAAAATTCGTTCAGGACAAAAAGTCCTTAAAGACTCAGCGTCAAAGGCTTTTTTCCCTCCTGAACAGGCTTCCGGCTTATGTCTACCTGCAGGCTCCCGACCACACTATTCGTTTTGCTAACCGCTATTTCAGAAAACACTTCGGTGCTCCGAACGGACGCAAGTGCCACGAGGTTCTTAGAAACAGAAAAACCCCCTGTCCCGAATGCCAGACATTCCAGGTTTTCGAAACAAAGCAGCTGCAACGGTGGGAATGGAACTGCGCCATTGACGGCTTATCCTATGAAGTCCTGGACTATCCCTACGTCGATCTTGACGGCAGTCTCCTGGTCCTGGAATTGGGGCTTGATATCAGCGGACGGAAACAGGTTGAGAGTGATCTGGAGAAGAGAGTTACCGGGCGGACAGAACAGCTTCGGGATCTTGTATCCAAACTCCAGGATGAGATTGCGGAAAGAAAAAAGACGGAGGATGCTCTGCGCAGGAGTGAAGAACGTTACGCTCTCGCTGTTCATGGAGCAAATGACGGCATCTGGGACAGAGATCTTGACACGGGAGAGGTTTATTTCTCACCACGCTGGAAAGGAATGATCAGCTATGAAGATCATGAACTCCCCAACGACCTGTGCGAATGGAAATCAAGAATTCATACGGACGACCTTGACCGAGTAACGAATACTCTTCAATGGTACCTTGGTGGACATATTCCCGTATATGAAGTCGAATACCGCTTGCGGGCCAAAGACGGCAGCTTTCGCTGGATCCACAGTCGAGGTGCCTGCCTGCGCGACCCATGGGGGAACCCCTCCCGTATTGCAGGATCACACACGGATATTACCTACCGCAAACGCATTGAGGTGGCTCTCAGGGAGTCTGAAAGGAAATATCGGAAAATTTTCGAAGAATCAAGGGATGTTATTTTCGTTTTTGATGCCGATGCCCGACTCTTGGACATCAACCCCACTGCCCAGGAATTGTTGGGGTATAGCCGAGAAGAATTGTTAACTCTTGACATCTCCAGAGACATCTATGTTGACATGGGAGCACGGGATAATTTTCACCGAATTCTCTTCACCGAAGGTTTTGTAAAAGATCTGCAGGTCGAATTGAAAAGAACGGATGGAGAAATCCTTGTGGTGCACCTCTCTGCGTCCGTGACAAAAAATGAAGAAGGCTCGATCACCGGCTACCTGGGTACAATCCATGACATGACTGAGTATAAAAAACTTGAGCAGCAACTGCTCCATGTGCAGAAGATGGAGTCCATTGGCCTCCTCGCCGGTGGCATTGCCCATGATTTCAATAATCTTCTTACCGCTATTTCCGGTTACGGAGAAACCATCCGCGAAAATATTGACAGGGAAAATTCGCTCCTGCGATCAAGTGTTGACCAGGTACTGCTTGCCGCGGAACGGGCACGGGAATTGACCCACAATCTGCTGACTGTCAGCCGAAAGCAGATTATCAACCCGAAACCGCTGCTGATAAACACCATCGTTAGCGAGATACACTCCTTCATCTCCCGAATCATCGGAGAAGACATCGAACTCTCAACAAAATCCTGCAAAAGAAAGCTGCCGGTCGTCGCTGACAGGGGACAAATTGAGCAAGTGCTGATCAACCTCACTACCAATGCTCGTGATGCAATGCCTGCGGGTGGTCGGCTCAGCATCTCCGCCAGCCACATAACGGTAAACAGTAAACGCAAGGAACTGATAGGCATCGAATCGCCAGGTGAATACGCTGTAATCACTGTAAGCGACACGGGCATCGGCATGAAGGAAAAAACCAGGCAGAAAATATTCGAGCCATTCTTTACCACGAAAGAGATTGGCAAGGGAACCGGCCTCGGCCTTTCCATCAGCTATGGAATTATCAAGCAGCACAATGGAACAATCACTGTGGAAAGCACTCCAGGTACCGGTGCTATTTTCACTATTTACCTTCCCCTTATCCAGATGGATGTCCTGATAACAACTGCCAGGGAAGACATACCCGCCAAGTCAGGGACAGAGACCATCCTGATAGCTGAAGATGAGGAAATCGTCAGACATTTCCTGACGGGAATCCTCCAGAGAGCCGGATACACTGTTATTTCCGCCGCCAACGGCGAAGAAGCCGTTTCCCGATTCAGAGAGCACAATTCGGAAATTTCCCTTGTTGTTTCAGATGTTGTCATGCCAAAAAAGAATGGCAGAGAAATATGCGAAGAAATACGAAGCATGAGACCGGACATAAAATTCATCTTCATCAGCGGCTATACTGCTGACATAATCCTGCAGAAGGGAATTGTCGAAGAAGGGATCGAATTTGTAACGAAACCATTTTCAAAAAACGAGATACTGCAGAGGGTTCGGAATGTTCTTGATCGTGGAGAAGCTCGATTCTCAGGCAACAATTGCATCTGACATGCTTCTTGTGCTAAAACAAGCTAATTACACGAAGGGATGTTCTGATGGATACCAAGGCTGCAACCGCTCGCATCAAAGAACTGTGTACGCTACTTGTACGGCACAACCGCTTGTACTACAGAGACGATTTGCCGGAAATCAGCGACGCCGAGTATGACGAGTTATTCCGCGAATTGCAGTTCTTGGAAGATCAGTTCCCCGCACTGGTTCTCCCCGACTCCCCGACCCGCCGTATTGGTGCCCCACCCCGCGAAAGTTTTTCCCAGGTACCACACCGCATTCCCATGCTATCTCTGGAAAACACCCTGACTGAAGCGGAAATCGTCGATTTCGACGAACGGATCAAACGATTCCTCTCCCTTGCCAATGGTGAGGATATCCACTATTTCTGTGAACCGAAGATGGACGGCTTGGCGGTGGAACTGGTCTATGAGGATGGTCTGTTCACAGAAGGCTCCACCCGAGGCGACGGATTCATCGGTGAAGATATCTCCCTGAATGTAAGAACTATCAAGGCGATGCCCCTCCGCCTCTCAGCAAATCCACCACCGCATCGCCTTGAGGTTCGGGGCGAGGTATTTCTGGCGCTCAGGGACTTCCAACGGCTCAATACTGAGCGGGAAGAGGCGGGAGAGCCACCCTTTGCAAACCCCCGTAATGCGGCTGCAGGTTCACTGCGACAGCTCGATTCACGGGTTACCGCCAACCGCCCCCTGTCACTTTTCTGCTACGGGCCTGGTGAAATCGATGGCTACGAGTTCGTCTCTCAGCAGAATTTTCTCGAGACAATTGAACAATGGAGCTTACCGGTTAACCCTCTCAGTAGAAGTGTTTCCGGTGTTGAGGGTATTCTCACCTACTATCGAGAAATGGCAAAAATAAGAGAATCCCTGGACTACGAGATAGACGGGGTGGTGGTCAAGGTCGAATCATTCTCTCTGCAACGTGAGCTTGGTGAAAAGAGTCGCTCCCCTCGTTGGGCGATAGCTTTCAAATTCCCCCCCCGGCAGGCAACAACCCTGGTGGAAGATATTGTCCCGCAAGTCGGAAGAACCGGAGTTATTACCCCGGTTGCCCACCTGAAGCCGGTTGAAGTCTCCGGTGCTATCGTCTCCCGGGCCACCCTGCACAACTGGGAAGAGCTGGTAAAAAAGGACATCCGCATCGGCGACACAGTCCTCGTTGAAAGAGCTGGAGATGTGATTCCCGCGGTTGTTAGAGCCTTCACCGAAAAGAGAACCGGCAGCGAGCGCACAGTTCCTCTCCCCGAACTCTGTCCGGAGTGTGGTTCAAAAGTGACAAAGTTGCCCGGAGAGGTAGCGATCCGCTGCCTGGAGCTTTCCTGTCCAGCAAAAATTCGGGAGGCGATTATCCATTTCGCCTCGCGCAACGCCATGGATATCGAAGGGCTCGGCGACAAATACGTGGAACAGCTCCTGCGCTTCAATCTGGTCACAACCGTGGCCGACCTGTATACCCTCACCAGGGAAGACTTCATGAGCTTCGAGCGGATGGGGGAGAAGCTTGCCGGCAACCTGCTCAAAGCCATCGAGAAAAGCAAAAAAAGGGAACTATCCCGCTTCATTTATGCGCTTGGGATCCGCAATGTGGGAGAACACACCGCAAAGCTGCTAGCATCAGCCTTTGGAAGCATAGAAAATCTTGCTGCAGCATCCGAAACAGAACTGCTCTCTCTCAGAGAAATCGGCCCACAGGTGGCGCAAAGTATCATGGCTTTTTTCGACAACCCACGAAATAGAGATATTATCCAACGCATGATCGAAGCCGGGGTACGGCCGATCAGCGAGGAAAAGCGACTCGGCGGAAAATTTTCCGGAATGATCTTCGTCTTTACCGGCACCCTGACACAATTTTCCAGAGAAGAAGCCAAACGGATCGTTGAAAACGAAGGTGGACATGCCACAGGATCAGTATCGCGCAAAACGAACTATGTCGTCGCGGGTACAGATGCAGGATCCAAGCTTGGCAAGGCCCGAGAGCTTGGGATTCCAGTGATCAGTGAAACGGAATTTCTCGAAATATTGGAGAATAAGGAACCGTGAAAATACGTGCGATGGTAACAGTTCGTGGATTAGTACAGGGAGTATCATTTCGCTACCATACCCGACAAAGGGCTCTGCAGCTCACTATAGCTGGGTGGGTACGAAACCTGCCAAACGGCGACGTTCAAGGCTGCTTCGAAGGAGATGAAAAGGATGTCCAGGCCCTTATCGACTGGTGCCGGGAAGGACCAAGCCTGGCGGAAGTGGAAAATGTTATCGTGGAAAAGAAAGATTTCAGCGGCGAATTCCGCGGTTTCCATGTCAGATAGAAATGGGCAGCAGAGGAAAACATACAGAAAAAGGATGGAAATTTATTATGACAATGAAGCGATGGATTGGATTGATTTGTCTTTCGGTGGCACTCTCGGCCGGCGGGTCGCCGGCTTCCGCTGCAAAAAAATCCGTACAACCTCAGGATGTTTTGCTCAAACTATTCCCCAAACTAAAATACACCAGTTTCAAAAAAACCGCGATTCCTGGTCTCTATGAAGTAATGACCGACGGAAGAATCGTCTATTTTTACCCAAAAACAGGGTATCTGATTGTTGGCGAAATCTATACGCATGATGGTAGAAACCTTACCCAGGAACAAGTACTAAGTGCACGGTACAAGCTGTTGACTCCCGACGACCTGAAGAAAGCCATTAAGGTGGGGAACGGGAAAAACATTATCATCGAAGTCACCGACCCCGACTGTCCCTATTGCAGAAAAATGCATGCCTACTGGAATACAAGAAAAGACGTAACGCGCTATATCTTTTTCAAACCACTTGATATTCATCCTGATTCTGTCAAAAAAGCCACCTATATCCTTGCCGCGCAAGACACTGAAAAGGCGCTTTTCGAGGTTTATTCCGGTCAACTTGACGGAAATCGACAGATCCTTGACAAGAAGTACGACGACAAGGGCCGTCTCAATGAACAGAAGGAGATTGCTGACAAGTTGCAGGTTAATGCCACACCCAGCTATTGGGTGAACGGGAAATATGTCAGTGGCTCCAATATCCCCCTGATTGAAAAATACATCGGAAAAGCTCGTTAGCCAAATTCAAATAGTTCCCCATCCGGAAACACCGGGTGGGGAACTATTTAGCCACCCGCCCTTTTCACCCTGAAACCACGGCGCTCCAATTCCTGGATCACAGACCCGCAGTGATCTCCCTGTATCTCAATTATCCCATCCTTCAACGCACCTCCGGCACCACATATCCTTTTCAACTCTGCGGCAAGCACCTTTACCCCAGGACTGTCCAAGGGCACACCGGTTATAACCGTAACCGTTTTACCACCTCGGCCTTTTGTTTCACGCCGAATTCTGACTATGCCATCACCAGCAGGTGACACCCTGTTTTTACGGCAGATACATTCGGCAACCGGTTTGCCGCATTCGGGACACATCCGTCCATATTCCGACGAATACACCAGCGATGTCTCCGGCGATTTCCGACTTTTCACCTTACTCCTCCTTCGACTAAGCATTGAACAAAAACTACACCGGGAAATTTCGGCAACAATCAAGAACCTACTTTTCCACCCTCAGATGATCCCAGGCTTTCATGTAGCACTAAAGTCATGGTACGATGAAATTCGCACAAGGGAAACAGCAAAATCATTGTACCGACATATAGTTTTCCCTTGACACTTCACTGCCAGAAATGGTAAAAATTTAGCTTTCTACCACTCATATAAACCCTTACACATATTTGGAGGTGTAGTTTGGCTCATCACAAGTCGGCAATAAAAAGAATCAAGCAGAATGACAGAAGGAACGCACGAAACAAGCACGTCCGCACAACCCTGCGGACCCACATAAAACGTGTTCGCGAAGCAGTTGCAGCTAATAATCCGGCATTGGCCAAGGAAACTCTTCAGGCAGCGATTCCCTACATCGACTCAGCTGCATCAAAGGGAGTTATTCATCGCTCTAATGCTTCACGCAACGTTTCTCGCTTGAGCAAGTTGGTCGGCACTCTCGGTTAGTCCGCCACTTTCATCAGCACGGCAGCCTTTTTTCATGAACTGTCACAACTATTGCACATAAAAAGGGACCTCTTTTCTGGGGGGGTCCCTTTTTGTCGTGCAAACAATACTGTTTTCTTTCTGCAGGTGCGTCTCATTCCTTATGAGTCAGGGCATTTACGCCTGCGCTCCTAACGTATACAGACTAAACTTTGCCGACTCCGGATGCACAGACTTCCATAAGAAACTTTTCAAGCAGAACGGGAGCTTTGCCGCCTCCGGTTTTCAGTGCCCCATCAATGTAAAAGATCCTTTCAAATACCATGCGCAGCTCCAAAAGGGAATAATTTCTTGCCTGTGCGACAATCCCCTGCAGGAAATATGGATTGATCCCTGCAATTTTTCCGATTTCCTGTGCAGGGGTTCGGTCTTCCAGCAGCTCCCTGACCTTCCATAACTGACGGAAGTGTCGAGTAACCATGGCCAAGACCAGAAGGGGGGCTTCACCGCCATTGAGCAGACTGCCAAGGCTGCGCAAAGCCTTTTCCAGCTTCTTCTCACCCAGCGCATCGGTAAGCTCGAACACGCTGTTTACCCGAGTATCAGAAACAATCGAGCGAATATGCGACACCAGTATTTCCCGAGCTTCCCCCACATAGAGAATGGCCTTTTCCAACTCTGAAATCAGTTCCTGGAGGTTATTTCCTACCAGATACACCAACATTTCCGCCGCCGCCGGCTCGATTTTCCGCCCGCGAAGCGAGGCTTCATTTCTGATAAAAGCAGCTAACTGGTTCTCGTAGAGACGCTTAAACTCGACGAGTTCCCCTTTTTTCTTTATTTCAGAGAAGAACTTTTTTCGCTGGTCAATCTTCACCCCCTGTAGAAGTAGGCAGGTCGAAGGCGAGGGGTTATTAATGTATGCTGTGAGAACTTCGAGAGAAGCAACTGAGAGAGAATCGGCCTTTTTCACCACCACAACCCGCCAGGAAGCGAACATGGGTAGAGTAGCAGCGGTCTCAGCAATTTCGTCACCCTTGCTTTCCGTACCGTAATAAATATTTAGATTAAAATCACGCAAATCAGCTGAGACAAGGCGATCAAGCACCTGCTGGACACACTTGTCCATAAGGTACGGCTCATCACCATAAAGATAATACAGGGGCCGTATTTGCCCCTTCTCGATTGCGTGAACAAACTCCTGATATTTCATTTGGGCAACCCATTGACTGGCAAGCTTCAAAACGCTTTGCGGACCTCAAAAGGTCCGCTTCACAAAGTGTACAAGCAGGCCACCTATCATGGCCGCAAAAGGGATAGACAGTGTACAACGCAAATCCTGATCCGCAAGGATTTATCAATAAAACATTAGAAATCTTCGTTGATTTTCAGATACAACTGTTGAGCAAGCCTTTGGCAGATTACCTGGATCGCAGCATCTTCGCTATTCTGCTGAATAGCGATATCCGAACTTGCCGGCAAATCCTGACTCCAGGAAAGCTGCCCTCTCCAGATCACCTTCCGATTGCTGTTTTTACGCAATGTTGCAGAGATGATTATCGTAGCCTTGTACTCCTTCACGATATCATAGCCCGTGTAGGCAATAGCACTCTTTCCGTAGCTAAGCAACTCACCGGAAAGGGTGTAATCGGAAACCTCACTACTCACAACCTGCAACCCTTTTCTCTTGGCAAATTCTCCAATAAGATCATTGAGCAGAATGTTTTCAAGGTTCGGCTTATAGGTCTTGTTTGAGAAAATCGGGATACTGACAGTTGCCGCCTCACCAAAACGCTCTTGACTATCCTGAGCAATGGAATGGTAGCCGCAACCCAAAAAAAGTGCGGAAAGCACTATTAATAATAATGAAAGCAGCGCAGTTCGCACGACTCCCCCCTTCCCCAGCAGCTGCTGGGCGGCTTTGCACACAAGAAATACCTGATGCTCAACATCAAGCAACTACGATGTTCAAGAGTTTTCCAGGGACATAGACAATCTTCCTGACAGTCTTGCCTTCGATGTGGACCACAACCTTTTCATCAGCAAGAGCGGCAGACCGAACCTGTTCCTCGGTCGCATCGGCGGCTACTGTTACCTTGCCCCGTAATTTGCCGTTAACCTGGACAACAATGGTCAACTCGTCTTCGACAATGGCGTTCGCATCATAGACCGGCCAGGAGGCGGCTTCGATTCCTCCTTCGTGCCCGAGCCCTTCCCACAATTCTTCCGTAATATGGGGGACAAAAGGAGCAAGAAGTAGCACAACTGCGTCCAAAGCCTCCTTGAGAACCGGGGCGCATGACGGGTCTTTTTTTGATTCAAAGGAAGAGACGCTGTTGACGAGCTCCATTATTGCCGCAATGGCGGTATTAAAATGGAAACGTTCCTCCACATCTTCGGTGACCTTTTTAATGGTCTTGTGAATTACCCGTCGCAACTTTCCCAAATCTCCGGAAAGTGAAAGCGAATTTTTTACAGGACCAGCATTTCTAATCAACGGTGCGAGCTCGAAGACCAGCTTCCAGACTCGGTTGAGGAATCGAAAGCTCCCGTCCACTCCCTGATCGCTCCATTCCAGGTCCCGTTCCGGTGGTGAGGCAAACAGCGAAAATAGCCGGGCGGTGTCCGCACCATACACCTTGATAAGAGAATCGGGATCTACCACATTCCCCTTGGATTTGCTCATTTTGGAACCGTCCTTGATTACCATCCCCTGGGTCAGGAGATTGATAAACGGTTCGTCGATAGCCACATAACCCAAGTCGCGGAGAGCTTTGGTAAAAAAGCGAGCATACAGCAGATGGAGTACGGCGTGCTCGATCCCCCCAATATACTGGTCCACGGACATCCAGTATTCCGTTTCCTCCCGATCCAGTGGCCCTTGGTCAAACCGCGGGCAGCAATAGCGGAGGAAATACCAGGAAGACTGCACAAAGGTGTCCATGGTATCCGTCTCGCGACGTGCCGGCTTACCGCAGGTCGGACAGGCAACGGAAATGAAAGATGGCACCTTTGCCAAGGGATTGCCCCCTTCCCCACTGAACTTTGCATCCATGGGCAGAACGACCGGCAGATCACATTCAGGAACAGGAACGGCACCACAACTATCACAATAGATAATGGGAATCGGATTGCCCCAGTAACGCTGCCGGGAGATGCCCCAATCACGCAAACGGTAATTGACCGTCTTTTTACCGAAACCCTCTTTTTCCAGATAGTCGGCAATTTTATCCTTTGACTCGCTGCTCTTCATGCCATCAAAGGGTCCCGAATTGACCATAACCCCTTCATCGGTAAAAGCTGCGGTCATGGTATCCAAAGCGAGCGTTTCTCCCGCCGGCTGAATCACGACCTGCAAGGGAAGAGCGTACTTCTGCGCAAACTCGAAATCCCGCTGATCATGGGTCGGTACAGCCATGACGGCACCAGTACCATATTCCGGGAGTACAAAGTTGGCAAGATAGATCGGCATTCGCTGGCCAGTGACCGGGTTAATACAGTAAGAACCGGTAAAAACGCCTTCTTTTTCAAGGTCATCAGCGGTTCGCACCTGTTTATCGGTTCTTTTCACTTTTTCGATGAATGCGGCGACACCTTCACGCCTTTCGGAAGTGGCCAGTTCCAGCGCAAGGGGGTGCTCCGGCGCAAGTGACATGAAGGTTGCACCATAGAGCGTGTCCTGACGGGTTGTGAACACCCGGACCGCCCCAGCACCACCCTCAAGGGCAAAATCAATCTCACAGCCGGAACTCTTACCGATCCAGTTGCGCTGCATGGTTAGAACCCGCTCCGGCCAACCAGGGAGCTTGTTGGTATAATCCAGCAACTCCTCGGCATAATCGGTAATCCGCAGGAACCACTGATCAAGCTCCTTTTGCACAACCTCACTGTCACATCTCCAGCACTCGCCGTCTTCAACCTGCTCGTTGGCAAGCACCGTCTCACATTTCGGGCACCAATTAACAAAGGAATTTTTCTTATACGCAAGCCCTTTTTCATACATCTTCAGAAAAATAAGCTGCTCCCATCGGTAGTATCCAACATGGCAGGTGGCAATCTCTCGATCCCAATCATAAGAGAAACCGAGCTTTTTCAGCTGGCCCCGCATATATTCGATATTTTCGTAGGTCCAGGCCCCCGGATGGCTCTTATGCTGGATAGCAGCATTCTCAGCCGGCATACCGAAAGCATCCCAACCCATCGGGTGGAGCACATTCCGTCCGCGCATCCTCATGAAGCGGGCAATAACATCTCCGATGGAATAGTTACGCACATGGCCCATATGAATACGACCCGACGGATAGGGAAACATCTCCAGCAGATAATATTTTTCTTTATCCTCATTTCTGGTCGCCCGGAAAGCCGCGCTTTCCTCCCAGAATTGTTGCCACTTTTCTTCTACCTTTTTGGGGACAAATTTCTCCTCCACTACAGTACACCTCCGGTTATATTCTCAACGGTTACACTTGTTTCAATTGCTATCAACATGACGGGTAATACTTAGGGGAAGGCCCCTGTAGCCTGCCAAAATTGGGCGGCCAAAGGGGGCCGCCCCTACACGATGGACATCATCTCGATGAATAATTTAATATGATTCAGCGGACAGAAGCCTTTTCAGAATCCGGTGTGACTTTGCCCGAATTGCGTTCAAGCCATGACGATTAGGCCGGCTTGAGGAGAGAGCGAGCCAGTTCCAGGATCCTGTTTGCCTGGATCGGTTTGGTAATATAGTCATTCGCACCAAGGGCAAGGGCTCGATCACGATCCTCCTGGGCACCCTCGGTCGTTATTACAACAATCGGGGTAGTACGATAATTGGCATCATTTCGGACAAGGCTCACCAGCTTCAGTCCATCCATGACCGGCATATTGATATCGGTCAGGATCAAATCAAACTTATCGGACGAAAGCTTCTTCAACCCATCCACACCATCATGTGCCTCAACGATTCTAACCCCCGGAAGCCTCTTCAGGGCAAATGCAATCAGTTGCCTCATGGTCGGGGAATCTTCGATAATCAAAATCTTATGTTCTGGCATACCCGCATCTCCTCCACAAGGGTCACTATTTAGTAAGCATCTGTATAAAGCCCTGGATTGTTGAAAGCTTGCGCTCGGACTCGGAATACAACTTGGAGCTAAAGATCGCCGTGGCAGCATGGCCCGCCAGGAGGGTGAATAGCTCATAGTCGACAGGGGCGAAATACTTTTTCTGGATAAGGAGCTTATAAATAACAATCACTCCAATTACGTGTTCCTTGATCTTCAAGGGAATGCAAACCATCGGGTTCAGAAAATCACGCGAATAACCGGCCATATCCTCCACAAAAAAATTATCCCCGGTTTTCGCGACAGAGCCGACTATCCCGCTTCCCATCTTTATCGAGGGTATTTCTTCCCGGGTAATCCCTTCGGTTGCCACCGCATTCAGTTCGTTAGTCTTCTCATCAAGCAGCAGGATTGCAAACTCCTCAGCTCCGATAAGATTAATAATTATCTCGGTGATGATCTGCAGAACCTCTGGAAAATCAAGCGTCGAGTGGAGCTGATAGCTTGCTATGTAGAGATTGGCGAGATTATTGTTCTCTGCCTCCACCTCCACATAACGCTCGGCAAAGTCCTGATTCTCTCTCTCAACCTGCATAATCCTCTCGAGAATCTCTGCTTTCTCTTTTTCAAGAACCTCAATTTTCTCAACAAGTTTTCTGTTCTCGTCCGTAACGATTGTTTCATCCTCCGTGGCATGGAGACTATCTTCCACCTGAAGGATACGAAAGCGGAGACGCTCATTCTCTTTGAGGAGATCCTGAGTGAATTCAGCGCCCTTTTTAAAAAGTTGCAAAAACTCTTCAGCGTTGTAGCTAACCCCTTTTTCATCGTCAGTCGCCATAACATGCTCCTCTCAGTTTCTCTCCCTAACAAAACCACAGCGTACCAGTATCTCGTCCGTCATCTTCTCAAGGGGAACAACAGCATCGACCATTCCCGTCGCAATTGCCGCCCGGGGCATCCCAAAGATAACCGCCGAATCCTCGGACTCCGACAGCACTTGTCCACCGGCGTTCTTGATGGCACGGACACCGACGCTGCCATCATTTCCCATGCCCGTCAAAACAACCCCCATCAGCTTGGAACCAAAGACTTCCGCGCCGGACTGAAACATTCTGTCAACAGAGGGAAGATAGTTTTCCGATGGGCCCGGATCAACTAGCTGGACCGTAACAGCACCTTCCGTTCTCCTGAAAACCATACTCTTGCCTCCCGGTGCGATCAGTGCGCATCCAGGCCGCACCAAATCACCCTCACAGGCTTCGACAACCTGAAGCGCCGAAGTCCTGTTGAGTCTTTCAGCAAAGGTACGGGTAAACCCGGAGGGCATGTGCTGGGAAACAACTATTGAAAAAGGGACATCTTCGGGAAAGGCAGAAAACATCCCCTGCAATGCCGGAGGCCCACCCGTTGACGCACCAATGGCTACCACGGAGATTGTTTCAAGACCCCGTTTCCGCGGTGCGAACAGCGACTTTATTTCCCTGCCGGAAACAGCTTCGTTTCCTTTCCGAAGGAGCTCCCCCCTCTTCCTGACAGAGGACATATTAAGGTTGAATACTCCTCGCACTTTTTCGTGCAGGTCTTCACGGATTTTTATCAACTCATCCAAGGCCCCGGCCGTGGGCTTGAGAATGAAGTCCACAGCCCCCAGTTCCAAAGCCTTGAAGACGCTTTCATCACCACCTCTGGAACTCACAACAATGACCGGTGTTGGGCAGTTGCTCATAATGATGCGAAGCAGGGTAAAACCATCCATCCGCGGCATTTCAATATCGAGTGTGACCAGATCGGGCTTCAGCGCAAGGATACGGCGCATGCCCTCTTCGCCATCCACCGCATAGCCAATTACCTCCACTTCGGGAATACCTTCCAGTATCTTGGTAATTGTTCTCCGGTTGAAGGCCGAATCATCAATGACAAGTACCCTGATCTTGCTCACACGACTCCCCCAGCGCAAGCCGACGCCGATTTCTGGTACACCATGTCGCTTTTCAGGTGCTTCAGAGCAAAAGCAGTCGTGGTATTAAGTAGAGACTCGGAATGACCGAGAAGGAGATATCCTCCCTCACGGAGGGATCGGTAAAAAGACTCGATGACCAATCTCTTCACTGCCTGATCAAAATAAATAATCACATTTCGGCAGAAAATGATATCCATTTTCCCGAGCAGGATCATTCTGTTCTCGTCGAGCAGATTCAGATGACTGATAGTAACGAGCCCCCTGACCTCATCGTTTATCCGAAACAGTCCGTCTTGCTGGTGGAAAAACCTGCGGATCCGTTCTGGTGAAGTCGTTCTGAAGGATGATTTTCCGTACAGCCCTTTTCGAGCCTGTTGCAGAACCCTGTGGCTGATGTCTGTCCCGACAATCTCGATTTTCCAGTCTTTGAAAGCACCCGTCTCCAAGATCAGCATGGCAATCGTGTAGGGCTCTTCTCCGGTTGAACAGCCAGCACTCCAAATGCGAAGGGTGCGGTCTCCCCGCTTTTCCTTTACAGCCTTCAATTCCGGCAGAAGTTCCCCGACAAAGGCATTGAGTTGGAATTCCTCACGGAAGAAGTAGGTCTCATTCGTGGTAAGGACGTCCATGATATCGGAGAGTTCCTGTTCCCTTCCGCGACTGTATTTAAGAAAATGGTAATATTCCTTAAAACCGGGAAGCTGGTGCTGTTCAAGCCTCCGGGCGAGCCTCTTTTCCAACAGAAACTTGGCATCGGCATCAAAGAAGAGACCACAGTGGCTGTGAACAAGGTCCCTGACAAGCCGGAATTCCTCTTCAGACATGGATGTTTCTGGCTCATTTCCAAATATCATCGATATCTTTCCAGGATTTCGTCAATCCTGCCTCGCACCAGATCATCGGTTTCCGTTTCGCGCGCTGCCCGGAGAAGGGGAAGCACCTCTTGCCCCGGCTTTCCAGCCAGATAGCGGACAACTGTAATTCTCACGTCCCAGTGGGGATGGTGGAGGAACTCTTGCCAATGTTCATCAAGCCAGGGATCCGCCAACTCCGCAAGGAGCTCGATAGCAGACTTTACCACATCGCTGTTGCTGGCTGCCGTCGCCCGGCGAGCCAGTTGCCGGGAACTGTCAGTATCGAAATGCCTCAAGGCGTCAAGCGCGGCAAGCGAAACCAGACCGTCTGCTTCACCAAGGGCGCTTTCAATTGCTGCCAGCGCAACGTCACCACCTAGCCTTCCCAGGCTTCTGAGTGCGGCACTCCTGACCCAAGGATCAGGGTCCGACATAACCAAAACCAGAGGCTCGACGGCATTCTGCGTGCCTGTTTCTCCAAGGGTCGATGCAGCGGCAATTCGGACACCGGAATTTTCGTCAGTCAAGGCCATGGTAAGATGATGAACGGCATCGTCTCCGCCGAGTCGTGCCAGCGCTTGCACAGCTGTTCTCCTCACCAGATCGTCAGCATCCTTCATGAGCAGCAAAAGTCGGTCCCGGTCCCGAAGCACACCGCAAAGGGACACCGCATCCCGCCTTTTTTCAGGTTCATCCGCAACAGCGAGAACAGCCGCAATCTTCCCTACCGACGATGGATCCAAGTCGGCAAGGAGTGCAAGCGTCTCCAGAGCGGCAATCTGAACATCCTGGTCAAAGTCCTCCAGAAGCGCTGAGATTTCAGGAATCAGCACGATTAAACCGATTCTGCCCACAGAACGGACTGCCGCCTCCCGAACCTGGGGCGAAGGCTCATCTAAGGCTCGCCTCAGTAACGCTGCAGACTCTCTTAATCCCATTTCGCCACAGAGGCGAAGGATATTCGCTCGCTCTCCTTCATCTCCGCAAGAAAACTCATCTTTAAGAAACTCAAGTGTAACAGCCCCGAGGGAACGCAAGGCAGGAATACAGTCTGGAAGCAGCTGCTCACTCCTGCACGAACGAAGAATAGCCTTGGCGGTTCTTGGGTCTCCAATCAATCCGAAAAGTCTGATAAGAGCACGGCGTAGAGCGATATCGGAAGTATCCAGCAGAACCAGGAGTCCCTCGACGACCGGGGTCGCTGCCAGCCCTTGGAGGAGTGAATCGTCGGCATTTTCTGCCCATTCTTTCGGGACCCTGTCACGAATTGCCATCAATGCCTTGACGGCCGCCTCACGAACGCGTTTCCCCGCATCAGCAAGTCCTTGTACCAGCAGCGGAGCAGCATCAGCTCGCCCGACCGAACCAAGACACTCATAGACGGCCTTTTTGAGAAGGCCTTCCGCAAGAAAGGGGGAAATTACCTCTAGCGGCAAGGGTTCACCAATTTTTGCGAGAGCTTCTAAAATGACAAAACGGAAAGTGATATCTTGACGGGAGAGGGCAGCAAGCAACGGCTGAAGTGCCTCTGAACAGCCGATAGTTCCGAGAGTTTCAGCAGCCGCCATGGCGACGTTTGGATCACTGTCTTCCAGAGCATGCACCAGAAGCTGTACGGCTGATCTGTCACCAATGGCACCGAGGATATCGACAACAAACTTTCGGACATCACTGTCGCCATCCTGGGCATGCGACGCCAAAACCGGCAGGGAGCTCTTCCCTAGCCCTATAAGCGCTTCAGCCGCAGAATTTCGCAACCCCGCATTATCCTGAGATCTGAGCAAGTTGAAAAGCCTGCCGATGAAAACATCTGCGTCCGGTGCGGAGAGAAAAACTTCTATCGCTTCCTTCCGAACCCTCCAACTGGTATCTCCCATGGCATGAAAGAGAAGTTCCGAGGACTTCTCCAGTGAAGAAGATGAGAGGGCAACCACCGCAATGCGACGCGTCTCCTCTTCCGATGAGGAAAGGGAGTTCACAATAGCGTCGGTTATATCTGCGGAATGGTTCTGGTTCATTATCCTGTAGCCTCCGGAATCGGTTACAAATTCAATCAATGCCGCTAAAAAAGTTCAAATCTGTTTTCTTTTGGGAGATAAAATCTTCAAGTGCATCCTCCAGGTACGTGGTCCCCTCGCGCACCTGTTCAGCAACCCGTCGATTATAGAAAAGCCTCCCATCCTCTAGTTCTTCCTCAAAAAGTTGGTCGAAGTTCCCGTTTCTGACCCCCTCCTCAACCTTTTTTTGGTTGTAGAGCGCAATATCGCTCACGATAATGCGGGCCAGGCGCCGGGCCTTGTTGTGCGCATCTGACAGTTGCAGGACTTCACACGAGCTCGTTTTCGCCTCCTCGTCCAGGCGCAGCTCTTCCCGGACCAGTTCCTGTTCCAGCACCGCCTGCTCCGAAATCTGCTCAAGATCGGTTGATTTTTCCTCTTCAGCGGAAGAGCTGCCCTCTAAATCCTGCTCAACGGGTTTCTGCCCGAACACGAGTGCATAGATCTTTGCTGATAGGGCATCGGGGATGTGATGTTTTTCAATGTAATCATCCGCTCCGTACAACGACTGGGGCTCCCTTTTGTAGCGGGTTTTGTCATAGATGGAAGCGATGAGAATCGTTTTGACAGCAGACAGCGCCGGAGTGTTCCTGATTCGATCGCAAATCTCGAAACCATAGAGGGTTGGGAGAGCGACATCGAGCAAAACGACATCAGGGAGGTGCTCTTCGATCAGATCCATGGCCTCTTTGCCATCATGGCAGCACAGCACCGTAAAAGGCTCAGATTCAAGAATATGGGCGATGGAGGCGCAGAAATCAGGGCTCTCGTTAGCCACGACTACTGTAACAGTTTTCCCTGCTTGATCAGGAGCCAGATCAGGGACACTGCAAGGTTGTTGCGGGGCTATTTTTCCGACAACACGGAATACCGTGCGGCAGCGGCAACATTGCAGGTGTATTCCTTCCGCCCTAATCTTGGAATCATCAAGCCGGTATCGAGTCTTGCATGTGGGGCAACCCAGCAGCATGGAAGTCCTTTCACTCTTTCAGATCAGAGGTGCCCTGCATGGCGCTGAAACCAGGCAATTCATTTGGTACGGTACTGCCGAAAACCTTATCCAGATTCACCAGCATCACCATTACCTCTTTCACCAGGCATACACCGATAAGGTAACGGTATCCGGAAACCCTGACCACCGACGGTGGTGGCCGGAGATCGCGTATCGGAATGGTAACCACTTCGGTCACCGCATCGACAATCAGGCCGACAAGCTGGTGGGCAACGACCGTTATCAGAAGTCGGCATTCGCCACTGTAACCGATTTCCGAAAAACCGAACTTTTTTCGCAGATCCACTACCGGAATGATGGAACCGCGAAGGTTAATAACACCTTCCACAAAAGAAGGCGCCTCAGGAAGTCCGGAAAGCTTCTGGGGCTTGACGATCTCCCGAACCCGCATAATGTCAAGGGCATAGGTATCCAGGCCCAGACGAAAGCAGACAACCTTGATTTCCTGAATGTCCCTGTCCAACAGGATTCCCCCTGTACTACCGGTCCCCGGAAGCTGCCCAGGCGTCAATGTTGACCGACTTCAATCACTCCCTGGTCCGCATGCTTCAACAGAGAGAGATATCTACTATTTTTTCCAAATCCAGGAGTATGAGCATTCGCTGAGCATGACGACCAATCCCAGAAACGAATTCCCGGTCAATACCCTCCAGAACTGTCGGAGCAGCCTCGATTGCCGCAACAGAAAGATTGATCACTTGATAGACTTCATCAACAAGCAGACCGAATAACCCCTCCTGCCTCTTGGCAACAATAATTCTTTCGCGACCGCTTGCCTCATTGGTCGCAAGCCCAAGACGGAGTCGAAGATTAAATACGGGGATGATTACTCCGCGCAAGGATAGAACACCCGCCACAAAATCAGGCATGCCAGGGACATCGGTTATATCACGGGGTTTAATGATCTCTCGAATCTCCAAGAGACTGACACCATACTCTTCGTCCGCAACGCGGAAACGGAGAAACTTGAGGGAATCTCCCGTATTTTCGGTGGATTCCTGCTGCTGATGGTCAATTGCGCTCGAGGCCAGCCCCGCGCTCTGGCGACCGGCGAGAATTACCGCCGCAGGGTCAAAAACCGAGAGCAATTCTTCCGGAGTCTCCACGGCAAGAAACGACTCTGCCATCTCTCCGTCAGAAGTTTCAGGGAAGGGTTCTTCCTCAAAAACTTCAGGAGTGGTCTTTTCAGCCGTCGCAGCAGAGTGAATAGAACCCGGTGCCACGGGCGATGTCGATTCGGAAGGCTGCAACCTTCCGCTCTTTTCCTGTCGAGCCTTTTTCCGTATTTCAGCGAGATTCATGAACAGGTCCCGTTCTACTGGCAAACTGGCAAAAGAAACTCCGAGAGTAACTAATCAGCACAGACTGAAATTTCGAGATTTGCCCCCCCGCTTGCGCGCCGAAGCGCTTCAGCGCGTTGGTTCGTCAAGGGAGGGGAGCTAAATTCTTGGCTTCAGTAAAAGCCATGCATGCTACACAACAAGCTCTCCACTTAAATCGTCGATAATCACGGCATCAATCAAGGCGGCATCACGAGCATAGCCTTCCAGCAGGGCATTGGTGGCGATCGTGTTTATTCTGCGGGGAACCCCTCCGGATAGCTCAAAAATCCTCAGAACTGCGTCGGGCAGAAACAGTCCGGGTTTTCCCCCTGCAACAGTAAGCCGGAAATCAAGATATTCCAGCGTCTCTTCCAGATTCAGGGAGTTCAAGTGATACTGGATGCCGATGCGCTGACAAAGAGCCTCATAGACCGGATCTGCAAGCCGCTCACGTAACTCAGGTTGTCCCATAAGAATTACCGAAAGCAGGTTCGTGTCATCAAGTTGAAAATTAGTCAATAACCGTATCTCGTCAAAGACCTCCCGGCTGGGAATCATCTGTGCCTCATCGATGACAATGACAGGGATAATACCCTCGGCATGGCAGCGATAAATTTCCTCAGTAAGCTCCTTGAGGAGGTCGTCCTTCGTGGCCGCGGGGGTAACAAGCCCAAGGTCACGAGCCAGGAGACGAAGAAATTCCATCGGAGTAAGAATCGGGTTGAAGACAAAGCAAAACCGGTATCCTGCGCCGACACTGTCCATCAAGGCCCGCGAAATAGTCGTCTTGCCGCTCCCGATACCGCCCGTGAGCAACGCCACGTCAATTTCCTCCACTGCATACTGGAGTCGGGCAAGCGCCTCGTCATGGACGCGGCTCATGAAAAGGAACCGGGGATCTGGGGTCTTGCTGAACGGTTTCTCTCTGAGTCCGTAGAACCCCTTGTACATGGCTATGCTCCGCCTTTTGTCGTCTCGGAAACGATCCCGCTCACATCAAGGATGAGTATGGTGCGCTGGTCGCCCAGATCTGCCGCCCCGGCCACTCCCCTCACACCCTTGAAGGTTTCACCAAGGGATTTAATGACAATGTCCTGCTGTCCAAGAAGATCATTCACAATAATACCAACGCGTCGCTCTTTTTCGCCAACCACCACGACATAGGAACTGGTAGAAAGCTCATCGCACTGGGCGCTATTGAAAAAATTTTCCAGTCGCAGAAGAGGCAGGGTTGAATCGCGCAGCTGCATTACCTCCTTGCGCTCAACGGTGCTAATCTCCACATCTTCAAGGGAAAGTGTCTCCCGTACCGCAGTAATGGGAATGCCATAGGTGCAGCTGGAGGTTTCCACCAGAAGGGCCTTTATGATGGCAAGTGTTATCGGGAGTGTTATGATTACACGGCTGCCGGCTCCTGGTTTGCTTTCAATCTCTACCGTACCGGAAATAGCGGTGATATTGTTTTTGACAACATCCATTCCTACCCCGCGTCCGGAAATGTCGCTAACCTCGACTGCCGTGGAAAAGCCCGGAAGGAAGAGGATATCCAGAATATCCTTGTGCGAAAGGCCCACATCAGTCTCTATGAGTCCCAACTCCAGGGCTTTCCTGACAATTTTTGTCAGGATCAATGCCCCGGCCATCATCCTCGACCTCTATGACAACGTGGTTACCCTTCTGATAAGAGGAAAGTTTGATGACACCGCACTCATCCTTGCCGCCCCCTCGCCTCTCCTCTGGAGTCTCGATGCCGTGATCAATAGAATTCCGGATGATATGCATGAGGGGGTCGGCAATGTCCTCGACGATCATCTTGTCCAGTTCCGTATCAGATCCGGATAGTTTAAGCTCAATCAGCTTTTCTTGCTCCCGCGATATTTTTCGCACAATCCGGGACATCTTTTCAAACAGCTGCCCAACAGGAACCATTCGAACTTCCATGACCCGCTTTTGCAGCTCATTCAGTTTGCGTTCCATCCCCTTGGCAGTTTTACCAAGTTCAACAGCAAGCCCGGAAAATCCCTGGCTCCGCATCTTTTCCGAGATATCTGCGACAGTGCCATGGAAGAGAATCAGTTCACCGACAATGTTCATCAGGTCGTCAAGCTTCGAGATATCAACCCGCATTGAGTGGGATATGCTACGAGCAGTAAGGGGTAACGCTTCGCCCTCGGAAACTGCGGTGTCAGCACTATCCTCCTGATTGGGGAGCGAGTTACTACCCTTGCATTGAACCTCTGGCCCTGAGGGCGAACCTCCAAGCAGGATATAGCTGGCACCCTTCAGATCCAGCAAAGAGAAAAGTTCTGCCGACTTTTTCGTCGCTCCGAATAGTATCTCGAAACCGATACTGTTTGCGAGCCCTTCTTCAGCGCTCGGAAGCGTGCTGATAACCTCACCGGAGTCTTTCAGCAGATCAAGTAACTCACCAAGTTCCCGATCAAAGGTATCGAGACTGTAGGAAGCATGGATGAGACAGAGAGATTTTCCCCGGGCAATATTTTCCTTGAGGCGGTGTTCCTCGTATTCGGTCAGAGAATGGAGAATCTTTTCTGAAATGCCCAAATCAGTTGGAGAAAGCGTGGCGGCTTCCACCCGTGCAGCGGAAATGCAGGTAGTAATTCGTTCGACAACCGGGGTGATATCGGCATGACCGCCGGTTTCGGAACTTGCGGAACGGACAAGGGAACCGAGAACCTCTACGGCATCAAAGAGGACGGCCAGGGTATACTCACTCAACTCTATTTTGCCAAGACGGAGACAGTCCAGAAGGCTTTCCAGATTGTGGGAGAGTTCGGCAATTTCGCCATAACCAAACATGCCGGCAAGCCCCTTGAGAGAGTGAGCACTTCGAAAGATGGAATTGACGGTTTCCGGGGCACACTCCTCCGTGCCGATAGAATCCCCAAGGGAAAGGATATCGCCGCTCAATTGGTCGAAGATTTCCTCAGCCTCGGCAAGGAAATCTTTGGCAGCCTTACTCAGGGGATCGTGGTAGTCCGTCATCGTTTCCTTTCAGTCAGCTCACTTTCACGCTGGTCGTCTCCTGCTGGAGTTGCCGGTGTCAGTGCGTCATACCAAGCTAGCGCCCCTTAACCGATATACGCGAGAATCAGTTCCTGCAGCCTCTCCGGCTGGAAAGGTTTCACCAGATATTCATTTGCACCGAGCGCTAACCCCCGCTCCCGATCCTTCTCACTGCTCTCGGTGGAGATAATAAAAAGAGGGATTGAACAATAATTCGGATTGTTTCTGATGTAGCTGATAAGCTCCAAACCATTGATATCAGGCATGTTTATATCGGTTATAATCAGGTCGACCCGCTCCCGGGGCAAAAGACGCAATGCCTCAAAACCACTGGTGGCTTCGACAACTTCGAATCCTTCCATAACTTCAATGGTAGCGGCGAGAAAAGAGCGTGTTGCGGAGGAATCCTCAGTAATGAGTATCTTCTTCACATTTTCTCCTGAACTTTTTCTTTCAATTTTTGCTGCAAGAGTGCCTTTTCCATTGCCAGTCCCGCTTGTGCAAGAAATATCTCCAGAGAATCGGTATCGATGATGGGATCTTTTCCCGGCAGGTTATCGCCATACAACAGCGCCACTACTTTCCCTTCACTTACCAGGGGTCCAAGAAAAATCTCCTCTGGCTCCCCGCCTCCCAACTGCTCGAACAGATATCTACTCCATTCGGTTCGCTCAGGAGGCTCCTTCACGGTAGCCCTGGTTGTAATCGCCCGGGTAAAGATAGGATCGGAACCGAGTGGAATATGAAGATCACGAACATGAGCATCAGCAAGTCCATCCGGGTCAACAATACCAAATTGTCCAAGGCCCCTGATACCGTCTTCCCGTACCGTAAAGACCACCGCCCGGTTCATGAATTCTGCGGCAAAACGAAGCACGAGCAGTAGTATTCCCCCATCCAGTGACGGATTATTCAGTTCTCCCAGCATACTGCGTAACAGGGAAACGACCGGACCATGCGACTCAGAAACTGACATCGGCAGGAATTCTTCGCCAAACTCCCGGAACAGCTCATCCCCAAGGTTGATGGTCTCGTTTACAGGTTCGATCGGCTTTTCCGGACTGAAGACAGCAAGTTCGGACTTCAGGTTCTCCGAAAAAGCACGGAAGGTGTCTTCGTCGCAGATCTCGGCTCTACGAGGCTTGAGCAGAAAGGGGTAGCCTTTCTCCCGCACCTTCTGCTCGGCATTGTTGGTGTGGTGGTCGGCCAGAACGATGACCGTCAGATCGGGAAAATTGTCATGGAGGAGATCAATCAGTTCCAATCCGCCCAAAATGCCGGAACCATCCATTCTGGGCATGATCAGGTCAACCAGTACCGTTGGGCGGAATCCGTCACGATAGAGGAAATCAATCTTGATCAGGGTATCTTCAGTCTTCGAATAATCGTGAACGGTAAAACCACAACCGGTGAGCAGAGTGGCAAGTTTTTCACGGACCAGTTCGTCATCATCAACCAGCACCACGACGCGTTCCTCTACCGGCGCAGCGGCGGCGGCCTTGCCAGCGTCCGCTATCAGGTCGAACGCAAGGTCACAGGAGTCAAGGAAGGATCCCTCGTCAACATTCTGGCTATCATCCGAAATTTCGCCCCTGTGACGACGCTCATCCAGGAGCCGGGAACCCTCCATGGCAAGGAATTGAGGATTCAGCCCTTGCGCAAGAAAACACTCTGAAAGATCCTGCGGGGGATCTTCAATGAGCATCCACGGTATCCCGCAACTCGAAATCGAACGATCCTTCTGACCAGGCAAAGAGGGCATACACGGTATTTTCAATCTGTTGGCGGACAACCTCTTCGACAAGGTCGGAGCGCACTGAAAAACGCTGCGTCAGAAGTTCTCCGAGACGTTCCCTCCCACCCTCCTGCGCCTGCAAGGTTAAGGCTTTTTGCAGCGTAGCTTCGGTAATGACACCACTTTTAAGAAGGAGTTGTCCCAAGTGGGACTGCTGACCGTCGATCGTAGCCCGGATCACCTGGCCCTGGCGGAAAACGATTGTTCCTTCACGTCCCCGGCTGAACAGGGAGAGATCTCCCGATTTCCTGCTGAGACTGACTATCTGGAGAATCTCTCCGAGTCCAAGATCTTCCAGGTTACCAACAAGGCTCATAGTGACAGGACTCCGCTATTCGGATTCGAGCGGTAACTATGATGACCACCCCCCCTGACAGCACAGATGTTTCCTTCGAAACCATAGTCCATGAATATTCGCACAAGAACCTCGGGAAAAACAAAATAGTCACTCAAAAAAGTTGATCTATGCCGGCCCGTCAGGGCGCCAAAAAAGCAGAGTCAGCATAAACCATACGCCTTTGCAAGTAAAGAGTTTTACTCCCACTTCAGCTCTCCCGCCCCCTGAAAACAAAACGGATTGGCGTCCCGGAAAAACCGAAAGCCTCCCGAAAGCGGTTGGCAAGATACCTCTCATAGGATTCCTGGATTCCCTCGGGAGAATTGGTGAAAATAGCAAATTTCGGGGGTTTTGTCCCCACTTGGGTAGTGTAATAGAACTTTACTCGCCGTCCCTGATGGAGAGGATGGTGGTGTGAGGTAATCGCCTCTTTGAAGATCCTGTTCAGATCGGAGGTAGAAATCCTCTTTGTATAGTCCTCCATTACTTCATTCACCATTTGCAGGATCTTGCCGGTTCGCTGACCGGACAGTGCCGAGACAAAGACTATCGGAGCATAAGAGAGATACTTGAGCTCAATACGGAGGTTTTCGGTGAACTTTCCGGTGGAGGAATTGTCTTTTTTTACCAGGTCCCACTTGTTCACCACCAGGATACAGGCTCGACCGGCCTCGCAGGCATAGCCGGCGATCCGTATATCCTGATCGGTGATGCCTTCTTCTGCATCGAGGACGATCAGAGCAACATCGGCTCGATCCAGACTGCGCAGCGCATCCACCGCACTGTATTTCTCCACCTTCAAGCTGATTCTGCCCTTGCGTCGAATTCCGGCCGTATCGATAAGCTGGAAACGCTTCTTGTTGCAGGTAAAATAGGAATCCACGGAATCACGGGTGGTCCCAGGGACCGGGTTGGCAACAACCCTCTCATAGCCGAGCAGACGATTCACCAGCGACGACTTCCCGACATTGGGACGCCCCACCACCGCGATACGTGTTATATCCTCATCCTCTTCCGCGTCACCCGTACGGGGAAAAGAGGCTAAGACCTCGTCCATCAGATCTTCGACACCACGATTGTGTTCCGCTGAAACAGGATAGAGATTATCCACGCCAAGAGCATAAAAGTCTCCCAGTTCGGCCTCCTGCTTTTCTCCCTCCACCTTATTGAGCACGAAAAAAACCGGTTTATCAACCTTGCGCAGCATTTCCGCCACTTCCCGGTCCGCCGGGATGAGTCCCTGGCGCGCGTCCATGATGAACAGGATGACATCGGCCTCTTCCATAGCCAATTGCGACTGCTCCCGCATCTGCTGAAGCATGCGGTCATCGCTCACCGGCTCGAAACCGCCGGTATCGATCAGGGTAAAAGGAACGTCAAAGCGATCCACTTGGGCATAATTCCGGTCACGAGTAACGCCTGGCATATCGTCGACAATAGCCTTGCGCCGCCCGACCAGCCGGTTAAAAAGGGTCGATTTCCCCACATTGGGACGTCCTACAATTGCTACTATCGGTCTCATTCGTATCCCAACTCCTTCATCATCCGGCTATTTTCCCGCCAGTCCTTGCTCACCTTCACAAACAGCTCCAGGAAGACACGTGCATCGAGAAGCTGTTCTATCTCTAACCGCGCCTGCCTGCCAATCTTTTTCAGCATTTCCCCCTTCTTGCCGATAATGATCCCTTTCTGGGAATCACGCTCCACGGTAATAACGGCGGAAATGGAAACCAGCCCGTCCTGACGCTCCTTAAAGCTGTCAATGCTTACTGCCGTCGAATAGGGAATCTCGTCGTGCGTAAGACGGAAAACCTTTTCGCGAATCATCTCCGCGACGATAAAACGCTCCGGAAGATCCGTGAGGATATCGTCAGGAAAGTACGGAACCCCTTCCGGCAACAACCCGGCAAGAAGCTTCGCCAGCAACTCTACGCCATCTCCCGTTGCCGCTGAGATAGGAATAATCTCTCGAAAAGGATGCAGCTGAGCATGGGCGGCAATCACTTCCAGAAGCTTTTCTTTCGGAAGCAGGTCTATCTTGTTCAGCGCAAGTACCACCGGGACGTTAATCCCTCCGAGAACCCCCAGCAGCAGTTCATCAGGATTTCCGGAATAGGTGCTGGCATCCGCGAGAAGAAGAACCACATCAACCCCTTTTACCGAAGAAAGCGCCGCTTCCATCATGAATTGGTTGAGCCGCGAACGCGCGCTATGAATCCCCGGCGTATCGATGAAAACGATCTGTGCATCAGGGAGGTTATGGATTCCCTGGACCCGGTTGCGGGTCGTCTGGGGTTTGTCCGAAGTAATCACGATCTTCTCGCCGAGAACCTTGTTCAATAGTGTCGATTTCCCGACATTGGGCCGCCCTATAATGGCAACAAACCCGGATCGGAATGGTGTCTTAGTCATGGATAATTTCCTTTTTCTGTTTTCTGTCCGGAGTTCCCGAATAATAATTTTCTACTGAATAACTAAGATCTTTTATACTATTACCCCTTTGAATACCACGACATCCTTCAACAACAATATCGTAGAGTGCCAGCCTGGAATCTCCCTGGACCCTGCTAATCCGAACGCCACGCTCTCGCATCAATCGCTGAATGTTTGATCGCTTTTGTCCCACGACATCGGCTATTCTCGAAGGGGAACAGCTAACGATAAACGACTCGGCAGCATCTACCTCGCACGGAATCAGCTTTTCCAGGAGGTCGAAGCAAAGTTCAGCCTCCACCATCTGCCGGAAGGCGGGATGGTACGGTCCGGCGAGAATTGTTCCGCAGCTCTCAAGGTCCGTGGTTGGCTGCAGCCCCATGCGAACAACCGGGACACTTGCCAGGAGCGCATGGTGAAGCAGTATCTTGCACAAGCTTACCGCCTCCTCCAGAGAGAGGGGGCAGTAGCTCCCCTCAGCGTAGCGACGGGCAAGGGAAGTACCCACCACCACCAGCGTGGGATAGATGCGAAGAAAATCCGGCCGCAAGGCTAGTGCCCGCGCAAGAGATGAAACGCAAATCTCCTTTGTATCGCCGGGAAGTCCCGGCATGAGTTGCAGTCCGACAGAGATTCCCTCATTTTTGAGACAGGAAACGGCTTTCTCGACATCCGCGGCACAATGTCCCCGTTCGGCCAACTCGAGAACTGTATCATCCATAGACTGAACGCCAAGTTCGACAGTGCGGACACCCGCCGCAGAGAGGAAAGCTGCTGATGCTGCATCAAGCGAATCCGGGCGTGTCGATATCCTGATGGAAGAAACCTCCCCGCTGGCAAGCAAATTCTGAAGAGGATGCAAAAGCCGCAGCTGGTCTTCTCGCGAAATACTGGTGAAGCTTCCTCCATAAAAGGCGACATCCACGCCATGACATCCGCTCGAGCGCCGATAGGCAGCTACCGTTTCCCGTATTTCTGGCGCCGATGGAAATTCACCGTTTGATCCGGCAATCTTTTCCTGGTTGCAGAAAATGCAGCGATGCGGACATCCCTGGTGGGAAATGAAGAACGGAACAATGGGTCTTTTCAACGAGTCTCGGATTTTCGCGTCTCCTCGAGTCGGCCGAGGGCCTCCCTCGCAGCGGCCTGTTCAGCCACCTTCTTGCTCTTGCCGACCCCCTTGCCAAGCAGTTCCTCTCCTAAGCGTGCCGTTACCGCAAACAAAGGCTCGTGATCAGGACCGGAAACCTCTTCCAGTACATACTGGGGACCCTTTCCATGGAGCGCATGGCACAGCTCCTGAAATCGTGTTTTATAGTCTCTGCCAATGGCATCAATCTCAATTGTATCCAGCAGAAGCCCAAAGAGACGGTCAATCAGGTGCTCTGCAGCCTCAATGCCGCCGTCAAGATAGACCGCAGCAACAAGGGCCTCCAACGCGTCGGAAAGAATGGATTTTTTTCTTCTGCCGCCGGTCTTTTCTTCACCGCGTCCTAGAAGAATAAATTCCCCAAGCTGGAGACCTTCGGCGATGCTCGCAAGGGCCGATTCATCGACAAGCGATGCCCTGAGGCGGGACAGGTCGCCTTCTTCCGTTGAAGGGAACCTCTCCAGTAGCCTTCTACTGACAAGAAGACCCAGTACGGCGTCACCAAAAAACTCCAGACGTTGATTATCCCTGGAATCCGATTCACGCGCTTCATTGACAAAAGACCGGTGAGTAAGCGCCTCAACCAGAAAATCTGCGATTCTTAAACCGGTAGTCAAGAGCCGTTTCAAGGCCTTCCATCAGCTCTTCCCTGCTCATCCGCATACAGCAACAACCCTTTCTCCCCGCAGAGCGGGTCTTGCAGACCAATCTTTTTTCAAGATATTGGAGTATAAACCAACTATCCCCATTTTATCAACACGATAAGGGATTGCACGGGTTTTTGGCTTGATTAATTCACACCTGTCACCTATAATTCATCATTTCTTTACGAGCTTGTGGGAGTGTCCTCAGTGGCGTATTTTATCACTTTTGAAGGTATAGAAGGATGCGGCAAGTCTACTCAGGCAGAAATCCTCTCCCGTGCGTTGCACGCGGAAACAGGTTGTCAGGTAGTGGCGACCCGGGAGCCGGGCGGATGTCCAATCGCAAACAAGATCAGGGCAATCCTCCTCGACGCCGACAACAGCGCACTGGTCCCCCTTGCAGAACTGCTTCTTTATGCCGCTGCCCGAGCCCAGCATGTGGCTGAGGTGATCAAGCCGGCCCTGGCAGAGGGAAAGATCGTCCTCTGTGATCGTTTTATCGATGCCACCACTGCATACCAGGGACACGGCCGTTCCCTCGACCTGACTCTCATTGAAAACCTGGCTCAGCTTGCCACCGGAGGACTGACCCCTGACCTGACGATTCTTTTGGATTGCCCGGAGGAGGTTGGTATCAAGCGGGCCATGGCGAGAATTAACGCAACCAGCGGGGCCCGCGAGGAGCGTTTCGAACAGGAGTCCCTCCGCTTTCACCATGCTGTCCGTGAAGGATATCTAAAACTTGCCGCAGATCATCCCGCCAGATTTATCGTTATTGACGGGACTCTCGGCATTCCGGAGACCGCAGCAGCCATACATAGCGCGGTATTTTCTCGCATCCCACGAGGATAGGGCATGTCCTTTTCCCGAATCATCGGCTACGACCGGAACACCGCACTTCTCAGACGCGCCCTGGCAACAGGAAAACTGTCACATGCTTACCTTTTCTACGGTATTGACAGCAGCGGCATGAGGGAAACCGCCATTGCGTTAATAGAAGCGATTTTTTGCAACGGCATGGATGGCTGCGGAGAATGTCCCACGTGCCGAAAAGTTGCAGGTCTGCGTCACCCTGACCTGCACCACGTGCAGCCGGACGGCGCCTTTATCAAGATCGATCAGATACGTGAACTTCAGAAGGAGCTGTCGTACCGATCCTTTGAGGCACCAAAAAAGGCCTGCATCATTGAGGACGCGGACAAAATGAATATTTCCGCAGCTAATGCCTTTCTGAAGACCCTCGAAGAACCTTCGGGTGATGCAATCCTGATTCTCATCACCACCCATGTGGACGCAGTCCTGCCAACGGTACTTTCCCGTTGTCAGCAGCTGCGCTTCCCTTCGCTTCCGACGGAAACGATTGCCTCGCAACTGCGCAAAAAAGGCGCGGATCAAGATTCAGCTCGCATTGCTGCCGCCCTTGCAGAGGGCAGTTTCGAGCGTGCGCAGGAAATAGTTGAAGGGGACTGGCTCCAATCGCGAAAACTTCTTTTGGAAAAGATTGCTACCCTGTCTCCCGAGAGAATCTTTCCCTTGCTTGCTGCTGCGGAAGAAAGTGCAAAAGACAAGGAAAGTGCCGTTCATCTTCTGGATCTGCTGAATGTCTTCTGGCGTGATGTCCTGCTCACGCACACCGGTTCTTCCGAGATCATCAATACTGACCTTTCCCCCTTGATACGGAGTATTTCCGATCGTAATTCGCTGGAAGGCGTGATAGATAAGTTGGAAAGGATTGCCCGGACCCGTCAGGCCCTGACGAGAAACGCGAATCCTCGACTGGCAGTTGAAGTACTTTTCATGGGTCTTGCCAACCAGTAACAGATTGCCGGAAACAGCATGATCAAAGGTAAAGACAGGGCTCCCGGAGCACCTGCCGGCATAAAAGCGGGCAGGCACAATTCACTCGAAACAATGACGTCGGTAGAAAACCGGAATATTGAAATATAAGTATCACTCACTGTGCAACAATATGCGCAAATCTATCGAATAACAGAATAGGGGCTTGCCCCGGAGGCAGTTGTGGCAACAATCGTTAAAGTTCAGTTTCAGAAGGCCGGGAGGTTGTACGACTTTCTTGCCGGAGAACTGCTACTACAGAAAGATGACATGGTCATTGTCGAAACAGACCGCGGAAAAACTATCGGACTCGTGATAAAGGGGCCGAATACCGTTCCCAACGAGGAACTCCCGGAAGGGATCAAGACCGTTGTGAGGAAGGCACTCCCCGAAGATATCGAGTCGGCTGCCAACAATCGCACCAAAGAAAAAGACGCCTTTGATTTCTGTCTCGTCAGGATCAAGGAGCGGGGCATGGACATGAAACTGGTCAAAGTCGAATACCTGTTCGATGCCAGCAAAGCAATTTTCTACTTTACTGCTGATGGGCGAATCGATTTCCGTGAACTGGTAAAGGATCTTGCCCATGCTTTTCATACGAGAATCGAGATGCGCCAAATCGGCGTCCGCGATGAGGCGGGAATGGTCGGAGGCATTGGAATCTGCGGCAGGGAACTCTGCTGCTGTTCATTTCTACGCGAGTTCGAGCCAGTTTCGGTAAAGATGGCCAAGGAGCAAAACCTGGCGCTGAACCCAACCAAAATATCGGGACAGTGCGGCAGACTGCTCTGCTGCCTGGCTTATGAATACGAAACCTATTGTTCCTTGAAAAAGGGGCTTCCTAAATGCGGGAAAAGGGTTAAATGCGGCGATATCGAAGGGGAAATAGTCAAGACCAACATTCTCGAAGGGACGGTGACGGTTAAGACGGCCGATGCCTCTGAAGTAATTCTTCGGGGAGACGAAATCAAGCCGGAAAACACTTCGGATCGTCCCAAAAAACCCGCGAAGGAACCAGAAGAGCCTAAACCGAAAAGACAGCAGAGGGGGCATCAGCGCCCGGAATCATCCCATTCCCGAAAAGGTCGTGGAGAATCCGGTGGGGGTGCAACACAGAAAAAGGAGAAACCATGAGCAAAAACTACTATGTGACTACCCCCATCTACTATGTTAACGATGTCCCTCATCTTGGGCATGCCTATACTACCTTGGCAGCAGACGTCCTTGCTCGCCATAAGAAGATGAAAGGCTATTCCGTCTTTCTTCTCACCGGAACCGATGAACATGGACAGAAGGTTGAAAAGGCGGCAAACACAGCCGGTGAGACGCCGCTCGAGCTTGCAGACCGTGTTGTAAAACGCTTCCAGTCGCTCTGGGACAAGCTGAACATTTCCTACACCGACTTTATTCGCACAACCCAGGAACGGCACAAAAAGGGCGTACTGGAATTCTTTTCCCACGTTATGGCCCAAGGCGATATCTATCTGGGAGAGTACGAAGACTGGTATTGCACACCCTGTGAAACGTTCTGGACCGAGACACAACTTATTGATTTCAAGTGCCCCGACTGCAATCGTCCCACGGAAAAACTCAAAGAAGAATCATACTTTTTCCGGATGAGCAAATATCAGGAAGCTCTCCTCGCCCACATTGAAGCCAATCCCGATTTCATCCAACCGAAGAGCCGGCGCAACGAGATCATTTCATTCGTGAAAGAAGGACTGCGGGACCTTTCCGTATCGAGAACATCTTTCACCTGGGGAATTCCCGTGCCGGGGAATCCCCGCCACGTCATCTATGTTTGGTTCGACGCCCTGACAAACTATATAACAGCACTCGGATATCCAGCCGAGTCCGAAAACATGACCACCTTCTGGCCCGCCGATGTTCACCTGATAGGAAAAGACATCCTCCGCTTTCACGCAGTCTACTGGCCGACCTTTCTCATGGCAGCAGGGCTTCCCCTACCGCAGAAGGTGTTTGCCCATGGCTGGTGGACCGTGGAAGGCCAGAAAATGAGCAAGAGCCTGCAGAACGTCGTGGAACCCAACATGCTCATTGATCGCTACGGGGTCGATGCCGTCCGTTACTTCCTGATGCGGGAGGTCCCGTTCGGCCTCGACGGCGACTTCTCCCATTCGTCAATGATTCACCGGATCAACTCGGACCTTGCCAATGATTTGGGAAACCTCCTGAACCGTTCCACGGCCATGGTCAACAAGTATTTCGGCGGCATCCTGCCGGCAGCCGGAGAACTGCTGGAAATCGACCAGGCGTATCGGGCAAAAACCGAAGCACTTCCGGGACTGGTTGACGCCTGTCTGGACGACTTGGCCTTCAGCAAAGCCCTTCAGGCAATCTGGGAGGTCATCTCCGCCGGAAATAAGTACATAGACGAAACCGCCCCCTGGGCCCTGGCAAAGGACCCTGCCCAGCACGGCCGGCTCGCCACAGTCATGTACTGTATTCTTGAGTCACAGCGAATCGCTTTTCATCTCTTGTCGCCGTTCATGCCAGAAACCGCAGTCAAAGCACTCGGATACCTCGGCTGGCAAGAACCGATCACTGAAGCAGGACTCACGTGGGGAGGCTTACAGCCTGACACGCGCATTATCAAAGCAGAAGCCCTCTTCCCCAGGATTGATGAAAAGGGCGAGGCCTAGGAGCCACTCAGCCCCCCCCTGACGGACCTAAGTTCGTCCGGGGCAAAAAGAAAAAATGCCTTAAAAAGACAGTATTTGTAGAACTCGCTGAACAGGAGGCGGAAGCTTCCACCATGGGCCCACCAGGCCTGCTTCAAGTTTTTACTGTCAACAGGGTACGGATAGACAGCGATATCTTTGGGGAGAATTGACCTAAATATGAGCACAGCGCGCTTCATGTGGTAGCGCGACGTAATAAGCAGAAGGGATCTGATTTCCTGACGGGCAATAAGGTCACGGGCGTAGAGGGCATTTTCCAAGGTATTTCTGGACGACTGCTCCAGCACAATCTCCTCCCCGCCCCGCTTTCCCGACTGCTCTTTGAAGAGATCACTTTTTCGGACCGAGGGATCGACACCCACCAGATACAGCCAGCGGGCCCGATGTTCACGGTACAGAGTTATACCTTCCTCGACTCTCCCCCTGCCACCGGTCAGCACAACAATGGCGCCGGTTTTAACGTCCCGCTGACGCAGGGAAAAAGTCGTATAGGTGAAGTCGATAAAAAGCATGACTACGATGCAGAAAAATAGCAGCATGAAGGCAAAAAGCCCCTTCAGGAAAGACATTGTCGTGATTCTCCGAACCAGGCAGCACCGTGTAGATGCTACGTTTTAATAAATATAACTTGCAAGTACCGCATCGATCTGATATACAAAAAAGCTTCAGTAAACGAAGGAGGACAGTAAAAAATGTCTAAGATATGTGACATCTGTGGAAAAGGCCCCAGCTTTGGAAATAACGTGAGCCATGCAAACAACAAAACATCCAGAATGTGGCTTCCGAATCTTCAGCGAGTAAAGGCACTGAGAAACGGCACCGTTTCGACCATCAAGGTATGCACTCGATGCATCCGTTCCGGCAAGGTAACGAAGGCCTTGTAATTATCTTGCTGCGCGATTCACCTCAAATCGCAACAGCACATCCGTCAACCCCATACAAAGAAAGCCGCGGTGATCCTTATCTCCGCGGCTTTTTGTTCTAGCCACAGAACGCGACTACTTCAATCTCCACCCGTGACCCGCGTGGCAACGCTTTCACCTCGACTGTTGAGCGAGCAGGTGGATCCTGAGTAAATCTTCTACCGTACACTTCATTAACTGCGGTAAAATCAGCAAGATCAACGAGAAATATCGTAGTCTTTACCACGTCATCAAAGCCGAGATTGGCAGCAGCGAGAACTTCCGCGATGTTGTTCATGACCTGTTCCGTCTGCACGGCACTATCGCCTTCCGTCATCTGTCCGGTCAACGGGTCAAGCGGAATCTGCCCGGAAAAGAAAACAAATCCTCCGGCCCGGACACCCTGGGAATATGGACCAATCGCCTGGGGCGCCTTGTCTGTCTGTACTATCCCTTTTGCCATATGCCCTCCCCATCGTCACATGATGCAGCCATAGCAACGCGATGAATGAATTCGGGCCTTCCCACGCTGGTCAGCCCTTTAGTCGTTCAACCTTGATGACACCGGCAACCTTCATGATGTTGTTCAGAACACGGGTTAGATGCTCCAGGTCGGTTACCTCGATCTCGAACAGGTTCTCGCCCTTCTTATCCACGGTACTATGGACAGAGGCACTGGAAATATTTGCCTCGCAATTGGCGATAACTTGGGCAATATTGGCAAGGATACCCTTCTGATCGTAGCATGTTACCCGTATTTTTACCGGCAATGCGGTTTGCTTGTCCCGGTTCCAGGCAACCTCCAGGCGCCTGTCAGGGTCGCTTTCCATGGCAAAGGAGCAATCCGCCGTATGAATGGTCACCCCTCTGCCGCGAGTGATGAACCCGACAATTTCATCGCCGGGCACCGGATTGCAGCACTTCCCGAACCGAACCAGCACATCGTCGATACCATTGACCTGGATGGCACTGGTAGACTTCTTATTGAGCTTGCCCATCGTTTTTGAAACCCGGGTTTCCTTCTGTTCACGGGTTTCCGCCAACTTTTCCTCGGACAAAAGCTTGCCGAGGATCTGGTTGCAGGACACCTTTCCGTAGCCGACTGCAGCAAGAAGATCCTCCTCTGCAACAAAACCGAATTCCTCAGCCACCCTCTTTATTTCACCACTCTTTAACAGCTTGTTGTAATTAAGCCGATGGCGCCGGAAATCCTTTTCACAAATCTCCTTGCCAAGGACAATACTTCTTTTCCGCTCCTCGGTCTTGACCCAGGCCCGAATCTTGTTCCTGGCCCGGTTGCTTTTGACGATCTTCAGCCAGTCCTTGCTCGGAGTATGGTGGGGAGAGGTGACGACCTCCACAATGTCGCCGGTTTTCAGCTCATATTTAAGGGGAACCAGTTTGCCGTTCACCTTGGCCCCGACACACCGGTGACCGACATCAGTATGAACACTGTAGGCAAAGTCAATGGGTGATGCCCCTTTGGGGAAGCCCTTCACATCCCCTTCCGGGGTAAAGACATACACTTCCTCGGGGAACAGCTCAACTTTTACCGTATGCATGAACTCTTGAGAGTCCTGCAACTCCTGCTGCCACTCCAACAACTGACGAAGCCAGGCGAAACGCTTCACATCTCGTTCGTCATAGCCTTTTCCTTCCTTGTATTTCCAGTGAGCGGCGATGCCAGCCTCGGCCACCCAGTGCATTTCCGCAGTCCTGATCTGGATCTCCATCCGCTCGCCCAGAGGGCCGATAACGGTGGTATGAAGAGACTGGTACATATTGCTCTTGGGCATGGCAATATAGTCTTTAAACCTCCCCGGAATCGGCTTCCAGGTAGCGTGAATGACACCGAGTACCGCATAGCAGGATCTAATATCCTCGACCATCACCCGTATCGCAATCAGGTCATAGATTTCGTCAATATCGACCTTGCGACTATCCATCTTTTTCTGGATTGAATAGAGATGCTTGCTTCTCCCGGAAACCTCGCCCTCGATACCATGTTCGGTGAGCTTTTGGGAGATGATCTCCATGACCTCCTCGACAAATGACTCCCGCTCTTTCTTCTTCATGGCCACTTTGGAGGCCAGGTCATAGTAGAGTTGCGGGTTGACGTAGCGAAAAGAAAGGTCCTCCAGTTCGCTTTTTATCCAGGAAATGCCAAGGCGATTGGCCATGGGCGCGTAGATATCAAGGGTCTCTTGTGCAATGCTACGCTGCTTGATTTCCGGCTGATACTGCAAGGTCCGCATATTATGGAGACGATCTGCCAACTTCACCAGGATCACGCGGATATCATTCGCCATGGCAAGGAGCATCTTGCGGAAATTCTCTGCCTGGCTTTCTTCCTTGGTTTTGAAGTGGATCTTGCTGATTTTCGTTACGCCATCAACAAGATTTGCCACCTCGGTGCCGAAGAGAGTCTCCAGTTCTTCAAAGGTTGTGAGAGTGTCTTCGAGGGTATCGTGCAGAAGTCCGGTAGCAACAGTTTGCACATCCAGCCTGAGATCAGCCAGGACAGCAGCCACTTCCATGGGATGGACAAGATAAGGCTCTCCCGATAGGCGCACCTGTCCCTGATGAACTTTAGCGGAAAAGACATAAGCCTTCCTGACAACGTCCAGATCAGCAACTGGGTTGTAGGAGGTTATTTTTTCAAGGATGTCATTGAGCCTGATCATAGAAGCTGAGCCGGGTGCGGAAGTTACGAAGGTGAATTGAACTGATGGGAATACGGCAGAGCCAAGAAGGGCGGAACCTCCCGGCCCCGCCCCCCTGGTAGAGTGGAATTAGCGACCCTTGCGGGATGTCGCCTGGAAATGAAGCCGTCCGGAAGCGACCTCACGGAGCGCAATAACCACATTCTTGTTGTCAGCCTTATTCTCGATCAGAGGGGTTGATCCCTTAAATAGCTGCTTGACCCTTTTAGAGGCCAGCATAACGAGCAAAAACCTGTTGTTAACTTCTTTCAGACAATCTTCTACGGTGACCCTTGCCATGGAATGGTACTCCTTTCACACCTGGTGTGCAAAGACGCAGGGAACGCGTCAATTAGATTTATATGATAGTAAAAGTCCCGGAAACGGTTTTTACGACCCTCTCCGTTCTGCATTGCTCCGCGATAATTATTGACCTCAACTTTTCAAGGGCACGAGGGAAGTCATCATTGACAACGAGGTAATCATACCAGGATGATTCCTTTACCTCGTCCATTGCCACACGCATGCGCCGCTCGATAACATCCTGAGAATCGGTATTCCGACCCTTAAGCCTCTTCCGCAATTCTTCAAAACTTGGCGGCAGGATAAAAATATACACGGCATCACGATAGCATGATTTTTTTAGCTGCCGTGCTCCTTGGCAGTCAATGTCGAGGATTAGGTTAATTCCTTGTGAACAGAATTTTTCAAGCGTCCTGACAGCAGTGCCATAGAAATTGCCATGTACCTCAGCCCACTCGGCAAACTCGCCCGCAACAGACATCCTTTCGAACTCTTCACGGGAGACGAAAAAATAATCAACACCATCCGTCTCACCGGGCCGGGGCACGCGTGTCGTATAGCTTACAGAATGCCGCAAGTTTGGAAAAATGTCAATTAACTCATTGCTCAAGGAAGTTTTCCCCGCACCGGAGGGAGCAGAGACGATATAGAGAAGACCTTCTTGTTTCATGCACAATCCTTATATTGTTTTCTTCCCGGGCCAAGGAAAAGCGACCGGTCCGGTTACTCGATATTCTGCACCTGCTCACGGATTTTTTCCAGCTCCACCTTCAACTCAACGACGCAGGCGGCAATTTCACTATCATTAGCCTTTGAACCAATGGTGTTAACCTCTCGCCCCAGCTCCTGAAGGAGAAAATCAAGTTTTCGGCCAACCGGCTCAAGGGATTCCAGTGCAGCATCAAATTGAACAAGGTGGCTGGCGAAACGCACCAGTTCCTCGGTAATATCACAACGGTCCGCCATCAGAACCACTTCCTGGGCAACCCTGGACTCGTCAGGCATGTTTTTCACTTCGAACTGTGCAAGGCGCAGTGAAAGCTTTTCAGCATACTCGGCAGGAACAAGAGACGCCCGCCGCGCAATTCCATCGATAAATCGTGACAAACTCCCCCGTCGGGCCCGGAGATCTTCGTTCAATTCCTGACCTTCCCGGAGCCGCATTGTTTCCATAGCGCCAACCGCTTGCTCCACAACAGCCAGAAGCTCCTCTCGCATACTATCCGCTTCCACATCATTTTCCGCTACTGCCAGTACATCCCTCTGCGAAACAATCAGTGACAGCGGAATCGGCTCGCAAATGCCGAGATCGTCACTCAATGCGGAAAACGCCGTATAGTAGGCGCGCGCCAGTGCAGAGTTTACTACCGGAGGCCGGCCGGCAGCAACGGTATCCAACTGGATAAAGACATCTATCTTGCCCCGCTTCAAGCGCCCGGAAACGACTTTGCGCACCTCATTCTCGAAACAAACAAGCGATCGGGGAAGTTTAACCGATATCTCTCCGTAACGATGGTTCACCGCTCGCATCTCAACAGTAATTTTCCCTTGGTCATGGGATGATTCGGCCTTGCCGTACCCGGTCATGCTTTTTATCATTTTTCCCTCTATCATCCGATGACGGACGTCATCGTTTCTTGGCAGCGTGGCCTGTTCAAGACTTTACATGGTGCAGTTGCTTACTGCTGACCCTTGTCAAGGCAACATAGTCACAGACGGATTTCTGGTTTCAATGAGTTTCAGTATCTCTGAATGGTGTTCGATTCGCGCAAAAGCAGGGAGGTTCGACTTGTAAGCAACAAAGGGCACCCCGGCCGCCTCGGCGGATCGCTGGTCAAGCTCAGAGTCACCCACAAATAGTGCCTCTCCCGGAGAGATCCGGTAGTGCTCGAGAATTTTCAACAGCGGTTCGGGGTGAGGTTTAGGGTTTTCCACTTTCGCCGCGGTCATAACATAGCCGAAATACGATGTCAGGCCAAAATCCTCCAGGAGCATTTCCATCGAATTTGACCGGTTGGTGCAGACGGCCAGGTTAACTCTGTTGTGTAAGGCCTGAAGGGTCTCGACAAACTCCTCCTCCATATGCATGAAAGGAAGAAGCTCCCGGTAATCAATGGATGCAGCAAAACAAAGGGCCGCCTCTTCTCGTGGATCGTCGGCAAAGAATTGCGCCAGGACATCCTTGCTGGAATAGGTATGGAGGAGGTGCATGGCCTCCGCGCTATTCCTGTCGAGCGGCGGTTTGCCGAATTTGTCGAGGACTTTGGAATAAAAGGCGAAATTTGCCTCAAAAGACTCGAACATGACGCCATCGCAGTCATAGATCACCGTCTTATAGCCGTTTATCCCCTGCGGAGTCATAGTTCTTCCTTTACAGAGTTCAGATATTCCTCCCACTCCATAGGGAGCAGATAGCCCTTCTTGCTGTTGCATTCTTTGCAGGCAGGAACGACATTTCCCTGCGTGCTCCTGCCGCCGCGGATAATGGGAACAAGGTGGTCCATGGTCAACTCGGAAGGGGGAAAGGTGCCGCCGCAGTAGTGGCAGACACCACGAGCCAGACGATTTTTCCACCAGCGGGTCTTTCGGAGCTCACGCCCCTTGTCCTTTTCCCGTCGGATTTCGTCTTCAGATACTTCAATAATAAATTGACTCAACGATGCTTCACTTTCCAGCACTCTTTTGCATCGTACTGATAGCTTGCCGCGCAAGCTCGTCGCAGCGCTCGTTTTCCACATGTCCATTATGGCCACGGATCCACGCCCATTGAATCCGGTGCACCTTGGCATTATCCAGGAGCCTCTCCCACAGATCACGGTTCAGGACATCGTCTTTCTTGCTGTTTTTCCAGCCCCGCTTCTGCCAACCGTCAATCCATTCCGTCATGCCTTTGACAAGATACTGGGAATCGGTTGTCAGCACCACATCACAGGGCCGCTTCAGTGACTCCAGGGCAGTGATGGCAGCCATCATTTCCATTCGATTGTTAGTGGTATGTGGATCGGAGCCGGACAGTTCCTTTTCCTTGCCGCCGGAACGGAGAACACAGCCGAAACCTCCCGGGCCGGGATTGCCGCTGCAGGCACCATCACAAAATATCTCGACTTTCACTGGACAAAGGCTCCTTCACGCTTCAAGAGCTCAGCAATCGCAGTCATCACCCGCTCTACGATGAGAATATGGGTTTCCTTGTTGTTTTCACGCTCGTAGAGATCGGAGAAATCCAGCGGGGGGCCGAACACTACCTGAGCCTTCTGGCCGAAACCCGGAAACTTCCACGTATTGAGTCCGATAAGGGCTGTCGGAATAACCGCCGGCCGGGTATCATAAATGATCTTCCCCACGCCGCGATTGCCCTTGCCAAGAATCCCCTGGCGGTTCCTCGTTCCTTCAGGGAAAAGCATGACCTTTTGGGATTCAAGCAGTTCGTTGAGAACTTTGCCGGCCCGCACATCCCGCTTCCTGCGCACGGGGAAGGCACCCCACGAACTGTATATCCAGCGCTGAAAGGGCTTAGCGAACAACTCTTCCTTGGCAGGAGCCCAAACCATTTGGAAAGGAAATCTACGAATAAGAGCCCAGGGGAGAAATATCGTGTCGTACGCTGAAATATGGTTGGAAGCGAGAAGAACTCCGCCGGTACGGGGAATACCCTCATCGCCACTGATTGTAAAGCGGTTCAGTACGGATGCATAGAGGCCGACGACAGATGCAGAGAACGTGACCCAAAAACGGCGAATTACTGATACCTTCAAACAAACCTCGTCAGAATTAAGATAAAATCAAAGATCAATGTATAGCATTTCCAGGAGATTGGGGCAACCATTATAAACTCCGCGGTGTTAGCGCCGAGAGCGGGTGTCGTTACCCCGAAACAGTAGCAGAAGATCTTATCATAGGAGGCATAATATCCCTGCCTATCGGGACTCTCAAGACCACCAGGGAACCCCCTTCAACAATCTGTGTTGAGAAGCTGTTGATAAGACTGTTAACAGGCTCGTAAAGGGTAAATTTCCGGTAAAAATTTGCAGAATGCACACTTTATAACCACGTGGAAATTCATCAACAGTTTCAACAGTCAATGGGCGGGTTGCGGTGCGAAAAACTACTCCCAAACGCCATCGAGATCAAAGCCACATAAGGGACACTTTCCATCCCGGACAGAAATGTCTTTAACGCCGAAACCTCTGCGAGTAACCAGCGAAGCATGACAACCCGGACACCAGGTGCTCTCGCCCCCATCTCCCGGCACGTTGCCCTCATACACATAGCGAAGTCCCGCGGCAATGCCGATCTGGCGGGCTCTCTGCACCGTTTCAACAGGTGTCCATGTGCGATCGGTCATTTGATAGGTAGGATGAAAGCTGCTCACATGCCAGGGAGTGTCGCACCCGACCTCGTTGGCTATAAAGCGGGCAATGGCGGTCAATTCATTATCGGAATCATTAAGGCCAGGAATGACCAGGGTGGTTATTTCAAGCCAGATACCAAGGCGTTTATGGAGCCGGATGGATTCGAGAACCTCTCCCAGCTTCGCCCCCCCGACAACCTCCCGGTAAAAGGAATCCGTAAAGCCTTTCAAATCGATATTTGCCGCATCGAGATAGGGGCGAATAAAAGTCAAGGCCTCCTCCGATATATAGCCATTGGTGACAAAGATATTCTTCAGCCCTTTCCGATGTGCCAGAACGGCAGTATCGTAAGCATACTCAAAGAAAATGGTTGGTTCAGTATAGGTATAGGAAATGGAGCGGCAACCGGCAGCAAGAGCCTTGGCAACTATTTCGTCCGGCATCAGTTGGCTTCCGAGAATTAGCCCCTCTTCGCGCGGCGGTTGCGAAATGTTGGAATTTTGACAGTGCTTGCAGCGGAAATTGCAGCCCATGGTGGCAACGGAATAGGACAGGCTGCCGGGCAGGAAGTGAAATAGCGGTTTTTTCTCGATCGGATCCACCTGTTCGGCCACGCATTTTCCATAGACCAAGGTATAGAGGACACCTTCCCGGTTTTCCCGGACCCCGCAGATGCCCCTCATGCCGTCTGCAATGCGGCAGCGGAAGCGGCAGAGCCCGCATTTGACCTTCTTGCCCTCCAGCTTCTCGAAGAACATCGCCTCTCTCATGGCCACCCCCTTTCTAACTTCTTGAAATTATACCATTTACCACTCAGATGGCAACCTTGACAAAAGTTTGCGGTTTGACTAGAGTGTAGATAAAGGTTAGAATTGCGCCCCGTGCGGCAACAGGGGGGGGTGAAAACCCATGAAAACTGTCGAAATGGACATCTTTTCGAAGCTAAAATCAGAAACTCAGTGAACTGCACAAAGAAAACGATGCATTGCGCAAGCACAACGCTGAACTCGAGCAGCGCCTCAACGAGCTGCATGGTGAATACATGCTGTTGCGCTATCAACTCAAGGGAATGCCGAACCCAAGTGAATACCTGAAACTGCGGCAGGAGATGCAGACACTGAAGAAAGAACTGCGCAATCGGGGCTGGAAAGACCTTGCCTGAAACGCTAACTCGACCAACTTTTTCGAGCCGGTCCGATTCGTATGGAGATTACTGCGTTCGACCAAACCGGTTAACGCATGGTAACTATTTCAACGAACGGCGGTGAGAAATGATCGTTTTTGCCCTTCTGCTCGGTGCTATCATCGGGGGCGCCCTATCCGGATTTCCCGGAGCGCTGGCCGGCATGCTCCTAGGCTATGCACTTTGGAGCATCCTTTCCTATCGCAACAGACTTTCCGCACTGGAGCAGGAGGTACAGGAACTGCGGGGCAGGATTGATCGCAACGTTCTCAGACCCTCCCCCCCTTCCCCAGCTCCGGCGGAAAAGAGCGAAGCACGCTCCGGCACAACCATGGCGCCGGCACCTCCCCAGCCAGAGGAAACTTTCACCCCGGACGAATCTGCCATTCCCGAATGGACTCCCGATTGGTCGGAGATCCCATCGACAGCAACTCCTGGTCTTGAACAAGATCCCCAGCGGAAACCTTCACCACTCCAGAGCGCTCTGACCCCGATCCAGGATTTTCTGGCCGGCGGCAGCCTCCTGGTAAAGACGGGGGTGGTAATCCTCTTTGTCGGTGTCTCATTCCTGGTGAAATATGCCGCAGAACACTCTCTGCTGCCCATTGAACTGAGACTTTCCAGTGCCGCCCTGGCAGGAATCGTGCTCCTCGCTCTCGGCTGGCGGCTGCGCATTACGCGGGATACCTATGCCCACGCCCTCCAAGGTGGCGGCATCGGCATCCTCTATCTGACAACCTTCGCCGCCCTGCGACTCTATGGCCTGATTCCCCCGTCTTTCGCCTTTGCCGTTCTCGTTGCCGTGGCCGCGCTCTCCGCAGTCCTGGCAGTTCTTCAGGACTCCCGCTCCCTGGCGGTTCTCGGAGCTTCGGGAGGCTTCCTTGCTCCAGTGCTCGCATCAACGGGCAGCGGCAGCCATGTGGCGTTATTCAGCTATTACGCCTTGCTGAACCTCGGCATTGCCGGAATCGCCTGGTTCCGGTCCTGGAGAGTCCTCAACCTGATCGGTTTCGCCTTCACCTTTATCATCGCCACGACCTGGGGCTGGAAGTACTACCGCCCGGAATTCTTCGCCACAACCGAGCCGTTCCTGGTTCTATTTTTCCTGATCTACACCTTTATCGCAGTGCTCTTTGCCCTGAGACAACCCACGAACCTGAAAGGCTACCTGGACGGCACCCTGGTCTTCGGCACACCGATCGTGGCCTTTGCCCTGCAGGCACTGCTCGTGGAATCATACCACTTCGGTCTTGCCTGGAGTGCGCTGGGTCTCGGGCTCTTTTACCTGCCGCTGGCCTGGTTTCTGTTCTTGAAACGACCGGTTTTCATGCGCACGCTAACGGAAGCCTTTTTCGCCTTCGGCACCATCTTCGCGACCATGGCAATCCCCTTCGCCCTTGATGGACGCTGGACCTCAGCGGCATGGGCGCTTGAAGGAGCGGCACTCCTCTGGGCCGGAGTCCGCCAGGGTCGCAAATCAGCACGGGCCTTCGGCATCCTCCTCCAATTCGGCGCCGGACTTGCTTTTCTTACAGACATGCACGGAACAGCCGACTCTCTGCCGCTGCTCAACAACCTGTTCCTCGGCACTTCACTCATTGCGCTCACCGGAATCTTTTCCGCCTACCTCCTCCATCGCCACCAGGAGAAGGTTCTTCCCTGGGAATCGCTTACCGGTGTCATCCTGCTGGCATGGGGCCTCTTCTGGTGGTTTGGCGGCGGCATGGCCGAAATTGACCGGCAGGCAGTGGAAGGGTACCGGATGGGCATCGTTCTGGTTTTCCTCGCAGCATCTTCCCTAAGTTGCGACATCCTGGAAAGACGGCTTGCCTGGCCGGCGATGGCATGGCCCGCACTTGGCCTGCTGCCCGCCATGCTGCTCAGCACCCTGGCAATGGTTTCGGACGACCTACACCCCCTTGCCGAAGGCGGATTTGTTGGCTGGCCGCTCGACTTTGCCGCTCTCTATCTGATCCTCTACCGTCACGAGAATCTCCACTCCGGAATACGTGCCATCTTCCACAGCGCAACCCTCTGGCTCCTCACCGGCCTCCTTTCTCTTGAGCTCGCCTGGCAGCTTGACTACTGGATAGCAGGCGCTCCTGTCTGGCCGCTCATTGCCTGGGGACTGATCCCTGCGCTCCTGATACTGCTTGTAGTCAACCGAACCGTGCGCCTCCCCTGGCCGGTGGAGAGCCACGAGAACGATTACCTGTCCCTCGGAGCAGGCCCGCTTGCCCTGGCAGCCTGGAGCTGGTCCCTCTACGCAACCGTCAGCTCCGCGGGGGATCCTTTCCCGCTCAGCTACCTTCCGTTTTTCAATCCGCTCGACCTGACTTTTATCCTGATTGCTATCGTTCTTCCGGTATGGTTCCGGCGCCTGGCTCCGGCATGTCCTGAGTTCTTTTCCCGCTACCCGGCCAGCCGAGCCTTTTACTGGCTCTATTTCGCAACCATTTTTGTCTGGCTGAACGGCATCCTGATCCGAACGATTCATCACTGGGGCAGGGTCCCGTTCCGAGTCCTGCCCCTCTATCATTCGGTTCTGCTTCAGGCGGCACTTTCCATCTTCTGGAGTTTCCTGGCCCTGTGCATCATGGTGTTCGCCACACGGAAGGGAATGCGCACGGTCTGGCTTACCGGCGCCGGCCTTCTCGCGATGGTGGTGGTAAAGCTGTTTGCCGTTGACCTGTCCGGCACCGGAACCGTAGCCCGCATCGTTTCCTTTGTGGGAGTCGGAATTCTGCTCCTGGTTATCGGCTATTTCTCGCCGGCTCCACCACGCAAGCTGGAGGAGACGCAACCATGAGATGTCTCTGGATCGCGACCACGCTGCTGTTTTTATTTACGGTCAATGCCCTGGCAAGAGATTCCCGACCCTCCGACTTTGCCTATCGGGATCCCCCTGCAAACCGGGGGAACGGACGCACTGTACCAATGCAGCCTGCCCTGACAAGTGTATCGCACGGTAACGATGGGCGACCTGGGCGACATATGCGTTTTCAACAGTCAAGATGAAGTCGTCCCCTTCACCCTGTCCCGAATTTCAGCCCCCGCCCCGCCCATCCCGGAATCCAGAAAAATCAGTCTGTTCCCGGTACAGGCTCCCGGCCCAGGAATCCGGCAGCGTGTCCCTGGTTGTAAAAAGGGACGACGAAGGTTCGATTGTCAGCGTCCAACGGCAGAACCTGGCGCACGACCAGACCCGGATTACCGCCTACCTGCTGGACGCATCCGCTTTGAAAGTCCCCCTTTCAGACCTTACCCTGGAATGGGAAGAACAGTCCGAGGGAACAGTTGCCAAGATCAGGTTGAGGGAAGTGACAATCTGGAAGACTGGACCCTCCTTGTCCCGTCAGCCGTTCTCATAAGCCTCCGTTACGGTGACCACCAACTGGAGCGCCGTGTCATCGAAATGAACGGTTCGAGGATGAAGTATTATCGGCTTTCTTCTGCCACTTCAGTCGGAAATGCCAAGGCTCAACTCGGCTGTCGCACGTCTACCGCATCGGCTCCAGAGCTGCCGCGTCACTGGGAAAGCGTCAACACCGCGCCCCGAGTCAATCGAACGGGCGATTACCTCTTCACCACGAGCGGATTAATGCCGGTGGACAGGATCCGCGTCCACCTTCCCCAGGAAAACACCCTCATCCAGGCCAGCTTTTTTTCGCGGGCAACAGAAAAAAAACCCTGGAAAGCGGGGCCACCGGTGCTCCTCTACCGGCTTCGTATCAAAGGCGAGGAAATCAACCTCCCCCGACCTTGTCTTGCCGGCCACCAGCGACCAGTACCGTCTCATGCGCATTGACCAGGGCGGTGGCGGAATCGGAAAAGGCCTGCCATGGTCATGAGTTGTGGCTGGGTCCCCGCTGCAGATTCTTTTCCTAGCCCGAGGCGAAGGCCCTTTCCAGCTGGCTTCGGCAGCGGCGAATCCGGGAATTGTGCCCAAGGCGGAAGTGCGTTATTTCGGCAATTTTCCGACCAGCACAAGGAAAGGTATGTCGCAGGGGACGCGGTCACGGGCCCTCCTTCCATATTGGCTGGTAAGGCGGCTCTTCGCAAACCGCTCTTCCCGACGACGGAAAAACGGCGCTTCTCTGGTCACTTCTGATCCTCGGGGTGGGCTTACTCGCCTGGATGGCGCTGCGTCTCCACCGCCAACTGAACATCACGAAAGGAGATGAAAAATGAAACCGGCTATGAAAGCGGTCAAGGAATATCTTGAATCCAAAGGAATAAAATATGATTCAAGACGGCTCCCAACACGGTCTGGTTTTCACTCATCGTGCCGACGCCGGATACACCCGGAATGCCAAACAGGGTTGTTTCCTGCTCCATCAGAATTCCACAGGCCATCATTCAGACACTCAATTTCACCGTTGCCGTGATGGCCGTCGAGCTTACCGATGAGCTGTTCCAGCACATTACCTCTTTTTTCATGCGCTACCAGAGCACGGAGCTGAAAGTCGGGAGAATCGTCGCTAAATCCGGACGGCTCGATTCTCTATCATTACAGCCAGTTTCTTGGCTCAGGTGGGAACATCGACAGGTTTTCTGTGGCGGCCATGATTACAACGGCCATCATTGAAATTGCCTCAATCTACAAGGCAAAAGACGAAGCCATCAGGATTATTCCAAAACCGAACGTACCCCATTTCGGACTGGCATAAAGCCAGGTGCACCAGGAGAACATCGATCATGAAGAATATATGGAAGACTTTTGCACTGACCTTTCGTACTCCTTCTCTTTTTCTGGCGTCTCTCTCTTCGTAAGCCACCCTGTGTCGCCGCCGACCAACCAAAGAATACACGGTCGAAATAGCAACCTTTGCTGGTGGATGTTTCTGGTGTATGGAACCACCCTTTGACAAGCTGGACGGGGTCATCAGCGCCACATCCGGATATACCGGCGGCAAGACCAAAAACCCCAGCTACCAAGAAGTTTCCGCCGGGAGACACCGGCCACGCCGAATCCGTCCGGATAGTGTTTGACCCGTCAAAAATCAGCTACTCCCGTTTACTAGAGGTTTTCTGGCACAATATCGACCCGACCGCCTTGAACCGACAATTCTGTGATTCGGGCAATCAGTACCGCTCTGCCATCTTTTACCATAACGAGATGCAGAAAAAGCTGGCCCTGGAATCAAAACTGTCCCTGGAAAAAACGAAACCATTCAAGGGGCCGATCGTTACAGAAATTACCCCGGCAAGCGAGTTCTATCCCGCAGAAGAATACCACCAGGATTACTATCGTAAAAATCCGATACGCTACAAATATTACCGCTACTCCTGTGGACGAGACAAACGATTAAAGGAACTGTGGGGGAATGAAGCGGGCCACTGAGGCATTTCAAACTGTGACTACCACCGATACAGGAGAGAGACGTGGAATATCCCGAGGCATCAACACTGCCTTTTAACTCATCGTCACTTAACGGCGATTTCATCTGCGCACCTCCCGGAGGTACTGACCCGGGAGATTGCGGCTTCTGGATTATCGTTCAGGGTGACGCCCTGGTGCTTGATGTGGTCGACGGTAACCACTCACTGGTCGAAGGTGAACTCCCGCCATGGGTCAACACGCACGCCGCCCCTCTTCTGATCGGATCCTGGAAAGGATGGCCAGTACGGATTCTGGAAATCGGTTCCGACAGCACAATTCCCAGCCACTGCCTCGCGGAAGCCCTGCTCCTGACCTTTTTCCACGAAAAACTTCCAGATGATCTTCTGAGCCTTGTCGGGCGCGCCCAGCAGATTCTTGCCTGGGAAAGGAAAAGTGCCGTCTGTCCCCGCTGCGGTGGCGGTACGGACAGGATATCCGGCACCTGGGGAAAAAGATGTCAGGCGTGCGGCTACGAGCACTTTCCGTCCATCCATCCCTGCACACTGGTGCTGGTTTGCCGGGGAGAAGAGGTCCTCTTGATCCGCAAGGCCGAATGGCCTCCCGGATATTACAGCCTTCCCTCAGGGTTCTGTGATTTCGGGGAATCCCTGGAAGAGTGCGCCCGGCGGGAAGTAGAGGAAGAAACCGGTATCGTCATCCGTAATCTGCACTACGTGGGGAGCCAGTGCTGGCCCTTCCCCGGCCAACTCATGATCGGCTTCACAGCCGACTATGCAGAAGGGGAAATCGTTGTTGAACGTGAGGAACTGGAGGATGCGGCATGGTTCCCAAGGAACGCCCTCCCCCCAACCTTTTCCATAAAAAGTATCGCCGGATGGATGGTGAACCGGTTCGGCTGAGCAGGCAGCTCTCCAACTCCTGGGGACCTCGACGCACCATCAGCCTCTTTCTCATTCTTGCCTGTGCAGGATCCGTCCTCCTGGCATGGCGCCATCCCCTTCCTGGGCCATCACCGGCATGGTCCTGGTTGGCCTCGGAGTACCCACCCTCTTTGTCTGTACCCTAAAGGTTCTCTCTCAGTGGTTCCACGCCAGGGCGTTCGCCCGAGATACACCGGCTGACTTCTGCCAACCATTTAAAGCTGCCCTGCTCCCCCCTTGATGATACATACTAACCAATCAGTTCGGTGAGGTCTTCTCATTAGTTCATAACCTCCTGATATCATATTTACTACCAATGAGGCTGTGGTGGCTTTTTCACAAACAGCTAATCCCTAAAACAGCTGACAGCTTTTGTTGATTCAATGCACAATTACTCTATAAACAACTAATGTTTGACTTTTACTAATAATATAGTTAAAAGATATCAAAACACATTAGTTATATATTTTATTAAATCCCATTAACAACAATAGATCTGCAACTCATCTATATTTTTCAGGGAACATCGCAGTGCCCCAATACCTTCAACACAAGAGTGTCCCCTGTCCACCAATCATCATTCAATACGCGCAGTTGAATTCTAAAATATTACGCTATGATAATTATTGCAAACAAATATGTTTAAACTACATTTAAAAAAAAAGGGGGGGAACTCAACAAGGTATCATCTTGGAGAAAGCAGCAACATTATTGATGAATTGTCTTATCAGTTAGTCAAAGGAGGACAACCAAGCATGAGCAAGAAATGGAAAGTAGGTGTAGGAATCGCCGTAATGGCCCTCTGTGCGTCGACAGTTTCACTTGCGGCGCCATCGAAAGCTGAGTTGATGCAGAAGGCAAGCCTTAACTCAAAAACTAACTTGACGGCAAAAGCGACCGCCCGGACCAAGGTGCGCAAGACACGTCGGGCAGAGGCCAAAAAACTCCATGCCCAGAAAAGGGAGCTCCTCATCCAGAAGAGGGCACTCAGGGGCGACCCGATCGCTCAACAGGCAAAAATGCAGGAGATTAAAAACGTAAATGCATCGCTGCAAAAACAGGCGAAGGGAGGGACCAAGTAATGAATTTTGCTAAATTGGCAGCATTTCTTGTTGCGTCCACCTTCCTCTATGCCTGTGGCAGTGATGGAACATCCTACGCACCGATCTTACTCTCCGGCAAAACTGTCACCGCCAACGGCGGTAATGCAACCAACGGAAGCGGCGGTGGTGGCGGCGGTGTCTACATCGACGTATCCGGTGACGTGAAGGTTACCAAGACAGGCACAGTAAATACCTCTTTCAGCATTCCGAGCTATGACTACCACTTCGGTGCGAATCCGGCGATCGTTTCCAGCAACACGACCGTCCTCCTGGATAGCATTCCCGCAACCGCCGGAGTACTTTACATGACCACCGGCTCCAACGCCCTCTACATTTCCGATGGCTTAGGCGGAGGAACTGCAGCATCCGGCCTCCTGGTCGCCAGGGGTGTGACTCTGACCCTCCCGGCTAACTGGTCTTTAGGAAACCTTACTTATCTCTATTTCTACCAGTCGGTGGAAATCAACGGAACCGTCACGGTCGAAGATGAAGGTGACAGCCTTGAAATCGATTCCAACAGCCTGTTCATGATCGGCACTACCGGAATCGTGACCACCACTCCAGCTACGGCAGGGGCGGATGCCGGCGACATCGACCTTTACAGCTACGGCACCCTGATCAACAAGGGAACCATCGATGCCAGCGGCGCAACGAGCGGCGGAAGTGCCGGTTATGTTGAGATCTATGGCGACAGCTTACTCTATAACACCGGCAGCATACTCGCCAAAGGTACCGATTCGACAACCGGAGCCGGCGGCAGCGGTAACGACATCTACATTGAGTGCTACTACTCCAGCATCTATTCTTCGGGCACTCTCGACTCATCCGGCGGTAACGGCACCTCCGGTGGAGATGGCGGATACATAGATTTCGAAGCAGGGTATGACGGATATATGGGACATATCCTGGCAGGCGGTACTTTTACGACAAACGGCGGATCCGCTACCGACGCTGACGCATATGGCGGCGAAGGCGGCTACGTCTACCTCGACAATTACGGCGGTAAATTGTGGGCCAACGCCACCATTTCGACCAAAGGCGGCGATTCCGCCGCGGGCTACGGCGGCGACGGCGGCTATTATGAACTTTACAACGACAACGGCGAAGATTATGAGTATGGCAACGACGCCGAGGCCGAGGGAGTGAAACTTACCGGCGACATCGATCTGTCCGGAGGTAACGGCGCCTTAGGCGGCGGTGATGCCGAAGAAGTGACAATCTACAACGACTACTCCGACACTGGCCTGCCTCCCATGCCGGCAGTCGAGCTCGTCGGCTACTCCAAGTTCACCATGAACGGCGGCACCGGCAGCGACTTCGGCGGTAACGGCGGCTGGTACGACATCTATACCGACGATTGGTGGGTAGGGGATGATTATACCGTATTACCAGTTGGCTACATCATCAACGACGTCCCTGCGGAAATGAAGGGTGGCGATGCCGACATGGCAACCGGTGAAGCCGGCGATGGAGGCGAGGTCGATTTCGAAACAGAAAATGATTATGCCCACTTTGACATGACGCTTACCAATCGTGGCAATATGGATCTGACCGGCGGTGCCGGCTATTACGGCGGCGACAGCGGATGGGTCTACATGTACGGCTATGACGGTCTCACCAACAGCGGCACAATAACCGTCATGGGCGGCGAAGGTGTTATCGAAGGCGGCGAAGGCCCGAATGATGTGGAACTCTACTCCACCTACGATGTGGTCAATTCCGGCGCCATCAAAGGCGGCGGAGGCATTGGCGACCTCGGCGGCTACGGCGGCGACGTCTACATGTACGCCGGCGGCCAGGTGAAGAACACGGCAGCCATCGCGCTGCTCGGCGGCGCAGGTAATGTAACCGGAGGCGAAGGCGGCTACATTGACCTCTGGTCACAGCAGGACCCCACCGCCAACAGCGGCAAACTCAGCGTCACTGGTGGAGCCGGCGGAACGACCAACGGCATCGACGGCTGGATCTACATTGATAGCGTCGATGTGGGACCAGTCCACTAGTTCATCCACTTGACGGGTATTTTCCGGAATATCCAACTCAACAAAAAGGCCGCCGGCATCTGCCGGCGGCCTTTCTACATTTCTACCCTCAAGACTTATAGTACTCCCCACCGCACTTAGACAATACTTGAACTTTACGGAAACAGTACTTCAATACCCATACGAAGTGAGAGAGCAACACATGTGGCAAAGCGCCCCTCACCCCTGTCAGAACATAAACCTTCGCATACGAATATTCAGCAGGATACCAAGCCCGACCATGGAAGTAATCATGGATGTCCCACCATAAGAAAACAACGGCAGCGGCACACCAACAACCGGAAAGAGACCGATCACCATACCGATATTAATAACAATATGCCAGAAAAGCATGGCCGACACCCCCACTGCCATGAGTCTGCCAAAGGGGTCATTGCACCTGCGGGCAATATTGAGCCCCCAGAGGATAAGGAAAAAATAGAGCAGCAGCACTACCAGACACCCTATGAAACCCCACTCCTCTGAAAAGACGGAAAAAGCAAAATCCGTGTGCTGCTCGGGGAGAAAGCGGAGTTGAGTCTGCGTTCCCTGCATAAAACCCTTTCCGGTCAATCCCCCGGAACCGACAGCAATCTTGCTCTGGATGATGTGATAACCGCTTCCGAGCGGGTCTCTCTCTGGAGAAAGGAAATTCAATAACCGCTCTTTCTGGTAGTCTCGCAAGTAGTAGCGCCAACCAAAAAACACCGTAGGAATGGCCGCCAGCAAAAGTGTTACTATGGCCCGAAAGCGAACCCCCGCGTAGAGAATCATGGAAAAAGCGATCAGAACCACGAGCGTTGCGGTACCCAGGTCAGGCTGCTTCATGATAAGAATCGTCGGAGCGCCCAGAAGGACAAAGGGTTTAACGAGATCCTTGAGAGACAAACCGCCCGCTGCAGTAAAATTCGCCAGGTAGCTGGCAAAGACCATGATGATGACGATCTTCATCAATTCCGAAGGTTGGAAATTGATAAAACCAAGATGCAGCCAACGGGTTGCCCCCATAGAGGTCTTACCCACCAGCAGCACCACGAGAAGTAGCAAAACAACTCCCCCGAAACACCAGTAGGCGACATCCTCAAAGAGATGATAGTCGATACTGCAGACCTGAATGACAATGAACAAACCGATAAGAATCCAGTAAATCTGTTTTAGGGCATACGAGGTATTCTGCGTGCTATAGGAGGCGGTTGCACTGGAAATATTCAGCACCCCGATCCCGGCAATAAGGAGAACCAGAAAGACAAATGCCCAATCAAAATTGATAAAGAGTCTGCGATCAATCATTTCCGTTCTGCTCCTCTGGAACCACCTCACCGGGTGATTCGACCTGCGGGGAATCACCCGGTGAGGCTGCGGAAGAATAGGCTTTCTGAGGTACCGGCTTTTTTATGACCCCTTTTCCCTCGAAGTAGGTACGCAAAATCTTGGCCGCAATCGGTGCTGCTGCGGAACCGCCATGTTCGCCGTGCTCCACGACAACGGCAACGGCAATTTCAGGTTTATCATAGGGCGCAAATGCCACAAAAAGAGCATGGTCACGATACTGGTAAGGAATTGCGCCCCGTCGGTCACGGAGCTTCACCACCTGCGAAGTGCCGGTTTTTCCGGCCACCTTCACCTCGTAAAGCCGGGCAACCGCTCCGGTACCACCAGGCTCATTGACAACCGCAAAGAGTCCCTTCTTGACAGCTTGCCAGGTTCCAGCCTTGCAAGACACCCTCCTGACAACCGTAGGAGGGAATTCCTGCAAGACCTTTCCCTCGGGGCTTACGATTCTCTTCACCAAATGCGGTTCATAGACCGTCCCCTCATTGGCTACCTCGGCGATCATCTCAGCGAGCTGCAGAGGTGTTGTCAAAACATATCCTTGACCGATGGCCACGGAAAGGGTCTCACCACTTAGCCACTTTTTCCCGAATCTCTTCAGCTTCCATGCTGTCGTTGGGATAAGCCCCGATTTTTCACTTTCGAGGCCTATGCCGAGCGGTTCGCCAAGTCCGAACTTCTTAGCATAATATGCTATCTTATCCACCCCGAGCTGCTCGCCAAGGCGATAGAAATAAACATCACACGACTCGCGAATCGCCTTTCTCAGGTTTACCGTCCCATGACCTTTCCTTTTCCAGCAGCCAAAAGACCTGTTGCCAAACTTATAGGAGCCGGTGCAGGTAACGGTAGTATTTTCGTCCACCAGGCCCTCTTCCAGACCGGCAATTGCCGTAATTATCTTGAACGTCGAGCCAGGAGGATATTGACCCTTTAGGGCCTTGTTTTCAAGGGGGTGACGCTTATCATTCAGATATTTGTTCCATGTCTCGACAGGAAGTCGCCCGGCAAAAAGAGCTGGGTCAAAAGAAGGGCTGCTTACAAAAGCCAGAACCTCTCCGCTATTCACATCCAACGCGACGGCAGCACCGGCCTGCTCACCAAAGGCAGACTCAGCCGCTTGCTGCAAGGCTAGGTCAACGGTGAGGACCAAGCTGTTACCTGTAGTGGGGCTCCGCTCACTGACAGTTCGCAGAAATCTTCCCATGGCGTCAACCTCGATCTGGCGCCCGCCATCGGCACCGTGCAACTCCTTCTCCCAATATCTTTCAATACCGCTCTTACCAACATAATCACCTGGGTTGTAACTTTTAAAACGATCAGTCCCCATTTCCTGCTCAGAAATCTCGCCCAGATGTCCAAACAGATGCGCACCGAGGAGACCATGAGAATATGCCCGAATAGGGTGCACCTCGACATCAAGACCAGGAAGAAACAGACGATTCTCTTCCAGAATCTCTAACTGATCACGGCTAATATTCGAGGCGAGAATAATAGGCTGGTAGCGGTTCCTTTTCCTTGCCTTTTCCCACTTCTCCGACAAATCGGACTCATCCATCCCCACAAGCCTGGACAGACTTTTCAGAAGTGCCTCCTTATCTGTGACCTCTTGGGGAATAACGGCAACACTGAAAGAGGGGCTGTTATCCACCAGAACTGCCCCGTTCCGGTCGAGAATCGTGCCCCGTGAAGCAGCGACTGGAACGAGACGCAAGCGATTGTTTTCAGAAAGGTTTTGAAAGTCTTCTGCCTTTATGATCTGTAAATACCAGAGTCGCATCAGCAGGACAAAGAACAGCACCGAAACACCGATGGTCAGAACAAGAAGGCGCCGGGAGGGATCCCGAGCCTCACGGATAAAGCGCGGGCCCTTCATGGGAACTCCTCCCTGCCGGCACGTGGAAAAAGAATAACAACACAGGCAGAAACAAGAGCTGTTGCAAGCCCTTGGGGAAGAATTGCTCCGAAAATTGAGGAAAATGCTCCGTCAGAAGATGAAAACAGGAGAAGGAGAAGAAATTGGATACTGGCATTTAGTACAATTGCCAGCACAGTTCCAAGAACCAGCAAGGTTCGGCTACCGGTGTACAGACGGGCAGCCACCTCGTGGTAAAGCATAAAAATAAGCAGGAAGGAAAAGGCATTCAGGCCAAAGTAAATACCACTAAAAGAATCCTGGAGAAGGCCGAGCAAAAAGGAGCATGGCGCCCCGAAACGGAAGCCGGCGCGAAAACCGAAGTATGCGACAAAGATAAGTAACACGTTCGGCTTGAAGGGATCTGCAAGGTAAGCAGGGAAAATGTTTACCTGGAAAATGACCCCTATGATGACGAGGACGAAAATATTGAGATACTTGAGCATATCGTTAGGTAAAAGACCCGTTCAAACAAATGGTTGCACTGGTTCCACAAGGCAACCGGAATGGCAACAACTAAAACCGCGAACCCGAATACGGTGACTGGCCGGAATTATTCCTGGCCAAGCACTCCAGGCAACATCAAAGACGCAAGCTATTGCAGAAGAACCAAAACTTCCTCGAGATGTGACATGGAAACGAAAGGCCTCAATTCCACGGTTTGAAAGATCCCGTATTCTCCTTTTCTTACCATGGTAACCTCTCCCACCGGAAGTGCATTCGGAAACACCCCGCCGATTCCGGAAGTGACGACAACATCCCCCACCTTTATGTCTTCCCCTCTCTGGGAGAATTCCAGGGAGCAGAGCTGACCGCTTTTCCCCTTCACGACTCCTCGGGCACGGGAACGTTGCACGGTGGCGGCAATGGCACTGGCGTTATCCGTCAACAGAAGAAGACGGGAACTTGTGGAAGCAACGCGGACAACGCGTCCGACGACGCCTCCCGAGGCAACTACCGGCAGCCCTTCCCGTACCCCGTCAACGGAACCCCGGTCAATAATAACGGTTCTGAACCAAGGTGTAACATCCTCGCCAATGACCCGGGCCGCAATAGAGGGTACATGCAGGGCATCCCTCAGTTTCAGCAACTGCTGCAGGCGTTCGCTTGCCAGAACTGCTTCTCGATTCTGGATTACCCTCGCATTCAACTGCTTTACCTGTTCCAGCAGCTGATTGTTTTCCTTACGGACATTGACAAGGGAAATGTAGTTATCCCAGATCCCCGCAAAAAAAAGGTTGCCCCTGAATACCAGTCCGCCGACAGGGGCTGATATAGTCAGGATAGTCCTTTCGAAGGCGTTTGTGTGCTCCTTCTGGCGCAGGTGAAGCGAATAGAAGAGGAGTGCTGCCAGAAGAGCTGTGCCGGCCAAGATCCGGACGTTGTGTTTTCTAATAAAATTGAGCATCGTTCCAAAATAGCGAAGGGAGGCGAATTCTCCCCTCCCCCACCTTTCGTTGATCCCTTCGAATAATTGTCACATCAGTCAAGAGAATAGGGAGAACCTTCGGCTTCTTCGTGACGGATTTCATCTACGGGGCTCTTCTTCCCTTCCCCGGCATAGAGTCTGTCAGGGGCGTTGAACACTAAACCGTTTTCAATACCGACATTCTTGTAGGCATGCACGACCCCCGGCGGAACGATCACCATCCGAGGAGCATCGAGTCCGGCATAAAAACACTGGCTGATACCGAAGGTCGGCGAATCGGGCCGTGCATCCCAAAGATAGATCCTGAAGTTCGACGGACCAAGAAAACAGAAATAATCGGTCTGATCCACATGCTCATGGGGGCCGCGGGCAACTCCCGGCTTTGTCATGGAAAGATAGGACATTACCGGGACCATCTGGCCTTCCAGCTCGTCAAGCCGGAACAGCTCCGAAAGCCAGCCCCTATCGTCCAGGAACTTCGTCAGGGGGCGCACCACAACGTCATGAATCTTTCCTGGTGTATAGCTATGTGCCTTTTCCGTCACCCTATAGCTCCTTGTGAAAAGTTTCCGCAAAAACGCGGAGAAGATAGTCACGATACCCTGATTTCGGTGTCTCCGCAATCGCCTTTTCCATTCCGTCAGCATCGATAAATCCGAGCCGGAAGGCTATTTCTTCCAGGCAGGCTATCTTCAGCCCCTGTCGTGCCTCGAGGGTTCCGATAAAATGGCTGGCCTCCAGGAGACTCTGGTGCGTGCCGGTATCAAGCCAGGCGATCCCTCTCCCCAACCTCTCGACCCGTAGTTCTCCGCGTTGCAGATATTCGAGATTCAGATCGGTAATCTCCAGTTCATCCCGCGCTGAAGGGCGCATCGTTTTGGTAATTTCAACCACCTTGTTGTCATACAGGTAGAGACCCGGCACGGCATAATGGGTTTTGGGCTTCGTCGGCTTCTCTTCAATGCCGATTGCCTGCCCGCTCTCGTCAAATTCGACCACCCCGTAGCGTTCGGGATCATGAACATAGTAGCCGAAAATCTTCGCCCCAGTGTCGAACTCCGCCAATGCCTTGTCAAGCTCCATCTTGCCATAAAAGATGTTGTCGCCAAGGATGAGGCAGACAGAATCATCACCAATAAATTCTTCACCAACAAGAAATGCCTGGGCAATCCCCTTCGGCTCGGGCTGAACCTTGTAGCTGATGCGGATTCCCCAGCGGGAACCATCACCAAGCAGCGCCTGGAAGCGGGGGGTGTCATGGGGAGTCGAGATGATCAGGATGTCCTGAAGACCTGCCGCCATGAGCGTCGCCAAGGGGTAGTAAATCATCGGCTTGTCATAGACCGGCTGCAGCTGCTTGCTGGCAACGAGGGTTAGTGGGTAGAGCCGACTACCGGCACCGCCCGCGAGTATAATTCCTTTTTTAATCGCCATGATCGATGGTTCCTTCATTGTGTTGGTATTTCTGAGAAAATAATTAGTTCACCCTAGTTTATTATCACAAGGGAAGAAAAACCGTCAAATTATTATCTTTGCCTACCGGTGGTTCAAGTCCTTCAAACCGGGATTCGGCATGGGTCATTTCCCTTCTGATTCCTCTCCGATGATGGACCAGACAGCGGCCAGCAGGTCTTCAACGATTGTTACATCCTTTGGTGCAGCCTCTGCATGGACGTCGCCATATCCTGTTTTCACCAGTAGGCAGCGGCAGCCTGCAGCATGACCAGCTTCGATATCGCTCAGTTTGTCGCCGACAAGATAGGACCGGGCAGGATCAATATGAAAATCAGAGACAGCCTGCTCTATCATGCCGGGCAACGGTTTGCGGCAGGAACATTCCGGCGGATGATCTTCAGATTCGTGATCAGGATGATGGGGGCAAATATAGAAACCATCGATTGCAGCACCATACGGTATCAGCTCATCCTGAAGATGACGATGAAGCTCGTGGACAGCCTCCAGCGAGTAATACCCTCGCGCTACCCCGGACTGGTTGGTTACCACAATGAGCAGGAAACCAGCCTCTTTCAGGAGACGCAGGGCCTCGGGAACCCCGGGCAGGAATTCGAAGTCCTCGACCCGGTGAAGATATTCCTTCTCAACATTGATAACCCCGTCCCTGTCGAGGAACACGGCTTTATTCATCCCCAAAATTCGTACCCCCACTACCCGTAATTCTGGAGTATCTTCTCAATGATATTTGTAGTAGATTTCCCATCCACAAACTTCACCAGTTCGACCCTGCCACCATACGACTCCACCAGATCCTTCCCCACAACCCGGTCAGGGGTATAATCCCCCCCCTTGACCAGCACATCGGGGCGAAGGGTCTCCAGAAGTTTGATGGGGGTATCTTCATCAAAGATGACCACATAATCGATACAGTCAAGAGCCGCGAGAATATGCGCCCTCTCACTCTGATTGATAAGGGGTCGTTTTTCGCCCTTCAGGCGACGAATGGAAGCATCGCTGTTCAAGCCAAGGATCAAAAGATCACCGCAGGTTCTCGCCTTCTGCAGATACTTCACATGCCCCACGTGCAGAAGGTCGAAGCAGCCGTTCGTGAACGCAATCCGCTTCCCTTTCCTTTTTTCTTCCTCAATACAGGAAGCAAGAACATCCAGGTTTTTTATCTTGAAATCGCTGTCCTGATGCTCATGACTGATGGAGCCGATGATTTCTTCGGGAGAAACTGTTGAAGTCCCGACCTTACCGACAACGATGCCTGCCGCTACATTGGCAAGCAACGCCGCACGCTCAAACGAAAGCCCTGAGGCAAGGCCAACCCCGATGGTTGCCACTACCGTATCACCGGCGCCGGTAACATCGTACACCTCTTGTGCAACTGTCGGGATATGTACCTCTTCACAACCCTGAAGGAAGAGCGACATCCCCTCGGAACTCCGCGTTATCAACACTGCCTGGTACTCTCCTTCGGCAATCAGGAGGTCCGCTGCCCGGCGAAGACTCTCATTGTCTTTTATTGCGACGCGGGAAGCGACCTCGGCCTCTTTGCGGTTCGGCGTGATGATGGTGGCTCCCCGGTATTTGAGGTAATCGCTCCCCTTCGGGTCAACAATGACCGGAATGCCCCGCGCCTTCGCGGCACCAATCACACCGGAAAGTACCCGGGGAGTGAGGAGACCTTTGCCGTAGTCGGAAATCAGGATAATATCCCAAACGTTGTGCCGGTCGCCGACATGGGCAAGAATCTTCTCTTCAAACTCCGGAGAAATATCCTCCCGTGTTTCCCTGTCGATCCGGACAATCTGCTGATTGGAAGCAAGCACCCTGGTCTTCTTGCTGGTCATGCGCATCGGGTCCTCGAAAACACCCACCATATCCACGCCCTTGCCGGTAAAGGCATGGCGAAGAACGGTGCCGTTCTCATCACCGCCAATCACGCTGCAGATCGATACCCCAGCACCGAACGCCACAAGATTATTCACCACATTCCCGGCACCACCGAGTCGCATATCCTCGCGACGCACATCCACCACCTGAACCGGGGCCTCGGGAGAGATGCGCTCAGCCTTACCCCAAAGGTACTCGTCTAGCATCAGGTCACCTACCACCAAGGTACGGAGACCTTTTACCCGCATGAATATCGATTCGGCATCTTTGCGATCCATGGGCATTTTCTTACCCTCCTGTAGAAGTCGGCACGTTCCCCATCCGATCCAGAATGCCCGCTGCCAGAAGGGGAATTATGATTTCATGGTGACCGGTAAGGGTATAACCCTGACTCTTTCCGGACGTGGGCCGCTTCACCACGTTCTGCAGCGGCCGGTAATGCTGCTGCATGTCGAGGTTTGCCGTGGTGAAATTATCCACGTGGTATCCCAGGTTCTGGACGATGGAAAGGGCCTTGAGAAACACCTCCGGGAGAAGAACCGCACTGCCCACATTGAGATAAACTCCCCCGTTGCCCAACTCGGAAATCACCGAGGCGAAGATCCGGAAATCGGTATAAGATGCCTGGCCGATGACCGCACCGTCTGCCGTCGGGTGCTGATGGACGATATCAGTACCGATTGCCACATGAACAGTAACAGGGATATTGTTTTCCCGGCAGGTAGCCAAGAGACTCCAATCCTTATGGGGATTGCCGTTATCCAGGATGAATTGGCCTACGGCTTCGCCGAAACCAACCCCACGGGCAACGCCCTCACGAAGAGCGCGATTGATGTCCCGTCCGGTTTCTTCGGCCATGCCGAAAAGTCCGCAGTGCAGTGCTTTGCCCACATCCTCGCTCGTTTCACCGATAAGGGAGAGCTCATAGTCGTGAATGGCAACCGAACCGTTGACGGCAAAGGCGGTAATAACACCCGCCTCGACAAGGTTTTTCAGCACTGGTTGGAGCCCGCACTTGATTACGTGTCCCCCCATAGCCATGATCACCGGTTTTCCTGCGGCACGGGCTGCCACTACGGCATCAATCACGGCAAGGAGATTTTGCGAGCCGAGTTGGGCTGGCAAGGAACGAAGAAGCTCATCAACCGACATCCCCGGCCTGACCCCGGCAGCGGCATCCCTCTTCATTACGACCTTATTGGAACGCTCCGCAAGCGGATACGTCTTGACCCCCGCCAGATCCATCGGTTTATATTTCATGGGCTTTCTCCCCGAAAAGCGCCTGTTCCACCAACTCGCAGAGAATATGGATTACCGTGATATGACCTTCCTGGATACGCGGCGTATCGTGACCAGGAACCGTCAAATCGATATCCACCAGATCCCGGATACTTCCGCCATCCTTACCAAGAAGGCCCACGGTCCGGCAACCCATTTCGCGAGCAAGGCAAAGGGCGGAAAGCACATTCGGAGACGACCCGCTGGTGGAAATGCCGATCACCACATCCCCTTGCTGGGCATGGGCTTCCACCTGACGACGGAATACCGCGTCAAACCCGTAGTCGTTACCCACCGCGGTAAGAATCGATGTGTCAGTGCTCAGGGCAATTGCCGGCAGGCCTCGCCGCTCGAGACGAAAACGGCCGACGATCTCAGCAGCCAGGTGCTGGGCATCGGCAGCAGAACCGCCGTTACCCATGACAAGGAGTTTATTCCCCTTTCGAAAGGTATCAACGAGCAGTTCTGCGGCACAGATAATCTTCGGGGTTAGTTCCCGTTCCAGAGCCTCCATTACCTCACGATGTGAGAAGAAAGCGGCTTTAATACTATCCTTCATTCAAACCTCCGCAGTGGAAATACTCTTTTCAAACTCGGCAAACGCAAGTCCTTTTTCACCTTCGAGATCGAGCAGCCAAGCCATTCCTGTAAGCACACAAATATTTTGATAGCTAGCGCGGAGCTGCGCAAAGACGGCACGACAGGCACGGAGTGGAAAGATCCGGGGCAGCTTTTTTACCAGGATAGTGTCATGAAGCAGGTGAAGAGATGCGGAAAGAATCAGACGGTAGACGGGAGGAGGCGCAAAGACAAAAAAATGATGCCCACGGCGGGCCGCAATCAGCATGGCACTGAAAGCCTTGCCGAGCGTCTCCTGATCGGTACCCGATGCGAAAAAAGAACAAAACACCTGCTCCTCTCCCCAGCGAGTCGTATAGGTAGCGATGCTTTCCATGACAATTTTTTCCCGCCGCACGAGAGACCCATACGGGATTTTTTCCCGATAGAGGATTGGAGGTCCCGCAAGTCGTAGGGTTCTGAATTCTGCCCGATCGGCGCGACGGGAGTAGTCCTTCAGACACCAGAGGTTACCGTCGAGACCCTCATCAAAAGGCCCGATGGCAGCATAGAGATTCCTTGTTATGCCGAGGGCGGAAAAGGAGCCATGGGGCGCCTCACCTGCAAGGTGTTTTCGCTTTTTTGTCGAAGACGGTGCGGTGCCGCTTTGATAGAGCAGGGGAACAATAATTCCCGCGTCTGACCGGAGCGATGCTTCCTGGAAGGGTTCAAGCCAGCCTGCCGTAACGCGAGAGGTCGAACGCATCACAACAGCAAGAGGCGCTTCAACCTTTGCCAATCCCCGATTGACCGTCTCAACGAATCCATGGGCGCTTTCACTCCGCAGCAGAAGCGCCCGATCATCCAAAAACTCGGCAAACTCCTGGAGAAGCTGCTCGGTTGGCTGATCACTGCCGATATCCAGCAGAATCAGGCGGAAATCACGGGAATGCTCCATGAGAGCAGCAAGACATTCGCGAGTTTCCGTCGGATTGTTCCATACGGGTATGATGATATCGGTTCCAGCACTGCTCATTCACTTGTTCCGGCATGGGGGGACAGGGGCCTCCGCAAGCGGAGGCATGCACTCCGAAGATTGTCTGAAAGAAAATTCGGTAGAAGGTAGGAATGTATTCGTGCCTGAAAAGAACAAAGTGGGTAACCATGGTGCCCCCCAGAGACGCAGGGAGATATCAGGAATCGATCGCCACCCGACGAAGTAGATGCAGTTCATCAAGCACCTTGCCGGACCCGAGCACGACACAGGACAGAGGGTCTTCGGCAATCACCACCGGCAGGCCGGTCTCTTCTCGCAGCAAGAGATCGAGGTTGCGCAGCAGGGCGCCACCGCCCGCGAGAACAATCCCTTTGTCGACGATGTCGGCAGCCAGTTCAGGAGGAGTCCGCTCAAGACAGATGCGTACCGCTTCCACAATGGCGTTCACCGGCTCGGATAGCGCTTCCCTGATCTCGTTGGAATCGATTTCCGTTGTCTTGGGAATTCCAGAAACTAAATCGCGACCCTTGACTTCCATGGTCAGCACCGTTTCTCCCGGATAGGCCTCACCAATCTCTATTTTGATATGCTCAGCCATCCGCTCACCAATTAACAGGTTATACTTGCGCTTGATGTACTGAACAATCGCCTCATCCATCCTATCGCCACCAACGCGGACCGATTTCGTATAAACGATGCCGGCCAGCGAGATAACCGCCACCTCGGTAGTGCCGCCGCCGATATCGACGATCATGTTGCCGCTTGCCTCGGTAATCGGAAGCCCGGCGCCGATTGCAGCCGCCATCGGCTCTTCAATAAGGTAGACCTCGCGAGCGCCCGCCGATTCAGCAGATTCTTTGACCGCCCGTTTTTCCACTTGGGTAATGCCCGAAGGAACACAGATAACAATGCGGGGGCGAACAAGGGTCTTGCGATTGTGGACCTTGTGAATAAAGTACCGGAGCATTTCCTCGGTAATGTCGAAATCGGCAATAACGCCGTCCTTCATGGGGCGGATGGCGGTAATGCTGCCCGGCGTGCGGCCGAGCATCTTTTTTGCTTCCATCCCAACCGCAAGAACCTTTTGCTGGCCACCATAGGTCCTTTGAACGGCAACCACAGAAGGCTCCCGGACAACAACGCCCTTTCCTTTCAGATAGACGAGGGTGTTTGCTGTCCCCAAATCTATTGCCAGGTCGCTTGAAAACATGCCGAATATATAATCAAATATCTTGAGCATCTCTGCCTCTTTCATCGTGAATTTAACGCATTTTGACAGGAATAAGCTGAATGGTGAATCCTAACAAAAACCGCAACACCTGGCAAGAAAGAAAATAGGCTTAATCTCCAGTTGCTTTTGATCCTTGAATATATTATTATTCCGTGCCGTTAAACAGTAGTTTTTCTCAATAAATTCCTTATAAGGAGTCCTCCACCAATGCTCGGAATCATGAGAAAGTATAAGCAGTCAATGATTATAAAGTTTGTTTTCGCAATTATCGTTCTCTCTTTTGTCGGTACAATTTTTCTCATTTGGGGAAAAGGAGATGAAGGCCTCAAAGGGTCAAGCTTCGCCGTGAAGGTAAACGGCGAAAAAATTTCCTATGATGAGTACCTCAAAAACTATGAGCGTGCAAAAAACTCAATCCAGCAGATTTACGGTCAACCTGTCACCCCCGAAATCGAGAAGCTGCTGAACCTGCGCAAAAGCACCCTTGAAAACCTGATCAACACGGCGCTTATCCGACAGGAAGCAAAGAAGATGGGAATCAAGGTCTCCGATGACGAACTGGTTGAAGCAATAGCGAAGATACCCTACTTCCAGAAAGATGGTGTTTTTGACAAGAAACTCTACGATCAAGTACTGCAAATGAACCATATCACTACCCCTGGCTTCGAGAGCAGCGTTCGAGACGACCTTGCCATTGCCAAGGCCGGCAAAACAATCGCCGACAAAGTAACCCTCACCGACCAGGACCTCCTCCAGTATTTCAAGAAAACACACGACAAGATCGAATTAGAGTATGTTTCCTATTCACCAGCCGAGGTTCGGAGCAGCGTCACCGTAACCGACCAGGAACTGACCTCATACCTCCAACAGCATGAAAAGGAATTCAAAACCCGGGAAGAAATCAAACTCGACTACGTGCTACTGAAACCGGTCAAGCTCCTGCCCACGCTCACGGTAAGCAATGAGGAAATCCAGACCTACTATCAGAAGAATATCGACCGCTACCAGGGCAAAGGTGGAATTCTCCCCTTCGAGGAAGTGAAAGAGCGGGCAAAAGAGGACGCCCTAAAGTTCAAGGCGGCAAAGCAAACCTATGAAAAAGTCGCCATTGCCCTCAACAAGAACCTGGCCGCCAATGATCTCGCCGCAGCCGCCCGCATGATCGACGTGCCGGTTGCCGAGACACCACTCTTTACTCTGCAGAACCCTCCGGCAGCTTTGGCAGGAGAGGCTGATGTCATCAAAAAAGCTTTTGCTACGAAACAGGGTGAATTGGGCGGACCAGTGGAAACATCGAAAGGGGTCTACCTCTTCAAGGTAACGGTGAGAAACCCTTCCGTTGTCCCCCCCCTGGCAAAAATCAGAGGAGAAGTTGAGAAAAGGCTTGATCGACCAGAAATCTGTCGAATTGGCACGGAAAAAGGCCGAAGAAGCCCTGCAGTCTATGCGGAACAACAAATTCTCGGGTAGACTTCAGACAACAGGAAGCTTCACCTATTCAAGCGATGGGAAAATTCCACAGATCGGCACGTCGAAGGATGCCATGGAAGCAGCATTTCTGTTGACTCCTGCAGCTCCCGTCGAAGCAGTGCCCGTTAGCATCAATGGTCGCTGGTACGCCATTCGCCTGAAACAAAGGATTGAAGCAGACCGTGGCGGCTTCATGCAGGAAAAGGAAAAGATCAGGGAGATACTGCTCCCGAAAAAACAGCAAGAAGCCCAGGACGCATGGTTGAAAGGTCTGCGGGATAAAGCAAAGATCGTTATCAATCCGGCCCTGATGACTGATTAGCCCATCTTTCGTTTTCATACCGCAACCGATATATACTATTCAAGGGGATGCCGATTGGCATCCCCGCTCTATTTCTACCTACATACAGGAGGCCCCTCTTGACAAAACTTGTTCTATCAACTGATTTTCCCGATCTTCCGCTGGCAGCACGCGGCAAAGTCCGCGATATTTATGACCTGGGCGATGCGCTTCTCATCGTAACCACTGACAGGATTTCAGCCTTTGACGTAATTATGAACGAGGGGATCCCGGGCAAGGGAGAAGTTCTTACCCAAATTTCCGCTCACTGGTTCCGTCTGATGGAAGACATCATTCCCAACCACCTTATCGCAACTGATGTCAGGGAATTCCCCGCCGCATGCACCAAGTACGCAGACATACTTGAAGGCCGCTCCATGCTGGTAAAAAAGGCCCGCCCCCTGCCGGTGGAGTGCATCGTCCGAGGGTATCTGGCCGGTTCCGGCTGGAAGGAATACCAGGAAACCAGCGCCATCTGCGGCATAACCCTCCCCGCTGGCCTCTCCGAATCATCACGCCTTGATGAACCCATATTCACACCATCCACAAAGGCGGAACTCGGCGACCACGACGAAAACATACCCTTTGAAAAAATGGTGGATCTGTGCGGGCAGGACATAGCAGAAAAAGCTCGAAAAGCTACCATTGACATCTACTGCAAGGCTCGGGAGATTGCCGCCGGGCGCGGTATCATCATCGCTGACACGAAGTTCGAATTCGGGATCTGTGATGGAGAGCTGATTATCATCGACGAATGCCTCACCCCCGATTCAAGCCGCTTCTGGCCGAAGGACAGCTACCGCCCGGGATGCTCTCAACCAAGCTTTGACAAACAGTTTCTGCGCGACTACCTGGAAACCCTCGACTGGGACAAGACGGCACCAGCTCCCCCGCTCCCGGAGGAGATTATCCGTAAAACCGCCGAGAAGTATCGCGAAGCAATGGAACGACTCACTGCGTAGATAGAGTAAAGCCCCGGGAATGATTCTCCGGGGCTTACTTAGTTTCCATCCGGAAACTCTCAACGCCTGACACTTCTTCCAGTTAATCAGCCACACCCTCATTGAACGCAGGTACAGGTATCGGCGGCTACTCTATTTCAAGTTTTCATGAGAATTACCGATATGGTTCAAATGGGGACTTTTCCAGTCACCTGCACCTACAGGGACAACTATGAACAGATCACTTCCTATTCTCGCAGCAGTCGCCGTTGCCGCAGTTTTTCTGCTGCTCTTGGCAAGCTCAAAGGTTTTCATTTTACACGGCTTTGAGGCAGTAGAGGAGCAGCAGGGGCTTCTCAACGTCGAACGGGTACTCGACATCGTCCACAACGAGCTTGCGGTCATGGAACGAACAGCAACGGATTGGTCAGTGTGGGATGACCCCTATGACTTCCTTGGGGGGAGCAACCCGCATTTCGTGCAACGAAATCTGACTCCCGAGACCTTCGCCAACCTGAAAACAGATATCATCGTATACGCGGCGTCAGACGGTCGAATTCTCTTTGGCAGACAGCTGGACCGGAACGGCAAAACGCTGACCCCGCTTCCGGCAAGCATACCCCGACAGATCCGTTCCTTCCTTCATCTTGTTCCGGCCTCTGCGTATAAAAAATGTCTCTCCGGAGTGTTACTTGTACCTGAAGGTGCATTTTTCATAGCTGCCCGACGCGTAGTTGATTCCGAGGAAAACGGCCCGAGTCGCGGCCTGCTCCTTATGGGACGCCGGCTCGGAACGGCAGAAGTTGCCGAATTCTCCCGCATTTCTCATTCCACCGTTTCCATAAAACCTGTTACCGAAGTCCCATCAGTGCTGACGGGGAAATTTTCACAGCTCCCGCCTGACGTCCCGCCGGTACTGTTCAGAACCGTAGACGGATCCCGGTCCGAAGGGAACGCTATGATCAGGGATATTCACGGAAAGCCGGCCCTGCTGCTACAGATTGATCTGCCGAGGGAGGTCTACCACACAGGAAAGAAGGCGGTCTTCTATTTCATGACATGGATTATGGGGATGACCCTGCTTGCGGCTTGCGCCGGGGTATTCCTGTACCGCAAGCTTGCCCAGACCGCCAAACTCTCTGCCGCCAACGAGCAATTGCATCGTGACATCGAGGAGCGGAAACAGGTTGAAGAAGCACTCCGCAAAGCAGAAAACATCCAGCGCATTATGTTCGAAACGATACCCGACATGCTCACCGTAATAGACCGGGAGTTCCGCATCATGCACTCGAACTGGGGTGGCGGATACGACTATGTCCCCGTGGAGCAACGGGAAAAGAACCTCTTTTGCTATGACGCCTTTTACCCGGGGCAAGGTAAAAAGTGCGAACCCTGTCACGTACACAAGGTCTTCACCACGGGTAAGCCGGTATACGAGGAAAAGCATAACCCCCGGATCGGGCAGGTTGAGGTACGCGCCTATCCCATATTCGACGAATCGGGACAGGTTGTCCTGGCCATCGAGCATATTCGGGATATTAACGAGCGGAAAAAGCTGGAAGAGGAGAGAATCAAATCCCAGAAACTGCAGTCTCTCGGAGTACTGGCAGGGGGAATCGCCCATGATTTCAACAATATTCTGACCGGAATAATGGGAAACATCTCCCTGGCCAGGGTGCTGGCGGAGCCTGACAGCAAGCTGGTCAGGAGACTCGAGGAAGCGGAGAAGGCGACTCAGAGGGCCGGAGACCTGACACAACAGCTTCTTACCTTCTCCCGGGGAGGTGCACCGGTAAAAAAATCAGCCTTCATCAAACAGTTGGTGATGGACTCCGTTTCGTTTGTCTTGCGTGGTTCAAATGTCAGATGTGATTTTTCTCTCCCTGATGATCTGTGGCCCGTGGAGATAGATGCCGGACAGATGAATCAAGTTTTCAATAACATAATCATCAATGCCGACCAGGCCATGCCCGACGGCGGCATAATCAGTGTCCAGGCTAAAAATACACTGCTTGGTCCGGAAGAGCTGCCGAACCTCCCCAAGGGGAGATACGTGAAGGTTTCCGTCAGGGATCACGGCATCGGCATCCCCGAAGTAAATATCGGCATGATTTTCGACCCCTATTTCACCACCAAGACCAAGGGAAGCGGTCTTGGTCTCGCTAGTGTTTACTCAATCATCCACAAACACGGAGGACTGGTAACCGTTGAATCGCAGGTTGGAGTCGGCACAGCCTTCCATTTCTTCCTTCCTGCAGCGAAACTGGGTCCGGACGAAAAGGAACAGGAGAACCTGCCGCCCGCTTCGGGAAAGGGTAAAATTCTTATCATGGATGATGAGGAGATAATCCTGGAAGTCGCAGGAGAGATCCTTGTTCACCTGGGATACAAGGTGGTATTCTGCAGCGAAGGATCCGAAGCGATAACTAAGTACAGGATGGCCGAAAAAACAGGGGAACCCTTTGCCGCCGTCCTGCTGGACCTGACCATTCCGGGCGGGATGGGCGGCAAAGAAACAATGAAACATCTGCTGGAAATAGACCCCGATGCAAGGGGGATAGTTTCCAGCGGCTACTCCAACGACCCTATTCTCTCCCATTACGGCGACTACGGCTTCAGCGGCGTAGTGCTGAAGCCGTATGATATGGGAGAGTTCGGCAGGACGATGCAAGAGGTTCTATCCACCCCCCGACACAAGAACAGGTAACATCAAGGTGCAACTGCAGCAAGTACCCCTGCCCCGTTAGGCAGCTGCAGGGGCAACCGTCGCAGATCCTGGAAGCCCGCAGCCGCCAGCATATCCTCCAGCTCTCCCCAGGAATAGGCTTGGCCACTCCCGGTACCAAGCAGCATATTCAGGGAAAAAAGTGCCGGGAATAGCGGCCCGTCCAGAGTATCGTCCAGAATAAACTCCTGAATCAGGATCATCCCTCCCGGAGCAAGTGCCTTCTTCACCTTCCCCAGTATCGCAGCACATCCTTCTGCTCCTTCCCCATGCAGAATGTGGGAAAGCCAGGCAACGTCAAAAGGCCCTTCCAGGGGATCAGCAAGGAAGTCACCCTGAACAAAGTCAATCCTGTCAGACAGATTGAAACGGCCAATCGTTTTCTCGGCAAAGGGGCGGGTAGAGGGAAGATCGAATACAACGGCGGAAAGGACGGGGTTGTGCTGACAGAAATGTATGGCATAGGTTCCGGGACCTCCACCAAGATCCAGAAGTCGCTTGCGGCTGCCAAGGTCGATATTCGGCACGATCCGCGGCGCAATCTGCATGGCAAGATCGAACATTCCCATCTCGAAACTTTCCCGCAGTTCTTTCTCATCCCCATGGGAGTAACGCTCCCGGATCGGTCCTCCGCCCCGGACAGCCTCATCCAGGTGGGCCCAGGAGGCCATCAGGTGGTGATGGTGGAGCAGAATATGACCAAGGTAGCGGGGAGAGGTGCGAGAAAGGAATTCGGCTGAAATACCTGCTAGCCAGAAAGGAATCATCGTGCCTTGTCCAGCAACCCCATGGCCGTAAGGGCATGAAGCAGCATCGTGAGTCCGCGAACATCGCAGGCAACCAGTTCGGCCAGTTTTGAAGCAGTGAAGGAACAGGCGGATAGAGGTGTAAAGAGATCAAGTTTGACCCCGGCATGCAGAGCGCAGGCGCTCCAGTAGCTACCGGACAGGTTCAGCAGGTCATTCGCGGATCTGGGTTGCGTTTCCATAAGGACCTCCTCGACAGATTGTTGAAAAACCGGTATTCGTGCGGTTACCTTTCTTGCAGAAGTTGCCGCACGAACTGCAATGCACTTTCGTAAACTCCGGGACGCTTTGACTCGCGTGGCCCGGCAATGTTCAGCACCTTCACCCCCAGTTTGCGGATCCATTCAGCCACAGTGCCTGGGTCCGCATCTCCATCCAACTGTACAACAAGGCATGGCTTGCGGTGTTTCCGCGCCAACTGGACAGTCAGAGCGGTACCATCAGCAAGGACACCAAGGTTCAAGACCAGCGTAGCAGCGGAATCAACAACATTTTGTTCCGTTCGCGCGTCGTACTCCGGCGAATCAAGCTCAACCAAGGGATAGCGTTCCGGGATCTTCCCGTCCTCTGCACGTCGGCCGACTGGACACCATCCTCCAACCTGGATGCCACCTTCAAGGCCGGCGTCCAGAGCCGCCCGATCGACACCAGTTTGACCTCCGGAAACTATTTTCAGTAGCATGTTAGCGGTTCTCCTGAATACACTTGAAATGTCATGCGGGGTCAGTCTGCGGCTTCAGACCCTTCACTCTGGCATAAGCGCGGCAAAAGGGACAATACCGTGCTTCTACTTTCCTAACAATCCGGTTCGCCAACCCATCTGGTTTCCGGCGGGAATGTCGGCACAGGGGGCAGCTTGCGCAGACAGCCGCCAGGGCCAGGTCCAGCCGTCGTCTATTTTCACTTTTCATACACATTCCCCCTTGTTTCTATCACGTATGGACAGTTCCTCGCTGGGCTGAGGCTTTCACGGAGTCGTCTCGTGCGGCTTCAGGGAAGTTTCAGCCCAATTCCTGTCGTGACATACCTGATGAAAACAATCTATGTAAGAATACCACGGCTCTTGTAATTCGTGTAGTCAGCAGTTGAATTTATGTAGTATTATTCGAATCAAGACTCACCGGCACATGCCCTTTTTGGTGTTCAATTATCCACCATGATCCAATTGCACGGGACACCGCAAACTGTATATCCAGATCGATTCCTGCTCGCATTGCAACGATTACACATCATCACGACGACTTCCCGTTTCCCCCCGGAAACAGTCGGACAGAATCCAGACAAAATGAAGATACCAGAGACAAATCATCAAAAAACCACTCAGACAGAACTGGGCCAGGAGGCAATTCAACGGTTCCGTAGCGAGGTCTACTCCCACTATCAAGCCCACCCCCGTCCCCTGCCCTGGCGAGAAACCGAAGATCCCTACCAGATCCTGGTTTCTGAGATAATGCTGCAACAAACCAGGGTCGAGCGGGCCATTGGGAAATACCAGGAATTCCTTGCCGCCTTTCCCGACCTCTCCTCTCTCGCACAGGCTCCTCTTCGTGAGGTGCTGCAGGTCTGGCAGGGACTCGGATACAACCGCAGGGCCATAGCTTTGCAGGAAACGGCAAAAAAAGTGGTCGTAGACTTCAACGGCATACTTCCCGACACACCGGAACAATTACGTACCCTGCCCGGTATAGGGGTCTATACCGCCGGGGCAATCGTAGCTTTCGCCTTTCATAAACCAGTGTCAATCATCGAAACCAATATCCGGACGGTCTATATCCACTGTTTCTTCCATGACAGACAGGACGTGAAAGACAGCGAAATTATGCCGCTCGTCCAAGCCACTCTCGACCGAAAGAACCCCAGAGAATGGTACTACGCCCTGATGGATTATGGCGTCATGTTGAAACGAACCCAGAGCAACCCCTCGAGAAAAAGCGCACACCATACCCGCCAGAGCAGGTTCGAAGGTTCAGACCGGCAGATACGGGGAAAGATCCTGAAGTTCCTTCTTCGGGAACCTCTATCACGGCAAGAAGAAATTTTTCAGGCACTGCAAGGGGACCCGCTAAGGGTGGAACGGATACTGGAAAGTCTGGAAAAAGAGGGATTTATCGCCAGAAAGGGAACGAAATACACCATCGCTGAGTAAAACCGTTGCCGATCTTGCGTTAGCTGCTGATGCTCCTTTCCATATTTCTCGTACTAACGGAGAAGCTATCAGAAAAAAATCCCGGCATCCCTTGCCAGTCTATACCCGGCATGGTAAAATAAAAGCACAAGAAAGGAGGCGATGATTCACGACCGTTATCTCACATCCTATAAGAAGTGCAGATGTCGGGCGGGATGAAGATCCTTCCTGAATTTTCCCCAGACCGGGGAACAGTTAAAAAGAAATGACGAAAGGCTGGAAGCGGGATGCTTCCGGCCTTTCGTATATGCGGACGCAATGAAAAGGGGAAACGCTATCGCCAGCGATTTTGATGAAATAATCGAACGGAGGGGCACCTCCAGTGAAAAATGGGATCGCTATCGAGGAAGGGATATCATCCCTCTCTGGGTGGCCGACATGGACTTTCGTTCACCCCAGCCGGTTATCGATGCCCTGCAGAAGAGGGTTGACCATGGCATTTTCGGTTACACACGTCCGACGGAAGGACTTTCAGACGCCGTAATAGCACATCTGCAGGACGAATACGACTGGTGCATTGAAGAAGAATGGATTGTCTGGCTGCCGGGCCTGGTCAGCCGGCCTCAACCTGGCCTGCCGGGCTGTCGGTGACGACGGAGATGAGGTTCTCAGCGCCGTTCCGGTGTACCCCCCCTTCCTCAGCGCACCACGCAATTCCCTTCGCAATCTGGTGACATCCCATCTCGTGGAGGACAATGACCGATGGGTTTTCGATTTCGCCGACCTTGAGCGAGCAATCACCGGCAGAACCAGACTTTTCCTCTTCTGCAATCCCCATAACCCGGTGGGACGGGCATTCAACCGGGAAGAACTCAGCACCATCGCCGAGCTGTGCCTGCGTCACCGGCTCTTCATCTGCTCCGACGAGATTCACGCCGGCCTGATTCTGGACACAGACAAAAAACACATCCCCATCGCCAGCCTCTCCACGGAGATCGCGGCCCGCACCATCACCCTCCTTGCCCCGAGCAAAACCTTCAACATTCCCGGCCTCGGCTGTGCCCTTGCCGTGATCCCCGACCCGGGACTCCGCGGGCGATTTTGCCAAGCCATGGCCGGCATCGTGCCGTCGGTAAACGCCCTTGGTTTTACCGCTGCACTCGCTGCCTACCGTGACTGCAGTGTCTGGCACAGCGAACTGCTCGAGTACCTGAGAGGCAATCGTGATCTGGTTCACCAAACCATCAACGGCATCAAAGGGCTCTCGATGCACCATCTGGAAGCGACCTATCTGGCATGGATCGATACGAGAAAAAGCGGCCTGCATAATCCAACCACGTTCTTCGAACAGGCCGGAGTTGGGCTGTCGCGCGGCAGCGACTTCGGCGATCCCGGCTTCGTCCGGCTCAATTTCGGTTGTCCACGCCCGCTGCTCAGGAAAGCCCTGGACAGGATCGAAGCAGCCTGCAGTGCTGGCGTTACCTGATCCACAATTTTAGCGGTTGGCCGGAGCAATACGAAAACAGGTCCGCAAAGCATACCTGCGCAATCATCAACGGTAAAAAAACACCTTACAGCTCATGACGAAATTTTATCAGCAGATAAAAGCAGCCGACTCCGCCCACAAGCATGACCAGATCGCGGACCCACGGAATCGGTTTGTCGAGCATGGAATACAGCAGCGGATCCAGGAGTGCCGTAGTCAAAAGACCGATCGCTCCCCAAGTTAAAAGTTTTTTCATAGTTTGAACGACTCTCTACTCGTATTTAGTACCCTGTCGGGGTCTGACTTTTTCCCTTTTTCTCAGTTTCACTTTTCCGGCTTGGTAACCAGACTTTTCATATAGGCAGTCAAATCCTGCATCTCTTCACCCGCAGGGTCAATGGCCTGACCACCCAAGGGATTTTCAATGCAGATATTGATCACATCGGTCAAGACTCACCTTGTCCATCCCCGAGAAGTTGAATTCTTTACGTTCGAACAGATCGTTGCCCAAGCCTTCGCCACCCGCATGACAGGAGGCACAGCTTTTCCCTGTAGTACCACCACCAAGGTTCGGGCTCTCAAAAAGCGCTTTCCCCTTGTCCAGGTTTGCGGCTTCGGCCAGACTGAGGCTTCCCGCCATCATCACTGCGGCTATCAGAATAAATTTCTTCTTCATTATTGACCTCCATGCGTTAACAGATTAGGCTACTGAACGGTTTCCTGCCTTGCTCACAGTCTAATACATGATGGGTTTTTTACGACCCGGTCACGCCATAAAAGTTCCTTCCTCTTTCAAACAAAATATCATCAAAGATCTGGCCGGCCATTTTCACACATGCGCAACAGCACGGTACTTCAGATATTTCCGATGTTTTACTTGAAGAGCACATAAAACAGGAGTAAATTTCAGAAGTAATTTCAATGATCAACGCAAAGTAGCGGAGGAACCATGCAGATAGTACCCGCAATCTACCGTATAGCCCTATCTTTATGGGTCGGTGGAGCAGCCATGTTTACCTTTGTCCTGACGCCGATTATCTTCAAGGTCAATGACCGTGACACGGCCGGAAAGATAGTCGGAACACTCTTTCCGGGATATTTCAAATGGGGTCTGGCATGCGGTATCGTTGCCCTTGCATCCTTACTGGTGATCCGGGGCAAGAACTTCGTGATCATTCTTGCCATAGTGATCTGCATGCTCTCCCTGACCGCCTTTCAGGCCTTTCACATCGAACCACGGGCAGCGGCCATCAAACAGGAAATACCCTCCTTTGTCACCACTCCCAAGGAGCACCCCAAACGCCGTGAGTTCGCAAAGCTCCATGCAATCTCCGCGATCTGCAACCTGACCGTCATTGGTGGCGGTGTCCTGCTGATTATTCTGCTGTAAGCCAGTGCAGCTGCTTGTATTCACTACTTTCCGGCTTTAACACTGATGGCATATTTCAGATAACGCCCCTCTGGAAAGGTGACAGAATAAGGAAAATCCTCAGGTTGACCTGCCAAGCTGATAACCCTCAGGTCACAGCCCGCCTTGAGGGCACCGCGCCGCAACTCCTTGAGGTAGTCGGAAAGGTCCAGTTTCTGGTGGTTGGATGAGGTGATCATCAACCCACCGTCGGTCAGGAGCGGCAGCGCCGCCGCAACCAGGTCGGAGGTGCCGCCGCGAGTGGTAAAACGGCTCTTGCCGGTGGTGGAGAAGGATGGGGGGTCCATCAGAATAATATCGTAACCTTTCTTCTTTGCCGCCAAATCTGCCAGCACAGCCAGACAATCACCCACTATGAACTCGTAGCGCTTGTGATTGAGGTGGTTGATACCGAAATTAGCCCTGGCCCAGTCCGTATAACCGGAAGACACGTCCACGGTGGTCACCTGGCCTGCCCCGCCAGCGGCGGCAGCCACAGAAAAAGCTCCGGTGTAGGCAAACAGGTTCAGCAGTCGCTTACCCGCCACGCGTGTCATCAAATCACGTCGGTTGCGGCGCTGGTCCAAAAACAATCCAGTGTTCAACCCCTGCTCCAGGTTGACAAGAAAGTTGAGACCGTTTTCGCGCACCTCAAGCTGCTGCGGTGCAGCTTTGCCGATCAGCAAGCGGCCGTAGCGCTTGCTGTCGCTGGCTGCTTCCAACTCCCTGGTCTTCTGGGGACGACTCTTTTCGTAGATGCCTATCGGTGAAAGCAGCTCCTGCAAGGCCTGAGTAACGAGCGACAGGTGGGGACGCCATCCGGCACAGTAAATCTGCACCATAAGGAAATCGCCATAGCGGTCAACTGTCAGACCCGGCAGTCCGTCACCTTCGCCATTCACCAGACGATAGGCGTTCGTCTCTTCAAGATCGGCATGCGACATCCGCAGGTTGATGGCAGCTTTAAGCTGCGCTGTTACCCAGGACTGATCCAGGCTGATGCGCTTGCGCGACAGTACCCGCGCCACAATGCGGTCGGTCGGGTCGAGCAGGGCCGTGGCTAGAAAACGCCCGGCGCTGTCTGTCAAGGCAACCATCTGGCCTGCTTGCCCGGACGGCCAGCGTTTTGTATGACTGTCGGTGATAACCCAGGGATGCCCCAACTCCAGCATCTGAACCGTTTCCGGCCCAACTATTCTTATTTCCTGCTTCATTAAAAAGGTACTCCTGTCAGGTGTTGTAATGTACAAACGGTAGCGCCCTTCCTGGTAAAGCGCAAGCATTTTTCAAGCAGTCAATCACTGCCATCTCACCTTTTTTCCTGAGCAGTGAGCAACTGACCCCCTTTCTTCACAAACCACTTGATCCTTGCATTTCCACTACGAGTGGCATAAACTTCCGAAAACACCCTTAAAGCCCCCTTCTTCGTGTTCTCAGAACAGACCACCTGGATGGAGGCTTCTTTATTTTCCCGAAACTAACAACTTGGTAATCCCCCAAGAAGAGAACAGCACATGACCCCGTCAACATTTTCAACCCTACCCTTAAAGAATTCGATGCTCCTGAACCTTGACTCCCTCGGCTATAGCGAGATGACACCAATCCAGGCCCACAGCCTGCCGCTGATTCTGGCGGGAACCGACGTAATCGCCCAGGCAAAAACCGGCAGCGGCAAAACTGCCGCCTTTGGCATCGGCCTCTTGTCGCGACTGGAAGAGACCAGGTTCCGGGTGCAAGGACTGGTGTTGTGCCCGACCCGCGAACTCGCCGACCAAGTCGGCAAGGAATTGCGACGTCTCGCTCGCTTTACCGATAATATCAAGATTCTCACCCTCTGCGGTGGCGTCCCCTTCGGGCCCCAGCTCGCTTCTCTCGAACACGGTGTCCATATCGTCGTCGGCACCCCCGGCAGGATCCTCGATCACCTGCGGCGCGGCAATCTCGATCTGAAATCACTGAGTATGCTCGTCCTTGATGAAGCTGATCGCATGCTTGACATGGGCTTTCAGGAAGATATTGGCACCATTATCGCCGCCGCTCCGAGCCAGCGACAGACCCTGCTCTTCTCGGCCACCTACCCCGATTCGATTGCCGCCATGAGCGCTACGGTGCAGCAGCAACCAGTCACGGTGAAAGTCGAGGCAGTCCATGATGGCGAGCAGATCAAGCAACTCTTCTTTTTGGTGGAACGCACGGAGCGACTGGCCGCGGTAGCCCGGATTCTCGGCCACTACAGTCCAGAATCGACCCTGGTTTTTTGCAACACCAAAAAGGACTGTCAAGAGGTGGCCGATGCGTTGACGGAGCGCGGCTTCTCGGCATTGGCGATCCATGGCGATCTGGAACAACGCGAGCGCGACCAGGTGCTGGCACGCTTTGCCAACAAAAGCGTCTCCATTCTGGTCGCCACCGATGTTGCGGCGCGTGGCATCGACATCAAGGAACTCACCGCCGTGGTCAACTACGAACTCACCCGTGACCCGGAGATCCATATCCACCGCATCGGCCGCACCGGTCGCGCCGGGGAGCAAGGACTGGCCCTGAGCCTGGTAACCGCTGCGGAGAATCGGCGAGCGACGGCGATTGAAGACTATCTCGGTGAAACCATCCCGCGCGCCGACCTGGAAACTCTGGCCATGCCTTCATCCGCAGCCCTTGAAGCCCCGATGGTCACCCTCTGCATTGATGGCGGACGCAAAAACAAGCTGCGCCCCGGCGATATCCTCGGTGCCCTCACCGGCGACGCAGGCATTCCGGCCAGTGAGGTCGGCACAATCAATATTTTCGACTTTCACACTTACGTTGCCATTCGCCGGGCCAGCGCCAACCTCGCACTGGCTCGCCTGACGGGGCATAAAATAAAAGGACGTTTTTTCAAAATACGGACATTCAGCTGAACCAATAAATTTCCGAGAGACAATGCACACATCGGGAGAGAATGTGAAAGTATCGCCACAACTGTATTTACTGGACGGCTCCAGTTTCATCTACCGCGCCTATTATGGAATCCGTGACCTTGCCACCTCTAGTGGGATGCCAAGCAATGCCGTATTTGGTTTCACCAAGATGCTCCTGGGCCTCCTGCAGGAGAAGAGCCCAGAGTACCTGGCCGTGGTATTCGACCGTCCGCGGGAAGAGACATTCCGCAGGGAAATCTATCCCGAATACAAAGCGAATCGGGACGCCGTGCCCGAGGATCTCACAGTGCAGATTCCTTACATCAAGAAAGTTTTACAGGCACTCAATATCCCTGCCCTGGAAGCTCCCGGTTTTGAGGCAGACGATGTCATTGCCACCCTGGCCCGCAGATATGCCGCAGAAGGAATCCAGGTAACGGTAGTCACCGGCGACAAGGATTTGATGCAGATTGTCGGGGACAGAATCTGCCTGCTGGACACCATGAAAGATAACCTGCTCGGGGCCTCAAGAGGTCCTCCAGCGTTTCGGTGTTCCCCCAGAGCTGGTGCCGGATGTCTTGGGGCTGGCCGGCGACACCTCGGACAATATTCCCGGCGTTCCCGGGATCGGCGAGAAAACCGCGGCAAAGCTGGTACGACAGTTCGGTTCCCTGGAAGGCGTTCTCCGCTGGGAAAGCCTGGTCAATGGGAAAAAGTGCCGGGAGAATTTACGCGCCCATAAAGACCAGGCCCTGCTCTCGAAAATGCTGGCAACCGTCAGATATGACGTTGCTCTGGAGGTTTCCCTTCCTGATCTGCAGCGACGGCAACCAAACCATTCGGAATTGATACCCCTGTTGCGCGAACTTGAATTTGAAGCACTGGAAGTCGCCTTCACCCCGCCAGCCCCGGGCGTGGTTGAAATCTACTGCGATGGCTCGGGACGGGACTCCGGCCCAGGCGGCTATGGCGTGATCCTTCGTTATGGGGAGCATGAAAAGGTATTGAGCGGTTTTGAACCCGCAGCCACCTCACAACGGATGGAACTGCTGGCGGCGATCAGGGGGCTAGAAGCCCTGAACAACCCGAAGACGGTGCGCGTGTTCAGCGATTCACAGTACCTGGTCCGGGGAATGAGCAAGTGGGTTCAAGGCTGGATCCGTAAAGGTCGACTGTATACCCCGGATGCTCTCATCAACCAGGATCTCTGGCAGCAGCTTGTGTCCCTGGCCGCCAAACACAAGATCAACTGGGAATGGCTGCGGGGTCATGCCGGGCATCCATTCAATGAACGCTGTGACAAATTGGCAAAGCGGGCCGCTGAGGAAGGAATACAGGCAGCAGCGGCAAATCAGCCCGTGGCAACTGCTAAAAAAGTGCAGGCAATCCCTTTGCCGGTGGCACCCGACAATCTGGTGCCGGTTCTGGTCAGGGAAAAAGTTGCATACGATGCCGAAGAGGATGGTCAGCTGAGGCTGTGTTAGTTTCCCATCCGAAAACCGTATAATTATTTAGGCCGAGCCTGCCCCTAAAGGGCGTATCCTCTGCTCAGTTATCAAGGACTCTCACTATGAAAATACAGAAATTAACGGAAGAAAACCGCGTCAAGGCCTATGCTCTATTGCGCTGCGCCTTTCCTGGCAGTGAACACGAAGTCGAGTTGGTTCAGAACTTTCACAAATACGGTAAACCAGCTCACGAATGGGTGTGTATTCATACCAATAGGGTCATCGCCTACATAGCCTTTTCGAATGCCTACCACGGCAAGGACGTTTGCGGGTTGCACCTGGCGCCCATGGCCGTGACACCGGAATTCCAACGGCAGGGGGTGGGTTCGGAACTGCTCAGATTTGCCTTGCGACAGGAAGCGATCAAAAACCAGACCCTGTTTGTCTTGGGTGAGCCGGGCTACTTTAAAAGATTTGGCTTTGAATCATGCGACCAGCCCATCTGCCCTTTTGATAAGGACAATGCACATTTCCTGAGTATCCGAAACAATACCACCACCAGCTTTATTGTTGGCTATGAACCCGAGTTTAAAACCGTGGCAAAACCGCCCAGACCCCAAGGCAAGAAGCGCCGTTAAGTCGGCCGCCGCTTATGACAGGTTTTGAACCGTTTTCGGACCGACTATTCATTTTTTCTGCTGCAGCAAAATGGTACTCCTGTCATGCAAAATTCTGGAAACATCTCACTAAAACCATTTGCGTAAACAAATCTGGTATCCCCGCAATTCCCAACCGGAGAATAGGATGATCACAGACCGAAACAAAAAACAAAAAATCGCTATCCTGAGCGTCTCAGCCGGAGCCGGGCATGTGCGGGCCGCCCAGGCGCTGCAGGCCGCTGTTGAACGCTGGTATCCCGGCATGGAGGCGGTGCACGTGGATCTTATGGATCTGGTGCCGAAACTGTTTCGCACCATCTACGCCGACACCTATATCAAGGTGGTGGAGCGTCATCCAGCCTTCTGGGGTTATCTCTACGACAAGTCGGATCATGAAAAGGTCGATTCAGCCCTGTCACGGCTGCGCATTGCCATCGAGCGTCTCAATACCCAGAAACTGAAGAAGGTTCTGGCCACCATCAACCCGGATCATGTCATCTGCACTCACTTTCTGCCTGCCCAGCTGCTCTCCCGCAAGATCAGGGTCGGAGAGTTTTCCAAGCCAGTTTGGGTGCAGGTGACCGACTTCGACGTGCATGCACTCTGGGTTCAGCCCCATATCAGCGGCTACTTCGCTGCCCATGAGGAGGTGGCCTGGCGCATGGCCGAGCGCGGCATCCCGGCTGATACCATCCGCGTGACCGGGATTCCGATCATGCCGGTTTTCGGGGAACGCTATGACCGGGCCACCTGTGCGGCGGAGTTTGGCCTCGACCCGCATAAAACAACCCTGCTGATGATGTCAGGTGGGGCCGGAGTGGGGAGCATCGAGATGCTGGCAGAGCGGCTGCTTGGGTTAGAGGGAGATTTTCAGCTGGTGGCCCTGGCCGGCAGGAACGAGAAGCTGCTGGCCGACCTGCAGGAGCTGGAGAAGCGTCATCCGGGGCGACTCTTTCCCATGGGCTTCACCCAGGTAATTGAGCGGATCATGGCAGCTAGCGATCTGGCCATCACCAAACCAGGCGGCCTGACCACGTCCGAGTGCCTGGCGGTTGGGCTGCCGATGATCGTGGTCTCACCCATCCCCGGACAGGAGGAGCGCAACGCCGATTTTCTGCTGGAAAACGGAGCCGCCCTGAAGGCCTGCGACGCCGGAGCACTGTCTTGGCGGGTGGACCGGTTACTACGCAAACCTGAACGCATGGCAGCCATGAGGTCGCAGGCATTGAAACTGGGCCGCCCCGATGCAGCGCGGGAGGTGCTGGAGATAATCCTCACTTCAGAAAGCAGCCGATGAACAGAGGCCGCTAGCTTCACGTTGCATTCCTGCTCTTTTCAGGGATCGGCATCTCACTGATAATTTCATCATTTGTCGTCAAGGAGTTGCGCTCATGAAACGTCTGTTCCCGTTCATTGCCTTTCTCATTCTCATCTCCCTGTCCCTGCCGGCACTGGCCGACGACAGCACAACGTTTTTCATCCTGCGTACCAGCCTGGTGAAAGCAGAGGATTTCGCCCGTTCCCGCCCTGACCTGTTCAACCCGGACAGGGAACAAAGGAATGCCCTGCTGTCGCGGGAGGACAAGCTTGCCATCTGGAGCACCTGGAGCAGCATACTGAACAGCATCGCCGGGCTGGACCAACTACGCAACGCGCACAGGAAATTTGACCTGATCCAGGAGAACGAGCGCAAAAACGCATCCTTCGCTATTGCCAATGCTGCTTTCTTAGCCAGCTACCGCTATGCACTGGAATTCATCGCCCTGACTGACGGGAATCCAGCGCTGGACACCATCCTCAACGAAGCGGTACCGGAGCTGGGCATACCGGCCGGCACCTTCGCTCGCTTCAAGTTCCGCTTCCTGAATGTGAGCATAGCCAGTGAATTCGCCGCTCTGCAGGTAATCGCCAAAACCTATGGTAATGGTCCGCCGGAACTGCGCCGCGCCATCGAGGAGGACAGCCGGGTGATCTGGGAGATGGGCAAGGGCAAGGGGCACGAAATGACCCTCAAGAATGCCCTGGCCGTTGTGCAGAAGAGCGGCTTTAGCGCCTGGTTTCCACTGCAGAAAGGGGTTTCGGAGTGGATGGGGGATACCAAGGTCGTCCGACCGCACAGCCACCTGATTTCCTCCCGGCAGATCGAAGCAATGGGCAAACGCCTGCAGCCGGGAGACATCTTTTTCGAGCGCCACGAATGGTACCTTTCCAACCTGGGTTTGCCCGGATTCTGGACCCATGTGGCGCTTTTTATCGGCACACCGGAGGAGCGGCGGGTATTCTTTAATGACCCGGAGGTACGGGAGTGGGTCAAGGGGCTGGGGATCAGAGACGGCGATTTCGAGTCCCTGCTGCGGCAGCGCTTCCCGAGCGCCTATGGCAGAAGCCAGCTTACAAAAGAGGACAAGCGCCCGAACCGCATCCTGGAGGCGATCTCGGAAGGAGTCTCGTTCACCTCGCTTGAATATACCGGCTCAGCCGACTCCCTGGGAGTTATCAGACCACGGCTTTCCAAACGCGAGAAGGCCCAGGCGATCCTGCGGGCCTTCCAGTACAGCGGCCGCCCGTACGACTTCAACTTCGATTTCCAGACTGACTCGTCCCTGGTCTGTTCCGAGCTGATCTTCAAAGTTTACGTGCCGGGCGAGGGTATGAAGGGACTGCAATTTCCGTTGAGCGAAGTACTGGGTCGCAAGGTCAGCACACCAAACAGCATGGTGCGTCAATTCGACGAACAGTTTGGCAAGAATAGTGCTCAGGCTGATTTTGTGCTGTTTCTGGACGGGTTCGAGAAAGAGAAGCGGGCGGTGGAATCGACACAGGAGAGGTTTCGTTCCAGCTGGCAGCGTCCTAACTGGCATATCCTGATTCAGGATGCGCCGGTTGAGGCAAAGAGAAAATGACTTCCTAGTAAAGATACCGGATCAAAAAGAATTTAAATCAGGGAACCTCCCCAGAAATGTGGCAAATGGGAAGGTTCCCTATTTTTTAGTCAGAATTGGGAGGAGATAAGGCGAAAATTCATTCTGTGGAGGCCACGGGATCTGTCTCCGTCCCGGAAACGGCCTCCAAGATGGCCTTACGGGCCATCCTAGACACCATAACCATGACTATGATGGTTACGGTGAGACCACCAATAACAGTCAAATCATGGAGATACACCGCCGGTGTATCCCGGCCGGCCATTCGAGCGACATGCTTGCCGGCGTAGCCGAAATACACCTCAAGGAACAAGGTGGGGACGAGAGCCAGACACGCAAGCATAAACCCGAAGAAACGGACCCCGGTCGCGCCGAGCATATAGCTGACAGTTGCGGGATTCAAGGGTGTCAGTCTCAGGAGCGCCTGGAGGCGGAAGGCATCGCGGCATACGGACCGTTGAATGGCGGCCAGAGATGGGCTCTTGGCTACCGCTTGCTTAATGCGATCACGTAGAAGCCTCCGTGAGAGAGCATACTGCAGCGCTGCCGCCAGCAAGGTCCCGGCAACAATCGCTGCAGTTCCCCAAGCCAGGCCGAATAGAGCCCCGGCCATGATTGACAACACCGATTCGGGCACGAGAACGGATGTCGCCACGACAAACAGGCCGACGAACGCCAGAACACTCCAAGGTCTAAGGTTCGTGATCCAGGCGTCGATCCGGTCAATATGGTGATCAATCTCTTCGCCCGCAAGACTGATGGCGACAACCAGCAACACTCCCATCACCAAGTAGGTTAATACCGTGCCGAACCGGGCATTTGTCAGTAGTCGTTTAATTGCCAAAAGTCTCTACTCCTTGTATAAGGGAATAGGAACACTCTCCCCATTAAAGAGGTCAACAGGGAATGTCCCTTTTATCCACTATTTTTCCTGGTGAACAGAAATTGGAATTAAAGTTTTTCTTGATATGGTCGATAAGTTTTAAACATCAGAACAACTACGCCACAAAACTGATACACGATAATACTAAACCATCCGCGAGGATGGGACGGAAAGCCTATAGGGTCTTAAAAAGACAGCCGGGTTGCCGAAATATCAACAGATATTAGGGCCCGGCTTTTTTGCGTTCATGCCGGGGGGGGAAGATGGGTAATCAAACCGGGGAAGAATAGTTAGTTTTGGTGCTATTCGGCGGTTAAAAACTTTTCCGGTTCAATTGCAAGTATTTCACATGTTGTCAAACAGTACGACAAGGGGGAATCGGCATGAAACGAAAGATTTTACTGGTCTGCGCAATGACGGTTATGATGGCAACTCCATTAATGGCACTGGAATTTCAGCAAAAAGGAAATTTCGTTACGGGTGGTGTCGGCGTTGCCCGAGCTTTTTACCACACTGGAGGACTCGATCTGGTAGCAGATACCACGACAAACCTCGACAGAGCCGGCCAGACTGCTCAACGTATCGGGTTAATGGGTAAAATACAGCAATCGGGCAAAAATTCACTGCTCTTGAATGGCGATGCAATTCTCGGGGTGCGCCTCAGGCACTTCACTGCCGGCATTTTCAGGACACTATAGGGCGCAGGTGCTCCCGACCTCGACCTTCCCAATCTCAAAATGACGGGGACAGGATCGTCATCTTTACCTGCATAGCAGGAGGTATTCCTCTTCTTGCTATGCAGGAGTTGCCTTATATATAATTATCCGACCTACCCTTTACGCTACTTCTGATTACGCACCTACCTGCCGAAAAGCCCCCGAATGGTTGTGCCCAGATCCTCTTCTCCCTGCTTCTTCTCCGTTCCCGTGCCTTTGTTCAGTTTTTTCAAGAGGTCCTCTCCAATTTTTTCACCAATCTGGCGGCCGAGCTTTTTGCTGCTGAGCGAGAAATGGGGCGAACCAACGGTCCCGGTCGCTTTGAGGGGTATTTCACCCCAGCCCTGATCGTTGGTGACGAACCTTCCCACCGTGCCGGTCGCCACCTTGCCGGTAATACGCGGGGCAACCAGGGTGTCGATGTCCAGGTCGAGGCTTTTATCTAAACCGATCCTGCCCTGCGGTTTCATGCGGATATCGGAACCATCCAATGCGGAATCCAGATAGACCTGCCCACCTTTAATGCGGTAGGTTCCGGCAAATGAGCTGAAGCGGACGATACGCAGATCCGCACTGCCGAGGAACCCGGCCAGTTCGTTCATGAAGCCGCTTCCGGTCAGTTTGCCGTTTTTCAGATCGAAAGAGCCGCTGCCGGCGAGATTCCGCTTCATGGCGACCGGGGTAGTGCCACTGCCTGACAGATCGGCTTTTGCCGAAAGAACCCCGGAGATGCTTCCGGCTGCCTTGGGTGCAAAGGCGGCAACGATCTTTTCGGCCTGAACCCCTTGCAGGGAGAGCCTGGTGGTATAGGCAAAGCCACGGGTTCCGAGATTGATCGTAGCGGCATCAAGAAAGGAACCTCCGGCAATGCCGCCCTTCAGGTCTTCAATTGTGAGAATATTGTTTGCGAGACGGTAACGCAGAGACAGCCCGGACAGGGCCAGACCCTTGACCAGAACGGTTTTTGCGTTGACAGCACCACTCATGGTAAGCGGTAATTTCATTGGAGCAGGTCCCGCTCCGTCACTGCCTGCCTTTGCGGGAGAGGAAGGCGTTTTCGACTTTTTCGCTGATGTCAGCGCATCGATATCCAGCAATTCGCAGTTCGCGCTCAGCTCAACAGCAAGCGGTTTCTTGTCCAGGGAAGAAGTCTTGATCTGCAGATCAAGCCTGTTTTTTCCCAGGACTACGGTCAGGTTCCGAGAGGTAAGCGACCTGTCGGCAAGAGCAAATTCTCCGAAAATCACCGGGTTCTGCCCGCCAGCTACCAACTTGACATCCTCCAGCGTCAGCTCTCCGTCCTTGAGCATGGCAAGAGGGGTCTTGACCTCACCCGCTAGGTGGATGTCCGCAGAAATTTTACCCGTTGGTGAGAGTGAGCGGACCTTGGCCGAAATGCCGGGGGGAAGGCCTGCCAACGCTTTCGCCAGGTCGGCTACGGTAGCGGTGACCTGACCGTCCAGCAGCGGTCCGTTGGTAAGTCGCTCAACGGTTCCGCTAAAGCCGAGTTCAATGCCCGGTGCCGCAGCCTCAAATTTCAGGGGAAATGGCTTGTCGGGGGTGAGGTTTTTGATTTCGACACCGATATCCTGCAGATTGTAGGTAAACGGCGAACCGGAGATCCCTTTCCGATCGTCGTAAAGCGCATGACCGTCTGTTACCTCGACTTTGGCAACAGCAAAGCTAAAGGGGGTCTTTTCCTCCTGGGCAAGGGGAGCCTCAGGTTGTTCTTTCCGCAGCAGATCGCTGAAATTGAACGAACCGTCAAGGTTTCTGACAATATGGATGTCAGGAGTATCGAGAACGATCTCGTCCACCACCACCCGGCGGGACAGAAGCGGCAGCAACTGGTAGTGGAGGCGCGCTTCCGCAAACGAGACAAAAGGCCCTGTCGCATCCTTCTCGTAGATTTTCAGACCTTTCAGCGCTATCCCGGAAAAGAGCCCGATATTCGCGTCGGCCATTTCGATCCGGCGATGCACCACCTTTTCCACCCGGGGCAACACGCTTTTCCGGAGCATTTCGGGAGTCACCAATATTTTGACCAAGAGCAGTGCACCCCCCAAAAGCAGAACCAGGATGCCAATAATACTTGCGAAAATAATGGTAAGTTTCCTTTTGTTCACGAGCGGTACTCCTTTTGTGTTTATAGTGGACAAAGCGACACTTGAGACATTTTCCAAAAGTGCAAGCCTGAACCTGGAGTCTCCTTCTTCCAGATATTAACCGATCCAGACCGTCTGAATATTGACGAATTCCCGAATTCCGAACCCGGCCAGCTCCCGACCGTAGCCTGAATCCTTCACTCCGCCGAAAGGCAGGCGAGGGTCACTTTTCACCATGCCGTTGATGAATACCAAGCCGGACTCGATCCGTGACGCCAGGACGGCACCCCGAGTCGGGTCAGCAGTCCAGATTGATGCTCCCAAGCCAAAGTGGCTATCATTTGCCACTGCCAGCGCCTCCTCTGCGTCGCGCACTGCCATGACCGTGGCCACCGGTCCGAAAAGTTCCTCATGGTAGGCGCGCATCCCCGGCTTCACGCCGGTCAGGACGGTGGGAGAATAGTAGCAGCCAGGTGATTCCAGCGGCTGGCCTCCAAGAATCGCTTCGGCGCCATGTTTGACAGCGTCGCTGACCTGGCCGTGCAGTTCCATCACCAGGTCCCGTCGAGCAAGAGGACCCACCTGGGTTACCTCATCCAGCGGGTCGCCGACTACCAAAGCGGCCATATCTCGGACGAAAAGCTCCAGAAACCGGGAGTAGACAGGCTCTTCCACTAGGAAACGCTTGGCGGCGATGCAGCTTTGGCCGGCGTTAATGCAGCGAGCCAGCGCCCCGACCCTGGCCGCCTCCGCAAGGTCGGCATCCGCCAGGACAATAAACGGGTCGCTTCCCCCTAATTCCAGAACGGTTTTCTTCAGCATCCGACCCGCGGTTGCCGCAACCTGGCGCCCGGCGGCATCGCTGCCGGTCAAGGCAACCGCCTTCACCCGGCGGTTCTCGATTACTCCCTTCACCCTGCTGGCACCGATCAGGAGGGTTCGAAAGATCTGCTCCGGGAAACCCGCTTTGCGAAAGACATCCTCGATGGCCAATGCACAGCGCGGCACATTAGAGGAGTGTTTCAGGACCAACACATTACCGGCCATCAGAGCCGGGGCAGCACAGCGGAAGACCTGCCAGAAAGGAAAGTTCCAAGGCATGACCGCCAGGACCAGTCCCAAGGGCCGGAACGCCACCAGGGCCCGGGAACCGTCGCTCTCCGCCGGTTCATCGGCAAGATAGCCAGCTGCATGGTCAGCATAAAACTCGCACGCCCAGGCACACTTTTCCACCTCGGCACGCCCCTGCGCCAACGGCTTCCCCATCTCGAGGGCCATCAGTTCGGCGTATTCCCCGGCGTGAAGGCGCAACACATCCGCCGCCTTTCGCATCAGGGCAGCCCGTTCGTCAAAGGAGCTGTCACGCCAACCGGGCCAGCCCCCCTGCACCTCCTCGATAACCCTGTCCGTCTCAGCAGCAGACCATTCCTCGAAAACCTGCATGACCTTGCCGGTGGCCGGATTTATTGATTCAAGCGGCATTCTTATCCCCCTTGGAGTGATATTTACATACTGCCACATCCCGACTCCACGGTTCACCAGCGAAGTTCGAGAACTTTATCCCCTTTCGTCTCCACGCAGGTTGCAAACTGTTTCCCTTCGCAGTCCAGTGTCTGCCGGAGCCATTCTGCTTCTGCTCGCGCAGCATGATTGACCCTGAACTTCTTCATCATGGTCGGAATCATGCGCAGGCCGGCAAGTCTGCCAGTCGCAGGAGACATAGTCACGAAATACATCAGGCTCAAATCCCCCCGGAACGATTCATACCCACCGATCCCTTCATAGTCGTTGATGAAGTCGCCGCAGCCATAGAGTATCGGCCGGTCCCGGTAGACCTCGATCCCCATGACATGATGGGATGAATGGCCGTGGATGATGTCAGCGCCGGCCGTGTCGATCAGCCCATGGGCAAAATCTCTCTGTTCACGGGTAATGTTGTAGCCCCAGTTCCCTCCCCAGTGGATGGAAATGACGGTGATATCTCCCGGTCGCCGTATCAGCCGGATCTTTCCTTCGATGTCACGCAGCGACCACGCGGACAGATCCGACAGCAGGTTCACTCCGGGCCTGCTGTCGCCCGCTGCCCAGCTGGCAGGGATCCCGCTCGTCTCCAGGCCACAGGAAAAGACGATCACTCGGCCCTTCCCTGGCGCCTCGACCACAGCTGGAGCCTCGGCCGACTTCAGATCGGAACCTGCTCCCGCCGTTTTGATTCCCGCTTTTTCAAGGGTCCGCAGCGTTTCCACCAACCCATCATAGCCCCAGTCCAGGACGTGATTATTCGCAAGGGAACAGACGTCGATGCCGACAGCCGTGAGACAGGGGATATTAGCCGGGTTCATCCGGTAGTTGATCCCCTTTCCCTTCCAGTAATCATCGCTTCTGGTGATGCTGGTCTCCAGGTTGATTATTCGTACGTCAGGCGAAACCCGTTCCAGTTCTCCGATTGCGTCGCCCCAGATGTAGGTAAAACCGACCGGATCCGAAATTAGTCCATTCCGCTCCTCGGCCAAATTCACGTAGCGGTATGCGTTACTGACATATGGCTCGTGGATTTGCGGGTCGCCGGTAAGGGGCAGGATCTGGTCGATACCTCTTCCTGTCATGACGTCGCCGCAAAGAAATAGAGTTATTTCTTTTCCGGAAAGTGCTTCTCTCATACTAATACTATACCAGAGAATAGCTAAGGGCTCAGGCCCTGTCATGTGCTGTCATCTTCCCGAAGTTAATCTACCAGCCGCCGCCACCTCCACCGCCGCCTCCCCCGCCGGATGATCCACCGGAGGATCCTCCACCGCCGCCTCCCGAGCTGGAGCCCGGCGGAGAGGACGATGACGAGATGCTCGAGGACATTGCAGACAGACTCGATGCCAGTCCCGCCGCGCCACCGTCGGCGAAACTGCTGCCAGTATACCAGCTGTTCGAGTACCTGTTCTCGGCACGGGCCGCTGCCAGGACATCGGCGAACTGATCGCACCAATCCTGCTCCACATCCAGCGCCAAGGCGTAGGGAAGGAACTTTTCAAAGACCTCGGGGGTTTTTTCGGGCGGATTCAATTGGTTGAGCCGGTCCTTCTCTGCAACTGAAAGGTAGAGTTTAAGGCCCTCGATCTGATCCATGGTCCTGCGTCCCTTGATGGTGGGTGCCTTCATGAGGTGATAGAAGAGGATGTTGAGCAGCACAATGGAGAATATGCACAGGACTGCAGGTATTGATGTGGCATTGGCAAAAACCCACAGACCGAAGCCTTCGCCTGCGAGGAATGGCATAGCGAACAGGGTTATGAACAAAGCCCCGATGAAACTTTTTATCTTATTTGAAGAGCCCGTTATCGCCGCCTTCCACAAATTGAAGGCCAGATAGACAAGCATTGCGCACCCGGCCGTCCACATGGAGAGCCAAACGGTCATGAATCCAGCCTGAGCCAAGCTCCTGCCAAGCAGGACAATTATCACCAGTACAATTACGGAAATGACCAGCCCGGGGATCAGCGTGCCCTTGTTGGTAAGGAAATAGATCTTTTCATAAGCCACAGCCAAGCTCTTCTGGTGATCCTTGATGGCCTTTTTAAGGGAGGCATGGTTCGCGGTTTTTATGGCAAGAGAGGTCCTGTTGAGAAAGAGCTGCTTGGCAATCTGCGCCTCATCCCGGGAAAGCCCGCTGAAGTCCTGGCCCTTCCTGGTAAGCGTATAGTCTCCGTTCGTGTCCTCGTCAATGGTAAGGTAGCCCTTGACAGCCATATCCACGATGGCTGCGGCAAAGGCCTTGTCATCGAAGCCCATACGCATGATATAGCGAACGGCCGCGGGCGAGAAGCCCTTGGGCGCTTCATAGAGCGGGATGATCACGCCCTCTTCCGGATCCTGGCCGACCTTGAGCCAGGTAAAGAGATAGTAAATGAGCAAAACCACGATGCCTGCTGCGCCTGCAGCAGTACTGCCATTATCGCTAAAAAAGGCCTTGGCCTTCTCAGCCTTGGTCGGTTCCTGAACAAAGCCCTTGGGCCACATGACCACGATAGTCAACCCCTCTTGGGGATTGAGAACTCTGGTAGTACTGAACACAGCATGGCCTTGAGTGTCGCGGCCGGCAGTGAATTCTGCGCCCTTATCACCGGACAATCCGGTGTAGGCCTCAGTCGAGAGGATCTTGGCCCCGGGCGGGAGCTCCACCGTGGCATTGACCTTATCGATCGGGAACTCCCATCCGTTGCCGGTCACGTTCCAATATAGTTCGTCGTGCTTCTTGAAAAAGCCGAGCTGCCGGTCGGTACGGTAGGTCAGGGCATAGGTATATTCACCAGGCTTGAGGGTGACATTCTTGTTGCCCATATACACTCGCACGCCGTTACCCTTGTCCTCTGTCCACCAAGGCTCGGGCTTGCCATCTTTCAGAGCGGCCTGGACCTCGAATGCCACCTTCATCGTGTTGCCATAGGCGTCCTTGTAACGGGTTGGGAAATCGCGGTAGATGCCGTGCTTGATCTTGTTGCCTTCACAGACAACCTTGATGGTCTCGGTCACCGTCATATCCCCGCCAGGATTGACCTTTATGAACGAATCATAGTTGAGAATTCGCTCTTCTCCCTGGGCAAACACGAGCCGGGGGAAGAGAACAAGGAGGATAAGCAGCATCTTTTTCATTTTTGACTCTCCATACTGACCTGCGGAACTTGCCGGTCATCGGCATCGTCAATGGCGAAATATTCCGCCTGGACAAAGGTGAATAGCTTGGCCACTATATTACTTGGAAAGGATTCGACGGCAATATTGAGGTTGCGCACCGTGCCATTGTAGTAGCGTCGTGCCATTTGGATCTGGTCTTCGATATCGGTGAGTTCCTTCTGGAGCTCCAGGAAGTTCTGGCTGGCCTTTAAGTCCGGGTAGCCCTCCGCTACGGCCATGAGACTGCCCAGGGACCTAGACAGGGCTGTCTCGATCTCGCCCTTTTCGCCGACTCTTTGAGTTCGGAGGCTCCTGGATCGCAGGTCGGCAATCTCGAAGAGCAGTTTCCGTTCGTGGCCCATGTAGCCCTTGACCGTCTCGACCAGGTTCGGAATGAGTGCAGCACGGCGCATGAGCTGCACATCAATGCCGCTCCATCCCTCCTTGACCATGTTGCGCAGTGTGACTAGCCTGTTATAGACCAAGACCGTACCTGAAATAAAAACAAGAAAGATTACTACTACAAAATATAGTCCCATAGAAACTTCCTTTCGCTTAGAAGGTCGGGTTTGAGGCCGCCCTCGCCTCTATCGGAAATAATTATAAGCCCATGGGTGGAAATACAGGTGAAATACCTGTGTTTTGCCTCAGTCGGAAATGGACTTTCAAGCCGGTTGATTTAGTAAAATAGCCAGCATATTAATTAGGGACAACGCGAAATTAAATCTGGTTAAACTTTATGTCAATCCTTGCCCAGAACTTCTCGTACTTTCTGCAATAGATCGTTCTTATTAAAAGGTTTCGTAATAAATTCCGTTCCTTCTTCTAACATGCCTTTCTTCTGCATAACATCTGCCGTGTAACCGCTGATGAACATTATTTTGATGCCGGGTTTTATCTTTCTGATTTCATCCTGCATTTCCTTGCCGTCTTTCTTTGGCATTACCAGATCGGATAGGACAAGGGAAATATCATCGTGCTCCCTGAACCGTGCCACCGCGTCTTCACCGTCATCGGCAATAATTACCTTGTACCCGGCCCTTTCCAGAATTTTCTTCATAAACATCCTTACGATCTCTTCATCCTCGACGACAAGCAGGGTTTCCGTGCCACCGGTATGAGGTGCGGAGATTTTTGATTCTTCCTTGACGGCATGCCCCTTAACCACCGGCAGGTATATATCGAATGTCGTCCCTTTGCCAGGTTCGCTGCTGACCAAGACTGAACCGCCGTGCTGTTTTACGATTCCATAGACAATGGATAATCCAAGGCCCGTGCCTTTGCCGATCTCCTTGGTTGTATAAAATGGTTCAAAGATACTTTCCCGCGTCTTTTTGTCAATCCCCGTGCCGGTATCGGCTACTGATATCAGGGCATATTCTCCGGGCGACGGCAGGTCATACAGCTTTTCCGATCCATCCTCGACAACCACCTGCCTTGTAGTGATAGACAGATGGCCTCCATGTGGCATGGCATCGCGGGAATTGGTCGCCAAGTTCATCAGTACCTGCTCGATCTGTCCGGGGTCAGCCTTGATTACCAAATTTTTGTCGAGAAAATTGGTACTAAGCGCGATATCTTCTCCGATAATTCTTTCAATAAGTTTGACGGTATCACTGATGATGGTGTTAATGTGTAAAGGTTTCAGGCTGATTACCTGTTTCCTGCTGAAGGCAAGGAGCCCCCTGGTCAGCTCCGCGGCCCGTTCAGCTGCCGTCAGTACGATTTTGATGCTTTCCTGCGATATCTCGTCGTCTTCGGGGATACTCTCCATGAGTATTTGCCCGTAGCCGGAAATTGCGGTGAGCAGGTTGTTGAAATCATGAGCCACCCCACCGGCAAGGATGCCGACGGATTCCATCTTCTGCGATTGCAGGAGTTGTCGCTCCAGTTTTTTTCGATCCGTCATGTCGTGGATTATTCCCTGGTAACCTGAAATCTGTCCCGCATCGTCCTTGATGACCGACATGGAAAGATGTATGAAGATTTTCTCGCCGGCCTTTTTCTTCATTTCCACTTCGAAGTCACTTACAAATCCGGATCGGTATAGCTTTTGCCACAACACCTCCCTGTCTTTCCGATTGCAGTAGAGTTTTTCCAGATCCAGGGAAAAGAGTTCCTCCTTTGTATAACCAAAGAGGGCTATGCCGGCCTGGTTCATGTCAATAATCCTTCTTTCGGGATCCGAAATGAAAATTGTGTCCTTTGATTTCTCGAAGAGTCCCCGGTATTTTTCCTCAGACTTTCTGATGACTTCTTGCGCACTCTTGATCTCCGTATGATCGATGAAGGTAATCAGGTTTCTTTCTCCTATAAAGGAAAAATTAAACTCAATATGGCGAATGGTGCCGTCCTTACAGGTAACCATTGCTTCCATTGGTTCGAATGTACGTATATTCTTAATGGCCTGTTCAACCTTTGATTCCCACGCAGTCTTAACTACTCTTCGATATTTTTTATCCGGATAGGCAAGAGACCACCAGTGACCTACATCGGGAATATCTTTCTGCGTGTATCCGAACAGCTCAGTAAATTTCAGGTTCAAAAGAATGATTTTTTCCTCTATGTCGCAAGATACGGCCATTGCTACAGGGGAATGTTCAACGAGTTGCCTGAAGTGTCTCTCGCTCTGCATTAGGGCATCTTCCGCCCGTTTTTTATCGGTGATATCAGTATGCGACCCGGAGGATCTGTATGGAACCCCGTTAGAGTCCCTCAGGCAGATGCCACGGGCAAGGATGTAGCGATAGCTGCCGTCCTTGTGCCGGAGCCGGTATTCGATCTCATATGAAGGAATTCTCCCCTCCATATATCCGACAAAGGCATCCATCACCCTACGGTAATCATCAGGATGGATCCTTTTCTTCCATTCTTCCGCATCATTGGGGACTTCATCATCTTCATAGCCGAGCATGCTTTTCCAGCGCGGTGAGTAATAGACCTCGCCGGTTGAAAAATCCCGGTCCCATATACCGTCATTTGACCCCTGAACGGCCAGAGCGTATCTTTCCTCGCTTGTGCTCAGAGCTTCCAAGGTTTTTTCCAGTTGCTTGGTCCGCTCGACAACCCGTTTTTCCAACTCTTCGTGAGCCAGGCGCAATTCCTCTTCCATCCGCTTGCGCTCGGTGATGTCGCGGGCAACGCCGACGATCCGGTAAATTTCGCCAACGATATTGCGTACGGGGATTAGGACTGTGTGAAAATGCCTGCGTCCCAGCGCTAGATCTAATACCTCGTCGTAGTTGATAATCGTTCCTGCCTCCAAGCAGCAACGATAGTTGGTGATGACTTGACTGGCGAGTTCCGCGGGGATTCCCTCTTCGATAAACTTGCCGTACATCTTCGCATTTGAAAACCCCACCGTCTTTTCCTCGGCCGGGTTGAAACCTGCGAACTTGAAGCGGCCGTCAGTGGTTACATCCAGCAGGAAAATACACTCCGAACTGTTTTCAAACACTTCTCTGTAACGCAGTTCGCTTTCCCTCAGTGCTTCCTCCGCCCGCTTGCTCTCAGTGATATCCCATGAAAGGTCACCCAATTGAGATACTGTCTCGATGTCATCTTCATTGTAGTTGTTGGATTTGTTACCTACGCCAATAATCGCTTTGATCAGGTCACCCCTGAAAATCGGCACAACGAGTTCTCTAACAACCGGGGCATGACCCTCAGGCATCCCTTTGCGATTAGGCAAGGAAGCATAATCGTTGTGAATAACGGGACGACGTACCTGCACGCACTCCACCCATACACCAGCTTGAGCAATGTCATAGTGGCTGCCCTTCGCAGCAGCCGTACACATGTTTTTCAGGGTATTTGTTGACCAATTCTGCAATGAGAGCGTTTCTTGATCTGATTCGAGAAAATGATAAAAACCAATTTTACTTCCAGTCAGTGCTTCAATTTCATCCAATGTTGCAGTAAGCAATTCATCCATCGAGTGAGTATTGGCGAATTCCAGCAAACGGAGGCGTGCCTGCATAATATTCTCGCTCCGCTTGCGCTCGGTGATGTCCTGTACCATTCCAACCGACCTGACGATGCGGCCTGACTCATCCCGAATGTTTTCACACCTTTCGTGAACTATGCGTATCTCTCCGGAATCCTTTTTTACAATACGATGCTCGATGTCGTATTTGTCCTGCCCCATACTGACGGACCTTGAGTAGGCCTCGTTCACTGCGGCGCGGTCCTCCGGATGGACCCGTTCCAGAAAAGTTTCGTAGTTTGCGGCGAACTCGCGCGGCTGCATGCCAAAAATCCGGCATACCTCATCCGACCAGCTTAGCTCGTTCTTTTCTAAATCCAGATCCCAGCTGCCCAAGTGAGCGATCTCCTGAGCCCGACTCAGACGCTCGTCGCTCAGTCGCAGCTCCTCCTCCGCCCTTTTGCATTCAGTGATGTCGCGGGCAATCGTTGATGCACCAGTGAATCCGCCTGCTTCATTGATGATTGGAGATATGTTCAAGGAGATGTGGATCTGCCTGCCTTCCTTCGTAACACGCACGGTTTCGAAGTTCTTAATACGTTCTCCCCGACTGATTTTTTCAAGAATCCGCAAAACCTCGTCCTGTTGGTCGGGTGGGAACAGGATCGTGATATTTTGACCGATAATCTCCTTTGCGGAATAGCCGTAAATATTTTCCGCACCTCTATTCCAACTGGAAATGGTGCCATCCAACGACTTGCCGATCATCGCATCGTCTGAGGAAGATACCAGTTCAAGAGCCGAGGAAAATAGTCTCTCTTTTTCCTTGAGCTCTTCGATTAACTCGGCTTTGGTCATTTTGTCATACTTTGTCATTTGAGACCTCTAAGCTGCCGACGCAGAATCATTGTGCTTTGGCAAACTCTAATTAAATCGATAACTTGATTAAAATGTAACAGTAATTTCAAATTTGGGTTTCTGTTGGCCCAACTCCACTTGGCCTCTTTAGATATTAGAATCTAAATCGAATATTACAATGTCTGCAAAACGAAAACCTGGTTTGTACAAGTTTAGAAAATTCCAGCTCCCTTGGATTTCTGCATACTTGGTTGGTTCGTTGTTGTTTTAGCTTTCTCTGTTCTCTGGCTTCTTCAAGTTTCCTGTCTCGCTCTTTAAAAATATCCTGGTCTCTGCCGCACATTTTGTCCGTCGGGGTAACGTACCCGATGGCACTACGCAGCCGGACACTGTTGTAATGGTCGATGTAGTTTTCCACAATCCTGCGGGTATCATCAAGGGAAAGCGGGACGCTTGGGCGAAAGCATTCCTGTTTGATGGTCTTATGGAAACGCTCCAGCTTGCCGTTCGATTGTGGATAGAACGGTGAAGTTCTCACATGGGTCATCCCAGATAGACGAATGAACTCTTTAAAATCCTCAGCGATGAATTGCGGCCCGTTGTCTGAGATGATGCGGGAGAACTTCTCCTTGGCCCGTTGCAGGATGATTTCCACATCTGCCTCCGCCATCTGCTCTTTTATCTCCCAGTGGATAATGTAGCGGGTGCATCCGTCGAGAAGGCAGCATAGATAGTAAAAGGTGCCGTGGATATTGAGATAGGAGATATCCACATGCCAGTGCTCATGAGGTCTGAGCGGTTGGACGAAACCGGTTCCTTTGAGACTTTTCGTCTTGTTCCATCTTGCCAGAAGCCCGGCTTTTGAAAGAACGCGCCAGGTGGGGGACTAACGGCGACAATATCGTGGTCCAGCATCATGAAAGTGAGGCGACGATACCCTTCAAGGGGATTGTCGATGTGGAGCCTGATGATAACCTCTCGCTCCCACTGCTCCTACCAAAAGTCACGCGGGATGGGAGCATTGTGCTCGTTGGCTTTCCTGTATCGTTCTATACAACTGTAGAACTTGCTCTTTGCTACTGCCAGCCAGCGGATGAAGCATTAGAGCGCGATATTCGCTTTGTCGCTTCAGCGCCGGACAAAGTCAACGACGGCATCGCGGGTGTCATGGAGAACCCAGCCGCCGGTTAAAGCTCCCCAAGTTCTTTTTTTTAGCTTTACGTGCTCCTCCATCAATTCAGAGAGCACCTCATGTTTGCGCCGCAGCTTGTCTTCCAGTTGCTGGATTCGAGCTTCCTCTGCACGTTTCCGGCTGCGCTCATTGCGGCCAAAGGCAGTTGCCCCGTTTTCGAAAAACTTCTTCTGCCATTCGTAAAACACTTTCGGTTGAAGTCGATATTCGTCACACAGGTCTGATACTGCGACGCGTTCAACCAAATGACGTTTGAGGATGAAAACCTTCTCTTCGTGGGTGTAATTGTAACGCTTTTTTCGCAGGGACTTTCCTCCGTTCGTTGTGGTGTATTACAAACGACACAAAAGTCCAATTCTCGCCGAGCCAAACACCTGGGGCTCCTTACGTATTTTTCTGGCATAATCATATAATTGGCCTGATGGCCACTATTTTCACTTCTCTTTCAGATTTTCGCCATTAATTTTTAACCAGTTTTCGTTGGCCTTTTTAATGTTGCCGGGAATGTCTTTGATCCATTTTCCATACGCTGTCACGCTGCAATTCAGGTAAAGCTTCCCGTCAACGATCCTCCATACTTCCGGATTGGTCAGGGCTTTCCGTGACTCCGTCATGGCCCAGGCACAATAACCGTCATATTGCGGGGCGTACTTCTCCGGACTGGTCGCGAACAGGGCCCTGTTCTCACCGGTCAGAAAATACCACGTCATGTTATGCCACTGGAAGGAAAATGACTCACTACCTTTCAGCGCCTTACCGTCCTTGAAATATGCGACGGTATCATATCCCTTTATGGCGACATCACCTACCGGTGACTCTCCGAAGGCACTACCGCCGAATCCGGTCAAGAGAAATAACGCAAACGAGAAACACACTATAATCCGCATGGTTGAGAACAGTGATTTCATATCAATTTACCTCCTGATCTCAAGTATACACCGGCTCTGCGATTTAACTGCCCCCCAAGACTTTGAATATACCAGAGAAAAGGTAAAGGCGGGCAATTGGATCATATCTATCAGGGAAGACCTCCCCACCTATGCTAAACCCGCTGCGGTTTATAAGAAGGGCGGGTTTCAAACCCGCCCTTGATTCTATTTCTATTAGTTCAATGGCTACATTGAGCGACCCGCGACGTCACGCACGATGCCGTGCGAACGATGCCACACGATTGTGGAGGAACGGAGTTCCGGGGACGTCTCTATCCCAACTTTCAAGGTCTGATAATCATATAAAAGGCACCTCCTGCCATAGTCAGAAGACTTCCTGATATGCTTGTTAAAGAGCCCAATCTTTAATAACCAGGAGATGCCCCTCTGTTTCTTTTCGGCCAGGGTGAATTCAATTAGCAAAATAACTCGTTGATGACCAGATCTGGCCATCCCCCAACCTAACTACCCCGAAAAATTCAACTCAGCAAACCGTATTTTCATAACCAGCAGAGCTGCAACAAAGTTCATAATGGCCAATATTCCAAATGGAAGGTTGGCCGGTTAACTTTTCAACAAACCACTAAACATTTTTAAATATAATTTTACAAACAGTAATATATGCTAATAATTTTTCGTGTAAAGAATAAGTTACAATATCTCGAGCCGAATAAATCATTTGCTCCCATTTTTCAAAATCAAAGAAGCCGCATTTTAAAATGATATAACATCTACCCCTGCCCTCTCAAAATCGAGCCATCAGCCCCACAGTAGTAGAACACGGGAAGCATGGTATGATTTACTAACCTGCCTGTATTCCAGCATTTTTACAGGCTCTAAGAGCAATCAACCGGAAAGGAGACCCAGCCCGGGCATGAAGAAGTAGTCCTGCTCAGCGGAGTGCGCACGGCAATCGGCAGAATCAGCGACAAGGGGACATAACGATACGAGGTAGAAAATATGGAACACAGTATATTTCGTCGGTTCATCTGTTTGTTGGCAACATTCATGCTGCTGCTCGCCTGTACAGCAGGGGCGAGCGCCGCAGATATTGCCCGGTCCACTCTTAAAAACGGCCTGCACGTGGTGATTGTTCGCAACTCACTGGCGCCGGTTGTCTCCGTCCAGATCAACTACCTGGCAGGTTCCGACGAAGCCCCGCCCGGTTTTCCTGGCATGCCTCACGCCCAGGAACACATGATGTTCCGCGGCAGCCCCGGATTGTCAGCCGATCAGCTTGCTGCTCTGATTGCAGCATTGGGCGGCGAATTCAATGCCGACACCCAACAGACGGTGACCCAGTATTTTCAGACCGTGCCGGCCGACACCCTGGATGTCGCGCTGAACATCGAGGCCGTGCGCATGCGTGGCGCTCTGGACTCGCAAACACTGTGGGAAAAAGAGCGGGGGGCCATCGAGCAGGAAGTGGTTCGAGATCTGTCGAACCCCGAGTATATACTCGAAACCAGGCTACTCGCCACGCTTTTTGCCGGAACACCCTACGAGCATGACGCCCTGGGCACCCTGCAATCCTTCAACAAGACAACCGGGAAGGCTCTCAAGAAATTTCATACAGATTGGTATGCGCCGAACAATGCCGTTCTGATTATTGTTGGAGATGTCAATCCCGCTAGTACCATGGCAACCGTCAGACGCCTGTTCGAACCCATTCCGTCCCGTCAACTGCCTGCCCGTCCGAAATTCCGGTTTCAGCCACTGAAAGCCAAATCCATTGAAATGAAAACGGACTTGCCGTATGGGCTCGCCATAGTCGCTTACCGCCTTCCCGGGTATCAAAATCCCGATTTCGCTGCCGGTCAGGTCCTGTCCGATGTGCTGTCCAGCCAGCGCGGTGACCTGTACGCACTGGTGCCGGAAGGCAAGGCGCTTTCTGCCGGATTCGACGATATTCCGCTGCCAAAGGCGGCGGCTGGCTATGCCTCGGCTGCCTTTCCGAAAGGAGATGACGGCAAGGCCCTGGTGGGCATGGTGAAAAGCATTATCGCTGATTACCTGAAGAAGGGCGTACCGCCGGAACTTGTTGAAACAGCCAAAAGACGTGAAATCGCCGCCGGCGAGTTTCGCCAGAATTCCATATCCGGGCTGGCAGATGCGTGGTCCCAGGCAATTGCCGTTGAGGGGCGTCAATCACCGGACGATGACATAGAGGCAATCCGCAAAGTCACCGTTGCGGATTGCAATCGTGTCGCACGGGAATACCTGGTCGACGAAACCGCCGTTACCGCAGTTCTTACGCCCAAGCCATCGGGCAAGCCGGTCGCCACGTCGACCTCCCGCGGCAAGGAATCGTTTGCCCCGCAACGAACAAAACCGGCAAAACTGCCCGCATGGGCACAGAAGGCACTGACTGAACCATCCGTACTTTCAACGAGCAAAGGACGCTCTGTTTACCGGCTTGCCAACGGTCTTCGGCTCATCATCCAGCCCACGAACATTAGCAAAACCGTCAGCATCTACGGACGAATCAAAAACAGGCCGGAAATGGAGCAAGCGAGGGGCAAGGAAGGGGTTGCTGAGGTCCTTGATGGGCTATTCTCCTATGGAACGACCACCCTCGACCGTCTGATGTTTCAAAAAGCACTTGACGATATTGCTGCTGATGAATCCGCAGGAACGAGCTTCTCGCTTCAGGTTCTGAGGGAACATGCTGAACGTGGCGTGCAACTCCTGGCGGATAACCTGCTGCAACCGGCACTCCCGGAAAGCGCCTTTACCGTGGTTCGGCAGGAAATGGCCCGGACACTGGCAGGCAAGCTGCAAAGCCCGTCGTATCTCTCCCATCGAGCGCTTGTGCAGGCCCTTTACCCCAAAGGTGACCCCACTCACCGTCATGCCACACCGGAAACAGTGTCGGCGCTGACACTGGAAGACGTCAGGACATATTACCGCAAGGTATTCCGTCCGGACCTGACCACCATCGTGGTCATCGGAAACATCTCACCCGAGAAAGCTAGAGTGCTGGTCGAAAAGTATTTCGGAAAATGGCGCGTCGCAGGCACCAAACCTGGAACCGATCTGCCCAAGGTTCCCCGCAACAAAGTCGCAACCGTCAGAGTCCCTGATTCCAGCCGAATCCAGGACGAAGTACGTCTAGTCGAAACACTGGGTTTGACCCGTTTCCATCCCGACTATTACCCGCTGCAACTGGGACTGCATGTCCTGTCCGGCGCTTTTTATGCCACAAGGCTTTATCATGACCTGCGTGAGCAGACCGGCCTGGTTTATACGGTCAATGCCTTCCTTCAGGCTAGCAGGACTCGATCTGTTTTTGGAGTTATGTATGGTTGCGATCCGGGCAATGTCTCAAAAGCACGTTCGGTTATTGAGCGCAACCTGTTTGAAATGCAACGAAAGACGGTATCCCCGGTAGAGCTTCGCCAGGCCAGGACGCTTCTCATTCGGGGTCCGTTGCTTTCCCGGGCAAGTACGACCGGTATCGCCCTTACCCTGCTGGATCTTTCCTTGGAAGGTCTGCCATTGGACGAACCTGAAAGGGCAGCAAAGAAATACCAAAGCATCACCGCAAAACAGATAAGATCCGCCTTTGTCAAATGGATACGGCCAGCCGGATTTGTCCAGGTAACGCAGGGACCGAACCCGAAATAAAATGAACAGGAGGGAACAAATGAACAAAAATCACCGGACTAAGATTGTACATTTTTCAATGATAGCGATCCTCGCTACGATCCTGCTCGTCCTGCTGCTAGGGTGCGAGAGCCGAAACAAGATTGAAGAAGTCGGCTTCCCACGGTCTTTCGCGGACCTGGCCGACAAGGTAAAACCTGCAGTGGTGAACATAAGCACGACATCGATCGTAACTGTTCCAGGAAACCCGTTCAGGCAATTTTTTGGCCCTGATGAAGGGCCTTTGAATGATTTTTTCAAAGATTTTTACAAGAATGCGCCTGATCGGAAAATGAAGCAGCAAAGCCTTGGTTCCGGCTTCATTATCGACAAAGAGGGCTATATCATCACCAACAACCATGTGGTCGATAATGCGCAAGACATAAAGGTCAAACTTGTCGACGGAAGAGAATTTAAGGCAAAGGTAATCGGCAAGGATGCCAAAACAGACCTGGCACTGATCAAGATCACCTCGATATTTGAGAAACTTCCGGTTCTCGTGCTGGGCGATTCCGACAGCATCAGGGTGGGAGACTGGGTGCTTGCCACAGGCAATCCTTTCGGACTCGAGCAGACGGTGACCCAAGGGATAATCAGCGCCACAGGCAGGGTGATCGGCTCAGGTCCTTATGACGATTTTCTTCAGACAGACGCCCCCATCAATCCCGGCAACAGCGGTGGCCCCCTGGTCAATATGAAAGGCGAAGTCATCGGCATCAATACCAGCATTATCCCGTACGGCCAGGGAATTGGTTTTGCCATACCCAGCAATGTGGCTAAAACGATTACGTCCCAGCTCCGATCAAAAGGGAAAGTTGTGCGTGGCTGGTTGGGAGTGACCATCCAGACCGTGACTCCTGAAATTGCAGAATCGTTCGGCATGAAGGAGTCACAGGGGGCGCTGGTCAACGAAGTGGCTTCGGGCAGTCCGGCGGACAAAGGAGGGATTAAACAGGGCGACATCATTATCACCTTTGACGGCAAAAATGTGAAAACCGCCAACGATCTTCCCTTCATAGTAGCCGAGACCCCAGTGGGTAAAACGGTATCTGTCACGCTGTTCAGAGGGGGAAAAACAATGGATCTGCAGGTCAAGATCGAAGAACTGACCGAGCAGAGAATGGCCGAACTGTCGCAGTCGCAGTCGCAGGCGCCGGCTCAGACCTTCGGCATGAAACTTGACGACCTCTCACCGCAATTGAAGCAACAATTCGGTATCAACGACAAAACTGGTGTGGTGGTCGTGGACGTCGAGGCAGGAAGCATCGCCGATCAGGCTGGAATCAAGCCAGGGGATGTAATCAAAGAGACGAATCACCGGCCCGTCAAGAACCTGCGGGATTTCAAGTCAGCCATGGAAAAGACCGGTACGGGGCAACCACTCCTGCTGCTGGTAAAAAGAGGGAAACAGGCATTTTATGTGACAATGGAAAGCTCGGAGTGATCTCGAAAACTGATGCATGAGAGCTGTCATACTACGGTCACCAAAGCAGCACTTCCTGAATTCCGGTGCGACACTGGCCGGTTTTCAGGAAGTGCCGTAGCGTCTCGGAACTGGCACAACCACTGGGAATCAGACGCTCGGCCCGCCTTTTTTCGCTTCCTTTTATCACCTGTTTACCATCCCGCAACCAAATTAAAACCCAACAACTGGCTATTTGCCTGCCTCTGCGCGTTTGCCGTATGTTACCGGCCAATCTCTTCCGGGCTAATTACAGGCTAATTTTCGCGGTGTAGGGTGGTTATCACGGTAGCCGCAATAGCGCCTACAGAATTCAATCAAGTCGAGAGGAGTATCTAACATGTCAGCATCTAAAAAAAACATAATTACCCTATTGGGCCTTTTTTTGATGGCGTCCGGAGCCAATGCATTTGCCTTTACAGGGCAGAAGTTGGCCGGAGAGGCAAAAATCAACCTGAACAGGCACGGGTAATTGCTCTCAAGGCCCATCCCGGAAAAGTTATTGGATGAGGAACTGGAACATGAGAAAGGAGGCAGTGGGCTACGCTATTCCTTCGTCATTCGGCACAACCAGGTCTCACAGGAAGTTGGCATAGATGCCAAAAATGGCAATCTGCTGGAAAACGCACCGGAAGGACCTAATCCTGACTAAACACTGAAACGAGGAAGAAGGAAATTCATATGAATAGCACAAAAAGCACCTTGAGCAAGGTTCCAGAGGTTACCTTGATTTTCTGGATAATAAAAATCGCTGCTACCACACTGGGTGAAACCGGCGGTGATGCAGTGTCCATGTCGATGAACCTGGGTTATCTCATTGGAACGGCAATTTTTGCAGCAATTTTTCTCGTCGCGGTAGCTGCCCAAATCAAGGCAAAGGGCTTTCATCCATTTCTCTACTGGACAACCATCATTGCAACGACAACAGTCGGCACGACGATGGCCGATTATGCAGACCGTTCTCTTGGAATAGGCTATGCTGGAGGATCTTCGCTACTGCTTGTCTTGTTGCTGGCATCGCTGGCCCTCTGGCATCGGTCACTCGGCTCGGTATCGGTCGAGACTATCAGTTCTCCAAAGGCAGAAATGTTCTATTGGGTGACGATCATGTTTTCCCAAACACTGGGCACCGCATTGGGCGATTGGACGGCTGACACTGCTGGTCTTGGCTATTCGGGTGGTGCGATGGTATTCAGCGCACTGCTGGCGATGGTAGTTGTGGCATACTACTGGACAAACATATCTCGTACTCTGTTGTTCTGGGCGGCATTCATCATCACGCGCCCCCTTGGTGCCGTGGTTGGAGATTTCCTTGACAAGCCTCTCAGCGCCGGTGGATTGGCACTAAGCCGCGTTTCTGCTTCAGCTGTTCTGCTGGGATTCATTCTGACAAGCATCTTGATTTTTCGGCAAAGGGCGGCAAAACAATGTCATTAAAAAATCTCACTATCTTTTCTTTGTAAAACAATTACCATACTATGAAGCAGGCCACTCTGGAGTAGCATGACAATAGTGCTGCTGCCAGTGGGTGATTCAAGTACAATCGCGACTCGCTGGTCGCCGGAGTATGAATGCGGGTTCTTTTGGTAGAAGACGACCCAATGATCGGAGAAGCAATCCGGGGGGCACTGAATGATGCTGCCTACGCCGCTGATTGGGTAAAAAATGGGCAAACTGCCCTCGACACACTTGACTGTCAGCACTATGACCTGGTACTGCTTGACCTCGGTTTGCCGGGAAAAGACGGCCTGGAAGTACTCCGTTTTATCCGTGGTAAGGACAACCAGGTGCCAGTGCTCATCATTACAGCCCGTGATGGATTGGACGAGCGGATTCACGGGTTGGACGGAGGGGCGGATGACTACCTGCTCAAGCCTTTCGAAATAACTGAACTGCTTGCCCGCATGCGCGCCGTGCTTCGACGCAAAGGGGGCGCGGCAGTGCCGGTTTTGACCAATGGCATCGTGTCACTTGACCCGGCCACACACGAGGCCCGCACTCACGAAGGCGATGCAGTGCAGCTATCCAACCGGGAATTCGCGCTATTGCATGCCTTGATGGTTCGTCCCGGAGCCATTCTATCTCGTAGTGAATTAGAAGACCGGATCTACGGTTGGGGTGAGGAAGTTGAAAGCAATGCGGTGGATTTTCTGATTTATGCCCTGCGCAAGAAACTGGGCAGCGAGGTTATCAAGAACGTGAGGGGCGTTGGATGGAGGGTATCAAAAGGCAGGTAAAAGACTCGCTCCAAATCAGGCTATCCATCTGGTTGTCACTGGCAATTCTGAGTATTGCTCTGATTGCCGGGATAATAGCCTTCTTCTCTGCTTTCAACGAGGCCCACGAGTTACAGGACGATGTGCTGCTTCAAGTCGCTACCTTGTTCGACCGGCATCATCTGCCTGTTTCTCAAGAGGGCGGTTCAGTCAGAGATGTGAACGTTGAGGCAGAATCGCGTGTCTTTGTGCAATTGCTCTCTTCTCCTCTATCAAGCAGTGTTAGCAGAGTTGTCAATCCGCCGTTAGCTCTGCCGCAAAACCTCCGTGATGGCATGCAAACCATCAGTCTCGGCGATGGAACCTATCGAGTATTAATCAGAACACTTGGTAGTGGAGAGCGCTTGGCCGTTGCCCAAGACATTGCTGTCCGTGACGAAATAGCACGAGACAGTGCGCTGCGTACCCTGCTGCCGTTCCTGGTACTGGTTCCGATCCTACTGCTTGTAGTCGCCGTTCTAATCCGCAAAATCTTCAAACCGGTTGCAGAGCTCTCTATCGAAATCGATCATCGTGGCGAGCAGGAACTTCATCCAATTGCTCCCGAACCATTACCCGCCGAAATCCGACCATTCGTAGAAGCGATCAACCGACTTTTAGGGCGTGTAGAACAGTCAATGGATGCCCAGCGGCGCTTTGTCGCCGATGCAGCGCACGAACTGCGCTCACCCCTGACTGCACTGTCGCTGCAGGCTGAACGGTTAGCAGATACTGAAATGTCAGCCAACGCGCAGGAGCGACTAAGCACTCTGCGCCAAGGTATCAAGCGTGGCAAAATAGTACTGGAACAAATGTTGGCACTGGCGCGAGCCCAGGACTCGGTAACCATGCCAAACACTAAAATTTCCGTGCAACAGGTCTATCGGAGCGTGTTGGAGGATTTGTTGCCATTGGCCGAGGCGAAGGGCATCGACATTGGAGTTGTGAGCAACACTGACGCCACAATTATTGCCAACGAAGTTGATTTGATCACCCTCGTAAAAAACCTGGTGGACAATGCAATTCGCTATACTCCGGAAGGCGGCCGTGTCGATTTATCAGTTTCAGCCACTAATGGAGTGACTACGCTGGTGGTAGAAGATAGCGGTCCCGGTATTCCGGAGGCAGAACGCGAGCGGGTGTTCGATCCTTTCTACCGTGTTTTAGGAAGTGATGAGACTGGCTCCGGCCTCGGCCTATCCATCGTCCAGACCATTTCCACCCGTCTTGGTGCGAAAGTCAGCCTTGGCTATACCAGCGAACAAACAAACTCAGGGCTGCGCGTAACGATAACTTTCCCCAAGGCAGCAACGTGATAATGCGGATAACCCATGCAAAATCTTCAGACGAGAGGGATACATGACAAACAACGAATCCTGGCTGTCGGAAACTATCGAAAGGAAGCCCAACGCTGATCCCATCAACGAAAAGCTTTTGACCCAACCCCAAACATGACTATGAGTTCATCTAGAACCAGCAAACATACCAGCAGCGAGAAACATGTGCGAGGGCTGCACGTGGTCGCGCTCTTTGAAGGTTTAAAAGGGTTGCTGGTCCTCATGGCAGGTTTTGGACTGTTGTCATTCCTGCACAAAGACATCAACGAATCAGCGATGCATCTGGTTGAATACTTTCATTTCAACCCGACCAGCCACTACCCACGAATATTTCTCGACCTCACGGAACATATAACCGATACCAAGCTCTGGTACATGGCAATAGCAGCAGCTATGTATTCCGTTGTGCGAATGATAGAGGCTATCGGCCTCTGGCTGAGAAAGACCTGGGCTGAGTGGTTTGCCGTCCTGACCGGCGGCTTGTACATCCCGGTCGAGATCTTTGAAGTCACCCGGCGTGTAACCTGGCCGAGAGTCACGGTGCTCAGCATAAACGTTGTCGTAGTGATCTACCTGCTAGTTGTTCTGCTTCAGAATGACAGCAAGGAGCAAAGCTAAGTTTGAGATTTGAGATTTGAGCTCTGCTACCAGCCCTGAGTAGTGGACAATGCATTTCCAGATCGAAAAACAAGACCCTAATTTTCACCTAAGTTTCACCGGGCATAGTAGGCAATTCCAAAATAAAAATCACCACACCACAGGAATAACAGGCCACTGAACCCTCAAATATAAGGATTTCCTGCACATCGACAAACAGCAGTCAAGTTTGGATCTTTCCACCGTTATTCGGCACGTTCTCTTTCAAAATGGAGTCCCACAATGTTTGTAAAAGGCAGATTAAAGTCGCTATCCCTCCTGTTCCTGGTATTCATGATCTTCTCATTGATCACGCGAACCGTACTTCTCATCCTGGCCCTGCCAAACATGGATATGGGTATTCTTCAACTGGTGCATATTTACGGAATGGGTTTCTTCTTCGATTGTGTAACGTTCTCCTACTTCTCCATTCCCTTTGTCCTGTATGCAATCCTGGCCCCTGACCGGGTCTTCAATTTCAAGCCAGCAGCATGGGTCGCCTGTTTCGTCATTACCTATGCCCTCATGTTCAATATCGTCGCCGAATACTTCTTTTTCGCCGAATTTGCCGCCAGATACAATTTCATTGCCATTGACTATCTCATCTACACCACCGAGGTCATCCGCAACATCCAGGAATCGTATCCGGTCAATTGGATCTTCGGCTCCATTTTTGTCGTGAATATAGTGATTTTTGTGTTTCTCAAAAAATACCTGGACAGCGTGCACCAAACCAGCACCACGTTGAAACAACGAATTAAAACGTGCTCCGTACTCCTTATCCTGCCCATTCTCTCTTATGCCTTTGTCAATTTGTCTTCCTTCGCACTTTCATCAAACAATTACGTCAACGAGCTTGCGGATAACGGCCTTTACAAACTCGTTGCGGCATTCGTCAATAACGAGTTGGACTATGATCAATTTTACGCCACCAAAGACAACAAAATAGTGCTGGCTCGACTCAGAAATCTCGTACAGCAAGGGAATAACCACTTCGTGAGCAAAGATGTCCAGGACCTGACCCGTAACATCCACCATGAAGGCAGCGAAAAGAGGCTCAACGTTATTGTCGTAGTCCAGGAAAGCATGAGCGGGGAATACCTGAAGGCATTTGGCAACACGGACCGGTTGACTCCCAATCTCGACCAGTTGGCGACCAAATCACTGTTCTTTAGCAATTTGTATGCGGTCGGCACCAGAACAGTCCGCGGCCTTGAAGCTGTCAACCTTTCCATACCGCCTTTGCCTGGAAGGTCCATCATCAAACGCCCACACAATGAGAATTTCTTCTCTTGGGGAGCGTTGATGAAAACAAGGGGCTACGACAACAAATTCATCTACGCTGGCCACGGCTATTTCGATAATATGAACTATTTCTTTGCCCACAACGGTTTCAAAACCGTTGACAAAACCGACTTCTCTGCCAATGAAGTGACCTTCGACAACGCTTGGGGAGCCTGTGACGAGGACCTGTACCGCAAAGTTATCAAGGAGGCAAACAGTTCCTACACACAGGGCAAGCCGTTCTTCAGTGTCGTGATGACGACCTCGAATCACCGGCCGTATACCTATCCTGATGGCAAGATTGATATTCCGTCTCATACGGGAAGGAATGGGGCGGTCAAGTACGCCGATTACGCCATCGGCAAATTACTGGACAATGCCTCAAATCAGCCCTGGTTCAAGCAAACCATATTCGTTTTCGTCGCGGACCATTGTGCAGGTAGCGCACGCAAGATTGCCTTGCCGATTAAACATTACCAAATACCCCTCATGATCTACGCTCCGGAACTGATCAAACCAAGAACGGTCGATACGTTGTGTAGCCAGATCGATATTGCACCGACGGTCCTTGGCCTACTGAATTTCAGTTATACAACGAAATTTCTCGGCAAAGACATATTGGAGATGGGGCCAAAAGAAGGTCGTGCGTTTATAACAACCTACGAGAAACTCGGTTACTTGAAAGACAATAAAATGGTGATTCTCGACCCCAAGAAAATAGTCGAATTCTACCAATTTGACCGCAATGACGGAAACACCACCGAGTCAAAACTACAGGATGACAATGTACTCGATGCACTGGGATATTATCAGGGGGCAAACTACCTTTACAAGCACAGACTGGATCGCATCAGATAAGTGGCTTCGCCCGGAATTCCATGCAAAATCCAAAAAACTTGACTCTGCGTAAAGATTACTTTTACTGAAACCGATTGTCATAAGCTATATGGATTAAAGATCATCATTTTTCATGTAAAGCAGAATATACAATATTCACCTGACGACTGACGACCAATTCAGCATAAATACTTTCTGAATAACTGACAGGCAAGGACTGAATTTGTGGTCGATATCAGAACGGAAATGGAGAGTTTTATCAGGAAGAGAAGGGAAAAGGCCCCGGCACACGGGGTACCGCAGCAAGCAAAAAGTGCTCAACAGCCCAGGAAAGAATCTCGACGCAGGAAGCGTCATGAAGAAACAAAGGAGGATTTTGCCCGAGAAAGCGGAGCGAATCAAAAAGCAGCAGGTGCCCTTCCCGCTCCAGGTTGCAGCTTGAGGCAAGGGAAACGGCATTGTCCCGTTTGCTGAGTTTTGTACCGTCGGAGTTTGTTACAAGGGGAAAATGAAAGTAACCAGGCTCAGGTAAGCCCAGGAGTCGTTGCAGATGGATCTGCCGGGGCGTGGAAGAAAGGAGGTCGGCACCACGCACAACCTGGTTCACACCCGATTCCGCGTCATCCACCACCACGGCCAGATGGTAGGCGAAAAGACCATCCGCCCTTTTGACCACAAAATCGCCCCCAAGGGCGGCAAGGTTCTGGCAGACTTGCCCCTTCAGCCCATCCCGGAAGCAGACCGGCTCTTCATCTGTCCGAACACGAATCGAACGGGCACTTTTCCCTGCAGGCAGCCCGTCCCGGCAGAGACCGGGATAAACCGGACCCTCATCACCCGCATGGGGTGCCGTTGCAATACGGGCGATTTCCGCACGGGAACAGCCGCATGGATAGGCGACGCCATTCTGCAGGAGTCTCTCTAGTGCCGAGGAATAAGCATCGCTGCGACAACTCTGCCACATGACCTCACCATCCCACTGAAAGCCGAGAATCTCAAGGGTGCGAAGCATATCATCGGCAATCCCGGGAACCACCCTCGGGGTGTCCAGGTCTTCGATACGAAGGAGCCACTGCCCACCGCCCTGCTTGGCCAGCAGATAACTGCCGAGTGCCGTAACCAGGGAGCCGAGATGCAGGGGGCCGGTGGGCGAAGGGGCGAAACGTCCGATTATATGGTTAATAGCGGTTGTCATAAAAGCAGGCTGAAGGAAACTGCACTATAGGAACAAGCAATCCTTCAGCCTTCAGTCCTCAGCCTATCTACCTTAATCAAGAAACGAGCAGCAGTAATCCATCACCGTCTTGACCTTCACGGTAAAGCTGGAATTCGCCGGAACCTCGAAAGCCTCGCCGCCCTTGACCGCTTTGTACTCCGACGATCCGCCGATGGAAAACTCCACATCGCCGGCCAGAACTTCCATCAACTCGGCCGCAGCGGTGTTAAAGGTGTACTCGCCCGGCAACATAATTCCGAGGGTCTTCTTGCTGCCATCGGAAAACAGGATCGTCCGGCTCGTTACCTTGCCATCAAAGTAGACATTGGCCTTCTTAACTATCGTTACATCCTTGAATTCAGACATTGGATTCCTCCTCTGTTTTTTCTGATGGTTTCAAACTTTCAGTTAACTCCGCCCGATTACTTCCCGCGCCAGCCGGAGCGTTATCTTGCGACTCTCGGACAAGGCATATCGGCTGACCTTCTCCAGGGCATCGAGAAGCGACGGTACATCTCTGCGCACATTCTTGAGAATATACTCGGCAACATCCCCGGGCAGAATAACCTGCCGGTCTTCGGCAAGCTTCGCGAGGATCATGCGACGGGATTCGTCATCGGTGATATCCATGCCGGCAACCAGACCCCAGAGCAGGCGGGAAATGAGGTGATCGTCCAGATGAGGCAGTTCTTTGGGCGGGTAAAAACCGGTTACCAGTATCTTCTTCCCGGCCCCATAGAAATCGTTGAAGAGCTGCCAGACCTCAACCCTGATACTGGCATTATCCGGAATCAGGTGGATGTCGTCAATCAGCAGCGCGGGCGCACCGGCAAAACGCTCCCCGAGGAGCGAAGCGCCTTCTGTCGGATAGTTGCCCTGGTAGAGCTGGTCGATATCGCGAAATGAGATATAGGGCGCAGGCTGATCGGTCTGGAAGGAAAGCAGGCTGCCAACAGAGGACAGGAGATGGGTCTTGCCACACCCCGAGGGACCGTAGAGGTAGAGGAGACTTTCGTTTCCACCGCCGGCGGCAAGCTGCCGGGCAAAGTGATAGGCAGCGCGATTGCCGTTGCAGACGACAAAGTTTTCGAAGGTATAGCGCGTTTTGGGTGGAAAATCGAAGACCAGCTGCATGGCTAGAATAGCTTCCCTTGTGGTGATTCAGGAATTGGACGATCGAAATGGAGATAGGCCGCCCGCGTGGCAACTCTGCCCCGGGGCGTGCGATTGAGAAAACCATTCTGGATCAGGTATGGCTCGTAGACGTCCTCAATAGTATCACTTTCCTCGCAGATCGCCGCGGCAATTGTGTCGAGCCCCACCGGACCTCCGGAGAACTTGTCAATGATGGTGAGCATGATCAAGCGGTCCATGGGATCAAAGCCCCGCTCGTCGATCTCCAGCAGCAGCAGGGCATCATGGGCAACCTGCCGGGTTATGATACCGTCGGCACGCACCTGGGCGAAATCGCGCACCCGCCGCAGCAGGCGGTTCGCCACCCTGGGGGTACCCCGACTGCGGCGTGCCATCTCCGTGGCACCTTCCGGCTCGATGTCAATGCCGAGAATACGGGCGGAGCGGGTCACGATAATGGAAAGTTCCTGCTCAGTATAGAATTCGAGGCGTGAAACGACGCCAAAACGGTCCCGGAGAGGTGAAGAGAGCAGACCGGCACGGGTAGTGGCACCAACCAGAGTAAATTTCGGCAGATCCAGTTTGATAGTGCGGGCACTCGGACCCTGGCCAATAATGATGTCCAGCTGATAATCCTCCATGGCCGGATAGAGGATCTCCTCCACCACATGGGAGAGACGGTGGATCTCATCAATAAAAAGGACGTCGTGCGGTTCGAGATTGGTAAGGATGGCGGCCAGATCCCCCGGCCGTTCGATAACCGGTCCCGACGTGGACTTGATACTCACCCCCATCTCGACGGCAATGATGTTTGCCAGGGTCGTCTTGCCAAGACCCGGCGGACCGCAGAGCAGCACGTGATCCAGCGCCTCGCCGCGCCCGCGGGCTGCGTCGATGAAAAGCTGGAGATTTCCCTTGGCCTTCTGCTGCCCCACATATTCTTCTAGTGCGCGAGGACGCAACGAGGATTCAAAGAGAACATCATCTTCGGTTGTCTGTGGTGCGATGATTCGGGTCATGTACACAGCCTGTTTAGTTCAATACTCAAGGTTGGTTCACAACGTTAAACATTGCAAACAGTAATCAGAACCAGAATCCGGCGAGCTCAACCCTAATCCTTAATCCGTAATCCGCATTCCTCTATCCGCCTTACGTTACTTCATCAACGACTTCAACGCCTGCTTCAACACCTGCTCCATGGAGTCGTCCGGCGATACCCGCATCTCGGCAAGGGCTTTCTTTACCACCGCCTCTTTATAGCCGAGGTTGATCAGGGCCGAAGCAACATCTTCCTCGATTCCCGAGGTTGGCATCAGGTGCTCGCCACCGACAGTGGTGCCGGCAAACTCCAGCTTCTGCACCTTGTCCTTCAATTCCAGTACCATGCGTTCCGCGGTTTTCTTGCCGATACCGGGAACAGCGGAGAGTCGCGCCAGGTCTCCGCGAAGGATGGCGGAAGCCAGTTCATTCACCTGGATATTAGATAGAATGTCTTTGCCCAGTTTTGGGCCGATGCCGGAAACAGAGATGAGCAACTGAAAGAAGGTCTTTTCGTCCGCAGTCCTGAAACCATAAAGGCTGATGGCGTCTTCTTTCACATGGGTATAGATGTTGAGGGATATCAGCGCCCCACCTTCGGGGAGTTCGTAGTAGGTGGAAAAGGGTATCTGGACCCGGTAGCCGACACCGTTGACGTCGAGGATGATGTACTCGGGCGATTTATGGGCAATTTTACCGGTAAGAAGGGCAATCATCCCGTGTGCCTCCGAAGATCGTTCATTCTGTAGGAATGGGCATGGCAGACCGCCACGGCAAGTGCATCCGAGGCATCCTCCTGCGCGACTTCGGGAAGGTTGAGGAACACCTTGAGCATCTGCTGAACCTGCACCTTGGCAGCCTTTCCATGACCGACAACTGCCTGCTTTACCTGGAGAGCGGAGTATTCATACACGGGAAGACCGGCATTGACCGCAGCCACGATTGCCGCTCCCCGCGCCTGCCCGAGCTTCAGGGCGCTCTGGACATTCTTGGCGAAAAAAATATTTTCCACGGCAACCACTTCGGGCTGAAAACGTTCGATGATTTCGGTGAGCCCTCGGTAGATCCGCTGCAAACGAAGGGGAAAATCCTTTGCCGCATCGGTGAAGATGGCACCGTTGTCCACATGAATCAGGCGATTGCCTTCCTTCACGATGATGCCGTAGCCGGTTATCCGCGAACCCGGGTCGATGCCGAGAATTTTCATGCGATAATACCTAATAAAAACGTAGACGGCCCCCATGAGGGAGAGGGTCGTGCAATGCGCCGGGCGAGGACACCGAATTGGTAGAAATTGCTCTACCCCTACAGAATAAAACTCGAAGGGGCGGGCCATTTGCCCGCCCCACCGAAGCCCTTACATCATCTTTTCCATCTCTTCATCCGAGATGTCGAAGTTAGCGTAGACGTTCTGGACGTCGTCGTTATCCTCCAGCCTGTCCATGAGCTTCAGCATGCTCTCGGCCTGCTTGCCCTCCAGTTTGACCATGGTCTGGGGAATCATGGTGACATCGGCGGACTCGTGCTTAAATCCGGCTTTTTCCAGCGCCTCCCTAACCTCGATAAAGGCAGAGGGTTCGGTCACTACCTCAATCTGTCCGTCCTCATCGGCAACGTCGTCGGCACCGGCTTCCAAGGCAGCCTCGAACAGTGCATCAAAGTCAGTACCCTCGGGATAGACAATCAGACCCTTCTTGTCGAACAACCAGGCAACGCAGCCCGCTTCGCCCATGTTACCGTTGCACTTGGAGAAAATGCTCCGCACATCGGACACGGTTCTGTTGCGGTTATCGGTCATCACCTCTACCAGGACGGCAACACCACCAGGACCATAGCCTTCATAGGTCGTTTCCTCGTAGTTTACACCTTCAAGCCCGCCGGAACCCTTCTTGACGGCCCGCTCGATGTTGTCCTTCGGCATGTTTTCGCTTTTTGCTTTGTCAATGGCGGTGCGCAGCCGTGGGTTCGCATCTGGATCAGCTGCCCCCATTTTTGCGGCAACGGTTAATTCCTTGATGATTTTGGTGAAGACCTTCCCACGCTTGGCATCAGCAGCGCCTTTTTTGTGCTTTATGGTGCTCCATTTATTATGACCTGACATATCCCCGATTATCCTTTCATCGCAAACTGTTTGTGGCCCTGCAAACTTCGGAATAGTAGCATGCGGAAAAGCGCCTTGTAAAGGATGAATATGACCACAAAGCAGGCTGATTCAGTGTTTTCGCCACTCCGAACAAGCTTGGCAACGCCAAGCTTTTCTTGCCTTGCAACCGCCAATCATGGTAAAAATTCACTATCCATCCAGCAAAATATGCCAAAACCATCCCGCTCAAGAAAATAAGGAGATACTTCCATGCCCATTGCCCGGAAAATTGCCGGTTTCATTGAAAATGCCTCATGGATACGGAAGATGTTCGAAGAAGGTGAAAAACTCCGCAGCATTCATGGTGCGGAAAATGTCTTCGACTTCACCCTTGGCAACCCCACGGTTGAACCACCGGCCGAATTCGAACAAGAATTCCTAAAGCTGGCAAAGCACCCCATTCCCGGCATGCACCGCTACATGAACAATGCGGGGTACGAGGAAACCAGGCAGGCGGTTGCGGAGGTTCTGGCGGAGAAATCCGGGCTGGAGGTGAAGGGCAGCCATGTGATCATGACCTGTGGTGCCGGCGGGGCACTGAATGTGGCGCTCAAAACAATCCTCAATCCCGGCGATGAGGTTATCATCCTCACCCCCTTCTTTGTGGAATACAAATTCTACATCGACAATCATGGCGGCGTTCCCGTTGAGGCCTGGACTGACAAGGAAACCTTTCAGCTCAACCTGACCGCCATCGAAAATGCCATCACCCCAAAAACCAGGGCCATAATCATCTGCTCTCCCAACAATCCGACCGGGGTCATTTATCCGGCCGGAGACTTGCGAAAACTGGGAAAACTGCTGCAGCGCAAAGAGCAGGAAAATTCAAGGCAGATACTGCTCATTTCTGACGAACCTTACGCCCGCATCTGTTACGACGGCCATGAGGTACCGAATATCTTCCCCTATGTGAAAAACTCGGTCATCGTCACCTCACACAGCAAAGACCTGGCCTTGCCCGGTGAAAGAATCGGCTACCTGGCCGCAAATCCCCGCATGAACGATGTAACAACCTTTATGCAAGGAGCGATCTTTGCCAACCGGGTGCTGGGCTTCGTCAATGCGCCGGCCCTCATGCAGCGACTGGTAACTAAACTACAACGTGTTTCGGTGAATATCGAAGAATATCGGGAAAAACGCGACATCCTCTACGACAACCTTACTGCCATGGGATTCAGCATGGTCAAACCGGACGGCGCCTTTTACTTTTTCCCGAAGTCGCCCATCCCGGATGACGTGAAGTTTGTCAAGCTCGCCCAGGAATACCAGATTTTGCTGGTACCGGGAGCGGGATTCGGCGCTCCGGGGCACTTCCGTATCGCCTACTGTGTAGACAAAGGGATGATTGAGAGGAGTCTGCCGGCCTGGAAGAAGCTGGCGAAAGAGGTAGGGCTTTAAAGGCAGAGGCGGAGTAAGGATTAAGGAAAGCGGGGTATGAACTGCGGATTAAGGAGTAAGAGGTAACCTTTAATCCTTAATCCGATTCTCGATCAGTTCGTAATCCTTACCCCGCATTTCTTAATCCGATTTCCCTACCCCGATTTCAGATCAGTTGTCTTTCCAATTGCGGCAGTGAAAAATAAAACGTCGCCCCCTCGCCTTTAACACCTTCCGCCCAGGCCTTTCCGCCATGGCGGGTTACGATCCGCTGCACGATAGCCAGACCTACACCGGAGCCTTCAAAATCAGCTGACGAATGAAGCCGCTGAAAGATTCCAAAGAGCTTGTCGGCAAACTCCCCATCAAAACCGACTCCTGAATCTTTCACCCGATAGACATTCTCTCCCTCACGAGAGAGAGAACTGACCTCGATACGTCCGGCGCCTTTTGGAAGAGTGAATTTGAGAGCATTTGATAAAAGATTCATCCACACCTGTCGAAACATGGCTTCATCTCCCGCTGCACGGGGAAGAGGCTCCAGATGGAACTCGACCCCTCCGCAGTCTCCCCGTGATTGAAGCTCATCGATGACGGAACGGACAATCTCCGACATCGAAACAAACTTCCGGGAAATCTCGAACCTGCCCACCCGGGAGAATGAAAGAAGGTCTGCTATCAAGCGTCCCATTCTGTCCGTGTTCTCAACGATCAGGTTGGTAAGCCTGATTCCCTCCTGACCGAGGTCTTTGCCATGCTCATCCTTCAGAATGTTTACGAACCCCTTGACGGCTCGCAGGGGTGCCCGCAGGTCGTGGGAAACGGAGTAGGAGAATGACTCCAGATCACGGTTTGCCTCCTCCAACTGTCCTGTCCTCTCCCGAACCCTTTCTTCCAGCCCGGCATTAAGGCTTAGTATTTCATTATTGGACTTCACGCGATCACTAATGTCCCGCCCGATGGCAAAGATCGTTTCATCGGAGAGCCTCACGGACGCCCAGGTCGTGTAGAGAATACTGCCACTGCGGGAACACATCCTAAAGTCGGCCCATGTCCCATTGGCAGTGCTGTAGAACTCCATCATACGGGCCCGTTCCTCGTGCTCCGGACAGCATCTTTCCAGAACCTCCTCGGGATTCAGGTCCAGCAACGACCAGCCAAGCGTCTTCTCCCACTCGGAATTCGCCCACTTTAGGAAGCCGTCGGTATCGAAATAGCAGATCATCACCGGAATAGTATCCATCATGGTCTGAAGAAGTTCTTTCTGCTTTTGCTGCTGGAGCGATTTCTGCATTTTGTCGGTAATGTCCCAAGACACACCTGCCATCCGAACAGGATTTCCCTGCTCGTTTCGATACACCCTGCCCTTTGCGTGAAAATTGCGAATAACACCATCCGGTCGCACTAGTTGATATTTACTTTCATAGTCGTAACCTGAAGCCAGCACGTCTTTGAACTCCTGCCTGACCTTTTCCCGGTCAGACGGATGGATCAACGGCATAAAATTATCAATGCTGCAGCAAAACTGACCGGGCTCAACGCCGACCAACGCATACAGAGAGTCATCCCAAACAAGGGTATCCTCCTCGAGATTCCAATCCCAGGCCCCCATTGATGATGATTTCATGGCAAAGAGAAGCCGCTCGCGGCTGGCCTCCAAGGCCTCGTCACGCTGGAGAGACTCCAGCGCATGGGAAAGATTCGAGGAAAGTTCATCAAGAAGGGAAACTATCTCATCATCGAAAATATCCGGAACCGGGGCATACACGGTAAGTGCCCCGACACACTTACCTGAGACAAGCAAGGGGAATGCCGCAGAAGAACGATACCCTCGTGCACGTGCTTTCTCGCGCCATAGCTCCATGATCGGATCTGAACCGATATCCTGACACATGACGTGATGAGTTTCACGGATCGCTCTTCCGGTCGGACCTTGCCCTTCGGGAATATCGTCGATGGAAATCAACACATCTTCAAGATAACCATCATCACATCCGTACTTTCCGAACGGGACCACACGACCTGTCGTGCTATCCACAAAGCCCACCCACGCCATACTGAATCGGCCATTTTCAACGATCGTGCGACAGATTGAAATAATGAGCTCGGTCCTGTTTTTCGCATATACGATGCAGCGGTTCACCTGACTGAGGGCCTGATACAGGTGAGACAAACGTTCGATGCGCGCTTCCGCTTTTTTACGATCACTGATATCGCGGATAATTGACTGGTAATAAATCTGACCGTCCACCTCCAGATAACGGATACTTATCTCAACCGGGAAGCTGCTGCCATCCTTGCGGCAATGGGTGCTTTCGTAAACCAGCCCTCCCTCTTCCTTTACCTGTCGCATCCGTTCAGCCAAATCAGGCACCACTGTCCCGCAACGAAGCTCTTGCAGGGTGACTTTGGTGATCTCTTCTCGCGAGAAACCGTAGACTTCCAGTGCCTTCTCGTTTGCTTCAATGACATGAAATTCACCATCAAGCAGGAGAATGCTATCGTTGGCGTTTCGGGTCAGGTACTCGATCCTGTCCAAAAGCATCCTGTGCTTATGCTCTTCCTGATAAAGTTCACGATAGAAGCGGGCACGCTGATGCCTCCAGTACAATCCCGTAAGCGATCCGACGGACAGAACCAGGAGCAGGATCACCGCCACCATATACCTGGACCGTCTCCTGAGAGGGGTTAGCAGCTCATCTCTGTCGATCTTTGCCACAAGGAACCAGGGAGAGCCTGCCACCTGCCTGACCGCGGCCAACACCGGCATCCCCCGGTAGTCACGGCCCTCGTAATTCCCTCCCTTTCCCAGGATCGCCTTCGCCGCTACACAGCCTGCAGGACTGATCGATTCGCGAAGGACAAGCGCCGTTCCCTTGCGATACCGGAGCTCATTGAGAAAAAGCACGTCATTGTCATCACGTCTCACTAGAAGGGTTTCTGCAGTTCTGCGTGAAGTTGGCCATGATTGCACGAGAGGATAAAGGTGCTTAAATGGATCGATACGCAGCAAAAGAGTACCCACCGCGACCTCACCCGCACCGGTTTTCCGGGAGAGGGGAACCGGCATATCAAGGTGGATATGGGCCTGTTCACCGTAATGGAAATCGGACAGTATTACCTTCTGGACATGGTGCGCCCTACGGATAGACTCCTGGGCAAATTTCCCCACTGTCTCCCCAGGGGGGCCAACGCGTACCAGTTCCACTCCCTTGGAATCAATGAGAACGATAATACGGTACTCCGGGTTACTCAGCAAAGGAGCAAGCCATCTCAGCAGGTTCTGACGCTCTTGGCTAGAAGCTCTATTTTCCGCAAAACGCTGGACACTTTTTATAAACTCCAGATTTTCCCGAAAATAGACGGCATCCAGCAACCGCTCAGAGCGCCACTTAACAATCTGGTCTACTTTTAGATCAACAATGGCAGAAAGATCGTTGAATTTTTCATGTCTGAGCTGTTTTTGCTGGTCATCGTAGAAGAGGTATCCCGTGACCAGGATCAACACCATCAGCAGACAGAAGGCAATGATCAAAGGCCATGGAACATGGTTGTAAGCACCTTTCGTTTTCATGAAAAGTTCTTCCTCCCAATGGTGGATTGACTCTAGCGTAAAAATACGGGAAACTAGCGTTGAAATATATCCAGGAAGTTTCCCGCTTGAAGAAATGAAAAAAGGGAAACGGAATGAATCACCACAGGCTGCCAACAAGTATATCGTTAACCAGCTAGAATGAAACGGTATCTACAAATAAAAACACCATGAAAGAAATTCAAGGAAATATCTGGGACCATTACGGCAAAGAAATAATTGCGGTAACCACCAATGGCATGGTTTCGAAAAGCGGTAAAGCGCTGCTTGGACGCGGCTGTGCCCGCCAGGCAGGAGAGCGCTTTCCCGACCTTGCCCGAACTCTTGGAACTCTCCTCGCGAAACAAGGGAATCATGTCATGGATCTCGGCAATGGAATTGTGAACTTCCCGGTCGAGCACTCCCCTTTCGAAAACCCCGATCTGAGGCTTATCGAAAGATCAACGCAGGAACTGGTAGCTTTGACTGAAGCAATGGGATGGAAAAAGGTAGTAGTACCGCGCCCCGGATGCGGTGGGGGCGGGCTCTCGTGGAAGGAAGTAAAACCGGTCCTCGAAAAATACTTTGACGACCGGTTCCTAGTGATAACACAGTAGGAGCGCTGCTTGCCCCGCCCCTACCGTTGAGTCTTTGCCAGCCCTTACTGCAAGCAGTTAAACAATCCCATGCACCAGAAACAGTCGCCACAGGGAACCGTATTGACGTAGCAGTCATGGCGGTTTTAATCACCGAAAAAGTAAAGCCCCTGCATTCACGAAGAATGCAGGGGCGGTTACCTGCCATGTTTCAGCCAGCGGAACGAGGCTGTCAAAATGTATAGAAGGCTGCCACACCAGTACCGAAATCAGGACTGCCGTCGGTAAGTCCCGCTGCCAGGTATCCTTCAATTCGCGCCTTGGCGCTCAACCGGTACGCAAGTTTCACCCTCGTCTCCAGAAGATCAGAAGCCCCTTCCACTGGCTTCGTTGCCCCCAGCAGAGCAAGATTCGCCAGAAAGCGGCCCGTAACCTGATAGCCCAGCCCTGCTTCGTAGCTAAAGAAATCCTTCAGGGCATACAGGTTAGAGGAGCCCTGAAAATTATAGCTTCCTTCCAGGTAGGCCTGCCAGTTGCCGAACCATTTGTCCACGGCAACCCCGAGGCCGGTCACGAACTCACCGGTCCCGAGCCCCTTGTCCCTGTCAGCAGTCGGAAATTCAACATATAGGATCGGTTTCACCTGCGGAGCAACAGCCCCTTCTTCGAGTATGATATAGCCGCTCTTGAGGGAAATATTGCCGAGTCCGCTCTGCGAGCGGTTCTCATCGTTGGCGAGAATGATCCCGGCTAAAGATCCTCCGGCGCCATTTCCGTTCGATCCGTTCAGAAAAAAAACCCCACCTGAGCCGTTCCGCCCGAACCGCACCCCGCCAGCGGAAGTAGTGAAGCTATTGCTCTGGTAGAGGTACGGAATAACCAGTTCAAACTCAAAACGTTTCGTCGGATAAACATCAATGGTCAAAGGGATCGTAACGGAATCGGTGGTTTTGCCGGTTCCATAGTCGCCCGTTGCAAACTCTACCCCCAGTCCGGTTGAAACCGTAAAATTGCCGGCATCGGCCACAGACACCAGAAAAAAACTCCATACTACCAAAGACAGTGTGGCTGAACGTCCCAGTATCTTCTTCACCTTCTCCTCCCTCCACCGCCCATGCGGTGCTGAAAACCGGTTGCGCCATTCCGCATCCGGCTGCCGCCATGCCAGCCAGGCCTTCCGGATTCGTCCCGCAGAGTAACAGTTTCGCTGCCGTTTTGATTGGTAATCACGCGACTGATGAGATAGATTTTCCCGTCTTTCCCCTGGGCCTTAGAACCGGTCACAACAAGCACGTCTTTTGGCTTCACGGGAATTCCTCCATCGGACCAGTACCAGGCAGGGGCGGCTACAATCGAAAGCTCCTCGTTCGCCCAGACTGATGGAGATAATGACAGGGGCGCTCCCCTCTCGAGGCTCAACGGAAACAACCTTGCCCCGGACCGTTGTTTCCGTGTTCCGGTCATAACCTCGGTCGAAGTCAAGGCCGCTTCTTTCCCGCGCAGCATCTTCCCCAAAACCCCAAAAGGCATGGGAGAGCGCTGGCTGAAAAAACGAGCCAGCACCCAGGATCACTACGAGAAAAAGAAAACGGCCTATCTTCATTCTAACTCCTCACCTATCCGGCAGCCATAGCGTGGCAATCCGGAAACAGATTGATTATTGGTTCTGCGAGCCATACCCAGTACCATCCAGCGGCCTGGTAGCCATGTCGGTACCGTCGCCTAGGCCAAGCTGCCTCATCTGCCCCTGGGCTGCGCCCATTCCAGCCGCCTATCCCACCACCAGAGCCATCCTGCAAATGCTGACGGCTCTGGGTCTTTGTTTGGTCCTGGGTTTTGGTCTGCGTCTTCACCATGCTCGAGGTCCTGGGCAGCCACCCTCTCGCCCCGCTGACGCCACCTCTCGCTCACCTGCTGCAAACACTTCACCTGTCAGCGCCAGGGCACACACGGCAACAACTCCATACACTACATATTTGCTACTATCCATGACAATTCCTCCTCCATCGAGATTGTACTGCTACTCGAGTATTACAATTGCCATGCCAAACACATCACAAACATAACATGCTGTTATTATTAGTATAATCATCTCGTAAAGAAGTAATTCGAGATAATGAAGGTGCACCTCCGCACCAGCAGCGCAATTTTTGCATCAATAAGATCAAACTTCCTCAATCAACCCATACTCTTTCAGCCGATACTGGAGAGTCCTCCGGGAAAGCCCCAATTCCTCGGCCGCCCTCCTCCGATTCCCACCGGTTCTTTTCAAAGTCGCAATGATTGCCTCCCTCTCTAGCCCCTTGAGGCCACCCTGTTCCTTGCCGGCGACCACAGGAGCAACCAGCGTAGCGGGAAGATCCGCGACAGCAATATCCGACCGGGCGAGGATTACCGCCCGCTCTATGGCATTTTGCAGTTCGCGTACATTTCCTGGCCATTGATACGACTGCAGAGCGGCCATCGCCTCTGGCGTGACCGCAGGCCTCCGTTTTCCGGTCAGCCTCCCGAAATGCAACACAAAATGCTCGGTCAGCGCAGCTATGGCATCCTGCCGCTCACGCAGGGGAGGCAAGTTGACCGGAAAAACCTGGAGACGATAATACAGGTCCTCACGAAACAGCCCGTCTCTCACATCATTTTCAAGATTCCTGTTGGTTGCTGCAAGAACTCTGACATCCGCCCGTATTTCACGGCTACCGCCGACTCGCTCGTAGGATTTCTCCTGGAGAACCCGCAGAAGTTTGGCCTGGAGGGCCAGCGGCATCTCACCTATTTCATCGAGAAAGAGGGTACCGCCCTGGGCAAGTTCAAACTTGCCGCGGCGTGCCTGCACGGCACCGGTAAAAGCCCCTTTTTCGTGACCGAACAACTCGCTCTCCAGCAGGGTATCCGGGATCGCGGCACAGTTTACCGGTATGAAACCAGCAGCCCTGCGGGGACTGAGAAGATGGAGCGTGCGGGCAATAAGTTCCTTGCCGGTACCACTCTCTCCGTAAATGATGACGGTTGTTCCGGTCCCGGCCACATCGTGGACCAGCCGGCGGACCTCTTCCATCGACTTTCCTGCAAAGATCAGGTTTTCTGGTGGCAGGCCCGCACTCTCAACCTCTTTCAAGGATAGATACTCTCTTTCGCGGCGACCAGTATCCAGAATCTTGCGCACCAAAGCTCTCAATGCGGCAGGGTCCTTCAGTGGTTTCGTAAGGAAATCTGCCGCTCCTTCCTTCATGGCATCGACAGCTTCCTCTATGGTGCCATACGCTGTTAGCAGCACAAAGGGCGGCGGCACGAAGAAATTCCGTGTCTCCCGGAAGAGTTCCATACCACTCTTTCCCGGCATCAGCAAATCGGAAACAACAAGGTCAAATTCCTGAATGCGCAGTATTTCCAGCGCCTTTTCGGCTGCGGAAACATCAACGACATCGTATCCCTCTCCTGCAAGTATTGTTTTCAGCAGACTTCGAAAAGTGGCATCATCTTCAACCACGAGTATTCGTTCCATAAAGTGCTCCATTATGCGTAAAGTTTACTGAATAGCCATGCAGAGTCTTCAGCCCTTCCTGAAGAGTGGAAGCGTCACCTCAATGACTGTCCCGCAAGGCGAACTGCCTGCAACACTGATGCTGCCGCCCCATTCTTCAATTATTTTCCTGCTGATCGCCAGCCCAAGTCCGGTCCCGCGGGCCCGGGTCGTCATAAAGGGCGTGAATATCCGCGACCAGTCTCCTACCGGAATACCATGTCCCGTGTCGCATATTTCAATGGCAACGGCACGCTTCTCTGCCCTCATCGATACCTGGAGACGCCCACCCTCCGGCATTGCCTGAAGTGCATTCCGCAAAAGATTCAGAAAAACCTGTTCCAATTCATCCCTCTCCCCTGCCACCAGAAGGTCATCCTTGAGATTGACGGTAATAGCCACGGACTCTTTTTCCGCATCAGAGGCAATCATGTTGAGAGAACAGCCGAGGACCTCGGCGATTCGCACCGGTTCTGCCGGAAGTGCGCGCGTACGGACATACGAGAGAAGGTCGTTTACCAACCGTTCTAAGCGAAGGGACTCTTCCACAATCATCGCGGCAGGGCTTCCGTCTCCTGAACTGCAAGGGTCTTCCAGAAGCAACTGCGCATATCCCTTGATTCCGGAAAGGGGGTTGCGAATCTCGTGGGCAATCGCGGCACCCATCTCGCCTAGTTGGGCAAAACGTTCGCGCCGGGACATTTCCTCTCTGTGGGCTTCGGCCCGCTGCGAAAAGCGATAGAGGAGCACACCCATGACCCAGGCGGTCGCAAGCAGGGAAAAAACTACCAGCACCTCTGCCCTGGCCCGGCGAATTACGGCATCGGCGCGGTAGGTGTGAAGTGCCAGGCGAAGTGCCATGACCTGTCCGTTGGAATGAACCGGCACATTCGATTCGTAGATTTCCTCTCCTGTTCCCAACTTCGTCCGCACGGCAGAGGTTTCCGCCAAAGTAAAGACCGGGGCAAAGCGCTGATCTGAAACGTATGTACCGATAAGATTATTATTGGAATGGTAGAGGATTTTTCCGCTGCGGTCGAGCAGGGCAAAGTAGGCCAGATCCGTCGTACCGAAGGCCTTCAAGGAGAGAAAGGATGGATCTTTCGCCACAAGCGCTTCCACTGCCGCGGAGAGCGACAGGGAGAGTCCGCGCAGATTCTCTTCTGCAACAGGGATCGCCTGGCGGTATTGAACAACGGCAAACCAGGCAAGGAGCACAGAGAGGAGCAGACCTGCCGCGAGCAGCCATGATGCCTGTAAACCGTTTTTTCGTACAGGGTTTTTCATGGAGTACCCAAGGGAAAGCTTGTACCAGGAACGGTCACTGTGTGGCGCGCGCACTACCGGCACAACACGCTAAACACCCTCACTGTCGGGTATAGCGACCGACGTACGCACATCAAGCACAAACCTGCCAAGGGACAGTGAAAGCCGCTCCAGAACCTCTCCCCATTCCTGGAGATGCACATCGCCGGCAGGGGTCAGTTCGTAAATTCTTCGCGCCGGTCCTGCTCCGCTGACATCCCAGGTGGAAGAGACATAGCCGTTTTCTTCCAGTCGACGAAGCGTCCGGTACAGGGCTCCCGGCTCGACGATTGAATCGCTCAGGGCATAGTCGTTCAGGGCACCTGCCAGATCGTAACCGTGGGTTTTTCCTTTTGTTTTGAGAAGCAGCAGAGCAACAGGTTCCACAAAGCGGTACAGGTTGCCCATTCCGCAGGTACTTGGTACGTTCTCAGCGTGACGCCGGCATTTTCCTCGTGGCATAAATAAGGCTCCTTGCAGAATTTTCGGAAAATTCCGGAAACGGGACGGGTGAAACTACAGCAGATAATACCCTCTGTATCTTTGAAAACCAGAAAATTAACGTTGCCGATTCATTTCTATTTTCTTGCCGTAATGAGAAAAACACTATAGGTCCTGAGTGTACCCTGAGCGTCAGGTTTTTCTACCGTTGCGGCAGTTACCGCCCGTGTTTCCCGAAAACCGGCTTTTTGCAGCATAACACGCATCCGCTCGCGGTCAAAACCGGAATGCGCCGTTGAAAGGCCATGGCCATGAAAGCTGCCATCCTCTTTATCGAGATCGGCGATGGCCAGCACCCCTTCGGGGCGGATGACGCGATAAAAATCATGCAGCAGTTTCCCTACATCATCAACGTGATGCATTGTCATGCTGCTGACCAAAAGGTCAAAACATTCCGGCTGAAAAGATTCCCGGTCAGGCTCGAGGAGAACCGTTTCCACGTTTGTCAGACCTTGGCCAGCAATCTTCCCGCGAAAGATCTCAAGCATGCCATCGGAAGTATCGGCACCCGTGATGCTCTTCACCTGGGGCTGAAGGCAGAGGGTGACGAGTCCGGTACCACAGCCGTAATCCAGGACATCCATAGCACCGTTAAGGGAAACTTCCCGCTTCACGGCTTCGGCCACCTCAGAGGCCAAGCGTACCCGCCGCGGCTCCTCATCCCAGGAAGAAGCAGCCTCATTGAAATTGCGCGGTTTCTTTTCCTTCTCTACGTTATCATTCATCCACCCCTCCTGAAACTGACAATTGACGGCAGCCTTTCCCACCGGTATAGTTTTGTATCATATGAAAAAACATCATGAGATAGCCAGAAATTTATTTTTCACTGCCCTGCGGGCCGTTGACCCTTTTGAATCGGTTAAGGGCCATTGTGCAACTATTCGAACAGCCTATCACGACGGCGGCTTTACCCGGTTGCTGGCTATCGGCTTCGGCAAGGCAGCGGCTTCCATGGCCCTTGCCCTTGAACAGGAACTGGCTGACATCCTGGAAACCGGCGTTTTCGTGACCAAGTACGGCCACACCCTATCTCGAAAACCACAGAAATTCAGGAGTTTCGAAGGAGGACACCCTGTTCCGGACGAATACGGCTTCCGCGGAACCGAAGAGATCATGGAACTGGCCGCCAGTGCCGATGAAAAGACGCTTGTGGTAACTTTGGTCTCCGGTGGCGGTTCCGCCCTCCTGGTTGCCCCTGTCAATCATATCCCACTTGCCGCAAAACAAAAGACCACGGACCTTCTCCTGCGCTGTGGCGCCGATATCCATGAACTGAACACAGTGCGGAAGCACCTGTCCCGGGTAAAAGGAGGACGCCTTGCCAGCATCATCAGCCCGGCCCGAACCATCTCCCTGATCCTCTCCGACGTGATCGGCGACGACCTGGACGTTATCGCCTCGGGGCCCACGGCTCCTGATTCGAGTACCTACCAAGACGCCCTTGGCGTCCTCGAGCGCTACCAGCTACTGGACAAGGTCCCGGTTGAAGTACTGGCGCATCTGGCCTCCGGGGCACGGGGTGATATCCAGGAAACACCCAAACAGGGAGATCTCATTTTTCAGCGGGTGGAAAACCACATCATCGGCAGCAATCGTGTGGCACTGGAAGCGATGCTTGCCACGGCACGGAAACTGGGACTGGCAGCCGAAATACTTTCCACCGGGGTAAACGGAGAAGTTGCTGACGTGGCAAAAATGCTCTTCCGGACCGCCATGGTTCGCAAGGAATCCCGGCAGGGGAAAACCCTCTGCCTCCTCTCCGGTGGTGAGACGGTTGTGCATGTCAGGGGAACCGGCAAGGGGGGGAGGAACATGGAGCTTGCCCTGATCTTTGCCCTGGATATTGCCGGATTAGATGGCATCACCCTTCTTTCCGCCGGCACCGACGGCACTGACGGCCCAACCGATGCAGCCGGAGCAATGGTTGACGGAGAGACAATTCCCTTAGCTGAAAAAGAATCCGCACTTCGCTTCCTTGAGGATAACGATTCTTATACTTTCTTCCGGAAAAATGGTGGGCTTTTCATCACCGGCCCTACCGGAACCAACGTCATGGATCTCCAGATACTGCTTATCGGGGAAGCATAACCAAGTTTCCGTGAGAACCCTTTTGAATGCACCTTGCCGAAACGTCCAGACGCCAGCAAACTATTAGAGGAGCATCCTGAGATATGAACAGCTTCACCCTTGACCCACGACTTGCCAATGACTGCATAATACTGGGGGAAATGCGCCTCAGTCTCCTGCTGCTGCTGAATAATGCCCTGGTGCCCTGGTTCATCCTGGTCCCGCGCCGCACCCCTTTGGAAATATTCGAACTTGACCGGGAAGACCAGGAAACGCTGCTGGAGGAGATCAACCTCCTCTCCGGCTTCGTGAAGGGCCTTTCCGGGGTTGAAAAACTGAACGTAGCAGCCATCGGCAATATCGTCAAGCAGCTCCACGTGCATGTCATCGGCAGAAACTCGCAGGACTTTTGCTGGCCAAATGTGGTCTGGGGTCGCAGCGAAAAAACAGCCTACGCGGACAAGGAAATCAGGGAAATCCGGGAATCACTCAATGCGAAGCTGCCGGAAGGAGTGCTCAGGCCAATCTGAATTCCGAGACAAATGATTGCATCATTTCTCCGGAATCTGATTCATAACTCCCCCCGCCCCCTCTTATCTCAAGAGGGGGAACTGACTATGAAAAGAAGAGCCGAAATCACCACTACTATTTCCAAGAAAGTCCCTCCCCTTACCGTAAGGGGAGGACAGGCTTGCGCGCCGAAGGGCGCTTCAGCCCGCAGGCACGAGGGGTTACCCTTCACCCTTGACATAAACGCATGACAGCACAATTTTTCTTCGACCATGCCGGCCCTTGGAGCTTCCCATGAAAACAAAACGTCACATCCTGTCACTGGTTGCGGTAATCCTGACGCTGCTGCTCATCCAACTCGCGCCCGTTGAACGCACCAATCCTCCCGTTGAAAATGAGATCACCGTTCCCGACAACGTAAAAACCATCCTTCGCAAGGCCTGCTACGATTGTCACTCCAACCAGACCAAATGGCCGTGGTACAGCAGTATTGCACCGGTTTCATGGCTACTGGTCAGCGATGTGACTGACGGCCGCGAAGAGTTGAACTTCTCGACCTGGAACCGCTACCCGGCCAAAAAGCAGTTGGCTAAACGCAAAAAGGTCTGGGAAGAAGTACAAGATAGTGAGATGCCACCCCTGCCATATCGACTCATGCATCCGGAAGCCCGGCTTTCTAGCGGAGAAAAGGAGCAGCTTCGCACCTGGTCAACTGGGCCCTGACCTTCACCTGAAAATGTAAGCCATAGCGCCAACAGGAGCCATTCCTTTGACAGGAAACCTGGGGAGCGGAAGGACTTCCGCATGCTGAGAGGTCATTGATTTTCTTCTTGGCCGCGATATAATTTAAGAGGGAAAAAGCTACTTACTGACTTGCCCCCCCGCCCCCAAGCGAAGAAAGGAGGTAATGGCTATGACAGATAAAAAAGGTACGGAACCGGCAAAAAAAGAATCCATGGAAGTAATGAAACCCCAGAAAGGATTTGTCTCACCTTTCGAGGAGATGGAGCGATGGTTCGAGGAAGCTTTCCGCCGCCCCTTCTATGCACCATCATGGATGCCGAAATTCAAGCTGCCCGAGTTCGGCATGAGCTATCCGACGGTGGATATTTTTGAGGACGACAATGATGTAGTCGTGAAGGCGGAGCTTCCAGGCATGAAAAAAGAGGATATCGATGTCTCTATCTCCGATGACGTGATCACGATCACCGGCGAGAAAAAGAGTGAAGAAAAGGTGGAAAAGAAAGATTTCTACCGCCTGGAACGCTCCTATGGCTCGTTCAGCAGGACCCTCCGTCTTCCCGCGGAAACACAAACGGAAAAGGCAAAGGCCAGTTTCAAGGATGGAGTTCTCGAAGTGAAGATCCCTAAAACTGAAGCAGCACTCCAGAAAACCAAGAAAATCACCGTGGAATAGTCTCCGCCACGCACAAAGGGCCGGTGAAAACCGGCCCTTTGTGCGTGTACATTTCTTCAATCCTCGTTGAAAAAACCCGGGGATACTTTTCTACAGATGGGTTATTTCGTCCTCATCTCTCTCCGCACCTTTCAATTTCCTCTCCAGGTAATCGTGAGCCACATCCCTGCCCCCCAGGCCGAAAGCAAGGGCAAAGGCAAGCACCACACCGCTGAAAACAATGGTGAATGCGATAATGACTGTTTCACTGCCGATACCCAGATGTTCCAGTCGCCATGGTAACGCTCATGATCAAAATGACATACCTGACAAAACGCCCGACAAGGCCGGAGAACCGTACGCCGGCATTCACCGAAGCAATCAGGGCCGCCCGCGACAGGAAATTGCTAAGCAGATAACCGACAAAGAGAACCATGAGCGCCACAAAGACATTCGGCAGGTAGAGAAAGAATCGTTCCAGAAGCCGCTCGACGGCCGGAACACTGATGGTCTGCACGGCTATCACGGCAAACACTGCCACGGTGATTCCGCCAATTATCTTGGCCAACAGCAGGGAGAGCGGATCCCTGATACCGCTTTTACAGAGCATCTGGCTCATGCCGGTACGCTCGCAGAGGCCATCAATACCGACAGCCCTGAAGAGTCGTACAAATATCAACTTCAGGAGAGCGCCAAGCAGCAGACCGACCAGAAGAATGACCAGCGCCGTTAGAAAATTCGGCAGAAAGAGCAACAGATTATCAAGAAAACGGTTAAAGGGATCAATAAAGAGTCTTTGTACAAATTCCACGGTATCCTCCTTCCGCTACTGCCATTTTTCCAGGAGTAACGGTTTCTGTTTTTCAAATTCGCGGCAAAGACTGGCGAGTCGTTCTTCCACCTCGACGGAAGAACTGTCGCGCATCTCCATGACAAAAGACGCCACCTTGCCGATATAGAGCGGAGTGAGCGATTTAAGCAGGTGTTCCTTTGCCAGTAGTCTGTTATGCTGGGCCAGGGCAAAATGATAGATGATCGTCACCCATACTTCATCCGGGAAGCGGAATTCATCCCCTTTCTGCCGGGACGCCTTACAAAGAAAATCAATGGTCCACTGCGGCAGAAAGATTTTCCAAATATCCACCAGCTCCTGAACCCCCAGAGAAAACCTTTCCATCATCCTTTCGAGATTGACGGAAACCGGCTCGAGGCCGACCGCATATTCGAAGCCGAAGGTGGGAACCTTTGTTGCCCCATCGATTTTCGACCAGTACTCATGGTAGGTTTCCATCATGTCAAACGTTGCGCTGACCACTTGATACAGCATTGCGGAAAGATCGGCCCCCGGATCCTTGGCATCGTGGATCTTTGCCCCAAGGAAAGATTGGCAAACCCGAAAATCTCCGGCAAGGGCTGTCGTGGTCATCCAGATATCGATGCCGAAGCGAGCCACATCGCTTTCCCAGACATCCTGGCTAAGATAGTGACCGGCGAGCCTTCCCGAAAAGCCGAAATCACCACCAATCGGCTGGCGCACACTCCGACCATAAAGGGCCCGAGTCAGAGGATAAATGATGCTGTTCGTAATGGTACCGTCAAACTTGTGTCGTTGATAGAGTGGCGCTACATAGTCGAAACCGCCCTCGTAGACCGGCTTCAGGAGTAGTTCAACCCATTCCGGGGTAATACTCCGCAGGTCCGAATCCACAACAGCGCAGGCCTTTACCTTAAGAGCATCGGCGATCTCGAAAATCGTCCGGAAAGCACTTCCTTTTCCGGGAATACCGCTGTACTGGGTTGCGGTCTTGAAGAATGAAGGCACCCGCTGGGAAATAAGAATCTGTTGAAAATCATCAATCACTGCATTTTCCACCACATCTCGAGTCCCGTCACTGGAACCACCATCCGAGTTGACCAGTACCGCCTTGCATTCGGGGAAATACTTGGCCAGTCCCGCCTGGACGGCTCGTACCACATGCCCGATTGTACCGGCATTGTTGAAACTGGGTATTCCCACAAGCAGATCGGCGGTCCCCACCATTTCCACCCATTCCTGGACCTCTTTTCTCAAAGCAATTTCATCCATTGGCTTAATCCTGTACTTAGTTGTTATCGGCCACAACCGCATCTTTGATTTTTTCAAGGATATCCGGCAAGGCCGAGGTCACCCGATCCCAGCTGGCGATAAGCGGCACGCCCAGGGGGTCCTCGGTAATTTTCTCCGCCGCTATCCTGATTCCATCGGTGAAGGTCTCCACCGCGAGACTCTCCGCATGCCGGTCAAAAATGAGGCCGTTGACAGCCGCGTCATCTTCGTACCTCTTGAGCATATCCTGGGCCGTTCGAACATAGGTAGCAACAAGTGTCTTGAAGAAGCCCTCGGAGAAGACAATACCCTCCGATTCGAGTGTCCGGAAAATGGATTTGCAGATATCCACAGACATCTTGTGGAGCCCGGTGGAGGCATCATCAGGTGACAGCAACTGGTGCTTGTGATCGTAATTTTCACTGATATCCACCTGGCAGACCCTGCGCAAGGAGGTATTACGATACACCTCCGCAAGCATCCCCACTTCAAGCCCCCAATCCCCTGGAATCCGGGTACTGCGGGCCATATCAACATCCATGGAAAACTCCCCTGCCAAGGCATAACGAAAGCTGTCGAAAAAGAGCAGTAAGGGGTGGTAACCGATAATTTTCTGTAATGACCGGATGAGGGGAGTAAAGAGAAGTCGGGTTACCCTCCCATGCATCCGGTCGGTAATCCTGCTGTAATAGCCCTTGCAAAAGGAATAACTGAGATTGGGATTGGTAATCGGGTAGCAGAGGCGTGCGAGAAGTTCCCGGTTGTAGGTCAGGATATCGCAGTCATGGAGGGCAATGGTATGGAACTGCTGCTGGGCAAGGATATAGCCGTACGACATCCAGGCACCCTTCCCCTTCCCCTGCGGCCCCACATGGAGCCCGGCCTCTTCGATGGCCTTGTAGAGTGCGCTGACTCGGGGGCCTTCCTGCCAAATGATGGTCGTCTTCTGGGGTAGCTCGGAAAAGAATTTCCGGGCCTGCTGAAATTCACGGGGAGACGCGAGTGCCAGACCTACAACAATCTCCCTCACATACTTTACTTCTTTCAGTTGCCTGACAATGGCAGGAAGAGCGTCCCCCGACAGCTCACTGTAAAGGGAGGGAAGAACCAGGGCAATGGGTCTCTCATGGGAATACCAAGAGAGCTCCTCCTCCAGCTTGGCCAGATTCTGGCTGCCAAGCCGGTGAAAGGTAGCAACAACCCCTACCTGATAGAAATCTGACACATGTCACCTCCGAACAGTGAAGTGGCGGCAAGGAAACTCTTAGGCCACAACACTGCAACAACGAGGAAAAACAGGCGGAATTCGAATGGCACACGAACTCACAGAGTGCTGAAAAGATGGCAAAATAATGAATCAGAAATTTCGATAATTTGCACACCAAACAACATGCAGATTGCAACTGTATTGACGAGATGTACTCTGATGGTATATTCCTACCAGAGAAATCGAAGATGGCAAGGGAAACGTACCTAAAAATCGTCCATCATCTGAATCATCTGGTGTATCTCCCCCTTTCCTCTTGAGGTCCAAAAATGGCACACGAAGTAATCGTTCCAATTCTCAGCTACCTCAGACAAAAACGTGAGAAACAGATTTCCCTGATAAACCGGGATAGTGTCATTAAGAAAATCTATGATGATGTAGATATTTCCGCTGGTTATTTTCTTGTCCTAAGCCTCGCCAACCTCATCGCTCTGTGCGGACTCATCATTAACAGCGCTCCGGTAATTATCGGCGCCATGCTGATTTCTCCCCTTATGGAGCCGATTCTCAGCATCGGTTTCGCTTTTCTCACTGGAAACCACACAATTTGGCGTATGGCACTGAAAAAAATCTTTCTAAGCCTGGTAATTTCCCTGGCCGTGGCAGGTATCGCCACCTGGCTTTCTCCCCTGCAGGAAACGACAAACGAGATTCTTTCCCGAACGAGGCCCAACCTCTATGATCTCATCATTGCCTTGCTTGCCGGCATTGCTGGTGCTATGGCGATCTGCACCAAGAAAAACATCCTCACCATCATTCCCGGTGTTGCTATTGCCACTGCGGTCATTCCACCTTTAACTGTTGCGGGATTCGGAATCGGAACCGGCAGCCTCACGATCTTTCTGGGAGGATTCTTCCTTTTTTTCACCAACTTCGTTGCAATTATCTTTGCCACCTGCGCCGTTCTCATCTACTTCGGCTTCACGCCGACGATTGATTCCTATCTCGGCGGCTCATCTTTACACAGGAGGATCGTCTACCTTGCAGCAGTACTGTTCATCAGCTGTATCCCTCTCGTCTACACTCTCCATGAATCAATTACCCAAGTGCGTCTTCAGAAAATTGTACAGACAGCCCTGAAAAAGGAATTCGACCAGGAGGGGGTCTCCCGCTTGACCAGCTTTTCCCAGAAAAAAGGTAAAGATGGAAGACTCCAGGTCGATGCCATCATTTCGACGACCAAATATCTTTCCGAAAAAAACATCGGGCTGGCGGAAAAAAACATCATCAAAGACCTGAATCAAGACGTCAACTTTCGCCTCGAGCAGATAAAGGTCCTGCCGGGAGGACTCAGGGATGAGCCGATTAAGCCAACCCTGGCTCCGGTTACCGTACAACCACGGCAACCGGTGGAGATAGTTCGCGAGGCCCGCATGGAAACGATTGGGCTCCTGAGCGATGAGATCAACAAAATCGACGCCATGATTGCTCCGGCAAAGGTCATAGAGTATACCTTTGGCATCAACAGCCGACAGCCGGAATACCCTATCGAGCTCCAACTGAGAAGCGACTCCCCGCTGAGTCAAGGGCAGACTCTTCTGCTGGAAAGGATGATCGGTTCCGACCTGGGTATTGGGATCCGCCTTCACGTCCGCACGTCCGCCTTTATCCCTGAGCTTTTATTCTCACCAGGGGAGACAGCACTGAGCGAAGAGATGAAAAAATCGCTTCTTTCGGCCAAGGCTGTCTTCGCCATCGCCCCCAGACTGCAGGTAACGATAATCTCCTACCCGGAAAACTCCGGAAACATGAAGAAAAACCTGCGTTCTGCCCGGGAACGGGCCGAGGCAATATCGTCCTTTCTTACCGAAACATGTGCCATCCCAACGGATCGAATCACAACGGTATTCGAGCGCAGCAAATCCCCGGATACTCCCAAGGTGAAGGTATCCCTTGTCCCTGAACAGGAAAAGCAGCCATGACTACAGGAAGGACTATTATCGTCTTCACCGATCTCGACGGAACACTCCTGGACGAAAGCTATTCCTTTGCCGCGGCGCAGCCGGCCCTCAGGAAAATGGCAGAGCAGGCCATTCCGCTTGTTCTCTGTTCCAGCAAGACCAGAAAGGAAATCGAGCACTACCGCAACAAACTGGGAAACTCCCATCCTTTTATCTCTGAAAACGGCGGGGGAATATTTATTCCGGAAGGATATTTCCCTGACGAAACCGTTCTCGAAGGGTTTTCTCCGATAGTTGAAAAGGACTATCGGGTCATCCGTCTCGGAACTCCCTACGACGTACTACGGAAGGTTTTCGGCGAACTCCAGGAAGAGGGTTTCCACATCACCGGTTTCGGGGATTTATCCACAAACGAACTGATGGAACAAACCGGGCTGTCGAGGGAAGAGGCACTTCTGTGCAAAGAGCGGGATTTCGACGAACCATTCCTTTTTAATGGCAGCGAAGGAGAAAAAGAAGCCCTGTTCCGTGCTATCCGAGCCAAGGGCCTTTCCACTACGCAAGGCGTCTTCTTCCACCTTCTGGGTAATAACGACAAGGGAACAGCCGTGAAAATTCTCTCCGAAATTTTCCGCGCACAGTGCGGCTCCATCAGAACCATTGCCATCGGCGACAGTCCCAATGACCGAGCGATGCTCGAAAATGTCGAGTTCCCGGTGGCCGTGCAGAGACCGGATGGTCGTCATCACCCTTCCCTTGCTCAGCCGAATTTTTTCAAAGCTGAGGGAATAGGCCCTTATGGATGGAACAGCGCCATACTCGATCTCTTGAAACGTCTCAACGAAGCATCCTGATATTTTCTATTGCAGACAACGGCTCTTCAACACGGTATCATCAAACTTTGACCATGATTGATTGACAACTCACACTAACGGCAGATCGAGGCATCAGCAACAAATGGAACCCACTCTCCGAAGACATTACAGCTATTGGACAACCTTCATCATGCTGGCAGGGATCGCTCTCCTTTTTCTCCCCTGCCTCGCTTTCGCGGCAGATCCCGTTGAAATCGTCATTGTTGGCGTGGAAGATGAGCTCAAGGAAAACGTCCAGGCCGCGCTCCCCATTCCACAGGGGCTTGTCCGCGATGGCGTGGTAAATCTACCGTGGCTTGAGTTGTTTCAGGAGGGCATCCCGAAACAGGCCGGCGAAGCCCTGGAACCTTTTGGCTACTACGACGCAAAGATCGGGACCATCCTGCAGAAACCGTCCGAAAATGAGTACCGAATCTTGGTGGGAGTCTACCCGGGTACGCCCGTAAGGGTAAAGGAAATATCGGTTCGACTCCGCGGCCCCGGCACTACGGAAGCAGCCCTCCAGAGAATCACGAAATCCTTCCGCCTCCGAAAGGGTGATATCCTCGTCCACAGCAGATACGAAAGGGGCAAAGTGCGGCTGCAATCAAAGGCTCAGGAACTGGGCTACCTCGACGCCTCATTCACGGTTCATGAGATACTGGTCTCCCGGGCAGAAGCAAGCGCCACCATTACCCTCGAATTGGACACGGGTTCCCGCTACCGTTTCGGAGAAACACTTTTCACCGGTGCCCCTCAGTACCCTGAACGTTTTCTGCAACGCTACCTGGAGTATAAGAGCGGCGAAATCTTCTCGGAGAAGAAGCTAGGACAGTCACAGATCAACCTGTCAGTTTCCGACCGTTTCAAAGGGGTCCTTCTCACGCCGGAAAAGGAAGAAGCCCATGATTCTATTATGCCTGTTCTCGCCCAGCTCTCGCCCCTCCCCCGCAGACGCCTGCGCCCCGGGATCGGCTACGGCACCGATACGGGAGTGCGGGGATCAGTCCGCTACAAGGATGTGAACCTGTTTCACCTCGGCCACGAGTTGAATGCAGAAATCAACATTTCGCAGCGGTTACAGGGCATCGCGGCCGGTTATATCGTGCCGTCCTACCGTGACATAAAATCGTACATGGGTCTCCAGGTAAATTTTCAGCGGGAAGACACCGATTCCTATACGAGCAGCCTGATCTCTCTGGAAGGAACCTGGAGCAGGACTCTCCAGCGTGGACAGCTCCTCACCCTCTATCTAAAACCCCAGTGGGAGGATTACACCGTTGGCCTGCAGAAGTCTACATCGATCCTGGTTCTCCCCGGCATCCGTTTCTCCGAGCGGAACTTCGATAATCCCATCAGGCCCAGAAAAGGCTACGGTTTCACCCTGGAAGCACGCGGGACACACCAGTATCTCGGCTCATCCACCGGGCTCATCCAGTTTCTGGCAGAAGGGAGTGCCGTAATCCCGCTGCCGTGGCGTTTTTCCCTCATCAGCCGGGTCACGGGAGGAATGACCCTCCAGAACGAGCCGCTTACGGAGTTACCTGCCTCTCTGCGTTTTTATGCCGGTGGCGACCGGAGCGTACGCGGCTATGCATACCAGTCACTCGGGCCAAAGGACATAACAGGCAAAGTGATCGGCGGCAAGAACCTTCTGACGGCGAGCGTGGAACTGAACCGCGCTCTATTCAAGGACTGGGCAGTGGCAGCCTTCTTCGACGCAGGAAATGCCTTTGATTCCCCTAGTAACCTGCGACTCTACAAGGGTGCCGGACTGGGAGTTCGCTATTTCACCCCCATTGGCGCCCTCAAGCTGGACCTGGCCCGCCAGATCGGGGTAGACAATCCATCGTACCGTGTCCATTTCTCCGTGGGGTTCGAGTTATGAAAAAGGTCGCCTTCTGGCTCGGATCACTCATTGCCATCGTTCTGCTAGCGGCAATCGTTGCAGCAGGCTGGCTTCTCGGCACGACCGAAGGAGCACGGTTCCTTCTCACGAAAGCCGCGGAAAGCGCGAACGCCCACATCCAAATAGGTAGCCTGGAAGGCCGGCTGCTGGACGAACTTCGCCTCGAGCAGGCTGACGTTTCAACCCCGCTCTTTTCTGTTACGGTAAAAGCCCTCCGCCTCCGTTGGAATCCCGGCATGCTCCTTACCGGAAACCTTGCCGTACAGAGCCTCGACCTGCGAGGAGTAGATATCCGGGACGACCGGCCCGCGGAGGAAAAACCGCTTGACCTCTCCTGGCCGACTCTGTCCGGCACGGCACTCCGCCTGAACGGCTGGATATCACACCTCACCCTGCAGGACTTTTCCTACCGGAAAAATGCCTCGGAACCGCTGATTGTTACCGAAATGACTGGACGGGTCGACTGGCATGGCGGCCAAGTCGCACTAACCAAGCTGTTTCTCCGAACTCCGGCCGGAACACTAAAGGGAGATGCGGGAATCAGTTTCCGCAAACCGCTGCTGAACCTTTTTGCAACCATCACCCCGAAGGAGCCGGTTGCCGGGTTTTCCCGGCTGCTCGTCCACGCTGGACTCAACCCCGGAAAAGGAACCGAGCAGGCGTCCGGCCAAATCCAGGTAGTGGCGGCAACCACGGACAACCGGGCTCTTCACTTCGCTACAGAGATCGGCATCGCACGGAATTCTCTGCGAGCAAGCGACCTGTCCCTAACAGAAACCGGTCGGAAGGGAAAACTGACCGGCAGGGCAGAGATCTCCGTGGCCGGCAGAAGCCCTGTGTTCACCGTACGGCTACAAGCCGACAAACTTGATATTTCCAGCGAAGTTCCCACACTCCCGCCCTTTGACGGAACCATCGATTTGACAGGTTCCCTTGAGAAATACCGGGGGACACTCCGCCTCGCGACCAGCAGCACCGGTATGCGCTCCGGCAGCGTAAGCGGATCTTTCTCCGGAAACCGGGAAGAAATTTCCCTGCTCCTCGACAAGGGATCCTGGCTCGGAGGAAGCCTCACGGGAAACCTTGCAGCTCGTTGGAATAACGGTATTTTCCTCTCTGCCGCACTGCGCGGCAGAAATTTCAACCCAGCCCTAATCTCCCCCGACTGGGATGGTGTCATAAACCTGGACCTGAATGGAGAAATCCAACAGCAAGACTCTGCGCCCCTGCGCGGAAAAATCAACGGGAAGCTTCTTGCAAGCCAACTCCGCGGACGGCCACTGTCAGGGGAGTTGGCAGCCCGAGTTGATGATCAGGACATCCTCATCGACCGTCTGCTGCTCAGAGGGAAGGGTTTTCACCTCAGCGCCTCCGGAAATATTGCCAAAAAAATCGACTTTGCCCTCCTGGCCGATGACCTGGGCGGGCTGGTTCCCGGCACAGCAGGTCACCTCCGGCTCTCGGGAGAGGTCCGACGGAGGGATGGGCGAATCGGCGGAAACGTTGCGGGCACAGCCAAGGGGTTACGTGTGGAATCCCTGCGTGTTAAAAGCGCCACTTTTGGCGGGGAACTCGCCGACACCAAAGAGCAGTCACTGAAGCTCCATCTTGCGGCGAAAAGCCTGGAATATAACCAGTTCCTGACCAATGAAGCACGGCTCAACATTTCCGGAACCCTTTCCCGTCACCGCATTGATCTGCGCGTTTCTTCTGCAGCGGCCTCCTTGAAAACTGCGCTGGAAGGAAAGTACGAATCTGCCACCTGGGCAGGAAACATCATCACCCTCTCCGGCCAGGACACGTTTGGACCGTGGCAAATGGAACATGCTACCCGCCTCACGCTTTCATCCCGGGGAGCCATCATTTCCCCCTTTGTCCTGAACGGCAGTACGGGAGAGCGAATAGAACTTCATGGCGAGTGGTTTCGCAGCCCACCAGGGATAATTCTGGACACCACCTGGCAGAAGCTCAACCTGGCCCGTGCAGGTCAATGGTTTCCCGAGCTCCAGCTGAAAGGGATATCTTCCGGAACGCTCTCTCTGCATGCGCCGCCTGGAACCTCGCCGAAAATATCCGGAAACATCCAAGCCTCCGGAAGCCTCATGGCAAATGGCTATTTGACGCAAATTAGCACCGGAACAGTCCACTTGGAAACAGTCGCCGGGAAAATCCGCGCTGAGACAATCCTGGACCTGGCAGCCCAAGGGAAACTCACGGCAAGCATGGTAACGGACGTACCGAAAACTCTGACCCTCCCCGATCACGGTGACTTCGAGGCCCGCCTGGATGGTGTCAACATGGGAATCTTCCACACCTGGCTCCCCGAAGGCCTCTCACTGGAGGGGGTACTGTCCGCCCACACCGTCGGAAAGCTGCTCCCCGGCCAACAGCTCCAGCTCACGGCAAAAGCGGACATCGCTCGAGGGGTATTTCGTCGACAGCAGAAGGGGGGAGAAATACGCGCAGAGCTTCGCACCGCAACTCTGTCAGTTGACTGGCACGACCAGACCCTCGCCGGCACTGTTGCCGTGGAACTAGCCGATACCGGCAACCTCAAGGGAAATTTTCGACTCCCCCTTCCTGCCCGACTGCCGCTGGTCATGAATCCCGAAGGAGCAGTATCGGCAAGCCTTGAGGGGAAAGTACGCGAAAACGGGATAATGACAGCATTGTTCCCCGGAATGATCCAGGAAAGCAAAGGCGAGCTGGAGATGAAGCTGCAGGTCGGAGATACCTGGAAGAATCCGAACCTGAGCGGTACACTGCTTCTCGGCAGAGCAGGCCTCTACCTTCCCCGGGCCGGGATACATCTCTCGGACCTGAAGCTGTCAGCCCATTTCGAACATGACCGGATCACAGTCGATTCCTACTCCGCTCGATCCGGCCAGGGAACCATCAGCGGTACTGCGTCCGTCCTCCTTAAAGACTGGAAACCGGTCAGCTATCAGGGAACCCTGCGGGGGAATCAATTCCAATTCGTGTATCTCCCGGAACTGCAAGTCCAGGGTAGCCCGCGTTTCGACTTCACGGGAACCATGGAAAAGGTTACCGTCCGCGGTGACCTCCTTATTTCCGACCTCACCGTTGCCGGCAGCCAGACTCGGCCCCCTATCCGTCCCAGTGAAGATGTGGTTATCGTGGATGCCCTGCGGAAAAAAGAGCGCACCTTCCCCCTCGACCTCGACATCAAGATCAAGGTTGCATTCGGCGATCGGGTATTCGTCAAGATGTCAGGAATCGATGCCAGGCTTTCTGGAACGGTCGACGTAACCATGACCAGCCTCGAAGACATCCGGGGCAAAGGTGAAATACGGGTCGTAAAAGGCAGCTACAAAGCATACGGGGTGGACCTGGAAATCACGAAGGGTCGCATCAGCTTCACCGGCGGACCGGTCAGCCGACCGGTGCTGGATATCCTCGCGCTTCGCACGGTCAAAGATGTTAGTGCCGGCGTCATCATCGTGGGAACGGTCAAACGGCCCATCATCCGCCTCTACTCCGAACCGGCCATGCCGGACAGCGATATAATGGGATACATGGTGCTCGGCCAGCCTCTAAGCGGAGACCAGGGACAGATAAACGCCGTCATGTCAGCAGCGGGACTACTTCTCTCCTCCAGCCAGTCGGCGGTGCTCAACCAGCAGATCTTGAGCAAATTCGGTATTGATTCAATCGGTGTTGAACAGGACAAAAGTGACATCACCAAATCCCTCGTTACCGTGGGCAAATACTTGACCCCGAAACTATTAATCAGTTACGGCAGGTCACTCTTCTCCGATACCACCTATCTGAAGGCACGCTACACCTTCTCAGAACGGTGGGAAGTCGAAACCTGGACCGGCACGGAAAGTGGACTTGATGTATACTACAAGATAAACTTCGACTGATTGTTATGTCCTTTTACTTAAGAAATACCCGGAGGAACGCCACATGGATGAATTGTTGCCGCCTGTTGTCCGCGCCTGGCTGTTTGATCCCACCGTCGGAAAGATCGTAACCGTCCTTATCGGCATTATCATCATCAACATTCTGGTACGTATTTCACGCCGAACACTTTTGCCCAGGATTGAGGGTGTCGACACTCGCTACCGCTTCCGGAAACTGATCGGCTTTATTGGAATGCTGGTGGGCTTTATTCTTGTAACGGTGGTCTTCAGTGACCGGCTTGGCAACCTGACCGTTGCCTTTGGTGTTGCCGGTGCCGGAATTGCCTTTGCCCTGCAGGAGGTTATTGCCAGCATCGCTGGTTGGGCTGCAATCTCGGTAGGTGGTTTCTATTCAGTTGGTGACCGGGTTCAGGTGGGCGGCGTCACTGGGTGACGTCATCGACATCGGCATCTTGCGCACCACAGTAATGGAAATTGGCCAGTGGGTAAAGGCCGATCTCTATAGCGGCCGTATCGTCAGAGTTGCCAACAGCTTCGTCTTCAAGGAACCGGTTTTTAATTACTCTGCGGACTTCCATTTTCTCTGGGACGAAATCACCGTTCCTGTAAAATACGGCAGCGATTATCACCACGCCCGCGCGATTCTTCAATGCCATAGCGCAGGAGGAAGTCGGAAGCTACATTCCCCATGCCCAGAAGGATTGGGAACAGATGGTGAGGAAATACATGATAGAAAAGGCAACCGTGGAGCCGCTGGTTACCATGGTCGCCAATGACAATTGGATCGAATTTACCGTACGCTATGTGGTAGATTTCAAAAAACGTCGTTCCACCAAGGACAAGCTTTTTACGAAAATCCTCGATGCCTTCGGAGCAAGCGACGGCAAAGTTTCCCTTGCCTCTGCCACATTCCATCTGGTTGATGCGCCGGTCCTGAATGTCAGATTTCCAGATGGAAAGGGTTACGGCTCAAATTTTACTACGTAAGGACCCTTAGTGCCAATATCACAGGCGGAATGACTCCTTTCAGCCATAACCTAACTTTCATGGAGGCTCCATGTTTCAGAGAATTATTACCCTGTTGCTGCTTTTTATCACGGCTGGCACACTTGCCTTTGCCGCCCCCAAAGCGACGAAGAAGACACCTCCCCCCGTTCAGGAACAGCCAACACTGCCTGTTGGGAAAGTAATACTTTCCGGAAAGCCCCTTTTCACCGTGGAGGAAAAGATTCTCTCCCTCACGCCGGAAGACCGTGCCTCACTTATTTCCGCGCGTCTTACGAGACTAGCCAGAAACCCCCTGTTTAAGACCGATACCATCACCACCCATGAAGGCGAAACGACAACCGACATTTCCGCCGGCGACTTAATTATCATGACAGTTACCGAAAATGATGCCAAAGTGGCGGGAAAACCCCGTAGTGAACTGGCCCGGGAATACGCAGAGACAATCCGGGCCGCAGTTGAAAAGACCAACTACGAGTACAGTATCAGAAGCATCGTCATCGGCGCCTTATCTGCACTCCTTGCCACAGCAGTTCTCGTTGGCCTTCTCTTGGCAATTACTCGCCTTTTCCCGAAGTTAATTACAAAAATACAATCTCTTAAAGGGACAAAAATCCGTACTATTCGTTTCCAGTCCCTGGAACTCCTTCAGGAAGATCGAATCGTAGCATTCTTGATTACAGTCACGAAAGTTTTCCGTGTTCTGACTATTTTGGTGCTTTTGTATATTTATGTTCCGCTTGTTTTCAGTTTTTTCCCCTGGACCCGCGGTTATTCGGCAAAACTATTCGATTACTTCCTGCTGCCTTTGCAGAAGATCTGGACAGCCTTTGCTTCCTATCTACCCAACATCTTTTACCTGGCGATAGTTGTCACACTCACCCACTTCACCATCAAATTCTGTCGTTTCTTGTTCACCCAGGTTGAAAAAAAAACCATCATTATCCCTGGTTTTTTCCCGGAATGGGCAGATGCCAGTTTTAAAATTGTCCGATTCCTTATTATCGCTTTTGCCGCGGTGGTGGCCTTTCCCTATCTGCCCGGCGCGGAATCCCCTGCCTTCAGGGGCATTTCGGTCTTCCTCGGCGTCCTGCTTTCCCTTGGTTCGACTTCGGCCGTGGCAAACGTTGTTGCCGGCGTCATCCTCACCTACATGCGGCCCTTCAAGCTGGGAGACCGCGTCAAGATCTCAGATACCGAGGGAGATGTGGTGGAAAAAACACTGTTGGTAACCCGCGTCCGTACCATTAAAAATGTCGACATCACCATCCCCAACGCCATGGTACTGGGGAGTCATATCGTCAATTACAGCTCATCGGCAAAGGACTACGGCCTCATCCTCCACACCTCCGTTACCATCGGCTATGATGTGCCGTGGCGCACGGTGCATAAGCTTCTTATCGATTCGGCAAAAGCTACCGAGAATATCCTCGAGCTTCCCGAGCCTTTCGTTTTCCAGAAGAGCCTTGACGATTTCTACGTGAGCTACGAACTGAACGCCTACACGGAAAAACCTTCCATCATGGCTAAGATATACTCCGACCTGCACCAAAACATTCAGGAGAAATTCAATGAGGCAGGGGTCGAAATCATGTCGCCCCATTACGCCCAGATTCGGGACGGCAACCGGGTAACCATCCCTGGCCAGTACCTGCCCGAAGGCTATGAACCGGAAAGTATAAGGATCATGCGAACCGGCAAGGACACTCCCCTCTAACATAAAAGACAGGAGGGGCAATTCTACCTAGTTTCACATCCGGTGTTTCCGGATGGAAACTCCTAGCTCTCCGGTCGTCCCCTACTCTTTCCGCAGATGAACTGTTAGCGGCCACCACACGAACACTACACTGACGTTGAGAACCGTCCGTGACCGGCCCCTCAATGATAATCTTTACAAGAAAACTGTTGCAATTCAAGGCAAATCATGCAAAATATCCGTACATTTAATTTGTGCAGAAACCAAATTCCATAAAACTTATCGTAGGTTACCTTCACATTCCCCTGTTCATCCCCAGACCCTTTACTTTCTGTATCCAAACAGGTTAAAGTACAGCTCGGGCATCGCGGGAAAAGAGGGGAAGATCCCGGTCAGCTATATTTTCTTGAGCGCAAATCCCGTCTACAGAAGTTTTTTACGGCATTATAATTGTGGAGCGAGATTGTAACTCGCTCCCTTTTTTTTTGCATTGCCTGTAAACACAGGGGGTCGACCGGTAGTCGGTCAAACAGCACAATTTTCTTCCGGTCTCTACTACAGCCAGTACAACATCTTTCCCGGCTTACTGTCGGCCAAACTATGAAAGTCTACCAATGCGAATATATAGTTCTTTTGTTATAAAAATTTGTTTATGTCTCTTGTTGGCCTTTGCAGCCAATGAGACCCATGCCATTGAAATTCCTGGCAACGCAGCTGCTCAGGCAGAAGGGCTTGCCGATGATCAGGTCTGCCTATATAACCAAGCAGTTACTCTAGAAGGAAACGGGAAGGTCAACGAAGCAGCCCAAGTATATCGACAGGTTCTTCTTCGCGCACCGGCACACCTTGATGCACGCCGAAGATTAGCTGGCATCTATTTTCTGAAAGGAAATCTGGCAAAGGCCATCGAGCAGTATCGCGAAATTCTCCGGTACCAGAAGTACAATCCGGTTGTCCACCAGCAGCTTGCACAGGCCTACCTATTACACGGCAACTACCGGGAAGCAACGGCAGAATACCGTGAGATCATAAAACTGGACCCGAAGAACCTCTCCATCAGGAAGCAGCTTGCACTCCTGTACCGAAAGCGGGGAATGATTGATGACGCGGCAGTGGTGTACCGGGGAATGCTCACTATCGACCCGGAAGATGATGTGTCACGCAATGCCCTGATAGCCATTTATCTCAAGAAGAAAAAGTACAATGATCTCATCGTTTTCCTCAAAGAAGGGACACTCCATCATCCGAATGACCCCTCCACCCACTACAAGCTCGGCATTGTCTATGAATACACAAAAAAATATGATGAAGCTGCCGCAGCATATAAGAAGGCACTTGAAAAAAAGAGCGATTATGCAAAGGCACTGAACGCGCTGGGGCGTCTCTACCTGAAAACGGGGAGGCTCACTGAGGCAAGGGTGATGCTGCTGGCAGCAAAAAAGGCCGATCCGTCATTAAAAGAAACAACTCTAATGCTGAAAAACATTCATGATGAGCTACGGCTAAAGACCTATGTGAAAAAGAAGAAACGGTCTACAAAAAAGAAATACGTAAAGAAGAAGAAACGATCTAAGAAAAAGAAGTACGTAAAGAAGAAGAAACGGTCTAAGAAAAAGAAGTACGTAAAGAAGAAGAAACGGTCTAAGAAAAAGAAGTACGTAAAGAAGAAGAAACGGTCTAAGAAAAAGAAGTACGTAAAGAAGAAGAAACGATCTACGAAGAAAAAATATTCTAAAAAGAAATCTAGTACTAAAAAGAAGTCCACAAAGAACAAAAGCTCTCAAAAAAAACGGACAGCCTCCAAGCCTGCGCACAGATAAACTTTGCTGACGAAAGATTTTACGTCACAGAAGCGGATAGTCAAAAAGTAAGCAGTAATCTGGCACCCTTCTGCGCTGTGAAGAGACTCCCTACCTATAACGAGGCCAGAATGAAAGTGTCTGAAAGGTTGTGACCATCCGGATCGTTACCAGAGGAAACAGCTACCACTTTTGTCACCCGGACTTTCTTACACCTAGCAACCTGCCAAGAATCGCAGCAAGCGGAAAAGCAACAACACTCAGCATGGCCCCCATCTTCGCGGCCCCCTGAAGGTCAGGGGCGGCAAAGGCCTCACCCGCAACAAATAACGCAACCGTAAAACCAATCCCCGCAATAACGCCCGCCACCAGAAGCTCACGGCGCCCCATACCCTCCGGCAAGGAAAAACCGAGCAGTTGCGCCAGAAAACTCATGGAAAAGATACCAACCGTCTTGCCTATAATGAGTGCACCGAGCACGATCCAGGTCGCCGAACCAAATTCGGAGAATTGGACTCCTGCATTTGCAAGTCCGAACATGAACAAGCCGAAATCAACAATAATCTTCCATTCGTGCTCGAAACGGGACAGAGTGGAAAGGTCTCTTGGATCCTCCTCGAAGAGGTGCTTGGTTTCCCGTGGCGGATGCGGCAGGAAGGGAACTATGAACACCAGGGCAAGTGCTGGGTGAAGATGGGCCTCGTGGAGGCCTATCCAGCTCGGGACACCACCCAACAACAGGTATGGCCAGTAGCTCTTCGTCTTGCGCGCCCGGAGCAGATAAGCAGCAAGCATACCCACCACGATGATAATCAGCCAGAGCGGTTCCGTCGGAACGGAAGGGTCCGGATAAAATATGGCTATAATGGCAAGGCCGATAGCATCATCGGCAATGGCCAGCAGCAAGAGAAACGATATTACCGGGTGACCGCTCCCAAAGATAAGGCGGGCAGCCAACCAGGCAAAGGCGATATCCGTTGCAGTTGGAATCCCCCAGCCATTGACAAGGGCGGGTGAACCGGCGACCCTATTCAGGAGAAAATAGACCGCCACCGGCCCGGCAACCCCGCCTAAGGTCGCAAAGAGAGGATTTATTGCCTTATTCAACGGATTGAGATCGCCGCCGGGAAGGCAGCTCTGGGTTATTTCCACGGCAGCAATGCCGAAGAAAAGCGCCATGAACAGCTCGTTAGCCACAAAGTGAAAATTGAAGGGGCCCAAGAAATGTTCATGGTTGAACTGGAAATAGCCCGCCGGATCAAGGTTCGCCCAAAGTGCCGCAACAATAACCCCAGCTATGAGCGGAACGGAAAACTCCCGCAGCATATTGATCTTTTGCCTCATAATAATGTCTGTCCTTACGTCTCGGCAGTCTCGTTTCCTTCCACGCGCTGATAGTCGTCATGGAAGCGAACGATATCATCCTCACCCAAATATTCGCCGCTCTGAACCTCGATGATTGTCAAGGGGATGATGCCGGGGTTTGCCAGGCGATGTAGGTTCCCCATGGGGATAAAAGTAGACTCGTTCACGTTTACGATCGACTCCTTCTCGCCACAGGTAACTTTGGCAGTACCGGAAACAACTATCCAGTGTTCGCTTCGATGATGGTGCATCTGCAGGGAGAGACGGTGTCCCGGCAGGACTTCTATCCGTTTTATTTTGTAGCTCTTGTTTTCATCCAGGACCGTATAGGTCCCCCAAGGTCGTTCACCACGCTCCATTTCACTGCCTCCTTGCTTTTAGATATTTTTCCAGGGCCTCGCGCCATCCTTCCGGGACGAAACCGCTGTCCTGCTCCAGCTTCCCGCAGTCGAGAACCGAATAGAGCGGGCGCGGGGCAGGCCTGCCAAGCTCCACGGTGGTGATTGGATTGACAACCGTCTTTAAACCGGACTCGGCAAAAATGGCCCTGGCAAAATCGCACCAGGAACAGGATCCGGCATTTGCGGCATGGTAGGTACCGCGACAGTCCTTTTCAATCAGGGCACGGATGGCACGGGAGAGATCAACGGTCCAGGTAGGTGACCCAATCTGGTCATGAACAACACTAATCTCATCCTTTTCTTTTCCGAGACGGAGCATGGTTTCGACAAAATTCTTGCCGTGCAGACCGTACAGCCACTGTGTCCGGACAATCAGATGATCGGGGTTGAAACGGGCATTTTCCTCGCCGGCAAGCTTTGAACGACCATAGACGCTCAACGGGTTCACCTGGTCATCCTCGAGCCACGGCATGCCCTTGCTTCCGTCAAAAACGTAATCGGTGCTCACCTGTACCAGTTTGGCTCCAATCTCAGCCGTTACCCGGGCAAGATTCAGCACTCCTTCGCCATTCACCTGAAACGCTCGAACCTGGTTGGTCTCACAGCCATCGACATCGGTATAGGCGACGGCATTGATCACCACCCTTGGCCGAAGGTCCTTCAGAACCTTTTCGACGGAGGCAGGCGAGGTGATCTCCATCTCGTCATGATAGACACCCCGGCACTCGCTGCCGTACAACTCCAGAAGATCATGCCCGAGCATACCGCGGGCACCGGCGACAACAATCATCAGCGCCCCCCGTACATTTTTTCGTAATAGTCGCGATACGCACCAGAGGTCACTTCCCGCACCCACTCCTGATTGTCCAGGTACCAGGTAATCGTTTCGTCGATGCCCTTCTCAAAGGTGTAGGAAGGCTCCCAGCCCAGTTCTTTCCCCATTTTGGAGGCATCGATGGCATAGCGCCGATCATGGCCCGGACGGTCTTTAACGAAGGTAATCAGCTTTCTGTTACTGCCAGAGGTGCGACCAAGTTTGCTGTCAAGGATATCGCAGACCAGATTCACGATATCGATATTGCGCCACTCGTTATTGCCACCCACATTATAGACTCCGCCAGGTACGCCGTTATGCAAAACCGCTTCCACTGCCCGAGAGTGGTCCTTGACATGGAGCCAGTCGCGAACATTCAGACCATCGCCATACACCGGAAGGGGCTTTTCGGCAATAATATTGTGAATCATGAGGGGAATCAGCTTTTCCGGGAACTGGTAAGGGCCGTAATTGTTGGAGCAACGGGTATTCAGCACAGGAAAACCGTATGTCTCATGGTAGGCTCGTACCAGGAGATCGGCTCCCGCCTTGCTCGCGGAATACGGTGAATTGGCGGCAAGGGGAGTTGTCTCGGTGAAAAGCCCGGTGGCACCGAGGCTGCCGTAGACTTCATCAGTTGAGACCTGCAGGAAGCGAAAACCGGCAACGGCTCCTGATGCCCAATGCTTGCGACTCTCCTCAAGCAGGACCTGGGTACCAAGAACGTTGGTCCGAACAAAAACCTCCGGGCCCGTGATGGAGCGGTCCACATGCGATTCAGCAGCAAAATGTACTACCGCGTCGATCTTCTCCCGGAAGAGAATTGCTGCGACCAGTTCCGCATCACAGATATCACCCTTCACGAACTCGTAGCGGGGGTCAGCCTCGACACCTTTCAGGTTTTCCAGGTTGCCCGCATAGGTAAGCAGGTCCAGGTTTATCACCCGGCAAGCGTAATTCGCTTGCAAAACATGGTGTATGAAGTTGGAGCCGATAAAACCCGCCCCTCCCGTTACAAGCAACGAAACAGGTTTAAAAGTTTCAGTCATAAAGCCTCCACAATTATTTGGCTAAAAAATGAAGAACAAAGCGCTAATGGTGTCAACTTCCCTGATTCTTCAAGGGAAAGTGCCATTAATTCCACAAACGAATACACTACCATAAGCTTTGCTGGAAAAACAATGCCCTTTCACGCAAATGAAATAAGAAAGGGCCTGCTAATCGCAGGCCCTTTCTTAACAACATCAGTCTATCTGCTTACTTCTTTAAGAAGAAGCAGACCCCTGGAACAGGTTGGATACCACCTGCTCCGGAAAGGATTTCATAGTTACAGGTCTGGGACCCCCGGCAACCAATTCATGAAAACTTAACTAACACAACTTATCAGAGTAACAACAGATGGCAAGCTAGTTCTGGCTGATAAAGTTCTTCAGATCAGTGATCTCGGTTGCGGAAAGACTCATCCCCATATGGCCTCCTGAAAGCATCCCACTGACAAGAGAAGACTTGCCGGAAAGATTTGGGGCTGAACCGGAGGCATCATAGGTTCCAAGCTTATGACAACCACTGCAATTATTGTCGTAAATTGCTTTCCCCGGGAGAGGCGTGGGAGTTGGAGTTGGAGTCGGTGTTGGTGTTGGTGTCGGTGTCGGGTCGGTGTCGGTGTCGGAGTCGGTGTCGGTGTCGGTGTCGGTGTCGGTGTCGGTGTCGGTGTCGGTGTCGGTGTCGGTGTCGGAGTCGGTGTCGGTGTCGGTGTCGGTGTCGGAGTCGGTGTCGGTGTCGGTGTCGGAGTCGGTGTCGGAGTCGGAGTCGGTGTCGGTGTCGGAGTCGGAGTCGGTGTCGGCATACCCTCCATATTCATTTGGCCACCTTGAATGTTGTCCGTTGAGCAGACAAAAATCTGATCCGAGGTTGTCTTATTGCTGACAACAATCTGCCCTCCCGTGACTTCAATGGTGACTGCGTCTAACATGGCATCGAACCCTGTATGGTTTGCCTTGAAAAAACCGGTAACAGGATCTATGTCAGCGTTATACATCTCGAACAGGGGCAACAGTTTCGCCCTCAGGGACGCCATAACTCCCGGAAGATTCTCTCCTAAAGTTATCATTTGATCCGCGGTCAGCCCCTGATCAAGAGAGGAGCTGTCTGTCATGCCTGCCGCAGCCACAACCGCAGCATTAGACAACGGGTTGACATTAGCCCTTCCTGCCCCTTTAGCGAAAGAATAGAGTTCGTGGCTACCCGTATTAGAGTCCCACACAGCCTTGAGCAGAAATGGAGCCTTCAAATCAGCGACGTTGAATGAAAATGCGCCATTAGCATCCGTATTTGCAACCTGTTCCACAGCACCGCTGGAATCTTTAAGATACACTCTTCCCTGAATCGCACTACCTGTCGCAGCTACTCCAGAAACATTTGTCAGTACTGCAGACGAGCTAGCGGCAGTGTCGCCACCGCCCCCCCCACACGCATGAAGGAAAACTGTTGCAGATAAAAGAACAAAAAATGAAATAAATTTATTTTTTAATTTCATGAAACCTCCTGATTAACGGTGCCTTTCGGCATTCCATGTGTCGTGGATTCAGCGAAGAGTCGAATCCATCTGTTATTATTTTAAAGTGTATTAGTAGTCAATCAACAGTGGCCTGCCACCACAGTTCAACAGCATTTAGCTTTGTAACTGTAATCACACTACAATCAAAAATGTCATAACTAGACCTTTTTGCCAGAAACCTCCTTGGTGCAGGGGAATAAATAATCCGGACAACCTACTGATTTGATACAAAAAAAGCCGGGGCCAAATATCTTGCTGATATTTCGGCAACCCGGCTGTCTCCGTGAGACCCTGTAGGCTTTCCGCCCCATCTTCGCAGATGGTTAAGTATTATCGTATATGCAACATTTTCCCGCCTCTACGCTCCCGGCGCCAGGCAGAGGGGGATGTTCAAAAATTACTGTATTTTAAAAACGTTGAATCTTTATACAACAACTAAGGAATCCTGTCAAAGCATTCTGTGTAAAGATTTTGTTACCTACCTGTTTACATTTCTTTACCAATCACAGGTTGCTCCGCATTCCTACTACACCGCATCAAGGTTGCCGGTTATGTGTACCACTAACGGGATAAATATTTCTCTATTCACCGGCGAAACAACTCCCTTACATTTATTGCGAAGTTATTCGTTAAAGATTGAAATACATTCACATTTTGCTATACTGAAACAACTTTCCCAGATAGGTCGACCTAATCATCCGGCCGCAGTCCATGCAGGAACAGCCAAGTCCCCCAGGATGTTTTCATGAGTTTTCTCGACAGCGTCAGCCCGCAGTGGATCGAAGAACAGTATCTTCTCTGGAAGGAGTCCCCCCACCTCATTCCCGTTGAATGGACGTATTTTTTCAACGGCCTGGAGATAGGATCGTCGGTATCCGCTCCGGAAGTGGCCGCCTCGATTCCGGAAGCCTCCCGGACAATTTCCGCAGTGCAGGCGCTCATCCACCGACACCGGGATATTGGACACCTGCTCGCCTGCACGGACCCCCTCACCCCCTGCGAACTAGAACACCCACTCCTCAGCCTTCAAACATTCGGTCTTGAAAAAGCAGATCTTGACAGGATCTTCACGATTGAAGATTTTACACCAGCCAAAGCCAGCCTGCGTAAAATTCTCAAGACGCTGAGAGACACCTACTGTCGCTCCACCGGGGTAGAGTTTATGCATATCCATGACCCCCTGAAGTGGAACTGGCTCGTAGACCGCATGGAAAGCTCCCGCAACAAACCGGTTTTTTCTCTCGACGACAAACGTGCCATTCTGAAGACACTTACGAAAGCGTCTCTTTTCGAGAGGTTTCTCCACAGGAAATTCCCCGGCCAGACCCGGTTTTCCCTTGAAGGTGGCGAAACTATCATCCCCATGCTCGACGCTATTGTCTCCCGAGCAGGCAGCCAGGGTGTCACCGACGTGATTCTCGGCATGCCACACCGGGGCAGACTAACTATCCAGGCGCATATTTTCAGAAAAAGGTTTGAAAACATTTTTGCCGAGTTCCGGGACACGGAAGAGCCAGGGTTTGTGGGAGACGGCGACGTGAAATACCACCGGGGAGTTTCCACTGATGTGACCCTCGAAAACGGTGTAAGCATGCATCTGACTCTGGTCCCGAACCCCAGTCACCTGGAAGCGGTCAACCCTGTCACGGAAGGGAAAACACGCGCAAGGCAGGACAGCTATGGAAAGGATGGTGCTGCACGGGTACTTCCTGTGCTGATCCATGGCGATGCAGCCTTCGCGGGCCAGGGAATCGTTGCCGAAACCCTCAACATGTCACAACTTGAAGGATACGCAACCGGCGGTACGCTTCACCTGGTCCTCAATAACCAGATCGGTTTCACGACTCTCCCGGCGGACGCCAGGTCAACCTGCTATGCTACGGACGTAGCCAAGATGCTTGCCGCCCCTATTTTCCACATTCATTGCGAAGATCCCGAGGCAGCGGTTCACGCCGCACACCTAGCCCTGGATTTTCGCCGCGAATTTGCCTCTGACGTTGTGATAGAGCTTATCTGTTATCGCCGCCACGGCCACAATGAGGGCGATGAACCCTATTTCACCCAGCCGCTCATGTACGAAAAGATCAAGAATCGGCCTCCCGTTCATCAGTACTATGGCGATAGCCTGCTGCAGGAAGGTCTCAGTAGCGAAGAAATCCAGGACATGAAGAATGCTGTCACCGAAGAACTTGAATCGGCATTCAGCAAAAGCCCAACCACTTCCGAAGTTTCTTTCCTCGGTCGCTGGAGTATAGTCCAGCAGGATTCCTCGGCCAAGAAGATCGAAACCGGCGTACCGGGGCCGCAGCTCCTTTCTCTGACGGAATCAATGACCGTTTTCCCTCCAGGCTTCACACCCCACCCCAAGATCGCCACCCTCTATGCAAAAAGACGAGATGCCGTGGCAAATGATGAGGGAATCGACTGGTCGAATGCAGAGGCCCTCGCCTTTGCGTCCCTTCTCGAAAAAGGGATTTCAGTTCGCCTGAGCGGTGAGGACAGCCGTCGCGGCACCTTCAGCCAGCGACACTGCGCACTCTATGACATACGGACCGGGGATTCCTGTATCCCCCTTTCCGCAGTATCAACAGACCCGACAGCGTTCCGCCCTTTCGACAGCCTTCTCTCCGAAGCGGCAGTCCTCGGGTTTGAGTACGGCTACTCCCTGGAATCACCGGAAAGCCTTACAATTTGGGAAGCACAGTACGGAGATTTCGCCAATGGAGCACAAGTTATCATCGACCAGTTTCTCTGTAGCGGCGAGAGTAAGTGGGGAAGGGCCAGCGGTCTTGTTTTACTCCTTCCCCATGGCTATGAAGGACAGGGCCCGGAGCACTCCAGTGCTCGTCTCGAACGGTTTCTCCAGCTCTGCGCCGATGAGAATCTCCAGGTCACCTTCCCTTCGACACCCGCCCAGTACTTCCATTTGCTGCGTCGCCAGGTACTGCAGCCCTTCCGCAAGCCTCTCGTGATCCTGACACCGAAAAGCCTGCTGCGAAACCCTGACTGTATCTCGCGTCTCGACGAATTCACCAGCGGCTGGTTTCGGGAGATTCTCCCGTCCTCGGCGGATCCTGAAAAAGTTACGGCAGTCTTGGTCTGCTCTGGTAAACTGTATTACGAACTTGCACAGAAACAGATGATGGAGAACCGGGATGATACGGCCATCATCCGCATCGAACAACTCTACCCGCTCCGTGACGATCTGCTCCGCGAAGAACTTGGTCGATTCCGGCATGCCAGCAGCTGCACCTGGGTCCAGGAAGAACCGCAAAACATGGGCGCATGGATACATATGCGTCCACATCTAGCCAGAATACTTGGTGCAGAACCGAAATACGCGGGTAGAGATGAAGCAGCATCCCCGGCGACCGGTTCGCTCCGCCAGCACAAGCAGGAGCAGGAAAAGCTTCTGACAAACGCATTCACCTGAGAAGCCCCCTCGGTAGGTACTTGTGGGAGCGGAGCCCCGTGGCCGCCCGTCCCTGAAAGGCACCCACTGAAACATGGCCCGACTCGATTGACAACTTTTTTGGAGAATTTCATGGAAATACGCGTACCCGAAGTGGGCGAATCGATTGTAGAGGCTCTGGTTGCAAAATGGCACCGAAAAAATGGTGCACAGGTTCGCAAAGAAGATCCGCTGTGCGAACTGGAAACCGATAAGGTGACCCTGGAAATAAACGCTGATGCAAACGGCATCCTCACAATTCTGGTTCCGGAAGGGAAAACTGTCACGATAGGAACCGTCATTGCGACAATCCGCGAAACAGAAATTCCGATCGCGAACCAACCGGCACTGTCTCCTGCAGCCAGAAAGCTGGCACGCGAAAAAGCTGTCGAGCCGGAAACGATCAAGGGAAGTGGTAAGAAAGGACGGATTCTTGCGGAAGACCTGCTTAAGCAGCAAGACACCAGCGAGCGGACTGACACAGCGACACCTGCGCCGCCGAATAAATCCGAACCTGAGGCAGCCTCTACAGAGCCTGCAAAGCAGCCGTCGCCCTCCACACCTGTTCGAATGGCAGAACCTCCCACTTATCTGACTCAAAAGGAACGTCCGGTTACAAGAAAAGCGATGACCCCAATCCGCAAACGGATCGCGGAGAGACTGCTCGATGCCCGTCAACAGACCGCAATGGTTACTACCTTCAAGGAGGTTGATATGGGAAGGGTGATTGCCCTTCGACGGAAATACAAGGACTTTTTCCAGCAACATCATGGCGTGTCTCTCGGCTACATGCCTTTCTTTGTAAAGGCCTGCGTGGAGGCCCTGCAAGATTTTTCCCACGGTGAATGCCCGGATTGACGGAGACGACATCGTCTATCAGCATTATTATGATATCAGCATCGCCGTTAGTGGGGATAAGGGGCTGGTGGTACCGGTTCTCCGGAACGCAGACCAGCTCCCCTTCGCGGAAATCGAGCGAACAATCAACGGTTTTGTTGAAAAAGTACGAACCAACACCCTGTCGATCTACGACCTCGAAGGGGGAACCTTCACTATCAGCAATGGCGGAGTCTTCGGTTCCCTCCTTGGCACACCTCTGATCAACCCGCCCCAAAGTGCGATCCTCGGCATGCACCTAATCCAGGATCGACCCGTTGCTCTCGTTGGAAAGGTTGTAGTCAGGCCAATGATGTATCTTGCCCTATCCTACGACCACAGGATCATCGACGGCCGAGAGGGAGTACAGTTTCTCAAGAAGATAAAAGAATTCCTGGAGGAACCGGATGAAAAACTGCTGGGAGAATAATGCATCAGCTTCTCTGGAAAAGGCTTGATAAAGGGAACTGCAAGCCTTCTTGCAACTGGCGAAACCAGGAGAAATCCCCTCGTTTAAAGTGGTCCTAGCAGCATCTGTGCAGCAATAATTTATTCTGGAGGTTTTCTGAATGCCCAACGATAGTTTCGACCTGATCGTCATCGGTGCCGGTCCCGGTGGTTATACCGCAGCAATCCGGGCATCCCAGCTTGGCTTTAAGGTGGCGTTGGTGGAAAGAAGGGACACCCTCGGCGGGGTCTGCCTGAATGAGGGGTGTATTCCCAGCAAGGCCCTGCTTGATTCAAGCGAGTTGTTCGCCCTTGCAAGGGACGGTTATGCCCAGCACGGAATAACCTTTGAAGGGTTGAAGTTCGACCTGGCACAAATGATGTCCCGCAAAGAAGAGATCGTCGGCAAACTGGCCGAAGGAATCACCTACCTGATCAAGAAAAACAGGATCCAGCGCTTCCTGGGAAGTGGAAAGCTTGCGGGTGCACGCAGGGACGGTTTGCAGGTGGTTGCGGTCACCTCTGCCGATAGCCCGGCAATTCCCCATCTCATCAATGGAAAGCGCGTTCTCCTTGCAACCGGCAGTCATCCCGTGGAAGTTCCCCATCTGCCCTTTGACGGAAAGCAGGTGGTAAGCTCCCGCGAAGCCCTCTCCTTTACCGAGGTCCCCAACCATTTGCTCATTATCGGTGCAGGATATATCGGTCTGGAACTCGGCTCGCTCTGGAATCGACTCGGCGCCAAGGTAACCATAGTCGAAACTCTGCCCACGTTCCTCCCCCACACAGATAGGCAGATTGCAGAAGCACTTCTGCGGTCGCTTACCAGACAAGGAATTCGTTTCCTGTTTGACGCAAAAATTGCTTCGACAGAGCCCCTGCACAGGAGTATCAAGGTGGCAATTGAAGTGGCCGGGAGCTTCGGAAGAAGTACTGTGCGACAGAATTCTCGTATCCGTAGGGAGGGTTCCGGAAACAGACGGCCTCGGGCTTTCAGAGGCAGGGATCCGGCTTGATGGGAGCGGCAGGATAACCGTTGGTGAAAACTACCAGACAAGTTCACCCGGCATTTTTGCTATCGGGGACCTGATCAGCGGACCGTTTCTTGCCCACAAGGCAATGGAAGAAGGGGTCGTCTTTGCGGAACGGATGACAGGCCAGGCCTCCCTCGTGGAATACGATTTTATACCGTCCGTTACCTACACCAAGCCGGAAGTTGCGTCAGTGGGAAAAACCGAGGAGCAACTTAAGGAAGCCTCAATCCCCTATGTCAGCGGTCGGTTTCCCTTCTCCGCTAACGGCCGCGCCCGCTGTATGGATGATGCCGAAGGATTCGTCAAGGTCCTGGCCCACAGAGACACTGGCAGGATTCTTGGAGTCCATATCTTTGGACCCCATGCCTCGGACCTAATCAGTGAAGCGGTCACCGTGATAACCTACGGAGGAACCGCCGAAGATATCGCCTTGACCTTCCATGCCCACCCCACCCTGTCGGAGGCATTGAAAGAAGCGGCCCTGGAGTCACAAGATAAAGCTATACATGCCTGAAAAGTTGAGGCACCGGCAAAAAGCCAGGTGTCTATCGGGCCTAGGAAGTCGCCGTAAAATTCGACTGGGCAAGAACAGGTTTGTCGATTTTGCTGGGCAACAGTTGTTCTTCCATTCCGACCAAACGGAGGAATCCTGCGTTTACAGGCAATTCGGAAATGTACCCCCATTGGTCAGGCTGTAATTCTGGCTCTTTATAAAACTGTCATGTTTGACGGCAGAAAACATCAGCATGGCAAGTTTGTCGATTTCTAGTATTCTTTTTATAGGTACTGACCAAAAAGGAGGATTTCATGGCTACCAATGATTTCAAAGTACCGTTGAATAATCTCAGATGGGTCTGTGATACGGAACAGTTCGACTTTGAAACAACCGATGACCTTCCCGAACTGGAAGACACTATTGGCCAGAAACGAGCTCTCCGTTCCATAGAATTTGGCCTTGGCATGTCAGAAAGCGGTTTCAATCTCTATATTTCCGGGGAAGCAGGGACCGGTAGAACCTCTTCTATCATGAACCTGCTGAAAAAAAGAGCAAAAACAGAACCCACCCCACACGATTGGTGCTATGTCCACAATTTCAAATCCCCCGACAATCCAATAGCTCTGGCTCTCAAAGCCGGAATGGGATGCGAACTGGAAAAAGACATGGCGGAACTACTCACCAATGTCCGAAACGATATCCCCAAGGCGCTAGAGAGCAAGGACTACGAAAATCAGAAAACAACCATTGTCCAGCAGCACCAGGAAAAGAACAATACAATTTTTTCGGCTCTGGAGCAGGAAGCGCAGGAAAAAGGATTTTCCCTCCAAAGGACGGTATCCGGGCTGGTAATGATACCCCAGAAGGAAGGGCGGAACTTCACCCAGGAGGAATATGAAGCACTCCCAGCCGAGGAGAAGAAAAAAATCGACGATATCGGAAATGAACTCAAGGAAAAACTTACCGATCTAGTCAACCAAATTCGCGAAAACGAAAAAATCGTCAAGGAGAACTTGGCCAAGCTTGACCGCAGCTTGGGCCTGTCCGCTGTCGGGCACTATATTGAGCCGTTAAAGGAAAAATATGCCGAGTTCTCTCGTGTGCTAACCTACCTGGAAGACGTCCAAGAGGACATTCTCCTCAACCTGGAAGATTTCAAGGGCACCCAGCAGCAACCGCCGTTCCCCGGTCTGAAACTTCCGACACAGACACCATCGTTCGAACGCTATATCGTCAACCTCTTTGTGGATAACTGCGAACAGTGCGGGGCTCCGGTTGTTTTCGAAGCAAACCCGACATACAATAATCTCTTCGGCCGCGTTGACCATGTTATGCAGGCAGGTGGCGTTGCGAGCACTAACTTCACCCTCATCAAACCTGGTGCCTTGCATAAGGCCGGCAGCGGCTATTTGGTTGTCAACGCTCGGGACATCTTGACCAGCCCATTCTCCTGGGATGCCTTGAAGCGCTGTATCCGTAACAGCGAAATTAAAATCGAGGACGTTCTGGAACAGTACCGGATTATCACCGTCGTTTCCTTGAAGCCGGAACCGATACCGATGCAGGCCAAAATCATCATGATCGGCTCCCCTTGGATCTATTATCTTCTCTTTACTATGGAACCGGATTACCGGAAATTTTTCAAGGTAAAAGCAGACTTCGAAAGCCGGGTAACCAATACCGCCGAAACAATCAAGGATTATGCTCTGTTTATCTCAAGTCATTGCAGCAGGGAGCGCCTGCGTCCCTTTGACAGAGGAGCGGTGGCAGGCATCATCGAATACTCCGGCCGTAAGGTTGAAGATCAAGAAAAGTTTTCCACCCAGTTCATGGAGATTGCTGACCTTATTCGGGAAGCTGACTTCTGGGCAGGCAGGGACGGAAGTTCGACCGTCACCCGCAGCTATGTCAAACAGGCCGTTGATGAGAAGATCTACCGCAGTAATCTGGCCGAAGAACGCCTCCAGGAACTTATTGCCGACGGAACGATCCTGGTGGACACGTCAGGAAGCGAAGTCGGCCAGGTAAACGGCCTGTCGGTCATGACCCTGGGAGACTACGCATTCGGCAGACCTTCCCGAGTCACCGCCCGTGTCTTCATGGGCAAAGGGGGGATGGTAAACATTGAGCGGGAGGTAAAGCTTTCCGGCCCAATCCACGACAAGGGTGTGCTTATCCTTACAGGCTACCTGGGAGGGAAATTTGCCCATGACAAACCGCTATCCTTCTCCGCCTCCATCTGTTTTGAACAGTCCTACGGTGGTATCGATGGAGACAGCGCCTCCTCCACGGAACTGTACGCCCTGCTGTCTTCTCTTTCCGGCATCCCTCTCAAGCAAGGGATCGCAGTTACCGGCAGTGTAAACCAACTCGGCAAGGTTCAGCCCATCGGCGGCGTAAACTACAAAATTGAAGGATTCTTCGCCGTCTGCAAAGCAAAAGGGTTAACCGGCGAGCAGGGTGTCATGATTCCCCGGAGCAACCTCCGCAACCTGATGCTGAAAGATGAAGTAGTGGAAGCGATTAGTGCCGGAAGATTCCACATCTGGAGTGTAGAGACCATCGACCAGGGAATCGAAATCCTCACTGGTATCCCTGCCGGTGAAAAAAGGCCTGATGGAAGATATCCCGAGGGAACCATTAATGAGAAGGTTGATATGAGATTGCGCGAAATACTGGAAAACATGAAAAAATTTTCAGCTGGCAACGATAAAGATGAGAAAAAATAGACTGAATGGAGTTATCCGGTATACTCTAGGAAAAATATGAATTCACCACCCCGTAAGGGTACCCCGAAGTGGCGGACGTTGTCAGCCGAGACAAGAAATTCCAGCAAGGTTTTCTGACAAATTGCCAGCATTATCCCAGACCACCCACGGGATCGGGAGTCCAAATCAACCCGATCCCGTTCCCAGACTATCACTCCACTCGCGTGACGGGTTGTACTGAAACAACCCCCCCTCTTTCTGCGCCATTGTTACGTCATTTCTGCATTGACCTCTTTACAAACCCCGGATTTCCGCTCACACAGTATTTCATGACGATATTCTGAAAAAAACTCAGCAATGTCCGTTAGGTTCCTGCAACTGGCGCCCCCTCCCTTGACGGGAGGAGGCTTTTAAACATAATGCAATTTACTAATCGGACAAAACTGAATAAAACTTTTCCTTGCGGAAAAGTGCGGTTACTTTTACTCTGTCCGGAAAGCGAAAGGACTGACTTCATGCCTGCCCCTTGTACAGTCATAACAAATCCCCTTTCTGGAAGTTTTTCTACCCAAAAACTTTCCAAAGTGCTGGATTTTCTTTTAAGGCATGGCTTTACTCCCGATCTGCAGTACATCAACAATCCCGAATCTGCAGCCAGTTGCGCTCAGGCAGCCTGCCGCAACCAGCAGAGTCCCCTTATTATTGTTGGTGCAGGAGATGGGACAATTAATGCAGTAGTGAACGGCCTGACTCCGGGGATTGCGACCCTGGCCGTGATTCCGTTTGGAACGTCCAATGTGCTTTGCCGCGAACTGGGGATCATGTCTCCAGAAACGGCACTGGAGAAAATTGCCGCTGGAATCTCCCGAAACATTTGTGTCGGCTCTATTGAAAAAGGCGAGACAAAACTCGCTTTTCTCTTGATGGCTGGTGTAGGGCTCGACGGTTGCGTAGTCAAGGGGGTCAGAACCCGGGAAAAGAGGCTTTTCAAAAAAGGGGCATACGTTCTTTCCGCTCTCCGTGTGCTGCGATCCTGGGAAAAAGTCCGGATCGAGGTCGTTTCCGGCTCCAGGAGCATCACCTGCCATAGCGTAATTGTCTGCAACGGAGCAAAGTACGGAGGCAACACTCTCCTCGCTCCGGGTGCCTCTCTTTTCGAGCCGGAATTTCAGGTAGTTTGCATCGAACACGAAACAAGGTTTGGGTATCTAAAAGCCCTTCCCAGCCTGCTCGCCGGCAAAGGACTCAGGGGCTCAGGAATCATTACCTTTCCGGCACGTGAGCTTGAGATTCGCGGGACAAAACCTCTTCAGGCAGATGGTGATTATTATTTTGACGCCCCTGTTCGCATCCGGGCAATTGCTGATTTCTTGAAAATTATCGTCTAGGAGAAGAGCCATGCGCGTTGTTGGCATTGGTCAATGTTCGTGGGATTACCTGGCAGTGGTCGACTCATTCCCCGCCATCGACACAAAAGCTGAAGTCAATGACTGGCAGGAACAGGGTGGCGGTCCGGTTGCCACCGCGCTTGTGACACTTGCTCGACTCGGCGTAGCCTGTGATTTTTATGGGGTAGTCGGAGATGATCCGGAAGGCGAAAAAATCAGAAAATCCCTCCGCAGTGAGGGTGTGGAAATATCTTGTCTTGTCACTCGAGAGAATGCCATCTCACAGAAAGCATTCATAGCGATTGAACAGGGGTCAGCAAAACGCACCATTTTCTGGGAGCGGCCATCGGGGAACCCTCTGCTAGCCGAAGAACTACCCGAATATCTTTTTAATAATTGTTGTTTCGTGCTCCTCGATGGTCTTATGCCGGAGGTGTCACTGTTCGCGGCACATAAAGCACGGAACATGGGTATCCCCGTGATGCTTGACGCGGGAAAAGTACGACCAGGGATGCTGGAAATAGCCGGTTTGTGCGATTACCTGGTAGCATCGGAACAGTTTGCATGTGATCTTGGTTGGGCCGGAAATCCTGCAGATTTTCAGGATCACGCCAAAAGTCTGGGCGCACCTGTCTTTACCATTACGCTAGGTGGACAGGGGAGCATAACCTACCGGGACACCGAAATCATTGTGACCCCGGCTTTTCAGGTCAAGGCATTGGACACGACCGGAGCCGGCGATGTCTTTCACGGTGCGTATATTTACGGGCTTCTCCGAGGACTCGACCTTGCCGATACCATCCGTTTCGCCTCAGCAATTGCAGCCATGAAATGCAACCGTATTGGTGGAAGGGCAGGAATACCGGACAAGGCAGAAGCGCTCCGCTTCCTGGCAAAGCAGGGAATTACCCTTCCGATTGGGGATTGACGTTACATAGTCCGCCACATATTATAGAGAAGTTTCTGGACACGAACTGCAAGTATGGTACATAGATAGAGAGAAAAACAGAGGAGCTACCCGCTATGTCAACACCTAAAATCCTTCTGGTAGATGACACGAAACTCTTCATTGAACTGGAAAAGAACTTCCTGAAACACTCACCGGTGCATGTCCTTACCGCATCAAACGGTGAAGAAGCACTTGAAATCGCGAGACGGGAACAACCTGACCTGATCTTTATGGACATTAATATGCCCGGCATGGGCGGGCTCGCCTGCTGTTCCACGCTGAAGGCCGACGTGACGCTCAGCTCCATTCCCGTGGTCATGGTCTCGTCCTGTGGAAAAGATGAAGATCTGGAAGCATGCAGAAAAGCGGGTTGCAACGACTTCCTCAGCAAGCCAATCGACAGAAGACTCTTTCTGCAAAAGGCCCGCTCTTTCTTGGCCACGATCAACAGAAGGGACGTTCGCGTCGCTTACGAGGCTCCGGTAACCTTCACCCTTGACGGAGTCTCACGGTCCTGTTTTAGTGTCGACCTCAGCAGCGGCGGCGTCTATGTGACGGAAGTCAGACCGGTGGAAGAAAAAAAAGCTGTCACTTTGGCAATAAAACTCCCCAACGCCACGGGCAGATTCATCAATGTGCAAGGAATCGTCGCCTGGTCAAACGGCCAGGGGAAACGAAGGAAAATGTCCCTGCCGCCAGGTTTTGGGGTGGAATTCACCGAAATAACAGAAGCGGATACCATAGCCATCAAGACCTATGTCGAGGGCACTCGCAGTAAAGGATAGCAGTTTTTAGCACACAGCCGCTTTTATGAAAACAATCCGTTTCTCCGTATACGCAGCGACTTTGACAGCGGCGAAACAACTCCTTTCCCCCAAACTCCTGTTGCTGGCCGCACAGTTGCTTGCTGTGGCCCGCAAACATCGAAATACTCAATTCATTATACCTGCCCCATAAAACCAGGAAATCATCCTTTTTCTGGACGTAGTATCATTGGCCCACACCCTGCAACTGGTCACCTACGTAACGCCAGCCGGAATGTCCATTCATTTCCAGACAGCACTCAGGTTACTCTTGGCATTTTCAGCAATCGCAAACTGTTAAAAACCACCAGGAGAGTTACTCCGGTGTCAGCAGCAATTGCCATCCAAAGCGTCGCCAGGCCAAATAGTGTCAGGATGATGAACACCAGCTTGATTCCTAGAGCAAAGGTAATGTTCTGCTGAATATTCCTCAGAGTCTTGCGGGAGTGGAGAATCAGCCAAGGTAGTTTTGAGAGATCGTCTGACATGAGAGCCACGTCGGCCGTTTCAAGGGCCGCATCGGTACCCATCGCCCCCATGGCAATGCCAAATGTCGCCGTAGCCATTGCAGGGGCATCGTTGACACCATCGCCGAGCATAGCCACAACTTTGTGCTCGCGAACGAGACGCCCGATAGCCTCGACCTTATCTTCTGGGAGAAGTTCACATCGATACTCGTCAACACCTGCTTCCAAAGCAATGGCCCTTGCCGTGCCTTCGTTATCGCCGGTGAGCATGATGAGCCGCTTCACACCGGTATTTTTAATCTCCGCAATAATACGTGGGACGTTTTCACGCAGACTGTCGGCCATACTGATCAGCCCACAGACATGCTTGTCGTTACCGATCGCAACAACGGTATGGCCTGCATCCTCCAACTCTTTCATTGTTGCAAGGATCTCAAGAGAATCCTGACCTTTCTCATGCATCATCCGGTGACTGCCGATCCAGAATTGCCTGCTGCCAATAGTGCCTTCACCACCCTTGCCGCGGCTGGCCTGAAAATTCTCGGCAGGGTTGATATCGATGCCCAATTCGCGTGTCTTGCGCAGAATCGCACGTGCCAAGGGATGCTCGCTTGCAAACTCCAGAGCCGCGGCACGCTCCAGAAGCTCCCTTTCGCTGTGTCCATTGAGCGGTACCATTTTTTTTACTTCCGGTTGCCCCTGCGTGAGTGTTCCCGTCTTATCAAGGGCAAGAACCTGAAGATGCCCCGCCGCCTCAAGGTAGAGGCCACCCTTGATCAGCACACCGTTTCGGGCAGCCGCAGTTAGGGCGGATACGATACTGACCGGTGTGGAGATTACGAGAGCACACGGGCAGGCGATAACCAGAATAACCAGACCGCGATAGAAACCCTCAGACCATGATGCGGCCGTCAGCAACGGCAGCAGGATGGAGATGGTGATAGCAAGGAAAATCATTACTGGGGTGTAATAGGCAGAAAAGCGGTCAACCCATTGCTGACTTCTGGCTCTCCGAGAATGAGCGCTTTCGACCATGTGGATGATTCTCGCCAGCGTCGTATCGCTCGCGGCCCTCGTGGTTCGGAACTCCAATGCACCCTCATGGTTGATGGTCCCGGCGTAAACCTCACTACCGGGCTGCTTGGATACCGGCATTGACTCTCCGGTAATCGACGCCTGATTGACTGATGATTCGCCCTTTACTACCTCCCCATCCAATGGAATCTTCTCTCCCGGACGGACGAGAACAATCGCACCAAGAGGCACCTCCTCCACGGGCTTTTCGTGAACATCCCCATGGTGCTCACAGTAATAACGGGCCGTGGGGGGAGACAGGTCCAGCAGTGCACCGATGGCATTGCGCGCCCGCTCAACGCTCCAATGCTCCAACAACAATGATAGGGAGAACAGGAACGCAACCGTAGATGCCTCAAACAACTCGCCAATGACAATTGCACCAATGATAGCCGCGACCATAAGGAAATTCATATCAGGCCGTAAACGACGTGCTGACAGAAAGGCCTTGGGGATGACATACCACGTACCGCTCGCTATGGAACCAAGGTAGAGCAGGATTACGGAAAGCGGGAATGTATGCTGTTCATGAAAACCCCCAGCAAATGCATCTAACAGACTTCCATGCAGCACCCAGTGCGTGATGAATGCGGCCAGCAGGAGCACCCCGCTTGCGGCAGTCATGATCATTCGCCCATACTGCTGCCAGAAAGGCTCCTCCTCATGTGCAAGTCGCCGCGCCCAAGGTGACGCCTTCATGCCTGTCGATTCTACAGCTGCAACAATATCGCTGGCGGAAAGTGCGTCGGGCTCAAACTCAACTGTCATCCGGGCATTGACAACGTCGAACTGCAAATCAATGACCCCTGGCTTCCCCCCCACTTCTCGCCGAAGAATCGCCACTTCTTCCGAGCAACACAAACCCTTAATTCTATAATCAATGCGTCGTGACACAGATACCTCCTTGGGTGTTATTCACGCCAAACGGGAGACGAAAACTCTGGAAACTGTTACCTGAGGATGTTACCGAAAAAGCATTTATTGGCTGGCTCAAATCACTCCAGAAGACAGCCGTTTGTCGCATCACCGTACCCAATGTCGCAGAATTTCTCCCAACCTTTATGGGGCACCTTTAGTATACTCCTAAATGTTCTGACCATTCAACGTCAAGCTGACACCTCTGAGTCCTTGCATAAAGCTGGTAGTGTTGAAAGCCATCGAACGCCTCATTCCAGGAGTTTTGCCGTAGAGAGGTTTTATGACAAAACTATTCACATTCCCTTCAGCCAAGGTAAGTTCCTTAGCAATTGCAATTCCATCAGCAGGAAATGCCACAACAACCCTGTGGATGCCAGCCTTCAGGCACAGAATTTTGTTGAAGTGATACAGGACCCCATCGCCGGCCTCCGGGTCCACCAGCCCCCGCGATTCACGATCTTCCTTTTGAATAGAAGCACGCAACAGTAATGCCTGACCGTCAATATTCAGCAGCAACCTGTACTCCGGTGTCCCGTGAAGGTCTGTGGCGGAATAGTTGCCAGGCTTGTGGGTCTTCAGCGTGGCAGTAATGCGTAAAGCAGAAAACCCTGAGGGCACAATCCCCCCGCTCGTAAATTCTTCAAAAATATCTGTGCGAATGTTGGTGTTGTTTGCCTTAATCAGTGCGGAGTTATCTGCGCAGCCGCAAAGTATTGTCAACATCATTGCTACCAACAATTTTGTACTACTCATAGAACACTCCCATCGCGATCATTCTGCTTTTGTATTATTACTAAACAGCGATGAGCTGTTACAGCGCATCGCTCCCTCTCTCATTTGTTCGTATCTTGACTACCTCATCAACAGTTGACACGAATATCTTCCCATCACCGGTATTGCCGGTATGAGCATATTTCTGAATAACGTTGACCACGTCATCAACCATTTCATCATGAACAACAACTTCCAGTTGGATTCGTGGTATGAGCGCAACCATTTCATACACTATTTTATCTTTTGCTTTCTTTGCCCTGCCTTTGCCGAATCCCTTTATTTCGGAGACAGTCACCCCCGGCAACCCTTCAATTTCGTGGAGTTCTTCGGTCACTACCAATAACTTTGACGGTCTTATTATCGCCTTTATCTCTTTCATAGTATCCTCCGTAAGATGACCTTGTCATAGTATTCGGGCGGCTTCCACATTCACATTTCTTCCTCAGGATTTCTTTTTTCAAACCAGCCGTACACCAACGGGATAAGTAACAACGTAAGCAACGTTGACGTTACCAGTCCACCTACAACAACAGTCGCAAGCGGCTTTTGTATTTCAGAACCCGCCCCGCTGGCAAGCAACATCGGCATCAAACTGAAAATCGAAATTGAAGCGGTCATCAGTACCGGGCGCAATCTGTCCAGACTGCCCTTTCTGATCGCCTCTCGCAATTCAAAACCTTCCTCGCGTAATTGTGAAATGCGCGAGACCAGCACAAGTCCGTTTAACACGGCAACACCAAACAGGACAACAAATCCGACTGATGCCGGAACTGACAGATATTGCCCGGATAGGTAGAGAGCAAAGATTCCGCCAATTAAAGCAAACGGCAGGTTGCAAATAACCAGCAGCGCCAAACGGATCGATCTGAACGTAACATAGAGCAGAAGCAATATTAAGCCGATGGCAACTGGTCCGATAATCATCAGCCTATTCATTGCTCTCTGCTGATTTTCGAATTGCCCTCCCCAGGTAAGATAGTAACCGGGGGGCAACGTGACGTTCTGTTTTATCTTTTGCTTTGCCTCGGCAACGAAACTGCCGATATCTCTACCGCTTACATTCATCTCAATCCCGATTCTTCTGATTCCGTCCTGACGGCTTATTTGAACCGGCCCTTCAACCATTTTCACATCAGCCAACTGTTCGAGCGGAATATTCATGCCTGTTTTTGTGGTGATCAACAAATTTTTGATCGCTTCCAGGGAATTTCTTTTTTCTTCCGGGAGCCGAACCGTAATATCAAAGCTCCGGTTCTCTTCATAAAATTTCGAAGCGGGTTTCCCGGCAACAGCTATTTCGATCACATTCTGCACATCGCTGATGTTCAAACCATATCGTGCGATTTTTGCCCGGTCAATGTCCACGGTCAAATATGGCTGCCCGGAAACCTTTTCCGTATTCAAATCGGTGCCACCCTCCAGGGAGGAAAGAACTCTCGCAATCTCAACGGATTTTTCACTGAGCACGTCAAGATCGTCACCAAACAGCTTCAGAATCAGTTGCGCACGTGTTCCGGCAACAAGTTCATCAATTCGGCACTGTATCGGCTGGCTGAAGCCGAAACTGATGCCGGCAATAGATTCCAGTGAGGTACGCATCTCATTGGTCAGCTCTTCCTTCGAAATATCCCGCTTCCAGTCCTTCTTCGGTTTAAAAATACCGACATACGCGGTTTTATCCGGACCTCGGGTATCCAAAGCAACACCGGTTTGTCCGGTTCTCGACACGACCACATCCAGTTCATCGAACTGCTTCAGTTTTTCTCCTGCTCGTTTGATTTACTTCCATCGCTTTCGCCAGTGAAACTCCGGGGAGCATGGACACATCCATATCAAACGAGCCTTCATCCATGGTCGGAATAAACTCTGTCCCAAGCCTTGTCACAAGAAACAGCGAAAAAATCAGGAAAAAACCGGCAATGCCCAGTACCTTTTTTTTCTGTGCATTGAATATTCCAGAACCGGCACATACCACTTTTTTGCATAGATCATAATCGTGCTGTCTTGTTCCGACTGCGGATTTCAGAAACAGTATGCAAAGAACCGGAATAACAAAGATCGAAAGGAACAAAGAAGCAAGAAGCGCAATTGCGACGGTTATTGCCAGAGGTCCGAACATCTTCCCTTCAATTCCTTCCAGGGAAAGAATCGGTATAAAGGTAATGGCAATGATCAATTCACCGAAGATACTCGGCTTTCTTACTTCCATCACGGCTTTTAGCACGGTAAAGATTTTTGGATGATTCTTTCCATCCTCACTTAAATGTCGCTGTACATTTTCCACTTGAATTATGGTCGTATCTATTATCATGCCAATTGATATGGCAAGACCACCAAGTGACATCAGATTTGCGCTTATCCCGACAAACTTCATCACGATAAAGGTAGCCAACAGCGAAAGAGGCAGTGCAATTAGAACCACAAAACTCCCCCTGAAACTATTCAAGAGCAAATACAGCACAATCAGAACAAGCAGCGCGCCTTCAAGCAGGGCCTTGTTTACCGTGCTGACGCTCGCCCTCACAATATCGCTTCGATCGTAATAAGACGCTAACGTCACTCCTTCCGGAAGGACATTGTTTTCATTGATTTCCTTAACCTTTTCCTCTACCCGGCGAACAACGTCACGGCTGTTTGCACCGCGCAGCATCATTACAATGCCACCAACGGCCTCATCTTTACCGTTCTTCATGGCTGCGCCCATGCGTACGGCTTCGCCAATTTTGACGTGAGCGACGTCCCGCAGGTAGGTCGGTGTCCCCTGTTGTAGATTTCAGGACAATATTCTCCATGTCACTGACATCTTTAATCAAACCGACGCCGCGGACAATATATTGTTCCGAAGCCCTTTCCAGGACATTACCGCCAACGTTTTGATTATTGTTTGCGATTGCAGAGTAAACATCGGCTACCGTAAGCGCATACTTTACCAGTTTCTCCGGCGAGACAATTACCTGATACTCCTTGAAGTACCCGCCGAAAGAATTAACTTCATTAACTCCCGCAACACTTTTCAACTGAGGAGTAACAATCCACTCTTGGATGGTTCTCAGGTTTGTCAGCCAGGCAATCTTCTCCTGTGGGTCATCAGGCATCTTTCCTTCGAGCGTATACTGGTAGATCTCGCCCATGGCCGTGCCGATGGGTCCCATGGCGACCTCAACCCCCGCGGGAACCTTCTCCCGTGCCTCTGCCAATCGCTCAAACACCAACTGCCGGGCAAAATAGATATCCACGTTGTCCTTGAAAACAATGGTGACAATCGACAGACCGAATTTCGTGACCGAACGCATCTGTTCGATATCGGGCAGACCACGCATGGACATTTCAATCGGATAGGTTACGTTCCGCTCAATCTCTATTGCTGAAAGACCATCCGCGTGACTAACTACCTCAACCTGAATATTTGTTACATCCGGAAAAGCATCAATCGGTAGTTTCAGATATGAGTACAATCCGAATACAACAATCAGCATTGCCAGGAAGATGACCAGCCCTTTCTGCCGCAACGTATATGCAATCAATTTTTCAAGCATCGGAACCTCTCTGCGCTAATTGTGATTGTTGACTATCATTCACCATGGCCATGCTCGTCCGTCATTTCACCCTTTTTGATTTCAGACTTGAGAATGAACGCCCCCTTGACGGCGTACCGCTCCCCTTCTTTCAGCCCGGAGACAACTTCGACCATGTTGCCTTCCCTCCGGCCAATCTCAACCTGGCGCGCCACGAGCTCAGTTTCCGTTTCCGCAACAAAGACCACCATTTTACCATCCAGGTCCTGCAGGGCTTCTTCGGGAACAGCCAGGACCGGTGGTGTGTCAGCTGCCAGCGCTAATGCAACGGTAGCGAACATCTCCGGCTTCAGCTTGCGGCCAGGATTGGCCATCGCAACCCGCGCCTTGACCGTACGGGTGGCTTCATCAACCAGATCAGCAATATACGTGACATGCCCTTTCATTTTCAGCGCATCAAAAGCACCGAAGGTGACTGTTGCCGCTTGCCCCTTGCGTACTTTTGCCAGGTCCTTTTCGTTGATGTCGACCATAACCCAGACTGAGGAAAGGTCAGCCACAGTATAGAGGCTCTTGGAGGGGTCGGAGAGTTCACCAACGATAGCGTGTTTTTCCGTGATGACACCATTGATGGGGGATCGGACCGGCAGAAGCGGCCTTGTGCGGTTTTCTCCTTTGAGTTCGGAAGCAGAGACACCATATAGGGACAAGCGGTCTGCGTCGGTGTACAGCTCGGTCTGGGCCATTTTGAAATCTGTTTCCGCCTGGAGAATGTCTTTACGGGCTGCGATCTTCTTTTCTACCAGGTTTCTGACCCGCTCCATGTTGGATTGGGCAAGGGTATATTTCGTTTTTGACTGGTGGTAGCGCCCCAAGGCCTCCCCCAGCTCGACGCTGTCAAGGGTGGCAAGAACTTGTCCGGCGGAGACACTGTCTCCAAGGGAAGCTCTGACGGCAACGATCTTGCCGGAGATGCGCGGCGAGACATGGGCAATCCGGTCTGCGTTAACCTCCACCTTTCCGGTTGCGCTGATCACACCGGCCAGATGCTGTATTTTCACCGTATCAATGATTATGCCGTTCTGTTTCTGCATCTCGGCGGTCATCTTTACGTTTTTTTCTTCGCCATGTTCGTCGTGCCCTTCATGCCCTTCTCCGTGCCCACCAGTCATTTCTTCCTTGTGGCCGGATTCCTTCTTTTCGGCATGTTCTCCGCCACTGTTATTGAAATAGGCGAAACGGTAGAGACCCCCGCCAGCCAACGCCAAAATAAGGATACTTCCGATAATGATTCCTTTTTTATTCACTGCACACCTCCGGTCAGATCGATTGCTGCTGCTGATTCAAGCTTTACAAGGGATATTTTCCGCCCATGCAGCGCCAACAGATAGCCATCGTTGACCTCGAAGAAATTTTTCTGTTCTTGAATTACGTTCAAAATTCCTACTTCACCAAGCCGATAGGCTTCCTGGGTTAATTTCAGGTTTTCTTCCAGTTGAGGGATAATGCTCGTTCGGTACAGTGAAAGAATTTTATCGGCATTATAAAAACTGGCATAGGCCATCTCAACCTCACGCTCAACTACTATTACGGCTGCAGCCATGCGGCTTTCGGCGCTTCTCCGCCTGGCACTGGCCTCTTGAACACCAGCCTGATTTCTGTCGAACACTGGAATGGGCATCGACAGCTTGAAACCTATGGTATATGCGGTGTCTTTGCCCTCTATTCCGCCAACCTCAATGGCAGTTGCGTCACGCATCAGCGCAAGACCAGCGGTGAGATTCGGTATTGCCTCAGCCTTGGCAAGCACAATATCTGCATCCCCCCTGCTCTTTTCATACTCCAGAGCCTTGAGGTCCGGTCGCTTCCCCTGCGCAAGCTGCTTCAGCTCATGCAGGTTTTTCGAAATACTGACTTCAGCTTTCAAATCCCCTGCAAGCGCCGATGATTTGCCGAGTGGAAGGCCCATGAGCATCCGCAGTCTCCCCTGGTTCTGCTGCAGCACATTTTCAGCCGCAAACTTTTCTCCTTCACTCCTTGCCAATGCAACTTTGATCAGATCCAATTCCAGCTCAGGAATATCGCCTGCTTCCAATCGCGCTGCAGCAACATCAAGTAGCTGGCGATTAAGCTCGATGGAACGATCTGCCAATACCATCCGCTGTTCAGATAGAATGACATCATAGAATGCCGTTTTTACCTGTTCTCGAATCACTCTTTCCCGGTCGGCAAGGTGCCAGCGATATATTTCAATTTCACGCTCCGCAATAGCGAGCCGTTTCTGCCGTTGCCCCGCCAAGAAGAATTCCTGTGACAAAGCGAGCGATACGTTATTTTCAGCACTGCTGCCTGTCAGCGCACCCGTGCCACCCTCAATGTCAAGGGTAGGGTTAGGAAGGAGTCCGGCTTTGGCTTTCCCGGCATCAAGGATTCCTTTATCTGCTCGAAACGATGTGAGTTCGCCATTATTCTGCAACGACAACTCGATTACCTGGGGTAATGACAACGTCTGCACCTCGGCATCTACCGGGGGCGGACAGAAGAAGACACAGGATTCCAGGCAAAAGGAGTAATGCTCCTCGTACATTTACTGTTGTTCCCAAGGGAATAACCTCCTCTATATAATTTTTATTGTAGAAATTCAGATACTACAGACGCAACACGATGGGATTTAAAGATAAACCTGTCCCTAGAGGCAAGAAAAAGGCGACACTCCCATTGCTGCTGTTAGGCTAGATTTTGCGGGGGGATAAACTTGGGCAAATAGACTTCAGGATGATGTTTGAATGGGACATAAGCGCTGAGTTCCAAAATGGTGGGTAGATAGCCAAGCTGAAACGGTTTAAGGGTTAGAGAAGCATGACAAGCGCAGTTGATACAGATGTCGCAGCAATCATAATCCTCATTTTGTTCGAGAGGGGAACAAGGACTCTGGTGAGATGTAGAAATTTTCGAAGGGGATTTATAGTCGCTTGCAACAGTGACGTGACTCTGCATGGCATGAGCACTTTCGTGCATGACATGTATCGCCATGGTCAGCATCAGGACCAGGACTATAGAGGTAATAAATTTCAGGGGGACAAATATTCGCATAAATTCTTTTGAATTATGTCCAACTCTTTCGACCATGTCAAGAACTGAAGTGAAAACAGCTACGACGAGAAGTGTATAGAGTTTAAACCTGTAAAAGGAGAAAAGTCGCTTCACAGAATAACGGAACCACCTCGGAATTACAGCCGCGAACCAATCGAACGAAATACTAGCAGGGGATTGATGGCTAAGAAGCTCTGTTCAGGCAGGCTTATCAGGGTAAGCGAGCTGAATCGACTCACCAGTCACGCATGCGGGCCAGCAGACAGACACCTCGAAACGAAAGAAAAGTCAATCCGGCCGCAAACAGTGCCATGGGCTGGGTTTGAAAAAAAGGTTCCCAGCGTCGCTCAAAGAGTTCGAGGCACGGTGCTTTTCCCTCAGCCACCGGAATAGCCTTCCGGTAGTTTTTGCGCACATCAAGGAAAAATGGGATTTGCCAAGCGTTCCTGCTCACATAGTGACCGATGGAGAACCAAAACTTTATTCTTGCCTTAAATGGCAGCCCTTTAATCAGCAGCCGGATCCTGCCGAGAAAAGGGAACAGACGCAACCGTCCGGCGACACTCTGAGCAGCATAAATCCCTGGCATCTCACGAATAAATTCCTCCCGGTCAACCGCATCCAGCGCCATCAATATCACATTGAGAGCTTGCCGCTCAGCTATACCTTCCTTTTCGAAACGACGTACAGAAGTAACAAGTTCGGCAGGAAGAAGCACCCAGGAACCCTTGGTACGAACGGTTTCGGCAAAGCGGGTATCCTCCATGACCAGGCATGACTGGTTGAATGGGCCTGCCTCGGCAAAAAAATGGCGGCTCACCAGAAAACCCTGGTCCCCGTGGGTACATCCGGGGCGGTCCAGGCGCGCCTTGCTTTCGGCAAAGTAATAGAAAAAGGGCATTCTTCCAACTCGTTCCTGAAACCGAAGCGAAAATCGAGCAGCAACCCCTTTGCCTCCGGCACTCTGCTCAGCCTGTCGAAAAAATGAGAGTGCTTTGTTGAACGCAAAAGAATCCGGAAATTTGGAATCCGCATGGAGAAATAAGAAGTATTCTCCGACTGCTTCACGGACGCCAGCATTCATCTGCCAGGCTCGCCCTTTTTCAGTGTGCACCAACATCAGCGGAAAAGGAACTTCTCCTATCAGGTCGGTAACCCTTTGCAGAGTGCCGTCAGTTGAACCTCCGTCGCAGAGGATAACCTGGAAGGACACCCTCTGCTGCGCCGCCAAACCCTTTAAAAAAGCATTGATCCCTTCCGCCTCGTTGAAGATCGGGACGATAAGTGACAGGTCAATTGTTGGATCGTTTATATGCATGCTTCCTCGCAAAAAATCAGTCAACTAAAAACCCTTATTTCTGTATGTCTAGTTCTAATCATTCCATGATGCCGACCAGAACTTCCTCCAGACATGACAGTTCCTCCTTGACCTTGACGATATTTTCACAGAAAATGGGGCAACTTGTGAAAGTATCCCCAAAGGAGAGGCGCATGCACCAGAATGCTGGAGATGACAGTTTATTGAAATGGGATACGAAATTTCGAAACGAAGCATGTGTTTTGGGGACAAATCCTTCCCGATTCCTTGTCGACAACATGGAACTGATCAGCTCGCTTGTTCCCGGAACAAATGCCCTCGATATTGCCTGTGGCGAAGGCAGAAACAGCATCTATCTTGCGAAAAGAGGATTCCATGTCGTCGGACTGGATATTTCCGAAGTTGGGCTGGATAAGGGTCGCCAGTGGATGGAACGGGAAGGAGTCAAGATCGACTTCCGCTTGGCAAACCTGGAACAGGTTGAATTCACAGAACAATACGATCTTATTCTCAACTGCAATTTTCTCCTGCGGGATCTTATTCCGAAGTCCGTCGAAGCCCTGTCTCCCGGTGGCGTACTAGTCTTCGACACCCTGCTGGATTCACCCTTTGTTCCCAACACCCACAAAAAGGAGTTCCTGCTTCAACCTGGAGAACTTGTCAAAATTTTCGAGAGGTTCCCTGGAGAAATCCTTGCCCAGGAAGAGAGGCTCCATGATGAGATGCCCACTGCGAAGCTGCTTTTTCGGAAGAAATAACGAAAGCTCCCCATCGGCAATTGCTATCAAAAGACAGTCGGCATATTCTTACCGCACCGGTAAGCATGTCTTCAGCTAAACGTATGGTGCTGTGGTCAGGTTACTGAAATAACTTCCTCATAGGTGGTAACGCCCTCCAGCATCTTTTTGATTGCTACCTGCCGCAGGGAAACCATGCCGTCCTGACAGGCTATTTTCTGAAGGTCAACCATCTCGATCCGTTCATTCAGCCTCGACCTCAAATTCTCCGTAAAATCCATTACCTCAAAGATCCCGGTCCGACCACGGTATCCGGTTCCCCGGCACTCGGTGCAACCCTCGCCATAATGTACCGGGTAAAGCTTCTCGTCCATTCCCAGGAAAGCAATCTCCTCATCAGAAAGATGTCTCTCCCGCTTGCACGAAGGACAGATGCAACGCACAAGACGCTGGGCGATAATGCCGATTACGGTGGAGGAGATTAGAAACGAGGGAACCCCGAGATCCAAGAGCCTCGTTATGGAAGAAGGGGCATCATTCGTATGAAGGGTTGAAAGAACGAGATGTCCGGTAAGGGCAGCCTGGACAGCACTCTCGGAAGTCTCCTTGTCGCGAATTTCTCCTACCATAATGACATCAGGGTCCTGGCGAAGGATTGTACGCAGAAGAGATCCAAAGGTAACACCAATTCCGGCTTGGACTCCCACCTGATTGAACTCTTCCATGACCATCTCGATCGGATCTTCAATGGTAACCACATTCACCTCCGGCGAAGCAAGAGTCCGCAAGGAGGAATACAGCGTCGTGGTCTTACCGCTTCCAGTTGGTCCGGTAACAAGAATAATACCGTTAGGCTTGCGAATAAAGCCATTGTACAGCTGATACTCGCGAGGATAAAAGCCAATACGGTCAAGATCCTGCATGAGTATCTCAGGATCGAAGATCCTCACAACCACCTTCTCACCAAAGGCAACCGGAAGGGTCGAAACACGCAGTTCCACCTCCTTGTCCTGGTGATTGGTTTTGATTCTCCCGTCTTGCGGTCTTCTCTTTTCCGCGAGGTCCATCCGCGAAAGCAACTTGATTCGTGACACAATAGGTAAGTGGAGAGGTTTCGGTATTGAGTGAATGTTGTGCAACACCCCGTCTACCCGGAAGCGTATCAGGGAGATGTCCCGTTTCGGCTCTATGTGAATATCGCTTGCCCTTTGATCAAAAGCATAGGTAAGGATAAATTCGACGGCACTGATAATATTTTTATCGCTGCCGTCAATCTCTAATTTACCCTTCATCCGGACAAACTGCTCAAGATTCCCCAAGTCAACTGCAGCCGAAGACTCATTCTGTGCCGATAAAATCGAGGCCCTGAAGCCGAAAAACTCATGCAATATCTTGAGGATATCACTCTTTGAGCTCAAAACGCGCTTGATCTTGACCCTTTTCAGATTCATCAGGGTCTCTATATCATCGTTAGCATATGGATCGGCTACGGCAACGATGATACTACCACCTTGTTCCGCAATAGGAACCAGGAGATGCTTCATGGCAAAAGGACGGGGGATGGAAGATGTCACCACCTCGAGATCCAGTTTAAGTGGGTCGATTTTCACATAGGGCATTCCCACCATGTCCGCAATTACTCTGGTAATAACATCTTCGGTAAGAACTTTGCCATTGCTCCCGGGGATCTCAAGATTAAAAGATGATATAACTTCAGCAGGTGTAGGCAAAACAGAGCTCTGCGCAAAACGACGCGAATACCCGGGATGCTGAGTGTTTTTTAGCCGGGCAATTTGGCCATCACTCTTTACCAAAATGTCCTGACACTGCTCCTCCGAAAGGAGTTTTCTCTTCAGCAGCGCTTGGGTAACATCTTTGATCGAGAGTGATTTTTTATGGGGCATCACTGCTCCTTTGCTTTAAATTTCCAACAACTCAGGTCTTAGGGATACCCGTTGTAACAGCAGCAAATTGGCCACAACCGATAGCGAGGCAAAGGCTATAGCCGGCAACAGAAAAGAATGCTAGGTCAGCTACTTATTACCTGATCGGCTATCCGCAGATGGTGACAGAATATTTTTATCGCTCCAGTTATCGGAATAGCAAGTAGGATGCCCCAAAAACCGAGCAATTCACCCAGTATCATGATCATGATTATCGTAACGAGAGGGTTCAGGTCCATCGATTCCTTGAATATTAACGGTTTTATGACATACCCCTCGAAAAAGTAAATTGCGGAAAAAATAGAACAAACCTGGAGGAGCATGATCCCGTTCTGGTACTCCGCATATGCGAAAAAAAGTGGCGGGATTGTTGCCACAATAACTCCTATAAAAGGAATGATTGAAGCTAGTCCGGCAAAAATCCCGGAAAAAAGAGGATGGCTGACCCCAAGGAGGATCATAGCAACCATAGACATGAGAGCAACAATCCCGGAAACTATCAACTGGCCTCGAAGAAAACCTCCGATACTTCGGTTAATATCACGACCAACTGACACAATAAAATCACGATTCGATGAGGGCAACCACCGTAGAATCCCTGTCATCGCTTCTCTTTTATAATAGAGCATAAAGAAGACCAGAACTGGCGCCAACAGGAGGTTAAAGAAATTAAAAACAACGCTTGAAACAGCTTCATACATTCCGGCCCCAAACTTGGCCAGAAGCCGGTCTGCCCCAGCCTGAACGTAATTAACCAGCCATTGCCACTCTTCGGCGGCATAGGCTGTTCCAAATCGCCACTTCAGGTCAACCGCCATGCTCTTGAATCGCTGAACATACCCGGGCAGTTCATGAATAAGTATTCCCCAGCGTATGTTCAGCAGGGGAAAAAGAAAAATGATGCAGAAAAGCGCAAGAATGGAGAGAAAAGAGTAGAGAACGAGGATGCCATATATCCTTCTGATTCCTCTTTTTTCTAGCATTAGAATAAACGGGTCAAAGAGGTATGCCAGAACAAAGGATAGAAGCAAGCAGGAAAGAGTATGTTGTACCGCATAACCAAAAACAAAAACAACCGAAAGGACGAGGAGAGTAATTCCGGTTTTTTGGACCGAAGACATATTTTGAGTCATAGTTTTACCGTCCTTAAAAAACCTGAACCTGAATGCAGCCAATATATTCAGTTTATTTATGTGCTTGAACCATAAGCCAAACGTAAGGCGTGTCCGGTTATGCAGGAAACAATTCACAAAAACATATCAATGATGATCATCAGAGAGAAATATATCGTTGTTTTCCAACCATTTCCGGATACGAGCGGAAATAAGTTCATCCTTGAGTGCGAGAAGCCTTTCGGTTTCTTCCGGGTAGAAGGATAGAATTTCTTCTAATCTCCCAAAATTCTGCTTTCCCATCAACGATCGCTCGAGAAGTCCCTTAAGAGCGGTATTTGTCATCCCCTTAATAAACTCATGGAGTAGTTGCCTCTCTTGATCATAATCAAAATCAGGAATTTGAAGATATCGATCATCATTTGCTTCGATCTCCTCCCAAAAGTCATCGTCCTCGTAGTCTAAAGGAACGGAAAAGATCTCACCAGTATCTCGATCAATAAAATAAAGTATCTCAGCGTCTACATTTTCAAACGCTTCCAAGAGGTCATCCCAGACTATTTCGACATCACGCATAAAACCCATAGCACAACCTGCTCCTCATGGAAAAGATGAAAGGGTATTTCAAGCCAGAACCTTTACCTTTTCCGGATAATTGGTTATAGTGACGCCATGAAAAGGATTTTTATCGCCGACGCGCACTTACGTAATCCAGATGACGATAACTATCAATTACTATTGAAGTTTCTGTCTGAAATCCGCGGCACGGCAAAAACTCTTTTTATCCTCGGTGACCTTTTCGAGTTCTGGATAGGATACGATGAAAAAGCCTTTCCACACTACCTCCCAGTACTGGACAGCTTACAGAAACTGGTTGAATCGGGAGTTGAGATTGTCTACTTTGAAGGGAATCATGATTTTCATCTTGGCAAGTTTTTCTCGGAAACCCTTCGGGCAACTATTCACACAAACCCTGCAATTCTAGACATAGATGGCAAGCGAGTTTATGTTTGCCATGGAGACCAGATAAACACACAAGATTACAGCTACAAACTTCTCAGATTCCTGTTTCACAACCGCGCAACAAAAGCACTATTCCCTCTTTTCCCGCCTGCTCTTGTTTTCAGAATTGCCCATCACCTTTCGTGTCGTAGCAAAAAACACCACCGTGAAAGAAACAAGCAAAAGAATTATCAGTCACTACTGACTCACTTTGCTGAGTTTCAATTCAAGAATGGCTGCGATGCAGTTGTTACGGCACATTTTCACTTTCCACATCTTTCAGTGGCTGCAAATGGAGACACTCTCCTCTCGTTGGGAGACTGGATGACTCAGTTCAGCTATGGAGAATTCTCATCAGGAAATTTCTCCATCCACTCATATCAATAAGTTTCGAAGTCTTTGCCTATAGGCTGCCTTAGCAAGCCTCCCTCCGTTACCATTTACAAAATATATTATTTTCTGTGTAAAGAAAATAACCGCAGGTACTTTTCTATGCGTTCATCAAGGGTCGGAGCATCAATAAGGTCGCAAATCTCATCTGGCAAATAATCCCGACAAACAGCTGGCCTTGTTGAATAGAGAGAACAGCTGCCGTAAGAGTCTAGATGGGGACACGGTTCACCCACAGGCTTCGCAAGTGTTGTTATGTCAGGGGCGATACAACATGTCGCGCAGCGTCGACAATTCATAAGGAAGCTACACAGTGTGCAGCCAGAAAACAGCGCTGAAAAATGTACAAAAGTCACTTATCAAGGTACGGTAACCCCCTTCATAGTCAGCCCATGGTTTAGTTTTCACTGAAAAATTGCTCCAGAGCCTGCTCTCCAAGGTACGTCGCTTTAATTTTCCACTTATCCTGATTTATAATGAGGGCAACAATCGCTATCTGAGGGTCTTCGACTGGAGCAAAGGCCGCAAACCAAGAATAGTGACCAGAAGGATCTGTACCATTAATGGAACCCGTTTTAGCCGCAACATTTATCGAAGCCAGCAACGGTCGCCCCCGACGGTCATGAAAGGCTTTTCTCGAGGTACCCTTTGTCACGGATGTTAACAGCATCGTGGTTAACTGGGCTGCTGTTTCCTTTACAACAAGTTTCCTAATGCTTTTTGACTGAAACGAATACAGGACATTATCACCCTTATCTCGAACCTCCTGCGCAAGGAGAGGCGTCATCATTGTCCCTTGATTAGCAATTGCAGCCATTATTACTGCTGCATGCAGAGGGGATATTTTAACTTCTCTACCGAGCCCTGCTCCCATTAATCTGAGTTGACTATCATCGTGTGGAACAGTCGCTCTGCTAGGGATAACAGGTGTTCCGGGAAAGAGAGTCTGATTAAACCCAAAACGATACGCATAAGTCATAAGAGAATCAACGCCAACATAATCACTCGCAAGACGTCCAAAAACAGGATTAATAGACTTTCCCAAAGCTAATGAAAGAGGCATTGATTGAGATGACTGTCCAGGATTCACACCCCAGTATTTAGGGTTTTCCGAATACGAAGACCCCCTATACTCAAAAAGAGTATCAGGCCTAACCTTTTTCAACTCAAGTGCAGCAGACGCAGTAATAATTTTAAAAAGAGAAGCCATCGGGTAGAGATTAAAGTAAGAACTGTTTCCCCAGGCAGCGTCAACAGAAGAGTAACCCGTCAGCGCTAGTATCTTGCCAGTTTTTGGCTCGATAGCAACAAAAACCCCATAAGGCACATCTTTACTTCGCATGATTTCTTGCACCCGCATTTGTAGGGCGGGATTAATAGTAAAAAGAATTGACCCACCCCCATTAAGAGGGGCAACCAATCCACTGCCTTGCAGCTGGGCCATATCTAAAAACTGAGAGGCGATGAGATATGACTGATTCGAATCTGGTGCCGACGTAGAAGACTGTACGGAGACAGTATTGTGACGAACTAATTGGTTGATTTTCGGAAATAAAGACTTGATAGCAAAAGTAAAAGGGTAGAGAGCAAGGAGAACTGCCAGAATAGGAAGAACAATACGAAGACGCTTTTTCTTCAGCCTGCTGTTCCCAGCAATTCTAAAAGAATTCGTCGGCTTATTATTGCGTTTAGCGAAGAACGTTGCTATTTTGCGTTTTCTTGAAAAATATTTTAAGTCATGCATTGAGATGTCTTTTGGAGCTACAATTAGAATAAAATTAAACAGGTAAGTTCATGCCCTTGTTTTTGTCACTATAAGGTACAGCTGACTCTTTGTCAACGACGGGGATTTGAGGTGAAATATAGTTACAAAAGAAAGCTGATTGAATTTTGACCACAAAAAAAAGACAGGCAAATCAATCTGCCTGTCTTTTTTCCTAAACGTTTTACTATCTATTTAGTATCTATAATACGGAAAATATTATTCAGTTTTCTCATCAGTTTCTTGCTCCAGTTCGTTAACTGGCTCAACTACAGCATCAACAGTGATTTCTGAAGTTGTCGCTTCCGCCACCTTCACCGGAGCTTGTTTCTTAGCTTTTTTCTTTGGTGCCTTTTTTACAATTTCTTCCTCAACAAGTTCAATAACAGAAAGTGGCGCAGCATCACCCGGTCGAATTCCAAGTTTGATAATTCTAGTGTACCCGCCAGCACGCTCCTTGTAACGAGGAGCTATCGCACTGAACAATTTCGTAACAGTCTCTTTATCTCGTATGTAGGAAGCTGCCTGTCGAATTGCATGAAGATCACCCTTTTTTCCGAGGGTTATCATTTTTTCGGCAATCGGGCGTAGTTCCTTTGCTTTTGCATCCGTCGTTACTATTCTCTCGTGAGAGAAAAAGGACGTTACCATGTTGCGAAACATCGCAATCCTATGACTGGTAGTCCTTCCCAACCTTCTTCCTGATTTATTATGGCGCATTCTACGATATCCTTTCTCTCAACTGCAAACTGTATAATTATTCCTCTTCCTGACGTTCACCGCGAATTCTTCGCAGAATTTCTGGATCAGGGAAATTCTCTAGAGTCATCCCAAGAGTAAGGCCCATATCAGCAAGGACATCTTTAATTTCATTCAATGATTTACGGCCAAAATTTTGCGTCTTCAGCATTTCTGCTTCAGAACGAGATACTAATTCACCGATCAGTTTGATACCTGCATTTTTCAGACAGTTTGCTGATCGTACGGAAAGCTCAAGTTCGTCAACTGAACGATAGAGATTTTCGTTGATTCTATCTCTATCTTCCTCCACCTCAAACTCTTCAACCTCTTCTGCTTCCTCATCAAAATTAATGAATATCGAAAGTTGTTCTTTTAATATCTTTGCCGCAAAAGCCAAAGCATCCTCAGGAGAAACACTTCCATCAGTCCATAACTCCAGTACCAATTTATCGTAGTCAGTCATCTGACCAACACGTGCATTAGAAACGCTGAAATTAACTTTCTTTATGGGGCTAAAAATCGAATCTATGGGGATTGTACCCACAGGGGCTTTTTCATCACGGTTTCGATCTGCAGAAATGTAACCCTTCCCAAGCTTGACAACCATTTCAACTTCAAAGTTTGCGTCTTTTGCACATGTAGCAATATGTTGTTCTGGGTTTAATATTTCAATATTCGGATCTGTAACGATACTTGCCGCTGTAATAATTCCTTCACCTTTGTGAAGAATTCGTATAGTGCGCGGCTCATATCCATGCATCTTAAGACGCACAGACTTGAGATTCAAAACAATATCAGTAACATCTTCGGTAACTCCAGGGATAGCAGAAAACTCATGCAAAACACCCTTAATCCTTACCGAGCAAATTGATGCTCCCTGCAAGGAAGACAACAATACTCTACGCAAAGAGTTTCCTAAAGTAGTCCCAAACCCGCGCTCAAAAGGCTCAGCATAAAACTTGCCATATGTGTCAGAAAGAGTCTCTGTTTCAACCTGGACCTTTTTTGGTTTGATCAGGTCTCTCCAATTTTTATACATCAATATCCTCCCAGGAGCACATCTCTAGAAACTATTACTTTGAGTAGAGCTCTACTATAAGTTGTTCCTGGATCGGTGTCGTTATATCCTCTCTAACAATAAGAGATTTGACTTTACCGCTAAAAGTATCCTTATCCAGTTCCAGCCATTGCGGTATACCGCGGCGGACAACAGCTTCTAAAGCCTCTAGAATTGCTGCTATTGAGCGACTCTTTTCGCGCAAAGCAATAACGTCGCCAACTTTTACTTGATAGGATGGGATATCAACACGTCGTCCATTAACAGTGAAATGACCTTGACGAACAAACATGCGTGACTGGGTACGTGAAGAAGCAAATCCTAATCGATATAAAATGTTATCCAATCTAGTCTCTAACAGAAAAAGTAGATTTTCACCAGTAACGCCCTTCGATCTGTCAGCCTTCTGGAAATATCCCCTGAACTGCTTTTCTAGGATACCATAGATACGTCTAACCTTCTGCTTTTCACGAAGCTGAATGCCATAAGAAGAAACCTTCACACGAGCCTGGCCATGTTGTCCTGGCGCATAGTTTCTTCGCTTAATTGCACACTTATCTGTAAAGCATCTCTCACCCTTAAGAAATAGCTCCGTATTTTCTCTTCTGCACAATCTGCAGCTAGGACCAGTATATCTAGCCAATTAAAACCTCCTTCGATGTAAAGAGTTAAACTCTTCTTCTTTTGGGCGGACGACATCCATTATGTGGAATCGGAGTAACATCACGTATGAAACTTATTGAAAAGCCCACTGACTGTAACGCTCGCAGTGCAGACTCACGACCAGAACCAGGGCCTTTAACATAAACTTCTATATTCCTAACCCCATGCTCTTGCGCTTTTTTTGCAGCATCCTCAGCAGCAATCTGCGCGGCAAAAGGCGTACTTTTCCTTGAACCCTTAAAACCTTTACTCCCAGAACTAGACCATGCCAAAACGTTTCCATTTTGGTCAGTAATGGTAATCATAGTATTATTAAAGGTAGCCTGGATATGTGCTACGCCGTTTGGTACATGTTTTTTTTCTTTTTTCTTACGAACAACTTTACGAGCAGGGTTAGCCATTGTTCCTCCGAAGACTTAAACTATTTCTTTTTACCAGCAACAGTGCGTGCAGGACCTTTTCGTGTTCTGGCGTTTGTTTTTGTTCTCTGACCATGTACCGGTAAACCTTTTCTATGCCGCAGGCCACGGTAGCAACCAAGATCCATGAGTCTTTTAATATTCATGGAAATTTCTCTGCGTAGATCACCTTCGACCTTGCAGGTTTTGTCAATGCAACCTCTGATACGTGCAACCTCAGGTTCGGTAAGGTTTTCTGTTGTCGTATCGCAATCAACATCGCTCTCAGCAAGTATCTTCTTTGCTGTTGATCGTCCAATTCCGTAGATGTAGGTCAGCGCGATTTCAATCCGTTTATTTTTTGGTAAATCAATACCTGTTATACGTGCCAATGCGGACTCCTCCTGATTACACTATTATCCTTGCCTTTGAGTATGTTTCGGAATGTCGCAAATTACTCGGACAACTCGTTTACGTCGAATTATCTTACATTTGTCACACATCTTCTTTACCGATGCTCGTACTTTCATAAGTGACCCTTTCGCTTTACTACAACAAGTTTCTGTACTTTAAAGTTAATTTCTGATTTTTACCTATATTGCCGATACTAAATTTTAGTAAGTATTTCAGGCCCATTTGACGTTATTGCAACTGTATGTTCAAAATGAGCTGAAAGACCACCATCTACTGTTACCGCTGTCCAACCATCTGAAAGCACTCGTACTTCATGGGCTTTTTCATTTATCATTGGCTCAATGGCCAGAACCATACCTTGCTTCAGCTTTACTCCCCGACCAGGCTTTCCAAAATTAGGAACCTGTGGACTCTCATGCAAGCTACGACCAATACCATGACCAACAAAATCACGAACAACAGAGAAACCATTTTTTTCAGCGTGTAACTGCACTGCAGCGGATATGTCGGAAAGATAATTATTAACAGTCGCCTTTTCTATACCCTTATACAAAGCTTCTTCTGTAATCTTAATAAGGGCTGAAGCGCTTTTTCCAACACTTCCAACTGCAACAGTGATAGCGGCATCGCCGAAAAAGCCGTCAAACACCACACCAAAATCAATACTCAGGATGTCACCACACTGTAGCTCTTTATTAGTTGGAAATCCATGAACAACCTGATTATTTACTGAGCAGCAGAGTGAAAAAGGATAGCCGCTATAACCCTTAAATGCCGGAATAGCATTACTTTTACGTGCATGCGCTTCAGCAAACTGATCCAAAGATAAAGTTGTTATCCCTGGCTGAATCTTTTGCCGTAACAACTCAAGGGTTTCAGCGACAATCTGGCAGGCACCCTTCATTCTCTCTATCTCAAGAGAAGACTTAAGAATTATCACGCAAGGTTCCTTCAAGGACCTTTTGGATACTTTTTTGAATATCTTCAATAGCACCAATTCCAGGTATTGGGTGCAATATGTTTTTTTGAGAATAATAACTTATTAAAGGTGCTGTCTTTTTATAATATTCGTCGAGTCGCTTCCGCATTGTCTCAACTTTATCATCATCACGCTGATAAAGCTCTGATCCACAAAGGTCACACACTCCTGAAACTTTTGGTGGATCAAAAACCAAATGATATCCCTTACCGCACTTTACACACATTCTTCTACCGCTAATTCTAGTAAGAAGCTCGTCATCATCTACAGTCATCGATAAAACATGTTCAATTTGCTTACCGAGCCGGGCCAGCATCAAATCAAGAGAATCTGCCTGAGCAACGGTCCTTGGGAACCCATCAAGAATAAAACCATCGTTACAGTCAGGAGACTGCAACCTCTCTTCAACGATCCCCACGACAACCTCGTCAGGGACCAGCGAACCGCTATCCATAAAAAACTTTGCCCGAGCACCCATCGGGGTCCCGGCACGTACGGAGTTCCGGAGGATATCACCGGTCGAGATCTGAGGAATTTTCAACGATTCACTTAAAAGGCTAGCCTGAGTACCCTTTCCAGCTCCCGGGGGGCCCAAGAAAATTAAATTCATCACAACTCCATCACGCCTAGCGTCTTCCCTTGATCCGTACGCCCTTCATAAAGCCTTCGTAATTGCGAGTAATCAGATGTGACTCAATCTGAGAAACCGTATCCATGCCAACACCGACGACAATTAAAAGCGCAGTCCCGCCAAAATAAAAGGGTAGCTTGAAACTACTAATCAATATAGAAGGCAATACGCAGACAATTGAAATATATATTGCACCAGCAAAAGTCAACTTTGTTAGAACTTTATCGAGATATTCAGATGTTTCTTTACCAGGACGAATCCCCGGTATATACCCACCATGCTTCTTAATATTCTCTGCAACATCCGCAGGGTTGAAGGTAACAGCCGTATAGAAATAGCAAAAAAAGACTATAAATGCAACATAAAAAAGCTCGTATACCCAGTTCCCTGGGCTGAAGCTTTGCGCAATGCTTTTAACAATGGGGATATTTATAAAGTTTGCGATTGTGGCAGGAAACATAATTATTGATGAAGCAAAAATTGGCGGAATGACACCGGCCATATTAACTTTAAGAGGAAGGTGCGAAGTTTGCGCGCCGTAAGACTTGAGACCAACAACTCGCTTAGCGTAATGAATTGGGAGCCTTCTTTGCCCTCGCTCAACAAATACAATCGCTGCAATTACAGCAAGCATAAAAATTCCCGAGAACAGGAGGACAAAAAGAGGCAGCTCATTACTAGCCGTCAGTCTGTAACTATTAATAAGGGCAACTGGGATTCTTGCAACAATACCAGCAAAAATAATCAGTGAAATACCGTTACCGATGCCTTTTTCGGACATCTGTTCACCCATCCACATGATGAATGCAGTACCAGCAGTCAAAGTTATTACAGTCATAATCCGGAATCCCCAACCAGGCGAGGGGACAACCAATTCACCGGCAGGTCCCGTCATAGATTCCAACCCAATACTGATACCGAGTGCCTGAACAACACTTAAGACAATCGTCCCGTACCTAGTATATTGAGTTATTTTTTTACGTCCGGCTTCGCCTTCTTTCGACAATTTCTCAATTGATGGGATAACAACCGTCAGTAGTTGAAAAATAATGGAAGAAGAAATATACGGCATAATACCAAGGGCAAATACCGTAAGTTTTTCAAGCGCACCACCTGAAAACATATCAAACATCCCGAGCAAAGTTCCTCTGGCTTGTTCAAAGAAGTGTGCCAGAGCCTGGCTATCGATGCCAGGAGTCGGGATATGACAGCCTACTCTGTAAACAGCAAGCATTGCCAAAGTGTAGAATACTCGCTTTTTTAAGTCAGGTATTCTGAATATGTTCTGTAAAGCTGAAATCAAAACGGCAGCTCCTGAAGCGTACCACCAGCAGCAACTATTTTTTCGCGGGCAGTGGCACTGAATTTATGTGCGGAAATAGTTATCGGCTTGGTGATTTCTCCAGTAGCGAGAATTTTTACGGGCAAAGAAGCTTTTGAAAGAAGACCTTTTTCCCTCAGCTCTTCCAAAGTAACAACTGAATTCGCTGGAAAACTATCAAGGTCACTAAGATTAATCAATGTAAACTCTTTCTTACTGAGAGAAGTAAAACCTCTCTTGGGCAGTCGACGCTGAAGGGGCATTTGGCCACCCTCAAAACCAGCTTTAATACTACCGCCACTACGTGCCTTTTGGCCCTTATGACCCTTTGTAGCGGTCTTGCCATGGCCAGAACCAGCGCCACGTCCAATTCTTTTACGTTTTTTTGTGGACCCTTCAGAGGGTCGTAAAGTATTTAAATCCATCGTAGTCCACCCCATGGTATTATTCTTCAACTTTGACTAAGTGCATAACCTTATTAATCATTCCTCTAATTTCCGGTGTATCCAGCAAAGAAACAGTTTTAAGCCTCCTGTTGAGACCCATCCCATTGAGGACAGCACGTTGATTTGCTGGTTTACCGATATGGCTCCTGATAAGTGTTACTTTAAGTTTGCCTTGCATTTATCTTCTTCTCCCTTGAAACAATGCTATTCAGCAATACCCCTGCGAGCGGCTACTTCTTGAGCACTTCTTAGCATTGCAAGCCCTGCAACAGTGGCCTTGACAACATTATGGGGATTATTTGACCCTAAGCATTTAGATAGAATATTGTGAACACCCGCTGCTTCCAAAACGGCTCGAACCGCTCCTCCGGCAATCACACCTGTACCAGCAGACGCTGGCTTCATAAATACTCGACCCGCTCCGAACTTACCAAGAACCTCATACGGAATAGTATGTTCTTCGAGAGGAACTAGAATGATGTTTTTCTTTGCCTGCTCAACGCCTTTTCTGATTGCTTCGGGGACCTCATTAGCTTTACCCAAACCATAGCCTACATGGCCATTACCATCACCTACAACAACCAGCGCAGAAAAGCTAAATCTCCGTCCACCCTTAACAACTTTCGCAACCCGGCTTATATGGACAACTTTGTCTGTCAAATTAAGTTCATTAGGATTGATCTTAATCAAGTATAGCCTCCTGATTCATTCTTCTCAAAATGAGAGTCCGTTTTCTCTGGCCGAATCGGCTAGTGCCTTGATTCGTCCATGATAAAGAAAACCATTTCTGTCAAAAACTACGCTGGTTATTCCCTTTTCAAGAGCAACTTTTGCTATTGAAGCACCAACTCTTTTTGCAGCTTCAATATTTCCTGTATACTTGACGTCGCCTTTAACATCAGCTACAAGGGTCGAAATGGCTGCAAGAGTGCAACCATTTGTGTCATCTATTAGCTGAGCATAAATGTGCTTGGCACTTCTAAATATATTAAGTCGTGGGCGATCCGAAGCACCTGTAATTTTTTTACGAACGCGAATTTTTCGCTTTAATCTTGAAAGACTTTTTTGAGATTGAGAACTCACTTTAACACTCCTTACAGAAAGGTGCTATTTCTTCCCGGTTTTACCGGCCTTACGAAGAATTTTTTCATCGGAATACTTGATGCCTTTACCTTTGTAAGGCTCAGGCGGACGGAATGATCTGATTTTTGCAGCAGTCTGACCCACTAGTTCCTTATCTGCTCCGCGTACAAATACCTTGGTCATTTTCTCGACCACTATTGATATTCCAGTGGGCAAAGGGAAATTGATCGGGTGAGAGTAACCGAGACTTAAAGTTAGTATTTCACCCTTAACCTCAGCGCGATAACCAACACCGTTAATGTCAAGAACAGTCTCGAATCCTTTCGTTACCCCGACGACCATATTATTAACCAGTGACCGAGTTAACCCATGGAAAGATCTAGATTTAGGTTCATCATCAGATCTAGAAACAAGTATTTGTTTATTGTCATCAAGCAGTACAGAAATCCCTTCCATCACAGGTCTGGAAAGGGTCCCTTTGGGCCCTTCTACCTTAACAATTAAATTGTCGAGGGTGATTTTAACACCACTGGGTATTTCTATTGGAAGCTTCCCAATTCTAGACATGGTTAATACTCCTAAAATCTGTTCTTACCAAACTGTACAGAGAATCTCACCACCGACAAGGGCTTCACGAGCCGTTTTATCGGTAATAACACCCTTCGATGTAGAGAGGATTGCCACACCAAGGCCACTTTTCACTTTCGGAACGTTTGTGCCTTTGACATAGACCCTGCTTCCAGGTTTACTTATTCTTTTTATCTCAGTAATAACTCCATCTTTTTCATCAATGTACTTGAGATATACTCGGAGTATTCCCTGCTTATCATCTGCAATAACTTTATAATTTTTTATAAACCCTTCGCTTCTCAGAACTGTCGCTATATTGACTTTGAGATTCGAAGAAGGAATATCCACTTTTTGAAGTTTTACCATATTAGCATTTCTAATTCTGGTAAGCATATCTGCTATGGGGTCAGTCATTGACATTTAAGTCACTCCTCTAACTTTAACGTAAGTAGTTTACCAGCTCGATTTGATTACACCTGGTAACTGTCCGCTTGAAGCCAGTTTTCTTAAACAAATCCTGCACATTTGAAATTTACGGTAAAATGCTCTCGGTCGACCACAAAGCGGACAGCGATTATACGCTCTCACTTTGAACTTTGCAACTTTTTGAGCTTTTAAAATCATTGACTTTTTCGCCACTGGTGTCCTCCAAACGGATTAGTTCCTGAAAGGCATTCCCATTATTTTCAAAAGGGCCCTGCCTTCTTCATCTGTTTTAGCAGTTGTCACTATAGAAATGTTAAGGCCTTTAACTTTGTCAACCTTATCATAATCAATTTCAGGAAAAATTAGTTGCTCTTTTATTCCGAGAGAATAGTTTCCTCTACCATCAAAGCCCTTTGCTGAAACACCTTTAAAATCCCGCACTCTAGGAAGAGAAATATTCATGAGTCGATCAATAAACTCATACATGCGATCTTTACGCAAGGTGACCATACAACCTATAGGCATGCCCTGACGAAGTTTAAAGGAAGCAATGGACTTTTTAGCTTTTGTGATTACTGCCTTCTGTCCACTTATCGTAGCAATTTCTTCAGCTGCAGAATCTAGTATTTTAACATTTTGGATTGCTTCGCCAAGTCCCATATTGATTACTATTTTTTCCAGTTTCGGAACTTGCATAACATTTTTATAACCAAATTCCTTCATCAACTGAGGAATAATTTCCTTCGTATACACTTCCTTTAACCGCGCCATTTACTCCTCCGTCTATTTATCAAAGGCCACGCCACACTTTACGCATTGGCGTACTTTTTCACCATTTTCAAGCAAGGTTTTCTTTACCCTGACTGGTTTCGTGCACTTTGGACAATACAGCATGACATTGGAAATATGGATAGGAGCTTCTTTTTCCTCAATGCCACCCGGTTGATTACCTTTTGCGCGGATATGCTTTTTTATTAAATTAAGACCTTCAACTACTACGCTGTCTTTTTTTGTAAAAATGCGTAATATTTTACCAGTCTTAGCATTATCCTTGCCAGCAATTACCATTACCATGTCGTCTTTTTTTACTCGCAGTTTCTTGCCTTGCATCTGTTGTTCTCCTGAAGAAATTTAAAGTACTTCCGGTGCGAGCGAAATAATCTTCATGAATTTCTTAGCTCTTAATTCCCTGGCGACAGGTCCGAAAATACGAGTGCCAACAGGTTCTTTTGCGTTATTAATCACGACTCCGGAATTATCATCAAACCGAATATAAGAACCATCAGCGCGACCAATTTCTTTCGCCGTCCTGACGACAACAGCCTTAACCACGTCGCCTTTTTTAACCTTTGAGTTAGGTATGGCTTCCTTCACAGAGGCAACAATTATATCGCCAATACTTGCATATTTCCTTTTTGAACCACCCAACACCTTGATGCAATAAAGTTTTTTTGCGCCTGAGTTGTCTGCCACATCAAGTATCGTTTGCATCTGTATCATCTGAAGGCTCCTACCTTATGAAGTCCTCTCAAGAACTTGTTTCACTTTCCAGTGTTTGTCCTTGCTGAGAGGTCTGGTTTCTATAATCTGAACTTTATCACCAATCCGACAGTCATTTGTTTCGTCATGTGCTTTGTACTTAACGCTTGTCTTAATGTATTTATTATATGCCGAATGTTTTACAAGGTGTAAAACCTTGACAACAACGGTTTTCTGCATTTTATCACTTACTACTACGCCAACCTGTGTTTTTCTATTTCCCCGCTCGCTCATGGTTTCCTCGCCTTACCCTCTCTTTTCCCTGAGTATGGTCTTCAACCTCGCAATGTCCTTTTTCAAGGCAGGTAGTTTAGCAGTATTTTCTAAACGTCCTGTGTGAAGTTGAAACTTGACATTAAATAATTCCTTCTTGAACTCCAACTCTTTGGAGCAAAGCTGTTCAATCGACAAATCTCTTAGATCATTATTGTTCATTACTGACCTTCCTTGAAACGAATTTCGTAGAAATAGGAAGTTTGAAGGCAGCAAGTCGCAGTGCTTCACGAGCAACTTCCTCAGAGACACCTTCCATCTCATAAATAATCCGTCCGGGCTTAACAACAGATACCCATGAGTCAGGTGATCCCTTACCTTTACCCATTCGTGTCTCAGCAGGCTTAGACGTAAGAGGCTTATGAGGAAAAACTCGAATCCAAGTTTTACCACCCCTTTTAATGTATCGAGTCATGGCAATACGCGCAGCCTCGATCTGCTTGGAATCGAGCCAGCCACACTCCGTTGCCTGCAAACCATATTCACCAAAGGCTAAAGTTACTCCTCGCTCAGGAGACCCCTTCATTTTGCCTTTCATCTGCTTTCTATGTTTAACTCTCTTGGGCATTAACATTGCAGCAAGCTCCTATACTATTTTTTCCCAGGGAGGACTTCACCTTTAAAAATAAGAACCTTCACACCAATAATTCCGTAGGTCGTTTTTGCCTCTGCAAAACCGTAATCTATATCCGCACGGAGTGTATGGAGTGGAACTCGACCTTCGCGGTACCATTCAGTTCTTGACATTTCAGCACCACCTAACCTGCCGGAACAAGATATTCTAATGCCCTTTGCACCAAACTTCAATGCAGTAGTAACGCTTTTCTTCATTGCCCGTCGAAAGGCAATGCGACGCTCCAGTTGCAAGGCAACATTTTCAGCAACTAACTGTGCATCAAGTTCAGGTTTTCTTACTTCTTGAATATTTAGGAATACTTCTTTATCGGTAAGTTTTGCAAGCTCTTTTTTGAGTGTTTCGACCTCTGAGCCCTTCTTACCTATTATTAGTCCGGGACGTGCAGTAAAAATATTTATTTTCGCTTTATTAGCTGCACGCTCGATCTCTATTTTAGATATACCGGAGTGATACAATCTTTTTTTGAGAAAACTTCTAAGCTTGAGATCTTCATGGAGAAGCTTTGCGTAATCAGCCTCTGCGTACCACTTAGAATCCCAAGTTTTTATGACACCTAGCCTAAAACCTATAGGATTAACTTTCTGGCCCAAACTTCACCTCCGACTGATTTCTTATTTCTTCTCCGATAAAACCACATGTATATGGCTTGTCGGCTTTCTGATTTTACTGGCACGACCCATTGCCCTGGGCAAAAAACGCTTAAGAACAGAGCCGCCGTTAACATAAATTGTTTTCACATAAAGTGAATCTACGTCCGAGACGCCTTTTTGTTCTGCATTGGCAACTGCGGATCTAAGCAGGTTAGAAATCAGCTTTGCAGATGGCTGTGGAGAAAACTTTAACATATTCAATGCTGACTGGATCTCTTTACCGCGAATCATATCAACCACAAGCCGTGTCTTTCTTGGTGAAATACGGGCAAAGGTTAGCTTGGCACTTGCTTCCATGTATCACTCCTTAATCGATTACTTCTTTTTCAACCTGCTTTTTTTATCGGCTGCATGCCCGTAGAAAGTTCTGGTAGGAGAAAACTCGCCAAGCTTATGCCCAACCATATTTTCCGTTACAAAAACTGGAATAAACTTTTTACCATTATGAACAGCAAAAGTTAAGCCGATAAAGTCAGGAATAATAGTTGATCGTCTTGACCATGTTTTTATAATCTTTTTGGAGCTAGGGCCCTCTGCTTGCGCCTTTGCAATAACATGCCCGTCAACAAAAGGTCCTTTTTTGATTGATCTTGCCATTGACTGATCCCTTTAATGCTTTTAATTATTTACGTGGTTTTATTATAAAACGAGAAGAAATCTTATTGGTTCTTGTTTTATAACCTTTGGTCGGAATACCCCAAGGTGTAACCGGATGACGACCACCAGATGTTCGTCCTTCGCCACCACCGTGAGGATGGTCAACCGGGTTCATTGCAACACCCCTCACCTTAGGCCGCTTACCAAGCCAGCGTGAACGACCTGCTTTCCCCAGTGAAACATTTTCATGATCAAGATTTCCAACTTGGCCAATTGTCGCATAACATTCCTGAAGGATCATACGCACTTCACCAGAAGGTAGCTTAACCTGCGAGTACTTGCCTTCTTTGGACATCAGTTGGCAAAAAGTACCTGCGCTTCGGGCAAGCTGTGCGCCTTTTCCGATCTTCAACTCTATATTATGTATAATTGTTCCCAATGGAATAGCTTTGAGCGGAAGAGCATTTCCTGACCTTATATCGGCTTTTTCACCGGCCAAGAGTACATCACCGACGTGAACTCCATCAGGTGCTACAATATAGCGCTTTTCGCCGTCAGCATAAACAAGCAGTGCAATACGAGCACTTCTGTTTGGGTCGTATTCAATAGAACGAACCGTGGCAGGGATATCACGCTTATTGCGCAGAAAATCAATTAAGCGATATTTTCTTTTATGACCGCCCCCGATATGACGAGAGGTAAGCCTGCCAAGATTATTTCTCCCACCTGTGCGTTTTAATGAAACGACCAATGATTTCTCAGGCTTTGAGGCTGTAATTTCATCAAAAGTCGAACAGGTCTGATGTCTTCTTCCGGCTGATGTTGGTTTATAACTTTTTATTCCCATTTATTCCAACCCCATCTTGGTATTTACACTTCGAAGAAATCTACGCTGCTTCCCTCTTTTAGGGTGACATACGCCTTTTTCCAGTTCGTGCGTTTTCCGAAATTTTTTCCAAATCGCTTCATTTTTCCTGCTATATTAATCGTATTAACCTTCGAAACTTCAACTTTAAAGAGCTTTTCAACAGCATCTTTGATCTCAAGTTTATTAGCATCTTTATGTACTTGAAAAGCAATAATTCCCTCACTGTCTTTTTGCAGTGATGTTTTCTCTGTAACTAAAGGTTTTTGGATCACGTCGTAAATATTCATGACTGCAACGCTCCTTCTACTTTACGCATCGCTGATTCTGTAAAGACAACGTTTTTATATTTCATAAGATCATAAACATTCAAACCTTCAGGTTTAAGAAGCTTGATGTTCATGACGTTTCTTGAAGACAAGTCAATATTTCTATCTAAATCATCAACAACAATCAAGGATTTACTTAGCGAAAACAGACTAAGGAAAGATGCAAATGCCTTTGTTGAAATAGCATCCAAAGTCAGTGCGTCTAAGACTGTGAACTTATTTTCTTTAAACAAATAAGAAAGACATGATTTCATTGCAGCCTTATGGGCTTTTTTATTCATTGATAAATCATAGTTCTTTTTTTGTGGGCCAAAAGCCACCCCACCACCAGGATACTGGGGCGCCCGTCTGCAACCTTGTCTCGCACCACCAGTCCCCTTTTGACGGAAAGGTTTTTTACCAGTCCCCGCCACTTCAGAACGAGTTTTGACGGAAACAGTTCCGGCTCTTCGATTCGTAAGCTGAACTCTAATAGCATCATGAATAAGATACTCTTTAATTTCAGCGCTAAAAACCGAGTCATCCAAGTCCATAACACCTACTTTATTTCTTTTCATATCTAGCAGATCAATTGTTGCCATAACTATCTCCGGTTCCAACCATAATACTATGCTTTAACGCTATCACTTATTAGCACAAGACCATTTTTTGAGCCAGGAATTGCGCCTTTAATAAGAAGTAAATTATCATCCTGGTCAACTCGGACAACCTGCAGTCTCTGCACAGTCACCCGTACGTTACCCATCTGACCAGGCATTTTCTTATTCTTCATTACCCTAGCCGGTGTTGCGGAACAGCCAATAGAACCAGGTGCCCTATGGAAACGCGAACCATGAGAGGCACGCCCACCCGAGAACCCCCATCTCTTGATAACGCCCTGAAATCCTTTGCCTATGCTTGTCCCTGTAACGTCAACAAGTTCCCCAGCAGCAAAGAGGTCGGCAGAAACGGTGTCACCAACTTTGTATTGACTTATATCAGCAAGCCGAAACTCACGCAAAAACTTACGAGGGCCTTGTGCTGCCTGTCGGCAATGTCCGACAATTGCATTCGTGGCAACACTTGCTTCAGTTTCTCCGAAACCGAGCTGAATTGCACTATAACCGTCCTTCTCAGTTGTTTTAACTTGAAGAACTACACATGGGCCGGCCGCAACAACTGTGACAGGTATTTTTCGCCCATCTTCACTGAATATCTGGGTCATCCCCAGTTTTTTTCCAAGCAATCCCTTCATCATAACGGATGATCCTGTTCATTTTAGTCTTTATGTAACTAACTTACAACTTAATCTCTACATCAACACCAGCGGAAAGATCTAGCTTCATCAAAGCATCGACTGTTTGTTGAGTAGGATCGAGAATATCAATGAGCCGTTTATGTGAGCGTATCTCAAACTGGTCTCTAGACTTTTTATCTACGTGAGGTCCACGCAATACGCAGTATTTATTGATAATTGTAGGAAGTGGTATCGGCCCGGCAATACGAGCACCGGTACGCTTCGCAGTCTCCACAATTTCACCCACAGACTGATCAAGAAGCTTATGATCATAAGCTTTAAGACGAATTCTTATTTTTTGACTTGGCATTTCATCCTCGTACTAATCGTTTATTCAATAATGGAACTCACGACACCGGCGCCGACAGTACGGCCACCTTCGCGAATTGCAAAACGGAGACCTTCATCCATGGCGATCGGGGTAATAAGATTAACAGTAACGGCCACATTATCACCAGGCATTACCATTTCCGTTCCAGCAGGAAGATCAACAATTCCGGTTACATCTGTTGTCCTGAAGTAAAACTGGGGACGATAGCCGTTGAAAAACGGTGTGTGGCGCCCACCCTCTTCTTTTGTCAGAATGTATGCCTCTGCTTTGAACTTTGTGTGCGGTGTGATAGAACCGGGCTTAGCCAATACCTGGCCACGCTCAATCTCTTCACGCTTGACACCTCGCAGAAGAGCTCCGATGTTGTCACCAGCGCGACCCTCATCCAGCAACTTGCGGAACATTTCAACGCCCGTTACCGTTGTTTTCTGGGTCGGTCTGATACCAACGATTTCAACCTCTTCACCAACCTTGACAATACCACGTTCAACACGACCAGTTGCTACCGTTCCACGACCAGAGATGGAAAACACGTCTTCAACAGGCATAATGAACGGCTTGTCAATTGCTCGCTCCGGGTTCGGTATATAGCTATCAACTGCTTCCATGAGTTTGTAGATCGCTTGCTCACCTAGCTCGCCGGTATCTCCCTCAAGACCTTTCAAAGCAGAACCCTTGATAATGGGTGTATCGTCACCGGGGAAATCGTATGCTGAAAGGAGCTCACGGATTTCAAGTTCAACCAGCTCGATGAGTTCTTCATCATCGACCATGTCTGCCTTGTTCAGGAACACGACGACGTAAGGAACACCGACCTGACGGGCAAGAAGTATGTGCTCGCGAGTCTGAGGCATTGGGCCGTCAGCCGCGGAAACAACCAGAATTGCACCATCCATCTGTGCTGCGCCGGTAATCATGTTCTTTACATAGTCAGCATGACCAGGACAGTCAACATGCGCATAGTGACGGTTGTCCGTCTCGTACTCTACGTGAGCAGTCGCAATAGTAATACCACGCTCCCGCTCTTCCGGTGCATTGTCGATCTGGTCAAACGACTTATATACTGCCTGACCTTTCGATGACAGAACTTTCGTTATCGCAGCCGTCAGCGTTGTTTTGCCATGGTCAACGTGACCGATCGTTCCTATGTTTACGTGCGGCTTTGTTCTCTCAAATTTCGCCTTCGCCATCTTGGTATCCCTCCTCGTATAGGAATCTCTAACCTTTCACTTTAGCGACTATCTCTTCTGCTACCGATTTAGGCACATGATCATAATGATCGAACGTCATGGCATATGTTGCCCTGCCCTGCGTAGCAGAACGGAGATCGGTTGCGTAACCAAACATGGCTGCCAAAGGAACCATAGAAGATATAACCTGTGCCCCAGCCCTGGATTCCATGCCGAGGATGCGGCCACGACGAGAATTGAGATCCCCGATTACATCCCCCATATGTTCTTCCGGAACAACTACCTCAACAGACATAATCGGCTCTAGAAGAACAGGTGACGCTTTCGAACAACCATCCTTAAAGCCTATTGAACCAGCAATCTTGAATGCCATTTCAGAGGAGTCGACATCGTGGTAGGATCCATCCACCAGCGAGACCTTAAGATCAACGACCGGGAATCCTGCCAGTACACCATTTTCCATCGCTTCCTGAATTCCCTTATCTACAGCGGGAATGTATTCACGAGGAACAACTCCACCCTTAATAGCATCGACAAACTCATAGCCGACACCGGGCTCCTGCGGCTCAATTTCGAGCCAGACATGACCAAACTGGCCACGACCGCCAGATTGTCTGACAAACTTACCTTCGACTTTAACTTTCTTCGTTATTGTCTCACGATAGGCAACCTGAGGTTTGCCAACGGTTGCTTCAACTTTAAACTCGCGCAAAAGGCGGTCGACAATAATCTCAAGGTGCAGTTCACCCATACCAGAAAGAATAGTCTGACCTGTCTCTTCATCAGTTCTGACCCTGAACGAAGGATCTTCACTGGCGAGTTTCTGCAGACTCAAGCCAAGTCTTTCCTGATCTGCCTTGGTTTTTGGCTCAATCGCAATAGATATAACAGGTTCTGGAAAATCAATGGACTCAAGAATAACGGGACTACTCTCATCACAGAGAGTATTACCAGTGGTCGTGTTCTTTAAACCAACGGCAGCAGCGATGTCTCCGGCACGCACCTCTTTGATTTCTTCTCGCTTATTGGCATGCATCTGAAGAATTCGCCCGACACGCTCCCGCTTGTCTTTTGTAGAATTATATACATACGAACCAGCGGCTATAACGCCAGAATATACTCTAAAGAAACACAGTTGGCCGACGAAAGGATCAGTCATTATCTTGAAAGCTAGTGCAGAAAAAGGTTCACTATCCGAAGGTTTTCTAATAATCGGATCATCAGACCCTTCCCACACTCCCGTCATCGGAGGGACATCAGTCGGCGCTGGCATATAGTCTATAACAGCATCAAGAAGATTCTGCACTCCTTTATTCTTAAAAGCAGAGCCGCAGATAACGGGGCAAATCTGTATATTTATAGTGCAACTTCTAATAGCGGAACGAATCTCAGCAACAGTCAGTTCCTCACCAGCAAGATACTTTGCCATCAAAACATCATCGTTGCCTGAAAGTTCTTCAACCATCTTCTCTCTATACTCTACAGCAAGGTCAAGCTCTTCTTCTGGGATTTCAACGACTTTGAAACTAGCACCAAGCTCCTCATCATCCCAGATGATCGCTTTCATTTCAACAAGATCTATAACACCGACAAAAGTATCTTCTTTCCCGATTGGAAGCTGTATTGGCAATGGGTTGGCTTTCAACCGATCCTTAATCATGGCAACACCACGAAAGAAATCAGCTCCTATCCTATCCATCTTATTAATAAAAGCTATCCTGGGAACACGGTACTTGTCTGCCTGGCGCCACACAGTCTCTGACTGTGGCTCCACACCACCAACCGAGCAGAAAACAGCAACAGCTCCGTCCAGCACCCTCAGTGACCGCTCAACTTCTATGGTAAAATCCACATGACCAGGGGTATCAATAATATTTATGCGATGATCTTTCCAAGAACAGGTTGTCGCAGCAGAGGTAATGGTGATTCCTCTTTCCTGCTCCTGCTCCATCCAGTCCATGGTTGCCGTTCCATCATGGACCTCACCAATCTTATGAGAGACACCGGTATAATAGAGAATACGCTCAGTAGTCGTTGTCTTGCCCGCATCAATATGCGCCATTATGCCAATATTTCGCGTTTTCTCTAAAGGGACTAAACGTGCCACAAAAAACTCCTCAAAAACAAATCTATCATGAAACTACCAGCGGTAGTGAGCAAATGCCCTGTTCGCCTCAGCCATCTTATGTACGTCTTCGCGCTTCTTAACAGCAGAACCACGATTATTATAAGCGTCAACGATCTCACCGGCCAGCTTATCCGTCAAGGTCTTTTCTGCCCGAGCAGCTGCATACTTTACCAACCAACGCATTGCGAGCGATGTCCGTCTCTCGGCCCGGATCTCTACGGGAACCTGATATGTTGAACCGCCAACACGACGCGACTTAACTTCAAGCACAGGACGGATATTGTCAAGGGACTTCTTAAAGACCTTGACAGGATCCTCACTCGTCCTCGTAGCGACCAACTCAAGCGCTCCGTACAGAGCCCTTTCCGCCGTACTCTTCTTTCCATCACACATCAAAATGTTTATCAGCTTTGCCACAACCCGATCACTGTACTTAGGATCAGGCAAAATGATTCGCTTAGCTACTTCTCTTCTCCTGGGCATATCAACCTCTCACTCCAGTGTTTACTTTGGTCTCTTTGTACCGTACTTGGAACGACCCTGCTTCCTGTCTTTAACACCAACAGAATCAAGTGTTCCACGAACAATATGATAGCGCACACCAGGAAGGTCTTTTACCCTACCGCCCCTGATCAGCACAACGGAATGCTCCTGTAAGTTATGACCGACGCCGGGAATATAGGAGGTGACCTCCAGCCCGTTGGTCAGCCGCACCCTCGCGACCTTCCGGAGCGCCGAGTTCGGCTTTTTTGGGGTAGTAGTATAAACCCTAGTACAAACGCCTCTCTTTTGAGGACAAGACTTAAGAGCTGGAGCCGTGGATTTATCTTTCTTACTTTCCCTACCGATGCGTATCAACTGATTTATGGTTGGCATTAGCAATTATCTCCTAAATACAGCAATATCTGGCCGAAGACCGCAGTCCTCGATAGAAGCGAAAACCGGACAAAAATATCAAAATAACATGTCATTGTCAAGCTTTTTTCTTACAAAAACCAATTGCCTTAGCTTATTTCTTCAATATTCTCTTCTTGGTCTTGCGTCTCTGTCTCGCGCTCATTTTCGACAACAAGCTTAAGATTCCGATACCTTGCAAGACCAGTTCCTGCTGGTATCAGACGCCCCATGATTACGTTCTCTTTTAGTCCACGAAGGTTGTCAACCTTACCCTCTATGGCTGCCTGTGTCAAGACTTTTGTTGTCTCCTGGAAGGACGCGGCCGAAATAAATGACTCGGTGGAAAGAGAGGCTTTAGTAATACCAAGCAATAGCGGTTCAGCCATAGCCGGTTTGCCACCATTTGCAAGTACCCTTTCATTTTCTTCCTCAAATATGCTTCGCTCCAACTGATCATCTATCAAGAAACTTGTCTCACCAACGTCTTTAATTCGCACACGACGAAGCATCTGGCGGACAATGGTCTCTATATGCTTGTCGTTGATCTTGACGCCTTGGAGCCGGTAAACTTCCTGCACCTCGTCAACTAGATATTTAGCCAGTTCCTTTACCCCCATTACCCTGAGGATATCATGAGGGTTGGAAGAGCCATCCATGAGAGCCTCGCCTGCCCTGACATAGTCACCTTCATGGACACTTATGTGTTTTCCTTTTGGGATGAGATATTCCTTAGCCTCGCCCTGCTCTGGAGTTACGACAACTTTTCTTTTTCCCTTAGCATCCTTACCGTACGAAACAGTACCATCAATTTCAGTGATAACGGCAAAGTCTTTGGGTTTGCGTGCTTCGAACAACTCGGCTACACGAGGAAGGCCACCGGTGATATCCTTAGTCTTTGTCGTTTCACGCGGTATTTTGGCAATGATGTCACCTGCGTTAACATAGGACTCTTCCTGAACCGATATATTTGCCCCCACTGGGAGGAAATAACGACCAACAGCACTTTCCAGGGTCTTTACTGTCTTACCTGAGTCATCCTTGATAGCGATTCGTGGCCTCTTATCAGCATCACGAGATTCAATAATGACCTTACGCGAAAGACCCGTTACCTCGTCGACTTGCTCCTCGACGGTAACACCCTCAATGATGTCACCAAATTTAATCCGACCGGTGACCTCAGTTAATATCGGCATCGTATACGGATCCCACTCAGCAATGGAGGCACCCGCCTTGACATGAGAACCAGGGGCCACCTTAATTTTTGCACCATAAACAACAGAGTATTTCTCTCGCTCACGACCGGTTTCATCAACAATTGCCAGTTCACCGTTACGGTTCATAACAATGTAATTGCCATCAGCAGTTGTAACACTATTTATGTTAATGAACTTAATAGTACCTTCATTTCGTGATTCAAGTGAAGTCTGTTCAGCATGTCGTGAGGCAGTACCACCAATATGGAACGTCCGCATAGTAAGCTGTGTGCCCGGTTCGCCGATGGATTGAGCGGCAATAACGCCAACTGCCTCACCCATGTTAACGAGGTGCCCCCTGGACAAGTCACGTCCATAACATTTGGCGCAGATTCCACGTTTACTCTGACATGTAAGAACCGAACGAATTTTTACTTTTTCTAAACCTGCCTCTTCAATTCTTGTGACGAGAGTTTCGTCTATTTCCATATTTGCAGGAACGAGGATCTCATCAGTAACGGGGTCAAGGATATCGTCAAGTGCAACTCTGCCCAGGATTCGGTCACCGATATGTTCTATTATCTCACCACCTTCGGTCAGTGATGAAACGAGAAGTCCATCAATTGTTCCACAGTCGTCTTCTGTAATAATTGCATCCTGCGCAACATCCACCAGCCGACGAGTCAGGTAGCCTGAGTTCGCTGTTTTAAGCGCTGTATCGGCAAGACCTTTTCGGGCACCGTGTGTAGAGATGAAATACTGGAGGACCGTCAATCCTTCCCGGAAATTTGCGGTAATCGGCGTTTCAATTATTTCTCCAGATGGCTTGGCCATGAGTCCGCGCATACCAGCCAATTGCCTGATCTGCTGAGCCGAACCCCTTGAACCTGAGTCCGCCATCATATGAATTGCGTTAAAAGAAGGAACCTTAATTTCTTTGCCTTCAGGAGTAATAAGCGTGTCACGTGAAAGATTATCAAGCATTTCTTTGGCAATCTCTTCAGTAGACTTTGCCCAAATATCAATAACCTTATTATATCGCTCGCCATCGGTAATAAGGCCTTCGGTATACTGGTTTTGAATTTCCTTAACTTCTTCAGTTGCCTTATCAATGATTACCGGCTTTCCGTCAGGAATTACCATGTCATCAATACAGATGGAAATGCCCGCCTCAGTTGAAAAACGGAAACCAATCTCTTTCAGTTTATCCGCAAGAATGACGGTATCTTTGTTACCAGCCAGTCGGTAACAAATATCAACAAGGTTCGTTAATTCCTTTTTTGTCATGACCTTATTAATAGCCGAGAAAGGAACGTCTTCCGGTAGTATTTCCCTGAGAAGAATCCGGCCTGCTGTTGTTTCGACAATCTGCGGTTTTTCATCAGATGCGAGATTCCGCATACGGACCTTAATCCTCGCATGGATGTCAAGTTCTTCGGCATCATACGCCATGCGAACCTCTGTGGGTGAGGCAAGTATTTTCCCCTCGCCCTCCGCAAAGTACTTATCACGTGTCATGTAGTAAATACCAAGAACCATATCTTGGGAAGGCACAATAATAGGTTTGCCGTTCGCTGGTGAAAGAATATTATTGGTGCTCATCATCAAAACACGAGCTTCCACCTGACTTTCAACGGAAAGGGGTAGATGGACTGCCATCTGGTCGCCGTCAAAGTCGGCGTTGAAGGCCGTACACACAAGCGGATGAAGCTGAATTGCCTTTCCTTCGATAAGAACAGGTTCAAAGGCCTGGATACCGAGGCGATGGAGGGTGGGAGCACGGTTTAGCATTACCGGATGTTCCTTAATTACCTCTTCCAGAACGTCCCACACTTCCGGACGCTCTTTTTCCACCATTTTTTTGGCACTTTTGATTGTGGTTACAAAACCACGTTCTTCGAGTTTATTATAGATAAACGGCTTAAAGAGTTCGAGTGCCATCTTCTTGGGTAACCCGCATTGATGGAGTCGAAGTTCAGGGCCGACAACGATGACGGAACGACCGGAATAGTCCACTCGCTTACCAAGAAGGTTTTGCCGAAAACGTCCCGACTTACCCTTCAACATGTCCGAGAGGGATTTCAAAGGCCTTTTGTTAGGACCGGCGATAGCTCTTCCACGTCGACCATTGTCAAACAGAGCATCGACGGCTTCTTGCAGCATCCTTTTTTCATTTCTGATAATGACTTCCGGTGCTTGCAACTCCATCAAACGCTTTAAGCGATTGTTCCGGTTTATTACCCGACGATAGAGATCATTAAGATCAGACGTTGCAAACCTTCCTCCGTCGAGCGGCACAAGCGGACGCAACTCAGGCGGCAGAACAGGAATGCACTCCAGGATCATCCATTCAGGCCTGTTCCCGGAAGCTTTAAACGCATCAACAACTTTGAGTCTTTTAGCAATTTTCTTTCTTTTTGCCTCACTCGTGGCATCAATCATCTCGGTGCGCAACTCGACAGACAAGGTGTCAAGATCAAGAGATTTCAAGCATTCGCGTACAGCAGCTGCCCCCATACCGGCCTCAAAATCGCTCGCAAATTCCTCTCTCAACTTCTGATAGCGGTCTTCAGTCAGCACCTCACCGATGATCAAACCGGTATTTCTCGGATCAGTAACAGCATAGGCTTCGAAATACAGTACCTTTTCCAGGTCCTTCAGGGAAATATCCAGAAGGTTCCCTATTCGTGAAGGAAGGGAACGAAGAAACCAAATATGGGCAACAGGAGTTGCAAGGTCTATATGGCCAAGTCGCTCTCGGCGAACCTTCGATGGAATGACCTCTACTCCACACTTTTCACAGACAATTCCTCTGTGCTTCATGCGTTTGTACTTTCCGCAATTACATTCATAATCCTTGGTCGGACCGAATATTTTTGCGCAGAACAGGCCATCACGCTCTGGTTTAAAAGTGCGATAATTTATTGTTTCTGGCTTCTTAACCTCGCCAAAAGAACGTTCCCTGATCTTCTCGGGAGACGAGATAGAAATGCGTATAGCTGAAAAATGCAATGGATCTTTAGGTTTCTCAAAAAAGCTGAAAAAATCTTCCAAAATTCTTTCCTCCTTGTTTAGGAGCTGGCAAACACTCTGGGCAAAAGCCCTGTGAGCTATCAATATCGATTCAATGTCCTGGCTTGCCCCTCAATCAAAAAATTGAGGGGTGCCGGAGACAACATTTCAGTAGCCGGACGTTTCAGTACAAGTATTCTAACAGCTACTCTTCATCGAGCTCCAGCAACTCGACATCAAGACAAAGAGACTGGAGTTCTTTGATGAGGACGTTAAACGATTCCGGGAGACCCGGCTCGAGGGTATGTTTACCCTTTACAATCGCCTCATACATACGGGTTCTTCCCGCAACATCATCGGACTTAACGGTAAGAAATTCCTGAAGCGCATAAGCAGCACCGTACGCTTCCATTGCCCATACTTCCATCTCACCAAGGCGTTGCCCACCAAATTGTGCCTTGCCCCCGAGAGGTTGCTGAGTTACCAGACTATAGGGACCAATGGAACGAGCATGTATCTTGTCATCAACAAGGTGATGAAGCTTAAGCACGTACATTATCCCAACTGTGACCTTATGTTTAAACGGCACTCCCGTTCTTCCGTCAAAAAGAGCTACCTGTCCGGATGAGGCAAAGCCGGCTTTTTCCATAAGTCCACGTATTTCTTCCTCTGATGCCCCCTCGAAAACAGAAGATGCCATCGGAACCCCTCTTTGCAGCCTTTTCGCTACAGCGCGGAGTTCCTTCTCATCAAGAGTTTCCAGGAAGGTCGTCATTTCAGAGGAGTCGTAAACTTCAGATATATAGTTGCGAAGAACATCCGAAGCAGAGTTTTTTTCCAGCATCTCCTCAATCTTCCAGCCTATTCCCTTAGCTGCCCATCCCAGATGAGTCTCGAGAATTTGACCGACATTCATACGAGAAGGAACACCCAGCGGGTTCAAAACAATCTCAACCGGGCGACCATCTTCCATATACGGCATATCTTCTTCAGGAAGAATACGTGAAACGACACCTTTGTTACCGTGTCTTCCTGCCATTTTATCACCAACCTGCAGCTTACGCTTGATGGCGATATATACCTTGACCATTTTGATAACGCCAGGAGGCAGGTCATCCCCACGCTTCAGTTTCTGTATTTTATCGTCAAAAACAAAATTTATTAGTTCAACCTGTTGGGTCAGGGTTGCCAATATCTGGGCAACCTTTTCCTCGACACCATCAGCCTCTTCGACAGAAATTTCATCCCAACGGTCGACAGGAACCTCAGCAAGCGCTTCTTCGCTAATTTTCCGCCCTTTTACGAGAAGTGTTTTTCCTTCACGATCTTCAAGGGAGACAGAAGACATTTTATCAACAAGAAGTTTTTTGAGTTTGCGCTCCGCAGCAGAGCGGATAATTGCAAGCTCGTCTTTCTCATCTTTACGAAGCTTTTCTTCTTCAGCCTTCTCGATACTTTCAGTTCGACTATCCTTATCAGAACCTTTTCGAGAAAAGATTTTCGCACCGATGACAGTTCCTTCCACGCCCGGAGGGACGCGTAACGACGTATCGCGCACATCACCGGCCTTTTCCCCGAAAATTGCCCTGAGAAGCTTTTCCTCAGGAGACAATTGAGTCTCGCCCTTCGGGGTTATCTTGCCGACAAGGATATCACCGGGCTTAACCTCAGCTCCGACTCTGATAATCCCGGACTCATCAAGGTCCTTGAGCGCTTCATCGCCAAGGTTCGGGATATCAGAGGTAATTTCTTCTTTACCCAGCTTCGTGTCCCGAGCAACACACTCAAACTCTTCAATATGAATTGAAGTATAGCGGTCGTCTTTTACAAGCTTCTCGGAAATGAGAATTGAATCCTCGAAATTATATCCGCCCCAAGGCATGAAGGCGACCAGGATGTTTTGACCTAGAGCCAACTCGCCCATTTCCGTGGAAGGGCCATCTGCGATAATATCACCACATTTTACATGGTCGCCAACTTTGACAACTGGCTTTTGGTTGATGCAGGTATTCTGATTGGAACGTGAGAACTTAATCAGGTTATAGATATCGACCCCGGTTCCAGTCTCATCATATTCATCTTCGTCAATTTTCACTACGATACGTGAAGAAGCAACCGATTCAACAACCCCAGTGTGCCGAGCGACTGCAGAAACACCGGAATCTCTCGCAACAACACGCTCCATGCCGGTACCGACAAGAGGGGAATCTGCGCGCAAGAGAGGAACCGCCTGACGCTGCATATTGGAACCCATAAGAGCACGGTTTGCGTCGTCATTTTCAAGGAAAGGAATCAGGGATGCAGCAACAGAAACCAACTGAAGCGGTGAAACATCCATCAATTCGACTTCATCACGTCCGATAAGAACAAAATCCCCACCCTTTCGTGCAGAGATATAATCATCCGTAAACCGACCGTTTTCATCAACCGGAGCATCAGCCTGCGAAATTGCATGACCCTCTTCCTCTAAAGCAGAGAAAAAACGAACTTCATCGGTTACCGCCCCACCTGTAACAATACGATAGGGAGTCTCGACAAAACCATGCTTATTAATTCGGGCATAGGTTGAGAGAGATGCAATCAGTCCGATGTTTGGCCCCTCTGGTGTCTCAATAGGGCAAACTCGGCCATAGTGAGTCGGATGAACGTCACGAACCTCAAAACCGGCCCTTTCCCGAGTCAAGCCACCAGGTCCGAGAGCTGACAAACGTCGCTTGTGAGTCACCTCAGACAAGGGGTTGGTCTGGTCCATGAATTGGGAAAGTTGTGAAGAACCGAAAAACTCTTTTACAACTGCCGAAACAGGTTTCGAGTTAATCAAGTCATGGGGCATGAGGTTTTCAACTTCTTGGAGACTCATTCGCTCCTTGATCGCCCGCTCCATGCGCACAAGCCCGATCCGGTACTGATTTTCGAGCAACTCCCCGACAGCCCTTACTCGTCGATTGCCAAGATGGTCAATATCGTCAATTGAACCCCTGCCATTTTTCAGGTCAATAAGATATCGAACAACTTCAAGGACATCCGGTTTCGTGAGGATCTGAGTCTCAAGTGGAATCTGGAGGCCGAGTTTGTAATTCAGCTTCAGTCGACCAACGGGAGAAAGATCATACCGCTCCGGGTTCGAAAAAAGATTCTCGAATAAAGCCAGAGCGCTTTTTAAAGTCGGAGGATCACCCGGGCGTAAACGTCGGTAAATTTCAATAAGAGCTTCATCCGTGGTCCCAATTTTATCTATCAGAACGGTGTCGCGCAAAGAGGATGTCGCATGAAGATTATCGATGTAAAGAATTTCAAAAGATTCGATGCCGCGTGCTTTTAAATCATCAAGCTTGATCTGGGAGATTTCTTCATTACACTCAACCAGAACTTCTCCGGTAGCAGGGTCAACCATGTCATGCGAAGCAAACTTGCCGAGAATATCTTCATCGGTAATCGGAATATATTTGATACCATGGTCCGTCATCTTCTTGATTGCGGCCTTGGTAAATTTGCGATTTGCCTTGATTATAATCTCGCCGGTCGCTGGATCAGTAATATCGAAATGAGCTTTCTGATTGATCAGCAACTCAGGGTCGGCAGCCTTGCTCATCTGCTCACCGAGATAGATTGTTTCACTCTTGTAGTAGTAGTTGATGAGTTCTTCAGCGGAATAGCCGAGCGCCTTTAAAAGTACTGTGGCCGGCATTTTTCTACGCCGATCGATCCGAACAAAAAGTATGTCCTTGTGATCAAATTCAAAATCGAGCCAAGACCCACGATAAGGAATTACCCTTGCAGAATAGAGTACTTTTCCGCTGGAATGGGTTTTGCCTTTATCATGATCGTAAAAAACACCTGGGGAGCGGTGTAACTGGCTGACAATAACTCTCTCGGTACCGTTAATAATAAAGGTACCGTTCTCTGTCATAAGAGGGATCTCACCAAAATAAACTTCCTGCTCTTTTACTTCACGAACAGCACGGGCAGCAGTTTCTTTAATAACGTCCCAAATGACCAGGCGAACCTTGACTTTCATGGGAGCGGCATAGGTCATGCCCCGTTGATGACACTCTTCAACATCGTACTTAGGTATCCCGAGAGAATATGAAACATACTCGAGTGAAGATGACTCGGTAAAATCTTTTATCGGGAAAACACTCCTGAATACCGCCTCCAAACCATGATTTTTCCTCGCTTCCGCAGGCACATCAACTTGGAGAAAACGTTTATAGGAATTTTTCTGTATGTCAATCAGGTTTGGTATATCGATAATCTTTTTGATTTTGGCGAAGTTCTTACGCAAAAGGTGGTTATTCGCAATTGAATAAGCCATATGTTCTCCTTTGGTGAGTGCCTGAGAAGATGAACCCTTCCTCGCATAGGGTAAGATATTTTACGTAAGATGCAAGGAAAACAGATAATAATTGGGGTCTTCTCAACGAAAATAGAACAGCCAAGGCCGCACGAAGCAACCTTGGCTCAGGTAGGAAAGGATATTGTTAGGGCTATTTAACTTCCACTTCTGCGCCAGCCTCTGTAAGCTGCTTCTTAGCATCTTCAGCTTCCTCTTTGGCGACAGCAGTCTTGACAGGCTGAGGAGCACCATCAACAACGTCTTTGGCTTCCTTAAGACCCAGTCCAGTAAGAGAGCGAACAACTTTGATAACAGCAATTTTATTGGCGCCACAAGCCTTCAAAATGACATCAAATTCAGTTTGTTCTTCTGCTGCTTCAGCAGCAGGGGCAGCAGCGGCAGCAACAGCAACAGGTGCTGCTGCAGAAACACCAAATTTATCTTCGAGTTCTTTTACGAGCTCAGAAAGGTCGAGTACAGACATGTTTTCAATAAAGCTTATTACATCAGCCTTGGTAATTTCAGCCATTTTCTTTTCCTCCGAAATATTTTTATAAACGTTGGTAGCGGGTTATTGTTTTAGTTTCCTTCTTTTTTTGCCCGGATTGCATCAAGTGCTCGCACGAAGCTCCCAGGAACCGCAGCAAGAGTACCAACAAAGTTGGTAATAGGCGCATTCATGGTGCCAAGCATCTTGGCAATGAGAACCTCACGACTCGGCAGATCTGCCAGAGCCTGAATTTGTGCAACAGAAATTGGCTTGCCAGAAAGCACAGCAGCCTTAAGCTTAAAGGTTGCCTGTTGCTCTTTTGCGCAACGAGTCAAAACCTTTGCTGCAGCGACCGGGTCATCGTAACTTAGTGCGATTGCGGTCGGGCCAGCATAGTAAGAGATCAGCGTCTCTTTATCTGTCCCCTTTGATGCAAGCTCAAGCAGGGTGTTCTTGACAACTTTATATTCTACAGAAGCACTTCGAAGTTCGTTTCTCAATTTAGTAGCTTGAGTAACATTCATTCCGCGAAAATCCGCTAAAAAAACTGCTTTTGCGTTTTTCAGCTTTTCGTGAAATTCGGTGATAATTTGTTGTTTATTTTCCCTATTCAAGCGTCTCCCTCCTTTCTTTGTAATGTAAGGATCATAATGACCCCGCCAAAGTCTGGAGCGTACTAAGTCATCAGTTACGAACCGCAAGTCTCGGCAGGCTGCTAATTCACTTAAGCCCGTAGGTGTAAACTTCCGGGCACCTGCTTTCTTTGACTTTGGCGATTAAGCCAGAAACTATATTAACTGAGCTGAAACATCAGCAACATCAAGAGGAACGCCAGGCCCCATTGTCGAAGACAACGAGATCTTACGAATATAGGTACCTTTCGCTGCCGAAGGTTTTGCCTTAACAATTGCTTCAATCAGCGCCACAACATTTCCTTTGAGCATATCGCTCTCAAAAGAAACTTTGCCAACAGGCACGTGAATGATGCCAGCCTTCTCGACGCGGTATTCGACCTTACCGGCTTTACATTCTTTAACAGCCTTATCGACATCAAAGGTTACCGTACCAACCTTTGGATTGGGCATAAGTCCGCGGGGACCGAGCAGTTTACCGATTTTGCCAACGACACCCATCATGTCAGGGGTCGCAATTGCCATATCAAACTCAAACCAGCCTTCTTGAATCTTTGCGACAAGATCCTCAGCACCGACATAATCAGCACCGGCCTCACGTAGCTTCCCGCTCCTTTTCACCCTTGGCAAAGACCAGAACCCTGACTTCTTTTCCAAGACCATTAGGAAGGACAACTGCACCACGGACCATCTGGTCAGCGTGTCGGGGGTCAACACCGAGACGCACAACAAGATCAACCGTCTCGTCGAATTTACAGTAAGAGCTTTCCTTTACGATCTCAATAGCGTTATTTAAGGAATAGGTGCTCGCTCTGTCAACCTTGGCACGGGCCTCTTTTTGTTTTTTAGAAAATTGTGACATTGGATTTCACCCTCTCTTTATTCAACAATCTCAACGCCCATACTGCGGGCAGTGCCTTCAATTGTCAGTATTGCAGCCTCAAGGCTTGCGGCATTCAAGTCCGGCATCTTTTTCTGAGCAATTTCCTTAACCTGATCCTTGGTCAATTTACCAACTTTGTCCTTATTCGGGACAGCGGATCCTTTCTCAAGGCCAATTGCTTTTTTAATAAGAACCGATGCAGGAGGCGTTTTTGTTATAAAACTGAACGACCTGTCTGCAAAAACTGTTATAACAACGGGTGTAATGGTACCTTCATCACCCTGGGTCTTTGCATTAAAGGCCTTGCAAAACTCCATTATATTAACGCCGTGCTGGCCGAGCGCAGGACCAACGGGAGGTGAAGGGTTTGCCTTCCCCGCCGGAATCTGCAATTTTATATATCCGGTAATCTTTTTCGCCATCTGAGAACTCCTTATATCAGTGTGTTAATCTTCGGCTGCCATCCCTACCTAGATCCGGATTAAGCAAGAAAACTCATCGTAACCCCTAGCACTTCTCGACCTGCATAAACTCCAGTTCGACAGGAGTAGCACGACCGAAAATACTAACCATGACGCGTAATTTTCCTTTATCGGGCTTAACATCCTCCACAACCCCAGAGAAATTAAGAAATGGGCCGTCAATTACACGAACCGTTTCACCCACTTCAAAAAGGACTTTCGGCTTCGGTTTCTCGGCCCCTTCCTCCATGCGCTTGGTGATCTTGAGCACCTCTTCATCAGGGATCTGAACCGGAGTATTCCCACCAACAAAACCAGTAACCTTAGATGTTTCCTTCACAACATGCCAGGTTTCATCATTCAGTTCCATATTAACGAGGATATATCCGGGGAAAAATTTCCTGGATGACGTTCGCTTCTCGCCCTTTTTCAACTCAACAACAGTCTCGCAGGGAATAAGAATCTCCTCGAAAAATTCTTCAAGATCCAGATTTCTAATTCTCTCCAGAAGCGAAAGCCTGACTTTATTTTCAAAACCGGAATAGGTGTGTATCCCGTACCATTTTTTCGGCATGTTTTTACCTTAGCTCAAAATGACTTTCATTAGTCGTGCAAGAATCACATCACAAATCCCAAGATAAATCGCTATCAGAAGAACTATGAATACGACAACCCACGTAGTGGATATCGTTTCTTTTCTGGTAGGCCATGTTACCCTGTGCAGTTCTGCCTTCACGTCATCAAGGAAACTTTTTGTCTTGGCTAACACATGCAACCCCTTACGGTAATCCTAGTCATTGAAGTAAATGGCAGGCCAGGAGGGATTCGAACCCACAACACCCGGTTTTGGAGACCGGTGCTCTAGCCGTTAGAGCTACTGGCCTGCATAAAAGTAAAACCGTACACCAATCATCAGCGGTACAGGCCTACTTTGTTTCCTTATGGGGAGTATGCTTACGACAAAAACGACAATATTTTTTCAGCTCCAACTTCCCCGGTGTATTTCTTTTGTTCTTTGTTGTCGTATAGTTACGTTGCTTGCACTCCGTACAGGCAAGGGTAATAATATCTCTCATTTGTTTGTCCCTTTTAGCTAGAGCAGCAGCAGATGCGAGACCTGCCACTGGCGGCCTTTACTCGATGATAGAGCTCACGACACCGGCGCCGACAGTACGGCCACCTTCGCGAATTGCAAAACGGAGACCTTCATCCATGGCGATCGGGGTAATAAGATTAACCGTAACGGCCACATTATCACCAGGCATTACCATCTCTGTCCCCTCAGGAAGATCAACAATTCCGGTAACATCTGTTGTTCTGAAGTAAAACTGGGGACGATAGCCGTTGAAAAACGGTGTGTGGCGCCCACCCTCTTCTTTTGTCAGAATGTATGCCTCTGCTTTGAACTTTGTGTGCGGTGTGATAGAACCGGGCTTAGCCAATACCTGGCCACGCTCAATCTCTTCACGCTTGACACCTCGCAGAAGAGCTCCGATGTTGTCACCAGCGCGACCCTCATCCAGCAACTTGCGGAACATTTCAACGCCCGTTACCGTTGTTTTCTGGGTCGGTCTGATACCAACGATTTCAACCTCTTCACCAACCTTGACAATACCACGCTCAACACGACCAGTTGCTACCGTTCCACGACCAGAGATGGAAAACACGTCTTCAACAGGCATAATGAACGGCTTGTCAATTGCTCGCTCCGGGTTCGGTATATAGCTATCAACTGCTTCCATGAGTTTGTAGATCGCTTGCTCACCTAGCTCGCCGGTATCTCCCTCAAGACCTTTCAAAGCAGAACCCTTGATAATGGGTGTATCGTCACCGGGGAAATCGTATGCTGAAAGGAGCTCACGGATTTCAAGTTCAACCAGCTCGATGAGTTCTTCATCATCGACCATGTCTGCCTTGTTCAGGAACACGACGACGTAAGGAACACCGACCTGACGGGCAAGAAGTATGTGCTCGCGAGTCTGAGGCATTGGGCCGTCAGCCGCGGAAACAACCAGAATTGCACCATCCATCTGTGCTGCGCCGGTAATCATGTTCTTTACATAGTCAGCATGACCAGGACAGTCAACATGAGCATAGTGACGGTTGTCCGTCTCGTACTCTACGTGAGCAGTCGCAATCGTAATACCACGCTCCCGCTCTTCCGGTGCATTGTCGATCTGGTCAAACGACTTATATACTGCCTGACCTTTCGATGACAGAACTTTCGTTATCGCAGCCGTCAGCGTTGTTTTGCCATGGTCAACGTGACCGATCGTTCCTATGTTTACGTGCGGCTTTGTTCTCTCAAATTTCGCCTTCGCCATCTTGGTAGCCCTCCTGCGCCAGAACCTTTGATACTGTTCGCTATTGTTTTGTTTGTATTCTGATGAAAGTTTCTGAAAAAAATGGAGCCCACAATCGGACTTGAACCGATGACCTCTTCCTTACCAAGGAAGTGCTCTACCGCCTGAGCTATGTGGGCACACCAAATGGAGCGGGAAACGGGACTCGAACCCGCGACCCTCAGCTTGGAAGGCTGACGCTCTAGCCAACTGAGCTACTCCCGCTTAAATTAATCAGGAAGATTTTTGAAGAAAACCGACCCTCATCACTCCCAGTGCATGCGACATTCGTCTCCTGCAAGCAATGCCTTCGAACTTCTTCTGCAGTTTTATGGTGGAGGGAGGAGGATTCGAACCTCCGAAGTCGTCCGACGACAGATTTACAGTCTGTTCCCTTTAGCCACTCGGGAATCCCTCCAAGGAAGATAAACATTACTATAATATGGAGCTGGCGATGGGACTCGAACCCGCAACCTGCTGATTACAAGTCAGCTGCTCTTCCAGTTGAGCTACGCCAGCAAGCTACAAGTGCTTTCAGTACTTATTTTGCTAATTCTTCGCCAAAAACGAAGATACCCCTTATATCTCCCTTTAGATTTCTTGTCAAGATTTTTTTCTATAAAAAAATATTTCGACATCTCAGGCGACCAGAAATTCAAACCTTATTTTCTTCGCACATTCCTTCTCTTTTCCACTGGCGCCTTCTTATTTTCATAACGAGGAAGCAATTCTTGCGCAACTGCCTCGCGACCAGACGCCTCCAAGGCCTTTAAGACCGCCCCGCGCTCCTCCGGTAGATGGTAGAGCAGCAGAGACTTCTGCAAACTTTTCTCTCGGTCGGTTTTTGCTACATAGACACTTTCACCGCTATATGGATCCAGACCGGTATGGTAGATACATGTGGAAAGGGAGCCTGGCGTCGGCGTAAAATCCTGAACCTGCTCAACCTTAAGGCCCAAGCGCTTCAAACTCAGGGCGGCATCAACCATGTCACTAAGTGAGCACCCGGGATGGCCGGACATCATATACGGGACAAGGGAGTGACGCTTCCCAAGCCGGGCTGTTTCCGCACGAAAGTGTTCCAGAAACCGCACAAAAACATCCCGCCCTGGTTTTCTCATCCTTTTTGTAACGGCATTGACAAGATGTTCGGGTGCAACCTTCAAAAGGCCGCCAACGTGGTGGGTCAGAAGTTCCCGTAAATACTCTGGCTGGCAAGAAAAGAGATCAAAACGGACACCAGAAGCAATGGCAACATGCCTGACACCAGGGACGCTTCTTGCCTTTCGCAAAAGGTTGGCGAGCTCGCGGTCAGCCAAGCGAAGGTTGGTGCAATGGTCTGGATAGACGCAACTAGCTCTCCGACATTTCTCTAGTGCCTTTTTGTCGCCACACTTTGCGGCATACATATTGGCCGTAGGCCCACCCAAATCGGTCACGGTCCCCTTAAACCACGAATACGCGACAAGCCTTCGTACTTCCTGCAGAATCGACGATTCACTTCGAGACTGCACAACCTTGCCCTGGTGATGGGCTATGGCACAAAACGCACAGCCGCCCATGCAGCCACGGTGCGTTGTTATTGAGGATCGTATCTGCTCACACGCAGGAATCGGCTCCGTATACGACGGGTGGGCAGCTTTTTCGAAAGGGAGGGCGTACACCTCATCCATCTCGGACTGAGAAAGGGGAATTGCCGGGGGATTACAAATGAGAAATCTATCCCCATGTTTCTGTACGACCATCGATCCGCTTTGGGAAACCATCTGCTGCTCGGTCAAGCGAAATGCGCTCGCAAAGGCACGCTTATCCACAGAGACATCTTCCCAACTGGGGAGATGCAGAAGTTGCCGGGTAATGGAGGCAAGGCTGGTGTCGTCGCCGATCCAGGCTGTGCCCCTGACAGAGTGCATCCCGGCCAGATCCTCGCCGTGACGCAATCCTTCCGCAATTTCGAGAAGCGGATGTTCTCCCATGCCATAGACGAGAAGATCCGCCTTTGCATCAAACAAAATAGAGCGCCGCACACGATCTTCCCAATAATCGTAGTGCGCGAAACGGCGGAGACTTGCCTCGATGCCCCCCAGAATCACCGGCACATCCTTGAAAGCCTCTTTCAAGCGACTGGTATAGACAATGGTAGCACGATTGGGCCGGCCACCGTGACGATTACCCGGCGTATAGGCATCATCACGCCGAAGCTTCTTTGCCGGGGTATAATGCGCAACCATCGAATCCATTGCACCTGCCGACACAGCAAAAAAGAGTTTCGGGCGCCCCAAAACCATGAAGGATTCTTTTACCCGCCAGTCAGGTTGCGGAATAATGCCAACTCTAAAACCACGGGACTCGAGAAGGCGGGCAAGGAGAGGTATCCCAAAGGAAGGGTGGTCGATATAGGCATCACCACTTACAAAAATGATATCCAATTCAGACCAGCCCAACTGAAGAGCCTCGTCTTTGTTGACAGGGAGAAAGGACATCAGGGAAACAACGGCAGGGCGTCAAGCCCGAGGTTTTCCGGGAAACCATTCATAATATTCATATTCTGGACAGCCTGCCCCGAGGCCCCTTTGACCAGGTTATCAATGGTTGAAACAACAATAACGCGGCCGGTTCTTTTATCGATCGTCAAACCGATGTCGCAGAAATTCGAACCACGAACATGGAGAGTCGACGGATAGACACCCTCGGGCAAAATCCTGACAAATCCTTCATTTCGATAAAACTTCTGGTAGAGCGACAACAACTCGTTGACAGACGTTTCTTTAGTCAAGGTAGCGTACAGGGTTGAAAGAATGCCCCGATCCATAGGCACAAGGTGCGGAGTAAATGAAATCGTAACCTGCTCACCCGCAAGGAGGGAAAGCTCCTGTTCGATTTCCGGCGTATGACGATGGGAGGCAATCCCATAAGCCTTGAACCCCTCATTTACCTCACAAAAGAGCGTATCGACCTTCGCGCCCCTGCCGGCGCCACTGACAGCGGATTTGCAATCGGCAATGATTGTGGAAATATCGAGAAATCCTTTTTTCAAAAGCGGGGCAAGCCCGAGTATAATACTGGTAGGATAACAGCCCGGGTTCCCGACCAGATCAGACTCAGCAATCAGCTTGCGATGCAGTTCGGGAAGGCCATAGACTGACTTGGCCAGCACATCGGGGTTCATATGGGGCTGATACCATGCCTCATAGAGCGCAGGGTCGTGAAACCGGTAGTCAGCAGAAAGATCGACAACTTTCTTTCCCATCTCCAGAAAGGAGGGAACCACCAGCATCGCTGCCTGATGCGGAAGTGCCGTAAAGATGAAATCCGCTTTTTCGCAGACCCTCACCGGTTCCAGCTTCTCCAGCACCTGGGTGTAGCGATCGCGAACCGAAGGGAATATCTCGCCAACTGTCTTCCCGGCACTTCTCTCGGAGGTAACACAGGTAACCGCAACTTCAGGGTGGCCAGAGAGAATCCTCAACAACTCAACACCGGTATAGCCGCTAGCACCAACAACTGCAACCTTCAGCATGCGATATCTCCTCTTAGAAAAAAGTAAGCGTAATCATTCAGCATGGTATTGATGAAGCCAAGAAATTAGCTCCCCCTCCCGCAAGGGGCGGGGGGACATAGCTTGCGCTTTCAGTAGGTACTGAATATTACAGGTAAACAAGTGAGAATCTTCTCTCCGACAGCAAACTGAATGGATTGTTTACGAACGCAGAAAAGGGGGAAGTCCGTATGGACTTCCCCCTCCTGCAACAAAGATGATAACAGAATCGAATCTTAACGCTTGGAGAACTGGAAGCTTGCGCGGGCAGCTTTCTTACCGTACTTCTTACGCTCTTTAACGCGCGAATCACGGGTAATAAAGCCAGCCTTCTTCAAAACACCACGAAGTGAAGCATCGATTTCCAGCAGAGCCTTGGTTATCCCGTGCTTTATGGCACCAGCCTGACCACTGTCTCCGCCACCTTTAACAGTCGCGTAGATGTCGAACTTATCAGCGTTCTCAGTAAACTCAAGGGGCTGCTTGAGCACCATTTTCGAGGTTTCCCTGCCAAAATAGTCATCAAGGCTCTTGTCGTTCACGATAATTTTGCCAGTGCCCGGTGTAAGCCAGACTCTGGCGATGGATGTTTTTCTCTTTCCGGTGCCGTAGAAGCGTGTTCCTGCCATGTATCTTCTCCTGGTACTATCGTTATGAAAGTTAAATTACCCTACAGAGCCTTCGGTTGCTGAGCTTCGTGGGGATGAGCAGCGCCAGCATAGATCTTCAGCTTTTTAAGCATCAGACTTGCCAGCTTGTTTTTGGGAAGCATGCCCTTGACCGCTTTCCTGATGAGATCTTCCGACTTCTTTTCCAGAAGCTTTCCGGCCGAGATGGCTTTGATTCCACCGCAATAACCGGAATGGCTGTAGTAGATCTTATCCGAGAGCTTGTTCCCGGTCAGTGCGATCTTCGCAGCGTTTACCACGACCACGAAGTCACCGGTATCGACGCTGGGAGTGAAAGTGGGTTTGTTCTTTCCACGGAGCACACTAGCTATCTGGGTTGCGACCCTACCAAGGACCTGATTTTCCACATCGACCAGAAACCAATCCCTGGCTATATCTTTAGAACGGGGTACTTGCGTTTTCATTGAAACCTCACAGCTAGATGAAGAAATAAAATCAGTGACGTACTGAAAGCTGGTAAATTAATCCAAACTCCCCGCCTTGTCAAGCAAAATCATCCCAACCCTGCAATCAATAATATACTTCCAGAAGGCACAACCCCTGCGGCGGCGCCGTAATCCCTGCTTTCTTCCGGTCTCTATCGAGAAACAAACTCACGATATCATCAGAATTCATGCTACCCCGACCAACATCGACAAGGGTGCCAACCATAATTCTCACCATGTTTTTCAGAAATCCAGACCCTCGCACATCGAAAACAATCATATCGTCCCTCCGGGAAATGTCCAGAGAATCGATCCGACGCACGGTGGTCTTTGCTGCGCAGTTCGAGGCACGGAAGGCGGCAAAATCCTTTTCGCCAAGAAAAAGAGTCGCGGCACGCTGCATAGCCTCACAATCAAGCCTATCTCCGATACGCCAGACATGCTGACGATTCAGCGGGGAGCGGCGTGGCGAATTATAGATAGTATAACGGTAGTGTTTGGCCACGGCATCACGTCGCGGGTTGAACTCCGGAGAAGCCTCTGCAGCCTCGCGAATTGCGATGTCAGGGGGGAGATGGGCATTCAAACCCTCGCAAAAGGCCTTGACAGGAATACTCCTGTCCGTTTTAAAAGCTGCCACCATTCCCCGTGCATGAACCCCCGCGTCAGTTCGACCTGAAGAAACGAGCCGGACCTTTTCCTTCAGCATTCCGGAGAGAGCAACCTCCAGAACCTCTTGCACAGCAAGACCATTGGGCTGAATCTGCCAACCGGCATACTGTGTTCCATCAAATTCGATAATGAGTTTAATCGTGCGCATAGAAACAACGAGACGCCCGAAAGGGCGTCTCGATCCCGAAGGAACCTCTCGTTTGTTATTCCAGACAGATACGAGGAGCTACCCTTTCAGATGGTCCCTGATCAATATCTCGGCAATCTGTACCGCATTGGTTGCGGCTCCCTTGCGAATATTATCGGCAACAACCCACAGATTTAAGCCATTATCGATCGACTCATCCTCGCGAATCCTGCCGACAAAAGTCAGATCCTGACCGGAAGCATCGATCGGCATCGGATAGATCCCTTTGGCCACATCATCCACCAGCTTGCAGCCAGGGGCATTTTTCAGGAGCTCAAAAGCCTTGGCAACGGTGATTTTCTTTTCGGTCTCGATATTCAACGACTCGGAATGGCTGAAGAACACCGGAACGCGAACCGTAGTTGCCGTCACCCGGATAGGAGACTCCAAGATCTTGATTGTCTCGTTGACCATCTTCATCTCTTCCTTGGTGTAGCCGTTCGGCTCGAAGGTATCGATCTGGGGCAGACAGTTGAAGGCAATCCGGTGAGGATAGACCTTCGCCTCCGCGGGACGGCCATTCAGCATCTCGCCCGTCTGGATGCGAAGTTCGTCAATCGCCTTCTTGCCACTTCCTGAAACCGCCTGGTAGGTGGAAACAACCAGCCTCTTGATGGTACCGTAATCATGGAGCGGTTTGAGCGCAACTACCATCTGGATGGTGGAACAGTTCGGATTGGCAATGATACCCTTTTTCGTATAGCCAGCTATGGCGTGGGGATTCACTTCCGGCACAACAAGCGGCACATCCGGATCCATCCGCCAGGCATTTGAGTTGTCAATGCAGACGGCGCCAGCTTTCGCAGCAGAAGGACAGAACTCCAGCGACCTGTCGCCACCGGCCGAAAACAGGGCAATGTCAATTCCCTCAAAGGAATCGTGATCCAGCAGCTCAACCTGGACCGGTTTGCCCTTATACTCAAGAACCTTCCCGACACTCCGTTCGCTTGCCAGGAACTTAATCTTCCCGATCGGAAAATTTCTCTCCTCAAGACACGCGATCATCTGATTGCCAACGGCGCCAGTGGCACCGGCTATAGCGACATTCCACAGTTTTTTTGCCATTGTATTGTCAGTCTCCTCTCTTGGACGGTCAAAGTTCGGTCGACCGAAAAATCTTACAATTTTAGTTACAGTAAACAGTTCTTGTCAATAAAAAAAGAAAGGGGGCTTTTTGATTGCGCCCCCCTTTCAGGTAATTAACCGATCTGTATCTTCTTTCCTGAGCGGCACTGCTCGTGGAACGAAGCATCGCCATCTTCGGGTCATGTTTTATCAAAATGTAATTTTGCAGCTCAGTTTCCATCCAGAACCCCGGATGTGAACGAGCGGTTTCCAAATCGGAAACGAGGATTTTTTTGTCCTGACAAGGAAATCAAGGGATTGTGCGGAGACGTACTACTGTACGTCGCACAAACAAGACCGATGATTGACGCAGTCAGGGCGGAAAAGGACCGTTTCCGGATGGAAACAACTTAGCTGACAGCCTTGGCAACCATATCACCGATCTCGGTTGTCGAGAAGCCCATCTTGCCAGCACTCATGCTCTTCATTTGCTGCATGACGCTGACCATGGCCGCTTCAACGTCTTTCGCGGCTTTCTCTTCACCCAGGATATCAAGCATCATCTGGGCAGCACCAATAGCTGCCATCGGATTGATTACGTTCTTGCCGGTATACTTCGGTGCGCTGCCGCCGATCGGCTCGAACATGGAAACACCCTCCGGGTTGATGTTACCGCCGGAAGCGATGCCCATACCACCCTGAACCATGGCGCCCAGGTCGGTAATAATGTCGCCGAACATGTTATCGGTCACAATCACGTCGAACCACTCGGGGTTCTTCACCATCCACATGGTGGTAGCATCAACGTGAGCGTATTCACGCTTGATATCAGCATAATCCTTGGCACCGACCTCGTGGAAAGCACGCTCCCACAGATCAAAGGCAAAGGTAAGCACGTTGGTCTTGCCACAGAGGGTCAAGTTTTTGTCCTTATTGCGCTTGCGGGTATATTCAAAGGCATAGCGGAGACAGCGCTCAACACCTTTACGGGTATTGATGGAAGTCTGGATAGCAACCTCATCAGGAGTGCCCTTCTTCAGCACGCCGCCGGTACCGGTATATAAACCTTCGCTGTTCTCACGAATAACTACGAAATCGATGTCCGCGGGCGTCTTGTCCTTCAGCGGGGTATCAACGTTCGGGTACAGTTTGATCGGCCGCAGGTTGATGTACTGGTCCAGTTCAAAACGAAGCTTCAGCAGAATGCCCTTCTCCAGGATACCGGGCTTCACATCGGGGTGACCGATAGCACCAAGGAAGATGGAATCAAACTGCCTCAGATCGGAAACCGCCGACTCCGGCAGCACCTCGCCGGTGCGCAGATAGCGCTCGCCACCGAAATCAAACGGAGTGTACTCCATCTTGATCCCGTATTTGCTGTTAACTGCATCCAGAACCTTCAAACCTTCACGAACGACCTCGGGGCCAGTTCCGTCCCCGCCGATCACGGCTATTTTGTACATTCCGCTCTCCTTTTTCACTCATGTTCAATGCTTCAGTGAACTCGTTATCTTATAGAAATAAATATTTTTGTCAACAAAATCGGAATCCTGTCTCTCGCCCACTTCGCTAGAGGCCCCGCCTTCGCGCTGTCTCGCTTCGGTGCGCAGGCACAAACAACGTCGGACAGAAGCCACTTATTACGGGGGCAATTAAACATATCAATGGTAGGGGCTAGGCGTGCCTCGCCCAATCTGGGCACGGCGCGCCGTGCCCCTACATCAGGGTTGTGTTGATTAATTGCAGAAGTATCACCTCAAAACGTACCGTTGACGGCGCTTTCATCAGTTCCGCAGCATCCCCAGTTCGCAGAATTTTTCCAGCAGCTCCCGGCCACCCGGCGATTGAAAAAAGTTGCGTACGGTTTTTGCCGCCTTCCTGTCGCTCCCCGGCATAACGCTCAACTGCTCGTCGTTCGCTTCCAGCAATGTACCCAGCGAGGTGAACTGCTTGGCCAACCGCCCTGCACCTGCTTTACCGACACCAGGTATGCCAATGGCGACAACCAGTCGAAAGTGGTCAGATTGATCAACTGCACGGATTGCATCCATCAGTTTTCGGGCCGTTATGACGCCAAAACCGGGCACGGTAGCAAGTGCCTCCTCCCGCAACCGGAAGAGCGAGGGGAGATCGTAAACCAGACCGGCATCAATCAGCGTCCGTAGACGTCCCCGACCGAAACCGGCAATATTCAGCCCAGGCTTCGACACGAAATGAACCAGCCGGGCCAGAAACTGCTCAGTGCAGCCGGGATCATTCCGCAGACAGGCGTCAATCGCCGCTGCCGGCAATTTTGTCGGAACGGCATCGGCATTACCTGTACGGGATACTCGCCCCACCACCGCCAACACTTGCGGAATAACATCACCGACCAGCCCAACCACAACATGATCGCCTGCCACAATATCGAGACGTTCAAGCTCCGAGGCATTATGCAGGGATATCCGCCTGACCCGTACCCCGCCAAGGAGTACCGGTACAACCTCGGCCACAGGCGTGCGACGACCGGTGCGGCCAACCTGCCAATGGATCGCCCGCACCTCGGTTTCAGCCATTGCAGGCGGGAATTTCCAGGCCGCGGCCCAGAAAGGTGCCCGTGCCCCCTCCCCCAGGCGTCGCCGCAGCTCAAGATCATCAACCTTCACCACGATGCCGTCCATGGCAAAGGGTTGCCGGTCACGGCTAGCCAGATAGTCCCGGTAAATGACCTTCACTTCGTCCAAGCTTGCCACCTGACCGGGTCTGCTCGAAGTCAACCGGAAACCCCCAATCAGCCATAAGCCGCAGTGCGGCCAGATCGGAACCGACGCCGTCACTAACCTGTGTCGGCATTGACCAATTCAAACGGGAACAGCCGCAAGGCAGCCAGCGCTATGGGATCAGGGTTACGCGACTGCAGCGTGCCCACCGCCAGATGGCGCAGGGTAGCATAGTGTTCCATACCGACACCAGCACCTAACCAACCGTATTCTTCAATAATTGCCGATCCGCATAGATCTCGCCGCGCACCACCACCCGGGGCGGGAAGCTGCCGGACAATGTCCGGGGAATTACCTCGACCTGAAGGATCGCGGCCGTCACATCCACACCGGATCGACCGTCTCCCCGTGTCGTTGCAGTAACCAGTCTTCCGGCCTGGTAGATCAATTCCACCGGCAAACCGTCAACCTTGGGCTGGACCAACAGCAGTAGTTCTCCGGGTGCTGCCGCCACTTTGCGCAGCAGTACTTCGACCGCCTTCGGATCGGTAGAGGACGATAGACTAAGCATCGGTTTTCATGCCGAACCATCTGCGGCCCATCACCAACGGCACTGCCTACTGTCCTGGTCGGCGAATCATCAGTGGACAAGACGGGAAAGCATTCTTCCAGCAGCACCAGTTCGGCAAACAGCCGATCATACTCCGCATCGCTGATGACTGGATGCAGTTCCTGGTAATAGAGTCTATTATGATGACGTATATCGTCACGCAGGGTTTCTATGCGCTGCATGGCGGCGTTGGAGGAGGTTTCCGGACAATTGCCGGCAGAAGATGGAGGGACAGAATGACAGAAGATCAGGCTCAACAGCAACAACATCAAGGTGCATACGAATTTCATTATTTGCGACTGTCTTTCATACCGTTTTTTTATGGCCACTTGTGGTACACCAATTCGATTTCCTTTCCAACCAAAGGCTGAGACGTGAGTAGTTTCAGTCAAAGAAGTAACATTTAATGATTGGTGTATCTTAATTTAACTGCCACCACAAATCAAGATGAAACATTTGGGGATGAGCAAGCAACAGCTCCCGGCAGACCTGGTCTTGATGAGCCATTTAATCAGAACACGGAAAGTTGTAACTGCGGGTAGACTCCTAATGCTCGTTTCATCCAAAAAGGGGTGAGAAATAGCATCCAACCTTTCTGATATAAAAGAGCTACGCAAAGCGTCTTGACACGCGTCACGTGACACAATATACTGATGTCGTGATTAAGACATTCGCTGACAAACATACTCAGCAACTTTATCTCACCGGCAAATCAAAGCGTCTGCCCGCGGATGTTATCGCCCGGGCGATTCGCCGCCTGGAATTCATCGAATTGGCGGCCAGCCTCGATGACCTAAAAGTCCCGCCCAGTAACCGTCTGCACACCCTGAAAGGAAACCGTGGCGGGCAGCACTCCATTTCCATTAACGATCAATGGCGGATCTGTTTTCGCTGGGAAAACTGCGATGCCTATGATGTAGAGATAACCGATTACCATTGAGGTGCAACATGAGCATCAAAAACAAAGAAAAGCGAGTAATGCCTCCGTCTCATCCCGGTACCATTCTACGGGAGGATTTCATGCCGGACTACAACCTGAACGTCTCCACTCTTGCCGATATGCTCGGCGTGTCGCGCCAGACCGTCAATGAGCTCCTTCGCGAACGACGCGCCCTGAGTCCTGCTATGGCACTTCGACTTTCGCGACTGTTCGGCAACAGTCCTGAATTCTGGCTGAACGCCCAGCGGGCTGTGGACTTATGGCAGGCGGAGAAAGAACTGGCAAAAGATCTGGAGAGGATACATACACTTAATGCAGCTTAGAGAATTCGCCATGAGTTTATGAATCAGAATCCAGAGAGATAACATTGCAGATAAAGACAAGTAATGCCAGTATTACCTGTAAAGGAGGTTGAATTTATGCAAACCGCGACCAGCAAACTCACATCCAAGTTCCAAGCAACAATCCCGGAACCTGTACGTAAAGTTTTACACCTGAATGCCGGCGATGCCATCGCTTTTGATATTGAAAACGATCATATTCAAATTCGAAAAGCGCACCCTGTAGATTTGGTCTTTGCTCAAGCACTTGAAGGAACGCTAAATGAGTGGGAGTCGGCAGCCGATGAGGAGGCGTATCGTGACCTTTAATGCCTTCGATGTGGTGGTCGTCCCATTTCCGTTTACGGAAAGAACCACAAGCAAGCGCAGGCCGGCATTGGTTTTGTCCAAGGCTCAGACATTTAATCGGCAAGTTGGCCAAGCTGTGATGGCGATGATAACGAGCGCCAAGAATTCTGATTGGCCGCTTGATATCGAAATCCAGGACTTGGATTCCGCCGGGCTGCCCACAGCGTCAATCATACGAATGAAATTGTTCACCCTGGACGAACAATTAATCATCAGAAAAGCCGGAACATTAGTGATCGCAGATCAGGAGAGAGTAAAAGAAACTCTTCACCAATTACTTCCATTGTAAGAGGTTTGCTTAACGAGGCTCTCCCGCCTGGTAACCATGGCAGGCGGAGAAAGAACTGACAAAAGATCTGGAGCGAATACGCTCGGATCATTTAATTCAAAAGCTCATGCCTCAAATCCCTGATCAGTTTCGCCAATCGCGGTTCAGTCTCCGCATTCACGACAAGTCGCTGAGCGCTCCTGCTCAACGGGGATATATCACGGCCCAGTAACCGCCCCAGTTCTGTCAGCGACAAATGCGCATGCTCCTTGACGAGCAGAGCAAGCAGTGCCCTGGCTTCGGTATATGGTCTTATCTTGCCCTGCGCTTTCAACTGCCTCTCGCTGATTCCATAGCGGCGGCAAACTGCCATGACAACATCGTTCAATGAAAATGTCTGTTGCCTGACTTGATTAGCCTTGCAAAGCGCTTCGTCGACAAAAGTATCGTCTCCGAGAATTCGCCCCTCACACGTCCCGCTGTGAAATTCATTTCTCCTTTTTTCAGCCATTCCATCTGCAACGAAAGACCGGTACTTTATTCTTGCCATGTCGATCTTGTCGGAAAACATGGACAACAACCAATCTGAGTTAAGCCAGGGAATGATTTCCACCCCGAGATAAGCCCTGTGCCCGCTCCAGGGATAATCTTCCGGAGCACCCACCATTCCTGCGCGCACCGGATTCAGGTGAACGTATCGGACGATTTCAAGCAGGTATGAATCGGCATCCAGTAGCAGCGCCTTGTAGCGTCCCTGGAAGACATGCCCGGTAAGTCCCTGGGAAAAGTTTATCCATTTCGTATAACGCAGGGAAAGATTTTGCATGATACTGGAAAGCGGGATGTCGCCTACCTGCATAATGAAATGGACGTGGTTTGTCATGAGACAGAAACCATGTATGCGGTATCGGAACCTCTCCACTGTTTGCTGAAGGATCAAGTAGAGGCGATAACGGTCGCGGTCATCAAAGAATATCGGGCCACCGGCGTTGCCGCGAAGGATAACGTGGTAAACTGCGCCGGGAAAATTGATGCGTGATTTACGTGCCATGCGATAAGAATATCCTTAAATGGCTGAAAGGCGAGCCTGACCCCATAGGTTCACAGACATTCAACAAAACGGAACTAGATCATCTCAACTTACACCTTGCCGTTAACGGTTTTTTCGTCCGTACCATTCAATATCCGCTCAACAATCTCAACTCCCTGCATAAAGGAATGGTCCATATTCCCCACCTCGTATTTCCACGCACCGAAGCGGCCGCGGGAATAAACGCCATGGGACTCCAGCCAGGGTTGGATAACCGCCAAGGCGCGGTCCCTTCCCACGGTCGGTACTGGATACGAATAGGGGATATCGATGAGATAGCGGCTGACGATCTGGCCGCGCTCTTCCTCGGTTATCATTCCGGTATTAACCAAACCCTGGATCGTATCTTCAATGATCCGTTCCTTATCCACCGGCTTGTGGGGTGAGTAGGTCGTCTCACACATCAGAGAGAAATAGGTATCGACATCTCCGTTAGGCACGTTGTGAGGAGAATAATTGAAGAAATTGGTTACCCGGTAAAACGGCGAATTCGCCTCGGGAAAATACATCCAGCATTTGGGATCGACCCGTTTCCCCTTAAAGCCGAGACCGACAATCAGTCCACCATTGTGCACCAGATCTTTGGCAGCATCACGCACGGCACCCGGAACAGAGACGCACTTCTTGATGAAACAATCCAGCGGAGTGGTATTGATTAGGACATCGTACTTCTCTGTACGACCATTGGCAAAGGAAACTTCCTTTGCTTCCAGATCCACCTTAATCAGATCATGATCAAAAGAAATCCGCTCTCGGAAAGGTCGGGCAATGCCTTCAAAAATTGCCCCTGTCCCGCCGAATTTTGGAAATTTGAACTGGTTATTCGGCCCCCAGTTCACGTCATCCTTCTGTTCGGCAATGTTCTTCTCGACCCGGGCGAGATCCACGACACTAACCCGCTCGCCGAGCCATTCCTTACCCATCGTCTCAAGCGGTACACCCCAGACTTTCCGGTTATAGGGCTCCATGAAGTAGTTGACAATTCCTTCACCGAAAATTGCATCCATCCACTCACGGAAATTGGCGGACTTCTTAAAATCAGGCCGCTGGGAACGGAGACCTTCCAGACATGAATCCAAAGCCTCCGGGGGGAGATGGCGGATATTGTTCTGGAAAGGATACGGCACCCAGGTCTGCAGAATCCGGATCCAGCTTTCCCTGAGGTGTGCATAGTATTCGTCACCCAAGGCCTCTTCTACAGCCTTGTCGAAATAATCGTAGTGGGAGAAGAGGACATGGCCGCCGATGTCCCAGGTAAAGCCATTATCGTCGACAAAAGAGGCTGACAGACCACCGACATGGGTGTTTCGCTCGAAAAGGCGCCAGTCAGTCTGTCGGATTTATTCAAGAATATGTGCGGCACCTAGGCCTGTCGGGCCAGCGCCGAGGATAACAATTTCCATCAAAAGTATCTTCCTGCCTGCTTACTTTCCAAGCCAAACAGTCACTATTTAAGTAACCCAACAAAAACGGCGCGGTAACTGGACACAACATTTGCAAGTTGGAATTGGTCATCAACGCAATTGATTTTTTGTTTTCCGTCATGCATTGATGTACGGCTTTTAAAAACTGTCTTTTTTCATCTGATATTTTGCCAAACGGAATAAGAAGGCATCTATCATCCACATATTCCGAAAATAGCCCCCACATCTGAGGTAACTACCGAATTCCAACCGCAAGAGCCTCCAAAATTGTTAATGGAGCACCTTCATACGACGAGGTAACCAAAAGGACATCAGTAGAATTCAGGACGAATTGAACATCATTTCTTTGCCTGAAAAGTCGAATACGATCATTCAGTCCTAGTCTGAGCAATTCGCTCTTTAACCTTCTTCTCAAGTTTTCCCGAACCCACCATGTAGAAATAGAATTTGGGATTATTTACAGCCAACTCATATGCTGCATCAATAAAAAGTAAAGGCCTTTTTTGTTCAGTCAATCTCCCAATAAACCCTACTAAATAGTTCGGCAAGGGACACCTAGCTCATCTTTAAAATTTCCATGTAGCTCAGTTTCAGGTTTGAACTTATCGGATCAATTCCATTTCTGATTACAACAAATTTGTTTATATCAACACGATAATGGCGGGAGAGATAATCCAGCAAATTCTTTGAAATAACGATGCTTTTATCTATGTATGGATGCACAAAGCGATTAGCACTAATATCAGGGTACCCACCACGAAAGCAATATGGTTCAAGTACATGCAATGAGTCTACAATTTTTAGAGTATGGGAGATCGCGTTTTAAGCGGACAACATGTTCATAGAGCCACAAAGAATGGGTAACGTAATTAAATCAATTTGATTTTTTTTCAGATATTCGACAAAATATCGGTATCGATTGCTCGATGGGATACGCCACAGTTTTATGGCGGCCTGAATGCAGAGGCAAACCGTTATCCCAAGTGGACACTAAACCATCATCCCGGTGTGTTACGCATATATGAACCTTAAATTCAATGCCAAATTTTTTAGGATATCAAAATTAAGTTTAGTAACTCCACTAACATCTAGAAAACACGTCACATAAAGAATATTCATCGTTTTGAACACGCAAAGAGAATTATATTATTAAGCAATTTGATAACTGAGATTTTAAGCGGTGCAGGGAGATGGTATAAAATAACCTTAGCAAATCTGATTAATGAGAACCTCAAGAATTTAAACATTATCTACCTACGAAAATATTTCATACTGAAAACAATTTTTCGCACGAGCTCAGATAACTTACCGTACCATGAATTTTTAAAACGATAATACTCCTCAAAAATCAACCTCATGTTATTAGAATACAATTCTTTGTGGTTTTCGAATAATTGAACATGCATTGCTAGGCGCTGCTCAGCTGTCATAGAACGGATCATGGATTTCTTCTTTACTCGGTAATGGAAAAGCACTTCAGGAATCTGGTAGGGCTGTTTTCCTAGTTCCATAAGTGAGAGCCAGAAATCCCAGCTTCTACTGTAAACCATGTTTTGATTGTACCCGCCAGCTGCTAACCAGTCGGATTTCCTAAACATTGCACTACAGAAAACCCTGCTGTCAAGCAACATTTCCTTAAGCGAAGCCTTATTCAGGTAGAACTTGCGCCAGGACATGAAAAGCTCAGCCAGACAGTAGACAAAACCGATCTCCGGGCTCCCACCCAGTACTGCTGAAGCTTTCTGCAGATAAGTACGACCTATACGGTCGTCTGCATCAAGCGGCAATATATAGTCGCCCACGGCCGCATCTATGCCGTTGTTTCTTGCTGCAGCAAGCCCATGGTTGGAAGTGCGTAGGAGTCTTGTTTTCGGATAATCGAGTCCGTCAAGAACAGCTATGGTATCCGGATCAGTCGAACCATCATCAACAATCACTATCTCAAAATCATCATATGACTGATTCAGAACCGACTCAACGGCTTCGGAAAATGTACTCGCCCTGATTAAAACATGGCATGACTACACTGATTTTTTTCATAGATATCTTATTAATTCATAATGGCTTTTTTGCAGCAGACTCAAAAAGTTCTTTTCCCTGCAGAACAAATAGTTCCATTATCGCATTCGTGGACCCATTCAATCATTCCTGCGAATTCATCATCGACACAACTTTCGTACAAATCTCCCTGAATCCACAACCTGTTACCCTTCAAACAAAAGTTCCACTTGTGCAAACCTAAATAATTATTCTGTATAGCCTCATTTTCCGCATGGATCAGTGTTATATAGCCACCAACTTTACAGACATTGCGCATGGACCGAATGCACTGAATCGGGTCTACCGAGTGGTCCAGACAGTTTCTGGCATTTACCATATCAAACCTAGAGTGGTCAAAGACACGTTCAAGTTCTTCTCCGCTGCATTTTCGGGTCTCGACTACTGGGTCGATCCCATATCTTGCGAGCATCTCCATGTAATCATCTGCAAGCGGGTCTACTGCCCAAATCTGCAGCTTTTTGCTGAGATGCCTAAATCCAAATGAGGTAATCGGCCCAGCCCCCACATCTAGAATATCTACAGTTCCAGAATGCAGGCCATCAATTATAGAACTGTGCCACCGGCTGACCAAAGAATCAGGACAAATCCTGCGATGAAAATCGTCTTTCCAATCTCCTCCACTCGTTTCAAGCCAATTATCCCAAAATTCGACTTCTTTCTTAAGCCCGTTCTTCCGGTTTGATAAGACTCTAATAAAATGCTTAAATATATTAGATACAAGGAAACACTTCATAATGTAGTTTCTATTTTTTCGCATCGTCACCCTCGCCCTTCAACCACTGCAGATAAGGCAAGTCATGCAGATGCAGCTGAGGCTTGCCTACTGACAGACATTATGTCTATATTTGATAGACAAACAGACTCTTCGCAACAATTCAGGAATTGCCCATCGGAACAGATCTGGTCGCGAACAAACTGCACGCCTGAACCCCAAGATTACCCGATGCACGGCAAACCGAGATCCACTTGGCGCCAAGCAATCTTGAAGAAAGCAGGATCAAAATGTCTTGAATGCAAGTTCTGTCGATATAATTTTCTGAGCCAGGCATCCGAACCGCCAATGAAACCAAGTGAAGCACTTGAAGGGAGACAGGCAATTTTCCTAATGAGAGAAAGCTCCTCTAAAGTCGGATTCAGTCCCATCACGCTCAATTGCTCACTGACTATCTCCCGGACATAATCCTCTATTTTTTCGGCATTAACCGTACTTATACTACTGGCCTGAATCCTGTATTTCACAAGAACTTTCTGTAAATTCCAAACCTTTGACTTTCTCGCGATCCGTACCCAAAGGTCATAATCCTACTCCTGGGTAGAGCCTGTACCAATCGTCAACAAGGAGGCATTTTCTGAGCATCACAGCTGACTGGGGTGAGTAATTGTTAAAGAGCAAAATTGATGGAATTGTAGATGCAGATGCCCAAAGTCTCCATATCTCCCCAGTAGATTCACTCTGCTCGTTTATTACCTCCACCCACGAACCGATCAGTCCAAAGTCAGGATTTGCAACCAAGAATGCTACCTGCTCTGAAATACGAGTCGGATAAGCGACGTCATCACAGTCCAAAATTGCAATAAACTCTCCCCTGGCATGCACTAGACCTTTGTTCCTGGTAGCTATGAGGCCAAGGTTGGATTCATTCTCGATTAGCCTGATGCGCGCATCATTATAGGATTTTTATTATCGCCAAACTACTATCGATAGAACCATCGTTGATGATGATAAATTCGGTATCAGTAAATGTCTGGTTCAAAATACTGTCGATAGCCTCTCGCAGGTACTTCTCACCATTGTATACTGGCATTACGACTGTCACTTTAGGCATCAGTAAATCCTGCACAATGATGTGGTTTCCCAGCAAAAACTACAGGTAACCCTTGATACGATAAAGACCCCATTGAATGCACTTATGATAATGAAACAAATCTTCATAGGTGCCATCCGTGGAACCATCGTCACAAACAATTATTACAAAATCTCATGTCAAAAAACTCGTGGATTCAAAACGCTGAGGCATTTCAACAAAATAGTTCACCTATTGACAGTCAGGATGACCACTGAAATGGCAGTCACGTTTAAAGGTTCCTCAATAGCAATATTTTAACAGCCTCTTCAGCACGATCTATAAAATACTTTTCCGAGACTATGTAGAAAAATTTATTGATCTCAGCTTTTTTCAAAATTGAAACGCCCCGCTTGAGAACAAGATCCATAAAACATGTCAGGCACTCGCTGTTTTGCGCCTCAAAAGTAAAACCCAACCCTGTGTAATAACCCTTGCCGCAAACAATTACATCCTTGCCTTTGATTAGAGCTTCAAGTCCAGCCTGAGAGTTAACAGTCACACAGACATCCGCACTATCTATAAGGGAATAGGTATCATATTTATCT
>CAVQWZ010000008.1:0-20086 GCA_963717775.1 uncultured delta proteobacterium
CTCCTGAGCGCCGAAGCGCACGGCCACGCGGCCCTGCACGCCCACGTGGAGTCGCTGGCCGGGCCGGTCCTCGGTGCCGTCACCCGGCGGGCCCGGGAACGGGGCCTCCACGTCGCCGTGTGGACCGTCAACGACCCTGACGAGCTGCGCCGCGTCGAGACCGCCGGCGCCGACGCCGTGATCACCGACGACTCCGCCCTCGCCCTCCGTGTCCTGGGCCGCTAGACCCGCCCACCCACCCGTTTTGGGTGGAAACTTGTGCGCTCGGGGCAAGGCGGTTCTTGACGCAAGAACGTTTCCGCGCGCTTAGGGGACGACCAGGGTGAGGGCGTCGGGTTCGTAGGTGACGTCGAGGCGGTCGACCTCGCCGAGGTAGTCGCCGTCGACCTGCCAGGGAATCGGGCCGTCGCCGGTGACGGTGACGTGAGCACGTCGGCGATCTGCAGGATCTCGGGGGAGTCGGCCACGAACCGGGCCCGGCCCACGCCCGAGGCGGCCGCCCGCACCGCGAGCGGCGCCCGCAAGGTGGCGAGCACGGTCACCGCGAGCGGTCGGACAACGCCGCCGCCGGGGCGATCGTCATGCGCCGGCGACCGACGTAGGTGTACGGGTCCGAGTTCGAGATCACCGCGTACGGGCCCGTGGCGACGACGTCGGCGCCGCCCTCGGTGCGGACCGAGAGGCGGATCTTCAGGCCGCGGTCGTAGTGGCGCAGCCAGGTGGCGACCGTCGCCACCGCGAACGCCGGATGGGCGAAGTGCCGCTTCAGGTACGAGCGCGCCTCCATGCGCCGGATGATCGCGGCGTCGAAGCCGAGGCCGAGATGGAAGAGGAAGCGGCGGGGCGCGCTGTCGGGGCCCGTCGCCGCACCGAGGCCCACGCGGAGGGACGATCCGCGCCCGAGCGAGTCGACCAGGCACACGGTGGCGTCGGCGGGGTCGTAGGCGATCCCCAGCGTACGGGCGAACACGTTGGTGGAACCACCCGGGAGCGGTGCGAGAGCCGTGTGGGAGCCGGCAAGCCCATCGGCCGCCTCGTTGAGGGTGCCGTCGCCCGCGAGCACCGCGACGACGTCGTAGCCCGCCGTGACCGCGTCGCGTGCCAACTCGGTGGCGTGACCCCGGCGGGTCGTCTCCACGACGTCGATCGGAAACGCGGCCGCCAGGATGCCCTCGACCGCCACCCGTGCCCGGGTGGTGACCGACGACGCGGCCGGATTCACCAGGAGGAGCACCCGCACGGCGGCGAACCCTACCCGTAGCATCGGCCGGTGCCACGTGACGCCGCTGCCGCGCTCCGGTCGCTCAGCGCCGAGATCGTCGAGTGCCGGGCGTGCCCTCGTCTGGTCGAGTGGCGCGAGGAGGTGGCGCGGGAGAAGCGGGCGTCGTTCCGCTCGGACACGTACTGGGGCCGCCCGGTACCCGGGTTCGGCGACCCGCGGGCCCGGGTCCTGGTCGCGGGCCTCGCGCCCGCGGCCCACGGCGCCAACCGCACCGGCCGGGTCTTCACGGGTGATCGTTCCGGCGACTGGCTGTTCGCGGCCATGTTCCGGGCCGGCTTCGCCAACCAGCCGACCTCGACCGCCGTCGGAGACGGCCTGGAGCTGCGCGACGCCTACGTCACCGCGGCGGTGCGCTGTGCGCCGCCGGCGAACAGGCCCACGCCCGTCGAGCGCGACCGCTGCCTGCCCTATCTCGAGCGGGAGCTCGCCGCCCTGGCCGGCGTCCGGGTGATCGTGGTGCTCGGCGGCTTCGCCTACGCGGCGATGGCCCGGGTGCTCGCCGCGAGCGGATCCCCACTGCCCACGCCCCGCCCGAAGTTCGGTCACGGCGTGGAGGTGGCGACGACCCGCGGCGTGGTGCTGGGGTGCTACCACCCGAGCCAGCAGAACACGTTCACCGGGCGCCTCACCGAGCCGATGCTCGACGACGTGTTTCTCCGGGCCCGTGCGCTCGCCGGCGCGGTACCCTCGCGGCCGTGACCGCAGGCCGTCTGCTCGAGGGCGTCTACGTCCCCCTCATCACCCCGTTCGCAGCCGACGGTTCCGTCGCGCTCGACGCGGTCGAGCGCCTCGGCCACGAGTACCTCGACGACGGGTGCGCCGGCATCGTCGCCCTCGGCACCACCGGCGAGTCGTCGGCGCTCGACGCCGCCGAGCAGCGGGCCGTGATCGACACCTGCGCCCGGGTCTGCGCCGAGCACTCGGCCCAGCTCGTCGTCGGCGCCGGCACCAACAACACCGCCAAGACCATCGCCGCGGTCGAGGCGCTCGCGGGCACCCCCGCCCTCGCCGCCACCCTCATCGTGGTGCCGTACTACGTCCGGCCCTCCGAGGCCGGCATCGTCGCCCACTTCCGGGCGGTGGCGGCCGCCAGCCCGGTCCCGGTCGTCGTCTACAACATCCCGATCCGCACCGGCCGCAACCTCGGCCCGGCCGGCATGCTGGAGCTCGCCGGCCATCCCGACATCGCCGGGGTGAAGCAGGCCGTCGGCGCCATCGACACCGACACGCTCGAGATCCTCGCCCACGCCCCGCAGACTCTGCGTGCTCGGAGGCGACGACCCGTTCCTGCTCCCCACCGTGTTCATGGGCGGTGCCGGGGCCATCTCCGCGACCGCCCACCTCTGCACCGACCGCTTCGTGGCCATAATCGAGTGCGGCCTGGCGGGCAAAGTCAACGACGGCCGCGCCCACACCGACGCCCTCCTCCCCGTCGTGCAGGCGTGCTTCGCCGAGCCCAACCCGGCGGTGTTCAAGGGCGTGCTCCACGCCCAGGGTCGGATCCCGACGCCTGACCTCCGGCTCCCTCTCCACACGTCGGACGCCACGGTCGAGGCGGCGCTCGCCGCGGTCGCGGCCGCTCGTTAAGATCCGGCACCGTCTCGCTGCGATTCCCTCGAGACGTCCGCTCGCCCACCGGAGCCGTGATGACCAGCTCGCTCAGCGTCCACGCGCAGGAACGCGCCCACGAACGCCGGTGGTGGATCCTCGCGGTCCTCTGCTTCAGCCTGCTCGTGATCGTGCTCGACAACACGATCCTCAACGTCGCCATCCCGACGATCGTGCGCGATCTCGACGCCACCAACAGCCAACTGCAGTGGATGGTCGACGCGTACACGCTCGTGTTCGCCGGTCTCCTGCTGACGGCCGGGAGCCTCGGTGACCGGTTCGGCGGCGCGGCGCGCTGCAGATCGGGCTCCTGCTGTTCGGCCTCGGTTCGCTGGCGTCTGCGTTCGTCTCGACGTCGGGCCAGCTGATCGCAACGCGTGCGTTCATGGGCATCGGCGGAGCCTTCATCATGCCGGCGACACTGTCGATCATCGGCGACGCCCAGGCAAATCACATCCTCGGCGCAACCGTGCTTCGCAACCCATGATTGCAACGGTAAGCGGTTTCGTAATCCCCTGAAGGCGCCGCTCAACTTCCTCTGCAACCGGGACAAGATCAATCTGACAGCGTCCGCAGGTGGGGCATGAACCAGATTGATCCCCCTCTGCCGGAGGCCGAGAGCCTTGAGAATGCCGTATCCGACCCTCATTTCGTCCACCGGGTCACCGGTGAGGGAGACACGGAGGGTATCGCCTATTCCTTCAGACAGGAGGATGCCAAGGCCGACCGATGACTTTATCGTGCCGGAAAAGGTGGTGCCCGCCTCGGTGATGCCGATGTGAAGGGGGTAGTCGACCCGTTGGGAAAGGAGTCGGTACGCCTCAATGGTCTTCATGACGTCTGATGCTTTGATGGATATTTTAATTTGGTCGTATCCCAACTCTTCCAGGATGCGCACATGTCCCAGTGCGGATTCCACCATGGCCTCAGCGGTTGGGCGTCCGAACTTTTCCAGAAGCTCTTTTTCCAGGGAGCCGGCATTGACACCAATGCGGATAGGTACCGACCGTTCTCGTGCCGCCTGAACGACCTCCTGTACCTTCCATTTTTCTCCGATGTTTCCGGGATTGATGCGCAAACCGTCCACCCCTTTTTTCAGGGCTGTCAATGCCAGTTTGTAATCAAAATGAATATCGGCAATCAGGGGAATGGTGATGGCATCTTTGATCGTTCCGAGGGCTTTGGCCGCATCGGTGTCAAGCACCGCACAGCGTACAAGCTCGCAACCCGCTTCCGACAGTGCTGTGATTTGCTGAGTTGTGGCGGCTATATTTCGCGTGTCTGTGCTGCACATGGATTGGACCGAGCAGGGTGCTCCGCCCCCAATGAGAATGTTGCCGATGCGAATTTGTCGAGTCAATTTTTTCATAACGGGACATAGTAGCGAAAAGGTGCTGAAAAAGTCAAGGATGACGGCTCAGGAGTGCGCGCTCTCGAGTTAGTACTTGCGGTTCTGCAGGTTCCGATATAATATTTTGTTGTTCTGGCGCATAGTAATGAGGGTTGCGTGAATATGGCGATATGGTATAAGTAAGTCAGCCTCATGGAAGAAAAAGGCTATTTATCCTCTTGAATTTGGAAAAGGAGAAAGTTACATGAAAAAATTAGTTATCTGTGCAGCACTTTTGGCCTTAACCGTGTCAGGGTGCGCCACAAAGTCCCAGACGGGTGGTTTGGTGGGTACCGGTGTCGGAGCGGCAGTCGGGGCAGGTCTTGGTCAGGCAATTGGACACAGCACCTCCGCTACCCTGATCGGTGCTGCGGCGGGAGCGGTAGCCGGCGGTTTGGCGGGTACAGCCATAGGCCATTACATGGATAAGCAGGAAGCGGATATGCGCCAGGCTCTGGCAAATTCCGAGGCTGTCAGCATCCAGAGAGAGCAGCAGGTTCTCGCGCAGGCGGAGAGCAGTCGTGCCCAAGGCGACCTGGATGTCCTTACGGTCACCTTCAAATCTGACTATCTTTTTGCGGTAAACTCATCTGTTTTACTGGCCGGTGGCTATGATGAAATTGACCGTGTGGCAACGGTTCTCAACAAGTACCCGCAGACTACCATCCAGGTTGCCGGTCATACTGACAGCACTGGGTCTGAGGCGTACAATATGCAGCTTTCCCAGCGTCGTGCGGATGCTGTGAAAAATGCGCTGGTCGGAAGAGGTGTTAATCCTGCACGTATAACCACTATCGGCTACGGCGAAAGCAAGCCGATCGCAAGCAACGCCACAGAAGCCGGTCGTCAGCAGAACCGCCGTGTTGAAGTTCGCATCATAGGTCAGGGTCAGCAGTAGCAGGAATTTTCTCCCCGGTTTCCAGGATGAATATCCTGGGGGATTTTTCATCACACTAACGAAACTCGGCAAGCGAATCCGGCCGGACACCTCTTGTCGGTGTCCCGGCTATTTTGTGTCTGCCTGTCCAGTATTTTCCGCTCCTGTTTTACGTCACTCCAGGGCGCAATTTTTGCAAATTCTGCGCATCTCTTCTGCTTAAATTTTCATCACGTCGTCGGGATTTTGCCGCTTTCAATCAATTGTTTCGAATTTTATTGCTCTTCTTCATTTAGGATCTGATAAAAATGCTACTGAAAGTGCCCTGGGTGCGGCACTAGGGGCTATTGGACAATATTTTGCCAGCAGCCTTGCTTTTGGCACGTTGTGTGCTATACTTTAGCAATAAGATTGGAATACAATTGTTGAAAGTTTACTTGTCAGGTGTAAAAACGACAGAAAGGAGGAGCAGTCATGGCAGATTTCGGTAAAATGGACAAGGTCGGTGTCAAAGGAATCCTGATCACCCGGAGAGACGGTGCGGCACGAGGCACGTATGACGTTGTATTGGGAACCTGGGAAGAGACAGATGCAATTCTCAAACTGTGGGCGAAGTCTGCCGCCGGTAATGGCTGCTTCGAGACCTGTGATTTCCGCGTTGTATTTGAAGACTGCAACAGCTACTCGGGTACCTATTATTTGAAGCAGCAGGATGCGTTCCAGAAGAACCTGCTCTCAAGGCATATCCGAAAGGTTTGCGAAGAGACAAAAATTGCTTGGGAAGCGGAGGATTTTTTGAGTAAGTATGCCATTCCTGCGGCAGCATAGATACTGGCGACGCGGGGCGATACAATGAAGAGTCCCCAATTCACTACGAGGTACAAAGTAACTGTGAGTTTTGCGCGGAGCAGTTTGTATAAAACCTTTTGAGTCAATCCCTCCATCAATCGGGACTTCCTTTCGGAAGTCCCATTTTTTTTGTTGTCCTGAGAGGACCTCTCTCCTCTAGCAAAAAATCTCTCCACGTGTTTCCTCCTTGTACAGTACTGCCTGCCTCATCCTGTGAATTGTCGCGTAATAAGTTTTGACGTCACGACGGTATGACGCCCTAGCGGTTTGGGAGAAGTTCACGTAGTGTCGGGTTTCTGTTTCTCAGAATGTGTTTTCTTTTACCAAAAGGCTTCCGTCCTGCTCAGTGAGTGGGTATACTGATATATTCTTAATGGCTGGAATGTGACGTTTCTAGAGCCGCAGGAATAGAAGGAACTCTGAGGCTCACGAAGCACATGTGTCATCCGATTTACGAGCACCGATAGGTACTTTTTCACAGGCAGCAAATGCAAAATAGCTGTGTCGAGGTAGAAAAAAACTGCCACTGTGCATCTCCGGTGGCGAGCGCTTACTTAGCGCTATGGAGCTGTTTATATGCAGAATGAGCCGTTTTCCGTTCATCGCGCAGAGAAGGATGACAGGTTTTTACGAATTTTTCAGCTCCTTCCGGATGCTGTTATCGTGGTCCGTGCTGACGACAGCGTGGTTCTTGAAGTCAACGAAGCTTTTGAGGCACTTACCGGCTACGGAGCTGACACTATTGTTGGACGGCCAGCCTTGAGCCTGACATTTTTCCTCGACCCTGAACTGTGGGCACAGATAGGACAGGACGTAAGCGAACAAGGAGAGGTTCACAACCTGGAAGCGAGGTTGCTGTGCAAGGACGGGCGGACCATCTCAGTGTCCATGACCATGCGCCGAGTGGAGATTGACAGCATGCCCTGTTATCTGGCCATCGTCATCGACATAACGGACCGCAAGCAGGCGGAGCAGGAGCTGCTGCTGTCCAAGTTCTGCATCGATAATGCGGGAATAGGAATTTTTCATACGTTTGAGCAGCAGATTTTCAACGCCAATGAGTATGCATGCCGGAGTCTTGGCTATTCCGTAGAAGAGCTGCGCACGATGAATGTCTCTGATATAGACCCGGTGATCACCGACGAAAAGATGTTGGAAATAAAAAGGTTGCTGGAAGCTACCGGTTCCGTGACGCACGAAACAGTGCATCGACGCAGAGACGGTACGACCTTTCCTGTTGAAATAACAGCTAACATCTTTGAATTTCAGGGCAAACAGCACGGGATTTCATTCGTGAGGGATATAAGCGAGCGCGCTCTTGCTGAGAAGGCGTTGCGGGAGAGCGAGGAGAAGTTCAGGGTGCTGTCGGAGACTTCCCCTGCGGCAATAGCCCTCTATCAGGGAGAGGATGTAATCTATATCAACCCGACCGCTGCACGGCTTATAGGCTATACTGCTGAAGAGCTGTCACGGATCAGCTTCTGGGGTTGCGTTCACGACGATTTCAAGGAAATGGTCAGGCAGCGGGGACTCGAACGTTTGCTGGGTGAGGCGGTGCCGAGCCAGTACGAATGCAAGTTTGTCACTAAAAATGGCAAGGAACTGTGGGCACTGCTTTCCGTGGGGCGTATTGAGTACAAGGGCAAACCGGCCGGCATCGTGACGCTTATTGATACTACCGAGGCGAAGCTGGCGGAAGATAAACTTCGTTCTTCCCTCGCCGAAAAGGAGATTCTGCTGAAGGAAGTGCATCACCGGGTGAAAAACAATTTGCAGATCATCTCCTCGCTCCTTGAACTGCAATCGGATTACATCTTGGATGAACAGTCGCGCGTGTTCTTTCGGGACAGCCAGAACCGCATCAGATCCATGGCGCTCATTCATGAAAAGCTGTATCAGTCGGAGAGTCTTGCCTTTATTGACTTGCGTGACTATGTGCAGGATCTTGCTGATTATTTGTTTTCCAGCAGTGTGAAGGATCCGGATTTGATACGCATTAATGTTGAGGTGGGAGAGGTGTCGTTGAGTGTGGACGAGGCGATTCCGTGCGGGCTAATTATTAACGAACTGATTTCGAATTCCCTGAAACATGCCTTTCCCGACGATCGGGGCGGGGAAATTACCGTCAAGTGCCGTATCCGGGAAGACGGCTGGATTTCACTCACGGTTTCCGATAACGGCATCGGATTGCCGCCCGGCCTGGATGTCGGAAATACCGAAACGCTTGGGCTGCAATCGTGACCATGCTGGTAAAGCAGTTGCATGGCCGGATCGAGTTGTCGGGCGACCAGGGGACATTATGGGAAATTGCTTTCAGCGCAATGGACAACGGTAAAAGTGCATCGGCCTGATTTTGTCATGGTACGAAGGGGAAACAGGGATTTTGGCAGCTGATACCGGTAGCTGGTAAAGGATAAATCAAAGCCGCCTGACCGGATTCGGCCGGTTACATTACACAACGATGGGAACATATATATGACCGAAGAAACTGAAATTAGCCGGATTAGCAGATTAGCTGAGGCTGTTCGGAAAGCCCGGGGGGAAGATTACTCCCTTCGCATAGAAACCTCCGGCAAGAACGATGAACTCGACATGCTCGCGGATGAGATCCGGCAGATGGTCGAATGCCTGAAAGAACAGGGTGACGGGCGCAAGGCGGCCAAAGATGCCGCGGGAGAGGAGCATCGCTATGAGGAGAGGTATTGCAAACACCTGCAGGATTGCATGTTCCGGCATGGATGTATACTGCTGATGGCCGCTTCAAATTCGCACGGAACATTTTCTATCCGGTACGAAGATGAAACTTCAAGTACGATTGTTCGATCATCGCGCGCCGCAAGATCTCATGGAAGAGGTGAACCTTATAACCGGACTTACCCACAGGATGATTGCAAAAAATATGCGTCGTCCGTAAGAGGTACTGTCCGAGACAATACATACATCATGGAGAGAAATATGCGACATATCGGTAACGGCGAAGTGCCGGTACTTCCAGACGACCCTTATGTCCCGTGCGGAAAACAAGCTATGGTGATATTTATCTGATGATCGGATAATCCTCGGAGATCACCGAGTCAAGAGCGGGTCGAAGAGACTCTGCGGCAGGCTAAACTGGTGGTCGAAAAAAGCCCGGCGGTACTATTTCGCTGGCGGGCGGCCGAGGGATGGCCGGTCGAGATGGTGTCAGGGAATGTAATCCGGTACGGCTATACTCCGGAAGAACTCCTGTCAGGTGCGGTCCCCTTTTCTTCGATAGTGTATTCCGAGGATATTGAGCGAGTTGTTGCCGAGGTGCAGGAGTATTCCCGTAGTGGTGTTGACAGTTTCCAGCAGGAATATCGGATCGTTACCAAGGAAGGCGATGTCTGCTGGGTTGATGACCGCACGGTGGTCGAACGGGACGACGAAGGAAAAGTCACCCATTATCAGGGTATCATACTAGACATCACCGACCGCAAGCGGACCGAAAGCGTAATTGCGGCCCGCATACGCCTTCTTCAGTTTGCTGCAACGCATACTCTGGATGAACTGCTTGAGGCGACCCTGAATGAGGTGGAGGAGTTGACCGGCAGTTGTATCGGATTCTACCATTACCTTGAAGCCGACCAGCAAACCCTGCGGCTTCAGAACTGGTCGACCAGGACCAAGAAAGAGTTCTGTACGGCGCTAGGGAAAGGTCTCCACTACAACGTATCAGCGGCAGGGGTGTGGGTCGACTGCATGCACGAACGCCGGCCGGTCATCCACAATGACTATGCCGCGCTGTCCCACCGTAAGGGATTGCCGCCGGGTCATCCCCCGGTAGTTCGGGAACTGGTTGTGCCGGTTTTTAGCGGAGAAAACATCGTAGCCATTCTCGGTGTGGGGAACAAGCTGCGGGACTACACCTTGCAGGATGTGGAGATGGTTTCACTTCTTGCCGATCTTGCCTGGGAGATTGTTGAGCGGAAGCGCGCGGAGGAATCACTCAAAATATCCGAGCGGAAATACCGGTCGATCATCGAGCATGCTCCATTCGGTATCTGCTGCTCCACCATTGAAGGGAAACTTGTTTCTGTCAATCCTGCCCTGGCCGGCATTCTGAAATACGATTCGCCGGAGGAGTTGCTGGAAAGGGTAAACTGTTCCAGCATTCAGAAAGTGCTGTTTGTGAAGCCGTCGGAGAGAGAGGCTGTGGTAAACAGGGTTTTTGATGGTTCTGCATGGCATGTCTTTGAATGCCGGTACCGCTGCAAGGATGGCAGCGTCATTACCTGCAAGGTCCATTCACGCAGAATCCTTGATCAGGAGGGCAGTGATCGCGAATTCGAAAGTTTCATGGAAAATATTACTGATCGCGTGGAAGCCGAAAAGGCCTTGCGGGAGAGCGAAGAGAAGTTCCGGGTGCTGGCGGAAACCGCGCCGGCTGCCATTGTTGTCTACCAGGATGAAAAATTTGTTTATGTCAATCCAGCAGCCGTTCGGCTGTTTGGCTATGGCGAGTCTGAACTGCTTGGGATGAAATTCTGGGAGTGGGCTCATCCGGATAACCGCACGATGGTAATGGATCGCGGGATGGCACGACAACGAGGCGAGCCGGTTCCGACCCAGTACGAGCACAGATTTGTAAACAAGAGTGGCGAAGTGGGATGGGTGATGGTTTCGGCCGGAAGTATTACCTATCGGGGCAATCCTGCAGGTATTGCGACGTTTATCGATATTACTGAGAACAAGCGGATCGTGGAGAGGATGCAGGCTGCCCTTGCCGAAAAGGTGGTACTGCTCAAGGAGGTCCATCACCGGGTAAAAAACAATCTGCAGATTGTTTCTTCACTTCTTGAACTTCAATCTGATTATATCGAAGGAGATGATTCTCGGAGATACATCAGGGAAAGTCAGGACCGGATCAGGTCCATGGCGCTGGTGCATGAACAGCTTTACTGTTCGGCAGATCTTGCCATTATTGATTTCGGCAGCTACGTGGAGGAACTGGTTTCTTCGTTGTGCCGCAGTCATCTCTGTAATCAGGAGCGGATCCGGGTGCAGGTGGACGTCCGGGGGGTCGATCTGGAAATGGACGAGGCGATTCCGTGCGGTCTGATCGTGAACGAGCTGCTTTCCAATGCATTCAAGCATGCTTTTCCCGGTGACCGGGAGGGAGAGGTATCGGTTCTAGGGTCTATGGACGAAGAGGGAAATGTCCTCCTTGCGGTTGCTGACAGTGGTGTCGGTCTGCCGCCTGGCCTCGATTTTTTGAATACGGATACGCTGGGACTGCAGATCGTAACTATGTTGAGCAGACAGCTGCGCGGCACGATAGAGGTGCGTGGGGACGAAGGTGTGACTGTCAGCGTTCGATTTAAGAAAACAATGGCAGTCCAGGAGTCTGGCGGATGAGGACAACAGTTTTTAAGTATCAGGGGGGCTGGTTATAATGAGAAAAGAACCTGCTATACTGGTAAAAAGGGAAACGGGTAGTGCCGGTATGCCCGGATGGAAGCGAACTTGATAGGCGGTCCGAAGGGAAGCGACAATGAACCATGAACCTTCAGCAGAAGTGAAAATAAGAATCCTCGTGGTAGAGGATGAGCTTATCATTGCCAAGGGACTCGAGAAACGGCTGAAGGCGCTGGGATACGAGGTGATCGGTACGGTACTTTCCGGTGAAGAGGCCGTATCGAAGGCCTTGGAGATTCTACCTGACCTGGTGCTGATGGACATAAATCTCCATGGTGGAATGGATGGGGTGACGGCTGCCGGGCAGATCAGGTCGCGGGTTGATATTCCGGTTATCTACCTCACTGCCTACGCAGACGCCGATACTTTGGCCCGGGCGAAAATTTCCGAGCCGTTCGGTTATATCATCAAACCGTTTCAGGATATTACCCTCAGCTCGACCATTGAAATGGGTCTGTACAAGCATCGCATGGAAAGCAGATTGCGGCGTTCCGAGAAGATCCTTGCCATCAAGAACCAGATTGCGAATGTTTTTCTTACCACTCCCGATGAAGAGATGTACGGGGAGGTGCTGGAGGTCGTTAAGCCCGCCCTGAAAAGCAGATATGGAATTTTTGGGATAATCAGTGATACGGGCGACCTGAATATTCCTTCCATGTCTCGGGAGGTATGGGAGGAGTGTCGGGTTCACGATAAGGCGATCACGTTTCCCCGCGAGAGGTGGGGGGGCCTCTGGGGAAGAGCGCTGATTGAGAAAAAGACTTTTTGTTCCAACGAGCAGTTATCCGTACCCGAGGGACACCTGGCCATCGACAATTTTCTTGCGGTTCCCATTTTGTACCGGGGTGCCGTCATCGGGCTTCTTTCGGTAGCCAATAAGGATCGGGGTTACATAGAAAAGGACCGGGAGCTTCTCGAAGCAATTGTTGACCGGATAGCGCCGATTCTTCAGGCGCGTCTCCTGGGAGAGCGCCAAGAGCAGGAGCGGAGGAGGACCGAAGAGGCGCTCCAGAAGTCCGAAAGGCTGCTCCGTTCGGTGTTTGATGCCATTCCCGACCTGTTTTCCATCATTGACATGGACCATCGCGTCGTCCTTTCCAACTGGCATGGGGGTTTTGACTATGTTCCCGAGTCGATCCGCGCTGCTCATCCCTATTGCTATGAGGCTTACTACGGCAGGGATGCGCTTTGTGAACCGTGTCATGCGATCGAAGTCTTTGCAACAGGAAAGCCGGTTTTTCGGGAGAAATTCAACCCTCGGATCGGCTATGTGGAAATTCAGGCGTTTCCCATCTTTGATGAAACAGGAAATGTCATCCTGGTGGCAGAGCATATCCATGACATAACGGCGCGCAAGAGGACCCAAGAGGCGCTGGCCGCAGAGAAGGAGCGCCTCTCGGTCACCCTTCGCTCCATCGGTGATGGTGTTGTTACTACCGATACGGCGGGAAATGTTGTTCTCCTCAACAAGGTTGCCGAAACACTGACCGGTTGGAGTCAGGCGGAGGCGGCGGGGAAACATCTCGACGAGGTGTTTTCCATTATTGACGAAAAAAACAGGGAGCGAACTGAAAATCCTGTGGGACGGGTGCTGGCGACCGGCTGTATCGGTGAGCTTGTCAACCAGACCGTTCTGGTTTCACGAGACGGAAAAGAGCGCATTATTGCCGACTGCGCTGCCCCGATCCGGGATAAGGAGAGCAGGATCGTGGGGGCCGTTCTCGTTTTTCGGGATATTACCGAGAAACGGAAGATGGAAGAGGAACTCCTCAAGGCCCAGAAGATGGAGTCGATCGGCATTCTGGCTGGCGGTATCGCACACGATTTCAACAATCTCCTGACGGCGATTCTCGGGAATATTTCCCTTTCCAAAATGTACGTGACCGAGGGAGACAAAATCCACCAGAAGCTTTCCGAGGCGGAAAAAGCGTCTTTGCGAGCGCGCGACCTTACCCAGCAGTTGCTGACCTTTTCCCGTGGCGGCGCCCCGGTAAAAAAGACTTTGTCCATTGCGGGGATTATCAGGGATTCCACGGCATTTTCCTTGAGCGGCTCAAAGGTGACCTGTGCATTTGAGATTCCCGATGATCTGTGGATGGTTGAGGTGGACGAGGGGCAGATAAGTCAGGTCATCAACAATCTCACTCTCAACGCCGAACAGGCAATGCCTGCTGGGGGAGTGATCGAGGTTGCCTGTCGGAATGTGCAGGTGGGGGAGGTTGATAATCTCCCTCTTCGGGACGGGCGTTATATCCTCGTGACAATCAGCGATCAGGGTGAGGGGATTCCCGAAGAAGCTCTCCCCGGATCTTCGATCCCTATTTCACCACCAAGGAACGGGGAAAAGGATTAGGGTTGTCGACTGTCTATTCAATAATCCGGAATCACGACGGTTACATCACCGTTTCAAGCAAGCCCGGGGTTGGAACTACATTTTTTATCTATCTTCCTGCCACGAATTATCCCGAAAAAGTAGCCTCCCCGGGAGAAATTACTGTGGATACCTCGGAAGCGCAGACGGTAAAGGGCAAGATTCTTGTCATGGATGACGAAGAGAATATTCGGGAAGTTGTGGCGGCAATGCTCGGTTTTATCGGCTATGAGGTTGCTCTGTCCCGAGACGGTGAGGAAGCAGTATCTCTCTATCGGGAAGCCTTGGCCTCGAACCAGCCTTTTGCCGCGGTGCTTATGGATCTGACCATTCCCGGAGGTATGGGAGGCGGCGAGGCGATGAAGATTCTTCGGAAGATAAATCCGGAGGTGAAAGGTATCGTTTCCAGTGGCTATTCCAATGATCCGATTATGTCGGAATATAAAGCATTCGGTTTTCAGGATATTATCACGAAGCCCTATAAACTGGGGGAACTCAGGGCTGTCCTGGACCGGGTAATCTTAGGATAGATCGCACAAAAACCCCACGTCTTGCTAACATCTACGACCAATTTTCCGCTCGAGCTTTTTCCCTTTCAAACACTTTTCATCCATGGTACCTTTTCCCCATGTCATGGAAAATTAAGGAGAATTATAGACAGCTGCTGGCCGGAGAGGCGGGTACTGTCATCAAGAATTGGGGCGGCAAGCTGACGATCTGCCTTGTCTATCCGAATCACTATGCAACCGCCATGAGTAATCTTGGTTTTCAGGCGGTCTACACTCTCTGCAACTCTTTTCCTGATATTGTCTGCGAAAGGGCCTTTCTTCCTTCTGCCACTGAGTTGAAGGACTACCAAAAATCTGGGTCTCGCCTTCTTTCGCTCGAATCCCAGCGCCCTTTGAGCGACTTTGATGTTTTGGCCTTTTCCGTTTCCTTTGAGAATGACTACCTGAATATGCCGGTCATCTTTGATCTGGCAGGCATTCCCCCCTTTACCTCGGATAGAGACGCCTCTTTCCCCCTTGTCATGGCAGGAGGCGCAGCACTCTTTCTGAATCCGGAACCGGTTGCCGAGTTGCTGGACCTGGTCTGCGTGGGGGAGGGTGAGGCAATCCTGTCGCCGCTGCTGGATTTCTTGCGGGCCCAAGGTGGCGCTGGCCGTGCCGAGTTGCTGGACAAGGCGGTTCATCTTCCGGGCGTCTATATTCCCTCCCATTACGAGATAACCTATGACAATGGCGGTGTCGCTGAAATACGAAGTCTCGGTGATGCCCCATCCCGCGTGAAGCGAGTCTGGGATTCCGATTTCAACTCCTCTGTGGTTGCATCGTCCCTTTTTACTCCCGGTACGGAATTTTCCGATATGTATCTCATCGAGGTGTCTCGCGGTTGTCCCCGCGGCTGTCGCTTCTGTGCCGCCGGTTTTATCTATCACCCTTTCCGCCAGCGCTCTCTGGAGTTGCTCAAGAAAGAGGTTGAGCGAGGCCTGGAGCAGAAGGAGCGGATCGGCCTGGTTGGCGCTGCCGTTTCTGATTACCGGGATCTTGGCGAGCTGTGCCGTTTTATCTCGGAAAAGGGTGGGAAGGTATCCGTTTCGTCACTGCGCATCGATGCTCTCGATAAAAGTCTGCTTGATATTCTCCACACCAGTGGTCACAAGACCGTTGCCCTTGCCCCGGAGGGCGGCTCCCAAAGGCTTCGGGATTTTATCAAAAAGGATCTCAGCGAAGAGCAGATCCTGGGCGCTTGCGATACCCTGATCGGCAGGGACATTCTCAATCTGAAACTGTACTTCATTATTGGGCTTCCAACAGAGACGGAGCAGGATCTGGCCGAGATGGTGTTGCTGATTGAAAAGATCCGCCAGCGGGTAATTGCCGCTGCGAAGAAAAACCGGCGTCTCGGTTCCGTCCTCCTTTCCGTTAATCCGTTCGTGCCCAAGCCATTTACGCCTCTTCAGTGGTGCGGAATGGAAACCCTTGCCTCTCTGGAAAAGAAGTACCAGTACCTGCGTCGTGCCGTCGGTTCCCTTTCCAATGTCAAGATCCAGATGGAAAGTCTGCGAGAGGCTTTTCTCCAGGCGCTCCTTTCCCGGGGTGATCGGAGGTTGGCCGCCTTTCTGGTAAAAGCGCACCAGGCGGGAAGCTGGAAAAGGGCTGCCAAAGAGTTGCGTCTTGATACGGAATTTCTTGTCACTCGCACAATACCGCTGGATGAAATTCTTCCGTGGGATACTATCGATGGCGGGGAGAGGTCGCGGCTCGTCAAGGAATATGAACGGGCTTTTCAGCCGCACTCCGTCTGAGCGGGACTCCTGTTTTTATTTTTTGAAACCTCCACTGCCCGGTTCAGCGCGATTTGCGTAAAACTGGGTGGATTCCCAGGTGAAAAAGGTTGGCTGGCGCTATTCCGCCATCTTCATCTTTGCCTTTACAAGAAAAGCTACCCTTTGTTACTATTGCCGCGCCTATGATTATCAGTCGACTGGAAATACATGGTTTCAAATCTTTCGCCGACAAGGTGTCCCTTGCTTTTCAGAAGGGCGTGACCGCTGTTGTGGGGCCGAACGGTTGCGGTAAATCGAACATTGTTGATGCCATCCGTTGGGTCATGGGGGAGCAGTCCGCGAAAACCCTGCGGGGCAAGAATATGGAAGATACCATTTTCGGCGGTAGTGAATTGCGCAAGCCGCTGGGTATGACGGAAGTATCCATTTTCTTTTCCACCCAGGATGGTCGCGTCCCCGCCAAGTACCTGAATTTCAGCGAAATCCAGGTAACGCGGCGTCTCTACCGGGACGGTGATAGTGAGTATCTGCTGAACGGCACACCCTGTCGGCTTTTGGATATTTCCGAGCTTTTTATGGACACCGGGGCCGGCGCCAAGGCCTACTCGATTATCGAGCAGGGAAAAATCGGCATGATTCTCAGCTCCAAACCGGAGGAGCGCCGGTTCATCATCGAGGAGGCGGCAGGCGTTACCAAGTTCAAGGCGCGAAAACAGGTTGCCTTGAAAAAAATTGAGGTAACCAGACAAAATCTTTTGCGTATCGGGGATATTGTCGCCGAAATCCGCCGGCAGATGAATGCTTTGCAACGCCAGGCCAAAAAAGCTGAAAAATTCAGGGAGTACCGTGAGGAGCTGAAGGAGATCGAGCTGCTTTTCTCCGTGACAGGGTATTGTCGAATGGTATCGGAGAAAGCTGGAATTGCAGCGGAGATTGCTTCACTGCAGGACCGCTCGGCGGCCAAAGCTCTGGAGATTGAAAAGTCTGCCCTTTCCCTGGAGGAAAGAAAACTCCGGCTCCTGGAGGAAGAGAAAAAGCTTGCTGAAGCCCAGGAGGAAAGCTATCGCCTCAAGGGAGAGATTGCCGGCTGTGAAAGCCGTATTGGTTTTGAGCGGAAGGAGCAGGCGGGTCTGGAGGAGCGCATCGCTCGGTTCACCCAGGAATTGACGACCATTGGGACTCAAACAGCCGAAGCTGAAGATGAATTGCGCAAGCTGGAGGATTTGGAGAAAACCCTCTTTGTGGATCTTTCCCGGGAAGAGGAGGAGCTGGTTGCTGCTGAGGAGGTTCTGGCTCGATTGGCGGAAGATGAGCGAGTTGCTGTCTCGAGTCTTGAGGAGCGCCGCCGCGACCTTTTTGCGATTGTAGCCGAAATATCCCAGTTCAATAACCAGACAACTGCCGCCTCGCGGAGACTGGAGTCACTTCGAGAACAGCTCGAAAGGAACCGTCGCGAAGGGCTTGGCCTTCATGAAAAGCACCACGATGCAAAAGGCAGGGCATCTGAACTGGATGTGATGCACCGAACGCTAACGACGCAGAAGCTGGAGCTTGTAACTCAACTGGACGAACTCCGCGTCAGGGATGACGAACTGAGGAAGAATCTGGAAGCTGTCGAGCATTCCTTTCTTACGGAGAAAGACCGTCTTAATAAAAATGCTTCACGGCTCCATTCACTTCAGGAACTGGAGGCTCAGTTTGCCGGGTATGGACGAGGGGTTCGATCACTCTGCCTTGCCGAGCCTTTCAAGGAGCGTTTGCAGGGAGTTATTGCTGATATCCTGGAGGTTTCTGAGGAGTATGAGGTGGCGTTGGAAGCGGCCCTTGCCGACCGCCTGCAGTATGTTATCTGCGGCGGAGAAAGGGACGCCAAGGAAGCCCTTTCTTTTCTTAAGGAAACCTCCGGCGGTCGTTGCAGTTTGATCCAGCGGAGTTTGAGCTCCTCCCGGCTTCCGGACCCTCCTGAAGGGTCGGAGTGCTTCCTCGATCGGATAACGGTGGCGGAAGAAAACCGCGGGATGGCTGAGACTCTTTTGGCCTATACCTTTGTAACGGCTACTATTGATTCCGCCCTGAGGCTGGCTGCCGCTAATCCACACCTGACCTTTGTGACAAAGGAAGGTGATATGGTCAATGGCGGCGGGGTTCTTCATGGTGGCTCCATGGAGGCTGCCCAGCAGGGGCTCATTCACAAGAAGCGCCAGATTAAGGAGTTGTCCGCCCTTGTTGCGAGTCTTACCGGGAATGTCGCGGAACTGGAATCAGAAAGGGAGCGTCTGCGTGGAGAGGTCCGCACGACCGATAGCGCTATGAAAGATGCTCGGCAGGAGCTTCATCGGCTGGAAATACAGCTGGTCAATGCCGAAAAGGACCTGCAGCGTGTTCGGGAAGAGCTCCAGCGAATCGAGGAACGGCTGGCACTGAAAGAACTGGAAGACAACCAGTTGCGAGAAGAATTTGAGTCTCTTGAGGCAGAAATGGGAATCTCGCACCGAGAGCGGGAACTACGCGAAGCCAGTCGGGTTGCTGTTGAAGACGAGCTAGCGGTCTTGCGAGGGGCGCTGGATAAAGGACAGCGAGAAATCACGGAAGTGCGGGATGATCTTACTGCGCGAAAGGTCAGGTTGGCAGCGCTTCGTGAAAAACGAGAGTCCGGTCAGCGTACCATGAAGAGGGTGGAGGATAGCATTGAGGATCTCCATGCTCGGCATGCGCGCCTAGAAACCGAGTTGCACAACGGTATTCGCGAACGGCAGGGGATTGCTGATTCTCGCAGCAAAAGCGATACGGAGCTGAAAACGCTGCTGGAAAAGCAATGGCAGGCTGATGAATTGTGCAGGGCAATCCGGGTGCGCTATGAGCAGGAGGCAGCGCTTGCGCAAGAGGGAGAGGCCTCTCTGAAGGAACTTCGCAGCATTGGTGAACAGTTGTCTCGGGAAATAGGAAACAAAAATCTCAAGTTGACCGAGATCATGATGCTGTTGGGGAACCTAGAAGAGACGGTAGCCGAAAAGTACCGCTGCGCACTATCCGATCTTGTCCCCCGCTATGCTCACCGTGAATACGATGAAATTGAGATGCGCGCCCGCCAGGCAGAACTCGTTGGGCTTATTGAGGGCATCGGAGAGGTTAATCTCACCGCTATTGAAGAGTTCCGGGAGCTGGAAGAGAGGTTTGACTTTCTCACTGGCCAGAAATCAGACCTGGAAGAGTCGCTCCACGCTCTGCAGCAGGCTATCCAGAAGATAAACAGGACGACACGTAAAAGGTTTCTCGATACCTTTACCCTGGTAAACGAGAAGTTCCAGGAGATTTTTCCCCGCCTTTTCTGTGGCGGGCGTGCGGAACTGAAGCTGACGGATGAAGAGAATCTTCTGGAAACGGGAATTGATATTATTATTCAGCCGCCGGGCAAAAGGCTGCAGAATGTCAATTTACTGTCTGGTGGAGAAAAAGCTCTGACGGCAGTTGCACTCATGTTTGCAATATTTCTGATCAAGCCTGCACCTTTTTGTCTCCTGGATGAAGTTGATGCCCCCCTCGATGAGGCAAACATCGGCAGGTTCAATGAAATGGTCCGGGAAATGAGTTCTTTTTCCCAGTTTATAGTCATAACCCACAGTAAGGCGTCGATGGCAAATGCTGATAGCCTCTATGGGGTAACCATGGAGGAACCGGGTGTCTCAAAACTGGTATCAGTCAAGCTCCATTGATTAACATCTTGAGATTGCAGTTGAGAACAGGCAGTTGTGTTGCACGAGCTATCAGGGCTTTCGTGTGACGTTTTTTACTAGTCTGCTAAGGAGTTTCCATCCGGAAACGGTCTTTTTTCGCCCTGACAGCGTCAATCAGCGGTTTTGTTTGTGCGACGTACAGTAGTACGTCTCCGCACAATCCCTTGATTTCCTTGTCAGGACAAAAAAATCCTCGTTTCCAAATTGGAAACCGCTAGTTTCACATCCGGTGTTTCCGGATGGAAACTA
>CAVQWZ010000009.1:0-47101 GCA_963717775.1 uncultured delta proteobacterium
GCGAAATCAGGGGGTAACATAAACGATAATCTACCGATATATTAGGAGAAACCGGTCTACTCAGCAAAGGGAAAATAGGATAAGAAAAGAAAACGCAAAAATCTCTTTTCAAGGCCTAACGCCTTCTCTCCACATTGATAAATTCAACAGTTACATTTCCCCGGAGGGAGAGAGATGACTTACAAAGTTTTAGCAATATTTGCTTTAGTGGTCTGTTTTAGTACGGGATTAAGCGAAGCTGCGAATAGTCGCGAAGAAAATCAACAGGAAAATAAAATAGCGCTTGCGCAACCATTACCGAAGAACACGCCCAAAAAGGAGCCGCATGGCATGAAGGATAGCCACATGATCAAAATAAGCAATTACAAGGTGCTAGAAGATCCGAGTCTGTATTTGTGGCTTGCAACCTCTACCAGTAAAATCAGCCTGGTTTCCATGAATGGCAAAGAATTGGAGAGTTATCGGACGTTCCCAGATGAATGGATGCCGAAAACGTTGGCCCCGGTTGTCGGTGGCATTGCTATAATGCCGGAAGAAATATTTTTAAACTCGTTAATAAGGTCAGAGAGTAAATATGATATTTTTGTAGAGTTTGCCATGCCGTGGCCGGTTATTGGTTCTTATGTCGGGCTAGTGGCGGCTGTTTATGGCCATTATGGTCAAGAACGGTCTGACATTAATCATGGTATTTTAACAGATGGCATGCAATATCCGAAAGAAAATGATAAGGCTGAAATAATTAAAACACTTCAAACCGGGGGAAAAAACGTCAAACCCATTGGATTAAAATATTGGTTTGGAGTTGACCGGGACATTACCCCAAAAGACTGCCATCTCCATATACATATTGATGGCTCCGATCCAAGATTGAAATTTAAAACAATTCCTATAAGGGATTTTAAGTTTTCGTTGGATAACAATTATTTTCCAGGATCATTTTTGGTCAATGGGATTGAATTGGCCCGCTTCAATTATGTTCGCCCGAAAAATAAAGAAGAGGTTATAGAAGGCGGATCTTTTGCCTTGGTCCCTTGGGATTGGACCAAGTTTCTTCAAAAAGGAAAAAATACGCTGGCGTATAAAATGTACGAAGGTGAAAAATATATACCGCATGAAAATGACTATTTGATTGTGAAATTGATACCTTATGAGTATAAAGGCCATTTTGATTATTTTGAAGAAGTGCTTTTCAGGGAGAAAATATCGCCGAAAGACACAAACTGGAAATTAAATTTGGATATCACTGAACTTCCGGAAAGATGTTGGGAGAACTCGGAAAACTATCAACCAGATTTACATCAAAAACTTGTGGTTGCTCAGATCAATAGCCTTTTACAATCCATTGCAAAGCGCGATCAAAAATCATTTGTCGATAATCTTGGAGTATTTATCAAGGAAAAACCGATCTATATGCCCTTGGGCACTAGTACTTCCATGGAAGACTTTATGAACTTTTATGAAAAAGAGCATCCCGGCTTCAAAGTGGAACCAATTACCGAAAACGATGTTGAAATTAAAACGTATTTTAATAATAAATTGATAGAGGTTTCTTCGAAAGAGTTTGATTCGCTTTATTATGGGTTTACTGATGCGGGGAAGGGGAAGAAGGAATATTTTAAGTTTTCACCCCTCCCTGAATTTTTAATCATCCAAGACGGGAAAGCGAAGTTTTGTTTGTAAATTGACCCCACAGAAATACGGAAGAATCTGGAAAGGCTCAAAGGGAGGCCCCTTATACTCGTAGTTTCCGGATGGAAGCTACAGAGAAAAAGCATTTGCGAAACGTGTCGCCCTGACCCTGTTTTTTACTGTAACCACTGAAATTTGATCTTTCCTTACTACCATTATATATACCAAGGATTAATTGACCGTTGCTAATTGCATATGGTATGTTCCTTTCGGAAAATGGTTGATTCCAATTATTCGGACAATAAGGCGGAAAGGAAGGAACTGAATGAATCTTAAAAATTGCTTACTACTACTGGTGGTGTTGATCTGTTTTTTTGTCCCAACGATTGTCACGGCATCCGGAAAAACATTCACTGAACACGTTATGGACGGGAAAAAGATCGAGTTGGCCCATTATGCCAAGGTCTTTGTCGACCAGGGAAATGTAAAAATTGAAGTGGCTCCTTACAAGATCGGCTCGCAGGAAGGCGCAATTCTGGTTTTTCACGGAATTGAAAGTCCCTGGGACGGAAAAGCTATCAATCACACGGTACGTGATCTTGGATATGGCAGCGTAGACTATGAAACAGAATATAATGGAAAAAAATGGGTCACCATTACTTTGCGGAAATACTCCGGATACTTTTGCTATGTTCCCGGTGTAAAGGATGAGATTCAGCTCTATCTTTCCGCCAAGGCAGCCGGGCAGACGAATCCGGAAAAAATATTCCAGGAATACCGGCGTCAGCAGGAAAAACAGGAGGGGAGAGAAAAGTGAAAAGATTGTTTATTATACTATCTGTTATATTTGTTAGTGGGTTCTTGACGGGTAACCTGTCGGCGCAAGAGCGTTACGGAATCCAGGATCTCCAGGCGCTTGAAAAGAGTAAATCCTGGTCTGAACTGTTCTCCCACCTAGAAGATGTCCCACCGTCCAAGCGTGATGCCGAGTGGCGACACGTGGCAATAAACGCCTGTCTCCAGGAAGATTATCAGCAGTATTATACGGAAGATTGGTGTGGGGAACAGCTTAAATCGTTTGTTGATGCATCACCTGAAGACCGGGAACTTGCCTGGAAATCGGGAAAATGGTCAAGGAAGCATCGGGCTAACTGGTTTGCCGTTTCCTTTTTTGACAAAGCGATTGTAGAAGCGGGGGATCCGCACTGCAAGGACGTGGATGTCGGCGTGGCGGTCGTATCGGCCCTTGGTCTGCCTGCTGATTCCTATAAGGAAGTTGTTCAACAGGGAAAAGATCTGGCTTTCGGGAAGTGTTGGTTTGCTTTGAAACCGCTAGTAAAGAAAGAGTTCCGGGAAGCGGGTTCGTATTTCAGAGACAACACCTGCACTGATTTGAACGGCAAGAAAGACTTGTCGTCCTCCGAGCTTCAACAATGCGCGGGTTCTTGATAATTTCCATCCGGAAATTCCAGAAATGGGTGACCCCGCCAATCTGATGTGTCAAGAAATGTCATTACCAAGCAAAAACAGACTACAGAACAGATCCCCATAAGTTTGGTGTCCACTATTGCCAACCGACCTCAGTCCTTTTTGGAGCAAGTCAGCGAGTTTACGCAGTTCATCCGAGATATTCATATAGTGTCCTGTGAGTCATCAATTGTTAGCCGACAGAAAAACCCTGCAGGTGGCTTGTCCATCTTGGCACCAGCACCAAATTGCCTACTACAATATACAATGGTTTCTATGGCTACTGATAACGTTGACGCAGACGCGAGATAAGAGCCTGGACCTTCCTCAGTTGCAAAACGTAGCACACAAGCTATCATCAAGGCTTAAAGTAACGTTATAATCATGGCAAAATACCCCAATCTGCTGGTTGCCTCGGAAACAGGTTTAATCGGGCTACTTTTCTTTTGCGGGTTTCTCCTGTGCTCTTACCGGAGTTCATTCAAAATTTATCAGCTCGATGACAGATTATATTCCGACATCTTTATTACGATTTTCACCGTACTTACCGGGCTGCTGTTTGCCATAAACAAAAGAGAACGCAAAGCAATATCCTGCAGTCACTGACCTGTTATCGAAAACTGGACCGGCTAAAAGTAGAAATTACCGGCCTCTTAAGCCTATGAACTGAATGAAGCCAGGGAGATTGTAATGGCAAATTCAGCAGCAAATCAACGAGGTTGCCGATTCCCCATGTTCCAGGGGATCCTCCCCATCGATGGCTCCCGGTTGCCGGCCAACATTATTGCCGGCATCACATTGGCTGCCCTTGCCATCCCCGAAGTAATGGGCTACACGAAGATTTCCGGCACACCGGTAATCACGGGTCTTTATACTATCCTCATTCCAATGACCCTGTATGCTCTCTTCGGCTCATCCCGACACCTCGTCGTCGGGGCAGACTCCGCTACAGCTGCCATTCTAGCCTCCAGCGTCGCCGGGATGGCGGCCCCCAGGTCGGCCGAGTGGCTCGCGCTGGCCGGGTTACTTGCGCTCATGGCAGCCGGGTTCCTCTTAATTGCACGTATTGCCCGCCTTGGTTTCCTTTCAGACTTTCTGTCATGCACCGTGCTCGTCGGATTTTTGTCAGGGGTCGGCGTTCAGGTCGCCGTCGGAGAAATATCCGGGATGCTCGGTCTGCCCGATGGGGGACACGGAACCGTCCACAAGCTTGTCTCCACTGTGCGCGAGATCAATCAAACAAATGTCACCTCTCTCCTGGTAGCGGTCTCCGTTCTTGTGGTCATCATTGGCTTACGTAAAATCTCGAAGAAAATCCCAGGTGCTCTGATTGCGGTAGTTGGAGCCATCGTTGCAAGTTGGGCGCTCAACCTGGAGAATTATGGGGTGAGTGTCCTCGGACCGGTCCCGAGCGGCCTGCCGAAGATTGGTTTACCTGAGGTTGCCATCAGCATGGATCTGATTCAAAACCTGGTTCCAACCGCATTTGCCATGTTCGTGGTTATCCTTTCCCAGAGTGCCGCCACTTCACGCGCCTATGCAGACCGCAACAACGAGCCGTTCGATGAGAATACAGATCTGGTGGGCTTGTGCCTGAGCAATGTAGGTGCCGGCCTGTCCGGAGCCTTCGTCGTGAACGGCAGCCCGACCAAGACCCAGATGGTCGAAAGTGCGGGAGGAAACAACCAGATTTCGCAGCTTACCACAAGCTTCATTGTGCTCCTGGTGCTCATCTTTTTCACCGGTCCATTGGCCTATATGCCGGGAGCGGTTTTATCGGCAATAGTTTTCCTGATCGGTGTGGAATTAATCGACATCAAGGGGTTGAAGAAAATCCATGCTGAGCGTCCTTGGGAATTCTGGGTGGCACTGATTACCACTGCGGTAGTCGTCTTTGTAGGTGTCGAACAGAGCATCCTCCTGGCCATTGTTCTTTCACTTGTAGTCCATACGCGGCATGGATATCTCGTAAACAACATGCTGATCGTGCCCGACAGTAAAGGCGGCTGGAAGCAGGGCCCGGTCAGCACCAAGGAACAGGTTCTGCCTGGCCTCATGATCTACCGTTTCATGCACAATATGTATTATGCCAATAGTCCGGTACTTCGCGAAGAGATTGCTGAACTTGTCAAGAGTGCGAACCCGCCACTGTCATGGTTATGCATTGATGCGGCAGCTGTCAACGATGTGGATTTTACCGCGGCCGAAACGCTGCGCACTCTTCACGGAACCTTGACTGCCCAGGGCATCAGATTCGTGTGGTGTGAAGTCGTTGAAGAAGTCCGGAATGAATTTGACCGGTCCAAACTCACCGATCTGTTCGGCAAGGAGGCCTTTTTTCAAACACCAGATGCAGTAATGAACGATTACGGTGAGAGGTACTCAATCAGCATGGCAAACAATAAAAGGCGCATAAACCTGCTACCGGAGGGAGATGAGTCATGAAATACAGTGAAAAATTCAGGGTCAAACCGGAGAATACCGTCAGACTGAACAAGATTGATGCTGCGTTCAAGGACAAACACGAAGACCATACATCAGCACTGGTCGAAATAGAAAAATACACCCATCGGCTTCGCGAGTTGCAGTACCTTCTGTACGCAGAGGGCAAACGGTCGCTTCTTATTGTCCTTCAGGCCATGGACGCTGGTGGCAAGGACGGCACCATCAATCATGTCCTTGCCAGCATGAATCCTCAAGGAGCAAGGGTGTATGGGTTCAAGGTCCCTTCTGCCGAGGAGGCTGCCCACGATTTCCTCTGGCGCATCCACCAAGCGGCACCTCAGCGTGGCCAGGTAGCGATTTTCAATCGCTCGCACTACGAGGATGTGCTGATAAGCAGGGTACACAGTTTTGTCCCAAAGAAGGTATGGTCAAAGCGCTACGAACTGATTAATGATTTCGAAAAGAACCTTGTCGAGAGTGGCACCCATATCCTCAAATTCTTCCTGCACATCAGCGAGGAAGAGCAGCTCCGTAGATTCAAGCAGCGGATTGACGATCCCGCGCGGCACTGGAAGATCAGCGAGTCGGACTACAAGGAGCGCGAGTACTGGGACGATTACACCAGAGCTTTTGAGGATGCCCTGAGCAAGTGCAGTACCACTCATGCACCGTGGTTTGTCATACCGGCCAACCACAAGTGGTTCCGAAATTTAGCAGTGTCTCAGATAGTCGTCGAGACCCTTGAATCACTGAAGATGGCGTTTCCACAGCCGACGGTGGACATTAAAGAGATCAAGGATAAGTACCACAAGGCAGAGCAAGAAGAAGCCGAGAAAAATGAAAATGCTTTACTAGGGAGGCGTCGGAAAAAGAGCAAGAAATAGGACCTGCCCAATTCCTAGGCGTGAAAAGAGAGTCTCTATTCCCAGGTTTTCCGGAATGGCACGTAATGCTGATCTATAAGTTTTCCCAAACTATGGGCATGCCATATTTAGAGTTTTCCGGCAAAATGAGGAGACAGGAGGTAAAGATGAAAATCCGACTTCCCAGTGCCCAAATCCCTCTCGATAGGGAAGCAAAGAGTACAAAGGCTATATCCATTATGGATACGGCCTTTTTTTTGTCCAAAATCGGTTTGAGACTCTGTCGTTATGCCAGGAGGTGCCATTTATCTGATTATCAGGTCTGAAAACTGCAAAAGGTTGTAAAGTATGCTAGGTTGCAGGCCAGACCTTAATTGACTCCAGGCGTTGGTTAGCGACTACGTCGATAATGCCCCCGAGGACACCTTTGCCGTATCGTTTAATTTGTTCCGGGAGTTGAACGAGTCTGGCGAGGGTATCTGCTTGGCGGATCTGTTCGAGCGGGTCATCTATGTGCCGGGGAATCACGATCACCATCTCTGGCAAATGCTTCAAGAGAAATATTGGGTTGCGGACCGGTTGGAACGAGGCGTTGCGCCACTGGTTATGCCAAGAGAATATGCCCTGACACTGGATCTTGAAACTGGAAGCCTGACGCGGGACGGTAGTTCGAATAACGCTGGTGAAATTTTATCGTACAACCTGGTTTCGCACCTTTTGGGACTTGGCAAAGATACGCCGGTCTACGTGGCATATCCGAATGTCTTCGTCAGGAAAGCCGACAATGAGTATATCCTGTTGACGCACGGCCACTTTTTCGAGCCGAATTGGAACATCGTTACGATGGTGTTCAGTGACTTGTTTGAGAAAAGCGGAATCCCAATGACGATTCACAATATCGAGATGTTTAACGCTATTACCACCGAGTGGCATAGCTATTCTCTTTCACAGACGCCTCCTTACCAGTTTTGGGAAAGTGTCTATGACCGTCACTTCAATAAGCGCCCGGCTACGGAGTGGCAGAAGACCATGCAGACAATAATAAAGGCGCACTTTTCCGTACGAGATGTTAAGGGCGACCCGACTACGCCGTCGCAAAAGCAGCATGATATCGAGGCGCTGAGCATGCAACGCAAGCTTGTTGAGCATTACTTGGAGCAGGCGGAGCCTGACGGAGGGAAGATCACTGCAATGATATACGGGCATACGCACATTCCAACCTTCGACGAGACCGTGTTGAGCCGTGACGAAACCAATTACCCTTCAATTGAAATATTTAATACCGGCGGTTGGGTCGATATAAACCCGAAGGAATACCGGGAGCCGAAACCGATGTTGATATTAAAGGACGGAAACATCAAGCCCTTATAGGCTGCTGGAAATTTCGGGGAAACCATGCTTATTTGATGTGTGGTATTAAGTAGTTTTCATCCGGAAACGGTCTTTTTTCGCCCTGACTGCGTCAATCATCGGTTTTGTTTGTGCGACGTACAGTAGTACGTCTCCGCACAATCCCTTGATTTCCTTGTCAGAACAATAAAATCCTCGTTTCCAAATTAGAAACCGCTAGTTTCTCATCCGGAGTTTCCGGATGCTAATCAATTAGGAGATAAGGACTGTCATGGATATCAAACTCTCTAAGGACGTTGAAAGAACTCTTATTGCTTCTATCAAACGCTATGTTTCAGAAAACCTCGAAATCGACATAGGAGATTTGCAATCCTCTCTTTTCCTGCAATTCTGCCTGGAGGAAATCGGACCGTTTGTTTACAATCAGGCCATACTGGATGCCCAGGTTTACATGCAGGAACGGCTGATGGATCTTGAAACTAGCTGTTATGCTCCAGAGTCCACCTATTGGGCCAGGCTTGATAAGAAGAAAACACAACGACCGAAAAAGTAGCCTGTCCACCTTTTGATCCACTACATAACTTTTGAAATAGAGCACTTTAACAGTGGATTCGGACTTTGCTATTGTAATTTGCATGTTACATTTTACAGTGATTAATTGTTTTGGGTTTCCTAAAAGAGCGGTGTAACATATCGCCACACTCGACTCTTCAATAGTGTTTAAGAATTCAATTTTTTGGAGACATAATGATTCAGCAAATGAGGACTTTCATCTGCAGTATTGTTTTTTTGGATCTGGTGGGTTTTTCGAAAAACAAAGTAGATCGACAAATTGTCCTTAAAGATCGACTCAATGGCTTCATTGCTCAAGTACTTGCCGATTTTCCCGATAGTGAGTGCATTATGATTGATTGCGGGGATGGTGCAGCTATCGGTTTTGTAGGCGATCCGGAATATGCTCTTTTTTTTGCTAAGAATCTCAGGGACACTATTGCGAAAAAGGGTTCCGAAATGTCAGCACGAATCGGGATCAATTTAGGCCCTGTAAAACTTGTTAAGGATATAAATGGTAACCCAAACCTTATCGGGGACGGAATCAACGTGGCTCAGCGTATTATGAGTTTTGCCGAACCCAATCAGGTCATGGTCTCGCGATCTTTTCATGAAGTAACATCATGCCTTTCAAAAGATATTGCCGATTTGTATTCCTACATTGGGTCAAGAACCGACAAAAATGTGAGGAAATATCAAGTATATTCTATCGGTAAACCCAGCCCCAGTCGCAATCATTTCAGTACGCCCAAGGAAGCCGGCTTATCTGCTTCGCCCGATGGGGCGGCAACAGGTCAGGCTGAAAATGGTGAAAAGTATAGCAAATCATCAACCGTTTCAGGTTTTGATATTTTTTGCGTCTTGCCCCTTAAATGGGGAAAAAGTAAATGGTTGTATAGTTTGTGCGCTGTTGGGTTAATTGCGGCTGTTTCTTATGCGTTGCTCCAGTCCAAGGTGGGAACGCCCGGCGAAGACCAGAGAAGCACAAAAGAAAATATGGTTACCTCTCTTGGTCAACAGTCGTCCGCAATGAAGTTGGTCAAGGCGAAAAAGTCATTTGCGGTTGTAAAATTTAAAGTCAGTCCGCAAGGAGAAATTTTTGTAGATGGACGAAAAAAGGGGGTTGTGCCAACGCTAAAGGAGCTTCAGGTCGAAAAGGGTGAGCACACGATAGTAATTAAAAACAATCACTATAAGGACTATAGGAAAGTAGTGAATCTTGCGCCACAGGAGACTGTTATTATCGAGCACAGCTTTCATAGGAGAACGGAACATGCCACCGTTAGAAAATTCGCTATAAAAGAGAGAAAATCAAACGAAAAAATAAGTCCTTGTGCATTTACCTCAGGTATTACCCCCCAATAAACTATAGGTTGTAAATTTTCCCTTCCTCAAGAAGAACAACGTTTTCCAAATTCAATCCTGCTACTTCAGTTCTTATTTCTTCATGAAACTGAGGCTTGAAGTGGGTCACAAATATTGCGGGAGGGATTTTATTCATCTTTTCCAATTCTTTTTTCATAAGAAAAGGGGTCAGGTGCCCTGTTTGTAATGCTATTTGTTCCATTCGGTTTGGGAAAGAAACTTCTATAATGAGGGACGTAATATTCTTCGCTTTTCCCCAAATCCTTTTCGTCGGACCGGTATCTCCAGTATAGAGAAGGGCCCTGCCGTCTTTGCGTAGAATATAACCGACAGACGGCACCGTATGGTCAACGGGAACCGCCTCTATTGAGTAGCCATATAGCTCCATTGGTTTTTTCGGTGTTATTTCAATATATCTTAAAACTGGTGAAGCCAAAGGGATCTTGGTGAAATCGGGCCATATAACATTATTGAACATATGCCTACTTACGGAAGAAAGAATTTTCTTTGTGCTTACTAACGCCAGGGAGTTTTTTGTATTTTTTATTGCAAGATTTTCTGCTAACGCAGGAACACCAAGTATGTGATCGTGATGAGCATGGGAAATGAGAATCGCTTTCAGGAGTAACTGTTCATCAGGATTAAGCACGGCCCCGATAGTGCCGGCATCGAGCAGTACGGCATCATCGATAAGCAAAGCGGTAGGACGAAAGCTCGGCAATTCCGCACCAGCATTTCCCAATACCCGTAATTTCATATATCCCCTTCCTTGTAGGCATTCATAAAAGCTTCAACTACTGCGGGATCAAAATGTATGCCGCGGAATCGGTCAAGTTCTGCAAGCGCAATTTCGAAACTCAGTGCCTTTCTGTATGATCTGTCCGAGGTCATTGCATCAAAAGAATCAGCAACCAGGATTATTCTGCCTAAAAGAGGGATGTCTTCCCCTATTAAATTTTCCGGGTATCCGGAACCATCATACTTCTCATGGTGACTTTTAACCCCTTCAATTACGCCACTAAGATTTTTTATGTGGCTCAATATTTCCGCTCCATACTTGGGGTGTCGTTTCATGGACTCAAATTCTTCGGGGTCGAGTTCTCCCTCCTTTAAAAGTATATTGTCCCGTACCCCCACCTTGCCGATGTCATGCAGAATTGCGGCTAGTTTAAGTGTTTCCAAATTGTTTTGGTCCAAACCAAGTCTTTTGCCTATCGCTATACTATAATCCCTGACCCTCCGTGTATGGCCACCGGTATATGCGTCTCTTTTGTCGAGGGATTCAGCCAAAGACATGACGGTTCCTAGGAAGGTATCCCTTAATTGATCATACAGGTTAGCGTTTTCTATTGCTCCGGCTATTTGGTTGGAAAGAATAAGCGCCCATTCCAGATCTTCTTCACTGAACTCTCCATCAATCCTGTTTATGGCCTGAAGCACACCAAGAATTTCATTTTTAGATTGCACGGGGACACAGATCATGTTCCTGGAGACAAAATCGGTTTTGTTATCGACCCCCTTGAAAAATCGTGGATCTTTATAAACGTCAGAAATAATGAGTGGTTCCCCATTCTCGGCAACCCAACCCGCGATCCCTTGGCCGATACTGAGCCGAACTTCTTTTACCTTCTTTCCTTTCTCACCCAAAGCCACTTCGAAAAAAAGTTCACCCTTTTCGCGATCAACAAGCAAAAGACTTGCCGCTTCTGCATGTAGCAAATGTTTGGCGGCCTCGGTAGCTCTATCTCGTACATCGCATATATCGAGAGTAGAATTGATAATAACTGATAGTCCGAGCAATACCTTTGTTTTTTCATGTTTGTTGCCAGTGGTTGACATTTGAATCCTCGTATAGCATCCGGACTAGAGAAAAATAACAAGAAACATTTAAACCAGAGAATAGACGATTTGCAAAGTCGAATATAATTAAATGCACTTAAAGTATTTATGCGAGGGAGTCACGGGGACACTATCCATATTTGATGTGCGGTATTAAGTATGGTGTCCCCAGAACTTCCTGAGCTGAATAAGAAAGTACGATCTGAACATGAGCGGAATTTATGATACAATACATGAAAACAGGAGGTTCGACATGGCCCAAGATACGAAAGATCCGGACAAAATATTCGACACCGGGGCAAGCAAGGAACATCACCCGGAACAAGACACCAAAAAATCCTTTGTTGTTACCCATTGGCGCCTCATTGGCTGTCTACTCTTGGTTCTTGCCATCGCAGGGATGTATCTCTGGAAAAACATTGCTGTTAACTGCGTCAAGGATCAACTGGCGGAAAGGACCGGTCAGATCATAACAGATCAGAACAGATCGTTGCTCCGGCTTGCAGTCGTGCCGCTGGTCTGGGCAGTTCGCACTGAGATGATCAACGGTAATTACGATCAGATCAACCAGTATCTTTCCCAGTTCGTCAAAGAGAAGAATATTAAGGGGATCGTTGTTGCTAAACCTGACGGTACCATAGTGGTAGCAACTAACAAGAAGCTTGAAGGCGCAGCGGTTGCCAGCGTCTTTCCACCGTCGGTGCTGCAAGAGGACAAGACAACTGTCAGCACCCAGGAAAACGGGGATATCATGGTTGTGTCGCCGGTCATGGGGGTGAGCGAAAAATTGGGGGTTTTGATTCTGCTCTATACACCGCCCGGCTATTCTCTGCAAGTCCCTTGATCGTGCGGATTACTTTTATTATGCTGGCAAGGAAAAACTTTTCTCCTCTTTCAATTGTTCGGATATTACCGTTTCGATTCAGGCGGGAGCGGAACAGATCGCCCTGGTCATTGCTGCTTGATGTTAGTCCATGAAATTGCCGGATTATAACAGTATTGAGTCAATACCCGGTAAACTGAGTTACATTGAATTAGTGAGATATAGTAATAACTTCATACGGTTATACGTTATAAGGATAAGCAAAATACTTCTGGTTCAGAGGTAAAAAATTACACTGGCCCTTGACATTAAGACGAACCAAAATAAAATAATACCTATATCGTTTGTTACATTGGAATCCTGTCTTCGTAAACGAAAAACTGCGGAAGATGGGTTAACTCTCTTATTTACATACGTTGTTTACTTTTTATTGTGGGTGAATTATCAGTCAATAGTCAGGCATATTGCATTGGATTACGATGATATTGGTCATTTTTTGTGACCGTCTTTTTTGTTGGGGGACGCTATCAGTTTTGTTGGGTCAGCACGACAATTGGGAGGTTCAGTCTACCGGCCCCAGACATCCTGGGAGAAATTAACATCAACAAAGGAGGGAACGAAAGATGAAAAAGATTTTTAAATTATTGTCCATGCTATTCACAATGACGGTTCTTCTTACGGCCTGTGGGGGAAGCGACACAATTTATCCAATTATCTTACCCACAATAACCGCTGTAACGCCTTCTATTGGGCCTACAGGCACGACGGTAGTCATTACAGGAACCCACTTCAGCTCCGACCCTGCTCTCAACATCGTAATGTTCAACGGGACAGCGGCTGTCGTAACCAGTGCCACTAGTACCGAGCTTGTCACCACTGTTCCTGTGGGGGCAACCACCGGACCGATAACGGTTAAGGTGGGACTCTATACCGCCACTTCGCCAGCTGATTTTGTCGTAACCCCCGCAATAACCGCTGTAACGCCTTCTACGGGACCTACAGGCACGGCGGTAACCATTACAGGAACCAGCTTCAGTATTATTCCTGCCGACAACATCGTAATGTTCAACGGGACAGCGGCTGTCGTAACTAGTTCCACTGCTACCTCGATTGCCACCACTGTCCCTGTTGGGGCGACCACCGGACCGATAACGGTTAAGGTGGGACTCATTACCGCCACTTCGCCAGCCGATTTTACCGTAACCGCGTCAACCTTCTTATTGGGAGGGGCAATCCAGGGTAATGATCTTTTACTCTCCCCCCTCACCGCCTTAGTGTCAACGCCGGTTATTGGTCTATCCTCTCCTTCCAGCATAACGACGGACGGGACGAACTTCTACGTGGCTAATTTTGGAACTAACACGATCCTCATGATCGATAGTTTAGGCGCAGTGACAACGCTGGCGGGTTCGGGGACTGCCGCAGAAGCCGACGGTGACGGGACTGCCGCGAGTTTTAACGGACCTTCCGGCATAACGACGGACGGGACGAACCTCTATGTGACGGATTTCACAGGTCACACGATCCGTCAGATCGGAATTGCCTCACCCAACACCGTGACAACACTGGCTGGCTCCGCAACTGCCGGAGCTGCCGATGGTGATCGGGATTCTCGCGACCTTCGACGGCCCTATCGGCATAACGATGGATGCCACGAACCTCTATGTGACGGATCGTACTCAAAACACGATCCGCCAAATCGGAATTGCCTCACCCAGACACCGTGACAACGCTGGCGGGCACGGCCGGAACTTCCGGTGCTGATGATGGAGACGGGACTGCCGCGACTTTCAACCAACCTTCCGGCATAACAACGGATGGGACGAACCTCTATGTAGCGGATCGGTTAAATAACACGATCCGTCAGATCGGAATTGCCTCACCCAACACCGTGACAACGCTGGCGGGCACGGTCGGAATTTCCGGAGCTGCCGATGGAGACGGGACTGCCGCGAGTTTCAACCGGCCTAACGGTATAACGACGGACGGGACGAACCTCTATGTGACAGATCGCTTCAATAACACGATTCGTCAAGATCGGAATTGCCTCACCCAACACTGTAATAACGCTGGCGGGAACGGCGGAACCCCCGGATTTGACAATGCCATCGGGACCGCCGCGACTTTTGACCAACCTTATGGCCGTAACGACAGACGGAATGAGCCTCTATGTGACGGATTATAACAACAACGCGATCCGCAAGATAGAGTAACGGAAAAAGCTACATGCAACAGAAAGTCCGCACTTCCTCACGGGGAGTGCGGACTTTGCCGCTTCCTTTGAAATTGAGAGAGCCGTCTTCATGTAAAAATGATGACGGCCTTTTTTTCGGAGTCCCGTTCAATCTTTACCAGTGCCTGTTCTCGCTGAACCGGGCAAGTTTTTCTTTCCACTTCAGTGAGCGGACACCGGGTTTTGCCAACTCCTCCGATAATTTCCTTCTTCTCTGCTCTTACCCGTTTCTCAAAAGTATGTTTCGTTTCCGAATTGGAAACCGCTTGTTTAACATCCGGAGTTTCTGGATGAAAACTATTTCGGCAATCCAAGACGGGGTGTTTCTTAGGAAAAATGTCCACCTTTGTTACCTGTTTGACTGCTTCCCCATAAACACCTTGCGGTAACGATCCTGCGGCAAGCTCACTATTGTTATACTACCAACCCGAACATTTACCTGTTTATGGGGAGAATGCTGCAAAATCTGGTACAATAATCTGCGGGAGGTCAAGCCGGTGTGGTTCCGATCATCACGATCTCAAACAGATCAGATTATTTTATCCATAGTACTCTACAACGACCTGAAAAAACAAAATGACACGTAAAAAACCTATGACAGTAGTCTGGCTATTAATCCTCACCAGTATTTATGGGATAATTCTTGCCGCATTAACGATTCTAAACTGGTACGGCGCAGACCGTTGGTTGTTTGGTGCGTTGAACCTCTATCTGCCTCAGGCAATTTGGTTGGTTCCGGGGATTTTACTGGTCTGCTTTGCGCTCATGTATGCCCGTAGCTGGACGTGGATGCCCGCACTTTGCCTTATCTGGGTTCTCGGGCCAATAATGGGGTTTTCATGGCCTATGCATGCGCTCCCGGAGATGTCCGGCACGATTCCCGTTCGCATAATGACTTGCAACGCAAAGTATGGCAAGCGTGACGTTACCCCACTTATTGATGATATGATCAGATATAAACCTGAAGTAGTGCTCCTTCAGGACGTGTTGAAACCATTGAGTGGTCCGCTTGAGAACTTCTTTCGAGAATGGCATGTCCGCTCCATCGGACAATATGTTATCGCTAGCAAGTTCCCTTTTTCCGAACCCGAGGTTCTTAAGATCTCTTTCCCCGGGGAGAAGCATATCTGCTTACGGTGCCAGATAAAAATCAGCGGGGCAGTTGTCACCTTGTACAATGTTCATCTTAAAACACCCAGAGCGGGGCTCAATGCGTTCCGGAAGGTTAAAAGGGGGGTTGCGTACCTGCCAAAAGCTATTAAACGGTTTGAGACTAACGTGGAGGCCCGTTTGATTCAGGCTAGAACGTTAAGCGAATACGTCCGTCAGGAACAGGGACCGGTTATTGTGGCCGGCGACTTCAACTCGCCTGATGCGTCTCTGGCATGTGCAATGCTTCGAGATGCCAACCTTCATGACGCCTTCGACGAAGGAGGAAAAGGCTATGGTTACACATATGGTCACTTCCTGCTTCAACACCGGCTCCCGTGGTTGCAAGTCTCGTGGATGCGGATCGATCATATATTTATGAGTTCACAGCTACACACCTTACATTGCTGGACTGGTACTGCAAAGGCTTCTGACCACCGCCCGGTAATCGCTGAAATACTGCTGAAGCGTCCCACGTTACACTGACGCCGAGCCAATCTATACTACGAGACCCTTTCTCGGTGGCCAGAATCATCCACGCTGGGGAGCCATAAATTAAAAGGCCATATCCGAATAGGGTATGGCCTTTTTTCTTTACCGAAATGGGTTCCTTTGTCATCCCAAAAAACACTAAGAGTTCGAAGTTTGTTTATGGCGGGGACGCAGTCATCCCGTTCGCTCATCCTTACACGGCAGGTTTGATATTCTGGTTCACCCGGAACAAGTTGGTAGGGTCGTATTTTTTCTTGATGGCAGCGAGGCGCTCGTAGTTGTCGCGGTAGGTTGCCTTGATGCGCTCCTGTCCCTCTTCCATCATGAAATTCACGTATGCTCCGCCGGCTGAATAGGGATGTAAGGAATCCCAGCTTTCCCTGGCCCAGTTGGTGATGAGCTCCTTGTTGGCCGGGTCAGGATCAACGCCGACAATGACTTGGGCCCAGTTGGCTTCGCGGAAGCTGAAAGCCGTGTCATTAGGGCTTGCCCGGTGGGCTGCTCCACTGGTCGGATAGAGATGGATAGTGGATAGCATGGTCGGGATTGATGAGCCGGACTTTACGTAGAGGTCGATGGCCTCGTCGCTCAGTTCATTGACGAAGTCGGCCTTCCAGTACCACTGAAGCCCCGGCGGATAGATGGGATCGAACATGCCCTGCACCGCCGGGTGCGGTAGCGGGCCGACCAGGTCGAGAAGTGGTGGTTTAAAGCTGCGAATGGGTGCGAAAGTCGCCTCGGCCTGGTCCATTGGACCGGCGTAGTACCAGATGATGCCGCACACCTTCTTTTTGTGGAGATGCTCGGGAAATGGCGGGCCCGGGGGCACGACCAGAAAGGCGAAAAAGCCGTTGATCTCTTCTGGAGCATGCGTGATGAAATCGCGATACCAGCGCATCACCTCGTTTGCCTGCTCCAGTTCCCAGAACATCGGCCCGGCATAGACGGTGTCGATGGGGTGCAGACGGAATAGAAAAGAGGTAACGACGCCAAAATTCCCCCCTCCGCCGCGAATTGCCCAGTAGAGATCGGAATTTGTTTTGGCGTTGGCCGTTACGAAACTCCCATCCGCCAACACCATATCCGCCTCCAGCAGGTTGTCGACAGACAGACCGCATTTGCGTGTCAGATGGCCGATGCCGCCCCCCAAAGTCAGACCTGCAACGCCAGTGGTCGAGATGATCCCGCTGGGAGTGGCTAGGCCAAAAGGATGTGTGGCATGGTCCACATCACCCCAGACGCAGCCACCCTCTACCCGCACCGTTTTTGCTTCAGTGTCGACCCTGATCCCCTTCATGCGCGAAAGATCGATGACCAGGCCGTCATCACAGACCCCCAGGCCACCCGCGTTGTGGCCACCCCCCCGGATTGCCAGGAGCAGGTCGCTGTCACGGGCAAAATTGACGGCCATAATGACATCCGCCACGTCCACACAGCGGACGATAAGACGGGGATGCCGGTCAATCATGCCGTTGTATACCTTGCGGGCGATTTCGTACTCCGCTTCTTCGGGTGTGATAAGCTCCCCGCGCAGACCGGTCCTGAATTTTTCCAGACATTTTTCGCTGAACATAAATACCTCCATGCAGCGTGAAAAGCCCCTTTGCTGTTTTGGTAGGATATATTTTTTTAATATCAGTTGCAGGTGGGTTGTCAAGGAGGAGGAAAAGTTGGGACGGCCTTAAATAAGTTACGGCTAGTTTAATATGATAGGGGAAATAGGTGTGAGGAAAAGGGGACAAATTTATTTTCAGTTTCGTATGACCTGCCTTCAGCTTTACCCCAACCTTCAAAATCTTCTGCAAATCCCTAACCATGTTTTTATGCGGATATCCGATTAAAATAACAGCAAATATATTCTTGAATTAAACCTCAGAAATGGATAAAATTACAAAAGAAGGAGGTGTTTCCATGCCAAACAGAAGGTTCGACAGAATCCACTTCGAATCCCAGGCCATGGTACAGACAGGAGGACAATCGTTTGAGGCTTCTACTGAAAATCTCAGCCTGAATGGTTTGTTCATCCGTACTGAAAAACGGTTACCCGTCGGGAACAGGGCGCAGATAATGTTTGTTCTGCCCAGCGCTTCAAGAAGTTCTGAAATTTCTGTAAATGGTGCGGTAGTAAGATCTGAGAATGACGGGATGGCATTTCAGTTCGGATCTTTGGACCAGGATAGCTTCTCCCTTTTGAAGACGATTATCAATAGAAAAGCGATGAATCGCCTTAAAATGAATTATTCCGCAAAGTGAATTCTCCAAGCCTGTTCCTTTTATCTGTAATCAAGGGATAATTGTAACCTGCGTAGTCCCCCCCCTGACGGTGCGGCAACCTGCCACCGCTTGCCACTTCTGTTCCGCGAGCACATCTATCCCGGAGAAAACTGCTCTGAGGCAATGGGGGCAGGCTTGTGCTATTTGATTTTTGTTGTGGAAAAATAGGAAATCTGTGGAAGAAAAGAAATGTCAAGAGTTGTGACACCAGGTCTTCGTGGTCTTGCGGTATTATCGAGCAAAGAAATGGAAAAGGCGACACTTACGTGCCGCCTTTTCCATTGAAATCTTTTCAACCCTCGAATTCGGGATACTCTCGTCCTAGCCACCCCACGGCATTCTCGAGTACTCTTCGAACGCCTTGTCATAGTACTGTTTGAAAAGCTGCTCGTGTTCGCGCTCCCACTCAGCCAGCATCTTCAACGCCTTTTTGCTGTTACCCTCAGCTTTTTCAGCTGCTTTCTCATAAAACTCAGAGAAGTCGCGTTCAATCAGGAATGCCATGCGAAGAACCGGCAGGTCGGGGACCATTGATTCGAGAGTGGTACTGTCGATGGATTCGGTAACCGCGCGATGCGAAAAAAAACCTTCTTTTTGCATCTCTTCTGCCAGGGTGAGATCCGGCGGAGCACCTTTCTTAATCAGGTCAATCTGATTCTGGATGAATTCGATGTGTTTTTGCTCTTCGGCAGCGAGGTTTTTGAACGCGCCGATTGCCGCGGCATGGTTCAAACGTTCCGCGTTCTGCTCAAAGAAACGTTTGCCCTCTAACTCCCGCTGCATGGCGTACTGATAGATTTTTAGAATGTCCATTGTTATCCTCCGGTATAGGTGCATTTCTGTGCACGTAACAATATCATAAATATAATTCTGATGATATCCATGATAAGCAGAGGCAATGGGGCTAGACTTGTCCTATTTGATGTTTTGGTACCTTTCACCATAGAAAAGAAAAAGTGGACCGATTTTATTTTCTCGAACTAGCAAAAAATAGATCTTCCCCCTTGTTCACGTTCTTTCCGGTGCGGTCGGGTCAGTACGCGGAAATCGCCTGCAACTGCGCCGGGGTCAGATAGCTCAGTGAGCCCATTCCGCCTAGGTTGCCGCTAATCGCGGCCTGGGTACTCACCACCGGCCGGTTCCTTTTCGCGTTTGCGTGACACCCCGCGCATAAACTATTGTAAAGGGCTGCGCCGTCAATGGCAGGTGCTGCCGGCTGCGTCGCGGTGACCGGCGCAGGCGAAATCGTTGATGAGAGCGTGGAGGGGGTAAAAGTGCTCAGGGTGGAGGTTGGTGCGAGAACCACCGTGGAGCCCAATGCGGTCACCGGAATGGGGGTCAGCGTTGATGCTGGGGCCGAGCCGATGTTCGAAGACGGGATGGTGGTCGTGCTGGTAGCTGTAAATCGGCTTGCAGTCCGGGATGACCCGGCGCCATCAGCGTCATGCTCCCTTTTCACTGCTTCCCTTTCGGAATTACCTTTCCCGCGTGACCCCGCATTCTTTCCGATACTACCATGCTCCGTCTTGTGAGGTGACGAAACCCTCTTTACCTCGCCGGCGTCATTCTCGGCGAATACCGTGGTGGATATTATGGCTGTGCAGGCAAGTATCGACAGGGTTGCGAAAATTCTGTTCAACTGTATCATGATAATAGCTCCTTTTGTTGGATCGTGCGGCGCGGCGGGAAGGGCAGTGCCCGGCGGCATCCCGCTCGGGAAAAGGGCGCCCGTGCTAAGTTGATATATTCTGTCATGAATCTGAATAGAAACTGTATCAAAATTGTAAACAAATGAAAACAGGAAAATAGGACCTTTTCCCTGTGTCCCATAAAATTAGATGGGGAAGTGGCCCTTTGTATGTATTTATTGGGTCTGTTGTTTTACGAGTTAACGCAAGAATGGAGAAATATGAAGTGTCCAAGTTGGCACAAATAATTTCGGTTCTCTCCCCCAAGCAAAGGGTAAGGGGAAACTGATGAGATATAATATGTCGCAATGTCATGATATGCTTCCTCAATAATTTTTAAGGAGGAAGCATATGGCCATTGATGAATTGAGAGCCAAGTTTCCGGACGAGATGGGAGAAAGAACCGATATTTTTTAAGGAGGGAAATACATTGATTCAATTCCGACTGATATTCGCTTTTCTTCTGTTGCCGGTTCTGTCCGGCTGCACACTTTTCAACATTGATATGGTTTCCCCGGTAAAGCCCCTGGAAGAGAAGGTCGTCGAGGGGGAAGGGCGGTCTAAGCTGCTCCTTCTGGATATCGCCGGTTTCATATCGGAGAAGGAGCCTGACGGAGTCCATCTGACAAAGCAAAAACCTTCGATCGTATCGCGGGTGAAAGAATCCCTGCGGAAAGCCGAAAAGGATGAAGACATTGCCGGAGTTATTTTGAGGATCAATTCGCCCGGTGGAACGGTGACTGCCAGTGATATCATCTATCACGAGATAAATGGGTTCGCGAACCGCAAAAAAGTTCCTGTTTACGCCTGTATTACCGGATTAGGAACATCGGGCGCGTACTACATTGCAACCGCTTCGGACCTAATCACAGCGCACCCGACCGCAGTAACGGGGAGCATCGGAGTAATACTCCTCAATTTCAACCTGGAGGGGCTTCTTGGCAAGATCGGCGTAACAGAGAACTCGATAAAATCCGGTGCGAAAAAGGATCTCATGTCGCCTTTCAGAGCGAGTACTGAAGAGGAACGGCAAATCATGCAGGAAATTATAGACAGTTTAGCAAGGCGCTTTCTTGATGTGATTATGGCGCGCAAGAATAACCAACTGGAGCGGCAGGAGCTTGAGAAGCTGGCGGACGGGCGGGTTTATACGGCCGAACAGGCCTTTGCGGCTAAGCTCATAGACCGGACGGAATATCTGGATGATACGATCAACGGGATGAAAAAGGCCCTGGGTATCAAGGAGGCCAAGGTGGTCAGCTACTACCGGCCAGGCGACTACCGGGGGTCAATCTATTCCGCTCCTCCCGGTGCCGCGTCGGGTGTCAACCTGATCAACATTAACGCTGACGGTCTTGAAATGTTAGCCTCACCGCAGTTTCTCTATCTGTGGCGGCAGTAGGGCAATTGGCCGAAACTCAGGGAAAAAGGGGGCCAGGTTTACGAGAACAAGCTGATGAGGGCAAACGAAAGATGGTGGCAATTGGTCACTGCATGAACAAGCTGAACAGGATTTTCTGGGGGGCTTACGTACAACGAACCATACGATCCGGCAGGAGGTGAAAGGTCGGCAGAACTGGCAGAGAACTAAAACAAGGTCGAGGTCAAATGCCATCTTGACAAGTAGTAATCAAGAAAGTAACTGACCCCTTTGTCTTTTACTTCCCCTGCTCCGAAGCCTGTGTCGTTACGCTCTGCATCCCGGAAGCTGTTGGTGTCAGCCTGATTGTCTCCGGTGCCGGCGCCTTCCGCGGCGTACCCAGAAAGAAGATCCCAAATCCCAGAATCGCCAGAAGAAACATGAAAGGGATCAGCGATTCCGCAACCGACCGTGCCGGGGCCATATGGGCACTACAAGAGTGTATCTTGGAAGATCCTGCCTCAGGTGCTTTTCGGGACCCCGTCGAGCACTGGCCGCAATGGGACGAAGAATTGTCAGCCTCCTGCTTGGGCAGGCAGGTACCTGACATCGTGTCTTGTTTATCGCAATCAACCTTCTTAGACATGTTTATTCATCCCTCCAGGCTGTGTTTTTGCAATTATCTCACAATGCGCCACAACCCTGCAATGACATTTTCCAACACGGCAGACCCTGCATCGCACACTTCAGAAGATCGGAATGCCCCTCTTATCCAATCATCCGTGGAGTTTTGGGGACATCCATGATATAGGAGCTAGGGGGGTGACCCCAGAAGAGAAGGGTAGGCTGAAATATAGACCAGACCTGCCAGGTTTTCAAAACCTGGCAGGTCTGAGAAGGAAACTAGAGACAAGCTACTTTTCTATAGACATGCGGAGCCTCTAGGAGCCTGTACTTTTATCTGTCCCCAGCGAGCGGGACATGGAAAACGGGGGAAAGCGGATGACGGACACTAAGAAGAGAAGGTCAACGCTGATTTTGCTCTTTGAGCTGTTTCGAGACATAACGGTTTTCATCGATCTCGAATTGAAGCTGGCCATCGCCGAGTTCAGGAGGAATATCGGGTCCGCCAAACGAGGGGTCATCCAGGTGGCCATCGGCCTGTTCCTGCTTCTGCTGGCTCTCCTCGTTTTTACCTGCTCGGCAATAGCCGCCCTTGCCATCTTTCTTCCTCTTTGGCTGGCGTCCCTTATAGTCGGCGCGCTCTATGCCACGTCCGGGTTATGGTTCTTCCTGGCCGGGAAAAACAGGCTCAGCAAGTCTCCTCCCCTTCCCACAGAATCGATTGAAAGGATACGGGTGGTTTCAAGGAAGTTGAAAGAGTAAGCGTATCAGGTGTCAAAAGAAGGGAAACGGGGGCTACCATTCGTATCGCCAAGGGACTGAGAAGGATAGGCTGAAGTATAGACCAGACCTGCCAGGTTTTAAAAACCTGGCAGGTCTTTGTACCTGGTAGACCTCAGGAGACCTGGTCTCTGCGCTTTTTCCTTATTATTGGTTCACCGGAGAGGGGGCGGCTTTTCGGGGAATCCGACCGACCTCATCAAACATTGGGAGTACAACATTTATGAGCCTTTTTCATCTGAAAACAAGAAATCTTGCCTTTCTGCTCCTGATCCTTTCGCTGGTTATCTACGGCGCCGACTACCTGGTGTTCGGCAAGGCTGGCGATATCGTTTCCAGTTTTATGGGGAATCTGGCCTTTCTTCCCGTCTATGTACTCTTTGTTACCCTAATGATCGAGAAAATCCTCAAGGAGCGTGAGCGGTCGGTGCTTCTGCGGAAGCTTAATATGGTGATCGGAGTGTTTTTCAGTGAGGTTGGAACTGACCTGCTCTGTGACTTTCCTGTTTTTCTGCGGAACTATGGCGATATTGCCGACCATCTCCGGGTGGACGGATCATGGTTGCGACGTGATTTTCGTGAGGCGATGACATTCTTTAAAAAAACCGAGATCGTGGTGGATTGCGCCAAAGGCGACCTGCCGGCAATGAAAGCTTTTCTTCTCGGGAAAAGGGCCTTCCTGTTGGGCCTTCTGGAAAACCAGAACCTCCTTGAGCATGACGACTTTACCGACCTCCTCTGGGCTGTTTTTCACCTTACCGAGGAACTTGATGCACGCCAAGGGCTTGAAGGTCTTCCCCAATCCGACCTGGACCACTTGGCTGGCGATACGCGGCGGGTGTTTTCCTCCCTTATCCGCGAGTGGCTCCGCTACATGGAACACCTGCTGAACGATTACCCCTACCTCTATTCCTTGGCGGTACGAACAAATCCCATGAATCCAGAGGCGCGGGTGGAAGTGTCGTGAGGCACTCCCTATAAGGTCTTGAGTAACGGTGATTTTAGACCTGCCAGGTTTTGATAACCTGGCAGGTTTTTGTACATCCATCTTGCAGGTATCGCTTCATGCAACACATGGCCAGTTCATACTCCTGATCGCCTGAACCATTGCTGAATGGGGCATTAGATTTTTTTTGCCCCTGGGGGTAGACAGCCGGCACGAAAAGCTGTTAGCATGCAAACGATTTTGGCCGCTGCTTTCCAGATACTGTGGCACTCTTAGGGAGCGGACAAAGCTATGAGCTCTGCTGAGAGCCAAAAAAATCGACCGAGGAGATAGTGATGTCCAGACCTCCACGCCGACCTGTTGGCGACCTTTTGCGAAGATTCCTGCCGGCCATTATGATCCTGTGCATTGCCGGTGCCTCATTTTTGACTCAATATCTCATCAGTGACCATGCTTCCGGTCAGCGTAGCAAACAAGATGTTGCTGAAAAGATCCCTGTCAAATCCCCGGAGCGGATCAAAACGACTACCGGGATCATCCGCTCAGGAGAAACGATTTCTTCTCTGCTGGGAAAGCTCTTCAGTCCGGGAGAGATTCATGAGTTGGCAAGCGAGGCGAAGGGTGTGTTCCCGCTTAGTAAAATCTGTGCCGGGAGCCCCTACCGGTTAATCAGCCAGGCTGGTGATTTCGAGAGATTCAGTTGCGATATCGATGATACCGAGCAGCTGGTCGTTGTCCGTAAGGGAGAGGGGTTTGCTGTTTCCCGGGAAGAGATTCCCTACAAGGTTGAACTAGTTTCGGTGCAGGGGACGATCGAGTCGAGCCTTTTCGAAACGGTGGTAAAGATTGGAGAAAGCGAGCACTTGGCCATGCAGCTTGCGGATATTTTTGCCTGGGACATCGACTTTTTTAAGGATATCCAGCAAGGCGACTCCTTTGCGGTGGTGCTGGAAAAGCGTTTCCGCGATGGAAAACCGGCGGGCGACGGTCGCCTGCTGGCGGCACGCTTTACCAATCAGGATCGAGTGAGCCAGGCTTTTTATTTCAAGGACGGCAAGCGGACTCCCGACTACTACGACGAGAATGGGCACAGTCTGCGCAAGGCCTTCCTCAAGGCACCGCTTTCCTTCAGCCGGATCTCTTCCGGCTTTACCATGCGACGGCGCCATCCCATTACCCACCGGATCAAGGCGCATCCGGCCATCGATTATGCCGCGCCGAAAGGGACTCCTATCCATACCGTCGGCGACGGCACGGTCATTTTCTCAGCGTATAAGCGCTACAATGGGAACTGCGTGAAGGTTCGACATCCGAACGGCTGGGTGACCATGTACAACCATATGAGCCGCTTCGCCAAGGGCACGCGGTCTGGCAAAAGGGTGGCGCAGGGGCAGGTGATCGGCTATGTGGGAAGTACCGGACGGTCGACCGGGCCGCATCTGGATTTTCGCATGTTTAAAAACGGAGTTCCGGTCAACCCCTTGAAGGTCAAGTCGCCACCGGCCCACCCGATATCTTCCGTCAATATGGCTGCCTTCCGGGTATTGGTTGCCGACCGGGTGGCATTCATGGAAACCTCACCGGAGCGGAAAACCGCACGTGTTTTTCTGCCGGAGCTGTCCATGCGGGGCCTCATCTGAAGGCGTACACAGAGTGAAACAACAAAAGGGGTGGCCAGTGCGGCCACCCCTTTTTGCGTTGTTGCGGGTCTCAAAAATATACGGTACGTCTATTCCTTGTCCACGATGGTTCCTCCTGCCGCAACCATCAGCTCGCTGATCATCTTGGTGAAGCGGAGCGGGTCCTTGATCGGTGACCCTTCGGTGAGCAGGGCCTGGTCAAAGAGCAGCTCGCAGTAATCATCGAGTTTGCTGTTCTCTTTGTCCTTGTCAAACAGCTGCTGCATGATTTTGGTGATGGCGTGGTCCGGGTTCAGTTCCAGGATGCGCTTTGATTCGGGTACGTCCTGGTTCATTGCCTTGAGAATCCGTTCCATATTGGCGTTCATGCCGTATTCGTCGGCCACCAGGCAGCAGGCACTATCGGTGAGACGGCCGGAAAGGCGCACTTCCTGGACCCTGTCGTCCAGCTTGCCCTTGATAAAGGTCAGCAGGTCGCCATACTGTTTTTCCGCTTCCTTTTTCTTCTCTCCCTGTGCCTTCTCTTCTTCCTCGCTCTCGATCTCCAGTTTCCCGGAAAGGACGGATTTCAGTTTCTTCCCGTCGTATTCGGTCACGGCCTGCACCAGCCATTCGTCGATCGGATCGATGAGGAAGAGTACCTCGAATTCCTTCTTTCGGCAGATTTCCAGGTGAGGTGAGTTTTCAACTGCGGCACGGCTGGTGCCGGCGATGTAGTAGATTTCCTTCTGTCCCTCGGGCATTCTTTCCACGTATTCCTTCAGGGAGACGTAGCTGCCGGCCTCGGTCTTGCTGCTTTCGAAGAGCACCAGTTCCTGGATCTTTTCCCGGTTGGCATGGTCGAAATGGACCCCTTCCTTCAGAACCGGGCCGAATTCCTTGTAAAACTTCAGGTAGTCTTCCGGAGTCTTCTCTTTTACCTCTGCCAGGGTGGAGAGGATTTTGGTCACCAGGTTTTTCTGGATCTTACGAATCTGCATGTCTTCCTGGAGGATTTCACGGGAGACGTTCAGCGGCAGGTCGCTGGAATCGACCACCCCTTTGATGAAGCGAAGGTAGTCAGGAAGCAGGTTTTCGCATTTGTCGGTAATGAAAACCCTTTTTACAAAGAGCTGCACACCTTTGCGGTTTTCCGGCATGAAGAGGTCGAAGGGACGGTGCTCGGGGATGTAGAGCAGGGCCTTGAACTCGCTGGTGCCCTCGGCTGAATAGTGGATGATCCGGAAAGGATTGCTGTAATCGTGGGAGATGTGCTTGTAGAATTCGTGGTACTCATCTTCGGTGATTTCGCTCTTGGGCCGGGTCCAGATCGCCTTCATGGAGTTGAGGGTTTCTTCCTCGGTCTTCTTGATTTTCTCGGCACCTTCGATCGGCTTGCCGTCAACGCCCTGGGGCAGCTCTTCCCGGGTGATGTCCATGACGACCGGGTACTGCACGTAATCGGAGTATTTTTTGATGATGGCGCGAATCCTCCACTCATCAAGAAACTCTTTCATTTCTTCTTTGAGGTGCAGGGTGATATCGGTTCCACGGGTTTCCTTTTCGCACGGCTCGATGGTATAGGTGCCGTCTCCCACGGATTCCCAGCGAATGGCGGTGTTATTTGCACCGGCGCGACGGGTTACCAGGGTGACCCGGTCCGCTGCCATGAAAGAGGAATAGAAACCAACGCCGAACTGACCGATCAGTTCCGGGTGCTCCTGCACATTCTGCTCTTTCAATGTCTGGAGGAAGGCCTTGGTGCCGGATTTGGCAATGGTGCCGATGTTGGTCTCCACTTCATCGGAGGTCATGCCGATACCGTTGTCCTGGATGGTAAGGGTGCCGGCTTCCTTGTCGGCAATAAGCTTGATCTTCCACTCCGCGTTGTCTTCCAGAAGCAATTTGTCGGTCTGGGATTCGAAGCGTGCCTTGTCGATTGCATCGGAAGAGTTGGAAATCAACTCCCGGAGGAATATTTCTTTGTTGGAATAAAGCGAGTGAATTACCAGGTCGAGCAGTTGCGTTACCTCAGTTTGGAAATGCTTTGTGGTCTTCGTCATAAGTGTTGATTCTCCTCTATTTTAATTGCTTTCGTGAATCCGTGATGTTGAGTACGATAATCATTCAACCTGAATTTTGCAAGCACCAAGAATGATTTTCCGTTTTGCACGGAACTCCGCTTTCGCGGTGCTTCTCTATACTGAATCTGGATCTATAAGTAGCAAACCTGAACGTTCTGGTACACTTGATTCAAACGGGAATATGAAGGGTTCATGGATGGTGGTATGAAAAGCAAGAGGTTGCTGATTATTTATCAGTCGAATGGGGAAAGTGATTATCGGGCTTTTCTCGAAAGCCATCTTGAATACTGTCCGCTAGACAAGGGTGAGGAGAAAATTAAGAACTTGGAACTAGACATAGTAATGCTTGATTGCGGGTTTAATACCGATACTTGTGTCAACTTGTTGAAAAGCATAAAACTTTCCAACCCCGATGTGCCGGTTATTTTTGTCACCGATGCCAGTTCTGAAGAACTGGTGAGTGAGGGATTTAAAAGCGGGGCCAGGGATTATTTCAAAAAGCCGGTAATCCATGATGAATTGCGGAAAAGCATCGCGGCAATTCTGACGCTCCGTACAGAGTCGCTCGAAAAACGCAGATCCATGCTGCTGTTCAATAATGATAACACTTTTGAAAAACTGCTGCATTCAGACCATATTCCGCTCAATATTCTTCGGTCGATCCTCTATGAGGAGGAAAAGCTTTATCGCCCTCTCAGTTTGGATGAAATCGCCAGGGAAGCCTGTCAGAGCAAGTTTCATTTTGTCAGGCAGTTCAAAAAATTTATTGGCATAAGCCCCATGCGCTTTGTCATCAAGTTGCGTATCGACAGAGCAAAGTTTCTCCTCAGAAAACGAGACCTTCCCATCTCTTGTGTGGCAATGCAATCAGGTTTTAATGAAGTGAGTGAGTTTAACAAGCAGTTCAAAAAAATTACCGGACTAGTACCTTCAACCTTCCGAAAGTCAATTGAAACTCAAAAATAGTTTCCTGCCCGGACTACTCGAGCTGCAGATAAAATCTCTGCAAATTTGTAATGCCCAGAAACCGCCTGATGCAGTGAGCCGAGGACTGAGGCATTCATTCCAAATGTTGTCAAAATTAACTTTGATTCAATATTTGAATAGCAATATTATCTTATATTTCAGCAATAATAGCAAGTATGGGAACAAAATTCTGGTTTACTGAAAACATGACTTTCAGTATTCCGCAGGTTGTGGTGCAACTTCTGCTAAGGCGAGGTGAACAAAAGATTGAGCTGTTGAAATGACCGGGTAGTCCGATTGTGGGGTACTAGCACAGCGCACGGGTGTTTGGAAACCGGAAGTCTAGAAAGGTGGTGGGGGCAGGTTTACCGACAACGAAGACGAATACAAACAGGAACTGTTTTTGAATCAGTGTGAAAAACCTGGAAAGGAGGCAGGTATGAAAGTGTTTTTCAGTGCCGTATTACTGCTGGTTTTCGCATCTATTTCCGGCGTGGTCGAATCGGCGGCGATTATGGGGGTACGCTCAATCCGCGCAATATCCCCAAGTATGCGACGCCGATAGTCATTCCGCCGGAAAGGGCGAAGACCGGTGCGGGCGGAACGTATGACATCGAGGTAGTGCCGCACAAACCAGCAGATACTCCCGCCGGTTGCCAACGACGGCACCCCGTTGAGCGCGACCCCGGTCTGGACCTATGCAGCTTTCGGAATGCGGCGACGAGAAACTATCCAGCCTTCACCCTCGAGGTGACCAGGGGGGTTCCCACGCAAGTCAAGTGGCGCAACAACCTGGTTGACGCCACCGGCGCTTATCTGTCGCACCTGCTGTCGGTGGACCGGTCGCTCCACTGGGCCAATCCGGAGAAGCTGACGTGCATGGATGGCAGTGGAGCGCGTACCGACTGCCGCTCTGCAGCAAGCAATGGCGTGGTCCTGCAGCAGCCTTATACCGGGCCAGTGCCGCTGATCACCCACGTTCACGGTGCTCATGTCGGCCCCAGAAGAGAGACGGTTATCCCGAGGCATGGTACCTGCCGAACGCGAACAACATCCCGGCGGGTTACGCGACCACCGGCCGGCTGGCCAACCAGTTGCGGCGTGAACAACACCGTGAACGGGACCGCGACCTTCATCTATCCGAACGACCAGTATTCAACGACCCTCTGGTATCACGACCATACCCTGGGGATGACCCGGCTCAAGGTCTATGCAGGTCAGTTTTTTTTCTACTGGTGCGAGCCGGGAGGCGGAGGACCGGTCTCGTATCCGGTACGTTGCCGGGACCTTGGCCGGGCACCAATGCAAACCCCTTCGATCATCTGGCGTACCGCGAGATTCCCATCGCTATACAGGACCGTGCGTTCAATGTGGACGCTGTCGGCAATACCACCCTCTATTATCCGAATAACCGCGCATTCTTCGAGGGACTCCAGCAGCCCCAGCAGCTCAAGATCCCGTTTATCGGCGATGCGGCCAAACCGTCGGACATTTCGGCGATATCGAATACCGAGTTCTTCGGCAACGTGATGGTGGTGAATGGGGTGAGCTGGCCCTTCCTCAGTGTGGAGCCGGAGCGTTACCGCTTCCGCCTGCTTAACGGCTGCAACTCCCGCGTTCTCAACCTCAGTTTGGTGGCTCTGGGCAGGAATGGCAGAGTCCTCGGCGAGGTCCCCTTCTACCAGATAGGGTCCGAACAGGGTCTGCTTCCCGACGTGGTTCGGATCGTCACCGGCCAGGCAGTGGCATTGCCGGGTGACGGGAGCGAACCGGCGCTGCCGACGGTGTTCCCTGCGCCCGGTACTGCTCCTGCGCTCCTGATGGGATTGGCCGAGCGGGCCGACGTTATCGTTGACTTCTCCAACCTTTCCGTCGGGACAGTCAGGGTGAGGATGCTGAATACCGCCCCCGACGCCCCGTTCGGCGGCTTCCCGACATCCCGTCTGACCCTGCAACCACCGGCCAAGTCATGGATTTCGTCCTGGTGGCCAATAACCCGCTCACGGTGGACAACAGCACGCCGCCCAGAAGCCTGATGCTTGCTGATCTGCCCGCCCCGGTAGTTCGGATGGCGTCTGGAACCTTGCGCTTATCGAAGAGGAGTCGAGCTTGGTATGCGTCAAGGTAAATCCTGCGGGGAAGGTGCAGTACATCGATCTCCTTGGAGTGATGTTCGATCCGACGGACCCGAACAACGCTTGTGTCATGGCCGGTGGCGTGCCTTTCGCACCTAAGGAGGCTGTGGTCGGTACCATCAACCTTGCCGGTGACGTGGGCACCGGAGTGCCCCAGATGTGGGGCGACACGATTCGCACAACGCCGTTGCTGGACGACACGGAGACTTGGCAGATCTGGAATTTTACCATGGATGCCCACCCGATCCATCTCCACCTGGTGAAGTTCCGGGTAGTGGGAAGGGAACTCTTCACGCCTGATCCCGCGGTCGTGAATCAGGGACAAGAAGCAATGTGATCACTCCTCCCGAACCCTGGGAAACCGGGTACAAGGACACGGCGCTCATGTATCCCGGTCAGATCACCCATGTTCAGACCCTCTTCGACATCGCCGGCCTCTACGTATGGCACTGCCATATCGTGGAGCACGAGGACAACGAGATGATGGTGCCGTATTGCGTGAATGATCCGGGTGTGGATCAGACGGTGCCTGGCACCGCACAGTACTGTGGGCCCCAGGCTCCTTCTGGTGTCGGATTCTGATTGGGTAGTAAGGGCCGCTTTCGGGCGGGACCCTTGTCTTGTCTCAGATACAGGGGTAGCGCGACGGAAACTGGCGTTCCCCTCGACCGGCGGAAAATCGCCGGTAACCTTTTTCTGACAGGGTGGTACTCTAAGGTAAAGGGGCTGCGTGCGATTTCGGCATTGAGGGGAGAACTCGCAGCCGGAAAGGGAGGATTAAATGGAAAAGAGACACCTGGCACTTGCCGCGTTCGGTCTGCTCCTGTCTGTTGGCCATGTTGCTGCAGGCGACAGGCCTGTACTGAAAGATGAAAAAGACAGGATCAACTACAGTGTCGGCTATCAGGTCGGCGGCGACTTCAAGGAGCAGGGAGTGGCTCTCAACCCCGAGGCATTCGTGCGGGGGGGCCGGGACGCTCTGCAAGGGGCTGAACCCCTCATGACCCTGGAGGAGATGCGCAAGACCCTGCTTGAATTGAAGAAAAAGGTGGACGCTTTCGATATGGCACGGAAGAGGGGCGCCGCCGAGAGATATCGCGGGGAAGGCCGCGAATTCCTTGCCGCCAACGCCAAGAAGGAGGGTGTCGTCACTCTGCCGAGCGGGCTGCAGTACCGGGTGGTCCGGGAAGGGAAGGGGAAGAGCCCTACGCTGAATGATTCCGTGACCGTCAGCTATCGGGGGACCCTCATCAACGACTCCGAGTTCGACAGCACTTACCGTAACGGCAAGCCTGCCACGTTTACCCTTACAAACACCATGCCCGGATGGCGGGAGGCATTGCCGAAGATGAAAGAGGGGGCCAAGTGGCAACTCTTCATACCCGCGGATCTCGCCTTCGGCGAACGGGGTCCCCTCGCCGACCGGACAGTAATCTACGAGATCGAGCTGCTTGAGGTGAAGAAGGGGAGTGAAGGAGGAAACTGATCCCGGCCTGGAAGGACACAGTGCTGGTCTCCAAGTGGGGGGCGTGGAGCTTCTTGTGCCGGTCATGGATTACGACGGCATGGCCATGTTTCATTGCCACATCCTGGAGCACGAAGACATCGGTATGATTGGGATGTGGCATATCATGAAAGGGGGCATGCCGATGTGAGCGAAGCCTGACGCCCGTCGTCGGGCTCGTAAACAGCCGGGGCGGCGTCCGCGAGGAGGTTGCCCCGACTTCGGTTCTAGCCTTGCTGCCAGCCATGGAAGCCCCCTGTATCTTGCTCCGCTCCCTTTCAGTCCCTCCGATTTCTTGACACCCCATGTGGCTATGATAGTGTAAAACCCTTACGGAAAGCCTTGTTATGGCTGGTTTTCACTCGCCGGATCGGTGTTCCGCGATTCCCAGTCTGGGCCCGGCGCTCACCCGCCGATATTGCTCGCCCTAGCCGGAGAAACCAATGTATTTTCCCGATTTTGAAACTTTTCGATCCCTTGCCGCCAAGGGAACCTGATACCTGTCTACCGTGAAATATTGGCTGACATGGATACTCCGGTCAGTGCCTTTAAGAAAATCGATGATGGTCGGTTTTCGTTTCTCCTCGAGAGTATCGAGGGCGGTGAGAAGTGGGCACGTTACAGTTTTCTCGGTTCAAGCCCCGAGGTAATCATCCGTTCCAAGGGGAATACGGTCGAGATGCTCTTGGCAAACGGCACCTGCCTGAGCGAAGAGACAGCGGATCCGCTCGGTTTCGTCCGGGACTATCTGGCGCGTTTTACACCGGTTGAGGTTGACGGACTGCCCCGTTTTTTCGGCGGCGCGGTGGGATATGTCGGTTACGACATGGTTCGCTACTTCGAGCGGGTTTCCCTGGGAAAGCCGACCGAACTCGATGCCTACGACAGCTACCTGGTCATCACGGACACCATCCTGATCTTTGATGCGGTTCGGCAGAAGATCAAAGTTGTTTCCAATGCCCACCTGGAAGAGGGGATATCTCCTGAAGTTGCCTACGAAGAAGCAAAGAAGAAGATCGACGCCATCATCCGGAAGATGAAGACGCCCGCTCTTCCTGCCTCCTCCCCGGTCGCTTCCGAGCGGGTTTCCTTTCTTTCCAATGTAAGTCGCGAGGTTTTTGAGGAGTCGGTCGTCAAGGCCAAAGAATATGTAAAGGCCGGAGACGTGATTCAGGTTGTCCTTTCGCAGCGGTTTTCCGCCGACCTGACCGTTGACCCGCTGGATATCTATCGCATCCTGCGAACCATGAACCCTTCACCCTACATGTTTTTTCTCCGGCTGGATGACACTCTCGTTGTGGGAGCCTCTCCCGAGGTTATGGTCCGCAAGGAAGGCGAGCAGGTGGAGCTTCGTCCCATCGCCGGCACGCGTCCGCGGGGGGCGACCCCGGAAGAGGACGAGATGCTTGCGTGTGAATTGCTCGAAGATCCAAAGGAGCGTGCCGAGCATGTAATGCTTGTGGATCTCGGCCGCAACGACCTGGGACGCGTCTGCAAAACCGGTACGGTCCGTGTTACTGAGCTCATGGTGGTGGAACGTTATTCCCATGTCATGCATATCGTTTCCAATGTGCAAGGCGAGCTGGATGCTTCAAAAGACGCCTTCGACGTGCTGCGGGCAACCTTCCCGGCCGGCACCCTGTCGGGTGCGCCAAAGGTCCGTGCCATGGAGATTATTGAGGAACTGGAGCCGGTCCGCCGCGAGATTTACGGCGGTGCTGTGGGCTATTTCTCCTTTTCCGGCAACATGGATATGGCCATTGCCATCCGGACTCTGGTCGTCAAGGATGGCAGGATTCACCTGCAGGCCGGGGCCGGCATCGTTGCTGATTCCGATCCTGCAACAGAATACCAGGAGACGGTCAACAAGGCGCGAGCAGTGGTGAAGGCCATCGAGATGGTGGAAGAAGGGCTGGAGTAATAAAGGTCCGAGGTTCGAGGTGTGAGGAGCGAGGAAAAACCTTGAATCCCCGGCCCACGATCCTCATTCCTGGAAAAACGGAGAAATTGCGCATATGCTGTTGATGATCGATAATTACGACTCTTTTACCTATAACCTGGTCCAGTATTTCGGCCAATTGGGTGAGGATGTTGCGGTTTACCGGAATGACCAGATCACCCTGGAGGAGATAGAGCGTCTCTCTCCGGAAAGGATCGTGATTTCCCCCGGCCCCTGCTCGCCCAACGAGGCGGGAATATCAGTCTCGGCAATTCGTCATTTTGCCGGCAAAATTCCTCTCTTGGGGGTCTGTCTCGGCCATCAGGCTATTGGGGCTGCTTTTGGTGGGAATGTGGTGCGGAGCAGCTTTCTGATGCATGGCAAGACCTCTCCCATCTTCCACGACGGGAAAGGGCTTTTCAAAGGTCTGCCGAACCCCTTCGAGGCAACCCGCTACCATTCGCTGATTGTGGAGAGATCTTCTCTTCCCGAGTGCCTGGAGGTTACCGCCTGGGTCGAGAATGAAGAAATAATGGGACTTGCCCACCGGGAACTGCCGATCTGGGGCATTCAGTTTCACCCGGAATCTATTTTGACCGTCGGCGGTATGGATCTGCTGCGAAATTTTCTCGAGATGAGTCGGAACCTGTGAGAAGTTAGACGTTAGACGTGAGACGTAAAGGCTTTTTCGTCTTACGTCTCACTTGACTACGTCTTACATCTTACGTCTCACGTCTTCCCTGTTTTTAAGGAATGTAATGATTAAAAAAGCCATCGCAAAAGTCGTCGAACGTGAAAACCTGTCCGAGGCCGAGATGATCGAGGTTATGGATCAAATCATGTCCGGTGAGGCGACATCGGCTCAGACCGCCGCATTCATAACCGCTTTGCGCATGAAGGGTGAAACGGTGGAAGAGATTACCGGGGCGGCACGGGTCATGCGGGACCGGGCTATTCCTATCAGGGTTGGGAAAAACGTTCTCGATCTGGATCGGGACGAGATCAACCTGGACCTGGAAACCATCCTCGACACTTGCGGCACTGGCGGCAGCGGAACCAATACCTTCAATGTTTCCACTACCGTGGCTTTCGTTGTTTCTGCCTGCGGCGTCAAGGTTGCCAAGCATGGAAACCGGTCGGTTTCCTCGTCCTGCGGCAGTGCCGATGTTCTGGAAGCCCTGGGTGTCAACCTGAATGTGACGCCGGAAACCGTGGAGCACTGTATTGCGGAAATCGGCCTCGGCTTCCTCTTTGCACCTGCCCTTCACGGGGCCATGAAACATGCCATCGGGCCGCGTCGGGAGATCGGCATCCGTACTATCTTCAATATTCTCGGTCCTCTGACGAATCCTGCCGGTGCCCAGTGCCAGGTTCTCGGGGTCTACCGGGAGGACTTGACCGAAAAGCTTGGCCAGGTGCTGAAAAAACTCGGCTGCCGGCGTGGCTTTGTGGTGCATGGCCTTGACGGAATGGACGAGATAACCTTGACTAAGGAGACGCGGATTGCGGAAGTCACGCCCCAGGGTGTCTCTTCACGCCTCTTTAGTCCCGAAGAGTTGGGGCTGAGACGCTGTACTCTGGACGAACTGCGTGGTGGTGACGCTCAGGCAAATGCTGCTATTGTCAGGGGGGTGCTATCGGGTGTCGTCGGGCCAAAACGGGATATCGTACTCCTTAATGCAGCGTTTTCCCTGCTGGCTGCCGGGAAAGTATTCGAGCTTGCCGAAGGTCTTGCCATGGCCGCGGAAACCATCGATTCGGGCCGGGCCACGGCCCAGCTGGAGAAGTTGGTAACCCTGACGAATCAATAGCATTACCACCGCTTGCAGTGTTACAGCGGAGAAGAATTGCCCCTTTACGGATTGGAAAAGAAAGCTACGATGACTGATACTCCTGATGTTCTGAAGAAGATAGTCGATTATAAAAAGGGTGAGCTTGTTGCGGCGAAGTCCCGGGTCGGGATTGCGGAGCTGATGGCGCAGAGTGCAGATTGCCCGCCGGTGCGGGGCTTTATGAAGGCTCTTCGCGCAACGGACGATGCCGGGCAGACCGCTGTAATTGCCGAGGTAAAAAAGGGCTCGCCCAGCAAAGGCATTATCAGGGCTGACTTTGATCCGATCGACATTGCCCGAACCTATCAGGCGAACGGAGCTTCCTGTCTTTCCGTGCTTACCGATGAGCATTTCTTTCTCGGCCATCTCGACTACCTGGCTGAGATCCGCAAAGTGGTTGGCATTCCGCTGCTGCGTAAGGATTTTATCTTTGACCCCTACCAGATCTTCGAGGCGCGTGTCGCCGGGGCGGATGCAATACTCCTCATCGCCGCCATGCTAGACCTCTCTTGTTTGCGGGATTTCCTTGGCCTTGCAGGTGAGCTGTCCCTGGATGTCCTGCTGGAGGTTCATGACGAGCGGGAACTGGAAATGGCCCTGGCGACCAGTTGCCCCCTGGTGGGAATCAACAACCGAAATCTCCATACCTTCGTGACCGATCTTGGGACGACCGAAAGGCTCTGTGCCCTGATGCCGCCAGACCGGTTTGCAGTTGCCGAGAGCGGCATCAATAGCCGGGATGAAGTCGTTCGACTCCGGTACGCCGGCGCCCGTGCTTTCCTCGTGGGCGAATCGCTCATGCGTGAGGCGGATTTCGGCCGAAAGCTCCAGGAACTCCGGGGCGAAGCTGAAAACTGATTTGCCAGGAGATCTGCAGGATACAGAGGCTTTTCTGGGGCTCCATCCTTGAACATGAATATCTGGCTATTTTCCAGGTGACTTTCACTGCGGCCCGTATTTCGATCGGTGTAGCAGGACAACTAGGTGTACTACTATGGTAAAAGTCAAAATCTGCGGCATTACGAATGAGGAGGACGCTCTCCAGGCAGTGGATGCCGGGGCTGACGCGCTCGGGTTCGTTTTCTACGACCTGTCTCCGCGTTGCATCTTTCATGAAGCTGCGGAGCGGATCATCAAGAAATTGCCGCCCTTTGTGCTAACGGTGGGGGTTTTTGTCAATAATCCCACTCAGTCCATCAACCTTGCGGTGGAGCGCTGTGGTATCCAGGTTGTACAGCTCCATGGGGACGAAACACCGAGTTTCTGCTCCGGCCTGCCTCATAAAATCGTCAAAGCGTTCCGGATTCGTGATATCAAGAGTCTCGAGAACATAAGAAACTACCAGGTATCCGGTTTTCTCCTTGATGCTTTTGTGCCGGGCACGTATGGCGGCACCGGGCTTACTTGTAACTGGGAGACCGCCAGGATTGCCAAGCAGTTCGGCCCCATTATCCTGGCTGGCGGCCTGCACGTGGGCAATGTTCGCGAGGCGGTGGAAACGGTTGAACCTTACGCCATTGATGTTTCCAGCGGCGTCGAGGCCGTGCCCGGCAAGAAAGACCATGCCAAGGTAAAAGAATTCATCAAGCGTGCAAAGGGATTGTGAAAAATTCGTTGCGACACAATGTGGAGGAGTAATGAAAATACCGGATTCAACGGGCCATTTCGGCCAGTTCGGCGGGAAATTTGTCCCGGAAACCCTGATGCCGGTCCTGATGGAACTGGAAAAGGCCTACCAGGAGTATAGAAACGACAGGGAATTTAAAGAGGAATTTGCCTACTATCTGCGGGAGTATGTGGGCAGGCCGAATCCCCTCTACTTTGCCGAAAAGCTGACCAAGAGGCTCGGTGGTGCTAAGATCTACCTGAAACGCGAGGATTTGAACCACACTGGCGCCCATAAGATCAACAATACCATTGGCCAGGGGCTTCTGGCAAAGCGGATGGGCAAAAAACGCGTGATTGCCGAAACCGGGGCTGGCCAGCATGGGGTCGCGACGGCTACGGTGGCCGCCCTGATGGGAATGGAGTGCGAGGTCTTCATGGGCGAGGAGGATATCCACCGCCAGTCACTGAATGTCTTTCGCATGAAGCTTCTCGGTGCTACGGTCACGCCGGTACTTTCCGGAACCGCAACCCTCAAGGATGCCATGAACGAAGCGCTGCGCAACTGGGTCACCCACGTGCAGTCGACCTTCTACGTGATCGGCACGACCGCTGGTCCTCATCCCTATCCGATGATGGTCCGTGATTTCCAGGCAATAATTGGCCGTGAGGCGAAGCTGCAGCACGAGAAGGCCGAGGGCCGGCTCCCGGACTATCTGGTTGCTTGTGTGGGCGGCGGCAGTAACGCCATGGGGCTCTTCTATAGCTTCCTCAAAGAGACTGATGTGCGGATGATCGGGGTTGAGGCGGCCGGATATGGGATTCAATCCGGAAAACACGCAGCACCTCTCTGTGCCGGAAAGGTAGGGGTGCTTCACGGCAACAAGACCTATCTCCTCCAGGACGATGATGGTCAGATCGCCAACGCCCATTCCATCTCTGCCGGGCTTGACTACCCGGGTGTGGGGCCGGAGCATTCCTGGCTGAAGGATACGGGGCGTGCGGACTATGTCTCCATAACCGATGAAGAGGCTATGGAGGGCTTTCGGGTCCTGACCGAGGAAGAGGGGATTCTTCCTGCGCTGGAGTCGTCGCATGCCATTGCCCACGTCCTGAAGCTGGCTCCGACCCTTTCCTCTGACAAGACAATTGTTGTTTGCCTGTCCGGGCGGGGCGACAAGGACATTCATACCGTTGCCGACTATATGAAGGTAACGCTGTAATATCCCGGGGAGCTGTTTCTTTTCTGTAAATTCCGCTATGTTTCAGGTTTGCGTTGCGTTGTGTCGACAAGGCCTGTGTAGTCTGAACATTGGGGGGTAACGCTGTTTTTGGCCGGAATGTACCGTGTAGGGTATGTTCCGGCCATCAGTTTTTAGGCTACAGAAATAATTCGACTTGGATGGCTCTATGAGGAACGTTGAGGAGAGATTTTCAGGAGTTCTATTGGGGCCCTGTTGCTTCCGGCGAGGTTCTTTCGGAGAGAATTTTGCTGGCGACTTCTTCGACGGTAGCGAGAAGATCTTTGAGCAGTATTGGTTTGATAATGTTCCGGGTGATATCCAGTTTTCTGGTTTCCTCGATAAACTCGGAATCTTCGTTGGCGGTGGTAAAGATTATCGGGACCTGCGGGTTGGTGGCGCGAATCGCCCGTGACATCTTAAGGCCATCCATGACCGGCATCCGTGTATCGGTAATGATGATGTCAGGGCTATGCTGTTCGAAAAGGGCCAGACCCTCCTTGCCGTCCTGTGCCAGATAAATTGTTGCATAGCGTGCCGCCAGGATTTTTTGGATGGTCATCCTGGTGATCAACTCGTCTTCCACATACAGTATGGAAAGATTTACCTTATCATTTCGTACAGCCTTCACGTCCAGTCTCCGATCCCGGTTCTAAGGTAGATGCATTATTCTTCGCAACTAAATAAACTAATATAAACAATTCTGCTCTGTCAAGGCTGGAAACCGGTGACGATACAAAAAAGCAGAATGCGATCTTGTTAGAGGGTCTTCCTGAAGCGGCTGACTGCAAAGGCGAGGATCGTGGCGCCGAGGAGTAAGAGTGCCAGAAACTGCTGCCAGAGAATACCAAATCCGATTCCCTTCAGAAAGATGCCGCGAATGATGACCAGGTAGTAACGGAGCGGATTGAGAAAGGTGAGCCACTGGACGGGATCCGGCATGTTTTCGATGGGGAAGGCGAAGCCGGAGAGGAGCATGGCAGGGAAGATGAAGAAGAAGGCGCTCATCATTGCCTGCTGCTGGGTTCTGCTGATGGTTGATATCAAGAGGCCGAAGCCGAGACTGCTCATAAGGAAGAGGGCGGTCGCGCCGAACAGCAGGGAAATGCTCCCCCGTATGGGAACGTCGAACCAGAAGGCTGCCACCAGGGTGATGAGGGCAACGTCGATGAATCCGATCAGGATAAAGGGCACGGTTTTGCCGAGAATGAACTCGCTGCGCCGGATCGGGGTGACGATGATTTGTTCCATGGTGCCGATTTCCTTTTCGCGAACCACGGCCATGCTCGATAGGAGCATGGTGATAATGAAGACGATGTTCGCGATCACGGCCGGGACATAGAAGTTGCGGCTCTCAAGGTTCTCGTTGAACCAGGCGCGACTTTCCATCTCTACACCGCCAACCCGGAAGGCGGGGCCGAATGCACGTGCCGCTTGATCCAGGCGGATCCGGTCGTTGTAGCTGGCTGCTATCTTTCCGGCATATGTCAGGACAATGCCGGCGGTATTGGAATCGGTACCGTCCAGGAGGATCTGCAGCGGTGCGACCCGTCCCGCACCCAACTCTGCGCCAAAGCCCCTGTTCATCCTTAGGACAGCCTTGACTGTGCCCTTGTCGATCAGTTCCTCCACTCTCTTGTCATTGTACACATACTCTACAATCCGAAAATAGCCGGATCCGGCGAAGCGGGCGGTCAAGTCTCTGCTTTCAGGGCTGTTGTCCAGATCGTAGACCGCTGTCTTGATATCCTTAACGTCGGTGTTGACCGCATAGCCGAAGACTATGGTCTGGAATACCGGGATGATGAAGATGATGATCCGCATCTTCGGGTCCCGGAGAACCTGGATAAATTCTTTCACCAGCATGGATTTTAGACGTTCGAACATGGGTACCTTTTAGTCAATCTTCTTTCGGAACTTCCGGACCGACAGCGCCAGTACCACGACGGCGAACACGACCAGCAGGCTGACTTCTCCCGCTATGACTCCCAGACCCACGTTTTTCAGATAGATACCCCGCAAAATTGTAACGAAATAGCGGGCTGTCACGATATGGGTTATTGCTTGGATGGGGGCCGGCATGTTTTCGATCGGGAAGATGAAACCGGAAAGGAGAAAAGCCGGAAGCATGGTGACAACGAGCGCCAGTTGGCTTGCCACGAGTTGGCTTTTTGTCACGATGCTGATCAGTATCCCCAGGGACAGGGCTCCCACCAGGAAGACCACCGACATACCGAACAGGAGCGGGAGGCTCCCGCGGAGCGGAATGTCAAAGATGAATTCCCCCACCAGCACGGAAAGAATCAGGTCAAGGATGCCGATGGTGAAGTAGGGGAAGAGTTTGCCCAAGATCAATTCGGGGCCCCTGAGCGGGGTAGAAATGAGCTGTTCCATGGTGCCGGTTTCCCACTCCCGGGCAATGGTCAGGGAAGTGAGGAGTGCGGCGATGATCATCATGATAACGGCGATGAGCCCCGGGAAGATATAGTTTCTCGAGACCATGTCGGTATTGAACCAGACACGCGGCCTCACTTCGAGCTGTGCGAGTTGCGCAGGGCTACCGTTGCTGCGTCGGATTTGGCGGAGAACAATATCTCGGGAGAAACCCGATACGATATTCTGGGCATAGCCAAGTGCATATGTCGCGGTATTGGGATCGCTTCCGTCCAACAGCACCTGCACCGAGGTTTTTCTGCCGGAATCGATGCGGCGGGCGAAATCCGTCGGGATGATCAGGGCAATCATGGCCTCGCGGGTGTCGATGGCCTGCTCAATATCGCGGTAGTTGTCCGTGCGAGTTTGCAAAGAGAAATAGCGCGACCCTGAAAAGCGGCTCAGCAGTTCCCGGCTCTCGGGGGTGTTGCTTTGGTCCCAGGTAATCAGGGGGACTCTGTCCACATCAAGGGTAAGGGCATAGCCGAAGAGAAAAAGCAGGAGCATGGGCATAGCGATACCCATGCCGAGACTCCGGGGGTCACGGATAATATGGAGGAATTCTTTTTTCGCGACTGCCTTGATGCGTTGAATATTCATAGTGCCCCGGAATTCTGGAGAAAGGATAACATCAGCGTACCCCTACCCCCCCATACCCCATACCCCGTACCCCGCATCTCGTACTCCGCATCTCACTTCTTGAAGACCCGCTGTGGAGCCTCCATCCGGTCACGCGCCTCAATGAGGGAGACAAAGACATCTTCGAGAGACGGCAGGATCTTTTCCATGCTGTGCAGCGTGATGCCTCGTTCGGCCAGTGCCTCCACTATGACTGGCATAGCACGGTCGGCGTTTTCCGCCACGACGTGCAACCCTCTGCCAAACAATGCCGCATGACGTATGCCTTCAATCTCTTCGATAAACTCCATGGCTTCATGAGCATTTTCGCAGCTGACTTCGATGACCTCTTCCGCCATAAAGCTCGTTTTTAGCTCTTCCGGTGTTCCCAGCGCAATCAGTTGGCCGCGATAGATGAGTCCCAAACGGTCGCAGTACTCGGCTTCGTCCATGTAATGGGTGGTGACGAAGATTGTCGTGCCTTGTTCCGCCAGGTGGTAGATCAGGTCCCAGAAGTTTCTCCGGCTGATGGGGTCAACTCCGGAGGTCGGTTCGTCGAGAAAAATGACCGGAGGTTCGTGGAGAATGGCACACCCCAAGGCGAGGCGCTGTTTCCAGCCGGCGGAAAGAATGCCGGTTTTGGAGGTGCGATGGGCGCGGAGTCCCGCCATGTCGAGCACCCACTCCTTGCGATCAAGTCTCTTGTCTTGAGGAATTTTATAAATACCGCTGTAAAAGTTAATATTTTCTTCCACGGTTAGGTCTTCGTACAGGGAGAAACGCTGGCTCATGTAGCCGATGTGTTCTTTGATCTTTTCCGCGTTGCGGGTTACATCAAATCCCGCAACCGAACCAGATCCACTGGTGGGGGCAAGGATGCCGCACAGCATCCGGATCGTTGTGGATTTACCGGCACCGTTGGGGCCGAGAAAACCGAAGATTTCCCCTTTCTGTACTTCGAGGCTGACGCTATCTACGGCAACGAAGTCACCGAACTTCTTAGTGATGTCCTTGAGCGTGACGGTTGGTCTTTTGTTACTCACGGAGTCTTCCCTCGGAGAAAACCGCCCGGTTTTCGGTCATTATGACAATCAATGGCCATCGGTCTGTCCTCCCGTATCAGCTGTATTCTGCAGAAGAGAGACAACCACGTCTTCCAGGGCCGGATCCACTGCCCGCAGGGAAAGCAGGGGGATTCCTCCCTGTTCCAGGAACGATGACGCGGATTTTCCCGTCCTGTCAGGGTCATTTGTTACCAGGTGCACCTTGTCTCCGAAAAGGCTGACCGAAACTTCGTCGAGCTTTTCTTTGAGCAGTCGGGCAGCATTGCGTGGTTGGGAAGTGCGGATTTCGAGAATAGTGCCCTGCATCAACTTTTTCAAGTTTTCGGGGGTGTCACAGGCGAGAAGCTTGCCATTATGGATCAATCCCACGCGATTGCAGCGGTCAGCCTCGTCCAGGTAGGCGGTGGAGACGAAGATGGCGACGCCCTCTTTGAGCAGGTTGTAAAGGATCCGCCAGAAATCGCGACGTGAAACCGGATCGACGCCGTTGGTAGGTTCATCGAGAAAAAGAACTTTCGGGGTGTGTACCAGCGCACAGGCAAGGCCAAGTTTTTGTTTCATGCCGCCGGAAAGGTTGCCGGCCCGCCGTTCCCTGAAGGGTGTCAGGTTGCTGAAAGAGAGGAGTTCGTCGATTTTCGCATCGCGCCCTTTGCGCGGCAGGCCGTAGATGTCTGCATAGAAATGGATATTTTCCTGTACGGTCAGGTCATTATAGAGCCCGAAGCGCTGGCTCATGTATCCGATCTTTTCCTTAATGGCCTCCGGCTCTTCCCGCACATGGTGCCCCATTACCCAGGCATTTCCCGAGGTGGGTTCCATGATTGCAGTGAGCATGCGCATGGTGGTGGTCTTCCCGGCCCCGTCAGAGCCGACCAATCCGAAAAGTTCACCTTTGGAAACGGAAAGGCTCAGGGCATCTACTGCAGTAAGGTCGCCGAATTTTTTCGTGAGGTTGTCGAGTTTGATAGCAGACATGTGGTTGTCCAGGTTCTAGGAAAGGGCTAATGGGCAACGAACAAAGTGGCCTGCTGAGTATGAAGATTACTATGCAGGTATGGGCATGGTTTCTGCTTTACCCTTGGGCCTTCTGGTCTGTCCCCTTTTTCTTGTTAAGCTGAATTTCCGCATCCGCCGGCATGCCTGGCTTCAATTCACCGTCCCGGTTGGGGATGGTGATCTTGATACGATAGACGAGTTTCACGCGCTCCTTTTCCGTCTGCACGCTTTTCGGGGTGAATTCTGCTTCCGGTGAAATAAAGCTGATGGTTCCCTGGTATTTTTTGCCGGGAAACGAGTCGGTGGTGATGGTTGCCTTTTGGCCGACCTGTACCCGGCCCAGATCCGTTTCACTGATATACGCCCGCAACCAGACTTCTTCGAGCATGCCAATGGTGATCACCGGAGTTCCCACAGCCACCTGTTCTCCCGGCTCAATATTTTTCGATAGCACCAGTCCGCTTACCGGCGAAACCAGCGTGGCGTAACCCAGTCGTGATTCCGCCAGGGCCAGCATCGCTTCTGTACTCTGGAGGCGGGCACGAGCCTGATCGATGGTTTCCTTGCGTGGGCCGCTCCTGAGCAGTTTTAGCCGTTCCTGGGCTTCACGAACGTTAGCCTGGGAACTCTCGTAGGCTGCCCGAGAGACATCAAAGTCCCGGGCCGAGATGACTTCTTTTTTGAACAGCTGCTGTTGGCGGCCAAAGTCGATTCGGAGACGTTCTGCCTCTGCCTCAATCCGCTGGAGGATTGCTTCGGCCTCGGCAATTTCTTCCTTGCGGTAGCCTGTCTCGAGTTCCGTCAGGTGCGCGCGCGCCGCCTGTGTCTCGCCCCTGCGGCTTGCGGCTTCATGGAGAAGATCTGCTGGATCCAGCCTGGCGACAACTTCACCTGTTCTCAGCAGTTCCCCTTCATCCACGGGACGCTCTGTCACCCGGCCGGGGATTTTGAAACTCAATTCCACAGAGGTTACTTCGATATTACCTGATACGCGAATCTTTCCCTCATCTTGTCGTGAGAGGTGCATAACACTATAAACTGCAACTGAAATAACGATCAGCATGACAAGCGTGGTGATGATGCGCTTCTTATTCATTGGCAGATCTCCGGTAGGTGGAAAGTCCTGATTGTTTGATGCTCATTATTTCTGTTTGCTTGGTGCAAAGTATGGCCTTGATTTCTTTTCCTGTCAATGAGGATGGTAAATGGAACGCTTTATGCTGTTATAATGACATGCCCACGGCTTGGTAGCGATAAATCTATTGTAAGGTGGTGATTCTATTGAGAAGCGCTCTTATCTGCGACGATGAGCCGATCCTGCGGAAAAGCCTAAAAAAAAGGCTTTCCGAGCTTGGCTTTGATGAAATTTTAGAATGTGGCGATGGTGTCAAGGCGGTGGAGTTGGCGTTGAGCAAGCTTCCGGATATTGTTATTCTGGATGTGGCCATGCCGCAGATGGATGGTATCTCCGCGGCACAGAAGATTCGGAAACAACTGAAAATTCCCATTATTCTGCTTACGGCTTGCTATGATCCGGATACCGTGAAGCGGGCCGGGGAATGCGGTATTGGGGCCTTCCTGGCCAAACCTCTCCGTGATCAGGACCTCTGGCCTGCCATTGAACTGGCCTGTGCCCATGCTGAAGAGATCGAGGAACTTAAAGAGCAGGTCGAAGACCTCAAGGAGAACCTGGAAACCCGTAAGGTCATTGAAAAGGCAAAGGGGGCACTGATGCGAAATCACGGGCTTTCCGAGCCGGAAGCATTCCGACGGATGCAGAAGCTTGCCATGGATAAACGAAAAAGTATGCGGCAGATTGCGGATGCGATACTCTTAACAGAGTCGTAACCCTTTGGCTGTTCAGAAATATGCTTCCTGGCCCCAGGTTGAGTTGTTTTCCGTTACCCTCATCGGGCGGCGGCTGTTTGGTGATATTGCCTACTGCTGTCCGCCCGACTTTTGCTTTTCCCCGCTACTACCAAATCCGGTCTTTCTTTACCGACTCTTGCCATTTTTCTGTTCCTCTTGTAATAACTCCAAAAGTTAGCTTGGCAAATTCTCATTTATCGAGTACGTTGGTCGTAGCTAATTGGCTTTCGATAAGAAATTGTGCTTGTTGCCCCCTGGCGGTGTCAATCTTCGGTTTTGCTTGCCAGAAGAAAAAATCCCCGTTTTCCAAATCGGAAACCAACAGGTTCTCATCCGGAATTCCCGGATGGAAACTACGTATTTTGGAGATAGTATGCTTGCTAAGGTATTTAGCAGTTCGCTCCTCGGCATTGATGCCATGCTGGTAGATGTGGAGGTGGATATTTCACCGGGGCTCCCCCAGTTTGCCACCGTAGGGCTTCCCGATGGTGCTGTAAAGGAAAGCAAGGATCGTGTCAAGTCGGCTCTGAAAAATTCAGGATATGAATATCCCAGTAGAAAAATTACCGTGAATCTTGCCCCCGCCGACGTCAGAAAGGAGGGGGCAGCTTTTGATCTTCCCATATCAATTGGAATTCTGGCTGCGACAGGGGTTGTCAAAGCGCAGAGAATAAAGGAATACTTGCTTCTGGGCGAGCTTTCCCTTGATGGAGGCGTAAAGCCTATCCGGGGTTGCCTTTCGGTGGCTGTTGCCGCACGGCGCTCTGGATTTACCGGTATCGTTGTGCCGCGAGAGAACGCCCGTGAGGCTTCGGTAGTGGAAGGGATTCAGGTCATCGGGGTGGGCGAGTTGTCCGAGGTGGTGGAGTTTTTGAACGGAGATCGAGTAATTGAACCCTGCCGGATCGATATCGGGGAACTGTTCCGCGAAGCTTCAGGGTATGGTGATGACTTCTCCGAGGTAAAAGGTCAGGATCATGCAAAGAGGGCCATCGAAGTATCTGCTGCCGGAGGGCATAATATCCTTCTCATCGGACCTCCAGGTTCCGGAAAGACCATGCTGGCAAGGCGGATTCCCGGGATACTTCCCTGCATGTCCTTTGACGAGGCTATTGAAACCACCAAGGTTTATAGTGTCATGGGGGTGATGGAGCGCGACAGGGCCCTTATCACGCAGCGCCCGTTTCGCTCACCTCATCACACCATCTCGGATATCGGTCTCATCGGCGGCGGCAATACACCCCGACCCGGGGAGGTGTCCCTCTCCCACAACGGTCTTTTGTTTCTTGACGAACTTCCGGAGTTCAAGAAGCATGT
>CAVQWZ010000010.1:0-9089 GCA_963717775.1 uncultured delta proteobacterium
CATGCTTCTTGAACTCCTACCGGGAAATTGCAATATAGAATGTTTATCTTTCAATATTCATCTTGAAAGTGCCAATATTGTCATGAAAATGTGAGTTTTACCCTTTTCGAGTCCGCACTGGGGAGCCATAAAAATCATGGCCGATTTCTTTAATGAAATCGGCCATTTGTTATTGGTGCCATTTTATGGACGAGATCTATTTGAAATGACAACTTGTGATAACAGTAAATTACAGGTTTTGTAGCGTATCAGATGGTCTCTGGTGTGGCCTGTAAATATCCCATAGCCCTGAACCCCTTCATCCGCTTTTCATGCATCTTCGCCAGCATCGGCACCGAACTATCCACATAGTCGAAAACCTGCACCTCTTCCTTACCAGGGTGGAGACGGTGCAGTCGTCCGGTATACTGCACCAGCATTCCCTTCCAAGAGAACGGTAGCGCCAGGAAAAGGGTGTCCAGCCGGGCATCGTCGAACCCCTCCCCTATGTAACGGCCGGTGGCAAGGATCAGTCGTTCCTCGTCATCGGGAATGGATGCCAGAAGTTCCGTGACCCTGCGGCGTTGCTTCACTCCCATCCCTCCCTGGAGCACCACCAGGTTTTTCACTGAGGCACGTAGTTCACCAGCAAGGAATTCCAGGTGGTCTTTTCTCTCAGTTAAAAGGATTGGCGATCTGCCTTCGGCAAGTGACCGCTTGATATCATCGAGGATGAGGCTGTTCCGTTGCTGATCAGCGGTCAATTGTGCATAGATTTCCTGGATTGTTTTTTCACTGTCTGTATCCGACAGGATGAAGCCGGTTTCCCGTAGGATCAGCCGACGGGTAAATTCTTCGTCTGTCGTCAGTTGTTTGCGGTCCAGAGAAATTCGTGTCGGACCGCACTGCAGGTGGATGATAGGTTGATGGCCGTCCCGACGGTATGGGGTGGCGGTGAGTCCTACAACGTACTTTGCTTTGACCTCGGACATCACTCGCTCGAATGAGAATGCCGGCAGGTGATGGCATTCATCCACGATGATCTGGCCGTAGTTGGCCACCAGATCGGCAACCTCGTCTTTGCGGACCAGGCTCTGCAACATAGCCACGTCAAGAACTCCGGTTGCCTTGCTTTTGCCGGAGCCGATAGTACCAATCGACTTTGGCTGCAGATCAAGAAAGCGGGAGAGTTGCGCCACCCACTGGTCAAGGAGCGGTTTCCGGTGTACCAGGACAAGAGTCGAGCAATACCGAGCTGCCACCATCCATGCACCGACCACGGTCTTGCCGGAACCGGGTGGGGCCACGAAGATGCCGATGTCATGTTGCATAAGTTCATCAACTGTTTGCTGCTGGATCTCACTCAGCGTTCCCTGAAAGGCAAAGGCGGTCGGAGTGCCAACTTGTCGCTTGTCGTCGAGGTATAATGCGATACCATATTCATCCATGAGAGATTGAAGGATATCACGACTGCCCCTCGGCAGGGCCACATGACCCGGCAACTCCTCGAAACAGGTAATCACCCGTGGGGTGTTGTGGGTAGAGAGACGCATCTTCTGTTTCTTGTAGAACTCCGGATTCTGGAAAGCGGCCAGCCTCTTGATCCGGTTCAGCAACGCCGAAGGTATTCCTTTTGTTTCGATGAAAATCCGTTGCGCGAGAACGGCGGTGATCTTTTTCGGCAGCTTCCCTTTTATACGTTGTTCCGGTAATAGGCCTGATGGTGAACCTCCCAAGGGGCCTGTTCTTCGTCATGATCGGATGGCAATTTCAAGCCGATCACCTGGCCCTTGAGGACTGCCTGGTCGGTGATTATCTGCACTCCTTGCGGAGAGATGCGCTTGAGAGAGGCCAGATAAGCCCACTGATCGGCATAGGGGACGAAGGAATCATCGACAAAGACCGAGTTTCCCAGTCTCACGGGGCTCTCCTTGTAGCGGGAGAGCGATCAAGTTTCCGAAACCGCCACGGGGAAGGGTGTCCTGACTGGGAAAAAGTCGATCGTAGGATTCCATGCCGCAGTATGATGCCGTCGGGACATGGTTTCGGTGAGAAGGAAACAACCCATGACTCTTGCGACCGAGGCCATGACTGGCTCGGTAAAGAAGAACCAGGCATGAGCGCCATTGCCGGAACGTGAACGTTCCGACTGCCACAGGGATTTCAAGAGTGGAACATGTGTTCCGGAAGGCTGCTACGTCCTCCTGCCAAAAAGCACCGTCGAAGTCCACGACCAGAAATTGGCAGGTGTCGTCCGTCAGCAGCGGATAAGCGCCTATGGTTTCTTTACCTTGGAGATGTGCTCGAATCACCGCATCCCCGACAGGAACGTAGGCCTGATGGTTACAATCGCTGCACTCTATGCGGGGGGAAAGATACGTTTCCCGCAGAGTGTGTAGTTGCCGTCATTGGCACAGGTCGGCATATAACCTTTTCGGTCACCTTTCTTGCTGATCCAGAGTTTGGGGAATACATCTTCCCTTCCTCTGAAGAGCGAGCGGGAACAGGGAAATCTTTTCTACAGGCGAGAGATAGGAGGATTTTCCGGAAGGAGTTACTACTTCTTCCAGAGTTGCGAGTTGGGCATGCAGGTGCTGCAACCGTTCGCTGATAACCCGTCTTTCTTCATCCAATCGGGCAAGCCGGGCTTTGTCGAGCTTGATAGCCTCGATAATCGACGTCTGCTCATGTCTCATATTTTCAGGCTTTCCTGAAGGAAAGTGGTTAATTCTGCAATAATAATGCTTCACCTGCTACCTGCCGCCACGTTCCTCCCGGTAGCCAAGTATAATCGAAAGTTTCTCTCCCCGCAGCGGCATTCATCGGAGGCTGGAGAAACTCCCTAATTTCGGCAATAACCGTTGGCAGGGACAAATTCGCTGGTGCCAGTTGGGTCCTTTTGATAAACTATTGCCATTGCGTCTGTTTGCCAGAGTCTTCTGAAAATTCCACTGTTAGAGCCAGGGGGAGGACATCGGCTAAAGCGGTTTTGCGACGTGAAAACGTGGCCACGATTGCTTCTGTCAGGATTCTCCCCTCGAATGAGAACGTCTTTCCCATGGTCCAAAGGTCATAGAAATCGGGGACAACACTAGGTTGTCGGTAAACATTTATCCTTCTTCGCCTGTTTTGCCGCATACATGGCCTCGTCAGCATATTGCACCAAGTCTTGATAAGATGGCACGTTCCCGTCCTGGTAGGTTGACACACCTACGCTGATCGAAACTTTTTTCCCCTTTAGCTGTTGAATTGACAACTCGCCAACTTCTTCCAGCCTTTGGCAAAGTCACTGGCCCCCTGCCATGGCGTGTTCGGCAACAGGACAGCAAACTCCTCTCCCCCATAACGAGCGGCAATGTCACTTTTACGCAATATCTTATCAATCAGTATACCTATCTGCTTTAACACCACATCACCGGTGACATGCCCGTAACGGTCATTGATGTGTTTGAAGTGATCAATATCTGCAAAGATGCAGGACAAGGGCAAAGCATAACGTTTGGCTCTGTAGAATTCTTCTTCAAGGCGTGTATGGAAATGCTGGTGGTTATGGAGGCCCGTCAAGCTGTCTCGAAGCGCCAGGTCTTCGAGCATTTCCTCTGCGAATGCATTGCCTCAAAAATAACCGCATTTTCGAGAGCATTTCCAGAGATGTTCGCAACTAACTGACACAGCTTGAATATCCTTGTAGAAACCCACTCCTTAATTGGAGATGCGGTCCGCAGGAAAAGGTCCCTATGACGTTTTGTTTCTTGATGATGGGTACCACAAAGATGGCAAGGTCTGAAAGTCCATGAATTTTATCCCTCACGGGAACCATTATAGGGTCTTTGCGGATGTCCTGCAAAACGACAGGCTGCTGGGTAACCAAGGCTTTTTCGATTTCCGGGTATTTTTCCAGGTCGATTTTGATCTCCCGGTCGTCGGGAAGATCGCTACTTGCCTTGACGATCAATTCGCCGCTATCGTTAAGGCCGATAATCGAGCAACGTGACACATCAATGGCCGCAACCATTTTTTCAACGATAATTGTTAAAATTCTTTTCGGGTTTCTGGTAACGGAAATGATTTCCGTTAACTCCAGAAGCATCAGAAGGTCTTCTTTTTCAAGATCGGCATAATAGTCTTTGGTGCGAAGATGAGTATCTATTCTGGCTAGCAATTCACTCGCGCAGACGGGTTTTGTCATGTAGTCATCAGCCCCGGCATGTAATCCATTGATGATATCTTCCTTCTGACTGAGAAGAAAGAAGAATCAAAGGAATGTACTTCGTTGCATTTGTTTCTTTCAAGAGAGAACAAATCTCCGCACCGTTACCCTCAGGCATTTCCATGTCAAGCAGGATCAGGTCCAGAGGTTGGCGTTGAGCAAGATCGATCGCTTCAGTGCCGCTTGCCACGGCAAAGACATGATAATCCCCATAGAGCTTATCTTTTAACGCGGTCCTGGAAAAAGAATCTTGATCAATGACAAGAATTATTTTCATTTGGGAAATTGCCTCAAAAAAACCAATACATCCAATTTGAGTTGAATCCAAAAGGATTTAGCACAAAAACTACAGGCATATATTTCAGTTGTCAACTTGGATCGGCAATAGACAGGAATTGCGGCAAACTTGAAACCGGAAATGATGCAGGTTTCACACAATAACCAATGGCAGATCTTATCGGAATACCAACGGAATGACAATTATTTTCCTGATTAACACTATTCTTCCGCTATGGAGATTGTCACCCTCGAAAGCCTTTATCGGGGGTTTATATTTCAGTCGGTTAGAAGATGGATTCCCGATCAGAACCGCTTCGGGAATGACAGGTTTGGGAACTGGCGGAAGATTGATGTTATTCAAGCCAAGGAATGATGTATACTCCCAGTAAAATTGCTAATCCAGTTTTTCTTTAAGGTGGTCAATGGCCGGTATCGACATTTTTATCGCAGATGACGAACCTCATATCGTCAGGGCTCTCAGCTTTGTTTTCGAAAGGGAAGGCTATCTCGTTGAGACCGCTTTTGACGGTGATGCTGCCTTGCGAAGAATCAGGGAGACGAAACCACGGGTCGTATTCCTTGACCTCATCATGCCTAAGATGACAGGAGACGAGGTTTGCAGAACGATTAAACAGGACAGGCAACTGAAGGATATTTATATTGTCATCCTCACCTGCAAGGGACAGGAGCTGGATCGGGAACTGAGTATTGCAAGCGGAGCAGACAGTTTCTTAACCAAACCTTTCAGTCCCAAGGAGGTCCTGAAAATGGTCAAGGGCATCCTCGGGAGCGAGGAATAGCAGCCACAGATTAACTCAAGATTTTTTACCTTTCCATACACACTCTTCTTCCTGCTTGTTTGGCTAGTGGTGGGACGGAAAGTCAGGTGCAATTTCTGTTTTTTCCCCTTATGGCATTCTTTTCGCTGTACTTTCCTGCACGGGCTTTTCTTACTGCGGGTCTCACCTTCACAATCCTGTTTCCGTTGTTGTACCTCTTCAGCCCTCTAGCACCGGACCATCTTTCCTCAGATCTTGCCGCAATATCGTCTTTTTTCTTTGTACTCTGGTAGCGGGATTCACTTCCAAGCGCATCCATCGTAAACTTCCCCATCAAGAGACAGTTTGAGAGTAGTGTTTCTGGCGAAAAAAATGCCTGGGGACCCAAAATAAGTCACAGCATTAAATGATACCAATTTTATTGGTACAAATAATACTGGATAATTTCAATATAGAATGTTTTTCTTCCAATATTCGTCTCAAAGATGCCAATATTACCGTGGAAATGTGAGCTTTCCCCTTTCGAGTCCGCGCTGTGGAGCCAAACAAACCAAGGGGTTAGCTAACAAGGCTAGACCCTTTTCTATTTTACGCAACATCTTGTGGTGGGGGTAAACTTGTCTGCCCACAGGGAAACGGGAAAGACTAGCAGCAAACTTTGGCACGCTTTTTCCACTTGCTACGCGCGTTTCCCTGTAGACAGACGAACAATTTTTGCTGAAAATTGATTAATATGCAGTATAGTTTTTTGAAAGTTTTATAGGATGGGTTTTTCAAGTAGGTATTTTCAAGCCCCCTTGTTAAACGGCGAGAGGAAATTGCTTTTGCGTTTGTAACAGGGTTACGTCGCGGATTTTACGGTTTGTTTATAGACAGTGCAAGATGCCCTGAAGACGGCAGGCAAGACCGCAAAGTTTTTTTGCGAAAAATTCTTAATGCGTGCGCTGTTTATATCATTTATTGCTCCCGTGGCTAAATACTCAAGCAATTATAAATGATAAGCTTGTAACAACAAGTATACTGGTGCTTTAAGCTGTGTTACCCAAAGAAAATTCGAAATTTTAATCACCGGAGCAATAAAAAAATATCAATGTGCCTCGCAAAATTTCCAAGAGAAGAGACGCAGATGAGATTCAGAATTATTTGAGTCCTTCTCTTAGTTGAAGTGGCTCCACAGATTCATCATTTCGTAATGTTTGGTTGTTTTTTTAAGTATATGGATAGGGGGAAAAATCACATGACCTGCATCGCAATGTATGTGTTCGGCCACCTTCAGCTCTCATCTACTGAAATTAGCCTGCGATATTATCAAATAATCCCATGAATATAATCAAGTACCTGCTCCGGCCAATCACCAGTTTTCGTGACAAGCAGCGAATGTTGATCTTGCAAGCCTGTTCCATCGTACTGATATCCACCATGTTCTGCTTTCTTGCCTACAGCTTTTATTCCATCGACCAGGAGAGCCGTGACCGACTGAGCGCGCTGGGCGACATCATCGGCGCAGATGTAGCGGCCAAAATGACGTTTGGTGGCAACCGGGCCGTCACCGAATCACTCGCAGCTTTAAAGGCCGATTCGTCCATCAAACAAGTCTTCGTTCTGAATGAGCAAGACCAGGTTATCGCCTATTATAATCAAAATACTGATTTGGCACCCAATGAACTGCAGCAACGTCTGAAATCCCTGCGATCCAAAATCAGACAGCAATTTATTGATCTAAGCCCCGGGATGGAAAGTCCGGTCATCAGAAACGGTATCCGTCTTGGAACCATTTTGATTGAACAGAACGATCACATCATTATCAAAAAAATATCCGACACTACCGGTATCAGCGCCGTTATTCTGCTGTTCGCACTCGGATTAAGTTACCTTCTGGCCGGCCGTTTTCAGCGGATTGTCACCGAACCGGTGACCGTCATGGCAACTATCATGCGGGAGGTGAGTTACACCAAGGACTATTCAAAACGGGTCCCCAGCTTTAATACTGACGAGATTGACCAGTTGGCAAAGTGCTTCAACGAGATGCTGTCAGAAATTGAACAACGGGACGAGGACCTTTTGGACCGTCAGAAGCAACTGCACCATATGGCAAATTTTGATAGCTTAACCGGTCTGCCGAATCGTGTTCTTTTCAACGACCGTCTGGAACAGGCTTTACGCCATGCCGCCAGAACCGGAGAAAAACTGGCCGTGCTATTCATCGATCTTGACGATTTCAAGATGGTTAACGATGCTTATGGCCACCGGACTGGTGACCAGCTTCTATTAGAGACAACCACTCGACTTGCGGCCATTACCCGTACTGGCGACACCTTGGCACGCCTGGGAGGAGATGAATTCACGATTATTTTACAGGATGTGAAAACGGCGGGAAATGCTCTGTTGGTAGCCAATAAACATATTGAAAACCTGTTCCATCACTACCTGATTGACAATAGACAATTGTTCGTATCCGCCAGCATTGGAGTGGCCATTTATCCTGAACATGGTACGACAATGGAATCCTTGGTCAAAAACGCCGATGCCGCCATGTACCAGGCAAAAGAAAAAGGCAAAAACAGCGTGGAGCTCTTCTCTGATTCAATCAACTCCAAGCTCTCGGAGAAACTGCTCCTCAGTAATGACCTGTACAGGGCCTTGGAACAGGGTGAATTCGAACTCCATTACCAGCCCAGAATAAATCTAAGGAGGAATTCCTGGGCAAGTGCCGAGGCCTTGCTACGCTGGAACCACCCGAAGCTTGGTAGGGTTCCTCCCGATAAATTCATACCGATAGCCGAAAAAAACGGCATGATTCTTCCGATTGGTGAATGGGTAATCCGTGAGGCGTGTCGCCAGCTGCATCAATGGCATTGCCAGGGTTTCCATCTACCAAGAATATCTGTTAACGTCTCGCCACTGCAGTTGCAACGACAGGATTTGATTGGCATTATAAAGGACGCATTATCATCAAACAACCTCTGCGCTCAGAATCTTGAGCTGGAAATCGTGGAAAGCGCACTGGTGGAAGATTCGGGTCGGTCTGTCAGCCTCCTGAAGGAATTACAGAACTTCGGCGTCAAAATAAGTATCGACGATTTTGGGACCGGATACTCTTCACTCAGTTATCTGCGCACCCTGCCGATTGATATTCTGAAGATTGACCGTTCTTTTATGATCAACGCTCATGAATCCGAAGAAGATCGACGAATCATAGCCGCAATCTGTGCCATGGCTCTAAGTCTCGGTCTTGAAGTGGTCACTGAAGGGGTTGAGAACGTCAAGCAGGAACAGATACTTAAAGACCATTACTGCAATGAAGCTCAAGGATATTATTATGACCGCCCCATGCCGGCGGACGAACTGTCACAAAGGTTCTTGACCTCACAGGTACTCTTGGAGGAGGTTGATTATAACCTGCCGCCAGCGGCAAATCATCCTGCTGGATGTTTGTAAGTGACCGCTCAATTCCTTGTAGACAATGACCATGCCTGTTTTGTAGACCGACACCAGACAACCCGCCAGTCTGACATGGCAAGTAATTTTGCCGGAGCAAAGACGGCTCTTTTCGTCAGACTGTCTTTGCCGCTGATGCTTTTTATTACATGTTCCATATCGTTACGCGAGGAAGGGACTCACCTTGCCGCAGAGTGCGGCAAGCGTATGAAAAACAAGATTGTTATTCGTTATACAGATGGGAAGATTATGAAGGGGACTACGGAAGAAGAGGGATCGCCGGGTATTCATATTGCAACCTCACGCCCTTCAAGCTTGCCGGTTATCACGTCCGCGGTAAAACGGTTACTTTGTGTTTTTCCAAGACCTGCCGGTCGATTCAAGTCAATGAACAAGCGCCTACT
>CAVQWZ010000011.1:0-280811 GCA_963717775.1 uncultured delta proteobacterium
AAGGCAGCATCACCGTCAAAAGCGGTCTCAACGAGATAGCCTTCCCTTTCGAAAACAAAGCTGGAGAGCCCTGACGATATGAGGTTGCGTTCATCTGCGATAAAAATGTCGATACCGGCCATTGACCACCTTTTTTAAAGAAAAACTGGATTAGCAATTTTACTGGGAGTATACATCATTCCTTGGCTTGAATAACATCAATCTTCCGCCAGTTCCCAAACCTGTCATTCCCGAAGCGGTTCTGATCGGGAATCCATCTTCTAACCGACTGAAATATAAACCCCCGATAAAGGCTTTCGAGGGTGACAATCTCCATAGCGGAAGAATAGTGTTAATCAGGAAGATAATTGTCATTCCGTTGGTATTCCGATAAGATCTGCCATTGGTTATTGTGTGAAACCTGCATCATTTCCGGTTTTTTCAAGTTTGCCCGCAATTCCTGTCTATTGCCGATCCAAGTTGACTACTGAAATATTTGCCTGTAGTTTTTGTGCTAAATCCTTTTGGATTCAACTCAAATTGGATGTATTGGTTTTTTTGAGGCAATTTACCAAATGAAAATAATTCTTGTCATTGATCAAGATTCTTTTTCCAGGACAGTGTTAAAGGATAAACTCTATGGGGATTATCATGTCTTTGCCGTGGCCAGCGGCATTGAAGCGATCGATCTTGCTCATCGCCAACCTCTGGACCTGATCCTGCTTGACATGCAAATGCCTGAGGGTAACGGTGCGGAGATTTGTTCCCTCTTGAAAGAATCAAATGCAACGAAGTACATTCCTTTGATTCTTCTTTCTTCTTACAGTCAGAAGGAAGATATCATCAATGGATTACATGCCGGGGCTGATGACTACATGACAAAACCCGTCTGCGCGAGCGAATTGCTAGCCAGAATAGATACGCATCTTCGCACCAAAGACTATTATACCGACCTTGAAAAAGAAGACCTGCTGATGCTTCTGGAGTTAACGGAAATCATTTCCGTCACCAGAAACCCGAAAAGAATTTTAACAATTATCGTTGAAAAAATGGTTGCGGCCATTGCTGTCTCACGTTGCTCGATTATCGGCCTTAACGATAGCGGCGAATTGATCGTCAAGGCAAGCAGCGATCTTCCTGACGACCGGGAGATCAAACTCGACCTGGAAAAATACCCGGAAATCGAAAAAGCCTTGGTTACCCAGAAGCCTGTCGTTTTGCAGGATATCCGCAAAGACCCTATAATGGCTCCCGTGAGGGATAAAATTCAAGGACTTTCAGACCTTGCCATCTTGTGGTACCCATCATCAAGAAGCAAAACGTGATAGGGACCTTTTTCCTGCGGACCGCATCTCCAATTAAGGAATGGGTTTCTACAAGGATATTCAAGCTGTGTCAGTTAGTTGCGAACATCTCTGGAAATGCTCTCGAAAATGCGGTGATTTTTGAGGCAATGCATTCGCAGAGGAAATTGCTCGAAGACCTGGCGCTTCGAGACAGTTTGCCGGGCCTCCTAACCACCAGCATTTCCATACACGCCTTGAAGAAGAATTCTACAGGGCCAAACGTTATGCTTTGCCCTTGTCCTGCATCTTTGCAGATATTGATCACTTCAAACACATCAATGACCGTTACGGGCATGTCACCGGTGACGTGGTGTTAAAGCAGATAGGTATACTGATCGATAAGATATTGCGTAAAAGTGACATTGCCGCTCGTTATGGGGGAGAGGAGTTTGCTGTCCTGTTGCCAAACACGCCATGGCAGGGGGCCAGTGACTTTGCAAAAGGCTGGAAAAAGAGGTTGGCGAGTTGTCAATTCAACAGCTAAAGGGGAAAAAAGTTTCGATCAGCGTAGGTGTGTCAACCTACCAGGACTGGAACGTGCCGTCTTACCAAGACTTGGTGCAAGATGCTGACGAGGCCATGTATGCGGCAAAACAGGCGAAGAAGGATAAATGTTTACCGACAACCTAGTGTTGTCCCCGATTTCTATGACCTTTGGACCATGGGAAAGACGTTCTCATTCGAGGGGAGAATCCTGACAGAAGCAATCGTGGCCACGTTTTCACGTCGCAAAACCGCTTTAGCCGATGTCCTCCCCCTGGCTCTAACAGTGGAATTTTCAGAAGACTCTGGCAAACAGACGCAATGGCAATAGTTTATCAAAAGGACCCAACTGGCACCAGCGAATTTGTCCCTGCCAACGGTTATTGCCGAAATTAGGGAGTTTCTCCAGCCTCCGATGAATGCCGCTGCGGGGAGAGAAACTTTCGATTATACTTGGCTACCGGGAGGAACGTGGCGGCAGGTAGCAGGTGAAGCATTATTATTGCAGAATTAACCACTTTCCTTCAGGAAAGCCTGAAAATATGAGACATGAGCAGACGTCGATTATCGAGGCTATCAGCTCCGACAAAGCCCGGCTTGCCCGATTGGATGAAGAAAGACGGGTTATCAGCGAACGGTTGCAGCACCTGCATGCCCAACTCGCAACTCTGGAAGAAGTAGTAACTCCTTCCGTAAAATCCTCCTATCTCTCGCCTGTAGAAAGAGTCCTGTTCCCGCTCGCTCTTCAGAGGAAGGGAAGATGTATTCCCCAAACTCTGGATCAGCAAGAAAGGTGACCGAAAAGGTTATATGCCGACCTGTGCCAATGACGGCAACTACACACTCTGCGGGAAACGTATCTTTCCCCCCGCATAGAGTGCAGCGATTGTAACCATCAGGCCTACGTTCCTGTCGGGGATGCGGTGATTCGAGCACATCTCCAAGGTAAAGAAACCATAGGCGCTTATCCGCTGCTGACGGACGACACCTGCCAATTTCTGGTCGTGGACTTCGACGGTGCTTTTTGGCAGGAGGACGTAGCAGCCTTCCGGAACACATGTTCCACTCTTGAAATCCCTGTGGCAGTCGGAACGTTCACGTTCCGGCAATGGCGCTCATGCCTGGTTCTTCTTTACCGAGCCAGTCATGGCCTCAGTTGCAAGAGTCATGGGTTGTTTCCTTCTCACCGAAACCATGTCCCGACGGCATCAACTCAGCATGGAATCCTACGATCGACTTTTTCCCAGTCAGGACACCCTTCCCCGTGGCGGTTTCGGAAACTTGATCGCTCTCCCGCTACAAGGAGACCCCGTAGACTGGGAAACTCGGTCTTTGTCGATGATTCCTTCGTCCCCTATGCCGATCAGTGGGCTTATCTGGCCTCTCTCAAGCGCATCTCTCCGCAAGGAGTGCAGATAATCACCGACCAGGCAGTCCTCAAGGGCCAGGTGATCGGCTTGAAATTGCCATCCGATCATGACGAAGAACAGGCCCCTTGGGAGCGTTCACCATCAGCCTATTACCGGAACAACGTATAAAAGGGAAGCTGCCGAAAAAGATCACCGCCGTTCTCGCGCAACGGATTTTCATCGAAACAAAAGGAATACCTTCGGCGTTGCTGAACCGGATCAAGAGGCTGGCCGCTTTCCAAAATCCGGAGTTCTACAAGAAACAGAAGATGCGTCTCTCTACCCACAACACCCCACGGGTGATTACCTGTTTCGAGGAGTTGCCGGGTCATGTGGCCCTGCCGAGGGGCAGTCGTGATATCCTTCAATCTCTCATGGATGAATATGGTATCGCATTATACCTCGACGACAAGCGACAAGTTGGCACTCCGACCGCCTTTGCCTTTCAGGGAACGCTGAGTGAGATCCAGCAGCAAACAGTTGATGAACTTATGCAACATGACATCGGCATCTTCGTGGCCCCACCCGGTTCCGGCAAGACCGTGGTCGGTGCATGGATGGTGGCAGCTCGGTATTGCTCGACTCTTGTCCTGGTACACCGGAAACCGCTCTTGACCAGTGGGTGGCGCAACTCTCCCGCTTTCTTGATCTGCAGCCAAAGTCGATTGGTACTATCGGCTCCGGCAAAAGCAAGGCAACCGGAGTTCTTGACGTGGCTATGTTGCAGAGCCTGGTCCGCAAAGACGAGGTTGCCGATCTGGTGGCCAACTACGGCCAGATCATCGTGGATGAATGCCATCACCTGCCGGCATTCTCATTCGAGCGAGTAATATCCGAGGTCAAAGCAAAGTACGTTGTAGGACTCACCGCCACCCCATACCGTCGGGACGGCCATCAACCTATCATCCACCTGCAGTGCGGTCCGACACGAATTTCTCTGGACCGCAAACAACTGACGACAGACGAAGAATTTACCCGTCGGCTGATCCTACGGGAAACCGGCTTCATCCTGTCAGATACAGACAGTGAAAAAACAATCCAGGAAATCTATGCACAATTGACCGCTGATCAGCAACGGAACAGCCTCATCCTCGATGATATCAAGCGGTCGCTTCCTGAAGGCAGATCGCCAATCCTTTTAACTGAGAGAAAAGACCACCTGGAATTCCTTGCTGGTGAACTACGTGCCTCAGTGAAAAACCTGGTGGTGCTCCAGGGAGGGATGGGAGTGAAGCAACGCCGCAGGGTCACGGAACTTCTGGCATCCATTCCCGATGACGAGGAACGACTGATCCTTGCCACCGGCCGTTACATAGGGGAGGGGTTCGACGATGCCCGGCTGGACACCCTTTTCCTGGCGCTACCGTTCTCTTGGAAGGGAATGCTGGTGCAGTATACCGGACGACTGCACCGTCTCCACCCTGGTAAGGAAGAGGTGCAGGTTTTCGACTATGTGGATAGTTCGGTGCCGATGCTGGCGAAGATGCATGAAAAGCGGATGAAGGGGTTCAGGGCTATGGGATATTTACAGGCCACACCAGAGACCATCTGATACGCTACAAAACCTGTAATTTACTGTTATCACAAGTTGTCATTTCAAATAGATCTCGTCCATAAAATGGCACCAATAACAAATGGCCGATTTCATTAAAGAAATCGGCCATGATTTTTATGGCTCCCCAGCGCGGACTTGAAAAGGGTAAAACTCACATTTTCATGACAATATTGGCACTTTCAAGATGAATATTGGAAGATAAACATTCTATATTGCAATTTCCCAGTCGGAGTTCAAGAAGCATGTGCTCGAGGTCCTTCGCCAACCCCTGGAGGACGGACGGGTAACAATTTCGCGGGCCTTGATGTCCATTACCTATCCTTCGCGAATTATGCTCGTTGCGGCCATGAACCCCTGTAAGTGTGGCGGGAGTGGAGAAAGCTCCATGACCTGCAGCTGTACTCCGCGCGAGATCCACCAGTACCGCTCCCGCATCTCCGGGCCGCTTCTTGACCGGATAGATATCCACATCGAGGTTCCCGCGGTAAAGTACCGGGATCTCTCGGACAGGTCCGAAGGGGAAAGTTCTAGCGTCATTGCGAAGCGTGTAGAGAAGGCGAGGGAAATCCAACTGGAAAGATTCAGCGGAACGAAGGTACATTCCAACGCTCAGATGACTTCTCGTCAGCTTCGCAAGTACTGCGAACCGGACGCGGCCGGTCATCGACTCCTGGAGCTTGTCACCGAACGCCTCGGCTTCTCCGCCAGGGCCTATACCCGCATCCTCAAGGTTGCCCGCACCATTGCCGATCTGGAAGGGGCTGAAAACATTCACGAACAGCACCTGGCTGAGGCGATCCAGTATCGGAGCCTGGACAGAAAATCACAATAGGGCTGGCTGCTCTGTTTTCATGTAAACCTGAAATCATCCTTTCAGGGTGAATGGCAGTTTCTCCGCAGTCAGAAAAAATTGAAGTGCAAGAAGCTCGGTCGCCTCTCATGAATCTGTGACAAATCTCCATTCATTTCTTCGCAAGAAACTCATCTCGCAGGACTTCAGTAAAGACATATAAGAGAAGGGAGATTGTTTCGCACCGGTGGTGATGTGGTGAGGTTCTTCTAGAAAGTTTCCATCCGGAAACTAGAAAACATTCTTATGGTAATATGTACTAACACCTGCTACATCCTTGATATTGTTTTCTGTATGCAAGCATGCGAAGCCCGCATGCATCTACTTTTTCGCTAAGGGGGGAGTTCCGGGTGAATACCGACACTACCAATAGGATGGATGTAACCAAGGTAACACTGGCGGTGTTGTTTATTCTTTCGCTTGTTGCCGGCTGTTTCTGGATTCTACGTCCTTTTCTGACCGGCTTTCTTTGGGCAGTTATCATCGTTGTTGCAACCTGGCCGTTGTTGCTGTGTCTGGAATCTCGTCTCCGCGGTCGTCGCTGGGCCGCTGTGACAGTGATGACTTTGGCCCTGGTTATGGTATTTGTCCTTCCTCTGACGGTGGCAATTATGGAGATCGTTGACCGGAGCGGCGATATTGTCTCATGGTTTGGTTCGCTTTCCGCGTTTACTCTGCCGCCGCCTCCGGAGTGGGTGCAAAGGATTCCTTTTTCCGGCCCTCGCGTTATGGAGCGTTGGCAGGAGTTTTCGGCACTGCATCCTGATGAACTTTCGTCGCGGCTGGCTCCTTATGCGAGCAGTGTCGTGGGCTGGTTTGTCGCGCACACCGGCAGCGTAGGTGTCATGCTGCTCAATTTTTTTCTGACGGTGATTATTGCGCCTATCATCTATGCACATGGTGAAAAAGCATCTTCCACAATGTGCAGGCTCGCAAGTTGTCTGGGAGGCCCTCGTGGCGAGGAGGCAGTGCTTCTTGCCGCACGAGCGGTTCGGGGAGTTGCGCTCGGGGTTGTTGTTACAGCTCTGGTCCAATCAGTACTTGGCGGCGCCGGTCTACTGATAGCCGGAGTGCCTGCAGCGCTACTCCTTTCCGGGGTCATGTTTATCCTCTGCGTTGCCCAGCTCGGCCCTTCCCTTGTCTTGATTCCCGCCATCATCTGGCTCTTTTGGACGGGCGAAACCCTCTGGGGAACGGTTCTGATTGTCTGGACCATTCCCGTTATCCTCCTTGACAACTTCTTGCGTCCGGCACTGATCAGGAAGGGCGCCGATCTTCCCCTGGTGCTTATTTTCGCTGGGGTAATCGGTGGGCTCATTGCTTTTGGCGTGGTGGGTCTCTTCATCGGCCCGGTGATCCTTGCCGTTGCTTTTACCCTGATTCAGGCATGGATCGGCGGAGCACCGAGCGTGGACGTGCAGGGGGCTCGGCCGGCCGAATGAGGCAACAGGTGTTTCCATGGGTTTATTAAGCCAGCTATCCAAACGTTTTGCTCGAAGGGCTGTTGCAGTTCTTCCTGTTTTTCAATGGCTGCCCCACTACCGCCAGGAATGGCTTCGTCCTGACTGTATTGCGGGTCTTACCTTGGCCGCCTATGCGGTTCCCGTTTCTCTAGCCTATGCCTCTTTGGCCGGATTGCCCTCGCAGGCTGGACTTTACTGTTATCTCATTGGTGGGATTGTCTATGCACTGTTCGGTACCTCTCGACAGATCGCTGTGGGACCCACCTCCGCTATTTCGATACTGATTGGTTCCGCTATTGGTGCAATGGTGCTTGATGGTTCGCAGCAGCAGGCGAATCTTGCCATGATTACTGCATTGCTGGCGGGCGGAATCGGCATCATTGCCTGGATGCTGAAATTGGGAAGTGTAGTCAGTTTTGTCTCGGAGACGATCCTCAGCGGTTTCAAGGTCGGGGCCGGTCTGGTTATTGCTGCCACCCAGCTGCCTAAACTGTTCGGCATGAGCAGCGGAGGAAATGAGTTTTTTGAGTCCATTGCCGGCCTCTTCAGGCATTTTGGGGAAGTGAACCTCCCTTCCCTGGTTGTCGGTATTGTGAGTCTTGCTCTTATCCTGCTCGGGGAAAAGTTCCTATCCGGCCGTCCGGTGGCACTTGGAGTTCTCGTACTTTCAGTGGTTGTCATGTTTCTGTTTCCCATGGCAGACTGGGGTGTCAAAGTTGTTGGAAATATCCCTTCAGGATTACCACATCTGGGGGTGCCCTCCCTGACACTTTCCGATGCGAGCGGGTTGCTTGGTCTTGCCCTGGCCTGTTTCCTCCTTTCGTACGTGGAGAGTATTACGGTGGCGCGCACCTTTGGCATAAAGAACCGCTACCAGGTCGATCCCAACCAGGAACTGCTTGCGCTGGGTGTCGCCAATCTTGCCGCCGGGCTGGCAAGCGGGTATCCGCTGGCAGGAGGAATGTCCCAGTCCGCGGTCAATGAGAAGGCTGGCGCACGGACGCCCCTTTCGCTGTTTTTTGCGTCGTGCTCGATTGCCGTGGTGCTGCTTTTCTTTACCGGATTCATGGGACACCTTCCCCAGCCGGTTTTAGCGGCAGTGGTTCTCGTTGCCATTAAAGATCTGATTCATCTAAAGGAGTTACGTCACCTCAAGCGGGTCAGTAAAGTAGAATTCTATACGGCAATGGCCGCCGTTGTCGGTGTGCTGCTCTTCGGGATATTGAAGGGCATTCTCCTTGCGGCGCTTTTTTCCATTATCCTCATGATCAAGCAGACAGCCCAACCACGAATCACGGCCCTTGGGCGTTTTACCGGTAGTGACCGATTTGGCGAGACTTCCCGCTATCCCAAGTGTTGAGCGGATTCCCGGTGTTCTGGCTTTGAGGGTGGAGGCAGCATTTCTCTATTTCAATGTTCAGAACATCAAGGAAGAGATATCTGCGAATGATCAATTTACAGATTCCTTCTGTGAAGCTTGTGGTAATAGACCTTTCCACTTCACCGAATGTGGATCTTGCCGGTGCGCGGATGCTGAACGAGCTGCATGATCAATTGGCGGAAAACGGGGTAAGTCTGAAGCTGGCAGAGATGCATGGCGGGGTCCGTGATCTGCTGAGGGCTGAAGGCCTGATCCAGCGCCTGGGAGGGTTTGACCGCAGGATGAGTATTGCTGAGCTTATCGACCACTAGCCGTGATGAGGGTTGTTCCTAAGGGCGGAAACATGGTCCGATGGGAGAGGAGCTGAACGATGAATGGTGCTGACACTGCGGGAAGAACCAGACGTTTTGTTTTTTTTCCTGGTAAACGGGGATGCTTTTTCTGTGCGCTTGTATTCCTTTTTCTGAGTGGTTGTGTATACGCGCCGTTTGCACGTTTGTATTCCAACCTGCGGGCCATGGAAAATAATTCGTATATTACCGGTACCGTCAGCCACCCGTCGAAGACGGCGGCGAAAATTATCGTTGCGGTTTACGGGGAGTCAGGTAACGGCGCAAAGTTGACTGTTTCAACGCGCGTGGAAAAAGGTGGATATTTCGCATTCATTGTTCCGCGCGGCGGCGAGTACTGCCTCGCAGCTTTTGAGGACCAAAACGGTACAGGCGCCTATGAGCCAGGTGTGCCTTCGGCGGTTGTGTGCGGAGAGGAACGGATCAGTATAGATAAAAATACCCGGTTCATACGCTACGACCTTGCTCTCGACCCTGTATATACTCTGCCGAAGACTTTGGCAGCTGATATTCTGGCGACCAAACCTGACGAGAAAAACTGTGTCCATGTTGCCTTCGGAGAGGTAGCGGAGCTGAAGAGTCCCCGGTTTTCTGCAGAAAATGGGAAAAAGGGCCTCTGGGAACCGTTTGACTTTCTCTCTGAGTCCGGAATCGGAGTGTATTTTCTTGAACCCTACGATCCACAAAAAATCCCCGTTCTTTTTATCAACGGCGCTGGCGGATCCCCTTGGGATTGGGCCTATTTTATCGACAATCTGGATGAATGTCGTTTCCAGCCATGGTTTTTTTTCTATCCCTCAGGAGAGCGCCTCGGGAATATGGCTAAAACCCTCAATGAAATCATCAGCAATCTCCACAAACAGTATCTTTTTCCCAAACTGTATGTAACCGCACATAGCATGGGCGGTCTCATCGGGAGGGATTTTATTCTACGGCAGATTGAGGCCAAGAGTACCTTTGTGAAGCTGTTTGTGTCCCTTTCGACGCCTTGGGACGGTCTGGAATCTGCGAAGCTGGGTGTCGCGTTGGCTCCCGCAACGGTGCCCTGCTGGTATGATATCCAGGCTGGAAGTCCATATCTTAGTTCATTGTTCTCCCACCAACTGGCGCCGAATGTTCCCTTTTTCCTGTTATTCAGCTACCGGGGAGACCGCAACCCCCTTTCAGAGAATAATGATGGTATTGTAACAGTGAAAAGTGAGATGAGGTGGGAGGCTCAGGCAGAGGCGGTCAAGGTCTATGGGTTCAACCAGGAGCATGATATGATTCTGGTCAACAAGGATGTTTTTGACGCCTATGCCTTGATCCTTGATCAGGCTGAACAGGGTGACGCGGTACGGTGACGGGCTGAAAACTTAGACAGGCGTTGGGACGAAATTAAGGTTACCTCGCGGCAAAAAAGAAGGGGTGCGGCTACAAGCCACACCCCTTCTTTTTTGCCTATTCTTTCTGCCGGGAACTAGAGCTTCGCCAGCAGCGGAACGATCAGCAGAGAAACGATATTAATGATCTTGATCATCGGGTTGATTGCCGGGCCGGCAGTGTCCTTGTATGGGTCACCGACAGTGTCGCCGGTTACTGCCGCCTTGTGGGCTTCGCCACCCTTGCCGCCGTGGAAACCATCTTCGATCAATTTCTTGGCGTTATCCCAGGCGCCACCACCGGTGGTCATGGAAATGGCAACGAAGATACCGGTTACAATGGTTCCGACGATTACGCCGCCAAGAGCTTTGGGGCCGAGGGTGAAGCCAACGATGACCGGTACTGCGATCGGGATAATACCGGGGAGGACCATGGCTTTCAGTGCCGATTTGGTGACGATGTCAACACAGGTCGCATAGTCGGGCTTGCCCGTGCCTTCCATTATTCCCTTGATTTCACGGAACTGGCGACGAACCTCGGTAACAACAGCTCCGCCAGCTTTGCCGACTGCTTCCATGCAGAGCGCTGCAAAGTAGAAGGGCAGCATGCCGCCGATAAAGAGGCCGACGATGATGTAGGGGTCGGAAAGGTCGAACTTAATGATTTCCTTGCCGGCCAGCACCAGAGCATGATTCAGTTCGTCCACGTAGGAGGTGAAGAGAATGACAGCAGCCAGACCGGCGGAGCCGATGGCATAACCCTTGGTAACCGCCTTGGTGGTGTTGCCGACTGCGTCAAGGGGATCGGTGACAGCGCGGACTGAGTCGTCAAGCTCGGCCATTTCAGCAATTCCGCCAGCGTTGTCGGTGATCGGGCCGTAGGCATCCATGGCAACGACGATGCCGGTGAGCGAGAGCATGGAAACGGCGGCGATGGCAATGCCGTAAACGCCTGCGAAATTGTAAGCAACGATGATGCCGGCAGAGATGACGATTACCGGAGCTGCCGTTGATTTCATGGAGATACCGAGGCCGGCAATGATGTTTGTTGCATGACCGGTTGTCGAGGCTTCAGCAATATGCTTGACCGGGCCGTATTCGGTTGCGGTGTAGTATTCGGTGATCAAGAAAATGGCACCGGTAACAACTAACCCGACAAGTGAGGAGATGAAAATATTCATGGGGCTGAAGTTTTGACCAGCGGCATTGGTGAGCCCGGCCGGGAACATCTTTACCGTTACGAAATAGAAGGCGATAGAGGCCAGCACGCCGGATACGATCAAGCCTTTGTAAAGCGCGCCCATGATTTTCTGGCTGCTGCCCAATTTGACAAAGTAGGTGCCGATAATGGACGCGATAATGGAAATTCCGCCCAGGATCAGCGGATAGCTGACAGCGCTATCGAAACCGTTGAATGAGATGGCGCCGAGCAGCATGGCGGCAATCAGGGTAACGGCGTAGGTTTCGAAAAGGTCGGCTGCCATGCCTGCGCAGTCACCAACGTTGTCGCCCACGTTGTCGGCGATAACCGCAGGGTTGCGGGGATCGTCTTCGGGAATTCCTGCTTCAACTTTACCGACCAGGTCGGCGCCCACGTCAGCGCCTTTGGTGAAGATGCCGCCGCCGAGACGAGCGAAGATGGAGATGAGCGAACCGCCGAAGCCGAGGCCGACCAGCTGGCTGACAACATCTTTAATGGGAGCATCGGGCATGAGCTGCTGCAGCACGAGATAGTAACCGGCCACACCGAGGAGGCCCAGGCCAACAACCAGCATGCCGGTAATTGCACCGCCCCTGAAGGCTACATTGAGGGCTTTCTTGATACCGGATTTGGCTGCCTCGGTGGTCCTGATATTGGCGCGCACCGAAACGAACATGCCGATAAAACCGGTCAGTCCGGAGAAAATCGCGCCAACGGCGAAACCGATCGCGGTCAATTTGCCGAGGGTGAAGAAAAGAAGGAAAAACATGATCACGCCGACTACGGCGATAATCGAATACTGGCGCTTCATGTAGGCGCCTGCACCTTCTTGGATCGCCGCGGCGATCTGTTTCATGCGGTCATTTCCCTGGGGGAGCTTCAAGATCCATGCGGTCGAAATAAGACCATAGGCCACTGCCGCCACGGCACATGCCAGGGCGAACACTTCTGCGTACTGTTCCATGCAATAATCCTCCGTATGTTTAGCCTGGAAAGGCTGGAATTGATGACTTTTCTATTCATTTATAAGCGACAAATAGTTATAGGAAAAGTACTTGTTTGTCAATCGGAAAGTAAGGAATTCTCTTTGTCCTGACTCCATGCTTGCGCTTTATGCCAACCTTCCTATATCATGGAAAATATGATCTGAAGAGAGTCCGACCATATCCTGTGCGGTTTCAGGGTGTGGGATTATTTTTTCCAAATTAACCAGTTGCATTTATGCTGACCTCATGCGGAAGGTCCAGTTTTATCGCTACGGGAAGATGGAGCGCCAATGTTGGAAGCAAGAGTTTTAGCTGAATTACAGAAAATAGCGGGGAAGGAAAATGTGGCAAAGGAAAAGCAGGACCTGATCTGCTATTCTTATGATGCCACCCAGATGGAATTTCTTCCGGATGTTGTTGTTTTTCCGGCAAATGCCGATGAAGTGTCTCGTGTACTGAGACTTGCGAACGAAGAGAATATTCCGGTTTTTCCCCGGGGAGCAGGGAGCGGGGCGTCCGGTGGCAGCCTGCCGAAGGGGGGCGGGATTGTCCTTGTTACCACCCGAATGAACAAAATTCTCTCGATTGATACGGATAACCTTATCGCTATTGTGGAGCCTGGTGTCATAACCGGGGATCTTCAGGATGCCGTGGAGAAAGAGGGACTTTTTTATCCGCCAGATCCGGCTTCTCTGAGATTTTCTACGCTCGGGGGCAACGTGGCCGAGTGTGCGGGAGGCCCTCGAGCGGTCAAATACGGTGTTACCAAAGATTTTGTGCTTGGCCTTGAGGTTGTCCTTCCGACTGGCGCTGTAATAAGCACCGGAGGTCAAACGGTCAAGGGCGTGGTAGGCTATGATCTTACGAAACTCCTCTGCGGAAGCGAAGGGACTCTTGGGATCATTACCCGGATAATCCTGCGTCTTATTCCTCTGCCAGAGACGCGGAAGACAATGCTTGCTGTGTTCAACTCCATTGATGGTGCTGCAGGGGCGATTTCAACAATTATCCGCAGCCGGATTATCCCCGCAACCTTGGAGTTCATGGACCACTCAGCCCTCCGGTGTGTTGAGGCCCAGTTCAATCTTGGGATACCGTCGGATGCGGAGGCGGTTCTCATCATTGAACTGGATGGTGGGAGGGAAATGGTGGTGAAGCAGGTTGCGCTGATTCACGAATTAATCCGTCCTCTCGGCCTCATCAGTTTCAAAGCTGCGGCTGATGCTGTGAAGCAGAGGAGTTGTGGAAGGCCCGTCGGCTGGTTTCTCCGGCACTCAAAAAGGTCAATCCTGACAAGGTCAATGAGGATATAGTGGTTCCTCGGAGCCGGATTCCCGATATTATCCGTAAAATTGAAGAGATCAGAGACAAGTACGGTATTCCTATTGTTAATTTCGGCCATGCCGGTGATGGAAATATTCATGTGAATATCATGATAGACCGAAGCATTCCCGGTGAAAGTGAGAAAGCCGAAGGAGCCGTGCGCGAGATATTCCAGGCAACCCTCGATATGGGAGGTACCATGTCCGGTGAGCATGGGGTGGGTCTCAGCAAATCGCCATATATATCTATGGAACTTTCCCCTGAGCAGATTGCAACCATGAAGGCCATCAAGAAGGCCCTAGATCCGAAAAATATCCTCAATCCGGGAAAAATTTTTCCGGAATAAACAGAAATTTTACTGTCTGATGTTTGACATAACCAATAACTTAAAAACTTAAAACTAAAAACCACCTTTTTATGGATTATCTCAAACGTTTAGAAAATGAACTGAAGAACTGCGTGAAGTGCGGCGCCTGCCGTGCCCACTGCCCGGTCTTCTCTGCGGTGGGGCGCGAGCCGGTCTCTGCCCGCGGGAAAATTGCCCTGGCGCGAGCGGCTCTTTCCGGTCAACTGAGCCTCGATGCCCGTACACGGGAGGTTTTGTCGAAATGTCTCCTCTGCGGCAGGTGTGTGGAGAAGTGTGCCAATGATGTTCCCACCGACCTGATTGTTCTTGCTGCCCGGGAGGCATTGGCACGCAAGAGAGGAACAACCTTTTTCAATCGCTTGGTAGGATTTCTTCTGCGCAATCGTGCTCTTCTCTCCGGCGGCGCAGCCCTTGCCACTCTCTTTGGTCCCCTGCTGTTCCGTAAGGTTCCGGCTTCCTCCGGGTTGCGACTCCGTTTTCCGCTCCCTTATGTAGGCGGACAGCGACATTTCCCCAAAATAGCTGCCAAGCCCTTTTCTGGCAAGGCATCCAGAGATTATTCCGGGTGTGCCGGGAAGGCCACGGATAATCTATTTCGTTGGTTGTATGACGAATTTTATCTATCCGGAGATCGGCGAAGCTGCCGTTGCGCTTCTGAAAAGTCTTGGCTGTACCATTATTATTCCAAAAAATCAGCACTGCTGCGGATTCCCTGCCCTTTCCGGAGGGGACCTGGAGACCTTTCGGGAACTGGCGGAAAGGAATCTTGCCGCACTGGAAGCCCACCAGGCAGATTACGTCATGACGGCCTGTGCTTCTTGCGGTGGGGCATTTCATCGAATGTATCCTTGGTGCTCGGGGAACGCTACCCGGACCTTGCCGTGCGTTGTAAGCACTTTCGGAGAAGGCTGTTGATGCTTCCGAGCTTTTGCAGAAACTCGGACTTAACCCGGACGGAGGTGCCAACCCGCTAGCAGAAATTACCTACCATGACCCCTGCCATCTCCGTTCCCAGGGAATTGTCCGCCAGCCTCGAGAGCTTCTTCGTGCGGTGCCGGGTCTCAGTCTCGTGGAAATGCAGAAGGCTGATTCCTGCTGTGGACTTGGCGGAACCTTTACCATTCATCATTATGGGACTTCGATGGAGATCAATGCCAAAAAAACAGCGGCCATCACGTCCTACGGGTGCACAGACGGTCGTTACCGGTTGTCCGGGTTGCATGCTCCAGTTATCCGACGGACTGCAGAAGGCCGGGAGCAGGGTACGGGTGCAGCACACGCTTGAAATTCTTGCGAGAAATATTTCCAAGCGCTGAACAGGATCTTCTGCATCCATTGCCTGATTAACGCTGGTTCTATTCGTGATAAAAAAAGAAAACATGGTTTTCAAGGTTTGCAGGCCAAAGAATATATTTCCTCATATAAGTAGTTAATTTTATGTATAGTAAATATATTTTTATTGACATTAGATGGAAAAAGCTGAATATTTGTAGCAATCAGCCTGGTTTTCTTCAAATGTTTCATTTTTATTTTTCGCAGGAGTTTACGTATGAGTGAATATAATATCGGCCCGAAATTGAAAAGTCTGCGCCTTGCAAAAAAGCTTACCCTCCAGTCGGTTGCAAAAGAAACAGGCTTTTCGCCAGCCTTGATTTCCCAAATTGAAAATAATAACGTCTCCCCTCCCATCGCAACCCTTTCCCGGATTGCAAAATTCTTCGATGTGAAGATCGGCATTTTCTTTGCTGAAGCCGAGGAAGAGTGCAAATTTGAAGTGGTGAGAAAGGATGAGAGGAGAGAAGTTTCCCGGGTTATTTCTCCTACCGGTAGCCGTCATGGCTATTCCTATGAGTCATTGTCTTTTCACAAGCAAAACAAGAAGATGGAACCCTTCATAATAACCCTGAACGATATGGTTTCCGAGTACACAACCTATAGCCATGAAGGAGAAAAATTCCTGTTTATCTTGAAGGGGACTGCCGAGGTTTTGCTGGATGACGAACATGTTATTATGGGAGAGGGTGACAGTATTTATTTTGATTCAACGATGAAGCACCGATTTCTGTCAAAGGATGGCTCGGAAGTGAAAATACTTTCTATTGTTACCCAGTAACACCGACGTTTGCTTTGTTGGCACAAATACTCTGCTGTATCAATAGGTCGCCGGACTTCGGTTCGGCTGATCTTCCTGCCTTTACTCTATAAATTCCATTATTAACGTATTTTTTCCTTGACTTCTTCTCGTCTCTGCCCTTACTGTTCAAACGTTTTTCGGGCGGTAATACACCGTTTTATAAGAATAAATATAACGATCTAAACTTGTTGCCGACATGGGACAATTCTGCCCCAAGCGCATGGTATGACTGTTCGCTTGTCAAACCATTTGCAAATGGGTGATTCTTTGTGTTGCCAATTACAGGGAGGAAACAAACGTGGGAAGACATGCATCTTTACTGATCCTTTTGTTCATAACTCTTGCGGGATGTGCCGGAAATCAGAAAGCGGTTTCTTCTCCTGCCGAATATGTTGAAATTGACAATCCTGGTTTTACCCTGTCTCCAGGTGCTCCGGCCACCATTTGGGTCCCCCGAAGCTATGTTGAGAGCGGTGTTCCTCGTGGCGGTGAATTGGTGGAGAAGGGCTATGAGGCGATCCGCGGTAATTCGGCGGGCAGCGGGGCGCAGCCTCAGGCCCAGCAGCAGACGGCGGCTGTTCCTCCCGTGCCGGTGCAGCAGAAAACCGCATGTGTTCCCGTGGTAAAGAGTCGGATCTTAGTGGTCGAAGTAGGGAAAGGTTCTCTTCTTCCCTCCTTCAGCGAGGCTCTGAAAAAGGTGTCAGCAGGAATTGTGGTTGATCCGGCCCAGGCGAGCGTCATTGCCCGTTATGCCGCTGTAGGAAGCCAATCTGAAAGGTCAACGCTGGCCGTGAAACTCCAGGAAGATTTTGATGTCAATCTTGTCCTGTATCTTGCCGCCCCAGAGGGTGTAGTGCCCGGCAAGCCTCTGTCTGTTGAAGTTTTTGAAGCCCACGGCGGTTGTCTTGTCAAAAGATTCGATGCTACGGTTCCGGCCAATGCAGCTTCGGACACAGCTGCGATTTCTTCGGTCCTGCAAAAATTGGCCTTGGATGTGCGGGAAACGGCAGCCCTCGTGCCATGGTACGGGAAGGTCGTTTCCGTTGATGATTCGAGAGTATACATTAATGCGGGAAAGGAATCGGGTCTCGCTATTGGCCGGGTTCTGAACATATATCGAGCCGGCAAAGTTGTTGGAAAACTGGGCTTTGCACCTGGCCAGAGGATCGGGCTTTTGGAAGTTACCGGTTATGTCGGCACTGACGGTACTTTCGGGATCGTCAAGCAAGGCGCGAAGGCGCAGGCCGGCGATCTGGTGGGACTAGAATAGCACCCAATGAAACCCTTGTTTATTGCTTGAAATGCCCCATGTCCATCCGGAAGACAGAGCTGCTGTCCAGATAGACTTGTTGCAGTTTATTGATGTTTTTTTGGACCATTTCGGTCCTCTATATTCCATGAAGGAGGCAGTAATGAAAAAGAAGTTTTTTGGTATTCTCGCCGCTGTTTTGATTGCGGCAGTCCCGGCCATGGCGGAAGAAGTTCCCGAGGTTGCCGTACCGGCCTACAATTGCGATTTTCAGCCATCGTGTGAAGTGGCGCCCGGTATTTATGGCAAGAAGTCTTCACCGGTAATGAGCAAGTTCAACCTGTCCATTGGTGGATTTGTCAAGCTCGACTATGCGTACAACTCTGTTGACTTCGGTAATACTGGAGCTCTCACACCCAGCAGCGGTAATATTCCCAGAACAAACTCTCCAAAGGGAGAGTCCGACCAGTCTATTTTTACCGCACGTCAGTCCCGCATCTGGTTGAAAGTTGCAGGGCCAGAATTGCTGGGTGCTAAAACCAGTGCTCTCATAGAGATGGATTTTTATGGAGCATCTGGAGGGGTTGAATCTCCCCAGATCAGAATGCGTCAGGCATGGGGTTCCATAGACTGGAAAAATACCGGAATTCTTTTCGGTCAGGCCTATGATGTTTTTGGTCCCATGATTTCCTCCACGATCGATTTCCGCTCAGGCGCTTCCTTCGGTGCTCCCAATAACCCCCGCGTACCGCAACTTCGGTTGACCCAGAAGGTTGCCCTTACCCCTGCTAATTCTCTGAAGCTGGTACTGGGACTTCAGGATCCGAACCAGAACGCCAACAATAACCCCAATGATGACAGCAATTTTGGCACTTCTGTAAATGTTGCTGCTCAAGCAATGTTTGTCAGCAATGCGCTTGGCGTCGCTCCCGGTTACTGGGGACTTTCCATGAAATCACTCACCGCTGGCGTATTCGGCCTGGTCGGTAGCCAGAAGGTTCGCACTACGCTGTACAACGAGACCGTTGATTCCTGGGGCTATGGTGTGTACACCTTTGTTCCGGTCTTGAAGTCGAAGGATGGCAAAAACCGTGCAATGACCATGAGCTTTGAGGCGCAGGCCTACATGGCGGCCAACATGGCATTCAACAGCGCCACTGCTCACTCTTTCGTCGGTTCTGCGACGGATCCCAACGCTGCCAAAGGGTATGGTTTTAACGGCCAGCTGATCTTCTATCCGACCCAGAATCTAGGCATCACTGCAGGGTACGGCCGCAGGAACGCTTCCAATTATGCAGAATACCAGAATACGTTACCCCTTGTTGACTTCCAGAAGTCTAGCACAAACATCTATGCCAATGTTGCCTACGACCTGAACGCTGCTGTTCGGGTTGCTGCTGAATATCAGAACGTAAATACTCAGTATGGGGCTACTGCATTGACTCCATCCGGCACTGGAACCGCAAACATCGCTCGTTTTACTCTCCTTTATTTCTTCTAGGAATAAGGCCAGCGTAAATCGCACGAACAATAAAAAGGGGAGCCAAATGGCTCCCCTTTTTTCTTTCTATTGTCATTTCTGAGTGGTACTGGCAACATCTTGCGGAGGAATTACTTCCCGTTTGACTGCCTGTTTTCAGCGCCGACCGTGACGGCAATGGAAGGCAGCCGTCCCGTCAGGACATGGCCAAAGGAGGGGACTCTTCCGGGTCTATGAGCACATGTAATAGCGTTGGACCTTGATGAAGAGCCAGTTCTTGCCAATCGATCATCTCAAGATCTTTGACTTCTCTGATTGTATGCGCATCGGCGCCGGTGGCCCGAGCCATCTTGGCGAAATCAACCGGCGGAATGCGGTATTCGACTTTCTCCGAGCCCGTGACCCGATGCCCGTGCCTGATCAGGCCGTAGGCCTGGTCGTCCAGGACCACGAAGATGACCGGTAGCAGCTGCTCCACCGCCACGGTGATCTCTTGTCCACTCATCAAATAACAGCCGTCACCGGCAATGCAGACCGAGGGTGACTTTTGATTAGCAAAAGCTCCCCCGATCGCGGCACCCACCGCCCAGGCCATGGTGGCGAACTCGATGGCGAGGTGGTAGCTTTCCGGCCGTGAATGGAAGAAATAGTGGATCGACCAGGGTACACTGTTGCTGTTATCGATGAAGAAGCGGCTTTCCCTGGGTAGCCGGCGGATAAGTTCGTAATAGACTTGGGGTGCCTTGAGGAGCTGACCTTCGCTGGGCGGTCGGCAGCAGTCCGGGTTTCGCACTTCTGTTCCAGTTGGAATGTATGAAGTCCCGGCCAAGGTAACAGGGTCGAAATTTCCTGCCTGATGAAATGTTTGGTTGCTAGCTTTTAGCTGTTTGTTCAGCTTTGCAAAAATGGTTTTGATTGATCCCTGTACATGCAAAAGCGCCATAGGGGAGCGGGTGAAGGCAGATCGGTCAGGGTGGATGTGGACCATTTTATTGCTCATGAGAATTGGATCCCATTTACTGGTAGACCATTCGCTCAAGTTTGTGCCAACAGCAAGAATCAACTCGATCCTTTCGTCTGCCAGTGCCTGTCGTGCTGATGCATGGCCGGCGCAACCAAACACGCCGCGTGACAGAGGATGGTAGGGATTGATGGCAGATTTGCCCCGCGGGGTGGTAACAATCTTCGCCGCCGTATACTCGGCGAATCTGGTAATTTCCTCCCCAGTTCCGATGCAATTGTAGCCTGCCAGGATGGCTATTTTCCCTCCACGGCGCAGAGTTGCCGTAACTTCTTCATGAAGGCGATCAAGGGCTGAGCCGTCTACGGTTGTTTCTGGAGCGCTGAGCAGGGCGTGGAGGCCACTGAATGATGCTGGACCGTCGGCCTTGGTGGCGAAAATGTCGATGGGAATACTCAGGTGGGCGGGTCCCTTCGGATTTCCCATTGCCGTGGTGAGGGCAGCGGCAAGTTTTTTTTCCAGCTGATTGGGGTGTGTCACCATGGAGTTGTAGCGCGTGCAGTGGTCGAACATGCTTACTATGTCGACGCCATCGCGTGACGAATCCTGGAAGCAACCAAAACTGAAGTCGGAGATACGGGTCTGAGACGTGATGACCAGCATTGGAATCTGCTCGGCATATGCCGAGGCAACCCCGGTTATCAGGTTGGTTGCGCCGGGTCCGGTGGTGGAGCAGCACACTCCGATCTTGCCGCTTTCGCGAGCATAACCGTCTGCTATGAATGCCGCACCCGCTTCGTGGCGTGCCAGTACAGCCCGGGGCCCGCCCCGTTGTTCGCTCCTCACTAGAGCGTCAAACAGGGGGCCGAGAGGGCTCCCTGGTACTCCGAAGACATACTCTATGCCAAACTGTTCCAGATATTCGACGATAAGGTCGCTAAGTGTCATGGTAGGACTCCTTGGCTTGATCAGCAACACGGGCCTTTCAAGGTGCTCCGCAGGGATATGATAGTAGTTAATTGGACTATCTTACCACTTTTTCGAGAGGGCAAAGGGTGTATTTTTGTCAGTCTACAGTAAAGTTTGGAATCTGATTAGAATCGATCTTCCGCCAATTCCAAGTCCTGTCATTCCCTTAGGGAACCTGATCGGCAATCCAGTTTGTTGCCGCCTGAAAGTATGGATCCCCGATAAAAGCATTCGAGGAAGACAATATATAGCGTACGAAAAGTCCTGCTCGGATTGTCGGATGGTGTTGAAATGAAAACCCGCTATTTTCTCACAGGGCAAATGCTGATATAGTAGTCACAGATGTGTTGTGACCCAAAGTTTTGTCTCTGTCTCGGCAAGCTGTTGAGGGGGGAGGACAATGATTCAACGAAAAAATCCTGCAAAAGCGATTCGATGATTTACAGGCCACAATCGACCCTGATGCAAGAACATCAGTGAAAGGAATATAGTATGGAAAACGGATCTTTTTCTGCAGCAGAACTGCCCTTGCGTGGAGGGCGAGTATACCATCTTGACCTCCTGCCCGAGGAATTGGCCACTCATGTTATCGTTGTGGGAGACCCTGAACGAGTTCCATTTTTTGCCAAAGAATTTCTGGAGTCTGTCGAAGTCGATCGGAATCACCGCGGTTTTCGAACAATTACCGGCTATGCCAAGGAGGCGGGACAACGGGTAACCATAACCAGTTCAGGAATCGGAGCCCCTTCCATGGAGATAGTTCTGAATGAGCTGGTCGCACTGAATGAGTTCGATTTTTCCACCCGGAAGCGCAAGGAATCATTTGAGCCACTCACGGTGGTACGTATCGGCACCTCTGGGGGGCTTCAGCCTGAGACGGATCTGGGGACGCTGATTGTTACCGATTATGGGATTGGTCTGGAAAACACCGGGCTGTTTTATGATACTGCTCTGCCTGATGAGGATTGCCGGCGTCTGGAAAGACGGGTGCGAAGCGCGATCGATGATGGTGTTTTAGAAGATGCACGTTTTAGAGGGCGGTTTTTTCCCTATGCGGTGAGAGCAGACTCCAGGGTACGGGTCGCTCTGGAAAGGGAAGCACTTCATCTTGGTGTGCCCTGCAAACGCGGGGTCACGGTGACGAGTTCCGGATTTTTTGTGGAGCAGGGAAGAGCCATCGTGCGAATTACACCAACTGCTCCGGATCTGGTTGAAAAACTTGCCGCAGTGGATACCGGGGTTGCTGGTTTGAAAATCGAGAACATGGAGATGGAGGCCAGTATTCTATTGCACATTCTTGGTGCCATTGGCTATCGTTCCGGGGTGATTTGTGTGGTTGTCAACAATAAGAACGAAGGTTCTTTTTGTGTCGATTACCTCGATTCCATGCGGGATGCGGCGCGAATTGTCCTGAGGGCATTTCGCGCTTTACAGCCTGCCCAGTCTTAACTTACATGGTGAAAAGGGAGTTTTTTCGTGACAGAGGAAAACCTGATACAAATCCGCGCCTGGTTTACGGAGTATTGCAGCTCATTTTATTCTGACAATGAGGATGATCAACGTCATTTTCTCCTGAAGGAAGAACATACCCACAATGTCTGCTCCAATATTATCAGGCTTGCGGCTGACGAAGGCGTGGATGACGATCGTCTGCTTCTGGCAGAAGTTGTGGCGATTTTGCATGATGTGGGAAGGTTCGAGCAGTATCACCAGTTCCGGACTTTCCGGGACAGTATCTCTGTTGACCATGCTGCTCTCGGGGCTGAATTAATTCGTGAAATAGATCTTCTCGCTGACCTGTTTCCCCATGAACGGGACGTGGTAAATCATGCAGTAGAGAGCCATAACGTTTTTCTTGTGCCAAAGGAGCTTCAGGGAGATCAGCTTTACTTCCTTAAGCTCCTTCGCGATGCTGATAAAATTGATATCTGGCGGGTTTTTATCGAAAATTACGAACTGCCTGTTGAAAAAAGGTCGGAGGTTGTGGAACTGAACTTTCCCCATCAACCGCAATGTTCGTCAGATGTGCTGGAAAAGGTTGCCAGAGGGGAACTCGTTCCTCTCTCTTCAGCCCGAACGTTGAACGATTTCAAGCTGCTCCAGCTTGCCTGGGTGTACGATCTTACCTTTACCGAGTCTTTCCGCATGGTTGCCGAAAGGGATATCGTCAGACGGATCGCTGCAACTCTGCCGGACGGGAATGGGGTTCAAGTTGCGGTGGACACCATTCTGAGCTATGTAGATGATCGGATCGCGGGGGAAGTCAGTACTGCTCCGGATTTTTCCAGGTAACCGAATAGGTCGTATTCGCACTATTTGGCGGTTATTGGCTGGTGGTGAGATGAAGAGGATAACGCTGATTCGACATGCCAAGTCAAGCTGGAAAGACCCGGATTGCGCGGACTTCGACCGGCCCCTGACAAAACGAGGTAAAAAAGATGCCCTGGCCATGGGGCTATGGATCAGGGAGAGAGGATCTCGACCTTCCCTGATTGTTTCCAGTCCGGCGAAACGGGCGCTTTCCACCATGAAAAGAATTGTCGCGGAACTGGGCCTGTCAGAAAAAAAGATCGTGCAGGACGGGAGATTGTATGAGGCGGGCGCTCATGATCTCCTTGCGTTTGTTCGGGGGCTGGAAGATAGCCATGAAGAGGTCATGGTCTGTGGCCACAATCCAGCTTTGACGGACTTCTGTAACTATCTTGCCGGTTGCTGCTTCGACAATCTTCCCACCTGTGCGGTCGTTACCATTGATGTCGTGGTGGATACGTGGACGAATGTGAAGGAAAACTCCGGGAGAATCCTCACGTGGAACTGTCCCGTGAAAACTCATAATGCCGATGTCGTGCAAACGATGCTCTGAAGTGGTATTCCGGTTTATTAAAGAGTTTGCTTCTTGACAGAAGGATTATCAGGGAGTAGTTAAAGAACGTGTTGTGGAAGTGCACTTGTCCAAGGAAAGAGACCTGGATTCCAGCAACCTCATTGTGAGGGACTGAGCATGAAACTGCATAATCTTAGACTGAAGAAGTCTTTCCGAGTGATCGACAAAGAACTTATCATTGTTTTTCTGCTGGTTGTAATCACCGCAATTATATTCTTTTTCGTGTCCAATCAGCGGGCCTTCCTGAATTTCTTTTACCTTCCCGTGCTCCTCGGGGCCTATTTCTACGGCCGCCGCTATGCAACATTGGCAGCCTTTTTTTCCATGATACTTATTTGCACTGTGGCCTACGTATATCCAGAGACATTTGGTTTCGCGGAAAACCACGACCAGGATCGTTGGCTTGATATCGGGACTTGGGGCGGATTCCTTCTTATAACCGGCTACTTCATGGGACTCTTGTATGAGAAGAAGGAGGCGGCCAGAAAAGACATTCGCAGGACATTCCATGGTGTCATAGAGATGCTTTCCCTCTTAATTGATTCCGTTGACCAGCATACCCACAGCCATTCTTACCGGGTCTCTGTGCTTGCGGAGAAGGTTGCCCAGCAGATGGGCTGCAACGAGGAAGAGATGGAGAATATCCGTATAGCTGCCCTGCTTCATGACCTGGGAAAAATTGGTGTGAGTCGCGAGGTGCTAACCAAGGTTGGATCGTTAACTGCCGCTGATCGTGAACATCTCAAGGCGCATACCGTGAAGGCAGCCAGTCTTCTGCAACCCCTGGGTGGCAGAGTGACGGAACTGCTTCCCTTGATCCTCGGGCATCATGAAAAATATGACGGTAACGGATACCAATCTCTTGTGGGCGAAGACATTCCGTTGGGCGCACGGATTATTGCTGTCGCGGATGTCTATGATGCCCTTACCTCCGATCGCCCTTACCGGAAGGCCCTGCCCACCTTCTTTGCGAAAAATGAAATACTCTCTAATTCCGGTACCCATTTTGATCCGCAGGTGGTGAAGGCTTTTGAAGAAATATTCCCGGCCTTTGAGCTGGAAAACACGGCTCTCCCGAGAATGTTGCATGGTTGATAATCGGAAAGCGGCTTTTTTCGGGAGCAGTGCAGAAAATTGTATTGACAAAATTGTTGATTGCAGTTTAAATGAAAACATTCCTCACATCTTAGCCAATTTGTATTCCTATCGATATCTTTCCAAATCCAAAGACCACGAACCTTCAACAACCAGACGATAATTGGCTGGTTTTAATTCTATTTGCAGGTATTCCATCGTTAAATCTTGAATCGTGAAACCAGGTTTGTGTCCGCTGCCCAGATGCTTTTTCGGCCTTCCTCCTTATGTGAGTAACGGATATCTGCCTGTAGAGAGTCATATTAATTACCCCTCCATGAAGACATGATCCTTTTCAGAATGTACAGAGATCCTCACTGATGTCGTCTACTTTTCAAATTTTGTTGACGCTTGGAAGGTGTCGCCCGACGTTATTGTACAGTGAAGTTCCAGAACCGCTTTTCGTCGGTAGATGATCTTGCCGAATGATTCGGTTCGGCTTTAATATTTTGGTACTATTTGCTTTCCGGCAGGAGAAGAAATGAATTTACAAGAGCTAAAAAGTAAAAAAATTAATGATTTGTCGGCTATTGCCAAAGGTCTGAATATCGAAGGAGCTTCGAGTCTTCGCAAACAGGACCTTATTTTCTCCATCCTTAATGCCCAGACGGAAAAAAACGGCATGATATTCGGGGAGGGGGTTCTTGAGACCCTTCCGGACGGATTCGGTTTTCTTCGGGCTCCCGACTACAACTATCTGCCGGGCCCTGATGATATCTATGTGTCTCCGAGCCAGATACGCCGATTCAATCTTCAGACGGGCGATACGGTTTCCGGTCAGATACGGCCACCGAAAGAAGGGGAGCGCTATTTTGCCCTGCTGAAGGTAGAGACGGTGAATTTCGAGCCGCTTGAAGCGGTCCGTGACAAGATTCTCTTTGATAACCTGACCCCTCTCTACCCACTGGAGAGGTTGAGGCTGGAAACGACTCCGGACAACCTGTCGACGCGAGTAATGGATCTGATAGCCCCAATCGGCAAGGGACAGCGTGGCTTGATAGTGGCACCTCCCCGGACCGGCAAGACGATGCTTATCCAGAATATCGCCAATTCCATTGCGGTAAATCATCCCGAGGTCTACCTGATAGTTCTCCTCATTGATGAGCGGCCGGAAGAGGTGACCGACATGCAGCGCTCTGTGAATGGCGAGGTTATTTCATCGACCTTTGACGAGCCGGCCTCGCGCCATATCCAGGTTGCCGAGATGGTTATCGAGAAAGCAAAGCGACTCGTTGAGCATAAGCGTGATGTGGTAATTCTGCTTGATTCTATCACCCGTCTGGCCAGAGCCTACAACACCGTCATACCCCCTTCGGGCAAGGTCCTTTCCGGTGGTGTTGACTCCAACGCTCTCCATAAGCCGAAACGGTTTTTCGGCGCGGCGCGTAACATCGAAGAGGGTGGGTCGCTCACTATTATCGCAACCGCCCTTGTTGACACGGGAAGCAAGATGGACGAGGTTATTTTCGAAGAGTTCAAGGGTACTGGCAATATGGAGCTTCACCTGGACCGCAAACTGGTGGAGAAAAGGGTTTTCCCTGCCATCGATATGAATAAGTCCGGTACGAGGAAGGAAGAATTGCTCATCGATAAGGTCTCTCTCAACCGTATTTGGATACTCCGCAAGGTTCTCCATCCCATGAATGTGGTCGACAGTATGGAGTTTCTTCTCAGTAAGCTCGTCGAAGCAAAGACCAATCAAGGTTTTCTCGACTCGATGAACAGGTGAAAAAACTCTTGATAAAAAAAAACGAAGGTGCTAACTTTCAATACTTCTGATGGAGCTATAGAGGTTACATTCAGCGATAGAAATAGGTATCGAAGAGACGATTGAAGTGTTATCGAATGAGAAGACGCAGCAGTCTGCTTTACGCAAGGAGGAAGTAATGAAAGAGGGCATTCACCCAAAATATTCTGAGGTAACGGTCAAGTGCATGTGCGGCAATTCGTTTCTGACCCGTTCCACGAAGTCCGAGATCACAACGGAAATCTGCTCGGCTTGTCACCCGTTCTTTACCGGTAAGCAGAAGCTTGTCGATACTGCCGGGCGTGTCGAGAGGTTCAAGAAAAGATACGGCATGTAACAGGGCCTCGGCCTGTGGATGCAAGGAGAGGGGATTTTGTCCATGGCGAAATCCCCTTATCTGTTTCCTCAATTTGCCAGCCCGACTGGGCTTTTTCTGAAAGGTTTTCATGCTGGTTACTCTTGTCCAACACACACCTGATCCGGAGCAGGCTGTCGCCCTTGCTGCGAGACTCTGTTATTCTCCCGTTACCATCGGTGATCTGCGGGAACGCATATCTGGAGGTGACATTCGGGGTTTTCTGGAAAAGATACTCTCCCTCGGCCACCACTCGGTTTTGGAGCACGCTTCCTTTACCTTCGGTATCGAGGGCATTTCCAGGGTTACCACTCACCAGCTTGTGCGTCATCGCATAGCCTCATTTTCTCAGCAGTCCCAGCGGTATGTCTCCCATAAAGAGACATTTGACGTTGTTGTCCCGCCGAGTATTGCGGCCAACAAGGAACTGGCCGGAAAATTTTCGGCACTGATAGCTGACGTTCACCGTCTTTACGGCGAGATGGTTGAAACTGGTATCCCAGCCGAAGACGCCCGCTATGTCTTGCCGAATGCTGCCGAGACAAAGATTCTGGTCACCATGAATGCACGGGAACTGTTCCATTTTTTTCGACTTCGCTGCTGCGAACGTGCCCAGTGGGAAATCCGGGCGATGGCCGTGGAAATGTTGACGCTGGTGAAAGATGTCGCACCGGTAATTTTCGAAAAGGCGGGGCCGTCCTGTCTCGATGGGCCGTGTCCGGAGGGTGCCTTAACCTGCGGCCACATCCAACAGGTCAGGGCATTTTTTGAGAACCTTCGCTGAACGTTGTTTCCCTGGTAAGTAGAGATGGAAAGGTGTGCAAGGCATGGGTAAGATAAATATCGGAGGGCAGGCGGTTATCGAGGGTGTCCTCATGAGAGCACCACGCTCCATGGCCATAGCCGTGCGACGCCCTGATGGTGAGATAGTAGTGAAGCGAGATACGGTTATTCCCCTTTCGGAAAGATTTCCCCTGGTGAAAATACCTTTGGTGCGGGGGGCTGTGGCACTTTTCACCTCTCTCGTCATCGGCATGAAAGCCCTCAGTTTTTCCGCGAACGAGGCGATCTCTGAAGGCGAAGAAAAGTCGGATATGAGTCCTCTTGCAATGGGAGGAACTATTGCTGTCGCTCTCCTGTTTGGAATCCTGTTGTTTTTTATTCTGCCACTCTTCCTGACGAAACTCCTGGTTCCCTATATCGGCGGTTCCAATATTGTTTTCAATCTGGTGGATGGTTTTATCCGGGTAATCGTGTTCCTGATCTACGTCTACTCTATTTCCCGGATGAATGATATCCAGCGGGTCTTCCAGTATCATGGGGCGGAGCACAAATCAATCTTTGCCTTTGAGGCAGGGATTGCCTTGACGGTGGAAAATGTAAAGCGATTCAGCCGGCTTCATCCCCGCTGCGGAACGAGTTTTCTGCTGATAGTCATGCTGGTGAGCATTGTGGTTTTCTCCCTGATTCCCAAGCTATGGCCTTTTTATCTCAAGGCAGGCTCGCGGGTCGTCCTGCTTCCCCTTATTGCGGGTGTTTCCTATGAGATTCTGAAGTTGAGTGCCAAGTATGATAAATCGCGTCTGGTTCGTATGCTTATTGCACCTGGACTCGCCCTGCAGAGGCTGACAACACGCGAGCCGGATGAGGGCCAGATAGAGGTGGCAATCCGCTCTTTGGAAGAGGCCCTTGACGAGAACAGTGGCTACAAAGACGATAGAATAGTGGTGTAAAAGGTATGATGTATGCTTGACAAAATTGAAGAACTGGAACGTCGCTACAATGAGCTTGAATCACTTCTTTCGGATCCTGCCATCCTTGGGAACCAAGGAGAGTTCAGGAAGCTCAATAAGGAGCATTCCGATCTGTCCGCGCTCGTTACCGTCTATCGTGAGTACAAGAAATTGCTTGCCGATATGGATAACAACCGGGAACTCATGGCTGAGTCGGATCTTGAGATTCGCGAGATGGCCGAAGCGGAATTAGAGGAACTGGAAGTTCGCAGGAGGGAAATTGAAGAAGAGATCAAACTTCTCCTTCTGCCAAAGGACCCGAATGACGACAGGAGTGTCGTGCTTGAGATCCGTGCCGGTACCGGCGGAGATGAAGCTGCGCTCTTTGCCGGGGATCTTTTCAGGATGTACAATCGTTTTGCCGAGGCAAACCGCTGGAAGGTAGAGATTATCTCTTTTTCCGAATCGGCTGTTGGCGGTTTCAAGGAAATCGTTGCCCTGGTGGAGGGGCAGGGGGTCTATGCCAAGCTCAAGTATGAGTCAGGTGCGCACCGGGTGCAGCGGGTTCCCGATACCGAGACACAGGGACGGATTCATACCAGCGCCTGCACGGTAGCCGTGCTCCCCGAGGCGGAAGACATTGATATTGATATCAACCCGACTGACCTTAAGATAGATGTGTATCGCTCTTCTGGTGCCGGTGGCCAGCACGTGAATACTACTGACTCGGCGGTCCGTATAACGCATCTTCCCACCGGTATCGTAGTTGCCTGTCAAGAGGAACGGAGCCAGATCAAGAACCGCGCCAAGGCCATGAAGGTTCTGAAATCCAGGATTTACGATGTCATGGTGAGTGAACAGAATGCGAAGATGGCCGCCGACCGAAAACTGCAGGTAGGTAGCGGAGATCGAAGCGAAAGAATCCGTACCTACAATTTTCCTCAGGGACGCATGACGGATCATCGTGTCGGACTAACCCTCTATCGCCTCGATGCAATCATGGCGGGCGATATTGCCGAGATAGCTGACGCCCTTCGCGCCCATTACCAGATGGAGGCCCTCAAGGCGCAGAGCGAAGCAGCGTAAAGGCGAGCACAAGGGATTATCTATGGACACTATCAACCTATCTGGCCTGTCAGGAGGGGAGTTGCTCACGCAGAGATTCCGCTGTTTAAATCCTGTGCCTTGTGCCCTGTGCCCTGTGCCTGGCTGCCCATGACCGATACGTGGACGATACTCAAGGTTCTGAGCTGGACGCAGGCTTATCTGGCAGAGAAGGGTGTCGAGAATTCACGCCTGGAGTCGGAATGGCTGCTCTGCGAGATTCTCGGCCTGGACCGGGTTGGCCTGTATGTCAATTTCGATAAGCCCTTAACAGTGTCCGAACTTGCGGCATGTAAAGTTTTCGTGGGACGTCGGGCGCGTCGCGAACCCTTGCAGTACATACTGGGGAGTCAGGATTTTTTCGGCCTTGATTTCGAAGTGTCTCCCGGGGTGCTGATTCCGCGCCACGATACGGAAGTTCTGGTTCAGGAAGCCGTTAACCGCTGCCCTGCCAGGGCGGCTATCCTCGATATCGGTGTCGGGAGCGGCTGCATTGCCGTGGCGCTGGCCAAGACCTGTCCTGATGCAAATGTCTTCGGGGTTGACCCTTCTCCGAAAGCTCTGGAGCTTGCGCAAAGGAATGCGGATCGCCATGGCGTAACAGTGACACTTTTGCAAGGCTCTCTTTTTGAACCGTTAGAAGGCCGAAAATTCGATCTGATTGTTTCGAATCCACCCTATATCCCGACAGCGGAAATTGCTGCTCTTCAGCCGGAAGTCCGCGATTACGAGCCACGGGAAGCCTTGGATGGCGGTCCGGACGGACTGGACTATTATCGTTGCATTATCCCTGCCGCACCCGCTTTCCTGGAGAAAGACGGCTGGCTGTTGCTGGAGGTCGGTATCGGTGAAGCGCCGGATGTCCTGAAAATATTCGAGGCGAGCGGGTTTTTTTGTGATTTATTTTCTGCCAGCGATCCGGGCAACATCGAGCGTGTGGCAGGCGGTAGAAAAAAGTAACGAGACGATCTCTCACGTATATCCATAATTTTATTCAATGCTGCTGCAGTGAAAGGCAGCATGGCAAAACAGGGGTACTGCATTGGACAAGCTGATCATCAAGGGTGGCAAGAAACTGAGCGGAGACGTCTCTGTCAGTGGCTCAAAAAATGCTGCACTTCCCATTTTCATATCCACCATCCTGGCTCCCGGTAGCCATGAAATACGCAACGTACCCTTCCTGCGGGACATAAATACCACCATCAAGGTTCTTGAGAACCTTGGCGCGGAGATCCAGGGAAACGGGAATATTGTTCGGATAGATACATCCCGACTTAGTAGCTACGAGGCCACCTATGATCTGGTCAAGACCATGCGGGCGTCTGTTCTTGTTCTCGGACCTCTTTTGGCCCGGTTCGGTAAAGCACGGGTGTCATTGCCGGGGGGATGTGCCATCGGAGCCCGTCCGATCAACCTTCACCTCAAGGGACTTGAGGCCCTGGGGGCTGAGATAACCCTTGAACATGGTTATGTGGAGGCACGGGCAAAGCGGCTCAAGGGAGCACGGATCAATTTTGATATTTCCACGGTAGGTGGTACTGAGCAGCTCCTTATGGCTGCCGTCACCGCGAAGGGTGAGACTGTCCTGGAAAATGCCGCCCGTGAACCGGAAATTGTCGATCTGGCAGAGATTCTGACAAAGATGGGGGCAAAGATAGAGGGTGCCGGAACGGATACTATCCACATTTCCGGCGTCACCGAACTGCAAGCGGTTACCCATTCCGTCATGCCTGATCGGATCGAGGCGGGAACTTTCATGGCTGCGGCTGCCATTACCGGCGGTGATATCCGGATTCACAACATGCGCCTCGACCACCTGGATGCTTTTGTCTTCAAGCTCCAGGATGCCGGGGTGGAGATCTCCCACAAGGATAATGTCGTGCGGGTGAAGGGGGCGAGAAAGCTCAAGAGCATTAATATCAAAACTCGTCCCTATCCCGGCTTTCCGACCGATATGCAGGCGCAGTTCATGGCTTTAATGACGATTGCCGAAGGGGCGAGTGTTGTTAGTGAAAATATCTTTGAAAACAGGTTTATGCATGTCTCCGAGCTGTTCCGTTTTGGTGCCGATATCATTGTCGAGGGTAATACCGCTACCGTTAAGGGTGTGAAAAAACTTTCCGGTGCACCTGTGATGGCCACTGATCTCAGGGCGTCGGCTTCCCTGATTCTTGCCGGTCTTGCGGCAGACAATACCACCGAAATATCTCGGATCTACCATCTGGACAGGGGCTATGAGGCCATCGAGAAGAAACTTGCAGCACTCGGGGCGGATATCAGGCGGGTTAAGGAATGACCCGTTTACAGGCGTAAGGCCAGTGTTTTCTGTTGCCTTCTAGCTGCAAGACAGCGAAGACCATAGCATTACCATGAAGGACGCAACACTATGACTGATTACATTACTATTGCCATTCCCAAGGGTCGTATCCTGCAGGATTCCGTTGCCTTATTCAAGAAGATCGGCATCGATTGCGAGATGCTTCTGTCTGATACCCGGAAACTCATCTTCGAAGACCCGGCGCAGAAGATGCGCTACATGATCGTGCGTGCCACCGACGTTCCTACTTATGTCGAATACGGTTGTGCCGATCTGGGAATTGTCGGAAAGGATACCCTTCTGGAACAACAGAAGGATCTTTATGAGCCTCTGGATCTGAAATTCGGCTATTGCCGACTGGTCGTCGCCGAGCCGGCTGAATTGTCCCGCACCGATGATCCCTTGAGCTGGACGAATATCCGCATTGCAACCAAATATCCCAATATCACGGAAAAATATTTTTCTGAAAAGGGCATTCAGGTGGAGCTTATCAAGCTCTATGGTTCCATTGAGTTGGCGCCGCTGGTGGGGCTTTCCGAGCGGATTGTTGACCTCGTATCCACCGGCGAGACCCTACTGCAGAACGGCCTTGTTGAAGTGGATACTATAGCCGAGATTACCTGCCGATTGATTGTTAACCGTGCCAGTCTGAAAACCAGGCACAAGCGGATCACGGAAATACTGGAAGGTCTGGAAAAACATTTGTAACCTTGAATTCCAAAGGTAACGGCATTTTTCGTTCCCTTCTACGACCCCCCAGCAGTAGGTTAGGGTTGCTAGGGGCTGCCTGTTTCCTGTTCAGAAATGTCGCACTGAAGGACCGTCTGTTATGAAATTTCTCAATATTCATGATGCTGATTTTACTGAAAGCTTTGCGGCTATTCTCAGACGTTCGGAGGAGACTAACCCTGCCGTCGAGGGTCTCGTTCTGGAGATCATAGCCGATATTCGTTCTCGGGGTGATGCGGCTTTACTTGAGTATACGAGTCGATTCGATCGTTTCGAAACTGACGCGAAGGGGTTGCTGGTTGGTGAGGATGAGATTGACCGTGCTTTTGCCGAAGCGGGGGAGAAAGAAATTGCAGCCCTTCGCCACGCAGTCGAACGGGTCACCCGATTTCATGAAATGCAAAAGCAGAAAAGCTGGCTGGATTCGGAAGAAGAAGGGATCCTCCTCGGTCAGAAGGTGACACCGCTGGAGCGTGTCGGTATTTATGTGCCGGGAGGCAAGGCGAGCTATCCAAGCAGTGTTATCATGAATGCCGTTCCGGCGCGGGTTGCCGGTGTCTCTGAAATTATTATGGTGGTTCCAGCCCCTGACGGGGAGGTCAACCCGTATGTTCTGGTTGCCGCAAAACTTGCTGGTGTTGACCGGATTTTTCGCATAGGCGGAGCCCAGGCGGTTGCGGCACTGGCCTACGGAACAGAGACTGTGCCCCGGGTGGACAAAATTACCGGACCGGGAAATATCTATGTTGCGACAGCCAAAAAACTCGTCTTCGGGCAGGTTGGAATCGACATGATCGCCGGGCCAAGCGAGATTCTCGTGGTTAGCGACGGCAGCGGGAATCCCGCTCACATTGCGGCTGACCTCCTTTCCCAGGCTGAGCACGACCAACTGGCCTCTGCTATGCTTATCACCACTGATCGCGCTTTTGGTGAAAGTGTTGCAGCCGAGGTGGCTGTCCAGCTAGGAGGTCTCAGTCGTGCTGCCATTGCACGTAAGTCATGGGACGACTTTGGGGTTATTGTCGTAACAGAAAACCTTGCCGAAGCGATTTCTTTTGCCAACAGTTTGGCTCCGGAGCACCTTGAACTGGCAGTAGAAAACCCTTTTGAGATTCTTTCCTCCATCAGGAACGCGGGGGCGATCTTTCTTGGTCACTTCACGCCAGAATCCGCCGGCGATTACCTGGCAGGGCCAAATCATACCCTCCCCACCGGCGGGACGGCACGCTTTTTCTCTCCCCTGTCTGTTGATGACTTTGTGAAAAAGTCTTCGCTGATCTATTTTTCCGAAGGGGCTCTCCAGAGGTTGGGGGATGACATTATCTGTGTTGCTGAGTTGGAAGGCCTGGAAGCTCATGCAGAATCAGTGAAAATCAGGATCAAAAACAGGAAAGAGTTATGAGCGTTCTGCGTTCCAACATTGCCTCGATGGCAGGATATGTTCCGGGCTTTCAGCCTCCCGACGGCGAGGTCGTTCTTAAGCTGAATTCTAATGAAAATCCTTATCCGCCTTCTCCGTCTGTAGTTACGGCGATTCTTGCTGAACTTGGCAGCGACGGAGCATCGCTACGCAAGTATCCCTGTGCTTCCAGCAGTCGTCTTCGCCAGATAGCCGGTGCTCTCTACGGCTTCGATCCCTCGTGGGTCATCATGGCAAACGGCTCCGACGAAGTGCTGAATAACCTTATCAGGGCCTGTGCCGCAGAGGGCGAAGAGATCGCCTATGTCCATCCCTCCTATTCCTATTATTCTACTCTGGCGGAAATCCAGGGGGTCAGGGTCCGGACCTTCGGCCTGACTGACGATTTCCGTATTGCGGATTTTCCGGAACGTTACAACGGCAAGATCTTTTTCCTTACCACGCCAAACGCACCTCTTGGGTTTGCCTTTCCCCTCGAGTACATCGAGGAGATTGCAAAACGTTGTGACGGGATTCTGGTGGCAGATGAAGCCTATGTTGATTTTGCCGATGAGAACGCACTGGATCTGGTCAGGAAGTATGACAACGTGGTGGTGACCCGAACCCTTTCCAAGAGCTACTCCCTTGCCGGTATGCGGTTGGGGTTGGCCATTGCCAGACCTGAAATCATCGCTGCCCTCGATAAGATCCGTGATCACTATAACCTGGATCGACTGGCCCAGGCTGCCTGCTGTGCCGCTCTTTCCGACCAGGACTATTTCCGGGATTGCATCCGGAAGATTTGCGAGACCAGGGAAGCGTTTGCCGACAGGTTGCGACGGCTCGGTTATGACGTAATACCTTCACATGGCAATTACGTGTTTGCCGTGCCGCCTGACCGGAATGGCCGGCGTGTGTATGAAGGCTTGTTCCAGCGCAAGATACTGGTTCGCCATTTTTCTGACCCGTTACTTTCGTCGGGACTGCGCATTACCATCGGCACCCGCGAAGAGATGGAAATCACGGCCGCTGCCCTCGAGGAAATCGGCTGATATCCCAAGGAGGCTTCAATGCCAAGAACCGCCGTAGTTGAAAGGGTGACGAAAGAAACGCGGATACGGTTGTCCCTCGGACTTGATGGAACCGGCGACGCCAAGATCTGCACATCGGTAGCGTTTCTGGACCATATGCTGGATCTGTTTGCCCGTCACGGATTGTTCGATCTTCAGGTAGAGGCTCAGGGTGATATCGATATCGATTTCCATCATACGGTGGAGGATATTGGTATTGTCCTCGGCGAAGCATTGAAAAGGGCGTTGGCTGACAAGGCCGGAATTCGCCGCTATGGCCAAGCAACGGTTCCTATGGACGAGACCCTGGCCTCCGCTGCCATCGACCTGTCAGGAAGACCACACCTCTGCTTCAATGTTCCTCTTCCAAAGGTAAAAATCGGTGAGTTTGATGTTGAGTTGGTGCGGGAATTCTTTCAGGCATTTACCAATACTGCCTGCCTGAATCTCCATCTTAACCTGGTATACGGAGAAAACACTCACCATATCGTTGAAGCTTGTTTCAAAGCTTTTGCCCGAGCTCTTAATGAGGCTACCGGGATTGATCCGAGAATTTCCGGTGTTTTGTCAACAAAGGGAACGTTGTAGTTTTCACGGGATGATGCCAGTTCTCAACCTCTGAAATGTTTTTCAAACAGGCATATTCCAGGGAATAGGGTAAGTGCGCAGGTGTTACGAACGATACTGGTGAAAATACAAACGCGAGACAAGGGTTGTTTGTGATCATTGTTCGCGATGCGGGATACTAATGATAGCAATAATTGATTATGGGATGGGAAACCTTCGTTCTGTTCAGAAGGCCTTTGAAAGAGTGGGGTTCGAAGCCGTGGTGACTGCCGATCCGAAGATGGTTTTGGAGGCGGACAGGGTTGTTCTTCCCGGTGTAGGTGCTTTTCGGGATTGCATGACAAATCTTGAAGAAGGCGGCTTTATTGATCCTATCCTGAAGGTTATTCGCGATGGACGTCCTTTTCTCGGTATTTGTCTAGGACTCCAGCTGCTCTTTACTGAAAGTGAGGAGTTTGGGCTCCATAAGGGCTTGGATGTGATTCCCGGCAGGGTGCTCCGTTTCCCCGAAGGAATGCAGGAGGCTGACGAGGAGCTGAAAGTTCCGCACATGGGCTGGAACCAAATTAGTGTGAAGCGCTGTCCTTCGGCCTTTTCCGGGATTCCTGACGGGACAAATTTCTACTTTGTCCACTCCTATTATGTGCAGCCGGCGGATCCCTCAGTTGTTGCTACAACTACAGATTACGGAATTGAATTCTGTTCTTCAATCTGGAAGGACAATATCGTTGCAACCCAGTTTCACCCCGAGAAGTCCCAAGAGATGGGTCTGGCAATTCTGAAGAATTTTGGAGAGATGAAATGATTGTAATTCCGGCAATTGATTTGAAGGATGGGCAATGCGTCCGCCTTGAGCAGGGGCTTATGGAACGGGATACGGTGTTTTGCGACAGCCCTGCCGAGCAGGCGCTGACATGGCAGCGCCAAGGTGCCGAGCTGTTACACTTGGTCGATCTCAATGGTGCCTTTGCCGGTGAACCGAAAAACCGTACGTCCATCGAGGAAATTGTCCGGGCAGTTTCCGTTCCTACTCAACTGGGCGGGGGGATTCGCGATATCCCAACCATCGAGGCCTATCTTTCATTGGGTATAAACCGGGTTATCCTCGGAACTATTGCGCAAAGAAACCCCGAACTTGTCAAAGAAGCCTGCCGGCTCTTTCCCGGTCAAATCGTAGTTGGCATCGATGCCAAGGATGGTATGGTCGCAGTACAGGGTTGGGCGGAGGTTACCGATATCAGTGCCCGTGATCTGGCGAAGAAATTTGAAGGATTTGGTGTTGCGGCCGTCATTTATACTGATATTAGCCGCGACGGAATGCTGATTGGGCCTAACATTGATGCCACTCGGACCCTTGCTGAAGGAGTTTGCATCCCGATCATTGCTTCCGGAGGGGTTTCAAGAATGGCTGACATCGAAGCCTTGATGGCCATTGAAGAAAGCGGAGTAGTCGGTGTCATTACCGGCAAAGCGATCTACACCGGCGCTATTCTACTTGCTGAGGCGATAGCCCTGACAAAGGGAAAGAAAGTATCTACCGGAGAAGCAGGATGTTAACAAAACGAATTATTCCCTGTCTTGATGTGAAAGGTGGTCGGGTTGTCAAGGGCGTCCAGTTTCTGGAATTGCGAGACGCTGGTGATCCGGTGGAAATTGCCGAAATGTATGATCGCCAAGGTGCCGATGAGCTGACTTTTCTGGATATTACTGCTTCTTCCGATCAGCGTGACATCATCATCGATGTGGTTCGACGGACCGCAGAGCGGGTTTTTATGCCTCTCACCGTTGGGGGAGGGGTCCGGACCGTGGATGACATTCGCCGACTGCTGAATGCAGGGGCAGATAAAGTTTCCATCAATACTGCTGCTGTCCATCGCCCCGAGTTCGTACAGGAATCTGCAGAGCGCTTCGGCTCGCAATGCACCGTGGTTGCCATTGACGCCCGACGTGTTCCGGGAGAGGACCGCTGGGAGGTGTATACCCACGGCGGCCGCAACGCAACCGGTATCGACGCTCTTGAATGGGCTCAGCGAATGGAGGAATACGGTGCGGGCGAAATTCTCCTCACCAGCATGGATTGTGACGGGACAAAGGACGGCTACGATCTCCCTTTGACCCGCGGTGTAGTTGACGCAGTTTCCATTCCTGTCATTGCCTCAGGCGGTGTCGGCAATCTGGAACATCTCTATGACGGTTTTGTCAAAGGTGGCGCGAGTGCGTGTTTGGCTGCCTCCATTTTCCATTATCGTGAATACACGATTGGTGAAGCGAAGGAATATCTCAGGCAGAAGAATGTTGCGGTGCGGATATGAGCAGTGCCGATAGACCGGATGTCTCACAAGGAGAGGGCAGCGAGATTCTGGATCTCTTGTTCCAGCTAATCCAACAGCGCAAAAACGGCTCTGCCGAGAAATCCTATACTGTCTCTCTTTTTCAGAAAGGTCTTGATACGATCCTGAAAAAGACCGGTGAGGAGGCGATCGAACTGGTCATTGCCGGGAAAGGTGGCAAGCGAGAGGAGATTGTCTATGAAGCTGGCGATCTGCTCTATCACTTGCTTGTACTTCTCTCCTATTACGATATCGATCCGGAAGAAATATACCGGGAATTGCGTCGTCGTTTTGGAGTTTCCGGTATCGTGGAAAAGGAGTCACGCGGCTCCTGAAAAATGTAGACAAAGAATTCTTTTCAGTTTTTACTTGACAAGAGGGTGTCGAATGGTATTATGTCTAGTCTTTACACTACCAACCCCCTGTTAACGGCTAGATCTCTTCATATAAACACCAAAAAATTTAAATATAGGAGGGAGGGGAATATGGATGCCGGGAGTAAGGGTAAAGGAAACCGAATCATTTGAAATTGCGCTGAAAAGATTTAAGAAGCAATGCGAAAAAGCAGGAATTCTTTCTGAAGTTCGAAAGCGTGAACACTTCGAAAAGCCAAGTATCAAGAAGAAAAAGAAGGCTATTGCCGCTCGTAAAAGGGCACTGAAGAAGCAGCGGAAGATTGTTGATTAAGAATCCGATGTTTTTAGACGAACTATTCTGGAGGGGATACAGTACTGTGGAAAACGCTTTTTTGTGTTCCTCTCCAAATTGTATTCAAATAGGTAGTTGAATGGTGGGGGCGATCTGATGATTTGCCCCTACTTTTACTTTATGACCATACCAGAGAGTACGGAATGAACCTCGTTGATATCCTGATCTGGGTTGTTTTACTGATATTTGCGGTAAAAGGATTCATGAAAGGGCTCGTCAGGGAGGTTTGTTCCCTTTTGGGGCTTGTCATCGGAGGCTGGGCAGCTATTACCTATTACCGGCCATTTGCAGGGATACTTCAATCCCATAGTCATTTTTCCCATACCATTACTCTTTTCCTTTCCTTTGGGCTCATCTTTCTGGCGCTCGGTCTGTTTTTCTTTCTTCTGGGTTATCTAGCGACCATCCTGCTCAAAGTTGTTTTCCTTGGCAGTGTGAATCGTATCGGGGGTGTTTTTCTGGGTATTTTGCAGGGGTCTCTCATGCTATGCATACTTTTTTCCTTGGGAACGGCCAAGCCGGTTCCGTTGAAAATTTGTGCGTCGATTGAGAAGTCCGCCTCCGCCCGACCTTTCCTTATCTGTGGCAGGGAGATCCTGACGTGGTGGCGGGCCGGATTGCATACCGAAAGCAGCAGCGATGCCGGCGTTTCGTTTCCGCTTATACATGATGGGTGTCTCTCTGGTATGGGCAAGACATCATGAATGGGTTTAGTCTGTGATGATTCCTGACGAAATAATCCGGGAAATCCGTGAAAGGGCGGTTATACTGGAGGTAATTTCGGATTATGTTGCCCTAAAAAAATCCGGTGTCAACTATCTTGGCCTTTGTCCGTTTCATTCAGAGAAAACTCCCTCGTTTAATGTGAACACGGCAAAAGGAATCTACCACTGCTTCGGCTGTGGTGTCGGTGGTGATGCAATCAGTTTTATCATGCGGATGGAAGGGTTGTCCTTTCCTGAGGCGGTTAAGTTTCTGGCTCGCCGGATCGGCGTCGTCATTCCCGAGCGCCCGTTACATGCAGCTGAAAAGCGTCTTCGTGATGAGAGAGAAGTCCTCTACGATGTGCATGAAATCGCAGCAAAGTTCTATGAGGATCTGCTGCAGGATGGAGTTTTGGGCTCTGCGTGTCGCCACTACCTCGAAAATCGCGGCGTTGATTTGGAAACTGCACGGGCGTACGGACTAGGTTTTGCCCCGGAATCCTGGGATGCCCTGACACGGTTTTTGGAGCGGAAAAAATTTCCTCTTGCTGAGGCGGAGAAGGTGGGACTTGTCCGTTGCCGGGAGCGGGGCGGGTACTATGACGGTTTCAGGAATCGTCTCCTGTTTCCTATCAAGGATATCCATGGGCGAGTTATTGGCTTTGGGGGAAGAGTCCTCGATGATTCCCTTCCCAAATATTTAAACTCACCCGAGTCGCTTGTTTATCACAAGAGCGAAGTTCTTTTTGGTCTAGGGATGGCAAAGCAGGCCCTGCGCGAAAAAGGAACTGCGTTCATTGTTGAAGGCTATTTCGATCATCTGGCGCTGTATCGTGCTGGTGTGCGTAACGTTGTGGCAACCTGCGGCACTGCGCTGACAGATGCTCACCTGAAACTTCTCCGACGCTTTGTCGGACAAGTTTATCTCTTGTTTGATGCTGACAATGCCGGCAAAAAAGCGACCTTGCGCTCAATGGAGACTTTTTTGCAGGAAGATTTCCCTGCTCGTGTTGTGCAGATGCCTGCAGGGGAAGACCCGGATACTTATCTCGAAAAATATGGCGTTGATGCCTTCGAGGGGTTGGTTTCCGCTGCCTTGCCAGTTTTTGAGTTTTTTTTCAGAGACCTTTGCAGCCAGGAGGACCTTGGCAGTGTTGAGGGGAAGGTGAAGGTGCTGGAAGAGCTGGCGCCACGACTTCGCAAGATTGCAGATGCGGTAGAAAGAGACCTGTATCTGAGGGAAATCGCTCGTTTCCTCGGTATTGAAGAAAACGATGTTCGAAGGAAGATGGGGAAAGAGGAAGTCTCTCGTTCCCCTGTTCGTCCCCAGAAGGAGCATAAGAAGGCTACTGCTGGCGCTGAAGAAATGCTTTTGTCGCTCATGGGGAAATATCCGGAAGTAGTGCACCAGGTTGCTGAGTTCGGACCGGCTCAAATTTTTCGTGCGGAAGTGCTTCCGGTGGTGGAAAATATTATACGACACGTTACGGAAAATAAGCGCATAGATTGGTCGCAGCTCCTCGATTCGGTGGATTCTTCCGAAGAGCGGAGCCGTTTGGCCTCACTTTTTATCTCAGAGGAGCATCTTGAGGAAATGGATGTGCGCAAGGCTTTCGAGCAATGTCGTCGCACACTGGACCGGATTGCTTTGCTTCAGATCAAGAATCTTGGTCTCAAGTTGGCACAAACTGATCCTGAAAGCGATTCCTATTATGAGCTCCTGAAACGTATAGATTCTTTACGTGCGAAGAAGTCTTTGCTGAAGTAAACTTTAATTGAAACTATAGATTTGATTGACTTGAAGACGAGGTGAACCGGATGGCAAAAAAGAACTTGGATGAAGTGAAGCATTTGATCGATTTAGGGAAAGAAAAGGGTTTTCTGACTTATGATGAGGTCAACGATTTGCTTCCCGCTGATATTGTTTCCTCGGACCAGATTGATGATGTGATGAGCATGTTTGGTGAGATGGATATAGAGGTCGTTGACTCAGCTCAGAAGGTCAAAATTCCGAAGGCCAAGTTGGACTTGGACGAGGATGAGGAGCAGGAGGGAGAGAAGGAAGAGGTTGAGTTCGAGCCTGGTGTTCTTGGTCGAACCAGTGACCCGGTACGCATGTACTTGCGCGAAATGGGCTCAGTATCACTCCTGACCCGCGAAGGAGAGGTTGAAATAGCAAAACGCATTGAGGAAGGCGACAGGGATGTGGCACGGGTTATCTACAATACCCCTATTACCGTCAAAGAGGTAATAGCTCTTGGTGACATGCTTGTGAATTTCCAGATCAATGCTGCAGATATCAGTAAAGAGGTTGAAGAAGAGGAACTTGAAGAGGATGAGGAGGATGTCCAGAAAACCAGGCTTCTTTCCATGATAAACGATATCAGGTCCTGTGATGCGAATATGGAGCAGCTGCAGAATGCCCTCCAGGGGTCTCTGGCAGATGTCGAGAGAGAGCGTCTTGCTCAGGAACTGCAGGATCTTAAGTCCAGGACTGCGGATCTTTTGAAATCATTGCGCCTCAAAGATCGCCACATCGAGAGAATAGCTCAGCGCCTCAAGCAGCTTTCTTTTAAGGTTGATCGGATTATGGCAGATTTCCATGAAGTGGGCAGTGACGCCGATATCCCCGTTGAGGAGTTGACAGTGCTTTGCCGCGAGGCTCTAGATAATGAGGCAGCTCGAACAAAACTACTGGCTCGTCTTTCTTCTTCGTCGGAAGAAGCGCTCAAAATGGAAAAGAAGTTGCGGGCAGCGCAAAAGAAACTGGAAAAAATTGAACAGGATTCAGGTTTTATTGCGTATGAGTTGGCAAAAGAAATTAAGGGTATTGAACGGGGTGAGAGAAAAGCTAAGGATGCCAAGTCGGAGCTTGTTGAGGCAAACCTGAGGCTTGTGGTTTCAATTGCCAAGAAATATACGAATCGTGGCCTGCAGTTCCTTGACCTTATTCAAGAGGGCAATATCGGCTTGATGAAGGCTGTTGACAAGTTTGAATATCAGCGGGGTTATAAGTTTTCAACATATGCAACCTGGTGGATTCGTCAGGCCATAACTCGGGCGATTGCCGATCAGGCCAGAACAATCCGAATTCCGGTTCACATGATAGAGACCATTAATAAGCTCATTCGTACCAGTCGACAACTTGTCCAGGAGATCGGGAGGGAGCCTTCTCCTGAAGAGATTGCCGAAAGGATGAGCCTGCCGCTTGATAAGGTTCGAAAGGTCCTTAAAATTGCCAAGGAGCCCATCTCCCTGGAGACACCAATTGGTGAAGAAGAAGATTCGCATCTCGGTGACTTCATTGAGGACAAGGGGGTTGTTTCTCCCTTGGAAGCAGTTATCAAGGCCAACCTCTCCGAGCAGACGGCTCGAGTCCTTTCCAGTCTTACACCGCGAGAGGAAAAAGTTTTGCGGATGCGGTTCGGAATTGGCGAAAAGAGCGATCATACCCTTGAGGAAGTTGGCCAGAATTTTGAGGTTACCAGGGAACGGATCCGCCAAATTGAGGCAAAAGCCCTCCGCAAGCTTCGACATCCAAGCAGAAGTAAGAAGCTGAAGAGCTTTGTCGAGTAGTCTCTTTCAGAACAAGGGCCAGGCCGCGTCAAATACATTGGCGCGGCCTTTTTTGTAGGCGCGGTTGGGCCAGATTAGCGAGGTAAAAATGGAGTTGGAGTTTTTTGCAACAGCAGCAAAGGGCGTGGAAGAGGTTCTTGCCGATGAAATCCGCAGACTGGGAGTTTCGGGGGTGACCCTCGAAAAAGGCGGGGTTCGTTTCAAAGGAGATATGGCAACCTGCTATCGTGCCAATCTCTGGTTGCGCACGGCCCAGCGTATTCTTATGCCTGTTGCCGGTTTTGCCTGCGAATCTCCTCAGCACCTGTATGATGGGGTTCGCGCTGTTCCATGGCAACTGTATCTCAATCCGGATATCACCCTTGCGGTGTCCTGCAACCTTCGAGATTCGCAGATAACGCATTCTGGATTTGCAGCACTGAAGGCAAAGGATGCCATCGTTGACTCGATACGTGATTCTTTCGGCCGCAGACCTGATGTGGATACCCGGTCTCCCGGTCTCCAGGTCAATCTTCATCTTGTCCGCAACTATTGCACTGTCAGTCTTGATACTTCCGGTGTCAGTCTTGATAAGCGAGGGTATCGGCTTGACAAGAAGGAAGCACCTTTGCGGGAGACGCTTGCCGCTGCCATAATAGAAATGACTGGCTGGGATGGAACTGTTCCTCTGGTGGATCCCATGTGCGGATCGGGCACAATACCTGTCGAGGCAGCGTTGAAGGCTTCACGCCGTGCTCCTGGTCTCACGAGGCCTGGTTTCGGGTTTCAGCGATGGTTGTCCTTTGATCCGGTTCTCTGGAGCACTATCCTGAAAGACGCTCAGGCGCAGGCGCTTGAATCTTTGCCAATTCCAATTCTTGGTTCAGATTCGTCCGTCGGTGCCCTGGAAATGGCACGGAAAAACGCTGATCGTGCAGGGGTAGGCGGTCTTGTGACGTTCTCACGGGCAGGAATCGAAGAGTGTGTAGCCCCTTCTCCTTCCGGTATCCTTTTGTGCAACCCCCCCTATGGTGTACGCTTGGGAGACGAGGAATCGCTGAAGCTTTTGTATAAAAAGCTGGGTGATACCTTGAAGAAATCCTTTCAAGGCTATACAGCGTATGTCTTGACCGGAAATCCTCTGCTGGCCTCATGTATTGGACTCAGGCCGTCCCGGCGGATTGTCCTTTTTAACGGCCCAATAGAATGTCGTTTACTCAAATACGAAATATATTGAGAGAAAAACCTTGATGGATTCCTGCTCTTCGCAAAGAGGATAGTTTCGTGGCCCGGATTTGCTTCTGTTCCGCATGGCTGAGTGCGAATTTCCAACTGAATAAATACAAGGTATTTCTTTATCGGCGTAGCTCAAGCTTTTCTGCTAAAACTGTTCTATTATAGAAAAATGTTCTGAAAATTAACATTATGGCCATTGCTATGTGTTGGATGAGTAAAAGATCGTTTTGTCGGAAAGAGCAAAAAAGCCCCCTAAAATATATGCCAATCGACCTCGCGTCATTTTCTTTCCCTGCCGTAAGAACAGTTTTTTCTTGGCACCTAAATTGCTACAAAACAAAACAACGTTTTGATTGGTCCGGTTGGCATGTGCGTTTTGGCCTTCACTGGCTCTGACCATTTGTGGTTGTTGTTGCCTGCCGGATGTGAAAATCATCGCTAAACTATTACATGGAAAGGAGGGTCAGCGAGAAGCGTCACAATGTAGTCCTTTTGTTGGTTTGTTTTGGTTTTCATGTAAAGGCTTTTGAATTGGGGAAATTTAATTTTTATTTGAGGGAGGAAAAAAATGACGTTAGTACTGCTTGATAGCAATTGCCATGATGTGGTTTCCGGTTGGTTTGTTTTTACTTGGGGCAAGGTGACCCGAAAACCTGTGGGACGATGCATTTTGCGTCGGTTTACGGTAGCAATTGGTGGTCTCATGCATGCAACGCCTATCGTTCCTGGTAAGCATGCATTCACGGCGACCTGCTTCAATTTCATTTGGAATTCGGCTTTATCTGACCGGTAATTGCCCACTGCATTATTGTCTGGGGCGTAGAAAACATGAGGTCGTTGGGCAATGCTTCCATCATGATGATGTTTATTTTGGCCATCGCGGCATACTTATTCTATGCAGATCGTGAAGGGTCAATCCAGATGGTTTGGCAAAGGTAGCGGCAAGGCAACTATCTGGCATTCATGATGTCAACTTTTACCGTGCTGTCACGTCAGCCGTTTGGGTTAACTGCTACGGAGAAGGTTTCCGGGACAGTTGTTGGGTTGGATGCTAATCGTTCTGAGCTTTATCGGGCTTCTGCTCTGCCGGTGTTTACCTTTTCGGTTTTCGGCAAGCTGCCCTTCTAGAATGAAGAGTTGATAGCAGGAAGAGAAAACCGCCTGTCCCGACTTCGGGGTGGGCGGTTTTTGTTTGTATTGAATGAGACGTGTTTTCAGGGTAGGGCGCTCAGTCTATAATGAGAAAAAAGGATTGCACTATATGGATCCTTTGATAGAATCACACAAGTAGAAGAAGGCAACTTCACAATTCCATGACGAAAAGGAGTAGACAATGCCGAAGTATGTTATCGAGAGGGAAATTCCGGGTGCAGGTAATATTGGACCAGAGGACATGCAGGGAATTGCGCAGAAGTCCTGCAGTGTTCTTAAAGAATTGGGCCCCGAAGTGCAGTGGGTGCAGAGTTATGTTACCGATGACAAGATTTACTGCGTCTATATTGCTCCTAATAAAGAAATGGTATTGGAGCATGCTAAGCGTGGTGGTTTCCCGGCAAACAGTGTCGCAGAAGTGAAGCTGATGATCGATCCCACGACTGCAGAATAGTTGTGGAATAATTTTTTTCGTAACGTCATGAGGTTTCATGGCTGCTAGCTTGTTTGAAAGGGCCTGTACGTATTCCGTGCAGGTCCTTTTTTATGTCGGTGGAGCTCTCTCGGATTTCTGGCCCTTCGCTATTGACAAAGTGTCGGGAGTTAGGCTAGTTTTTATAGAAGGTTTGGCTAGTGCTGTTTTCAAGCCAACCTTTTCTGTTTTGGGAATGGCCCTGGTGGGTCATTGTCATTTTTTGGCTTTCTTGAATTACATTGAATTCAGTTCCTGGGCATTTTTCTTCATTGTACCGGGTTGCTGGAGAGATTTCTTCGGCTTGGAGATTTTGTCGGAGTTGTTGGGAGAAAAAATGCGTGGACCCGAGCAAGGGGCTGACTGCCTCAGAGAAGTTACCATTACACGGAATTATACGAAGTATGCCGAGGGCTCCGTCCTTGTCGAGTTCGGCAATACCAAGGTTATTTGTACTGCTTCGGTTGAAGTCGGGGTCCCTTCTTTTCTGCGCGGCAAGGGGTCCGGTTGGCTGACTGCGGAATATTCCATGTTGCCTCGAGCTACGCAGACTCGTTCGTCACGGGAGTCTTCCCGGGGGAAAGTGGGTGGCCGCACCCATGAGATTCAACGTCTTATCGGGCGCTCGTTGCGGGCAGTTACTGATTTGACACTCCTTGGCGAGCGGACGATCTATATTGACTGTGATGTGATTCAGGCTGATGGGGGGACTCGAACTGCTGCTATTACCGGCGCTTATGTGGCGTTGGCCGATGCCGTGCAGAAGCTATGTGCTGCACAAGTTCTCCTACGAAATCCTCTGCTTGAAGCGGTTGCAGCGGTGAGTGTCGGCATCGTGGATGGTAAAGTTTTACTCGACTTGAACTATGAAGAGGACTCGTCGGCAGAGGTAGATATGAATTATGTCATGACTTCCTCCGACCGTTTTGTTGAGGTTCAGGGCACTGCGGAAACAAAGCCTTTCGGTATTGATGAAATGGATGCAATGCGTTCCTTTGCCGTAGCAGGGATTCAGCGCTTATTCGAAATTCAGAGAGAGGCACTCAGTCAGTGAAAGAATTGCTTGTAGCGACGGGCAATAAGGGTAAAATGAAAGAAATTCAGCAAATTCTTGCTGGTTTTGTCGATCGCTTCTTCTTCCTCGCGGATTTTCCGAATCTTCCAGCGGCAATAGAAGATGGCCTGACTTTTGAGGAGAATGCCTGCAAGAAAGCCATGACTGCGGCTCTTGCAACCGGAATTCCCTCGGTAGCTGATGATTCCGGTCTTGTTGTCGATGCCCTGGCAGGGCGTCCGGGTATTTACTCGGCGAGATATGCGGGGATTGGCGCCAGTGATGCGGAAAATAATCGAAAACTTCTTCATGATATGGCGGGTCTGGAGCCTCAGCAGAGAGAGGCTTTTTTTTACTGTGCTGTTGCACTTTGTTTTCCTGATGGCACATGCACAGTATTTTCTGGTACTTTGAACGGGTTACTGCTTGATTCTCCCAGAGGTGACGGAGGGTTCGGTTATGATCCGCTTTTCTTGCTCCCTGATTATGGGAAAACATTGGCGGAACTGGGCATGGAAGTCAAAAACGGAATCAGTCACAGGGGCAGGGCTCTGGAAACATTGAGGAAATATTTTTCCGCTGGAAATAGTGAGTAAAAAAGACTTGCACTCCCCATTTATCCATGTTATAAGTATGCTCTTTTTATCGGGGTGTAGCGCAGCCTGGCTAGCGCACCTGCCTTGGGAGCAGGGGGCCGGAGGTTCGAATCCTCTCACCCCGACCATATTTGCGCCTGTAGCTCAGTTGGATAGAGCAACGGACTTCTAATCCGTAGGTCAGAGGTTCGAATCCTCTCAGGCGTACCAAGTGAATAATTTTATGGTGGCTGTGGTGAAGTGGTTAACACAAACGACTGTGACTCGTTCATTCGTGGGTTCAAATCCCATCAGCCACCCCATTTAAAATGAGCCCCGTCGTCACGGGGCTTATTTATATTTGCAAAGTTAACTGCGAGAGTGGCGGAACTGGCAGACGCACTGGACTTAGGATCCAGCGCCGCAAGGCTTAGGGGTTCAACTCCCCTCTCTCGCACCAATTATCCTTAAAGTTAAGGAAAAATCCCCGCCTTACTACCGATTCCAACTAGAAATGTTCTTCTAAGACTTCGAATAGAGAAAATGAGAGAGGTAATTTAATGCTTGTCACTGTCGAGAATCTTAGCCCGGTCAAAAAGAAAATTTCCTTTGAAATCCCTTCCGAGCGTGTTTCCAAAGAAATCGAGAAGGTATATGAAGAAATCAAGAAAACCGTAACAATCAAGGGTTTTAGAAAAGGCAAAGTGCCCAGGGCCATTATTGAGAAGCACTATAGTGAACGGATGCAGGCAGACGCCCTAAAGAACCTTATCAACGATACGTATTTTAAAGCCTTGATTGATAAGAAAATATTGCCTGTTTCACAACCTGAGTTTGAAAGTGATCCATTGAAGCCCGGAGAATCCTTTCAATATGTAGCCGTTTTCGAGACAGCCCCTGAAATTGAGTTGAAGGAGTATCAGGGCGTCCAGGTTGAGAAACGGAAGTTGGTTGCCGATGAAAAAGTTGTCGACGCGCGAATCGTGGAGCTTCAGGAGGGTATGGGCCAATTAAAGCCTGTTGAAGAATCCCGGCCTGCGAAGGATGGCGACTTCGTGACCATTGATTTTAAAGGATTCATTGACGGGGTGCCTTTTGAAAGAGGTGAGGCTCAGGATTATCAGCTTCAGTTGGGATCCAACAACTTTATCCCCGGTTTTGAAGATCAGGTAGTCGGCATGTCTCCAGGAGATGTTCGGGACGTGAAGGTTACTTTTCCTGCAGATTATGGAAATGCCGAGTTGGCGGGTAAGGATGTCACGTTTGACGTGAAGCTTAAAGAGATCAAAGCCAAGGAACTTCCTCCTCTTGATGATGACTTCGCTAAACAGCTTGGCTCGTTTGAAAACATTGGTGAACTCAGGGCTCGGTTAGCTGAGGTGTTTGAAAAAGAAGAAGCCCAGAAAATCAACAATGAGTTGCGTGACAATATCGTTAAGGCTTTGCTCGAAAAACATGAATTCGAAGTTCCCGAAGCAATGGTCGAAAAACAGCTTAACGTTCTGATCGAAAACATGAAGAGCAACCTTGCTGCTCAAAATATGTCCTTTGAGCAGCTTGGAACCAGCGAAGAAAAAATAAGAGAGCAGTCACGAAGTGTTGCGGTTAACCAGGTAAAAGGTTCTTTACTTCTTGCTGCAATTGCCGAAAAGGAAAACATTGCTGTCGAAGACGCTGAGATAGAAGAAAAGATAAGAGACATTGCAGAGCAGGCTAACAAGGATTTCGAGGTAATATTTGGGATTTATCAGTCAAATCCTTATGCAAAAGACACTCTTGTCATGCAGATGAGAGAAGATAAGGCTATCGATTTTCTTCTGAGCCAGGCAAATGTGTTAGAGGTTGAGAAGCAACCGGAGTAATTTTCTTTTCTTGTTCGGCAGTTCTGAATGAGTTACACCTTATGGGAGGCGGTATGCTGGTACCAATTGTTGTCGAGCAAAGCGGAAGAGGCGAGCGGTCGTATGATATTTATTCCAGGCTGCTGAAGGACAGGATTATCTTCCTTGGCGGCGCCATTGACGACCAAATCGCAAACCTAGTCATCGCTCAACTCCTTTTTCTCGAGGCGGAAGATCCCGATAAGGATATTCACCTCTACATTAATTCGCCGGGTGGGGTGGTTACCTCAGGAATGGCGATTTATGATACTATGCAGTATATCAAGGCTCCCGTGTCTACCATATGCGTAGGTCAGGCAGCTTCAATGGCCGCGCTTCTTCTTGCTGCAGGTGAAAATGGTAAACGATTTAGTCTGAAGAATTCTAGGATTATGATTCACCAGCCATTGGGTGGCTTTCAGGGGCAAGCGACAGATATCCACATACATGCAAAAGAGATCCTGCGCATGAAAGAAACGCTAAGCAAGCTTTTGGCCGATCACTCTGGTCAACCTTTAGAGAGGGTGTCAAATGACACCGAGCGTGATTACTTTATGTCTGGTGAAGAGGCAAAAAGTTATGGTATTATAGACGAAATAATATCGCGGAATATCGTAGCGGGAGGCCCAAAATGAACAGACGAGATGACAGATCGAATAATCTGACATGCTCGTTCTGCGGTAAGAGTCAGGACGAGGTGAAGAAGCTCATTGCCGGTCCTACGGTGTATATTTGTGACGAGTGCATTGAGTTGTGCAACGACATAATTGCCGAAGAGACCAAGCTTGAGGAGGCAATGGGGCCGGATATCAAGAAACTTCCCAAACCTCTGGAGATCAAGGAAGTTCTTGACGAATACGTGATTGGCCAGGAGCGTGCCAAGAAAATTCTCGCCGTAGCAGTCTACAATCACTACAAGAGAATTGAAATGGTAAAAAAGCCTGGTGAAGTCGAGATGCAGAAGAGCAATATTCTCCTTCTTGGTCCTACCGGATCAGGGAAAACTCTTCTGGCACAAACACTCGCGAGGATTTTGAAGGTTCCCTTCGCTATGGCGGATGCAACTAACCTGACAGAAGCAGGCTATGTCGGTGAGGATGTGGAGAACATTATCCTGAACCTCCTGCAGGCTGCCGATTATGATGTGGAAAAGGCCCAAAAAGGCATTATTTATATCGACGAAATTGATAAGATTGCACGAAAATCAGATTCACCTTCTATTACCAGAGACGTTTCTGGCGAGGGTGTCCAGCAGGCACTTTTGAAAATTATAGAGGGCACAGTTGCCAGTGTGCCCCCTAAGGGTGGAAGGAAGCATCCACAGCAAGAGTTTCTGAAAGTTGACACCACTGAAATACTTTTTATTTGTGGCGGGGCTTTTTCTGGTCTTGATAACGTGATTCAGCAGAGAATTGGCGTGAAGACGCTTGGATTTGGTGCTGATGTTAAGAAAAAGGTCGAAAAAAGAGCTGGCGAGCTTCTTTCTGAAGCTACACCGGAAGATCTTCTCAGATTTGGTTTCATCCCTGAATTTATCGGACGCCTGCCGGTGCTTGCTACTCTCAGTGAACTTGATGAGGAGGCGATGGTTCAGATTCTGAAAGAACCGAAAAATGCTCTGGTGAAGCAGTATCAGAAGCTGTTTGATCTAGAACATGTGAAACTGAAATTTACCGACGGTTCTCTCGTTGCCATTGCAAAAGAGGCATTGAAGCGTAAGACAGGAGCTCGTGGTCTTCGTTCGATCCTCGAAAATGCTATGCTTGACGTGATGTATGACATACCTTCACAGAACCTTGTGAAGGAAGTGGTGATTCATGAGGATGTTATCTACAACAAGGAAAAACCGATAATAGTTTATGAGAATGTGGCAGAATCTGCCTGACAGTCGGCGGAGAGATGGTCACAGAGAGTGTCTACTGTGTCTAGGTAAAAGAGAGAATCTACCAGGATTCTCTCTTTTAGCTTTGTGGCGTCTGTTGCTTTTCTGTGAAAATGTGAAAAAAGATTTTCAGTTTTTTGTTATTTATATCAGTATGATAAAAACGCTTGACACTCAATGTGCCCCTTGCTATAAATAGGCTTCTTTTTTTGCAGCGTTTCTTTTTTGTGTGTTGGGAGGTTCCAGTGACTAAAGCTGAATTAATTAGTGCAATAGCAGAAGACGCCGAACTGACAAAAACTGATGCTGAAAAAGCTCTTAAATGCTTGATTGAAGCGGTCACTGATTGCTTGAAAAACGGCGACAAACTCAGTATCGTCGGTTTTGGTACCTTCAGCACGGTGCAAAGAGCTGCACGAAAAGGCTTGAATCCTCAAACAGGAAAGAAGATTGATATTCCCGCTTCCATCTCTCCCAAGTTCAAGCCGGGGCAAGGGTTAAAGGATTTGGTCAATTCTAAGAAATAAAAATAGTGCAATAATGCAGCTAGCCTCCACATCAGGCAACCTGTGTGACTGTTTTTAGCAGGATAAGTTAGAGTTTTGGGGTTGTAGTTAAGTCGGTTATAACGCCGGCCTGTCACGCCGGAGGCCGCGGGTTCGAGTCCCGTCGACCCCGCCAAATATTGATACGGGCGAATAGCTCAGCTGGGAGAGCGCCAGCCTTACAAGCTGGATGTCACAGGTTCGATCCCTGTTTCGCCCACCAATTTTCAAAGTTGTTTCGGTTGTATTATCAGAGAGTAGTCCTTGCGGGGTTGTAGTTAAGTCGGTTATAACGCCGGCCTGTCACGCCGGAGGCCGCGGGTTCGAGTCCCGTCGACCCCGCCAGAATTAAAAAAGGTCATGCAACTGCATGGCCTTTTTTTTGTGGTGGAAGCTTTATCCGTTCCCCTGGACAAGCTCCCTTTCCCTTGACTTGCAATGGGAAAAAACCTATTCTGCATCTATCCAAGCTATTATATTCAGGTTTCTTTTGTTTTGTTGTTCATGTATGTGACCTCAGGTCAGTAGTTTCCCTTTTATTTTATTTATTTTGCCCGCTTTTTATGGGCGGCAAGGTTGTCAATTGAAAGTTCTGGTTGTAATTCCCACGTATAATGAAAGAGAAAACATCGTTAGGCTTATACCGGAAGTTCTTGTCCAGGATCCAAGAATCTCAGTTCTTGTCGTTGATGATAACTCTCCCGATGGTACCGGCGATGTTGTCGAAAAAATGGCAAAAAGTGATGCCCGCATTCTCTTGCTTCGACGAGCCGCCAAGCTTGGACTGGGTTCTGCGTATCGTGAAGGTTTTCGAATTGCTCTTCGGGAAGGTGCCTCTCATATTGTAGAAATGGATGCCGATTTTTCTCATGATCCGAAGAGTCTTCCGTCTTTGCTAAAAGAAGCGGATTCTTATGATCTTGTTATCGGTTCTCGCTACAAGACGGGAGTAAGTGTTGTTAACTGGCCTATCCGAAGACTTCTCCTAAGCTACTGTGCGACAATTTACACAAGGATGATAACCGGACTCAAGGTATCTGACTGTACCAGTGGCTTTAAATGTTTCAGGCGCGAAGTTTTGGAAGCCATTAACCTGGATAAAGTTTGCTCAGATGGATATTCTTTTCAGATTGAGATGAATTTCCGCTGCATGGAAAAAGGCTTTCGAATCGGTGAAGTCCCTATCATTTTTATCGATCGACATGCTGGAACCTCCAAGATGTCTAAAAAGATTGTTCGTGAAGCGGTACTTATGGTGTGGAAATTGAGAATTGGCTCTATACTCAGAAGAGTATTCAGTTTTGGAGAAAGCCGTGACAAACGAAACATTGGCACTGTTTTGTGAAATCGCTTTTTGGGGCTGGTTATTCTCAGCCGCAGGGTTTATGTTTTATTCTTTTCCCAAACAGGGACTTTTTTTGAAAAAATCCGCCATGGCATGGGGAGGAGCATTTATTTTTTTCTATGTTGCTTGGGGTTTTGCCATGGTTCGTTTCTGACTTGCAGCGTATAGCAGAATAACTTAAATGCAACGGTGAAGCGCAAAAGTAGCATTGGTCCTTCAAGTAGTTGCTTCCTGTTGTAAAAGTAATAAATTGCTCATGGTATTTTCCCGGGGCCGGTTGTGCTTGCCCTGTTTGCCTCTCTTCCCTCGCTACTAAGTACGTATAGTTCTCCCGGAGTGTTTCGATGATTCAACTTCACAATGTGTTCATGTCGTATCAGGGTGATGCTGCTGCTCTAAGCAATGTGACTCTGAAAATTAACAAGGGCGAATTTATTTATCTGACCGGTGTTTCCGGAGCCGGCAAGTCAACTCTGATGAAACTTCTCTACGGCGCTTTGAGACCAACGCGGGGGCAGGTTGTTATTGATGGCATCAATGTTACCAAGCTGCCTTCATCTCAGCTGCCATTTTTGCGACGGAAAATAGGCGTTGTTTTTCAGGATTTCAAGCTCCTCCCCTCACGGACTGTGCTGGAGAATGTGGCACTTACTCTTGAGGTTATGGGTTGGGGCAAAAAAGATATCAATAAGCGTGTCTACCATGTCCTTAAGCAAATGGGATTGGAACATAAAATTAATTCAACACCACTCCGACTTTCCGGAGGAGAACAACAACGTATAGCTTTGGCCCGGGCGCTGGTTAACGAACCAAAGATAATTCTGGCGGATGAGCCAACAGGCAATCTTGATGAAGAATCCAGGGAAAAGGTTCTTGCTATTTTGAAAGAAGCGAATGTCAGGGGAAGTACCGTGGTTGTGGCAACCCATGACAGGCGACTTATCGACAATTGTCACAGGCGGCTTATTGTTCTTGATAATGGCCGTATCGCGGAGGATTCCGATGTCGCATAAAAAGGTTACAAAAAGGCCGAAACTGGCCAGAGAAGGAGTCAGAGGGCGTATTCAATATTTTGTGGAAAGGGCGTTCATAAATATTCGGCAAAATCTCCTTGTTACCCTTTTAACAATTGGGACGATTACTCTTGCCTTTTTGATTCTCTCCCTAGCTCTGCTTATCTATGTAAATCTAGAACGAGTAACGGAAAACTGGAGTGATAGGGTACAGGTAACCGCCTATTTTGAAAAAGATCTCTCTCCTGGTGATCTCGTGGCCCTGAAGGCGAAGATTCGCGCGCTTCCAGGGACAGCGGAGATACTGTATGTCTCTCAGGAAGAAGCGCTGCAGAAGTTTTACGGACGTCTCAAGGGCCAGGAAGCGCTATTGGAGGGAGTCTCCTCCGAGATTCTTCCGTCTTCTCTTGAGATTCACCTGAAAAAGGACAGCCGCGACAGCAAGTCTATTACCCTGTATGTTGAGCAACTCAAAAAAATACCAATGATCACCGAAGTTCAGTACGGAGAAGAATGGGTGAAACGCTTCAGTCATTTCATGAATCTTGTCCGCTTTGCTGGAATTTTGGTGGCTGGTTTTATTGTGCTTGCAGTAGTTTTTATTGTCGCCAATACTATCAAGCTGACAATTTATGCTCGCAAAGACGAGTTAGAATTGATGGGCCTTGTGGGGGCGACCCGTTTATTTATCAAGGTTCCTTATCTTATCGAAGGGGTGGTACAAGGCGTTATCGGGGCGGCTCTTGCAATTCTCGTGCTTTCAGGAGTTTACCTGGCTTTCCTGCATAATGCTGATTTCTTTTTCAGTTTTAACACAATGGAGGCCGGCCTTCTTTTTCTTCCCGTTACCTACCTCGTTGCCCTGCTTTTCGGAGGGGCGGCCCTCGGTTTTCTTGGAAGCATTGCCTCCCTGAAACGCTTTATCAGTTTGTGATTATGCCAATAAAATTATTCATATTTCTGCTCCTCATTTCCTGTCTCTCTTCTTCCGCATGGTCTGCTGATGCCAAAAAACAGTTGCAGGGGATCAAGAACGAGATTAGAGAGAAGAAACGACTGATCACCAAGACGACTCGGGTGGAAAGTGCTGTTTCCAGTGAGTTAGCAAAGATAGATATGAGCCTGCGGAGTAAGGAGCGAAGCCTCTTTGATCTCAATAAGGAAATGAAGTCAGCCGAGAAGGGCCTTGAGAAGACGCGCTCTGAGATCGACTCTGTTGTCAAAGATGTTGAAACAAGAAAAAGGTTGATACAGGGTCGGCTCGTTTCCGTGTATAAAGCAGGGGAAGTTGGGAACATTCGTTTTCTCTTTTCTTCAGAGACATTGCCGCAGATGCTGGAAAATCTCCGTTACATGAAAGCCCTTTTAGAAAATGACCGCCAGTTAGTGGCGGCTTACAATGAGCGGATCGGAAAACTCAAGGAACTGAAGGCAAGTATGGAGCAGGATGTTCGCCGCAAAGAGAATCTCAAACAGAGCATCGTGCTGAAAAAGAAAGAAATTGAAGCGGAAAAAAAGAATAAAGCTTCCTTTCTTCTCAAAGTTCGCGAGGATAAAAAGAGATATATCGCCTCATTGCAAGAGCTGAAGTCAAACTCCAGACGTTTGCAGTCAATCGTAGAAAAACTTGAAGCGGCCAGGAGAAAGAGATATACTGCAAAAACTCGTAGACATTCTGTTAAGCCAGACAGAAAAGGGGGCACTACCTTTGTCCCGCCAACCACTTCCACCGGTTTCGGCGCCCAAAAAGGGCGACTTTCCTTCCCGACGCAAGGCCGGATCGTTGGTTCTTTCGGCCGACATAAACACCCTGAGTTTAACTCATATACGATTAGCAACGGAATATCCATTGCCGCGCCAATTGGAGCAGACGTACGCTCCATTTATTCCGGAACAGTTGTCTTCTCCGGATATTTTAAGGGCTATGGAAATATGGTTATTGTGGACCATGGTGACGGATTTTTCAGCCTTTATGCCCACAACTCTAAAGTGTACAAGCGGGTCGGGGTGAATGTTGAGAAGAATGAGCTTTTGGCGAGTGTCGGGGACGTTGATTCCCCACGAGGATCGAGTCTCTATTTTGAAATTAGATACCAAGGGAAGCCTATAGATCCGGCTCCTTGGGTTCGATAGCAGTTAAATGTTTAAAATGTTAAAATAATCACGGTTTTGGAGGAATAATGGTAACGAAAAGAAAAGGAAGAAGGCTTGCGCTGTTTGTTGCCGCCATTTCTGCCTTGGTTGTGGTCATTGGTTTTGGCGTGCAGCACCGATGCGCAGCAGAGAGCGGGAATGATTATGAGTCAATAGAGCTCTTTACCGATGTGCTCAAGATTGTTCAGAAAAATTATGTAGAAGAGGTCGACACAAAGAAACTTGTCTATGGCGCCATCAACGGAATGCTTTCGTCGCTCGACCCGCACAGTTCCTTCATGCCTCCTGATATGTACAAGGAGATGAAAATTGAAACAAAGGGATCTTTCGGCGGTCTGGGAATCGAAATAACGGTAAAGGACGGTTACCTGACCGTAATCTCTCCCATAGAAGATACGCCAGCTTTTCGCGCAGGCATCAAGTCAGGGGACCAGATACTTAAAATTGAGGACAAACTAACCAAGGATATGACAATCTTTGATGCTGTAAAGCACATGAGAGGTCCAAAAGGCAGCAAAATTACCATCACGATAATGCGGGAAGGTTTTGTTAAACCGAAAGAGTTTACCTTGATACGCGACATTATTCAGGTCAAGAGCGTCAAGTTCAAGACTCTCGACAATGGCTATGGTTATGTCAGAATTGCCCAGTTTCAGGAAAAGACCGACGAGGACCTTATAAAGGCACTGAAAGCCTTGAAAGTGGAAAATGGTGGTTCGCTGAAAGGCCTCATTCTGGATATGCGCAATGATCCCGGCGGACTTCTTGACCAGGCGGTCAGGGTGGCTGACCACTTCATTCCTGCTGGTGAGTTGATTGTCTACACCGAGGGTCGAGACCCGGACTCAAAAATGAGATTTACGTCTCGCAAAGGGAATAAAGAGCTTGGCTACCCGATGGTTGTTCTCATAAATGGTGGTAGTGCCAGTGCCTCAGAGATCGTGGCCGGCGCCCTCCAGGACCATAACCGTGCCGTTATTCTGGGAACCCAGAGTTTCGGGAAGGGTTCCGTGCAGACTATCATTCCTCTTTCAGAGGATTCCGGACTGAGACTCACGACAGCCAAGTATTATACTCCCAAAGGCCGTTCTATTCAGGCAAAGGGAATTACGCCGGACATCGTCGTGGAGAGTGTGGAAATTACCACTGCTGAGAAGAAAGACACCTTGAGCATTCGGGAAAAAGATCTTGATAATCACTTTGCAACGGAAGGAAGTGAGGAAAAGGTTGATAAGAAGGATCAAAAGCAGCCGGCCTACAAGATGGACGAGCAGTTCAAAGGCGATTATCAGATTCTCCGGGCCCTGGATCTTCTGAAAGGCTGGGAAATACTGAAGAGCATGCAGAAGACCGGATAGAGAGAAGCTCTGCCGTTACTAAAATGAACGTCTGGACCCCGATTCGGTTTCTCTATCCGAGTGGGGTTCAGACGTTTGAGAGACAAAGACGGTTTGTCAGGCTTTTTTCTTGGGTGTACGGCTCGGTTTTTTCGGAGCCTCTTTTTCTGCCTTTAGTTTTGCTGCTCTTACTGCACGTGCGTTTGCGAGGTTTTCAGCCAGGCCTCTATCTTGAGCCATTTTTTTTCTGCTTTCCGAAAAGTTCCTTGCGGTCAGAGGCTGGCTTGATGGAATATTAAACTGCTTGCGGTATTCGCCCGGTTTTAATCCGTGTGCTTGCGCGAGGTGTCGGGCGAGGGTCTTCATTCCGCCTCTGCCGCAGACCAGACAATAGACTTGATCTGCCTGGAACGCTTTTTTGAGGCTCATAGTGGGAACTTTTTCCTCTGGCTCCGCAGGTAACTCGAAAGTCGTTCCTGATACTTCAAGTTGTTGGAGCGCAGCATAAACATTCTGTATCTCTAGCAGAAGCTCCTCTGTTGTCATTTCATTGACAGAGGCATGTGATGAGACAATATTGGCGGCAAGTTCTACCAGTGTTGCGGGCATTTTATATCCCTCCTTAAAGATTTTGTTACGTCTGAACTTCTTTTATTTAATCGCAAAAAGACTTAAAATCAAGTGAAATACCTTGAATAAATAAAAAGATACTGACTCAACCTCAGTTCTTGTTTGCTTTTTCATGTGAAACACTTTGGTAATACTTCTTTCTACAGTAAGGAAATTGTTATGCCGAAAATTGAGATAGACGAACTGAGGTGCAAGGGTTGCGGGCTTTGTACCATAGCCTGCCTGCATAAATGTATTGTTTTGAGTGAGCAGATAACTAATTATGGGTATACGCCTGCGATTCTGAGTGAAGCAAAACACAAATGTACCGGTTGTGCTTTGTGTGCCGAAATGTGTCCCGATTTGGCAATTATGGTGTTCAAGTAGTGTTCTGATGTGTACCTTAGTAAGGGCCCTACTCTTGGAGTTTGGGCTTAACGGTCCCCATAACCGTTTGCCTCAGGAAGAGTCATTATGCCGGCTGTCCTGTGCTGTCAGTAAAATAGCTGCGATGTATAAAGTACAAGGGAGGATACCTTGCCGAAACGTTTGCTGGTAAAAGGTAATGAGGCCATATGTATGGGGGCCATTGAGGCTGGCTGTCGCTACTATTTCGGTTATCCCATCACACCTCAGAATGATATTCCAGAATTTATGTCCCGGGAGATGCCAGGGCTGAAAGGGGAGTTTATCCAGGCTGAGAGTGAAATTGCCGCGATCAACATGGTGATGGGGGCGGCAGCAACCGGTGTGCGGGCTATGACCTCTTCATCCAGTCCAGGGATATCCCTGAAGATGGAAGCAATTTCCTACATGGCGGGTATGGAACTCCCGTGCCTGATCGTGAATATCTCCCGGTCTGGCCCCGGGCTCGGCGGCATTGATGCTTCTCAGGGAGATTATTTCCAGGCAGTCAAAGGTGGTGGCCATGGCGGGTATCATATCGTCGTGATAGCTCCCGCATCAATTCAGGAAATGTATGATATGACGATGCATGCTTTTGATCTTGCGGAGATCTACCGTACCCCGGTAATGATTCTTGGCGATGCTGTGGTGGGGCAGATGAAAGAACCGCTCATTCCGCATCCGCGGCCGAAAATTGAACTTCCTGCCAAGGATTGGGCACTGCGAGGAACGGGAGGCGGGGAGCAGCGGATTGTTAAATCCCTTTTTCTGGGTGATGGTGAACTGGAAGCACACAACTGGAAGCTTCATGCCAAGTATCAGCAGCTAAAAGAGAAAGAATCCCGCTGGGAGGAGTATGAGACGTCCGACGCCTCACTTATTGTGACAGGGTTCGGTTCGGCTGCCAGGATTGCAAAGACGGCGGTGATGATGGCCAGGGATGAAGGGTTGAAGGTCGGCCTTTTGCGCCCGATAACGCTCTTTCCGTTCCCAGAAAAAGCATTTTCTTCGGTCACCGCGCACTGCAAGAAGATCCTGGATATAGAACTCAATACCGGACAAATGGTCGAGGACGTTCGCCTCTCTGTCGCACGGGATGCGGAGGTCTTCTTCTATGGCAGACCCTCGGGAACCGGGTCGCTTCCTACTCCGGAAGAACTTCTTGGACAGATCAAAAAGTATCTTTAATAACAACCTCATGGGCCTGCTTGCCCGTGATTATTTCGAGCATCAACGTCGAGGTTACAGAATGCAACAGGTATTCAAAAGACCCGCAGCTTTAAAGGACGTTCAAACCCACTTTTGTCCGGGATGCCATCACGGAACGATACATCGGCTTGTGGCTGAGGCTCTGGATGAATTTGAACTCAAGCAGAAGACTATTGGCGTTGCGTCTATCGGTTGTTCTGTGTTTTTGTATCACTATTTCGATATTGACGTTATCGAGGCTCCCCATGGTCGTGCGCCAGCCGTTGCAACCGGAGTAAAACGAGCCAGTCCGGACAGTTTTGTTTTTACCTATCAGGGTGATGGAGACCTGGCCGCAATAGGTACTGCCGAGATAATCCACGCCGCTAATCGTGGTGAAGATATCACTGTCATTTTTGTAAATAATACCACCTATGGTATGACGGGAGGCCAGATGGCGCCGACCACGCTTCTGGGTCAAAAGACATCAACTTCTCCCTATGGCAGGAGGTCGGAAAAAGAAGGTTTTCCCATCCGGATAACCGAGTTGTTGTCGGGTCTGGAAGGTGTGGCTTTTGCAGCGCGGACGGCAGTAAACACTCCGAAGAACCTCATGGACGCAAAAAGACAGATAAAAAAAGCCTTTCAGTATCAGGTCGAAGGAAAGGGCTTTTCTTTTGTTGAGGTTTTGTCTGCCTGCCCGACTAACTGGGGGATGGATGCTGTTACCGCGAATGAGCGGGTCGGCAACGAGCTGTGTGCCTATTTCAAGCTCGGAGTCTTTAAAAATACCGCTAGTCTCTGATCTGCAGCTATCTGTGATTAGAGGGTCGGGGTAATTCTTTTTGTGGACTGGGGGATTGCGCATGAGGCATGATATGTTTATGTCCGGTTTCGGTGGTCAGGGAGTACTCCTTGCGGGCACTCTTCTCTCCCATGCAGCCATTATCGAAGGCAAAAATGTTTCTTTTCTACCGTCGTATGGTGTCGAGAAAAGGGGTGGGGCTGCAAATTGTACCGTTGTTATCGCTGATGGTGATGTTGGCTCGCCGGTGGTCGGCAACCCTTCGGTTGGGGTGATTTTGAACCAACTGTCGATGGACAAATATGCTGAGAAGATCAAAGTCGGAGGGATTTGCATCGTTAATTCTTCACTGGTTGATGTGGCCAAGTTTGTGAGGGGCGATGTTGAGCTCATATCACTTCCGATGAATGCCATAGCACAGAAAGTAGGGGAGCCTCGGATGGTTAACATGGTTGCGGTTGGGGCGTATGCAGCTCGGACCGGTGCGGTTTCTCTGGCAGCTCTTGCCGAGGCACTCAAGCTCAGCCTGCCGGAGCGTAATCACAAATACATTCCCGCAAACGTCAGGGTGCTTGAGGCGGGTGCGGCAGAGATTTTGAAAGACAGGGAGATTTCCGCATTGTAGCCTTGGCAAACGAAAAGGCTTGACGGAGCCCCGTGACTTTGATATATACCTAGTCTGCCTGTTGGGGGATCGTCTAGCGGCAGGACTGTGGACTCTGACTCCGCCAACCAAGGTTCGAATCCTTGTCCCCCAGCCACTTAATCTAATGTATAGTTGTTGAAAAGTTTTGGTCCCATCGTCTAGCGGTTAGGACACTGGCCTTTCACGTCGGTAACAGGGGTTCAAGTCCCCTTGGGATCACCATTTATTTATATTGAGCCTTCGTGTCTCCATGGGATACGAGGGCTTTTTTCTGTTTGGCGCTTCCCCTTTCTTCTGGCTGTTGCCAAAATCTGGGAAATTTGTTTAAATCTTCTTTTCCCCCTATCTAATGTGCACAGTAGCAACTGTTTAATCCGGTATCCTTCTGTTATCTTCCAATGCATGCTTTCGCCTGTTTTGTTTCCATGGTTCCAGGAACATTGATACAGCACCATTTCCGAGTCTTTACAACGATAGTACAAGGATAATCGGAGGATTAGCGGTTGCTGTCGTTTTGAACCTATGTTATAAAGATTGAAACTGCGCAAAGTCTTTTTAAGAGCGGTTTTGCCGGTTTCCGCGCTTCGGAAGTCTGGGTGTGGGAACGGTACATCAACAGCTATTCCCAGCCCGCTACAAATGTTTGAGTCGTGTCTGTTTGGGAGCTTTTTTATGATAGGGATTGATAGAATTATCGAGAATGCTTTGCTGGAAGATATCCATACCGGCGACATCACAACCATGGCTGTGGTTCCCGAGAAGCGCAGTGCGGTTGCGAGGCTGATTGCAAAAGAATCGATGGTGTTGGCCGGTATTGAGGTTGCTGCTCGGGTGTTTGCCCTTGTCGACCCGGAAGTGCTCTTTACTGCCCGCTTTTCGGACGGGGTTCCCGTAACGGCTGGGGATGTCATTGCGGATATTACCGGTGATGCTGCTTCTCTGCTCCAGGCGGAGAGGGTGGCATTGAATCTATTACAGAGAATGTGTGGTATAGCCACTCTGACTGCCCGCTACAAGCAAGCAGTTGCCGGGACCGGAGCGAAGGTCGTTGATACCAGGAAGACAACTCCAGGCCTGCGTCAGTTGGAAAAGTATGCGGTTCGTATTGGTGGGGGAAGTAACCATCGCAGTGGACTTTATGATGCTGTCCTGATAAAGGAAAATCATATTGCCGCTGCCGGCGGCATCGCTATTGCTGTTGAGCGAGCCCGCGCATTTGTTTCCCATACCATGAAGATTGAGGTGGAAACGGAGACATTGGACCAGGTTGCAGAGGCACTCGCTGCCGGTGTTGATATCATCATGTTGGATAATATGGATCTGGAGACGATGCGGAGCGCGGTAGCTTTGATTGGAGATCGCTCCCTGACTGAGGCTTCCGGCGGAGTTTCTCTCGAGACCATTGCCGAGATAGCCGCAACCGGTGTTGATATAATTTCTGTCGGAGCATTAACCCATTCGGCTCGTGCTATGGATATTTCCATGCTTTTGGGGGAGTAGTGAAGGACACGGAGACACCCAGTACCGGTGGCGAAAAACTGCCCCTTGAACAGGGTATGCTGGAACTCTTTCGTGACAGAAAAGGTTGTTTGATTTCTGGGGAGGAGCTTGGCTCTGCCCTGAAAGTTTCTCGTACTGCTGTCTGGAAACATGTCAAAAATCTTTTATCGCAAGGGTATCTGATTGAATCTGTCCCCGCCCGGGGGTATCGTTTCCTTGCAGCTCCTGATGCCCTTACCTCCCTTGAGCTGAGATCCGGTTTGCAAACGAAACGAATTGGTTGTCAGGTTGTCAGTGTTCGGGAAACCGAATCAACCAACCACCTTGCCTTCCGCTTGGTGGAAAGCTCCGCCCAGGAAGGCACTGTGGTGATTGCCGAGGCGCAAACAGCTGGCAAAGGGCGTCTTGGCCGGCACTGGGAGTCGCCTCCTGGAGTGAATCTTTATTGTTCCGTAATTCTACGCCCTCCCATGTCACCAGTCAGAGCTCCCCAGCTTACATTCCTTTCGGCGGTTGCGGTTGCTCGGGCGATCGAAGAGGTCGCTCGACTGCATCCGACGATCAAATGGCCGAATGACATCCTGCTTAATGGCCAGAAGGTTGCTGGCCTTCTCAATGAAATGAGTGCCGAGACTGACACAATCCATTGTGTCGTGCTCGGTATTGGTGTCAATATCAATATGCTTCGGGAGCAGTTCCCGAGTGATTTGCGTCAGCCGGCCACCTCCCTGCTCCTTGAGAAGGGATCCACCGTCAGTCGAGTCGACTTTACTCGGGCACTCCTTACCTCCCTTGACATGCTCTATGATGACTACCTGTGTCATGGGTTTCCTTCTATCCGAGAGGAGTGGCTTTCACGCAGTACAATTCAGGGCAGAAGGGTCAGGGTCTCCTTTGGGAACAGGGAAACGGAGGGTGTTGTCACTGGCGTTGACAACGATGGCGCGCTCCTGCTCGCGCGTGGGGATGGGTCTCCTGAACGGGTGCTTGCCGGAGATGTGACGATCCTGTAACGGTAAACTTCGCCTGCGTCTCGGGCGTTTTCATTAGTTTCTGTGGGAGAGGGTGTAACGTGTTATTTGTTATAGATGTGGGCAATACGAATATGGTGCTTGGCTTGTATGAGGGTGACCGTCTTGTGAGGGACTGGCGGATTGCTACAGATACCGCCAAGACAGTTGATGAATACGCGATACTCATTCGGGAACTTTTTCATTTTTCAGGGATTGAGTGTGCCTCGGTGGGGGATGTAATTCTTTCTTCCGTGGTGCCAGCCCTGACTGGCGTTCTGGAGCGAATGTCACTTCGCTATTTCAACCTGAAACCTTATGTGGTCGGCCCTGGAATCAAAACAGGGATGCCGATTCATTACGAAAATCCCAAAGAAGTCGGTGCTGACCGTATTGTCAATGCTGTAGCTGCTTTTGAAAGGTACAGTACCGCTCTCATCATTGTTGATTTTGGGACAGCGACAACTTTTGATCTGGTTAATGCCAAGGGGCATTACTGTGGAGGGGTGATAGCTCCCGGGATAATGATTTCCGCGGAGGCCCTGTTCCAGAAAGCAAGCAAGCTTCCAAGAGTAGATGTGATAAAACCATCCTCGATTATCGCAAAAAATACGGTAGGAGCGATGCAGGCGGGAATTTTCTTCGGCTATGTCGGCCTTGTTGATGAAATTGTCACGAGAATTAAAGCGGAGAGCCGGGAGAATCCTCGGGTTATCGCTACTGGTGGTCTGGCAAGAATGATTGCCGAAGAATCAAAAACCATTGAAGAGGTTCATGAATTCCTCACCTTGGAAGGATTGAGAATTTTGTACGAACGGAATAGTCAAACAGCACCGCCAGTGTGATGTCTTCTTGATTAAGTATGGGGTGAAGAGTGATTGCAAAACAGCATCATGCTGCTAAGATTATGTCTCTCTATACTCCAACCTTTCCAACGGAGTTATGCCGGGGGCAGGCAACCACGGCTTTCCACAGCAGTTGGTTATATATCTGATGATTAGCAGGTTAGAAATATTTTTGGGGGTGACAGAGAGATTTCCCTTCGGAGTCATGTAGGAGTCGTACTACCTATTACATAAGCAAGGGGGTTTTATGGCAAAATGTGAGACCGCAAAAGTGAGAAACATTGGAATTGTGGCCCATGGAGGGGCGGGGAAAACGTCCCTGACAGAAGCTATCCTGTTTGCCGCCGGGACGATTGACCGTCTAGGTCGTGTTGATGACGGAACGACATCAACAGACTTCGAACCGGAAGAGGTCAAGCGGCAGATAACGGTTTCGTCTGCCCTCAACCATGGTGAATGGAATGGTCATTCGCTTCACATTGTCGACACTCCGGGGTATGGCGATTTTATCGCTGATACCCGTTCCTGTCTCAGGGTTCTCGGGGGTGCGGTTGTCATCATTTCTGCCATTTCAGGAGTTAAGGTTCAGACGGAAGAAGTTTGGGAATGGGCTAATGAGGCTGAGATTCCCCGTATCGCTTTCGTGAATAAGATGGACAGGGAGCGCGCTAATTTCCTTCGGGCCATGGGTGATATGGAAAAGGCCTTGGGGGCAAGGGCTGTTGCTGTAGAGATCCCGCTGGGAGCAGAAGAGAATTTTGAGGGTGTTATCGATCTGGTAAAGATGAAAGCCTATCGTTACGCCAAGGATCTTTCCGGCACTTTTACAGAAATAGAGATACCCGATGACTATCGTGTCGATGCGGAAAGTATGCGGGAAAAACTTGTCGAGACGGTTGCCGAAGCATATGATGCCTTGACGGAAAAGTTTCTTGATGTTGGTGAGCTTTCCGAAGAAGAAATCCTCGACGGCTTAAGGGTTGGTACCCTTCGCAATACCTTTACCCCAGTCTTCTGTGGTTCAGCGACCATGAACATCGGTGTGCCCCAATTGCTCGACTATATTTGTCACTGTCTGCCATCCCCCATCGACCGGGGCAGTGTTTCCGGAATCAACCCGAAGACCAATGAGATTGAGGAGCGGGCTCCGGAAGAATCCCAGCCTTTTTCTGCACTGGTGTTTAAAACCACATCAGACCCCTATACCGGAAAAATTTCCGTCTTTCGAGTCTACTCCGGTGTTCTGAATTCCGATTCCACGGTTTACAACGCGACCCGTGATAGCACGGAGCGAATCGGACAGATTTACGAACTGGAAGGGAAAAAACAGAAGCCCATCAAACAGGCTGTGGCAGGGGATATTGTAGCTGTTGCCAAGCTGAAGGAAACGGTGAGTGGCGATACCCTGTGCAGCGCTGATATGCCGATAGTCTATGCGCCGGCCACAACCCTTGAACCGGTTATTTCCTATGCAATCCAGCCAAAGACCAAGAACGATGAAGACAAAATTCATAGTGCTCTGCAGCGGCTGATGGAAGAAGATTCAACGATCACCATACGACGAGACGATCAAACCAAGGAACTTATTATTTCCGGGATGGGACAGGTTCATCTGGAAGTCACGATTGAGAAACTGAAGAGGAAATTCAGCGTCGAAGTTGAACTTAAGACCCCGAAAGTCCCTTACCTGGAAACGATGAAAAGCTCCGTCAAGGTGCAGGGGAAATATAAAAAGCAATCCGGAGGCCGTGGCCAATATGGAGACTGCTGGGTTGAGTTTGTTCCGCAGGCACGCGGAGAAGGGTATCTGTTCGAGGACAAGATCGTCGGTGGGGTTATACCGAAAACCTATATACCTGCTGTCGACAAGGGTATTCAAGAGGCCTCGATAGAGGGTTGTTTAGCCGGATATCCGGTGATTGATTTCAAGGCTGTTCTCTACGATGGCTCTTTCCACACTGTTGATTCATCGGAAATGGCTTTCAAGATCGCCGGCTCCATGGCCTTCAAAAAGGCAATGGAAACGTCAAAGCCGGTGCTTCTTGAACCAATTATGAAAATGAAAATTACTGTGCCTGAAGATAATATGGGAGATGTGATTGGAGACCTCAATGCCCGAAGGGGCAAGGTTGTCGGGGTCGAACCGAAGGCTAATTCACAGATCATCAGGGCTGTCGTCCCCATGGCAGAAGTGCTTTCCTATGCCAATGATCTCCGCTCAATGACCAGTGATCGTGGACTATTTACCGCGGAATTTTCTCATTATGAGGAAGTTCCGAGTCACATGGCTCAGAAGGTGATTAATGACGCCGCGGCAAACAATAAATAGATAAATCTTCCTATTGATTGGAAGTCTACGTTTTGAGAAGGGGGAAAAGCGGATGGTAAAAAAAGGTGTACCCGTGTGCGAGGTTGAAAACGGTATGGCCGGCTCCAGGGGAAGTAGCGTCAAAGGTATACTGTTTTTTCTTTTCGCACTGGCGGTTTGCTTTGGCTATTTTTACTTTTTTACCGATGTTTTGAGGACAAAGGAAGAAACGCCGGGGCAACCGGATGTTTTTACTTCCGAGGTCAAAAAACCCCTTCCAGAGCGTCTGGTGCAATCCTCTGCAACCTCCGGGGAGGAGGCGGTTTTGCCTCCTCCCGTACCTTCATCTTCCCCTGCGACCTCTTCATCAGGGAACGCAGTAACAGATTCGCGGGTTTCCCCTGGAGAAGTGCCGACGGTGCGAAAAACTGTGAAAACAATTAAGGTACCGGTAACGAAAGAAAATGGAATCCGCTAAAACGGCTTCGAGTCCCACTACCGCTAGCAAAAAATCTGCTAATCCGTCGCATCCCGTAGCCCAAAAAACAACGACGGTCAAGGCCGAGGCTGGGTCAGGCAGAATTCCGACTGCTGGCGAACAGTCAAAAAAAGGTGTCGAGCAATTTACCCTGGCCGTTGGAACCTATGTCCTGAAGTCTTCGATGCGTTCTGACAAGGTGAAACTGGAAAAATCGGGATTGCAGACTGCTGTTATGCCAGCAAAAATGAGAAATGAGCCGATGAACAGATTACTTGTCGCTGAGGTTGCCTCGTATCCGGCAGCACAGGAGGAACTGGCAAAGGTTAAGAAAGTTAGCAAGGATGCCTTCCTCCTGAGAGAGAACAATAAATATGCGATCTATGCCGGCTCCTACTTTGCCGATCACAGGGCTTTGCAGGAACAAGAGCGTTTGCGGAAACTGGGGTTCGCTCCCATCCTGAAAAAGTCGCAGGCACCGGTTGCCACGTATTCCCTTACCGTAGGGAGCTACCCAACACGGGATGCTGCTTTGAAGGGGGCTGAACGCTTGAAAAAACTGGGCTTCAAGCCATACCCTCTCGCGTTAACGAAATAAAAAGATAATGGCTATTTCGAGGAAAATAACAGTTAAAATATCGAGGGATGCCGCTCGCTATGTACAAGCAGATACGCCCAGGCTGGAGAAACTGAAGGTTGTTCATGGCGAGGCGGAACTATTGTCTGCAGAGCTCCCCGTCGTGCTATATTTTCTTTTCTCGTGACCCTGATCCGGAAATACGATCTGCGGCTCTTTCAAGACTTCAAGGTCTTTCCGAGCAACTCCTCCTTGAAATTTGCTCTGATCAGTCAATTCATCCCGGGATTTTGCAACTTCTTGCGAGGCTGCATGGTAAGAATCCCGCTATTGCGGAAATAATCTCTCACAACCCTGCCGCGGGTGAGCAGACGCTCTGTCATCTTGCTGATTGTCGTAGCCAATCGAGCCAGGAGACTGCCACAAGGAGTAGCCCGGCAGACGAGTCTTCCGAGGACGACGAAAGTGACGGAAGCACTGGTGAGGAGTCGGAGGATGATGACGAAGAAGTGTTCAAGTCAACCTATCAGCTTGCCATGGAAATGGGGGTATCCGAAAAAATAAAGATGGCCTTGACTGGAGACAAGGAATGGAGGATGCTCCTTGTCAAAGACAAGAATAAGATGGTTTCCGGTTCTGTTATCAAGAACCCCCGTATCACGGATGGTGAAATATTGATTATTACCAAGTGTCAGTTGAATAATGACGATATCCTTCGTGAAATATGTAATAACAAAGAATGGACTAAGAACTATCAGATTAAAAAGTCTCTGGTGGAAAATTCCAAGGCTCCCATTCAGCATACCTTGCGGTTTCTCTCCGGCCTTACGAGCAGGGACTTGGGGTTGCTAGCAAAAAGTAAGAATGTTTCTTCGACTATTGCAACACAGGCACGGCGATTGTTAATGAATAAAGCGAAAGAGAAATAGGGAGGCTTCCCATGGCTCTAGTTAATGATGTGAAAAAAGAAATACATGCAAAGATTGTCTACTATGGTCCGGCTAAGGCGGGAAAGACAACCAATTTGGAGTTTATTTACAATAAACTTAAGCCTGAGTACCGGGGTAAATTCAAATTTCTGAATAACCCAAGCGGCAGGATGGTTTTCTTTGATTTCATGAGGCCGGAACTGGCTGGGGTCAAGGATTACAGTATCCATTTTCACATCTACACTGTTCCGGGTGATGTTGTTGACGATGCGATTTGGAAGAATGTCCTCAAGGGTGTTGACGGGATCGTTTTTGTTGCGGACATGGATCCATCAAGGATGTTGGAAAACCGCAGAAGCCTTGATGATCTTAAGGATGCTCTTGCTGTTCACAGTACGAAACTAGAGGATATCCCTTGCATTTTTCAGCTTAACAAAAAAGATATCTCTGGCGCAATGACTCCGGAGGACATGAAAAACCTGCTGGATTCAGGAGATGTTTTGTTGATACCGGCTGCTGCTAGCTCGGCTGCCGGTGTTTTGCCAACACTTTCTGAAATGGTAAAGATGATCCTCCAGAAGCTTCGTGATACACCCCTTGGGGAGCAGGAGCAACCTTCGGTCGCTGCTGAGGAGCCAGCAGAGCCAACTGAGGAATCTGCACTGGAGCAGCTGGAAACTCCGGCGCCAGCTGCATTGTATGCTAGTGCTGAAGAGGCCGATAACCAGGCGCCAGTTGCAAAGGAAGAGCCTTTTGTACTGAACGAAGATTTGATCGAGCAGGAGGTTTTGCAGGTGGAAGAACCGGTCGTGTCTTGCGAGTCTGCTGAAATGGCAGCATACGAACCGGCACCATCAGTCGACTATGATCTGACCCTTGATAGTGAGGGTGATGAACTGAACGAATCTGTTGCCGAAAGCGTCGAGACGCCTGAGCAGGAGTCTTGGTCCACAGCTCTTGCATCTTCAGCCGGAAGTGCGGAAAGTGCGTCCGAAGAATCGCCGCCTGAAATCGCTCTCGACGGAACACTTGAGTCTTTAGGTGAAGGCCGATACCGACTGCCTTTAGTGATTCGATATGCTGATAAAGAGAAAAGAACGAGTCTTACCCTATCGCTTGGTTTCGAATAGGAAGCAGTATTTCCCTGTGAGGCTTCTTTCAGCTTTATCCCCGATTTAGGAAATAATTTGCGGGAGGAGTATGCAAATAAGCCCGGAGGGTTTCACTTTCGTGGAAAGGCAAATCGAAAATTATCAGCAGTGTCTGTAGCTTCAGTCTTCAGGGGGGGCTTTCTCGTGAGCCCCCTTGCTATACACCAGTCGAATATTCATCCGGCGAATCAGCTCCTCAATCTCGCGCAACTTGTCTTCGTATTCTTTTAAATAATAGGCCTGTTTACTCTTGCTGTGGAAGGTAGTCCCTTCCTTAAGCATTTCAATGCGGATTTTTGCAACTTGCTTCATAGTTTCCAGTACTTCGCGTGCGTCTGCCATTTTCCTACCCATTCGTATGTCTGGACCCAAACCGGATACTGGGAAAGTCGAGACCAGTGTGGTGGCAAGGGATGATTCCCTTTTGGGGAAAAAATAGTTTCATCAAGGAGTTACCTGCTCGCCCCTTGATGCCGCAATAGTTTTAAGTGGCTCGAGAAGGTGATATGCAACAGCAAGCGCTCCCCTTCCGATACCGATTTGCACGTCATCTTCGAAGCCATGAAAGTCTGATCCGCCTGTCATGGCGAGATTGAGCTCCCGGCAGAGACTTTCCAGAAAAATCATATCATCCTTGAAGCAGAAATTGTTGAACACTTCCACGCCATCAAGCCCTATCTGTTTCATTTCCCTGATAAGAGAATTCAAAACTCTCCTGTCATCGGAAATGCTTTGCGGATGAGCCAGTACCGACACTCCGCCTATTCTGGCGATTTCATCCAATGCTTCCTGGAGAGGAAAGTACCGTTTTGGTACATTGCACGGCAACAAATAGCGAATGAACGCATCTTGAACATTGCGAGCCTGGCCCCGCATCACGAGCAAACGGGCAATGTGGAGTCGACCGAGAGATTCTTGTGCCGTATCGACCAGTTCATCATACGAGATACCAGCTTTGCGTTCCGATGCCAGCTTGATGTTGATTTTCTCAACTATTGCCTTACCTCGTAAATCACGAGCTTTGCGGAATTCAGAAAGTCTGGCGGTGAAGGACTTGTCCCGGTGGTCAATGTAGTATCCGAGCAGATGAATGTCATGATAATCACGGAATCCGATGGATAGCTCTACCGCAGGTACCACCTCGATGCCAAGCTGAATCCCCCTTGTCCTGGCCTCTTCAACACCGGAAACAGAATCGTGGTCGGCTATGGCGATCGCCTTCAGACCTTGTTCCACAGCCATGGAAACGACCTGGGAAGGCGAGTAACATCCGTCCGAATGAAAGGTGTGGATATGGAGATCTACATATTTTTTCATGAAACATCCTCATTTGCCAGATTATTTTAGTATAGGGGAGAAAGTGTCAATCTTCAACCGCTGATACTAGTGCCAGACATTTTCCCGTTGCTGGTAGAAGGTTCTTTCTCTACAATCAATACTTCCAAATGGTGCAAAGGTGCAAGGTATGAAATCAGAACAGATTGATGAAGCTATGGAGTTACTCACTGAAGCCGTTCGCTACTGGCAAACTCCGGCTGTTACCATTGTTTCCCAACGTGAAGGGAACCCGTTTAAGGTTCTTATATCCTGCATCCTTTCCCTGCGAACCCATGACAGAACAACAGGGCCCGCTTCCGCAAGGCTTTTTTCGTTAGCCGACACCCCCGAGAAGATGGTGGCGCTTTTGCCTGAAGATGTAGAAAAGGCGATCTACCCGGTTGGCTTTTACCGGAACAAAACTATAACTATCCTGAACATCTGCAGAACCCTTCTTGGCAGCTATCAGGGGCGAGTGCCTGACGACCTTGACGAATTGATGAGGTTAAAAGGGGTCGGTCGGAAGACTGCCAATCTTGTGGTAACTCTTGGTTTCGGTAAGGAGGGGATTTGCGTTGATACGCATGTGCACCGTATTTGCAACCGCTGGGGATATGTGTCGACCAAAACCCCTGAGGAAACGGAGTTTGACTTGCGGAAGAAGCTTCCCCGGCAATACTGGCTCCGTATCAACGACCTCCTTGTGACCTTCGGTCAGAATATGTGTACTCCCATCTCTCCTAAATGCTCCAGATGCCCGCTCACGAAAATGTGTGATCGTGTCGGTGTGGGAAAGTCCCGTTAGTGTCCCGTTGCCGGTTTTCTTCTAGTCTTGCCCTCCTTGTGATGTATGGAAGGATTTGATTCACAACGGAGCAAAAAAAACGGTCCAGGCATATGTCCGGACCGTTTTTTGTTATTCTGCAAGGGGAAGAGGATCGTCTATGACAGGCTCCAAACGATCATTTCCCATACCTCCCGCCAATTCTTGCCCATTTCCCGGACGACAGAGGGCTCGAATCCGCAGTGCATCATGCACTGGGCACAGCGTTCGTCTTTGCCGACACCATATTTGTCCCATTCGGTCTTTTTCATCATTTCCTGAAAGGTAGGGTAGTGGGCATCGGTGATGAGATAGCAGGGAGCCTTCCAGCCCTGGGTGTTGCGGGTTGGGTTGCCCCACGGCGTACATTCCAGATGTCTCTCTCCCATCAGAAAGCGCAAATACATGGGAGTAGAAAGGAAGCGGTGACGCTTGCTCATCTCGAAAACATCACGGAACTTATGCTCAATATCGCGGCGCTCCAGGAAAAGCTTCTCTCCCACGGCCTCATAGCCGAACCCAGGTGCAACGAGAAAACCGTCAACCCCGATGCTTGTGAGGAGAGTGAAGAGGTCATCGATCTCTCCCAGGTCAGTTTCATTGAAGATAGTTGTGTTTGTGCAGAGGCGGAAACCGAGTTGCTTGGCCTTGCGGATCGCGGAAATTGCAGTCGCGAAGGCACCTTTCTCTTCCAAAATCCGGTCGTGGGTTGCTTCCAGTCCATCCATGTGCACGTTAATGATGAAATTTGGGTGCGGCCGCATCTTCTTAAGGGCATCTTCCAGCAGAAGTCCATTGGTACAGAGATAGACGTGTTTCCCGCGATCCAGAACGCTCTCGATAAGTTCGTGGATATGCGTATAGAGAAACGGCTCTCCGCCGGTGATCGTGACAACGGGGGCAGGGCATTCGTCAACAGATTGCAGACACTCCTCAAGCGACATCTCTTCCGATAATGTTTCCGCGTATTCGCGAATACGTCCACATCCTGAGCAAGCAAGGTTGCAGAGATGTGTTGGCTCCAGCATGAGAACCAGGGGGAATTTTTCTATCTTTCTCATTTTGTTAGAGAGGATATATTTTGTGAGATCCATATTCAGTTGCAGGGGAAAACGCATTATTTTCTGTTCCTTTCAGCAATGGTTGTTCAGTGATACCTGTTGTAACCTGTTCGTCTCAAAGCAAATTGACCTCTCCGCGGCCACGCAGGCGCTGATACGAAGGTGTCGCGTCGCCCCACCTTTGGCAAGGAAAGGGCTGTTCCAATGACATCAAAGGATTGTCAGGGGAGGTGGCGGGTTAGATGACCCGAACAAGTGGGGGGGCAGGTCTTCCCTCGCGGGAAAGAACTGTTCCAGCGACATCGGCAATGCCATGCGCGTCGAGCCTGAGATTCTTACGCAGCTGAGCCTGGCTGCCATGTTCGATGAAATGATCCGGAATTCCGATGCGTTTTACCTTGATGCCGGTGATGCCTTCCGATTCCAGGAGTTCAAGAACTGCACTACCGAATCCACCTGCCAGGGCATTTTCCTCAACGGTCACCAGGACGCCCGTACGGCGCGCAACCTGGAGGATCAAATCATTGTCTAGCGGTTTGACGAAGCGGGCATTTACAACCGTGGCACTGATCCCTCGTTCGGCGAGCAGTTTCGCTGCTTCAAGGGCAGGATAGACGGTGACTCCGATTGCAATAATTGCCAGATCGCTTCCATCAGCCAGAATTTCACCTTTACCGATCTCAAGCGCAACGGGTCTCTTATCCATGGGGACGCCGTATCCTGCACCGCGGGGATATCTGAGGGAAATGGGGCGGTTGGAGTACAGGGCTGTTTTGACCATGTGTTGTAGTTCGTTCTCGTCTTTGGGGGCCATGACTGTCATCTCGGGAAAATGTCGTAGAAACGAGATATCGAAAACACCATGGTGGGTGGGGCCATCGTCACCCACCAACCCGGCGCGATCAAGGGCCAGCGTTACCGGAAGCTTCTGGAGGCAGATGTCGTGAAACACCTGATCATAGGCTCTTTGGGCAAATGTTGAGTAGATTGCAGCAACCGGGCGGAAGCCATCGGCAGCCAACCCTGCGGCAAAGGTCAGTGCATGTTGCTCGGCGATTCCTACGTCGAAAAAACGCTCCGGAAAAGTACTGGCAAATGAGGAAAGGCCTGTTCCATCGGGCATCGCTGCCGTAATGGCAATAATTTTATCATCTTCCTCGGCAAGCCTAACCATTGTCTGTCCGAAAACGGCCGTATAAGACTTTGCGCTGGCTGGTTTGGCTTTTAAGGCACCAGTCGCTATGTCAAATGGGCTTATTCCATGGAAAATATCCGGATCTTTCTCAGCGGGCAGATATCCTTTCCCCTTTTTTGTCATGACGTGGATCAGGACTGGTCCCTCAACGGTCTGGCAATTTCGCAAAACTTCGATCAGTTGGGGGAGGTCATGGCCATTTATGGGCCCCACATAGTCAAATCCGAGGGCCTCGAAGAGCGTTCCTGGCGTGAGGAAACCCTTTAGGGAATTTTCAGCTTTTTTGGCAAAATGAAGGATGTTGGTACCGATTGCCGGGATCGCTTTCAAGAGAGCCTGCATTTCCTTTTTCAAGTCCCGAAAATATTTTCCGGTCAACTTGCGGGAGATGAAAGAAGCAAAAGCACCGACATTTTTTGAGATGGACATATCGTTGTCATTGAGGATAACGATGAGGTTCTTCCCCAAATGTCCGGCCTGATTCAGTCCTTCAAAAGCGAGGCCCCCTGTCAATGATCCATCTCCAATAATGGAAATCACCTTACTGTTTCTGGCGAGAAGACAGTTTGCCGTTGCCATGCCAAGACCTGCTGAAATGGATGTTGATGAGTGGCCTGCCCCGAAGGGGTCGTGGGGGGACTCGCCAGGTTTCGGAAAACCGCTGATTCCTTTATATTGGCGTTGTGTATGAAAGACGTCTCTCCTGCCGGTGAGAATCTTGTGGGTATATGCCTGGTGTCCCACATCCCAAATGATTTTGTCTGTCGGTGAATTGAAACAGTAGTGGACTGCAAGGGTAAGCTCAACGCAACCGAGATTTGACGCAAGATGTCCACCCGTGCAGGAAACGGTTTGAATGAGAAAGCCACGGATTTCTTCTGCCAGAATAACAAGTTCTTGATCGTTCAAAAGCTTCAGATCAGCAGGGCTGTTTATTTTTTCGAGGAGTGGGTACATGAAAGACTCCCGACGAGATTCAAGGTAATAGGTGCTAACATAGTTAATAGTGTCTACGAGTGTACTAAGAAAGTAGCCCTTCGTCCACCAGTCATTGACCAGATAGTGAAAAAGGGCAGTAGTGGGCGCTTACCGTGCGTACCTTTCGGCTCGGAACCAGTCTACCGCATTTTCTAAAGCTTTTTTGACTGGATGCTGTGGTAGTCCGAGCTCAAGGATTGCCTTCGAGGAGTCGAAAAACATGAGTTTGCCTGCCATTTGCACCCCGGCCAGGGGGATGAGCGGCTCTCTTCGGGTTATCTTGGAGATCCCTTCATTGATGTATGCCGCAAGGAGAATGGGGATGTAGGGAAGTTTCACCCTTGGTGCCGGTAAGCCGGAAATCTCCTCCAATAGGGTGAAAATATATTTCAACGTCAGATTTTCGTTGCCGAGAATATACTTTTCGCCAATGCGACCGTGCCTGGCGGCAAGAATGTGTCCTTTTGCGCAATCCTGCACATCTATGAGATTAAGTCCGGTATCCAGGTAGGCGGGCATCTTCCGGTTGAGGAAATCGACAATAATTTTACCGGTAGGAGTCGGCTTGATGTCAAGTCGTCCTACGGGGGTAGAGGGGTTTACGATGACCAGGGGCAATCCTTGGCCAATGAAGCTTTCGGCAACCTGTTCGGCAAGGAATTTGCTCTTCTTGTAGTGACCGACCATGTCAGCGAAGGATACCGGCGTTTCTTCTGTCCCGGGGGTACCATCACCCGGGTTACCGAGTGTCCCGACACTGCTGGTGTAGACGACTTTAGAAAGCCCCTTTTTAAGAGCTGCCTGGAGAATTGAGCGTGTACCTTCCACATTAACGGCATACATGGAGGCAGGGTCACGGGTCCAGAGGCGGTAGTCCGCCGCTGCGTGGAAAAGAGTATCGCAGTCGGTAAGACCGCGTGCCAGGGAGATCTCGTCTCGAAGGTCACCTTCCCAGAACTCTATATCGAGCCCTGCAAGGTTTCTACGGTCCGATCCGGGCCTGACGAGAGCCCTTAGTTCGCAGCCAATCTCAAGCAGTTCGCGTGCCAGGCTCGCCCCGATAAATCCGGTGGCTCCGGTAATAAATACTTTTTTCATAGTAAAATCTTTGTGGTGTTTAGCAATATCCGTGTAGCGGGCTCAAGCAAATTAAAGCTGCCCTTGTCAGTCGTTATCGCCCGGGAGACTGCGAAATTTGCCCAGAGCCATGAGCGGGAAGCAGTTACGATAAATATGATATTTGATCATGAAATATTTGGGGAAGCCAGTGCCGGTGTACTGGTCTTCATCCCAGGTTCCGTCCTGCTGCTGGGTATGAATGAGATATTCGATTCCGCGGACAATGGTGGCCGATTTTCCCTCGCCGGCTGCCATAAGGGCCAGAAGTGCCCAAGCAGTCTGGGACGGCGTACTTTCGCCAACTCCGGCAAGAGCCGGGTCATGATAAGATTCGCAGGTTTCACCCCAACCGCCGTCGGTGTTTTGTTTTGCATTGAGCCAGGTTACGGCTTTTTGGATATATGGTTGTGAGAGATCCTCTCCGATTGCCTGTAGCCCGCATAAGACTGACCAGGAACCATATATGTAGTTTACCCCCCAACGGCCCCACCAGGGGCCTTCCGGTTCCTGGGTTGTCTTGATGAATTCCAGTGCTCGTTCGGCAGCAGGGAAGTCCTTTGAATATCCGAATGTTCCCATGAGCTCCAGCATTCTTCCGGTCAGATCGGCTGTCGGTGGGTCGATGAGGGCTTCAAGGTCGGCAAAAGGAATTTTATTGAGGATATGTTTGGTGTTGTCCTTGTCAAAGGCACCCCATCCACCGTTTTTGCTTTGCATGCCGAGACACCAGCGAATCCCGCGGCCGATGGCATCTTCCTTGGTTTTTGCATCCTTCATATTCACATCTTTGATGGCCATCATGACGATACCGGAATCGTCAACGTCCGGATACCAGTCATTGAGAAATTCAAAAGCCCAGCCGCCCGGTTCCAGGTCGGGAGACTTTACTTTCCAGTCGCCCGGTTTCCGCACTTCCCGGTCGAGCAGCCACTGCGTTGCCTTTACGAGAGCAGGATGGTCAGCGGGTACCTCGGCATCAATAAGGCCCTTGATTGCCAGCGCAGTGTCCCAGACAGGAGAAATGCATGACTGCAGAACAATGTTCTCTTCGCTTTCGACACAGAAGTTCGCAAGCGCGTCGAGGCCGTTCTGTACAGCCGGATGGTCGTTGGAGTATCCGAGACAGTTGAGGGCCAAAATCGAATTGAGCATTGCCGGCTGGATTCCACCCCAGTCACCGCTCGGTTCCTGATGATCCATGACCCATTTTTCAGAAAGGGCCATGGCTTTTTTCATAAAGGGCCTGATGGGGCTTCGCTCATAGATTTTAAGTAAGTGATCAACCCCGATGAAAATGTTCTTCCAGGTCAGGATACCCTCTTCCTTGGTGAAGGTATAATCCATCGGACGTGGCGGGCGAACGTACAGTTCCTGTACCCGTGACCATGGTGGCAGTTTCCGAACCGGTCGAGTCGCCATGACAATGGAAAGAGGTACGATGGTTGCCCGCGACCAACTGGAAAACTCGTACATGTTCAGGTATGACCAGTTCGGTAAGAGCGAAAGTTCAATGGGCATTGACGGGACACCGAACCAGGCAAATTCGCCAAACAGGGCAAGGAAAATTTTCGTGAAGACGCGGGACTTGATGATGCCACCCTTTTTGAGGATGAAAGCACGCGCCTTTTCCATTGCCGGATGGTCGGCCGGGTAACCAGCGAGCTTCAGAGCGAAATACGCCTCGATCGTCGTGGATAAGTCTCCGGGGCCCTGATAATAGATACTCCAGAATCCTTCTGGTGTCTGTTTGCTGAGAATGTAGTTGGCAAGTTTAGTTTCTCGCGCCTTATCTACCATGCCGAGAAAGTGGAACAGCATGAGATACTCGGCAGAAATGGTTACATTGGACTCTAATTCCGCCCACCAGTAGCCTTCAGGAAGCTGTTCGCGGAAGAAAAAGTCACAGCTTCTCTGAATAGTAATGTCCAGAGGGGTACTATTTTCCAGCGGTTTCTTTTTCCAGATCGAGGCCGGCAGATGATGTACTTTGCCACTGACCTTGAGATTTACTTTTTCGGGGTTCTCTGACGACATCCCGTTAAAGGAGGTTAATGCATTAGAAATAGGGTGTTTACAGGGTTTCATTCCAATTGACTCCATTGAAAACCTTGGAAAAGTCACCATTTTAATTATGGGACACAATTAGGCATTATTATGAATAACTGAGAACTTCTAACATATTTTTGCAAAAAGGTATACTCATTTTCAAAAGTAATTTGTCAAATTTGATATGTTTTTGTAATGAAATCAGGACGGTGCGTGTAGTTACCAGGGCCTTCGGCGCGGTTGATTTCATGCAAGTCCTATGCTACCCTCAAACCTCTTTTTTTCAAGAGGGAGGATAATTATAATTATGCGCAACACATCAGAGAAAAATCGAACCCTCTTCAGCGTAATTGCCAGGTTCCCGCTGATACTTGTGGTTTTTGCTCTCGTTCTTTCAGCCGTATCGATAGTCTATACCCGCAACAACCTGGAGTTTCTGACCGGTAGGGATGACTTGATGCCGAAGAACAGCCAATTCAATCGTGACTACCGGGAATATCGGCAGGAGTTCGGCGACCAGGAAGATATCGTCGTTGTAATCGAAAGTGATGATCCAGAGAAAGCGGGGCGTTTCGGCAAGGAGCTCTATGAAAGGCTTCTGAAGAAAAAAGATGTTTTTCGAGAGGTTTTTTATCCCAACGGTCTTCCCTTCTTTCAAAAAAACGGGCTTCTTTTCATGCCGTATGATGATCTTGTGGCCCTGCGCGATAATCTCCTGAAAGCGAAACCAATACTGATGGAGCTGTCTGCCTCCCCGTCAGTGCAAACCCTTTTCACCTCTCTAACTTCCCATATGGACTCCTATATGGCAACGGCTCCGGGAGCTCCGGACTCGCAAGAGCAGTTGGCAAGCCTGACCTTCATGTTGGAGAAGCTTGGCACAGGCTTTGAACAGTTTTCAAGGCCTGGCGGCGGGACCTTTTCACTGGACAGTTTTTTTCTGGGTTCGGGCAGCGACGGTAAGGAGTCCGCGTTGGCCAAGGCTGCTCGTCAGCAGATTATAACTATTCTGCCGGTTAAGGACAGTGATAGCTTTGTCCCGGCTGAAAAGGCTATTGCCGCTGTAAGGGCGGAAATGAAAATAATTGAGGCAGATCCTTCTCTTGCGGGAGTGACGGCTGGCCTCACCGGTGTGCCGGTTCTCGAATATGAAGAAATGGCAACCAGCCAGCGTGATATAACTGTGGCAACGATCCTCTCCGTTGTGCTGACCATTATTCTCCTGCTCTTTGCTTTTCGGGGCATCGGTAATGCCTTTGCCGCCATGGTTTCTCTTCTGGTCGCTATTGCCCTTTCTTTCGGGATGGCAACCCTGGTTATCGGTCATCTCAATATTCTCTCGATGGTCTTTGCCGTTATGCTAATCGGCATCGGGATAGAATACGGGATTCAGATCGTGCTGCGCTATCAGGAAGAGCTGGGCAAGGGCCGCCAGCGTCTCGAAAGCCTGAGAACGGCCTTAAACAGAAACATCTGGGCAATTGCCATGGCTGCAGCGACAGTTGCCGCAGCTTTTCTCACCTTTGCCTTCACCGACTTCAAGGGTGTTGCGGAACTGGGCATTATCGCTGCCATCGGCATTGTCATTTGTGTCCTCGTAACCTTTACCGTACTCCCGGCCATGTTGCTAATCCCGATAAAATATGGAAAAAAGAACCGCAAGGTTGTTGCGGCCGCGGATCTTTCCTCAACGGTATCAGGTTCTAGCGAGCCATCAGCAATTCGGCGGGTCATTAAAACGGTGCTCTTTGGCTACCCGCGCATCGTTCTGGCCGTGTCCATTCTCCTGTGCCTTCTCTCCCTATATCCGCTCTCCCGAGTGGTGTTCGATTACAACCTGATGAACCTTCAGGCAAAGGGCTTGGAGTCGGTTACCTATGCCTACAAGCTGATGAAGAGTTCTGAGAATTCCGGATATTTCGCCGTTGCCATGGCCGGCTCTCCAGAAGAGGCTGCTTCCCGGTCAAAGGCCCTGGAAGCACTTCCCACTGTTGACCACGTGGTGAGCATCGCCTCCTTCATTCCCGATGACCAGGACCGCAAACTTGCACTGTTGGCGGATCTTCGCTCTCAGCTGGCTGACATCAAGTCGGAACCGTACCAGGAGGACCTGCAGGTGATGGAGTTGCCCGCAGTCTTTGAAAAATTTCGTGAAACGGTTGAACGTTTTGTCCAGCGGCTGGAACGGGAAAAGCTTCCCGAGGCTAAACCAGCTGCCCATTTCCTTACAATACTTGATAGATTTTTTGCCGGTCTGGAAAAGGAGAAGGACCGCAATGCGCTCGGGATGTTGCGAGATTTCCAGGGCAATCTTCTAGCGGACTTCCCGGAAAAAATTCAGGCCCTCAAGAATTCTCTCAATGCGGCCCGTGTGACTCCTGCCGATATACCCGAAGAGCTGCGGAAAAGGTTTATCGGTTCAACGGGAAAATACCTCTTGCAGATCGCGCCGAAAAAGGAAATATTTGACCGGGAACCACTTGAGGCATTTCTGAATGATGTGCGCAAGGTCGAGCCGAATGCTACCGGGGAACCGGTGATGGTCTTCGAATCCATGACTATTATGCGAGATTCTTACCGCGGCGCATTTCTTTATGCTCTTCTGGCAATTGTGCTTATCCTACTGATTACTTTCCGCAGTCTTCGCTATGCACTGATCGGGCTTGTTCCCCTTGTTGTCGGTGTTTTGTTCATGGTGAGCGGGATGTGGTTCTTCGGGATCAATTTCAATTCTGCAAATATTATCGTTATGCCCCTTGTCCTGGGAATTGCCGTAGATTCCGGTATCTACATCATTAGCCGGTATCGACGCGAAGGGGAAACCGGCTATGAGGTCGTTACCAGCAGCACAGGCCGCGGCGTTTTTTATAATACTTTGACTATCATGATCAGCTTTGGAGCGCTGATGGTTGCCAGCCACCAGGGCGTCTTCAGTATCGGTGCAATCATGACTCTAGGCATGGTAGCCTGCCAGATTGCCTTTATTATCACCCTTCCTGCGGTTTTAGCCCTTTTTGGCGAGAAGCGGTCCGCACGGGTGGGGAGTGACGGGTGAGAACCGAGGGGCTCAGTGGTGCCGTAGGATTCTCACATCTATTCCTTCGGCAGGTGGTTCGACCTGGCGATCGGGTAATCGACGCCACCTGTGGACGGGGCAGAGATACGCTTTTTCTGGCCGAATTGGTGGGTCATGCCGGAGAAGTCTGGGCCTTTGATGTCCAGGAAGATGCACTTGCCGAAACCGCTGAGCGTCTCCGTCTGGCAGGTTGCTCGCCGTGGGTCAATCTGGTGCATGCAGGTCATGAGTTCCTCTCAGAATACATAGTTGCGCCGGTGCGGGCGGTTGTTTTTAATCTGGGCTATTTGCCGGGTAATAGTGCTGGGGTCGTGACTCACCCAAAAACAACCGTTGCGGCACTTGGTCACGCCCTGCCGCTCCTTCTTCCCGGGGGGATCATTGTGCTGGTCGTCTATACCGGCCATCCTGGTGGTGAAGAGGAGGCAGAACACATCGACGTATGGGTACATTCCCTTCCAGTCCGTGAATTCAGCGTCTGGAAGAGTCGCCAGCTGAATCGCTCAGATTCGGCACCCTATGTAGTTGTCGTGGGGAAAATGCCCGTCCAAGAGAAGTGATTGCAGGGGCATTTCGGTGACTAATCAGCTGGCATGGGGGGAACCATGCCTCAACTGGTAATAAACGACACATTCCATTATGCGCCTACCGGGCCAACAGTCGGTCCTTGCCTGGCGTTGAGAAAGAGTGACAGGTTTTGCCATGTTTTATGATTTCATTCCTTTTCTTTGCATAGCTCCAGCCCTTTGTTACGGGCTGATAACCCTCCTTTGCGCTCAAAGATTTTTCTCGCGGCCGGTTAAGGAGGGTGATTACTATCCTCCTGTGTCGATCCTCAAACCGGTAAAGGGTGTCGATGCGGAAAGTTTTGAAAACTTTTCTTCCTTCTGTGAGCAGGATTATCCGCTCTACCAGATTGTCTTTGCCGTTGCTTCGTCAGAAGACCCGGTAGTTCCGGTGATACAGCGGCTCATTGGGGCGTATCCTGGCGTTGATATCGAGCTGGTTGTTAATGGCCGGATATATGGTCCCAACTACAAGGTATGTAACCTGATTAATGCCTTTCCGAGGGCGAAGTACGATCTCCTGATTGTCTGCGACAGCGATATTCGGGTTGGTCCCCGCTACCTGCAGGAGGTCACGGCGCCCTTTCATGATTCCGCCGTGGGACTTGTCACCTCCCTGTACCGGAGTCCCCGTGTCAGTACTGTTCCAACCGCTCTTGAGGCCATGGGTTTTACCACGGAGATGATTCCCAATGTCATGGCGGCTCTTTATCTAGAGGGCCTCAGCTTCGCACTCGGGGCTTCCATGGCGGTTCGTCGTGAAGCCTTGGAAAAGATTGGTGGCTTTTCTGTGCTGGTTGATTACCTGGCTGATGATTATCAACTTGGCAATATGGTCCATCGAGCCGGTTATCGCCTCGAGCTTTCCGGGTATTTCGTGGAGAGTGTCATGAAGTGTGAGAGCCTGCGGGGGATACTCTCGCGTCAACTCCGCTGGGCGCGAACCATGCGTGCAAGCCGCCCCGGTGGATATCTTGCTTCCGGGATCACTCAACCTGTGCCGGCAGCTTTTCTGGCACTTCTCCTGAGCGGATTTTCTCCTTCCGGCTGGATTGCTCTCTCTCTCATTGGAATTTCACGTCTTTGTTGTGGACTGGTGTTCAGCCGTTTTTTCGTTCGCGACAACATTTTCCCTCGCTACCTCTGGCTCCTGCCGCTACGGGACATCCTGGCCTTTTTTACCTGGGCTCTTTCCTTTATCGGCAACCGCGTAGTCTGGCGTTCCCATGTATTTCGTGTCCTCCCAGGCGGGACTATCCTTGACCTGGGAAAGAAACCCTGAAAAACAGCATTTTTCTGTAGCTAAGATACTCCAATCTGGTTTTGAAAAACCCTTTTCTGGTCTGGTCATGCCAATAGCTTTCCTTCCCGGCAACCGCTAAAAGTATAGCTGTATCATGAAAGTGCTTGCCGGGAGTCTCTCAAGACCCTGTAGGAATTATTCGTCATCTTTACTTTTCGAAAAGCTACCCTATACTTTCACTGAAGATCATTCCTGCAGGGGTTCCTATGTTATTTATTGCGCAACTAATTGGTAAATATGTTCTCTCTTTCTTGCAGGAGATGGGAAGAATACTGCTGTTTATTATTTCCACCATTTATATGATAGTCCGCTTCCCCGGCAAGCCGATTCATATTTTGAAGCAGATCAATTTTATCGGAGCTAATTCTTTCTTCGTAATCTTTCTTACCGCAGCTTTTACCGGCATGGTCCTTGGCCTTCAGGGGTATTACACCCTGACTAAATTCGGTTCCGAAGGAATGCTCGGCTCGGTGGTTGCACTTTCTCTTATCCGCGAACTGGGCCCCGTACTCACTGCGCTCATGGTTACTGGTCGGGCCGGGAGTGCCATCACCGCTGAAATCGGCATCATGCGCATTACTGAACAGATCGATGCTCTGGAGACAATGGCTTTGGAGCCATTCAAGTATCTCATTTCACCGAAGATTATCGGTGCACTGATTGCGGTGCCGCTTCTCTGTGCTATTTTCGACGTGGTCGGAATTGGTGGCGGTTATCTGGTCGGGGTTAAGCTCATGGGGGTCAATCCTGGAGCTTATTTCCACGAGATGCAGAAGAGCCTGGAGTGGAAGGACGTATATTCGGGCATGATGAAGTCCATCTCCTTTGGACTCATCATTGCCTGGGTCTGCTGTTACAAAGGGTATTACACGACTCATGGTGCCGAAGGGGTTTCCCGTTCAACAACCTCTGCGGTTGTCATGTCATCGGTTTTGATCCTGGTTTGGGATTATTTCCTGACCTCGATTCTTTTGTAGTAGACCTTGAGAACTGATTTTTCTTGGAGCAGGAATGATAGCATTGAGACAGGTCAGAAAGGCCTTTGGAGACCAAGTTGTGTTGGACAGTCTGGACCTGGATATTCCCAGTGGCAAGATTACCGCTATTATCGGGCCGAGCGGTGGGGGAAAGAGTGTCCTGCTGAAACATATGATCGCTCTGCTGAAGCCTGACAGCGGACAGGTTCTGGTGGATGGTGAGAATATCGTTTCAATGGGCAGGGGTGAGCTGAACAGGGTGCGGGAAAGGTTTGGCGTACTGTTCCAGAATGCTGCCCTGTTTGATTCCATGACGGTATTCGAGAATGTTGCCTTTCCTCTGGAAGAAAAAACCAAATTTTCGCGGACAGAGATCAAGAACCGTGTGCATCTTGCTTTGGAGCATGTGGGTCTTCGGAGTGTCGACGATAAGTATCCCGACCAGATTTCCGGAGGGATGAAAAAACGGGTCGGGCTGGCCAGGGCTCTTCTTTTGGATCCGGCCATCATCCTTTTCGATGAACCGACCACCGGCCTCGACCCGATCATCTGCAATGCAATGCACAAGCTTATCCAGGACACCCATGCCCAATTCGGCTTTACCGCGGTTATCGTTACGCATGAGGTGCCGGCAATCTTCGACATCTGTGATTACGTGGCAATGCTCTACCGGGGAAAGATACTCTTTCACGGCACGCCTGATGAAATCCGGGCTTCCGATGTTCCGGCGGTCCATCAGTTCATTCACGGAGAGCTTGAAGGGCCACTGCAGTTTCTCTGATACGATGTTTTCGCAGCTACTTTTTCGTTTACGGGTGAATCATGAAAAGAGCGAGTCTTGAAATTACGGTCGGAATATTCGTCTTGGTGGGAATTGTCTGCCTGGGGTATCTTTCCATCAAGCTGGGGAAGATGGAGGTGTTGGGGGGCGATTCCTATAAGGTGACCGCCAACTTCTCAAACGTCTCGGGCCTCAGGGAGGGCGCTTCTGTGGAGATCGCGGGTGTGGACGTTGGCCGTGTGGATAGGATCGTTCTTGATCCGAAAGCAGGGTATACGGCGCGGGTTACTCTCCGCATCAATTTGGGAATAGAATTGCAGGACGACGTTATTGCTTCGGTTCGCACACGGGGGATCATCGGTGATAAATATATTCAGCTGCAACCGGGAGCTTCAGACAAATTGCTACACAACGGGGGGCGTATCCGGGAAACCGAATCTGCCATCGATTTCGAAGGTTTGATCAGCAAATATATCCAAGGTTCGGTGAACTGACAGGGAGGAAAAGGATATGAAATACTGTATTAGAACCATGGCACTTCTGATTGTTTTACTACAGCTTTCTGTAGCACCACTTTTTGCCGGAGAGGGGCAGCAGGGGAAGCTTGTGCTGAGCCTCGATGATTGCATTCGCAGGGCACTAAAGACGTCTCCCTTACTGGGTGAGTCTCTTGCCGATATCGAACTGGCTGAAGCGAAGCTGGACGAGGCCAAGGCGAACCGTTTCCCACAGATCGAGCTTCTTGGTCTCATGGGTCCTGTTTCCAAGGCACGCGGGAACCAGGTCTATTCGCCGGACCGCATTGATCAAATTCACGGTGTTACGATCTTCGCCCGTGGGGATGCAACGCTCGTTCAACCGCTCTACACCTTCGGAAAAATCAGCGAGCGGATGACTGCGGCCAGCCATGGCATCGAGGTGGATCGAGCAAAAAAACTGCAGAAAGAGAACGAGATTACCCTCAAGGTGAAGGAATACTATTACGGTCTTCTGTTGGCACGGGAGCTTAAAGAGGTGGTTTCAGAGGTAGGGGAGTCACTGGACAAGGCCCGGAACAAGGCCCGGAAGCTTCTCGACAAGGGATCGTCAAATGTCGATGCACTGGATATCTACAAACTTGACGCTTTTTCCGGGGAGGTCCGTAAGTATACCCTGGAGGCCACAAAGAGTGAATCATTGGCTCTTGCGGCCCTCCGCGTCGAGATGGGAATTCCGCCCAATACGGAGTTCGATATTGCTACGGAACGTCTCACTCCGGATGAGGACCAAACAGGGCCAGCACTTGCTGATTACTTGGAAGCGGCAAAGCTCAGACGTCCCGAGTACAAACAGCTGAAAGAGGGGCTTCAGGCTCGTGCCGCACTTGTGAAGGCAGCACGAGCGGACTACTATCCCGACCTGTTTCTGGGAGGGTATCTGTCCGGAGCCTACTCCCCTGATCGAGACCGGGTAACCAATCCCTGGGTTCCTGACGAATTCAATCATCTCTGGGCCGGGATTGCTCTGGGGGCCAAGTGGAAAATCGATTTCGGGATAACTGCAGCCAAGGTTGCCCAGGAACAGGCCCAGTATAATCGGTTGGTCAGCACCAATGAATACGCAAATGCAAATATCCCTCTCCAGATACGGAAGGCGTACCTTGATCGCCTGGAGGCCGAAAAGAGCATTGCCGCAACTCGGGACGCATACAGCAACGCGAAGAAGTGGGAGGTTGCCGCCCTTGCCAATTTTGATATTGGAATTGGTCCGGCAAAAGAAATTTTCGACTCTCTGAAAAGTTACGCATTGATGCGATCCGATTATTTCCGTTCCATCTACAACTATAAAATGTCTTTGGCCAACCTGGACTATGCAGTGGGGGAAGCCCCGCTGGATAAGTAAAATAGTAAGGGAGACCCCGAATCATGAAACACTACCTAACTGTTAGCCTGATGCTACTGCTTGCTGTCGTTTTCGGATCTGCTTCTTCTTGGGCTTCGGTTACCGATGAGGTGAAACAAACCGTTGACCAGGTGGTTTCGATTGTCGCTGACGCCAATCTCAAGAAGCCCCAGAATGAAGCAAAAAGGAGAGCTGCGCTGAAAAGCACACATCAGCCGGATCTTTGATTATGGGGAGATGGCGAAGCGTTCGCTGGGAGTACACTGGAAAGAGAGAAGCAGCTCGGAACGGAAGGAGTTTGTGGGCCTCTTTGCAACCCTTTTGGAGAACTCCTACGCTAACAAGATTGAGTCCTATCACAATGAAAAGATTCTCTATGGTAAGGAAACCATAGATGGCGACTATGCACAGGTTAATTCCAAGGTCGTCACTGCAAAACGGGATGAATATTCTCTCGATTATCGGCTTCTGAAGGAGGGGAATCGCTGGATGGTCTACGATGTGGTCATCGAAGGGGTGAGCCTGGTTTCCAATTACCGTTCCCAGTTCAACAAGATCATACTCAATCAGGGGTATGGTGAACTGGTAAAGAAGCTCAAGTCTAAGAGCGAAGAAATAGCTGCTCCGTAACGGCTCGAATTTCTTCAAAATAATGGTAAGGCTTGAAAGGGCAGAGTGACCGTTAAGCGGTTCTCTGCCCTTTCTCATTTATCTGCTCAAATGGTAGATTTTTGTGTCAGATGGGGGCACAGAGGGCTTCAGTGCTGGACTGTCGTCCCTTTTTTTCGAGCCTTTCGTTCGTGAATCTGCTATTGTTGAGCCGCAGAATTTACCGCGATCATAGCATCTTTTGATGTGCTGGAGGACGTATGAAAAAATTGTGGTTTATTGTTTCCTTGCTTGGGCTTGCCGGATGTTCAGTTTTTGGCTCAAATACACCGTTTCCCCTGCAAGAGACAAGCCCGGCGGATGTCCGTGGCTTGCCGCAAGGTGGCGGAATTTCCCGGGCCGTATCGGTTACCGGATGTGGGGGCCGCCTGCAGACCTCGGAACCTTTAAATTTGATACTGCCAAGAAGGCAAAAGAAATGGGAGCAACACATATTTACTGGGGCGAAGACGTAGATGGTCTCGCAGGGTAAGTCATCGGCTATGCCGTTGACTGCACCGGAGTGCCGGTGGGCAATGGACGATAGCCTTTTTGGAGAGGTAACGGACTTGTTGCCCCAATAGGAAGGAAGAGCGGCTCAAACGGTGAGCCGCTCTTTTTTATGGTTATGCGCTTTTCAGTTCTGAGGTGCAATTAGGGCATCGTACTGCTTTCAGCGGTACAGTGGAAAGGCAGAAAGGGCACTCCTTCGTGTCGGGAGCGGCAGCTGGTTCGGGAGCTCTCTTCATTCGGTTGATCTGCCGAATGAAGAGAAATATGACAAAGGCCACGATTGCGAAGTCGAGGATGGTGTTGAAAAAGAGTCCGTAGTTGATGGTTGGGGCACCTGCTTTGGTTGCTTCTTCCAATGTGACGTAGTTGTTGCCGGACAGGTCGATGAACAGGTTGGAAAAATTCACCTTTCCGAGGATTAGCCCGATGGGCGGCATCAGGACATCGTTGACGAAAGAAGAAACGATTTTCCCGAAGGCGACACCGATAATGATACCTACGGCCATATCGACAACGTTACCGCGCATTACGAATTCCTTGAATTCCTTCAACATGTTGTTCCCTCCTAAGATACTGTAATGTGGGCTTTGCTCTGAAAATATTTTTGTCCCTGCGCACCGCCGGTGATGATGGCGTTTTTTTTGTTTTGTGGCATAATGTCCGCCTCCGGAATTAAAGTGCTGCCAGTATTCACAGTGTAGCCGATTTTTCTCCAAGTGGAAGGGGGCCCATTACTTCCGACAGGGCTACGAACTCAAAGAGCTTGACAGCCTTATCTTGTTTTCTGTATTTGTTACGCTATCATGTTTATCTCACTCTGTACCATTCCCAATCTGCTTAGCAGCTCACGGCTTGTCTGTGTACCGGTCTTGCTGGTTCTTGCCTGGAGAGGTTATGAGAAAGAATTTCTGGTCTTGCTCGTCTGCGCGCTTTTGACCGACCTTGCGGACGGCTATCTGGCACGCAGGCTTCATCAGGTATCAGAACTGGGCGCAAGGCTGGACAGCTGGGGCGACTTTGCCCTCTATATCACTACACCCTTGAGCGCCTGGTTGCTGTGGCCGGAGCTGATTGTTCGGGAAGTTCCGTATGTGGTCGTAGTACTTGTCAGTTTCATGCTGCCGATCCTGATCGGTTTTATCAAATACCACCGACTCACCAGCTATCATACCTGGGGAGCCAAGTTGTCCGCCGTTCTCATGGGCTGTACTACCTTGCTGCTCTTTGCGGGCGGCCCGTCACTTCCTTTTCACTTTTCAACGGTAGTGCTTGTTTTAACGCAGATAGAGGAAATTTCCATCACTGTTGTTCTTCCCAAATGGCACTCTAACGTGCCTTCCCTGGTGCATGCTCTCCGGCTTGCCAGAGAGGGCCTACATGGCAGCAGGAGTTGACCTGCTGCTGATCGGCATGTTCTCTCACGGCCGGAATAGCCGGTTTTGATCGCAAAGGGGATTGAGCTGCAGAGTTTCGCTACGCCCCATATTCCCACGCAAAGGATATATATTTGATGAAAAAAGATAGTGATGACCGGAAAAGGTCGCATCTTAGATTGGTGGTAAATAACCCCGATAAAAGAAAACCTGGTCCGTTGGGGAGCGAAGATGATTTTATTACCCTAGAAGATTTGGTTGTGCAGAGGAAGAGCCTGACACCTCTTTTTTATCAGGACATGGAGCGTCTGCGGGGGAAAGCGTATCAGGCTATGGAGAAGTTTCTTTCGGCTCGTGGTTGGCCGTATGGACTTGATCCGCAACATGGTCAACCGCTAGTAATTCCGGCTCTGGCTGTATGCCCGAGCGCATTGACCTACGGGATGGTTTCCCATGACGAATTGCTGGTCTTTGTTGCAGAGGACGCCGGTGACAAGGGGCTGTGTCTTTCGATGGAGATGATTATGCCTTTCTACAGTGACGATGAAACCGTCATGGAAGAGGCACTTCTCTATTCTCCCGTGCTTCAGTATGGGAGCCTCTTTATTGAGGAAAACCACCAGGATGGCCTTCTTGACCTGATATACCGGCTGGGTTTCCCTCTGTATCCTCCCTTTCCTTCGGCACGAGTTATGGAAAGGCTCTTTTCAATCATTGCTCGCGAGGTGGATGAAGCACTGGGAGGTCTTTCCGAATATCCTGGTAGTTTTGATGTCTAGATTGATGCTGGCGGCTGTTCGGAAGCCTGTAGGGGCATTGTCTGTGTTCCAAGAAGGAACCGCATGAAATCTTCTTCACCAGTAACAAAATGGAGGATCTTTACTCCCAGTCCGGCTTTTTTGACCAGATGAATCATGTTCGGCGGGACTTTTTTCGACCACCTGACCATTCCGATGAGGGTAACTTTTACTTCATCTGGCAGGATAAGCTCAATTGTCACCTGGGTGCCTGGCTTATAAAGATTTGTTGTTTTGATGAAGATTCCGTCATCGGTGACATCTTCGGTAAAGGCCATTCGCACGGGCTTGTCGTGACCGAATCGTAATGAAAGTCTCCGACGAACCCTTTTGATTATCCTTTTCTCTGCCATTATTTTGCTCCTAACTGGTCAGTTCGTGGAGTGATTGGCCAGCATATAGTAAAAATTTCGGCATTTCTCTCGTTATTTTCTTGAGCATGTGTGACAGTCGGCTAACTGTTTCCGTTCAAGTGAGAGGTGTAAGTGCTGGAACGGTAGCACATTCCTGCAAAATACTGAATAAAATTAAATTATTCTTATACGTTTTTCTGTTGGCCCTTTTCCCACCAAAACTGGTTGGCAAAACCCTTCAAACAGGGTTTTCGAGAGACCGGGAGGATTGTATGAGCAAACTCTTTTCGCCGTTTACTTTGGGAGCAATAACCTTTCGCAACCGGATATTTGTATCTCCCATGTGCCAGTATTCCAGCCGCGAGGGTTTTCCGACAGACTGGCACCTGGTTCACTTGGGAAGCCGTGCCGTGGGAGGAGCAGGTCTGGTGATGGTCGAAGCAACTGCGGTAACTCCCGAGGGAAGGATAAGTCCGGATGATAGCGGAATCTGGAGCGATGCCCATGGCGAAGCGTTTCGTCCCATTACCGGTTTTATTGCTGAGCAGGGCGCTGTTCCCGGTATCCAGCTCTCCCATGCCGGCCGAAAAGCCTCAACTGATAAGCCCTGGAACGGGGGTGGTCCCCTGTCCGTGGATGAGAGAAGCTGGCAACCGGAAGCTCCGAGTAGTCTTCCCTTTGCAGAAGGACATACCGTGCCAAAAGAGTTGCTCATATCAGACCTGGATATTATTGAAGAACAGTTCCGATTGGCAGCGCGGCGGTCATTGGCGGCCGGTTTTCAGGTGGTGGAGGTGCATATTGCGCACGGCTACCTGCTCCATGAATTCCTTTCTCCTCTGACCAACCACAGGACCGATGAGTACGGTGGTAGTTTCGAAAACAGGATACGCTTTCCCCTGCGGATCGTTCGGGCTGTTCGTGAAGAATGGCCTGCCGAGTTGCCTCTTTTTGTTCGTCTGTCGGTAGTGGACTGGATGGAGGGAGGTTGGGACTTGGGCCAGTCGGTCCTTCTGGCACGGCGGATGAAAACCCTCGGTGTTAATCTCATCGACTGTTCGGCAGGAATGGCAGTACCCGATGAAAAAATTCCCTTTGGCCCTGGATTTCTGGTGCCCTTCTCTGCCGCGATTCGTTCTGCCGTTGCCATTCCTACCGGTGCGGTGGGGCTGATCACCGAACCTGCGCAGGCTGAGCAGATTATTGCAACGGGACAGGCCGATGTGGTTTCGCTGGCTCGACAGATGCTTCGCGACCCCTATTGGCCGCTCCACGCGGCCAAGGCTCTGGGGGTGGATCTGCCCTGGCCGGATCAGTATCTACGGGCAAAAAAACACTGAATTGCTGTCGGCAGGTACGATGGGGGGACGGAAATGATTGAACCCGGGTATTACAAGCATTACAAAGGGAAGCTCTACGAGGTTATCGGGGTTGCCCGTCATAGTGAAACCGGGGAGGAGGTCGTCGTCTATCGGTGTCTGTACGGTGATTTCTCCCTGTGGGTGAGACCTCTTGAGATGTTTCTGCAGAATGTTCTTGTTGAAGGCCGCTCGGTGCCCCGTTTTGCACGCTGCGAAGAAGGCTCTGCTGAAAGAGGCGCGGGAGAATGAAACAGTTTGGGGGAGATCTTTTCCCTCAAAGCTTCGATTGCGGGAATGAGTTCAGGTTAGTGTCCCCAAAGGATTACCTTGTTTTTGAAGTCAATGTGATAATGAAGGTTCTGCAGAAAATCCATCCCCAAGAGACCGTCAAACGGCATTGCGGGTCCTTGCTGGTTTATGACAGCCACAATCATGCCCTTCCGGGAATGAGGACCTGCGGAGACTCTGGTGAGTCGTGCCGCCGAAGCCTTGATCATCCCGCCGCCCACGACCTGAACTTTACCCGAAGGTGCTCCATCAAGGCGTATGCCGAGCCGTGAGGCAACGGAAGAATTGATAACTGTAATTGAAGCACCCGTGTCGAGAGCTAGCTGAACCTCTGCTGCCTGCTGGCCATAGTACAAGGTAACCGGTACCAGTACCAGGTTATGCTCAATATTTACCCTGGTTGTGGAATCGCCAGCTTCGTTCGGCGAAGCGATCTCACGATACGATGACGGTTCCTGGTAGGCAGCCAGTGCGGTTGCCAGATCTTCGGCAAGGTGTGGGTCGATATTCCGGAGCGCCAGTTGCTCCTGAACGGCTTTTTCTCTGTCATGTAGGGCAAGATACGCCTCACCCAGGTTGCGGTGTGCCTCCGCAAGTTCCGGGTTGAGTCGAAGGGCTGTGGTGAAGGCCTCTACTGCCTTTTCCAAAACCTCCACATTAGCCGCGGCTTCATTGCTGCCGAGCCTCAGCAAGCCCGTTCCCATCCCCAGCCAGGCCTCGGCACGTGATGGATTTATTCGAGTCGCCTGCCTGAATTCCCTTACGGACTGTTCATACTTCTCCGCAGCAAGGAATCCGGACCCTCTGTGCAGATATTCTTCTTCGGCCGTGTTGTTTGCCAGCAGAGGATGTGCAAGGGAGAGGAGTATGAATAGCATTATCTGATAGTTCTTCATAGGTTCCCCGTTCGTTCCCTCTGGTACTATGCGAGGAAATTGCTGGTGGAGATTGATTGCCGCTCTTTTGGACGAGGTCGGTCTCTGAGAAAAAAGCTTTTGACGAGCAGGGTAATGAGCTTGGCCTGGACGGGGCCTTGGCTGAGGGGATACAAATATTTTTGGAGTGGGCAGAGAGTCATCACAGCCCTTTACCGAGGATCTTCTTTTAGTAAGCGACCCGGCTCAAACCCCTGGGCCTGTATTTTTGCGAGGAGAGTCTCATAGAGGGTCGCTTCCATCTCCGGTGTCCTGCTCAGAATCCAGAGATACTTTCTGTCGGGAGTTCCGACAACGGCGTAGTCATAATCATCGCCCAGATTCAGGATCCAGTAGTCGCCGTAGAAGGGCCAGAAAAATGAGACCTTGAGCTTGGCATTTGTTGTGTGATCCACGACCTTTGCTGTGCCACGGGCTTCCTTGTTCCCTGAATTGGTGCTGCAACGGTTCACCACGGCCACCCTGCCGTCTTCTCTGAGGGTGTAGGTGGCGGTTGACTCGCGACACTCTTGCTGGAAATTGTTCGGGTAGCGGGCAATTTCGTACCAGGTGCCCATATAGCGGGAGAGATCAACCTTTGGCACCGTTTCAGGAAGCGTGGGGGAGCCTCCTTTTCTGATGCAGGCCAAGAGGAGAAGAAAGATGACAACCAGAGGTAGAAGGTATTTGACCGACATAAATCCTCCAGTAGGCTGTGCTCGGGCAGCGGACGCTTCAGGTTAGGGGCTAAAGATCTGCCCGAAAAAAGCCTCCATTTTTTTTCGTGTATTCAATGCCGTCCCATGGGTACCACGCAGGTTCCCCTGGATCAGATCGTCTACGATCCGGTGGTCAAGTTCGTTGCTTTTAGCCCACAAGTTGATAGTCATATCCAGGTCTTTCAGCTTCTCTTCAATAATCTTAAGTCTTTGTTCGCTATTCATATCGATATGCTCCATTTGCAACGGATTGCCGGGATAATTTCCGTCACCTCCGCATAGGTTTTCTGTGTGACAGTACTCTGTTTGGTTATGTTCAATTCTGAGTTACACCCGAATGAAAGAAAAGTGCTGTTTCGCCGGTTCAGGCAGAAACAAGAATTCAACGGATGTAAAGCAGAAGAGCATAGTACTCCTTTTTTGGGTTTCGATCAATCACTCCTGGCCTCCAGGAGAGAAAAAGCTTCTGTCGACCCCTTTGTTACAACTCCTGATCGAACAATCTACAGCTTTATCTCGTTCCAGATAAGGGCTCCTGCGCCAAGGACTCCCGCATTCAGGCCCTGTAACCCAGAGAGCAGCAGCGGAATCCGCCCGCGATAGATACTCAGAAGGTTTTCCTCCATGGAGCGTTTTGCCGCAACGAGCAGGAGGTCCCCGGAAGCAGCGAGCCCACCATGGAAAATAAACGCCTCCGGGCTGGTGTGAGCAACCGCATCCGCCAGTTTTATTCCAAGGATCCGACCCGTCACGGCAAAAGCTTCTAGAGCGAGACAATCATTGTTGCAGGCAGCAGTAAAAACGTCTTTTGCCGTGAGCGCCTGGAAACTGAATGCGCGGAGCACACTTTCTTCTGTCCTCTCGGCAAGGAGCGAGAAGGCCGTTCTGCACAGACCGGGGGCGGAGACATATGTTTCGAGACAGCCTCTTTTGCCGCAACTGCACATCCTACCAGCGGGATCGACCACCGTGTGGCCTAGTTCTCCGGCAAAGCCATCGGAGCCGTGGACGATTTCCCCGTTCACGAAAATGCCGCTTCCAAGTCCCGTTCCCAAGGTAATAGAGATGAAATTGCGCATTCCCCGTGCCGCACCGTACTTCATTTCACCCAGGGCGGCAGCATTTGCGTCGTTGGTGACTGCCACGGGAAGATCAAACTGTGAGTGGAAGAGTTCGGCTAGTGGGACCTCTTCGTCCCAGTCAAGGTTTATAGGACTCTTAATGATTCCCGTGTAGTAATTGGCGTTGGGTGCGCCAATGCCGATGCCCTTCAGTTCGTGGCCTGCGGCAAAAGGCGCAAATGCTTCCCGAGCCCGTTTGTAGAGAGACGTTACAAGATATTCTGCCGGTTCACGGGGCGGGGTGGGGATTGTCGTCTCCGCGAAACATGTTCCGTCCTGTTCAACAAAACCAAAGGAGGAGGTCGTTCCACCGATGTCGATACCGAGTACCACAGCTTTCTTTGTCATGTTCTGCTCCTTGGTCAGGCTCCTCCCGTTTACCTGCTTGGTGGATACCTTGTTTTCAGGATACATCATAACGAAAGATTCCATTTGTTCAATCGATACGATTGTATCAGGCTGGATTGATCCATATTTTTGATCTGAATCATGAGAAAAGTGTCTTGTGTGTGGTACAGTCTTTTTACAAAGAAGTATACTATTGAGCATGGAGGAGCGGAGTCCCCGCTCTTTCAGGCTGAATATCATGAAAGGAGAACACTCTATGACAAGTACTCAGGGAAGCCTTCTTGGGCAGGCATTGGATCTGAAAAGCCTCATTTCCTACCAGGAAGGGTCCGTGGTAAGTAAAACTCTCATTGATCGGGGTATCGGAACAATAACGCTTTTCTCTTTTGACGTCGGGCAGGGGCTTAGCGAGCATACCGCGCCTTTTGATGCTTTTGTGCAGATCGTTGAAGGGGAGGCGGAGGTTACCATCTCCGGAGAAAAGCACACGGTAAAAGCCGGTGAGATCATTATCATGCCGGCTGATAAACCTCATGCCCTGCGATCAGACGGACGATTTACGATGCTTCTGGTGATGATTCGCGCATAACGCTTACATCTGTATATCGAGTTGGTCGACTGGAGTACGTCTGATTAGAAAGAAGAGAAAACGGCAGTTGGAGCCCGGCAGGGTGCCGGGCTCCACGTGTAATGAAAGATGAAATTACTTAAACACGGTTACAGTTCCATCATCCAAATCGTATTTTGCGGTCACGATCTTGACTTTCCCTTCTTTTACCAGGTGTTTGATAACGGAAGACTGCTTGGTCAGGTTCGCCGCAACTAGACGCACGTTGACATCGACAGCTGTCTCAATCAGTTGAGCCTTATCTTTGCCGGTATACTCTTTTCTCGCCGTCTGTACTGCCGGGGCGATGGTCTTTATGATGGCGCCGATGTTCCCTTCCGGTTTGCCCTTGGCGTCCACAGTCGCAGTTACCGCGCCGCATCTTTCATGGCCCAGAACCATTATCAGCGGGCTTCCGATATGCTCTACCGCATATTCGATGCTTCCAAGAACAATCGGGTCAGGAATGTTACCTGCGACACGGATGACGAAAATTTCGCCAAGACCCTTGTTAAAGATGATTTCGGGCGGAACCCGTGAATCGGAACAGGAGAGGATTACCGCGTAGGGTTTTTGACTTTTAGCCAGGGACTGGCGTGTTGTCTTCAAATCGCAGAGAGTTTGCTCGGTCTGCTGCTGGTCTACGAACTGTTTGTTGCCTTTCATAAGCTTCTGCAGTGCCTCGTCAGCATTCATGCCGACCCCGATACCCGATGCAAACGCAGCAACGCTCAGTAATGTACCCACTGCCGCGACTGCCGCGACCTTTAAAACATTCCTCGTAATACCTGCCATGTGTTCCCTCCTTTGTCATTGAAAATAATTCAAATATTTACCAGATTAGCGCTATTCTTCCGCTATGAAGATTGTCGTCCCCGAATGTCTCTATCGGGGATCCATAATTACGGTCGGTTAGAGGCTGGATTCCCGATCAGAATCTCTTCGGGAATGACAGTTTTTGCAACAAGCGGAAGATTGATGCTAATCAGGAATATTTATCATGATTAGCTGAAAAGTACAGCTCTCCGGCAGACACGTTATTTTCTTCAGGTCAGGGCAGAGGCTCCTTTCATGGCGAGCCGGCCGGCCAGATCATCGATAAACTGGCGTGCGGAACGCCCCGACCGCTGTCCCTTGAACAGGGCCCAGCGGAGTGCTTCGCTGCGTAATTCGCTTCGGCTGATATCAAGCCGCAGCAATTCCGCGTAGTGTTCGACAATGGCGAGATAGATGTCCTGGGAAAAGGAGTAAAAACTGAGCGTCAGACCGAATCGGTCTGCAAGGGAAAGTTTTTCCGAGATAGCCTCCTCGGGGTGAATTTCTTTGCCAAGATTGTCGTTCATCGGCTCGGGCATGAGGTGGCGCCGGTTGGAGGTCGCGTAGAGGAGGACATTTTCCGGTCTGGCTTCGATGCTGCCTTCCAGAATCGCCTTTAATTCCCGGTACGTGGCTTCACCTTCCTCAAAGGAAAGGTCGTCACAGAACAGAATAAACCGCCAAGGTGTTCCCCGGACCAGGCGCAGGATATCAGAGATATGGAGGAGATCCCCTTTTTGTACCTCAATAATCCTCAAGCCTTTCGGAGAGAATGGCTTGAGGAGACCCTTGATGCAGGAAGATTTTCCTGTGCCGCGCTCACCCCATAACAGGACATTGTTTGCGGGGTAGCCTGCGATGAACTGTGCAGTGTTTCTGATTACTTCGTCCCTAGCCCCGTCAACACCTACCAGATCGTTCAGGTCAAACATGTGGGGGTGCTCAATGGGCTGAAGAAAACCTTTCCCCATTCGCTTTTCCCAGCGGAAAGCGATATGTTCTTCAAAAATCGACGAATCGGAGCTGATTGGCAGGGTAGTCAGTTCCAGAAAAGCCTCAAAACGGTCGAGAAGCCGGTCTACCTTGCTGATAATTTCGTGCCAGTTTTTTGTTTCTTCACTTTTCATAGGTCCCTGTCTTTTGTCTCATATTCTTGATTGAATCTGTTTGAATTCGCTTAAGTTGCTGCTGAGTGCTGTTTCACATTCATGACTACCTGTTTCGGATTCACCCTTCCTTCAGGGAGCATTCCCGCTCCCAGGCCAGGTAGCCATCATCTTGGATATTCCAGAACGCTTCGATCCGTTCCCCATACCAGCTGATATCATCGCACTCCTTCTCGACCTGGCAGAGATGCTCAGCAGAGACTAGTCCTTTGGAAGAAAGAAAGCGGTAGAATTCCTTCACTCCTTTCAAGTGACTTTCCAGCACCTCGAGCTTTGGCTCCAGATTTGAAATGATATACCAGTTTGCCGCAAAGGTGCGGACAATCCCTTCCTTTTCCTCGAAAAGATTTCGGCAACGTGCCGAAACCAGGTAGTCTCGGAGAAAGTAATCTGCTCCGTGAGCCATGGATCCTGCCTCGAGAGGGGATACGCCGTTTTGAAGGAGATGCTGGTGAAAGTCTTTCAGGAGGTTCCGACAGAGATCGTCCACGCGGAGTTCGTCGTCTAGTGAGGAAATGTTAAAAGTTGCTTTATCGAAGTGAATCATTCTCGAATTCCTCGCTCTATACTTTTATCAAGTTTGTGGTCTACCGTTGCAGGCGTGGGTCGAGGGCGTCTCGAATCCCTTCTCCGAGTAGGTTGTACGCCAGAACCGTGACCAGGATGGCAACTCCCGGAAAGAGGGAGAGCCACCAGGCGAATTCCAGGTAATCCTTGCCGGAGGTGAGGATGTTTCCCCAACTGGGAGTGGGGGGTTGGACACCGATGCCGAGAAATGAAAGGGCTGATTCGGTCAGGATAGCACCCGCGACTCCCAGGGTTGCGGCAACAAATACCGGTGCTGCGGCGTTCGGCAGGATGTGGCGGAAGATGATCCTGATGTTCGAGGCACCTATGGAGCGGGCCGCGGTAATAAAGTCCCGTTCCTTGATGGAGAGGACTTCGGCCCTTACCAGGCGTGCCACTCCCATCCAGCCGGTAATACCGATAATCAGCATGATATACCAGATGGACGGTTCAAGCAGGGCAATAACGGCGAGGATCAAGAAAAAGGTGGGGAAGCAGAGCATGATGTCGACGAAACGCATCAGGATCGCGTCCACCCAGCCGCCGTAGTAACCTGAGAGCAGTCCGACTACGGTTCCGATGGTAATGGCAATCCCGACAGCGACAAAACCGACCTTGAGGGAGATTCTTGCTCCATAAATGACCCGCGTGAGGACGTCTCTTCCCAGTTCGTCGGTGCCCATCCAATGGGCTGCAGAAGGGGGTAGAAGAACGTGGTAGGCATCGATTGTCGTTGGGTCGCAGGGGGTTATGTACGGCGCGAGGAAGGAGAGGATGAAGAGTCCCACGACAATGAGGGCGCCTGCCATGGCGAAGCGGTTGCGCCGAAAACGCTGCCAGAAGATCGAGTAGAAAAAGGAGTTTTTGAATGACATGGTTTGGCTCCTTACGCTCGCCCGTGGCGGATGCGCGGATCTGCAAAAGAATAACAGATATCAGCAAGGAGGTTTCCAATCAGGGTAAGAAAAGCGCCGATTACCAGAATGCCCATGACCAGCGGGTAATCCCGGGACATGACCCCGGTGTAGAACAGCTGGCCCATGCCGGGGATGGCGAAGATCGTCTCGAAGATGACGCTGCCGCCGATGAGGCCGGGCAGGGAAAAGCCAAGCAGGGTAACGACCGGCAGCAGTGCGTTCCTGAGCGCATGCCGGTAGATCACAACTCGCTCCGAAAGGCCTTTGGCCCGTGCCGTGGTGATATAGTCCTGGCGGATTACCTCAAGCATGGTGGAGCGCATGTAGCGGGACAGACCGGCCAGGCTGCCGAAGGTGGCAATGCCCACCGGCAGGATCAGGTGTTTGGCAAGATCCCAGAACCAGCCAAACGGGCCGAGTTGATCGCTTCCCATCGAGTGGAGACCGGAGATCGGTAACCAGCCGAGCTTTACGCCGAAAAGGTACATCAGGAGCAGCGCCAGCCAGAAGGTCGGGATGGCGAAACCGAGAAAGACGAAGACAGTGATGCCTTTATCCAGGAGGGTATCCCGGCGCACTGCAGCCAGAATACCGATCGGGATTGCCAGGCCGAACTCGAGGATCAGGGCGATGATATTGAGGCTGAGGGTGATCGGTATCCGTTCGACGATCTTGTCGGTGACCGGGCGGTTATCCGGTGCGAAAGAACGGCCGAAATCAAGGCGCGCCATCCGTCCGAGCCAGGTTACATACTGGACGTGAAGCGGCTGGTCGAGGCCGTAGAATTCCCGCATCTTTTGGCGCGCCTCGGCCGAAACTTTGGGGTTCATGGCGGTCTGCATGTCGACCGGCTCCCCCGGCGCCAGGTGGATCACGGCAAAGGTAATCAGGGTTATGCCGAATAGGAGCGGTATCAGCATCAATATTCGTTTTATGAGATAGGTTAGCATGGTAAATTTAGCTCGTAGTTTATGGCTCTTCGTTCGTTTCTAGTAGACCTGTTCTGCCTTTGGCACATACCAGTGGATGAAGTTGTAGGTGATTCCGGCCGGCTCCGGCTTGATGCCATGAAATCGGGCGCTGACCACCGGCAGGGCATCGGGGACGAAGAGGAAGGTGTAGGGCTGCTCTTCCGCCAGAATTTCCTGAATGCGGAAGTAACATTCCCGCCGCTTGTTCTGATCAAAGGTTGATCGACCTTTTTCAATCAGGGCATCCATTTCCGGGTTTTTGAAGCCGATGAAATTTAGTTCCTTGGGGCCGGTCTTGCTGGAATGCCAGACATCGAAGAGATCGGGGTCTGGAGAGATTGTCCAGCCGAGTATCACCGCTTCAAAATTTCCCGGATCGATAAACTGGCTCAGAAACGATGCCCATTCCACAACCCGGATCTTAACCCCTATTCCCACATCTTTTAGTCGCTGTTGAATAATCTGCGCGGTCTTCAACCGTTCGATATTCCCCTGGTTGGTCAGGATAGTGAACTGGAAAGGTCGACCATCTTTTACCAAGGTTCCCGCACTATTTCGATCCTTCCAGCCCGCTTCGGCAAGCAGTTCCCGGGCTTTGGCAGGATTGTAACCGAAATCCTTTACCTTTGTCGAATAGGCCCAGGTCCCTGGTTTGTAGGGCCCATGGGCAATCTGCCCCATGCCCAGAAGCACGCCCTGGATGATTTCTTCCTTGTTGATAGCCGAGGTCAGGGCCTGTCGAACCCTCTTGTCCTTGAATAGCGGGTGCCGGAGATTGTAGCCCATATAGACGTATACCGAGGCCGGATAGCGGTATTTGTGGAAACGCTCCTTGAATTCGGGGGTGTCGGTTTGGCGTTGATACTGGACCGGGGTAAGGGACATCATATCCAGTCCTCCCGATTTCAGCTCCATATACATGGTGGAGCTGTCCGGGATGATCCGGTAGACGTAGTGGTCGATGTAAGGACGGCCTTCGAAATAATCATGAAAAGATTCAAGGACAACCTTTTGTCCGGCGACCCACTCTTTCAAGCGGTAGGGACCTGTTCCCACCGGGGCGCGGGTGAGCGGGCTTTTGGTGATATCCTTTCCCTCAAGGAGGTGGGCCGGAAGAATTGCCATGCCCCAGGATGGTAGCGCCGGTGCGAAAGGTTTTTCGTAGGTCACCCGGAAGGTGTAAGGATCGGGGGCCTCGGCTTTTTTTACCTGCTTGAAATCCTCTGCATAGGCTGTCGGGGTCTTGGGGTCGATGGTAACCCGGTAGGTGTACAGAACATCCCGTGAGGTGAAGTCGGCACCGTCGTGCCATTTCACACCTTTGCGGAGATGGAAGGTGATTGTGAGGCCGTCGCTGGACACCTCCCATGACTTGGCAAGGTCTCCCACCAGGGTCAGATCTTTGTCGTATTTGAGCAGGCCGTTGTAGATAAGGCCGGCAACATCATGTGAGGCACTGTCGGCGGAAAGAATCGGGATGAGGTTCGATGGTTCGCCAATGGTTCCGTCAATCAGGCTGTCGCCATAGGCGGGTTTGTCAGCTCCTCGGGCCGGAATGGGTCTCTGCCGAGAGCTGCTGTCGCAGGAAACGAGAAGAGCTGCGGAAAGGAACAGAAGGAAGCGTGCCGCGAACTTCCCCTTCATTGCTTACCTTTTGCTTTCCTGAGCGAGTTCAGTTTTTTTGCAACGCCTTTGTTTCCAGGATCGAGCTTTAGCAACTTCTGGTAGATTTTCTTTGCACGAGGATAATCACCCTTAGCTTCGTAGACATCTGCAAGGTGTTCTAGAATGGTGGGGTCATTATCCGCCAGCTTTACGGCTTTCTCAAGGTTGCTGATGGCCTCATCGTAACGCTTTAACTTGAAGTAGGCCCAGCCGAGACTGTCGCGGATGAACCCATCCTCGGGACGCAGTTCGACAGCCTTTTTCAGGTAGCGCAATGCCTCCTCCAGGTTCGTGCCCATCTCGGCGTAGGTATAGCCGAGGTAGTTGAGGGCCTGGGCGTCGTCCGGGTTGATGCTAATAACCTTTTTCAAGCGGCTGATGGACGCTTCTCTATTGCCGATCTTGTCATATAGAACGGCTATACGGAATTGGAGGGCAGAATTGTCGGCAAACTTCTTCTCCACTGCGGTCAGGACTTTCAGCCCCTCGGATGGACGCTCAAGCGTTTCGTAAATCCCGGAAAGGTAGAGATATAGTTCCGGCTTTTCCGGATTCTTGGCGATGGCGTTTTTCAACAGTAATATCGCCCGATCAGGTTCTCCCTTTTCCTTGTAAAGGAAGGCTATCTGGCCCAGGGCGTCAAAGTAGATTGCCGAGGAAGCGGGGATTTTACCGAATTCTTCAATAGCCTTGTCATACTCCTTCTTTTCTGCATAACAGGTGGCAAGGTACAGCCGAACCGGGTCAGCCTCGGGATTCTGGGCAAGGATTGCCGAAAATTCCTGGATTGCTTCGTCGTATTTTTCCAGTTCCAGATAGATTAGTCCTATCTTGCGCCGGACCTCCTGTCCCTCGATCCCTTCGAAGGACAGGGTTTTCAGGAGTGCAAGTGCGTCTTCCAGGCGCTGCTGCTGAATATACAGTTGGACGAGGTGCTGCGCCACGTTCTGGTTCAAGGGGTTGAGAGTCAAGACCTCCTGAAAGATTCCGGCAGCCTCGTCATAGCGGTTGGAGTTTTCCAGCGAGAGACCCAGGTCAATCAGCGCCTGCTCGAAATCCGGTTTCAGCTCGATGGCTTTGCGATAGTAGGTGGCTGCGTCGCGGTACAGCTTCATCCGTTCGTAGGACTTGCCCAGGTAGTAGTAGCCGAGAGGTGAATCGGGAGATTTCTTTAAAAGGTTTTTCAAGACCTTGACCGCTTCCTCGTACTCGTATACCTTGAGGTACGATACTGCCAGATTGATGGTCGCATCTTCCTTGCTCGGATCCAGTTCCTGCGCCTTGAGGAAGTGCGGTATTGCTTCCTGATCTTTTCCCATGGCTGCCAGAATCATACCGAGGAGCATCTGGGCGCGACGATATTTCGGGTCGAATTGGAGTGCCGTTTCGCAGGCATCAATGGCCTCCTGGGGGCTGTTCAACTTCAGGTAGGCTTCCGCGACCTTTGTGTGGAGGAATGGTGATGTGGGATCTTCCGCAAGTGCTTCCCGCAGAAAGATAAGAGCGCCTTCGGGGTCTCCTTCCAGGATGCGTATTCGCGCGAGCGAATAGATATAAAGGCCGCGGGATTCCTTCTTGGCTTTAATCATTTGCGGGGATGGCTCAGCAGTGGGCCCTGACTTCACTGAATGATTGAGGGAGCAGGCTGAAAGGAATAACAGCAAGAGGGTGGCACTGGCTATAATAGTTTTCATTAGGGCTTTCCGGCGCAAATAACCAGATGTTCGTGAGCGGTTCGCGGGGTGAAATAACCTGTCCACATACTTTTCCTGGTTCGTTAAGGTTGAGGCTGCAATAGTGTTTCTAAGATTTAGAATATTGCTGAAAAAGACTATAAATACGCTGTGATCCATGACTGCTTGGTTCTGTTATCTGCTGTGAGCCAAGGTATCCGTTGGGGGGACGTGTGCACCGGATGTTCGTCACCGACGCCGATGTGGGACGGAGACATGTCATGTGCTAAAAATAGGGTAAACTTATAGAAGTCACGGTCTCCGAATTTGTGTGGAATTATAGAGAAAAAGCTATCATAAAACAGTAGGAGCGTCAAATGAATATCCCAGGATTTTTCTTGCAGATAGTCATTGGTGCTCTCAGGGATATTATTCATGGAATCCAGACACCTTAAGGCTTTGCTCGATCCCGGTGCATACGATGAGCCGACCGCTTCGGTGGGTCTCATACAGACCCACGTGTCGTTCCTCTTTCTTACTGATACGTTTGTGTACAAAATAAAAAAGCCGGTGGATTTCGGCTTTCTCAATTTTGTCACTTTGGACCGCCGGCGATTTTACTGCGAAGAGGAGGTGCGCCTCAATCGACGGCTTTGTCCCGACATGTACCAGGGCGTGGTTGAGGTCAGGGACTCTCCCACAGGTGCCTGCCTGTCCGGTCAGGGGGCGGTTATCGACTACGCGGTCAAGATGAAGAGGCTCCCTGCCGAGCGGATGCTTGACAAGTTGCTGGAACAAGACGCAGTAGGCTCAGGAGATATCAGCAGAATCGCCCGGGCCATTGGCGAGTTCCACCTCCGTGCCGAGCGAAACAAGGAAATCGATTCCTACGGAAGTGTCGAGGTGATCCAGCGGAACTGGATGGAAAATTTCCTTCAGGTGGAACCTTTCCTCTCCCGCACCCTGTCTGCAGCCGATTTGTACCTCATCCGCGAGTGGGTCGAGCGTTTTATGTCAGAGTACGGCAACCTGTTTGTTGAAAGGGTTGCCGGTGGTTTTATCCGGGATTGCGATGGGGATATCCATAGCGAGAATATCTGTCTGGCCGACAAGGTGTATATTTTCGATTGTATCGAATTCAATGCCCGTTTTCGTTTTTCCGATACCGCCGCAGATGTGGCCTTTCTCCTCATGGACCTGGAATTCCGCGGCCGGCGCGATCTTGCCGAAGTCCTTCTCCAAGAGTATTGTGCGGTTACCGGTGACAGAGGCATACTGGCGGTGCTCGATTTTTATCGTGTCTATCGGGCCTTTGTTCGGGGGAAGGTGGAGAGCTTCCGACTCGACGATCCACTGATTGATGACCGGGAAAAGGAACTTGCAAGAAAGAGCGCACACCGACATTTTCGTCTGGCTCGGGGCTTCGTCAGCCGCCGTAGCGTCACGCCATGCCTGATAGCTTTCAGTGGGCTGATGGGCACGGGTAAGAGCACCCTTGCCCGTGAGCTTTCCTTCGAGTTAGGGCTAGATTTGCTCAGTTCCGATATCCTGAGAAAGGAACTGGCAGGCCTAACGAAAACGGCTCACTGCCGTGACGGCTACAACCAGGGTCTTTACTCCCTCGACTTCACCCGGAATACCTATCGGGAAATGTTTGAGAGGGCGGAAGAAACTCTCAGGGCCGGGCGCAGTGTTATTATGGATGCTTCCTTCTCCCGCAGTGCCGACCGTGCCGAGGCAGCCGCTCTTGCCCAGCGACTGGGCGCGCGGTTTCGCCTCTTCCATGCCTGGTGCCCGGACGAAGTTGCCAAGGAGCGGCTCGAGGTCCGGGAAGCGGACGGGAGCGAGGTTTCCGATGGGCGCTGGGAGCTCTTTTCCCGCCAAAAGGGTGATTTTGAGCCTTTTGATGCAGCACTCGAAAACTGGGAAGAGATTGATACATCGGTGCCGGTGGAAGAGAGCATTGCTCGTATCCTGTCTATCGTGGAGGGTCGAGTACCATGAAGAAGAAAGAAAATTCCGTCAGGAGGAAACCGGCCGGCAAATACCCGAACGCGTTGGAAATTGACGAATACGCGCGCGAGATGGCAACGGCGAGCAAGATTCAGCAGTCGCTGCTGCCTGATGTGCCTCCCGATATGCGCGGAGTGCGCATGGCCTGCCGTTCAATTCCCGCTCACGTTGTCGGGGGGGACTACTACGATTTCTTTCGCTGGGACGAATCGAGTCTCGATCTGGTCATTGCCGATGTGTCCGGCCACAACCTGGGCTCGGCCCTGATCATGGTGGAGACGCGCAGCGTTCTCCGGGCTCACGCCTTTCGTTCCGGCAATGCCGGGGATGCACTCGCTGTTCTCAATGAACTGCTGTATGATGACCTTACCCGGGCAGAGCTCTTCATCAGCATGTTTTATGCGAAGTTCAGTGCCGAAACGCGCTTTCTCACCTATGCCAACGGCGGGCACAACCCGCCGCTACTTCTCCGCTGCGGTCAGCAAGGGTACTTGGGGCTCGACGCCGACGGTATGATTCTGGGTGTTCTGAAAGGTATAGAGTTTGAGGAAAAAAACATCCTCCTCCGGGAAGGTGATGTCCTGACTTTTTACACCGACGGCATTACGGAATCCCAAAACCACTCCGGGGAGCTGTTCGGGGTCGAGAGATTGTATGAGGCCCTCTATGCGTACCGGGGTGCGCCGCCGGAAGAGATTATCGAGGGAGTGCTCAAGCGTGTCCACGAATTCAGCGCGCACAAGAAACTGCAGGATGATGTTTCGCTGGTAATATTGAAGATTGACTGACTACCCATAATAGACACATGCCATCCTCCTGCGGGTGCGGGAATGATGAGGAGGAGATATCTTATGAAACTTGAGGTAACAGCAGGCAATGGCGTGAGCATACTCCGATTCAAGGGTGATAGACTTGACGCCCACAATTCCGATGCCCTGAAGGCAAAGCTCAAGAAGATCTTCGAAGAAGGAGCAAAGAGCGTGCTGGTAGATCTGGCAGCGGTGCGGTTCATCGACAGTTCGGGGCTTGGAGCCCTGGTTTCGGGATTTAAGAATGCGGTTACGTACAAAGGAAGTCTGGCCCTGAGCGGCCTTCAGGATCAGGTCCGTTCGATGTTTGATCTGACCCGGCTGAACCGGGTCTTCGATATCTATACCTCCGAGCAAGAGGCGCTTGCGGCCCTGTCCAGGAAATAACGAGGGCGATCCGGGCCCTGCATTGTGGCTATGATGAGGCAGTCATGGGAAAGAAATTGCTGAAATTGGACTTGAAGGTTCCCAACCAGACCCGCTATCTGGAGTTGGTTGGCCGGATTGGAGAAGATCTGGCGCGGGAGCTGAAAAAGGAGGGCAAGGAGAGAGAAACCCTTGCCCAGCATCTGAACGTGGTGCTGACGGAAGCAATGGCCAACGCCATCCGGCATGCCCACGAGGATGACCCGGACAAGACCGTTCATATCTTCATCTCCCTTTCCGATGAGGAACTCATGATCCGGGTGTATGACCATGGCCCGGGTTTCGATTTTGATTCAGCCTGTGCCCACGAACCGGAAAAACTGGAAGAGCACGGCAGGGGGATCTACATCATCAAAAGTCTTATGGACACGGTCGTTTATCGCTGCACGCCGGACTATAATGTGCTGGAGATGTGGAAGAAACTGCGGTAGGGGCAAATCATGGCTTGCCCTTTTTCTTTTTGCTTACGTCGGTTTTTTTGCTTACGTCGGTCTTCTTGCGATAGGAGATCACGATCATCGTTGTACCAAACAGAAAGAGGGGGATGCTCAGCAGCTGACCCATGGTGAAAGAACCGAAGAGAAAGCCGATCTGCTGGTCCGGTTCACGGAAGAATTCCACAAAGGGTCGGAACAGTCCGTATAGGGCAAGGAATACCCAGAGCACCACTCCGGCGGGCGCCTTGGAACGGCGTACCAGCCAGAGGAGGAAGAACAGCACCGGTCCTTCGAGGATTGCCTCATAGAGCTGGGATGGATGGCGCGGCAGTGGGCCGCCGGTGGGAAAAATAATTCCCCATGGTACGTCGGTTACCCGTCCGTACAACTCGCCGTTGATGAAGTTGCCTAGCCGTCCGAGGCCGAGCCCGATCGGAGCGGCCGGAGTAATCAGGTCGGCAATCTGGAGGAAGCCGATCTTTTTCTTCCGGGAATAATAAACGGCAGCTATCACTGCGCCTATCAGCCCGCCATGGAACGACATCCCCCCTTCCCATACGGCGAATACCTTGAAAGGGTTGGCAAGATAGTACGAAGCATTGTAAAAGAGAGCGTAGCCGAAGCGTGCTCCGACAATCAAACCGACGGCCAGGGCGAAGATCAGGTCGGCGATGTCGTCTTTGGTAAGAGGCAGCTTTTTTCGTTTTGCATCGGCAACAGCAATCAGGTACGCGGCCAGGAATCCGAGGATGTACATGAGTCCGTACCAGCGGACTTCCAGGGTGCCGATCTTGAAAATGTACGGTTTGATTTCGGGGAATTGCATGGGGTGTCCCTTCTGTCCTGCAAACGGAGTGGATGCGTAAATTTTTCTATACATAGCAGTAAAAGTGGTTGCCGTCAATCGTACCGACGGAAGATGGGTTGATCCAGTGGAATTGGCCCGGCACGAACAATTTCCAATGAAGAATAGAGGAGAGAAGAGCGAATGAGTGTTGACGACAAAAAAGTCATCTATACGATGATGGGTGTGAGTAAGTTTTATGACAAGAAGCAGGTCCTGAAGGATATTTCACTTTCGTATTTCTACGGCGCCAAGATCGGGGTGCTGGGTCTGAATGGTTCGGGCAAGAGTTCCCTGTTGCGCATACTGGCGGGCGTGGATACTGATTTCATCGGCAAGACAATCCTTTCAGCCGGGCTGACGGTTGGTTTCCTGGAGCAGGAGCCGAAGCTCGATCCGGACAAGACGGTGCGCGAGGTTGTCGAAGAAGCGGTGCAGGGAACGGTTGATCTGATGACCGAATTCAACAAGATCAACGAGCGCTTTGCCGAGCCCATGTCCGACGACGAAATGGTAGCTTTGTGTGAGCGTCAGGCAGCCGTGCAGGAAAAGCTCGACACGCTGGATGCCTGGGACCTGGATTCACGCTTGGAGATGGCCATGGACGCCCTCCGCTGTCCGCCGCCGGAGACCAAAACCGCCACGCTGTCGGGCGGCGAGAAGCGCCGGGTGGCCTTGTGCCGGCTGCTTCTTCAGCAGCCGGACATCCTGCTTCTTGACGAGCCCACCAACCACCTGGACGCCGAATCGGTAGCCTGGCTGGAGCACCATTTGCAGCGTTACCCCGGCACCATCATCGCCGTAACCCATGACCGTTACTTCCTGGACAACGTGGCCGGCTGGATCCTGGAGCTGGATCGCGGCGAGGGAATTCCCTGGAAAGGCAACTACTCTTCCTGGCTTGATCAGAAGCAGGAAAAGCTGCGGCAGGAGGAAAAGAGCGAGAGCGAGCGGCGCAAGACCCTGCAAAGGGAACTGGAATGGATCCGCATGTCTCCCAAAGGCCGCCACGCCAAGGGGAGGGCGCGTATCACCTCCTATGAGGATCTGCTGGGGCAGGAGGGTGAAAAAAGGGCCAAGGATCTGGAAATCTATATCCCGCCCGGACCGCGGCTCGGCAAGACTGTGGTCGAGGTGGATGGGGTGAGCAAGGCCTATGGCGACCAACTGCTGGTGGAGGATATGTCCTTCAACCTGCCGCCGGGCGGCATCGTCGGCATCATCGGCCCCAATGGCGCCGGCAAGACCACTCTGTTCCGGATGATCACCGGCCAGGAGCAGCCCGACAGCGGGACCATCCGGATCGGCGATACCGTTACGCTGGCCTACGTGGATCAGAGTCGCGATGACCTTGACCCGGAAAAGAGCGTCTGGGAGGTCATCACTGGCGGTCAGGAAATCCTGCAGCTGGGCAAGCAGCAGGTCAGTTCAAGGGCCTATGTCTCCCGTTTCAACCTTTCTGGCTCCGATCAGCAGAAAAAGGTCGGCGCGCTGTCCGGTGGTGAGCGTAACCGGGTTCACCTGGCCCGGATGCTCAAGGAAGGGGCCAACGTCCTGCTCCTGGACGAACCGACCAACGACCTGGACGTGAATACCATGCGGGCTCTGGAAGAGGCGCTGGAGAACTTCGGCGGCTGTGCCGTGGTCATCAGCCATGATCGCTGGTTCCTGGACCGCATCGCGACTCATATTCTTGCTTTTGAAGGTGACAGCAAGGTGGTCTGGTTCGAGGGGAACTATTCAGAATACGAAGAGGATCGGAAAAAGCGGCTTGGCGCTGCTGCCGACCAGCCGCACCGGATCAAGTATCGGCAGTTGACGAGGTAGGGTGGCCCTGTCATTGCAGTAATAAAGGCGACATCTTCGGGTGCCGCCTTTATTATGTTCCTTTTGCCACAAGGTCGGACAGGGAGTCAAGCGGGACGCTAAGGACCGCCAGTTCCGTCAGTTAAAGCACAGGATAGTATCTTTAGGGGCTAGCTGTTGAAATAGAAAAAGCGTGATAAACTCTAATCGTAAGAGACCAAACCGGAGAAAAAACAGAAAAAGGGGACGGATTTATTTTGCGAACAAATAAAGAATAATGCAGTTCCCAACCAAACCATTGGACCTGTCCAAAAAACCGGCAGGTCAACGGCTGGCCGTTATGTGTAAATTCAAAAAGGAATTAGGATGATTAATGAGTTAAAGAAAAACGGTAGCTTGAATATTTCAATATTTTTTATTATGTCATCGATATTCTGTTTTAGCATGTCAATTGTAAGATATGCAGCGACAGATACAACGATGTTCTTGTCTCTGAACTGGAATCTGTTTTTAGCGTTTATTCCATGGTTTGTTAGCATGATATTAATCATAAGAAAACAAATCAATAAGTTACTTTTAGTTGTTCTCATATTTACATGGTTAATATTTTTTCCAAATGCACCATATATACTAACTGATTTGTTTCACCTTACACCAAGAATATTTCCACCAATATGGTATGACCTTATATTATTGCTCTCATATGCATGGACCGGCTTAATGTTTGGGTTTATCAGTCTTATAAATATAGAAACTATTTTAATCGAACATATAAATGCAAAGATAGTTTCTTTAATTTCAACCCTATTATTGTTTGTGGCAAGCTTCGGCATTTATCTTGGTAGATACTTAAGGTGGAATAGTTGGGACATAATAAGTAATCCCTCTGAAATATTTACTGATATATTTGAAAGACTTGCTAGTCCAGGTTGTTATCAAAAAGCATGGGGGATTACACTACTGATGGGGCTGATGCTTAACATGATGTATCTTTCAATAAAACTATTGAAAGTACAAAAATAAAAACATGACAAATCACTTCAGCGAACAGTCACTCACGCTGGTTTCCACTTGCAACATCCGGGCTGAAATGCTTGAGGATACTTGTGGTCTTGTCTACTAAAAACTCAGCTCTGGCCTGTATGAAATCTAACGAAATCAATCGACAGTTTTACTGACGATGGTAACAGCTATTGCACATAACATTTCTCACGAATAACTGCCAGCAGTTCACCAGGTAACGGAGCATCCGGTCATCGGAAATAAAAAAGGCGACACTTTCGGGTGGCGCCTTTTATATTGTTGTTTTGCTTCCATCTGATTGTTCGTTGATCGATTCACATCATATCTATCTTGTGGTTCCGGCCTTCTGAACCGGGAGTTAAAGGTTGATTGCCCAATTCAGCTGTGGTCCTGCGACAAAATTATCTAAGGCTTCCAAATGTTCATTCACGTCCCGGTTATTTGAGCCCAAGTTACTTCTTGGAGTTAAAGTTTGCAGCGCAACTCTTGGGGTGATTTGACGTTAAAGAAATTGGCTTATAATTAAAGGCATAATCGGATACTACACAGTTTGCTCATATGGAAACTGTGTAGTGCCACCACATCGTCGACACCCGGTAGTATTATACGAATTTTGAAAGGCCTTAGATATGTCGGAAAGGTTCCTGACAAAAGAAGAAATCCGTGAATTCTATGACCGGTTCGGGTCAAAACAAGACTGGCAGCGCTTCTATGAAGGTGCGGCAGTACGCGACCTTTTGATCCATGGCCGGATTGAGCTTGCTACGTCTGTTTTTGAATTAGGGTGTGGTACAGGAATGTTCGCCTTGGATCTTCTTCAAAAGCATCTTCCCGAAAAAGCCTCTTATGTCGGGGTGGATATCAGCACCACCATGGTAGCTCTGGCACGGCAAAAATTGACTCGCTACGCAGAGCGAGCCAAAGTAGTGCACACCGATGGTTCGCTACGGTTCGACTTTCCGGATGCGTCGTTTGACCGTTTTGTCTCGAACTATGTGCTGGACCTGTTGTCTCCGGATGATATTGTAACGGTCTTGTCTGAGGCCCACCGTCTCTTGAGAACCGGTGGCCTAATTTGTCTTGTCAGTTTGACGACTGGGCGAACGACTGTTTCACGTGTAATCACACAGCTCTGGAGGTACATTCACAACCGTAATCCAGGTCTGGTAGGAGGGTGCCGACCCCTGGTGCTTACGGAATTCTTTGGTGGAGATTGCTGGGAAATGATTTTTCATGATATCGTGAACAGTATGGGCATAGCGTCAGAAATTGTTATCGCAGCGAAAACAGCCGAAAAACAATCGGCGGATTAACCGCAGGGGACACTAGATGAGGGCTAACATCTCACCGGAACAACGAAAACCGTTTGGACCGTTGACGTTTTTACTTTTATCAGTGCTGGTCGGAATAATCGCCGGACTGGGCGCGGTGTTGTTCCGCGGGCTCATAGCTCTTTTTCACAATCTGCTCTTTCTGGGCAAAGTCTCGGCCGTATATGACGCAAACATTCATACCCCCGCCAGCCCATGGGGGCCGTTCATCATACTCGTGCCGGTGGTGGGAGCGCTGGGAGTCGCGTTCCTGATCAAGAATTTTGCGCCCGAAGCCAAGGGGCACGGTGTGCCGGAGGTCATGGAAGCGATCCATTATCAGAAGGGCGCCATCCGGCCGGTGGTGGCGGTTATCAAGTCCCTTGCTTCGGCTCTTTCAATAGGAAGCGGAGGTTCTATCGGGCGTGAAGGCCCGATCATCCAGATCGGTTCCGCCTTTGGTTCAACTGTAGGGAAGATTCTGCGAATGAGTCCCTACGAGCGGATCATACTGATTGCTGCCGGGGCCGGAGGAGGAATTGCCGCCACCTTCAACACGCCGGTAGGCGGAATGCTTTTTGCCGTGGAGCTGCTGCTGCAAGAGGTCAGCGTGAAGACCCTTGTTCCGGTGGCTGTTTCAACGGTTACCGCCACCTACATTGGCCAGATATTCTTCGGCGCACATCCTTCCTTTATCATTCCTGAATTCGAGACCCCGTATTTTCAAGTCGCCAACCCAATAGTCCTCCTGACCTACGTGGGTTTGGGGGGGCTAATGGGGCTTGCGTCAACCCTGTGTATCAAATCGATATATATTTTCGAAGACTATTTCGAGCTTAGAATTAAAGGGGGGTATTATACCCGCCATTTGCTGGGAATGTTTCTGGTTGGAGCTCTTATCTACCTTTCCATGAGCCTGTTCGGTCACTATTATGTCGAGGGGGTCGGCTACTCCGTCATCCAGGATATCCTCTCCGGAATGCATCTCCCTCTGTACTTGCTCCTGGTACTCTTCGTTCTCAAGCTGTTGGCCACATCCCTCACCCTGGGTTCGGGCGGTTCGGGCGGGATATTCTCTCCGTCACTGTTTCTGGGTGCGACAGTGGGGGGTGCGTATGGTCTGGTTCTGGCAGGGTTATTTCCGGGACTGCCGATCAGTCCGCCCGCTTTTGCAGTGGCTGGAATGGCAGGTATGGTAGGAGGAGTGACTGGAGCGGCAATGACCGCTATCGTCATGATCTTCGAGATGACCCTCGACTACACGGTAATCCTTCCCATCACGATTACCGTCGCGATCAGTTACGGGGTCAGGAAGTTGCTGTCTCGGGATAGCATATACAGCCAGAAGCTCGTCCGCCGTGGCCATGTCATCCCCTATTCTCTCCGAGCGAGCCTTATTGATGTGAAGATGGCAAGGGACATCATGGATACCCGGTTCAAGGTCATGCCGGCTTCTCTTACGCTTGAGGAATTGGCCGGACAAGGAAACCTGAAAGATCCGAAAATTACCTCTTTTCTGGTGGAGGAGGATGGTGGGATAATTGGAGTGGTTACAAGAGGAATGGTATTGTCAAATCTGAAACATCGGCGGAAAACCGATGCCTTGAGGGATGTGGCAAGGAAGGATTGTCTCGTCGTAACAGAGAACACCTCTATTTTGAGGCTTTTCTACGGGATTTTTTCCCAGGAAATATCTTTTGTGCTGGTCTTGTCTGATGGCGCGACGGCATCTGACAAAAATATCCGGGGATTGATAACCAAAGAGCGTTTGGCGGAGTTTGTCTCTGAAGCCGCCGAGCAGTTTTCTCCGTGATATACTTCTTCTTTTCGGAACGGTGGCAACAAAAGGTCACGGGCTATCGCACCCATTGATTTGTAAAAAATTACATGGTATTTTGTTTTCTCTTTTATCTTTTTCATACATGGAAGATCACATGGCTTACCAAAAAATAGAAATAGTCCTCCCCAACCGTATCGGCGACACAATTTTGACGTTACCTGCGATTGTATGTCTGAAACAGCTGAAGGAAAAATATGCTTCCGTACATCTCGAATATGAGCTGATTACGTCTCTTCCCTTAACAGAGATACTGCAGGCGTTGGATCTGTTCAAGGTACGACGAATGTCGTTGTTCTCAAAAATAAAGTCGTGGCTGGTTCCCGCTGACAAGACGTTTTTCTTGTCCACGACTACCGGGAACATAGGGTACCATTCCAAGGAATCCCACGGTTTGAGGCTGCCCAATAAAAAGCACATTAAGTATTCAGTCAATATGCCGTATTTGAGTCTTCCACATACGGAGTCAGTCTTACCCGAAGAGCTGGTGAAATTCCTGAAGTCCGAATTTGAATTTACCAGTGCCAAAATCAGGCATTTCGGTATCTGCCTGGATATGGGTTATACTGTCGAACAGGTAATAAAGACCTTCAGGTTTGACGCTGAAAAACTTGCCATCAACAATGATTTTTTTGAATGGAAGCCGTCAATAAGCGCAAAGTACCTGGTCTTTTGCATGGAAGCCGCATCAGGACGCATAAAAAACAATTTTGACCGGCTCTGGAACGAAGAATATTTCTTCGATCTGGCCGAAAGGGCATATGCAAAATACGGGGTGCATGCAGCCTTCATCGGCATAAGCAATTTTTCCAAGTTGCCGGAAAACCCATATTTCCTTGATTACAGAGGGAAACTCAGCCTCAAACAGACAGCAATGTTGCTCCATTATTCATGTGGTTATGTTGGGAATGACACGGGCCCTTCGCACCTATCCAATCTGATGAAAAAGAATTCCATCTCAATTTACATGAGAGAGGATGCTCTGCGCGACTTCGGTCCGCTTTTCCCACAGCTCATGACAAAATTCCTGAAGCCCCAAACATCGGAAGAGATTTATCCTGCTTTGGAAAAACTGCTTAGCTTGTCCGCTGGAATTCACTGAGTTTAGAGCGGATTCTGGGGTCCGACCAGGTTTACCAGCCATGATTAGTTCAGGTATTAAATCGCAAAACAGAATGTCCCTGATGGTCCAGTTCTATGGTTCCTCTCAGCATATTCTGATATAAGGAATTAATACCATGAAACTGGCACGGTTTACTTTCTTTGCTCAAATATCACTCCTGATTTTGCTTGCCGGTTGTGCCTCTCCAAGAGTGAGTTTCAAGTGTCCGGTTTCTCCGACCGTAGTGGCACGCAGTTCTCCCACTCTCGTTCTGAAGAAAGAATTAGATGGCATGATTGCCCGTGAACTGCTCCCTTATTCTGTTGCTTCGATCAAGGTTGTCTCGCTCAAAAGTGGTTTAACCCTCTACGAAACAGATTCTTGCCAGCTTATGCCGGCAGCCTCGGTACAAAAACTATTCACTGCAGCTGCCGTACTTTCACGCCTGGGTCCTGACCACACTATTGAAACCTCTCTTTCCATAAACGCTGATAATAATACCCTTTATCTCAGGGGCTGCGGCGACCCTCTACTGAAAACAGCTGATCTGAAGCAACTGGTAAGCAATCTTGCCGGTAAACTTCCTCCAGGCCAACACTTTGAGCTTGTCGGCGACACCGGGTGTTTTGATGATGCATATTGGGGCAGTGGCTGGATGTGGGACGATGAACCAGGACCTGAAGCGATGTACCTTTCCGCCCTTACAGTGAACGGCAACACAGTCCGCGTTACAGTGACTCCCGGGAAGGACGCAAAGTCAACAATGAAGGTGTCAACGGAGCCATCTACCCGCTATGTTGACATAATAAATACTGGAAAAACCGGGAAACCCGGTGGTCCCTGTGCTGTATCCGTGACAAGACCGGCAGGGGATCGTGATAATCATATCCGTGTTGCCGGATCACTTGCTCCAGGTTGTCGATCTGTCAGCAGACGGCTGACGGTCTGGCGGCCGGAACTATATACCCTTACACTGTTGGCAGAGCAGTTGGAGCAGGCAGGTACAAAGGTTGCCCCCCTGACCTTGAAGGTTACACCGCCTGACACGACAAAACTTGCCGCTATCCAACATCCGGTCAGTGAGATTGTTTCTGTAATGCTGAAAAACAGTGATAATCTGAGTGCGGAGAACCTCTTGAAGTATCTTGCACACACACAATCCGGGCAAAAAGGTAGCGCTGCCGAGGGGGCGGAAGTAATCAAGCAGTATCTACGGCAAAACGGGATACCCACGGATCATTTGGTGATTGCCGATGGGTCGGGAGTGTCGCGGTACAACCTGACCAGTGCCGATACTATCACGCGCCTCTTGGTCGCAGCATATAAGGATCAAGCGATCTCCCCATTTTTTCTTACTGCTCTGCCGCTTGCAGGGAAGGACGGTACCCTCATACGTCGAATGAAAGGAACACCGGCCGAGGGGAAAGTGAGGGCCAAGACAGGAACAATGAAGGGTGTGTCTGCGCTTGCCGGCTACACTGTTACTTCTGATGGAGAACCCTTGGCATTTTGCATGATCATGCAGAACTTTATCGGTCCGAACAAGCGAGTGCGTGACCTTCAGGATCGGATAGCCGTGCTTCTGAGCACCTTTTCCACACGCCCCCCCAAGAATTGAGGAATGATGTGTTCACTTCGGGGTAGGGTTGATCTGCTTGAGATAGCAGGAGTAATAAATGTCATGAAAAGGAATCCTTTATGAACCGACTTGCTTATATTTCGCTCTTCTTTTTCGTCGCCTGCTCGCATGTTGCGTACTCTGCTCCCGGTAAAATAAAGCCTCAAGAGGCTACGTCACTCAACTGGCCCAGTGGTCTGCCGGTTTATGATCACATCGTAATTGTTGTCGCGGAAAACAAGGATTACCAAGAAGTCATCGGCAGTTCATACGCGCCGTATATCAACAGTGTGCTCAAGAAAGAAGGCGCCAACTTTACGCAGATGTTTGGCGAAGAGCACAATAGCCAAGGCAACTACTACTGGATGTTTTCAGGTAACAACCAGAACATCGGCTTCAGGGACCAGGTTCCCTCCAAAGAGAATAATCCAAACTACCCGTTCAGGACCGCCAACTTGGGTGCGCAATTGATCAACAAGGGTCTGTCATTCAAGGGGTATGCAGAGGGTCTGCCGGCCATCGGCTTTACCGGTGAAAAGGTGGATAATTATGCCAGGAAACATGTTCCCTGGATCAGCTTCGCCAACGTGCCAAACGGTACAACGGTGGAAACTTCCTCGAACCTCAGGTTTATGGATTTTCCTTCCGATCCTGCCGGGTATGACACCCTGCCCACTGTTTCCTTCGTCATTCCCAGCCTGGACAACGACATGCACAACGGTCCTGCGAAGAAGAGTGTTCCCCGGGGTGACAGTTGGCTGCGGAAAAACATCGATCCCTACTATCAATGGGCCAAGAGGCACAACAGTCTCTTGATCCTGACCTTTGATGAAAATAATGATAAACGACACTACCTGGGCCTGACAAATCCGCTCCTGGATCCGAAATACTGCCTCGGATACGAAATCGATCCCGAGTTCTGTGTGGACCTGCAGAACCGGACCGTAACAATCTTTGCCGGTGCGCATATCAAGCCGGGTGATTACCTCGAAGGCAATGGTATTACCCATGTCAACATCCTGCGTACCATCGAGGCTATGTATGGATTGTCAAAGGCGGGCAGACAGCAGCCTAACGCCGCTGGATTCGGCATCACAGACAACTACCTTGTCACGGACGTTTTTGAGTCTGTGCCGTAATTCTAACAATACAGGAAACTACCTGCCGCTCAGACTGGTTATGATACTTCCTGGTTGCAGAAAAGATGAAACCGGAGAGCAAGATGAAGACAGTTTACAGTGCCTCGAACATTTCGCTGGTAAGTATTTTCCAGAACATCCTTGAAAGACACGGCATCAGGTGCTGGCTCAAAAATCAATATCTTTCCGCTGGAATTGGTGAACTTCCACCCATTGAGTGCTGGCCGCAACTATGTGTTGAAGACGAGGATTATTCTGAGGCGAAACAGGTTGTCGATGAGGCCATGTCAGAAAAAAAACTGAAGTCGTGGATATGTGAAGCATGTGGTGAGGAAATAGAGGGGCAATTCGCAGTGTGCTGGAAGTGTGGGAAAAGCGATCCTTCTGCAGAGTGATGCCTTTGATGCCAGAGCAGTCGTTGGCAGGCGACGCTTGACTGAATTGTAGGCTGAGTTGGTGTCCTTTGTCTTTTGTTCTCCACACCGGATACCAGTTCAGCCTATGAACCCAACATTTTATAAACAAGAAACAGAGGAACCCTCCATGATTGAAACCTTGCTGGTGGTTGCCGGCATACTTTATCTGGCGCTGCAGCTTGAGGACAAGCTTAAAATTCCGTCGCCGCTTGGTCTGATAGCGCTCTCTTTCGCGGTTCATTATGGCTTTCAGAAATTGCCGATAATGACGGGCGATGCTGAGCACTTTGCTGCACTGGTCATATTTCTTTTGCCGATCCTGCTCATTTCTGATTCTTTGGAGATCAAGATTGCCGACCTGAAAGAACATGGCTTAAGCCTGCTCTATCTGGCGGTTGTCGCAGTTGCTCTGTCGATGGTTATGGCTCTGTTGCTCGCCGACTGGATTTTTGCAGACTATAATCTTTCTGTTGCCGCAATTATCGTGCTGTTTGCCATGGTGCTTGCCACTGATCCGGTTTCCGTTGTCAGCATTTTCTCCAAATTTGAACTGCCGCACCGACTGAAAATCCTTGCCGAGGGTGAAAGCCTGTTTAACGATGCCACGGCGCTGATTGTTTTTGTCTTTGTCGGTCTGTATGCGTTGGGTGGAAACGAGCTTACCGCCGTCTATGTGGCTGAGGTAAGTACAGCTGTGGTTTTCGGCTCACTGGCTGTAGGCGTGGTCGTTGGTTTTGTCGGCCTGGTTTTTATGAAAACGACGGAAAACCGTATTGCCGAAATGATGGTATTGGTTCTGACCGGTTACGGGGCGTTTGCTCTGGCGGAGCATTTCTATGTTCTGCTCAATGTGCTGGGAGCCCATTCTCATTTGCATCTCTCAGGTATCCTGTCCTGTATTTTTGCCACCATCACCGTGCATCATGTGATGACACAGGCCATAGCAGAGGAAAGTCATCAGATCGAACAGGAAGAGGCCGAATTGCAGCTCGAGGCCCGTCGGCAAGTTGTCTCTTCCACCATGATCGCCGGTATGCTGAGTCGTATCAAGGCTACCTTCGAGGAACGGGATCGACATCTGCGTACCAAAGAGGATGTGCAGTTGCTGGCACTGGTTGCCAATACCATTCTGTTTGTGGCGATGGCCGAGATGATTGATCTGAAGCTGCTGTGGAAATACCATACTGAAATTCTGGTTATGTTTGCCGGAACGACGTTGATTCGTGCTCTTATGATGGCATTGTTTGCCTGGATTACCAATAGGACTGACAAGATGGTAAATGTTGGTATCCGTTGGTGGGGGGTGCTGACCTTTGCCGGCATCAAGGGCGGACTTTCCATTGTCATGCTGAGCATGATTCCCCCTTCTTTCGAGCACCTTGAAATGTTCAAGACGGTGGTAATCGGCATTGTCATGCTTTCCACCTTTATCTACTCAGGGTTTTTGCTGGCTATCATCGGCCTGAACAGGGATGTTTTTCGGCTGGAAAAGAAAGAGGAGACAGGCTGATTCTGTTTGTATACTGCTGGTCGAACAAGCCGAACTGCACTGCGGTGTTACTGGAAGGGCCTCTGGCCTAGAAGAAAAGGGCCGGTAAAACCGGCCCTTTTGTCTTTACTGCTTCAATAGTGCTGTTTTACAGTGTCACCCTGAAGGGGTGCAACAGCTCGTGATCTTACGGGGCGGCAGCTACTACTCTGAATGGCCTCATCATTTCATGATCTTCATGGGCCAAGATGTGACAGTGCCACATGTAGGTCCCGATGATGTCGAACTTGGCACGGATTCTTACATAACCTTGCGATTCAGTTACCTCATCAGCAGGTGGTACCCGTACGGTATCTTTTTGACCCATTTCCTGGGGCTGAATCCGGTAGGCTGAATTAGCCGGAGCCGAATCCACTATCGGATCAAGACCCGGTTCTGCATTCGGTCTCAGTCCTCCTATCGCTACAGTCGGCATTTCCCCATCGCCGTCCGCCGGTGTATAGGCGCCGGGTGCTATGCTACCCTTTTCTATTACCTCGAAATCAACCAGATGGAGATGCATCGGGTGCATGTCCACCGTGTTGTTGATAATGACCCAGTCTTCAACCGTATCAACTGTCGGTGTTTCGGTAACCGGGGCGTCGAACATCAGACCGTTGAGGAGGATCATCAATCGTTCTGAGGTCGTTCCATCAGACGGGTCGAAAATGAGGTAGGAATCTGTCCCTTCCTGCAGGTCAAGGTACCGTGTCAAGGCAGGAGCTCCCAAGGCGGGCAGCGTTCGAGGATTGTCCGGCACCACGCTGGTATCGGTTCCCACAAGGGTTTTGTTGATCCTGAACTGCATCACCTTACTCGTGGTCGCGTTGTCGTCGACCGGATCGCCCATGGGGTAGGGGGTTGGGGCGTCGTTCCGTACAGTGATCTGTGTTCCGACCGGGAACTTTGAGAAGTCAATTATTACATCCGCACGCTCGGCCAGGGCCAAGAGCAGACCGTTACTTGGGCTGTCTCCGAGATTCCTGACAGCCGTTGGAAGAAGACCACCATCGTTGCCGATCTGGATAATCGCCCCGTCAGGAATTGCGATTAAAGTGCCTCCGGAATTCTTGGCCTCCAGCCACATATTGTAGAAGCGGGAATCGGAACCGTTCAGAATACGGAAACGGTATTTGCGGGGCTCCACATCCAGGTATGGCCAGGCTTTGCCGTTGACGGTGACGACGTTACCGAAGAACTCTGGTTTGGAGGACAGGATTGGTTTTCCGTTGGCATCGAGTTTTACCTCACCTTCCGGTTCCAGCAGCCTGTTCGAATCATAGTGCAGGGAGCCGTCTTCATTGAAAGATTTGTCCTGGATTACCAGCGGCATTTCATAGGCCCCATTGGGGAGGTTAAGGCCGTTTTCATAGTCGTCGCGTAACAGGTAATTGGCGGCCAGGCCGGCATAGACATTGAGCCTGGTGATGCCCATGGCATGGTCGTGGTACCAGAGTTGCTCGGCCAACTGGTCGTTCCGGTAGGTATAGGTTACCGTATTGCCGTCGGGCCGTGCGGCCCGGCCACTGACATCGTCGTAAGGGAGGCCGGTTTTTGCTGCCGGATCATTCGTGATCCAGGCATCCGGGTGACCGTCTGATGCCGGGTCGACATGGGCGCCATGCAGGTGGGTAACAATGCGGATCTCCGGTTCACCCATGTTGGCGCCGTGCAGGGTCGGGTCAATGGTCAGTAGATGCTTGGTAAGCAGTTGGCCAAAGGCATCTTTAAGATTGTTGATGTACTTGACCACAACTGGCTTGCCACTGGCATCAAGGGTCGAATGTGAATCGATAGTGGCGCCGAGGTAGTGAGCCTTGATGCCGTTGGTCGTATAGCCCCAGACCGTGGTTCTGATTGGTGCCCCGGTGGCGGGATTGGTGAATTCGCTGCCGTCTTTCTTGCGAAGTCCGAAATCATACCCTGCTGTCTGCTCAACTATGACTGTGTAATAGTCGGAGCCGGGAACGGTTGTGGTGTCCGGGACTGCAGTGGGTATAATAGGTAGGGGAGAAACAAATTGTGCCATATCCACCGGGTTTAACAAGACGGCATTGGAAGAGCCTTGGACAACTACAACCTGGGTGGTGTCATTACCGCAGCCAGCGACAAACAGCACGCTGAAAGCCAAAAAAACCAAGCTAGCAAAAAACGGGCGATGCATACAACCTCCTTAGTGATTTGATGTGGGCAAATTTGTCCAGATGCAAATTCGCAACAAAATGGGTTCAAAGAATGTAGCGCATTGCTAAAACATGTCAAGATATGTTTATATTAAATAAATATAATATAATTATCGAAATAATCCAAATGCTGAATTCTTGCTAAAGAAGCCCTGACAAGCCCTGTAGAGTTTGTTGGTGGAGATGTTTCAGTGCAATTTTGCTGGCGTTGTTAGTTAGTTTCCATCCGGAATCGGTTCTTTTTCGCCCTGACTGCGTCAATCATCGGTTTTGTTTGTGCGATGTACAGTAGTACGTCTCCGCACGATCCCTTGATTTCCTTGTCAGGACAAAAAAATCCTCGTTTCCAAATTGGAAACCGCTAGTTTCACATCCGGAGTTTCCGGATGGAAACTACTTATCCCGAAAATATTGATATCGTCGTGCTACTATTCTTTTTTCTAAAAACAAGCAGTACTTACCGCAAGAACAAAGAGGATGGCTGTGAATAATTACTTGCGTACCTATGCCCACGTCCGGAACCGGTTACACAACCTCAAAAGAATTCAGGCGGATCTCGATCGTTCCCTAAAAACCATCGTGCAGCCACCGGCATATACCCGACCCCTGAAAGGTTCTTTCCCGGTCTCTGACATTTCTGGTCCGGCGGATATGCTAATTACAAACGCCCGCATTTTTCCAGCACTGTCTCTCTGTGAGGAAACGGTTACTATTGCTGTAAGAAATAAACGCATTGCATATATCGGTAGTGACGACTCCTGGTTGGCCGATAGTCACACGGTGACGATCGACGCTGGTGGCTGCAGTGTCATTCCTGGTCTTTGCGATGGCCACGTGCACCTGATGGTTGGTGCTGAGCATCACCAGGGATGTACTGTGGAGGATGTAGAAGATTCCGAGACCCTGCAACGCAGACTCAGAACTTTCGTGAAGGAACATCCGGATTACCCCGTCTATTACGTTTACGGACTCCATTATATGGATACTCCACTGATTCCCCCGAGCCAGGCACGCCACATGCTGGACGATATCGTTGCGGACAAACCCCTTTTTGTGTACGCCCATGACCTGCATACCGGTTGGGCCAATACCCGTGCGATTGAAATTGCGGATCTAATGCATCAGATGCCGCCTTATCCGGAATTCATCCGGGAGCTGGATCTGCTCGGCAACATCGAGTTGGACGAGAACGGTTACCCTAGCGGCGAACTGCGTGAACCGTTGGTATATTTCCTTGTTGAAGAGGCACTGCGCAGTCGCTTTCCTCTTAGCGTAGAACAGAAAAAATCTTTTCTCGAACAGGCTTGCCATAACCTGGCCTCACTGGGGCTGACATCCGTCCATACAATGGGGCTCGGCCTTCCTGAAGAGGACATCGAGTGCCTGTTGTTGCTGCTGGAACTGGAGGCAGAGGATCGTTTGCCCCTCCGGGTTTACTCAGCCTATTCGATTGTGCCGGATGAAATGATGCTGGAAGATGTGCTGCAGGCTGCTGATGTCCGCAACCACTTGGAGCTTGCTCGACAAGGCCAGATTACACTGCCCGATTTGCACCGGTACCTGTTTGAGGCTATGAAAACGGTACTGCATATGCGGCAAGGGGAAAAGCATCTTCAGGCGACGGCTCCACTTAGCTTGTGGCATCGTTTCAAGGATGATTTTAGCCAGGTAGTCAGTCGACTGCATGTTGAGGAACATGGCCGCCGGGGAGAGCAACTCTATGAGAAATTGGCGGGTAAGCGGTTGGACCCGGTGGGTAAGGTACAGTGCAAGGCAGTGAAGCTCTTTATGGATGGTGTGGTGGAAAAGGACACCGCGTTTCGGCTGGATCATCACCCGCTCCCCGGCATTCCGGCTTTTTCGCAGAGGGAACTGGACCAGGTGGTGCTGCTGGCAGACCGGTTGGGACTTCAGACAGCGGCCCATTGTATAGGCAATGGTTCGGTGAATGCGCTATTGAATTCCGTCGAATCGGCGCGACAAAAAAATGCCGATATCGATCGTCAAAGAGGCCGGAAAGTTCGGCATCGGATCGAGCATATTGAGATGTGCAATGACTTCGACATCCCCCGCTTTCGTGAACTGGAGGTCATCGCATCCATGCAGGCGCTTCACGAACGGGCCCCGATGACGCTATGGCACGAGAAGGTTCCGGAATGCGAGTGGCCCACGGCTTTCGCCTGGAAAGGTCTGATTGAAGCCGGTGCCACCCTGGTATTCGGTAGCGACTGGCCGATTGTCTCTTGCAACTGTTTCGAAGGTATCCAGCGAGCCACCGACAGAAAACCCTGGAAACCGGGCATGACTGACCAGCATCTCACCCTGGAAGAGGCTTTGACGGCATTTTCCACCCAGGCTGCAGAAGCGGAATACAACGAAGATATTAAAGGAAAAATTCAGGTGGGCATGCTGGCGGATCTGGTGATACTTTCCGAAAATCTGGATAGTTACCGGGGAGATTACAGCAAGGTTGGCGTTGCCCATACTGTTTGTGATGGCACGTTGGTGTACACTGGTTCTTGAAAGGCCCATCAGCAGCAACGTTTTGTGAGGACCAGGGTCTGATTGAGGGCTTATGAACCTTAGAAATTTCCGTCTGCGATTTCAGTCGAATTTTTAAAACTGTTCTATGAAGAGAGGGGAGCTATGGCTTCACGACAGGACATTAGACGCTTTCGAGCCAATCTTCTCGATGAGATGAACAGTGCTGCATTGTATCGAGACTTGGCTGCTAACGAGAAGAATGAGGAACTGGCAGAGGTCTACCAGCGACTGGCTGATACCGAGCAGGATCATGCAGATTCGTGGGCAAAGCGGCTCGAGGCGGCCGGAGCAAATCTGCCAACTTTCCGACCTTCCTGGAGGACCAGGACTCTGGCGATGCTGGCCAGACGGTTTGGGGTCGATATGGTGCTGCCGACTCTTGCCACCATCGAAAGGAACGCCACCAGCGGCTATGACAGCCAGCCGGACGCGGTTGACATGGTCGATGTGGAACGCTCCCACGCCCGGCTGCTGACGCGGCTTGATGCATCGGTTCGCGGTGGCAGGGGTGGCGCGGCCGTGGCCAAGATCGAGGGGCGCCACCGGACAGCCGGGGGGAACGCACTGCGGGCGGCCGTGCTGGGAGCCAGTGACGGTCTTTTGTCCAACTTTAACCTGGTCATGGGCGTTGCAGGTGCGGCCCTGTCCGGCACGACGATTCTTCTTACCGGCTTGGCCGGACTTCTAGCAGGTTCTATTTCCATGGCCATGGGAGAATGGATCTCGGTGCAGAGCTCCCGGGAGTTGTACCTGGAGCAGATTGAAAGGGAAAAGGAAGAGATCGCCGCCGACCCGGTGGAGGAGCTGGAGGAACTGGTCCTGATCTATCGGGCACGGGGGCTTTCCGAAATTGAAGCCAGAGCACTGGCCACCCGCTTGATGAGCGACCCCGAGACTGCCCTGGAAACGCTGGTCCGAGACGAATTGGGCATTGACCCTGATGAACTGGGCGGTTCGGCCTGGGAGGCGGCTATCACCTCTTTCCTTCTTTTTGGAGCTGGAGCGATTCTCCCCGTTATTCCCTACTTTTTCCTTTCCGGCGGGGCAGCTCTGGCTGTCAGTGCCGGGCTCAGCACCGCCGGACTGTTCCTCATCGGCGCCGCCATCACTCTGTTTACCGGTCGTCCGGTTCTCTATTCCGGTGCCCGTCAGGTCCTGTTTGGTCTGGTCGCCGCCGGCGTCACCTACTCGGTCGGCAAACTGATTGGTGTCGCTCTAGCGGGCTGATTTTCTTTAGAAAATTTCTCTTGGGACTTTGTCCCCGTTGTGAAACCCTGATCCTGGATTGAACATGAAAATACGATTCCTTGAAGCACCGTCACTGAACATCAGGACCGGCAATGTTGTCACCAGCGAGCGCTGGCGAGCTTTTTTTGAAAGTCTCGGGCATCGGGTGGAAAGTTCTTCTTCTGCCGGTGACGGACGTTGCGATCTTTTGGTCGTTTTCAATGCCTATAAAAATCGTCAGGCGGTGCGTGATGCCCGGATAATGGGTACTGCCGGACGTATCGTCATTTGTCTGACAGGAACGGACCTGTACCGGGACCTGCAAAACGACCCCAGTGCCCGGGACGTTCTTTACCTTGCTGACCAGTTGGTAGTTCTGCAGGCCAAGGGAATCTTTGCCCTGCCACCGGACCTGCAAAGCAGGACAATGGTAATATACCAGTCAGCTGTCACACCGAAGGTCGAGATCACCCGGGAAGAAGGTACCTTTGATGTCTGCGGTATCGCCCACTTGCGGGCTGTCAAGGATCCCCTGCTGGCTGCGCGTGCAGCCCGTCTGCTGCCCCCTGGGTCCAGGATACGGATACTCCACGTCGGCAAGGCGCTATCTGCCGAGTATGCGCGCGCTGCGGCCCGGGAAGTTGCTGAAAATCCTCGTTTTCACTGGTTTGGAGAGCAGTCCAGGGAGCGTACCGCGGAAATTCTTCTCGCAGCCGGTTGCTGGTGATGTCATCGCTTCTCGAGGGTGGCGCAAATGTGGTTTCCGAAGCCGTTGTCTCCGGAATCCCTGTGATCGGAACCGATATTGCCTGCATGCAAGGTCTCCTGGGGGACAATTATCCGGGGCTCTTTCCGGTTGGGGATAGCCACCGGCTTGCTGAACTGCTTCATCGGGCTGAAGTGGATTGCCGGTACTATGACGAGTTGGTGGCAGGGTGTCGACGGGAGTCGTACAAATTCGACCCGGCGCGTGAGAGGGAAAGCCTGAAGCTCCTTGTCGAAAGGGTATTCTCTGACGATCGTTCCACTGGCTCGAAGGTATTGGCACGAGTGTAGCGGAACTGGCGGCATTGGAGTGAAATCTGTGCGGTATGGTTGTAGTAAGCCGGGTAACCGACGATATTTTTTCGTCCGGATGCCCGGCTTGCTGTTTTTTTGGCCTTGGAGTGTGTGGTAGGGGTGTTGATTGATAAATTGTCTAATAAATTGAATTGTACCTGATTTCATACAATTGAGGCAAATGGAGGTTAGTGTCTAATTAAAGTTAAAAAGATTATATAAATGTGCACAATTTATTCTATTGAAAAATAATGAAAATTTGATATTATCGAGTCCAATTGGCATAAAACTATTATCGGCCTTTAATATAATTATATAATCATGAAATATGGAGGGTGAAATGAAGAGAATGGTTTGGTTGGCAGTGGTCTTCTTATTATGCGCATCACCAGTGAGTGCCGAAATTACCGAAGGTAATTTCTCTGCAACGCTTGGAGGGTTGGGATATCTTTCCGACGGCGTTCAGCACCAGTACTTTGGGCCCGGGTTGACGGCAAAGCTTGGTTACGACTTTACCAAACACTTCGGCCTGGAGGGATCTTTTGATTACATTAATACCGAATCGACGAAATACAAATCGAGTTGGGGGAGCCGATACGGCTTTAGATTGGATGCCCTTTTCCATTTTCTGCCTGACGGCAGGTTCGTGCCGTATGTGTCTGGTGGAGCCGGCTTCATCTATAAGGCCGACTTAGCTCCACACGCAGGATATGTCTCTGGGGGGTATCATACCGATCTCCTCGTTTCTCTCGGCGGCGGAGCCGAGTATTTCATTACAGATGCCATTGCACTCAGAGCTGACCTTCGTCCGGTAGTCACGTTTGGAAATAGTTCCCTTATAAATGCAGAAGCCATGCTGGGAGTGTCCTACTACTTTGGTGGCAGTAATAAAAAGGCAACCCCGCCTGTGGCCAAGGAACCTCGGCTTATCGTTCAGGAAGAAGAAACCTGTCCGGAGGTGATTCCGACTCCGGTCCCGCTGCCGACTCCGGTTGATGAGGGGCCCACCAGCTGGGAGGGGACTGCGACACGGGTGCCAGCTGGCAAGGTAATGATAACGGGTATGAAAATCGAAGGGAATGCCCTGGTAATAACGGCCACCGGACGTATCGTAAACTACAAGGTGTTCTCACTTTCCCAACCATCCAGACTTGTCTTGGATCTGCGCCAAACCGTAAACGGAATGGGGACGAACAAAATAACGGTCCACAAGCTGGGCATTGCCTCTGTTCGCTTCGGAAGTTACCCCAATTCACTCCGGATCGTGCTCGATGCGGAACAGACCCAACTCTTTCCCTACAGAATTCAAGAAACGGAGAATGGCCTGAAGATTATCATGACGCCTCCCCGGAAATGAAATAGAGATGACAGGCCGGCGGGAAGAAGGACTGCCTTTTATCTGGCGGTGGCTTTATTTTGCAGGGTGAATCAAACATAAACATATGCGTACAGGGGTTTGTCTATGAACGAAAGTATTGGTTCTATCTCACGGACACAGGCAGCGGGTCTGACTGTGGTGCTGACACTGCTCATCTCTTTCGGTAGCGCTCTCGCAGAAGGCCCGGTTGCGAGCAGTAGTACTGCGTTACTTGCTCCTCCCGCTCAGGAGGATCAACTGATACTCAAGCGCCGTCTTCAGACTGCCAAGGGAGATATCGAATCGTTTAGTGTTTTTGCTGAGAATTTCCGCAAGAATGGCGACACTGAAACTTTGGCCCAGTTACAGGTTCCCGTGGACGATTTTCTGAAAAAGCATGTGGATAATCTCCTGGACCAGAATGCAGACTATTCGACCCTTGACACCACCCGGCTAACCGCGGAAATCTTGTTTATCAAGACCCGTCTGTTCATGAGCATGAACAGAAAAGATGATGCAAGGAAAACCTTGGCTGAAATAAAAAACCGATTCGGTTCTTACCAGGAAATCACGGTAGAACTTCCCGAAAAGACTACGACCCTTAATGAAGGAATCAGACAGCTTGACGCGGAACTGGCAACAACTGCCAAGGTTCAGTAAGGAGAGATAGATTATGGAATTCATGGGAATAATAACAATTGATCCTGCTGCCTTCAACATCTGGTCCCTTAGGGTATCCCTGACGTTGACTACCCTTATCTTTATTCTGGGATGTTATATGGCAATCCGAGCACTCATATTTATGAGATCCGCGGACATTGCTCACCTGGAAAGGATAAAGGATAAAGAGATGTCATCGGACGACGGATTTGCTGAAAGTGTTTCCAAGATTCTCTGGTCGACGGTCCAGACTGGGCAGGGTGAAGGGCAGGTTCCACCGAAACCCTTCCTCCATGATGCTACGCGCCAGGTGGCAGAAAACATGTTCAATGGAAAATTCATCAATAAGCTCTCCATGTGTTCCAATCTCCTCCCTCCCATTGGCCTCTGGGGGACGGTCGCAGGCATGATCGTGATTTTCCTCTATACCGGCGATCCGGGGAACGCATTGAACAAGGGGGCCGTCGGAACCAAACTTTGGTCTACATTTCTGGCGCTCATCTATTATGTTTCCCTTGAAGGGATCACTCTGCTTCTGGTTATGAGATCCAGAAGATGTATCGATCGCGGCCTGAGTGTGAAAATCTGATCAGAGGAAGCCACTGCCAATGAAACACTTACGACGACATACCTGGCTGTTTTCCTTCACGGATATCGCTTTCCTGCTTCTGTTGATTTACACGCAGTTGGCGAGGATGGGCACGGATGCTATGCCGGTTGCGGAAATGCGCCTCCCCGCCCCGACGGTGGCAAAAAATCCGGAACTCATATCCATGAGGGTGGCAAGTGACTACCGCCAGTTGCTGGTTGAAAAGCACACCCGGAAGCCTTTCCGTCTGACCAGGGTTGTCGGAGGAAACGAGGTTTCCCGAAGCGAACCTATGAACCTGGGCGAGCTATCCGCTTCTCTTCAGTCTTTTTTTACCGAGAAGAAGGGGCAGCTCCGACCCGTGATCGTACCGCTTCCGGAGTCGTTCAGCAGCGATCTCCTCCAGGCTGCCGCACTCGTTAGCAAATTGTGGAGTGAAGGAGCGAATCCGGTGGTTCATGTCAGTGAAGAGAAAACAAGGTTATGAATAGCCTGATGCGAATGTCTTACGGACGCAGCGGAAGCAGGCTGAGGCGCGTTATCGTTTCGGCCCCGTGCCGGGAGTCCGCTCCGAATCCCCGCTGGCTGAGGGTCCTGGAGGTGTTTTTCTGGATCCTGGTGCCCGTCCTTGTCATTCATTTTGCAGTCCCTCCTACCCCACGGCAGATGACGGTTATCGACACCAGTCGTTTGATGGAAAAGCCCCTTCTGGAGATTGAAAAAGCTATTGTCCCGGAAATGAAACAACTGCCGAAGGTCAAGCCTCCGGTCGTGTCTATTGCCAAACAGGATAGAACACAGCAGGAAACCGTACAAAAGCCTTTGGAGCGTACTACTATTCCGTTGCAGGAGAAGTCTCCCTCCTTAGTCCGGCCTTCCGGAAACAGGATTGCTCATGCCGGCGAGTTTCAGCCACGCATTGCCAGGGAGCGGGTCAGGCTGGAAACGGAGATCGGAACCCCTTCGGCGACACGCATCAGACGTGAAACCACAGTAAGCGATACCCCTTCCGGCGGGGTCACCATAGCCAGGACAAGGGGGCCTGTCACGGTTGATGTTCCAGTCTCTGCCGGTTACCGGGTTGCACCCCTGAGAGGTTCTCCCGTGGCGGGGAATGTAGCTTCGGGAGGAGGAACGGGAGCAGGAGTGGTTCTCCGTTCAACAAAGCACAGCGGTCGCGCTTACGGGTATGGAGGGACAACGGAGGGGAGTGGCCCTATTGTTGTCGCCTCAAGGGGGAGAACAAGTGCGATGGGTACAGGGGGTGGTCAGGGTTCTTCCTCCGTTGGCCTGGTACGTGGTGTTTCGCTCATGAGTCTGGATATCTGCTCGAGCCCGCAGGAAGAGGAGGATCATATCAAGGCAGTCCTTGGTGTGGTTGGTTCGAGGCAAAGCTGCTCTAGTGATAAAGGTGAATTCGAATTTAGGGGGACGAAACGTATCTCGTCCTTTAATCTCATGATCTACTCTGCAAAAGGCCGAAGACCAGCCAACAGATGCGAGGAACTGGAATATGCATACAGGTGCCTTACGACTCACTGATTTTCGATTTGTCTCTATTGTTTTCATGGTGTGTCTTCTCCTGGGATCGACGGTTGCGCAGGCGACCGCCACGAAGAAGAAAAAGAAGTCTGCCGTTATTTCAGTTTTACCTGAAAATGCGGGTAAAACTCCTCCCTCGCAGGCTCAACCCAAGGTGACTGACGCGGTCACCGACTGGAGTCCGTATCTCGATGTGGCTCAGCAGTTGACCTATTGGGACACGTCCGAGATAAAAGAGTGGCGGGAGAAACGCGAAAAAGAGCTGGGTGAGCCTCTGGAAACCTATATTTCCGTGTGGAGCAAAAAACTCTCAGTTTCCGCATCCAGCTCTGCCATCGTACGTGGCGACGATCAGCAACCCCTTTATAATGAACGGGATTACCTTAGGCTGGCTATCGCTCAAACAATCGACTACCTGCAAAACGACGACCGCAACAGTCTTGACGGTGCGGCGCAGACACTGGAAAACCTCAAAGACAAGACGTCCATGCCCGAGATCGCCTATTGGACAGGGTATATCAAGGCGCTCCAGGCGATGGAAAATAACGATTCCCGCCAATTCGTCGTCCAGGTCTACGACATTTGGAACAATGCCGTAATGTACTTTGAACAGGGAGTATATCTGTCAAAGAGTCTGGAACCAGCAAGGTCGGAACCACCCCTTTCCATTATCGAAATATTGTCAACCTGGTTGTAACCAGGGCGATCATAGGTCGGAAAATGGCGGATTTGAATGCCTTGGGGCCGTTGTTCCTGATGCTGCAGCAGCGGGATATGGAAGAGAAGGAGGCGGACGGAAAATATCTGACGACACTGGTAGCGCGGATTAATGAAGGCTTTGTCGCGCCGGATTCCGACCGGTATCGGCTTAATTTTACCGTTGCGGCTATCGAAGCCAAGCGGCTGCAGCAGATTGCCGCAGCCAAACTTGACTCCGAAGGGATGACGGAGGAGTCACGCAAGTTTTTCGAGGATTCCAGGATTTTCAACGACTACGCCATTAAATGGGCAGTTTCACGCAGAAGCAGCGGTGCCGTGACCTCGATTATCGATTATCTTGATACGACGAGTTTTGCCATTGAGCGCCTGAGAGATAACGAAAACGCCCCTACCTACAGTTACTTTGTCATGCTTCCGACACATGACGGTCAATCGACACTTCTGAAGGCTATGGCAGTTTATAATGATGTGGCTACCTACACGGTCGGAGGGTGGGAAAGGGCTGGATACGCAGACCGAGATTTCTATCTGAAGTCCGTTCATCGCCTCTGGAGGTCGATAATGGAGCTTTCTCTCTGGACGAGCGATTTCTACCTGGTGAAACTCAGCAATACGACCGATCCCCAGAGCATCTTTACCCAGGTTCCTCCTATGCAGGTTGTTCTGAATACCTATCTTGATTTTCTTTCATCCCAAAATAAAAGAAATTTGCCGGATGTTATTCCGGACTTTGCCTATTTCGGTGCCGCCGAGGCAGCTGAAAAACTGGCCTATGGCTACCTGAAAAGCTATACATACAGCACCGACAGTGCCTCTTACAATCTCTGGTTTCTCCACCGACTCCAGTCAACAGAGCTGTTCCCTCTAAACCCGCTTGAAATAACCCAAACTGCGGCCATTCTTAAACGCGACGGACGTTATAATCTCTTCCTGGATTATTACCTGCCTCTGGCAGAGAGATTCAAGAAGTCAGACGCGGTCAAGGATTGGCTGGAAGAAGAGACTCCTGGTGAAACGACGGCTACCATACGTGCGTATGCTGGATCAATCGATGATATTGTCGTTGAAACTCCGGCAGAAGCGTCTGCCATCGCTGCTTCTTCGGAGGAACAGCCCACTTTCTTAGCTTCATTTAAAAAGTTGCGGGAAGAACTCCAGAGAAACCCGGATCACCCGGTTCATAAACTCCTCAGGGATTTTTATCTTGAGGAGAATCAGCAGAAAACCAATTACACTCTTCTGCTGCAAAATTCGAATCGTTTGAATAGTGGACTCTAAAACTTAACGAACATCTTGAGGTGAGGAATTTTATGCAGATTATCCGTATCCTTCTGCTTGCTGTGATGATTGTGTGCTCATGGACCTTTTTCGCGTATGCCGCGGATACTGCCCCCGCTTCTGAATGGGACCAGGTTCTAGACCGGATTTATTCCCATACCTGGCGTGGCCGGGCCGATCTGGCCGATGAGATCAAGAAACGGGAATCGAGGATCGGGCAATCACTTGCGGACTATATCGCCGCACAGGATCGCCTCATAGCCGCACCTGCCGTCTATAAGGATGAGGCATGCAGAAGGGTTGTGACCGCTAAAACAGTCCAGTACCTGTTGACGGGAGACAAAAAGGTGCTCGACGAAGCCGTCGTCCTGAGTGCTGCTTTTGCTAACAAGCTAATGTATTCCAACTTTGCCTTCTGGTATTACTATCCGCGGGCTCTTGAGGATATCGAGGGGGGGAATTCCTCCAACCTTCAGTTTGATGCCTACAAACTCCTGAATGATGTGGTCCTCTGGGAAGAGCCACTCGAGGCAGGAAAAACTTCCCCGGCAGAAATGGAACGGCGTCATTATGCCTGGAACCTTGCTGATCTGGTCCTGACCAGGGCTGTTTTGGAAAAGAAAATGGGCGGACTCGAAGGCCTTGGTCCGGCAGTATGGGTTTTGGGGTCCAGGAGCAAGGCACTGGCAATAGGTGATCGGGAAAAGAGTCTTTTGTCGTTCATCATCGATGTCAGAAAGTACTTGTCTGGACCGGAATCTGATAATTACCACCTCAACTATGCGGTTGCAATGAGCAAGGGGAAGGGAAGCTATAACCACCTCGTACAGGCACTGGATGCTGGACAGAAAGGGGAACCGGTTGAGAAACTGTTCTACGAGTCCAGTGAATATCTGAAATTGGCAAGTGAGTGGGCCGGGACTTGGCAAGGCAAGGCTACGGCCGTAACCGCCAACCTGGAACTTGCCAATACCGGATTGGCGAGGATGAAGAATGTTTTGCCCCAGCCGGCCTTGGCGGCACTTGCGGCAACTCCGGACAAAGAAAACCTCGGCATGGCGCTGGCTCTTTTTCGTGGAATGGCAGCAAGGGAAACGGGCGGTTGGGAACAATTGCGTTTTGTTGATCACAAAGTCTACGTGGACAGTGCCGAAGCCCTCTGGAATGCCATGAGGAGGAACTCGTTGCTCGTAGCGGATTACTATCTGGAGAGGATAAATACGGATGATTTCCAAAGCGTTATGGAGAATTCCGTGCCGGCTGAAAAGGCGCTTCATTGCTATGTGAACCTTTTTGAGACGTATGCACCCGTTGACAGTCCTCGCGAGATAATTCCGGACTCGGCTTATTTTGCCTATGCTGAGGCTTTGAAACGACTGTCGCTGCTGGAAAGGGACCTTTGCTCATTTAACGGAAATATGCAACTGCATGACAAATCCGTCGATTATCTATTGAAAGCGATAAAAGTGTATCCGTATGACGACAGCTTGAGCGAGTATGCAGCGCTCTGCAGGAACATCAACACGGGTTCCGTTAAGACATTATCCGGACCTGGTCGTCCGTTCCGTTGTGTCCAACCGGGTGGTAGCGAAATGTCTGCAGGGCAACAAAAGCTATTGTGATGCAAATACACGGCAGGCACTCGAATGGAACATCTTTAAGGTCAGAAATAAATTGTACAGCAGTAGCAATGTTAACGTACTGGACGATATGAAGTATCTTGTGCAAGACCTGAGAGATGGCACACAATCAACCGGAAAAATAAAAACAGAGCAGGATGGCCAAGCTGTTGAGGATTCTCAGTGCATCCGACAGGTATATGGTTCTGTGTGGAGATCTGGCGACTCTGGCTACCAGCGTAGAAGAGCCTCTCAGAAAATGCAGAGTCGAAGGTGAAGGATGCGATGCTCTTGAAGTTTCTACCGAAGGGCTTCTTCAGCGGCATAGTGAACTGGAAAAACAGAAGAACGAACTTGTTGCCGCCTGCGACAAGTGGGTGAGAGCGCAGGCTAAACCCCTTGGAGAGAGGGGTGACGGGAATGACCTGGAATATGTAGGAAATCTGTCGAATTTGGTCATTGATGAGTATGTGAACCTGAACGACAGGATAGTAACGGTGATTGTTCAGAAAAAATTGAATGAGTTAGCATGTGCAGACGATCATCCCATGCACAAGATCATAAAGTCCGGATACTATGCTCCCAGGTAGCGCTGTTTAATCTGTTTCCCTGAAACGTACCGATCTGAGAAGTCACTATCGTTTCGAACGAGCAATGTGCTGAAATCTTTGCAGGACTGGCGGCAGCAAGCCGGGTAACCAACGTTCTTTATCGTGCGGTTACCCGGCTTGCTGTTTTTGCCCTGCACAATGTGTTTGTGGAGACGTTTGGATTTGACAATGGATGGTGTGAGGCGTTATGCTCCCAAAGCTATAGCGGTTTGGTGGGGGAGGCCCACCTGTCTGCAGCGGGACTTTGTGATGCGTGTTTGTTTTTGAGGAATTATCTTGGCACGTAGAAGCGGACTCCATGATGTAGGGGGCTTGCCGATTCGGTTGTTTCCCTTCTCTGGAAAGCTTCTTCCAAGGCAATTCCTCCATCAAAATCTGGAAACAGGAAGGCAATGTCACAGCCACGTAAAAATATTGGAACTGCGCGCATAGAGAGTGGTGTCAGGCAATTACTGCCGGGCAATCGCTTTTTGTATCTGAATGGTTTCTTCAGTGTGATCATTCTTCTGTTTATCCTGCTGCCGCTGTTGCGGATGGTCACACAGCCGAGCCTTGCTGATCTTCTGGTGACCATCAGTGATCCTGAGGTTCGGGCCTCGCTTTGGTTGTCCATCTATACGGCCAGTTCGGCGGCAGCTATAGCCTTCCTGTTCGGTACGCCTCTAGCCTACCTGCTGGCGCGCCATGATTTTTTCGGCAAGAAGCTAGTTGAAAGTATAATAGATCTGCCCATAGTTATCCCCCATCCGGTGGTGGGGATTGCCATCCTCAGCCTGGCCGGCCGGAATCATTGGCTGGGTCAGATCCTGGCCAAATTCGGCCTGTCGATCTTGGGCAGTGTTACGGGAATCATTGCGGTTATGACTTTTGTCGGCCTGCCTTTTTACGTTAATGCGGCCAAAGCCGGTTTTGAAGGGGTGCCGGTACGCCTGGAGCGGGTTGCCCGCAGTCTGGGGGCAAATCCGGCTGCGGTCTTTTTCCGGGTCACGGCACCGCTGACCTGGCGGCACATGCTGTGCGGGGTGATATTATGCTCTGCCCGTGCGGTGAGTGAGTTCGGAGCGGTGGTGATCATTGCCTATCACCCGATGATTGCTCCGGTGCTGATGTTCGAGCGCTTTACCGCCTACGGACTCAAGTATTCCCAACCCGTTGCCGTCTGGTTGATTCTGGCCAGCCTGGGACTGTTTCTCCTGTTGCGCCTGGTGGCTCGACCGCTGGGGAGGTTTTCATGATTGTTCTGGAGAACCTGTCAGTTGTCTGGCCGGAGTTCGAACTGCGCGATGTGTCGCTCCAAATTGAGCGGGGCGAGTTTTTTGCCCTGCTTGGTCCGACCGGGTCAGGCAAGACGGTGATTCTGGAATCCATTGCCGGTCTGGTGCGTCCCACGGCCGGCAGCATCCGTGTGGCTGGACGGGATATCACCCGGTTGGCTCCGGAACGGCGACAGATCGGTATCGTCTATCAGGATTACTCTCTTTTCCCCCATCTGACGGTGCTGGAGAATCTCCGTTTTGGCCTGCGCTACCTTCCTTCGACGAAAAGACCCTCTCAGTCATGGCTTGACGGGTTGATCGACCTGCTTGGTCTGCAAAAGATCCTGCACCGGCTGCCCCTGAACCTGAGTGGTGGAGAAAAGCAGCGGACCAGCCTGGCACGGGCCCTTGCGGTACAACCAACAGTGTTGCTGCTGGACGAACCGCTGTCAGCATTGGATCCACTCTTTCGGGATGAAATCCGCTTCTCTCTCAATCAGTTGCACGAGCAACTTGACACTACCCTGTTGATGGTTACCCATAATTTCGATGAAGCCCTTTATCTTGCCGGACGGGTCGGGGTTCTGAGCAATGGCCGGATCGAGCAGGTCGGCCCGACAGAGGAGGTTTTTCAGCGACCGGCGACACCGTTTGTCGCCGCCTTTGTCGGCATGAAAAACATCTTTCCCGTCCAGCGCCGTGATAACTGTCTGGAATTCGCTGGTTTGCGCTGCTTGCTGCCGGGCAGGGTGGACGGCGAGTCGGGCCATGTGGCTCTGCGGCCGGAAGATATTGTTATGTGCCGACAGGGGGAATTTGCACCCCCGATGGTGGCGTTATCCGGAGTTGTCGAACGGATCGTACCGGCCGGACTATGGTATGACCTCACGGTACGTTGCCGCGGAACATGCTTCGCGGTTGTTATCGGCCGCAAGGAAATGATTCGAAATAGCTTTCGTGAAGGTGAGACCGTAAGTCTCGGATTTGACCCAGCGGATTTACATCTAATCAAGGAGAGATGATGAAAAGATTTCTGCAATCTGTGCTGTTTGTAATAATGACCGTCATGTTGCTGCAAGGTCCGGCCTTTGCTGAACCGTCCGGTACCTTGCTTATTTTCCATGCCGGAAGTCTGACGGTCCCTTTTGCCGCCATGGAAAAGGAATTCGAGGCCCGCTATCCCAAGGTCGACGTGCAGCGTGAGTCGGGTGGCAGCACCCGTATGGCGCGGTTGATATCCGAAGTCGGCAAACCGGCTGATCTGATGGCATCGGCCGATTTCCAGGTGATTGACCATAGCCTTATCCCGGCAAAGGCGGATTTCAATATCCGCTTTGCTAGCAACGAACTGGTGCTGGCCTATACCGATACCAGCCGCTTCGCAAAAAAGATTACCGGCAGTAACTGGTACACAATCCTCGAACGCAAAGGGGTGCTGTGGGGACATGCGGATCCCAATATCGATCCGGGGGGCTACCGCAGTCTGATGGTAATGCAATTGGCCGAACGGTATTACCAAAAACCGGGCCTCTATCAGCGGTTGCTGCGAAACCGCCCGCTGGCTTTAATGCGCGACAGGGCGGCGAACCTGACCGCCTTGCTGCAAAATGGTGATATCGACTATATCTGGACGTATCGCTCGCTGGCACTGCAGCATAAGCTGCGCTTTCTTTCTCTTGATCAGCATATCAACCTCAGTGATCCGGCCAATGATTCCTTTTATCGCTTGGCCAGCGTCAAGGTGACCGGGGAAAAGCCGGGCAGCTATATCAATCGGGAGGGTTGTTTTGTCGCGTACGGTATCACCCTGCTGAAGGATGCTCCGAATCAGGAAGCGGCTTTGGCCTTTCTCAACTATCTTCTCGATCCGCAGGGCGGACAGAAGGTGCTGGCGCGTTTTGGGCAGCCGCCTTTTAATCCGCCTTTTGTCAATAGTGCGGAGATGCAGCACCGGCTGCCTGTCCCGTTGCAGAAACGTGTTGTGGTGCGGAAGTAGTTTTTATTCTGGGGGGGCACCTATCTGGTGCCCTTTTCGGGACGGAACACTTTTCGGCAAGAGGGTACTTGGGCTCGAAAAATAAAAAAATGTGTGGTCAGATTACACGATTTAGTATATAAATAGTAGTCAGTGGCACGAATTGTTGCTTTTATTTGCCGTCTCCTCGCTTCATTTTTCTGCCAATATTTTACAAAAAACCGGTTAACCCCTTAATATTTAGACAAAAATACGTGTTATTGATTTTAAAGGCGAGTGCCTGTGTCTTTTGGCATTCCGCTTGCTTGAAAACTGGTTCACCAGTATTTACATTTTGTCCGCTATGGCGGACAGCGTTGTCTTTTGGAACTGATCGCTTTACCTAAACAGCTGCTGGTTGCTGCCCTGTGGCAACTCAAGTAGCGCACAAATCGGAGGAAAAGCTCTATGTGTCGCATTGGCGCCATAAAAAGTCTGAACTATGTGCACCCGAGCAAGGCCTTACAGCTGATGAATTCTCAGCAGAAGGGTCATGACAATTCGGGTTTCGCCATGGTTATGCAAGACCTGGGCGGGATTTTCGAGAAATACAAGCAATTCCCGACATTGTCCCTTGCCTGTACTGACGAAGGATTGAAGATTAGCGAAGAAATTCTTGCAACCATCGGATTCCGCCAGGTGTTCGAGTGGGTTCCGGAAACCAACATGCAGCCGGGGATGGATATTCAGGCCATGCCCAACTATGTGTTCAGGACCTTTGACTATCCTGAGTCGTTCAAGAAAGCATCCCAGCGCGAGAAAGAAGACCTGCTGACGAACACCCGTCTGCAGCTCCGCTTTGCCATGGAAAAGGATATGATCGGCTTCGCCTACTCCTTCTGGCCGGATGTTATTACCCTGAAGGAAATCGGCGACCCTCGGGACATCGGTACCTTTTTCGGACTCTGGGAGGCGGACGACTCCTTTACGGCCAAGACCATCACCGCCCAGTGCCGTCAGAACACCAATTACGCCATCGTTCGTTACGCGGCCCATCCGTTTTTCCTGCAGGGCTATGTAACGCTGACCAACGGCGAGAACACCTTCTACCAGAAAAACAAGGATTTTCAGGCCAGTCTGAATCCCGCTTACGTCGGTTTCGAGTCTGATTCCCAGTGCTTCCTCTATACCATGCACTACATGCACCGCGAGCTGGGCTGGCCGCTTTCCTACTACAAACACATTATTACTCCGCTCCCCTTCGAGGACGTGGTCAAGCGTGAAGACAGTGAAGAACTGCTCGCCATCCGGCAGTCGCTGGCCAATCTGGAGATCAACGGCCCCAACACCATCATCGGCACCCTGCCTGACTTTACCATGTGGGTTGTCTGCGACGCTAAGAAGCTGCGTCCGATCGTGGTGGGCCACACTGGAGGACACGGTGGTTTTCTCTTCCGAAGTATGCGGTATCAACGAGATTCTGCCGGACAGGAATTGGGAGACCGATATCTACCCAAATGAGCGGGAGATCGTCGTGGTTGATAATAATCTGGAGGTCCAGCGATGGAAACAGTAAAAATAAATGATCTGGCCTGCAACGACCTTCCCTGGAAGGTAATTTACGACACAGAACGCTGTACCCTGTGCGGATCCTGCGTTGCGGCCTGTACCTTTGATGCAATCAAGCCGAAGATCGAACGGCGGCGCAAAGCTTTTTCCGATACCGAAACTCCTGAGCCGAAGATCAAGTTCAGTGCTACTCCGGTGATTGCGCAGAAGAATGTCCTGAAAAACTACTGCCGCGGTTGCGGTGTCTGCGAGCGGGTCTGTCCGAACAATGCGATCCGCGCGGAGCGTAACCCTGATTCCCGATATCACGTGGTCTATCAGGCGGCCACCGGATCCGGCCCCAAGCGTGGTGGCCGTAACAACCTGGAAGTTAGGGCCCGTACCCTCGATGAGCTGCGCGTCGGCCGTATCTCCCAGATGACTGACCCGAGTCTGGATGCCCAGCGTCATACTTTCGACTGCCTGGCACCTTTGGGCCGCATCCTTCCGGCAACCTCTCTGCCTCTCTCGGTCGGTCCCGACGGAATGCTGGCCAAGAATGGCCAGACTCCACCGACCCGCTGGATCTATCCGGTAATTATCGGCGACATGTCCATCGGTGCGCTTTCCTGGAGGATGTGGGAAGCTGTTTCGATGGCCGTTGCCTACCTGAACGAAGAGTGCGGGCTGCCGGTTCGCATGTGTTCCGGTGAAGGCGGCATGCCGGTTCGTCTCCTGAAGAGCAAGTATCTGAAATATATGATCCTGCAGATCGCTTCCGGTCACTTCGGCTGGAACCGCATCATCAAGGCCATGCCCGATATGGTTGAAGACCCTGCCGGGGTGTTGATCAAGATCGGTCAGGGTGCCAAGCCGGGCGATGGTGGTCTGTTGATGGCCGCAAAAGTCGCCTCCCATATTCAGCAGATCCGCGGCGTGCCCAAGACTGACCTGCTTTCACCGCCGAACCACCAGGGACTTTACTCCATCGAGGAGAGTGTGCAGAAAATGTTCCTCTCGTTCAATGCCGCGTTCAAGTTCCGCGTACCGGTTGCCATCAAGGTGGCTGCCAGTGCTACCTCGGTATCGGTCTTTAACAACCTGGTGCGTGACCCGTACAACATTGTCGGCGGTTTCTTCCTCGACGGCATTGACGGTGGTACCGGTGCTGCCCATGATATTTCCCTCGACCACACCGGTCATCCGGTGGTCAGCAAACTGCGTGACTGCTACCTTGCGGCGGTTGCCCAGGGACGTCAGGGACAGATCCCGCTCTGGGCTGCTGGCGGCCTCGGCAAGACCGGCAACCTGGCGGCGGACGCTTTCAAGATGATGTGCCTTGGCGCCAATGGTGTCTTCTCCGGCAAGCTGATTCTTCAGTTGGCCGGCTGCCTCGGCAACGATCACGGCCGCTGCAATGCCTGCAACACCGGTCTTTGTCCGGCCGGTATCACCACGCAGGAACCGGTTCTGGTACGTCGTCTCAATCCGGACCGGGTTGCGGAGAATATCGTCAACTACTTCCTGGGTATGGATCAGGAACTTCGCAAGCTCATGGCACCCATTGGCAACTCTTCTCTGCCGATCGGCCGTTCAGACTGTCTGGTTGCAACTGACAAGTCTGTTGCGGACCGTCTGCAGGTTCAGTACGTCTGCTAAGGAGGAATAAATAAATGGCAGCCTTTATTTCAGGCTTTGATGAACAGAATAAACGAATCTCGACGCAGCTGCTGCTGCAGAAGATATATGCCGCTCTGGACCAGGGTGAAACAGAATTCGAAATCCTGGCCTCCGGACATCATGATATTGGCGGTCCTCTCTGGACCAAAGACGGCAAACCGCTGAAGTTTACCGTTACAAACCCCGGCCAACGCGTCGGTGCCTTCGGTCTCACGGGAACAGAGATCGTGGTGGAAGGATCCGCCCCTGCGGATGTTGGCTGGCTCAATGCCGGCGCAATCCTGACCCTGAAAGGGGACGGCGGCGACACCACCGGGCACTGTTCGGCCAGCGGCAAGATCTATGTGGGCGGCCGCGCCGGTACCCGTACCGGTTCGCTGATGAAGCACGACCCTTCCCATGAGCCTCCCGAACTGTGGATACTGAAGAACACCGGTTCCTTTTCCTTCGAGTTCATGGGTGGCGGCATCGCCGTTGTCTGTGGTTACGACTCCGAAGAATTCGAGTCGGTGCTTGGCGACCGTTCCTGTGTCGGTATGGTTGGTGGTTCCATCTACGTGCGAGGCCCGGTGAAGGGACTGACCAAGTTTGTCTGGCAGCTGGACCTTGATGAGGCTGATCAGGAATTTTTGCAAGAAAATATGCCGGTGTTCCTGGAGAAGGTCGGTCGTCCGCAGCTTCTCGCCGAGTTTACCGACTTTTCCCAGTGGAAGAAAATTGTTGCCATGTCTCGGGAAGAGAGCGAGCGGAGTGAGCGCATTACCCTGCGTGAATTCCGTACCGGCAAGTGGGTCGAGGGTGGTATCTTCGGCGATGTGGTCGAGGATGACTATGATCGTGTTGCCAACTTTGTCAACCAGGGCGACGACCGTCTGAGGATCCCCCACTGGCAGAACAAGCTGTTTGGTGCGCCCTGTCAGACCGCCTGTCCCACCGGCATTCCGACCCAGGACCGCATCAACCTGCTTCGCCAAGGGAAGATAAAGGAAGCTCTGGAACTGGTGCTTACCTATTCTCCTTTCCCGGCCAGCGTTTGCGGCCAGGTCTGTCCGAACCTTTGCAAGGATGCCTGTAGTCGTCAGTTTGTCGACCATCCGGTGGCCATGCAGGAATTGGGCAGATTGTCCCAGGATGTTTTACCGCCGGAGAAGAAGCCGGAGACCGGCAAAAAAGTCGCCGTGATCGGCGGAGGACCGGGCGGCCTTTCCGCTGCCTGGCAGCTGTGCCTTCTCGGTCACAGCGTAACCCTCTTCGAAGCTGACAAGGAAGTGGGCGGCAAGCTCCGTCAGGCAATTCCGATGGAGCGTCTCCCGCGCGAGATCCTCGACAGTGAAGTCGATCGCATCAAGTCAATGGGAACGGAGATCAAGACCTCCCAGAAAATTGATACGAAGCTTTTCAAAAAGCTGCAGAAAGATTATGACGCATTGGTTATCGCCAGTGGTGCCCATAATCCGGTGGTCATTCCTTTCCCCGGCCACGAACGTCTGGTCAAGGGCCTGGAATTCCTGAAGAGCATCAACAACGGCGAAAACCCCAGGGTTGGCAGGAAAGTCGTGGTTATCGGTGCCGGTAATGCCGGTATGGACGTGGCGCTCGGTGCCTATGCCATGGGTGCGGAGAAAGTAACCGCCATCGACGTACAGCGTCCTGCTGCCTACCAGAAGGAGATCGATCATTTCACGGCCCTCGGCGGTGAAATTCAGTGGCCGGCATTTACCGAGAGCGTCGATGAGGAAGGTCTTCATACCAAGGATGGCAAACTCATCGAGGCCGACATGGTGATCATTGCCATCGGCGAGCGTCCTGACCTTTCCTATGTGCCGCGTGAGTGGCTCACTGTTCGCGGTATGATGGATGCCAACGAGTGCTGGCAGTCCAAGCTTGAGGAGAAGGTTTTTGCCATTGGTGATACCATCAAGCCGGGACTTCTGACCCATGCAATTGCCAGCGGTCGCGAGGTGGCGGAATATATTGACGCCTACCTCAACGGCTGGGAATTGGTTCCGAAACCGAAACCGATAATGATACCCCAGGAGAAGCTGAGCCGCGAACTTTTCATGCCACAGAATCGTGGGCGTTTCCGGGTTACCGATGCAAAGAACGAGGCAAGCCGCTGTATCTCCTGCGGTACCTGCCGCGATTGCTCCATGTGTCTGGAGACCTGTCCGGAAGGGGCAATTGTCCGGACGGAGAAGGAAGACGGCACGGTGGAATACCACTCCGAGGATAAATACTGCATCGGCTGCGGTATCTGTGTCGGGATCTGCCCTTGTGGTGTCTGGGCGATGGAGAAGGTGATCATGTAGGTTTGACAGCAAAAACCGGCGCGAATGTTTTGGCGCTGGGGACTGTATTGATAGGAAAGCGGGGCGGAACCATTTGGTTCCGCCCTTTTTTTTGTTTTTTTGCCTTGGCTGCTAGGAAACAAGTGGATTATTTTGTTGGATGATAGTGGTGTTACTAAAATAATTTCATAAAGTTATTTTGTGTGTGCTGGGCCTGTGGTATAACAAATTCTGGTGGCAGGGTGCCCTTGGACGGGGTGGTGATGTTGAAAACGCGAGTGGCTTGCTAGCCTGGAGGTTTCCGACTGGCAGGGTGCCGATATAAGGAATTTACTCTGGCCGGTCAATAAGTGGTTGAATCGATAAATACACTTTGGAGTGAAAATGATATGATTCAAGAAAAAGAACTGCGAAGAATTGCCGAAGCTCGCTTAAAAGATGCGACTGCGCTTCTAAATGCTAAAAGGTACGATGGCGCTACATACCTCTGTGGATATGCTATCGAGCTTACCCTTAAAGCCCGCATTTGCAAAACATTAAAGTGGCTGGAGTTCCCATCTACAAACAACGAATTTAAGAACTACCAAAGCTTTAAAGTTCATAACTTGGATGTGTTACTTCACCTTTCAGGGAAAGAAGATTTAGTAAAGACTAAATTCTTCGCCGAATGGTCTGCAGTTGCTGAATGGGACCCGACGAGCAGATATCAATCCGTTGGTACGGTTCTAAAAGCCGATGCCGAATTTATGATTACCGCGACTAAAGCGCTAGTTGGGAGCTTGAAATGAAAGAAATCACAGAAAAACTGAAATCCCTTGAACAAAATATATCAAAAGAAAAAGGAGACTTTCTCCTATTTGCGTTGTTTCTTCGGGAAGATGCTCCTGATCGTTGGGACCTACTGGTTGCAGCGCCGTGGATCCCAAAAAGTAAAAAAACTGCTTTGAGGTATTTTTCAAATAAGCTGGTTCAGACGCTTAGCCAAAAAGAACTATTGAAATTGTCGCGAATTGCCATTATTGAAACTGACGATCCCGCGCTTTCAGCAATACAGCAAGCAATGCATATAGAGCATAGTCTTGCAGAAATTAAAGACAGTAATTTTTTTGGTCTACAGATCAAGCACGCATATATCATTACCTCGCGACGGCAGCCTGACGAAATTCAAACAATTGCTGCAGACGGCCAAGGATAAGGCCCACGTCGCTGCCCTCTCGGCCGTTCAGCTCTAATGGTATATCGCAGGAGGTAGACATGAACGCGGTTGAAGCAATGATACAAATTCTTAAAACGCCTGATATCGAGGCCGGAATGGTGACTTTGTCTGAATTAGTAGCGGCAAACATTCCAGCTCCACCCCCTTCGCTCTTCTTGCTTTCAACACAACGAGCGGCATTCGTCGGAGTGTTCGGAAATCAAAAGAACTCCGTTCGTACAAGAAAGCTGCAATTTTTCGAAGATCGTCATGTTGAGGGAAAACGAGAAGATTTAGTTATAGGTTTCCTTGAATGGGATACGCCCATTACACAAATGGACCACTGCGACCGCGAGATTGTTAGTGCAATTATTGAGGAAATATATCGACGCACATATACACAAAATTTCTTTGCTCAAATACGGCGTCCTGTAGATTTTACAAACCAAGATACATATTTTCGGAAAGAAATGGGGTCAAGTCTTTGCTTGACTCAACTTGAGTAAGAGTCAAGCAAAGACTTGATCCCTCGAGACTTTTTGCTTTTGCAACTTAAAGAAAAATGGGGTGAATGTTTAAAACCCCAAGGATTATCGTCAGTAGCAGACTGGACTGAGGAAAAAGGCTTTCCGGGTATCACTGGCTTAAAGGGAAAATAAGGGTCAGGTCTCAACAATCAACAGGTTGTTACTTCTGGGTGTCAGGGCTACACATTTGACAAAGAAGGTTTTTGATGAGCTTTTGTAAATTGTGTAGCCCTGACACCTACGTTTTTCCTACGTTTTTCCGAACAAGGGACCCATAATGACGAAAACAATGCTATATCGACTATTCGGGTTTGGTTCTGTTCCCAAAAAGCTGCGACCAGTGCTTGAGCAAGAAGGCGTTATTGTTTTTGACGAAGGCATTGGAGGCTGGTTTTTAACAAAGCACGTTAATGGCCCGGGTAAGCGATATCGTTACCGCAAAGAGGGATTTTCTGGTTTCCTCGTGGTAACGAAGGTGCGAGTGGTCTGCTACACATACGGGAAGCGTCAGGTCAACATCTCTGTTGGAGACCCAAAGATAGTGAACTTGTATGTTGATACCCCTGAAGAAAAAAGGTTATGTCTTTCGTTCGAGTCATCAAACTTTCGAGAGGGGTGGGAGGGTGTGATTGAGTTTCGATTCAACACAAACAAAGCCCTCCTTTTTCGTGACGCTTTAGTAGCAATAGGAGCCCAGCAAGGCACTGCAGCGAACGCGGATAAGCCACACTGCTGAATTTTGCGTTAGAAGAAAGGAAAATCAAATGCCTTGGATGTGCCCAAAATGCAATGCAAATAATATTGACGACGCCAGGGTTCGTTGTACATGAGGGGTTAAAAGGGTCAGGTCTCAACAATCAACAGGTTGTGTCAAGTGTTGAGACCAGACCCTTAGATTTACTTAGATTTATGCGCCGACCACTTCGCCGCTCTTGAACAGGATCATGCTCGGAATGACGCCCACCAGCAAGCCCGGAAATCGACCAGCACGGTCAAGGACAAGGGGTTATGAAGCCAGCTATATCTCAGCGGTGCATTCGAGCAGAAAGTCATGGCAATTATCCATGATCTCTTTATCGGCGCGGCACTTCATTGCGGCGCGTGGATGCTGATTCAGATGACCGCTGATTCCGTAGATGTCATTGAAGCCCCACTCGATCTCCTCGCGCAGAGGTACGAAGTGTTCCTGGATGGTCTTGTAGAGAGGGGCAACGTCAAATTTGGGATTCTTCAGGAAATTGAGCAGCAGCTCCAGGTTGCAGTTGCCGGCGCCACGGCCAATGCCATTTATGGTGGCGTCCAGCAGATTTACTCCATCGATGATGGCCTGCTGGGTATTGGCAAAAGCCAGCTGCTGGTTGTTATGGGCATGAAATCCCAGCGCCTTGTTGGGGCAGTGTTCTTTGTACAGATTCAGGTAGTCGGTCACCTGCTCTGAGTAGTAAGCTCCGTAACTGTCCACCAGATAGAGGTAGTCTACCTCATCGGCCTTGCTGACTTCATCCAGTGATTCGACAAGGTCTGTACGTATAGCGGCGGAAGGGGCCATAATGTTGATGGTTGTCTGGTAACCGAGATCCTTGCTGCGCTTGGCCAGATCGATAGCTTTGTCGGTATCTGCAACATAACAGGCGGTGCGAATCATATCGATAGGACTTTGATCCGCCGGTTGCAGGGCATGGAAATCCACGCGCCCAACATCGAACATCACGGCAATTAGCGGCCGATATTCACTCTCGTAAGAGTCGATGACCATCTTGAGATCGTCATCATCACAGAAATTCCATTTCCCGTATTTTTCTCTAGTATATTCATCACTGACGGCCAGCTTCTTGCCAAGCTCAATGATATCCACCCCGGAATCGCATGCAGCGCGATAGACGGCCTTCACCAGTTCGTCTGAAAACTGGTAATTATTGATCAGGCCGCCGTCTCTAATGGTGCAATCCAGTACTTTTAATTCTTTACGGAACATCAACTACCCCCTTCATTTATGGCGTAATAGCTGTCAGAAAACCGAAGTCTATAGATTATATGCTTAAGGAAAATATCGCAAGAAAAACGCTTGCTGATTAGTAAATATAAGGGGTCAGGCTTTGAAAAGAGAATTATGTGATGTAAACTATCCGTAACTAAAAAATTGAGGGGAAAAATGGCAAGACCGCTACGGATAGAATACGAAGGTGCAATTTACCATGTAACTGCGCGAGGGAATGGGCGCGGAAAGATATATTTCTCGAAAAGGGATTACGAAAAGTTCAAAGAATACTTATTCGCAGCGAAGGAGAAGTACGGATTAATACTGCATGCGTATGTACTGATGACGAATCACTATCACCTGATCATCGAAACACCGGAGAAAAATTTAAGCAAGATCATGCACTATATCAACAGCTCTTTTACAACCTATATGAATGTCAAAAGAAAGCGGAGCGGCCATTTGTTCCAAGGAAGATACAAGGCGATTCTGGTGGATAAGGACAACTATCTCTTGGAATTAAGCCGTTACATTCACCTAAATCCGGTTCGCGTAAAAATGGTTGAAAAACCAGAGGAATACCCCTACAGCAGCTATAAGTCTTACGTAACGGGGCAAGAAGAAAATATAGTCAGCAGGGATACTATCCTGGAGATGGCAACGGCAAAGAGAAAAGAAGCACCAGCACGCTACCGGAATTTTGTTGAGACTGCGATGGGAGAGGAAATAGCAAGCCCATTACAGAAAGTCTACGGCGGCATAATACTGGGTGATGAAAGGTTCGTACGGAATGCACTGGCAAGAATAGAATCGGAGCGGGTTGAATCGCCTGAAGTGTCCCATGGTAAAGCTTTACGTTGCGTTGTGGGCCTGGAAGAAATTGTCTCGGCGTGTTGTGAGTATTTCGAAGTTGCCAGGGAAGAGATAATGCGGAACAAGCGGAGTGAAGCCAGAAAAGCATGTATTTACCTGATGAAGAATCACACGAGCGCAACAAGCCGGGAAATAGCCGAATTGTTTGGGACACTTAGTTATTCGGCGGTGGCAAAGATAAGTCAAAATATCACTCAGCAGTTGGAAAGTGACAAAGAGTTACAAAAACGGATAATGGAGTTGCAAAGAAAAAATTCCCTTTTCAAGGCCTGACCCTGTTTGACCTCATATGCTTCTGAGTTGGGCTGAGAAAAGTGGGCATCCTAAAGAAAAAAGAGGGGCTTTTCGCTGAGAAAAGTCCCCCATGTGATTTATGACTCCCAAAATGGACGGCTCTGGTTAATGGCAGGAGCTGAAAGTAACGTGAATCAAGGCTCATTATTTTATTGTCGGATGGGGTGTCGCGTCGGAATCGGGTGGAAGAATTGGGTACTCCACCTTCGGCTGCCGGCCGGTCAATGTTTTGAGAAACGACACGATCCTCTCTGTTTCCCCAGGTGTCAGGATCGCTCCAAGTTGAGCCGACTCCATGATGGCCACGGCATCCTTCAGTTTCCATACCTTGCCTGAATGGAAGTAGGGCCGGGTAAGCTCGATATTACGTAATGATGGCGATTTGAAGACGTATTTGTCGCTCTTGGTCTTAGTCACCTTGAAGCGGCCCAAGTCTCCCGTTGGACGAATGTCTGCACCAGGTGCCTTGACCACACCAAAGGGGAAATAACCGCTGCCACCAACATTGACACCGCTGTGACAGGCAACACAACCCTTGTCAATGAACATCTTCAGTCCTTCCACTTGTGTCGGGGAAAGGGCCTTAGTGTTCCCAGCCAGGTACAGGTCAAAGGGCGCTCCGGGTGTGATAAGGGTCACTTCGAACATCTCGATAGCCGTTGCAACGTTATCGAAGGTGATCGGCTCTTTTTCGACAGGGAATGCCTTGCTGAAAAAGGCACTGTACCCGGGAATGCTCTTCAGTGTCGCAATCAGGTGCACCGGATTATTTCCCATCTCCACCATGGCCTGCATAGGACCTTTGGCCTGCTTGGCGAGGTCTTCGGCTCTTCCGTCCCAGAACTGGGCTATGTTGAAGACCGCATTCAAAACCGTTGGTGCATTCCGCGGTCCCTTCTGCCACCTGTGGCCAATGGAGGTTTCCTGGAGATCGACTCCGCCGAGGCCGACATTGTGGCAGGTGTTGCAGCTGATCAGATAGGAAGTGGAGAGTCGGGGATCAAAATAGAGCATCTTCCCAAGCTCGACCAGCGCAGGCGTTGCTTTCACCCCCTTAACGCTCGGTGCTTCCGTGGGAATCGGCTTGAAAAGCTTTTGCGCCCGAAGGAGAGTGTCATTTTTCGCCCAGACAGGTGTCGCGCAGAATGCCATCAGAAGGGTACAACAAAAGACTTTTTTCAACACGGTACTTCCTCCCTTTGCCTTATTTATCCTGAAATCTGCAGGTCCTCACCCAATGGTATGGTACGGCTTCTAAAAACTAAAGGATTGGAAATCTGATGGTCCTTCCCATGCAAGGTATGTGGCAGAAGGTTTGGTCTTCCGTGGCCTTCTCCGCGTCTTCGGGCGAGGCCGCTTATTCCCGCATATTCTGCAAGTATATAGAGAAATCAAGAACTTTCAATTCGTTGTGCGTTAGAAAATATATTGCGATCCATGAGCCGATACTTTATTAGCAATAATTTGGGCATACCCGCAGATGATTGGACGTGTTTATGTGAAGGAGAGAATGCAGAACAAGAGCATTACATTGAGCATACGATCGGGGGACAACTGGAGAGTTCCGGGAACAGTATATAAAACTATTGGTTAATTCATATACTGTCACCAGAACTTGTCACCAGAATTCATCCAAGGCTACGATGACAAAGCCGACGAGAACTGCGATAGCGATGTGGATCATCGGTTTTCATCTCAAAAGAATAAACGGATTCTCAACCCAACTCGAAACTGGTGATGCCGTACGTGCTGTCCAACGGCAATGCAGGCGGAATGCCACGGTAGATTCGGGCCGTTTCGAAAACCTTTTTCATGCCCTGCCCTTCAACAAGCTGTACAGCGGCCCGGTTGCAGACCGGGATATCGAGAAAGACCGGTTGACCTGCAGCCAGGCAGGACAGGGATTTGAATAACTCCGCGGCGATCTCCGGTGTGTCTGCAAAAAGAGGGGCGATCTTGAATCCCCGCCAACAAGGGCGTATCACACCATAGCCGCTGATTCTGCCGTTGTCGAATGCCACCCGACTGCAGGTTCCCGGACGACTGATCCAGCTTTTCAGGAATGCTGTCCGGGGCGAGGGAAAGAAGCGGTGATCGTACTGCTCAAGCTCTGAAAACGGAACCCGGGAAAGGTCCTCAAGAGCCGAATATGCCTCTTTGCCGGTCCCTTCATAGCGGGCATTATAGTGGGCAATCCTGAAATCGAACTGCGCATACTTCTCCAGCATCTCCACAACGCCGTCGCCGCCGATGGTCCGGCTGCCCATGTAATCGAGGGAAGCGTTCCAAAGCTTCATGCCGATGCCGAGGTGGCGCAGTTCCTTTTTTACGATGTAAAAACCCATGAAACCAAAACGCTCGTCATAGGCAATGGCAGAGATGCAGCCAACCGGTTTGTCGTTAAGCTCGGCAATGAAAAAGCCCTTCGGGTCGGCAGCAAAGAAAGCGTCGGCGTCATGCAGGCCAGGGTTCCATCCTTCCCCAGCGGCCCAATCAATGGCCAGTCCGATGTCAGCCCTGGTCATGCGGCGAATTGTGACTTCTACACCTGTCATGTGTCACCCCCTTCACGGAAGACTTCAGTTCACTACAACCTTTTTCCAGGACCCATCCGCAAGCAGCACCTTCAGTTTCGCAAGGGCATCTTCGTTGCCATGCTGTGCGGATCTGGCAAGCCAGCGGACAGCCTTGCGACGATCTTTTACCACCCCATCCCCTCTGGCATACATGAGGCCCAGATTGTATTGCGCCCGTGCGTATTCTTGTTCCGCTGATAGAGAGAACCAGTGAGCAGCCTTGCGCAGATCCTTTTTTATCCATTTGCCGTTAAGATGCATCAACCCCATATTATACTGCGCACCTGCATGTCCCTGTTCCGCCGACAGCTTGAAGTAAGAAGCCGCTTCCTTGGGATCGCGCTTCACTCCCTCACCTTTGTAATACATCAGTCCGAGGGCGAAATCCCCTTCAGGACTCGGGTTAGCACGGAATTCGTTCAGGGCCGTCGAGTATTCACCTTTTTTATAGGCAGCTATTCCGGAACTATGAGAGGCGCATCCACCGATCATCAAGACCACCAATAAAAAAGACATGGCGAGAACTTGGTACACTATCAAATAATTATATTTTTCCATGATCACCTCATCAAGGGAAATCCAAATACCAACAACATCGCCAATATTTACCCCTTTCCATTGCTAACATATACGGGATCCGCATTGCAACTCGAAGAAATAAGGGTAGAGTAGAGAGCAGGTTTCACCCTGACCCCTACTCTACCTTTGCCTTCGTTACTTTTGGGACGTTTGGTCAACAGATTCAGTGGGTTAACTTGGTCCGACCCCAGCCCCAAGCGCTTGTGTCCAATAGCCAACCCCCTATAATCAGGAGAATTTATGAAAAACCGTATTTTGCTATTAGTTTTATCGCTGATAACTTTTTTCGGAACGGCTCATGTGCCTCCCTGTCACGCTATGCCGCAGCTGAACCTGAGTGCTTTTCCGGATGCCCCTGATTATGCGCTGCCGGAAGCCTGGCTCGCAAAGCCCACGGTACCCACGGCACCAGTAGATGTATTTTTTGTCTACCCAACTGTCCTGTTCAATGATACGGACTGGATAATGGATCCGACCAGGCCAGATATGCGCGCCGCTGCCCAAGTTACGATAGCCACCCAGGCTGTAGTCTTTGAGGGACAGGCAAATATCTATGCGCCCATGTACCGTCAGATGAACATCGCTGGTTTAGGCCTGAGCGACGCGGAGGCCGCACCCTTACAGGAGATTGTACACAAAGATGTCTGGCGTGCCCTGACCCACTACCTGAAATACGAAAACAAAGGACGTCCTTTTTTTCTTGCAGGCCACAGCCAAGGTTCTATGATTCTGACTGATCTTATGCTTGAGCATTGGGGTTCCACCGGTGCCGAGAAGCAACTCATCGCGGCAATCCTTCTTGGCTGGTCGTTGACTCCTGCAGACCTTGCCGCCCACCCGGCAGTGCGCATGTGTAAACGCCCAAACCAGACGGGATGTGTCATTTCGTATAATACGGTAGAAAAGGGTAGGCAGTCTGCCGCGCCGACCCTCAAGGCCGGTGCTTTAGCGGTTAACCCTCTTTCCTGGACCATGGACGGGGCCTTCGTTTCTGCTGAAAAAAATCTCGGATCGGTCTTCTTTGATTCTGACGCTAAACCAAAAACATACCCACATTTCACTTCGGCCCAGATCGTGGACGGGGGGTTGGTTGTCCAGCCTGAAAATGTGGACTTGGTAACGATCAAAGGCGGTCATTTCCCTGCAGGAGTCTACCATGCCTTCGACTATTCGCTTTTTTTCATGAATCTCAAAGCCAACATTGCGGAACGTATCGAGGCATTTAGTCGATAGCTAGTTTTCATCCGGAAACGGTTCTTTTCCGCCCTGACTGTGTCAAAATAAAAACAGGGAAGCAACCATGTGGTTGCTTCCCTGTTTTTTATGGTGGGCAGCAGTTTTCTGCGTCAGCACATTTCAAGCGATGCTGCGATTCTCGTTTTCAGCTGTCCAAGATCCTGTTGTGAAAAGTCGGTAACGACTTTCAGGTAGTTCGTGTCCAGACCGTCCCGCACGTACGACTCGACTTTGACCGCCTCAACATTGTAGGTGTGGCATGATTGAAGAACGAGATCGATGACAAGATCCGGCTTCAGGGATTCAACGTGTTTTTTCAGCACCTCGAATCGCCCGGTATTCGGGGTCATGCAGGCGCAGGGGATTTGCAGGTAGCGGGTCGCAATGGCTTTCAATGGATCACCGCTGCCCTCCTCAATTTCGCCCAAATACGGCTTGAGGCCGGTGCAGGAGTCCAGTCCGACAATGGCAGCTCCTTCTTCATCGACGAGTTTCAAGACTTTCAGGACATCGCCGCCTATCGGACATCCCGTGATAAGAACTCTTTTGGCATTTTCTTTTGAGCAGTAAACTCCCTTTGCCTTTCTTTCAGCCAGCATTGCCACGATTTGCTGCAGTTTTGCAATGGTCTCTTCGCCGTTTGAGACCATGGCGAAGGTCGATACTTCGTACATTTCCTGCCAGGTGATGACAGCGGGAGTACATGCTCCGAAAGCGTAGATTTCTGCAACAAGGCGATTTTTCCTGTTGCAATCCCTGATGCTCTCTTCAAGCGACTCGTCGGTTATTGTTGTCGCGAACTTCTCTTCAAGGAAATTCTTGAAACCGATTACGGAATGTGTCCAATAGGCAGAGGCCCCTTCATTGGTCGGGCATTGGGGAAGATCCATCACATACAGCGGTCGATGTTTTTCAATCAACTCGAACATCTTTTTCTTGCCGTCGCAGGTTGTCTCTCCGACAACGGCATCGGCCAACTCGAAGAACGGACAGGTTTTCGATTCAATAAACCCGAAGCTTGATTTTATAAGTGGGCAAAGATTGGTGGGCAAGGTCTCTTCGGCCTTGGCAATGGGCGTGTTGGAAAAAGCGCACAGTATTGCCGGGACGCCACCCATGGCCCAGATGACTTCAACCGGGGCATAGGAGCAGTAGGCACCGACAACTTTGGCTCCGGTGTCTCTTTTTTTGATAACTTGGGCAAGTGCACGTTTGAGCGGGGCGTCCTGAAATTCATCGTTAAACAGAGACAATTGCGGGTTCATATATTCTCCTGGTGTTATTTGGATAGGTTTTTAGCAGTAAGTGCGGCACCATAGGCGCCATAAAAATCCGGGAATTCCGGGACGACCACCTGCCGGTCAATTGCTTCTGAGAGCAGATGAACCAGGGTGTTGTTCTTCGCCCCTCCGCCGACAAAAAGGATTTTGGCTGAGTCTGATCTGGCTACTTTTGACAAAAGGGCAACCAGTTTTTTCAGCAAGGCTTCGTGGATGGCACGAGCAATATCCTCTAGGGCAATCCCTGAAGTCAAAAGGGAAATAACCTCAGATTCGGCAAAAACGGTACAGGTACTGTTAATCTCAATTGAATTTTTTCCCTGCAGGGCGGCAGTCACCAGATCACCCAAAGACAGTCCCAGTGACCCGGCCATCATTTCAAAGAACTTACCCGTGCCGGCGGAACACTTGTCATTCATCTCGAATTTCAGCAACTGTCCATTCTTTCTGTTAAGCAGCAGAGCCTTGGTGTCCTGGCCGCCAAGGTCAATTACCGTTTCAATGTCGGGATGAAAATGATGGGCCGCGGTTGCGTAGGCCTTGATCTCGGTAATGACATCCCCACCGAGAACCTTTTGAGAGAGGTGCCTTCCATAACCTGTAGAGATGAGTTGATCCCACGAGTAGCGTTCCTTGATAAGGATCAACTGAGAGGCCAGATCGATACAGGTCTCGGCCTGAAAGCGATCAACAACCTTATGGTCATTTTCATTTTCGAGTAGCACGAACTCGATGCTCCGTGACCCGATGTCAATTCCTGCCAGTTTGATAAAAACTCCTGTTACTTTGCACTCTATTCTGAGATGAGAGGTCTGTTTTTCCTGACGACGACAATACCATCGGGAGTGGTCCGCCGTCAAGAAGTCGCAAAGAGGCCAAAGGCATGCAGAAACCTGGCAGGTCTGTAACAGTCAGGGATGTTCACGCAGTCGCCTGTTGAAAGCCTCTACCGCCGTTTTCTTCATCAGCGCTACCCGGTGGTTTTACCTCATCCAACTTGTAAGTCGACGACTGGCTGCTAGACTGACGTAATAACTTTACCGCAACAACCTTACAGCTCAGCGATTACTCAAGGTGGTCTTTCTGATGCAGAACTGTCCGGCGGATAACATGTATGAGACTGATGTGCTGCTTTCGCAGTACTGCGAGTTCCATTACGGGGACGAGTATTTCGGGGTCGAGAATTTCCCGACCCGCTGTGCGCGTCGCTGCCTTGAACTCATGGGCAAACGTTGGAAAGGCACTGCCCTTGATGTGGGTTGCGCCGTGGGCAGGACTACTTTCGAGCTTGCCCGGGGATTTGCTGCGGTTACCGGCATCGATTTTTCCCGACGTTTCATTGACGTTGCAGCCGGTATGCGCGGCGACAGCCGGATATCCTACTGCCTCGTTGAGGAAGGAGATCTCACAACTTGCGTCGAGCGGAGCCTTGTGGATTTCGAACTCGACAGGGTCCGCGACCGGGTGGAATTTGCTTGTGCGGATGCCCTTTCCCTGCCTCCGGAATGCACCGGCTATGATTTGGTCTTTGCCGGCAATCTCATCGATAGGTTGAATAATCCCCGGCACTTTCTTTCCTCCATCCACCAGCGCATTGTTCCGGGTGGGCTTCTGGTTCTTACCTCACCGTATACCTGGCTCAGGGAATTCACGCCTCGGTCAGAGTGGCTTGGCGGCTTCTCGGAGGGCGGCAGAAGTATTACTACCCTGGATGGATTGCGAGTGGCCCTGCATCCCCATTTCAAGATGCTCGGAAAACCCCGTGATATTCCTTTTGTCATCCGCGAGACGGCCCGAAAATACCAGCATAGTATCGCCCAGATGACGGTCTGGGAACGATGTCGCTGACCCGGAATGAACCGCACTTCTTCTTGTCATTTCCCTTCCTGCTGCTAATTCTATTGCGAAGCACGAAATAATTTTAGTAAAACTAAAAGCCGGTTGACATATCAATTCGGTTGTCGTATATAAATAGTGTTACGAATTTAAAAAAGGTACTACCGTTGTCCGGCACGCGCTGCTGCCGGGAAAGGATTCATCTTATGCATATGGCCGATGCTCTTTTGTCACCCGCTGTCGGTGGAACCATGTGGGCGGTCTCAGCAGGGGCGATTGCCTATTGTTCCACCAAGCTCCGCTCTGAACTGGATGACCGCAAAGTCCCGCTGATGGGGGTGCTCGGTGCCTTTATCTTTGCGGCGCAGATGATTAACTTCTCCATTCCGGGGACCGGTTCCAGCGGTCATCTGGGCGGCGGGCTGCTACTGGCTATACTTCTCGGACCACAGGCGGCCTTTCTCACTATTGCTTCGGTGCTGGTGGTACAGGCGCTCTTTTTTGCCGATGGCGGACTGCTGGCCTTGGGCTGCAATATCTTCAATCTCGGTTTTTTTCCCGCATTTATCGCTTATCCATTTATTTACAAGAAAATTGCCGGTGCTCAGCCAGGAAGGTTGAGGCTTGCCTGCGCGGCAATAGTCGCCGCTGTGGCGGGACTGCAGATGGGTGCTTTCGGCGTGGTAATGGAGACGTCCTTTTCGGGTATATCTTCCCTGCCGTTTTCGACCTTTCTAATTCTCATGCAGCCGATCCACCTTGCCATAGGGATTGTGGAAGGGCTTGTCACTGCAGCAGTTCTGTCATTTGTTTACAAGGCGCGACCGGAGATGCTTTTGGAAAATCCCATATCTCCGCCGCGCGGGCTTCGTCCGGTTGGAGTTGTGCTGCTCGGTTTTCTTGCCGCAACGCTGCTTACGGCCGGGATGCTTTCCTGGTATGCCTCGGCTCACCCTGACGGCCTTGAATGGGCAATTGCCAAGGTGACGGGCAAGGAGGAGATCGCCAAGCCGGAGTCGGGCATTTTTTCGGCACTGGCTTCACTGCAGCACAAGACGGCTTTCTTTCCCGACTACTCCCTGCCGGCTCTAGCAAAGTCTTCTGTCCGTGAGGGCACTGCACAGGGTGCCGCGACCTCCGGGTCAGCGGTAGATCTTGGAACCAGTGCGGCGGGAATCCTCGGTTCGCTCATGACCCTTGCACTCGCTTCTCTGGCGGCTTTCCTGCTGCGGAAACGCCCAAAGGCAGCCTGAGGCTGTGACTTCTGAAACACAATCAACACCCTGAGGGAGGGGACCCACCCCTCCTTTTTTTCGAGCTCATCAAATGGCACGCATCGACGCGGCATCACTCGACATAACCCATCTCGACCGGCTTGCCCTGGGGAATACCTTTCTCCATCGTCTCGATCCCCGGGCAAAGGTCCTTGTCACGGCAGTCTTCATTATTTCGGTGGTTTCCTTCGGCAAGTACGAAGTATCTGCACTTGTTCCCTTTGTTCTATTTCCGGCGGTGATGATGGCACAGGGGAATATCCCTTTTCGCGTCATCGTTCGAAAGGCCTTGTTCGTTCTACCTTTTGCCGCGGCAATCGGAATCTTCAACCCGGTTTTTGATCGGGAAATCCTCGTACAATTAGGGCCTTTGGCTGTCAGCGGCGGATGGGTATCCTGCGCCTCGATTGTTGTCCGCTCCCTGCTGACCGTTGCTGCGGCGATCACCCTGATAGCAGTCACCGGTTTCCCGTCAGTGTGCTGGGCATTTGAACGACTGGGCATGCCTCGGACATTTGCCATGCAACTCCTCTTTCTCTACCGATATATTTTTGTTCTTATCGAAGAAGGCCGTAATGCTTCACGGGCCCGGGAACTTCGATCGGCCGGCAAGGCCACCATGGGACTCGCGACCTTCGGATCTCTTGTCGGGCACCTGTTGCTCAGGACCTGGGAAAGAGCGGAACGGATTCATATGGCCATGCTTGCGCGGGGTTTCACCGGTGAGTTTCATGCACGGCGGGAATTCCGCTTTGCGCTGAAGGATGTTCTGTTCCTCCTTGGCTGGTCAACGCTTTTCATCATCATGCGGTACTGGAATGTCTCCCGGTTTTTCGGGAACCTTGTAACAGGGATACTTCAATGAGCCATCATATAGTAGAAGTAAAGAATCTCAGGCATGTCTACCCCGATGGCACCGAAGCCCTCCGTGGTGTTTCCTTCCGGATCACCCACGGTGAATCGGTGGCAATCATCGGGGCCAATGGTGCGGGCAAATCGACCCTTCTCCTTCACCTGAACGGCTATCTTATCCCCACGGAGGGGGATATCCGGATCGGTGATTTTCCTCTTACCCGTAAAACATTGCCGGAGATCCGCCGCACCGTGGGCGTGGTATTCCAGAACCCGGACGACCAGCTTTTCATGCCGACGGTTTACGACGATGTTGCCTTTGGTCCCCTCAACCTCGGATTTCCTCGTGAGGAGGTGGAGCAGAGGGTGCGTGATGCCTTGGAACAGGTGGGCTCGGCCCATGTAATGAACAAGGCCCCGTACCATCTTTCGGGTGGGGAGAAGAAGAGGGTGGCCATCGCCACGGTGCTTTCCATGTCGCCGGACATCCTGGTGATGGATGAACCCACGAGCGGGCTTGACCCCTGCGCCAGGCGTCAGCTTATGCAGCTTCTTCGGGAGTTTCGTCACACGAAGATTTTCACCAGCCATGACCTGGACATGGTTCTCGATGTATGTGAACGGACTATCGTCCTGCACGAGGGAGAGGTTATGGCGGACGGACCGACCCGGGAGATATTCGCCAATGAGCGGCTGCTCCAGGAGTGCCGGCTCGAGAAGCCGCTTTCCATGCAAGGGTGCCCGGTCTGCGGAACAGCTTCGCAGCAGTGAATAGGGAAGCTGCCCGGAAACTCCGGATCAAACTTCCGGCCCAGGCAAATGGGTGGTCGGAAGTTTTAGCAACCTGAACGAAAAGGAATAATGGATGAAGAGAATCTTGTTCTGTATGCTGTCGGTTATTGTATCGCTACTGCTTTCCGGCCCGGTTTTTTCGGCCGGGGAGGAGCCCTTGCTCATTCCCGAAACAGTTGCTCCCGAGCATTGGTCCTGCCGTGACCTCGATGACCTGGAAAGCAGATATGGAACTTCACCGGGCATGTCTCCCCGCCCGGTGACCGGAGCAAATACCTATACCAGAAGCGATCTGGCTGCAAAGTTCTATGCCGTGCTCCAGAAAGTGGTGGAAAAGTGTGATGCGGAGGGCAGGGCTGCCGTCCCGGCAGAAGACTGGGAAAAGATATCCCGGCTCCATCAGCAGCTCAAGGAGCAGTTGACGGGAATGGAAGGATATCAGACCCGCCGTGAAACCATAAAAAGACTGCTCTCTCCAGCGGAGGAGCCCTCATTCCTGTTCAGGTACGGCGTCAAGGGTTTTTTGCGGGGTGAAGGGGCAGGAAATTACCGGCTCCCCGATCTCGGCTACAACCCGGGACATGCCGAAGGTCGTTTCCTCTACCGGGTTCTTCCTTATGTCTATTGGCATCCGACTGATTTTCTCGACATCCATCTGGAGGGCCAGGGCTACGGCTATGCCGGTGGTAGTCAGTATCTGGGCAAGTATTCCCTCTATCAGGGATTCGTAGAGGGGGGGCTGCCGGGGTCCGATATTCTCTCGTTGAAGGTGGGTCGCCAGGAGTTTGTCTATGGCAGTGCCTTTATCCTGGGGAGCAATTCCTGGTTTCAGGGGCTGACCTTCGATGCGGCACGAGTGCGGCTGAAGCCGCTCGATGCCTTGACTATTGACTTTCTTGTCGGCTGGTATGCGACTCCCTGGTCGGATGGCATGGAGGGGAATCTGGTGGGAAGCTATGCCAGTTATGATTTGGGCGAGGAAACCGATCTCCAAGCCTATGGATTAAATGACACGGGGTCATCGGATCACCATGCTGGCGAATACCTGAATATCTGGGGGCTGCGCTGGACCGCAGGAATAGGACCTGCATCTATCGAGATCGAGCCGGTTTTCGAGAGCGGCAGGACCTTCAACAGCCTCACCGGCATGAATGACCCAATCAACGCCTGGGGTGGTCATGCCGATATGACCGTAGAAACGGAGCTGTTTGGCCAGGAAAACACCTTTTTCCTGAGCTATGCATATGGCTCGGGGAGTAAGGACGCGGCTGACGGTATTTCGACGAAGCGGGAGTTTCGCAACCCGGACACCGATACATCTCTGACGGGAGACATGAGTCTGATCGGCGACTTGTCCGGGGTCGATGCGGGAGACTATCACGCCAGCGGTTTGCAGATCTTCAATCTGGGGTGGGGGGTAGAACTGGCGGAAAACCTGGAATTTTCTTCGGCATTCCGCTATTTCTACGCCAATGCCGTGCCCGATGGTTTCAGTCGCCGGATCGGCCTTGAAACTGATTTTACCCTTTCCTACGAAGTGAATAACTCCCTGTCGCTCTTGGTCGGTTACGATCGTTTTTTTACCGGAACATTTTTCCGTGATGCAACCGGCAGGGGTGATGACATCGATTATGGCTACCTGCTGCTGCAATTTGACCTCTCACGTGAGGTGCCGAAGACTCGAGCCATGAAATGAGATGGAGAAGACAGGCGTTAGCCGCTGTTTGCGCCAGTAACCGTATATAATGTAGCCATTTACTGTTTTGATCACTATATATTGTGTTTTGTCGTAAAATAACTCATTGACATCCCGTGACCGGGATGGTAGAAATGCAGCACGATTTTTCAACGGATGGAAGCGAGGAAGAGGGGTGCAAGGCCCCCGCTGCCCCGCAGCCGTAAAGGGAACGAAAGCCCGTTCGCCGAAAGGCGAAACAGCCACTGGGAGATCCGTTTTTCAATCAGGAAATGGGGATTTTTTTGTTCTGGCAAGAAGGTCAAGGTCGTGCGCGGAGGCGTACCATCAGGTACGTCGCACAAGTACTGCCGCCGACCGACGCAGCCAGGGCGGGAAAAGACCGTTTCCTGATGAAAAACACCTGGGAAGGCGGGTAAGTAGGTTGTCGCCCTGAGCCGGAATACCGCTCCATCTGCAAGCTTCGGGGGAGGCGTTCATGCCACAGTTCAATCTTTTCTCTCTAGTAGTCCATCCTTTTCGTTCAACAGCTTATCCCACCCGTACAGGCCTGATTCACCTGATAATGGCGTAGCATGCAGTCACAAGACTGATAAGGAACTCTGCCTGCTGTTTTGTACGGTAGTCCCTTTCTTGCGTATCGAAGTGATACGTCCGTGGTGTTGTGTACTGTACAGCCAGTTTTCGTCCTAACGGGTTTCAACTTCCTGCAGCTAGGCGCGCGTGTCGTCAGTTGTCTGAATTCCGCCTTAAAGAAGCCCTGTTGTTTGCACGAGGAGTATGTTTTTTACCGTTTAGCATTGCGTATCCATGTAAAAATCTGAAAATGCAGGTTCGACGAGCAGATCCCAAGCGAGGTAGAGCAATGAAGAGTAATTTGGAACAAAAATTTGCGGATCAAGAATTTCCCATAGGCATGGTTGAAAAGCGGGATGGTTCGGCAGTCCCGTTTGTGGCAGAGAAGATACACTACGCTATCAAGCGGGCCGGTGAGGCTACGGGAGATTTTGGCAGGGAGGAGGCTGGCCTGCTGACCAGTCAGGTTCTGAAAGTTCTTCGCCATAAATTCAGCACGACCCCTCCCAGAATCGAGCAGATTCAGGATGTCGTGGAACAGGTTCTGATCTCGTCCAATCACCTGGAGACAGCGCGTGCTTATATCGTCTACCGTGAACAGCATACTAAGCTGCGCCAGGACCGTAAGACCCTGGTGGACGTAGCTTCTTCGGTCAACGAATACCTGGAGCAGTCAGACTGGCGGGTCAATGCCAACGCTAACCAGGGCTATTCCCTCGGCGGTCTGATTCTCAATGTCTCCGGCAAGGTGATTGCCAACTACTGGCTCAGCCATGTGTATCCTCCGGAGGTTGGGGCGGCCCACCGGGACGGAAGTCTCCATATCCACGATCTGGACATGTTGTCCGGTTATTGCGCCGGATGGTCGCTGCGCACCCTGCTTATGGAAGGATTCAACGGCGTAGCGGGAAAGGTCGAGGCGGGGCCTCCCCGACACATGTCAAGCGCAGTGGGGCAGATCGTCAATTTCCTCGGTACACTGCAGAACGAATGGGCCGGTGCCCAGGCATTCAGTTCCTTCGACACCTACATGGCGCCCTTTATCCGCAAGGACCGCCTCTGCTATGACGAGGTCAGGCAGCATATCCAGGAATTGGTCTTCAACCTGAACGTTCCGTCGAGATGGGGTACCCAGACTCCGTTTACCAATCTGACCTTTGACTGGATCTGTCCCGATGATCTGCGAGATCAGGTGCCGGTTATTGGAGGAGAGGAGATGCCTTTCAGCTATGGAGAGCTTCAGGCTGAGATGGATCTCATCAACCGGGCCTACATCGAGGTGATGACCTCAGGTGACGAAAAGGGGCGGGTCTTTACCTTCCCCATTCCCACCTACAACATCACTGCCGACTTTCCCTGGGAGAGTGAAAACGCAGAATTGTTGTTCGAGATGACCGCCCGCTACGGGCTGCCCTATTTTCAAAATTTTATCAATTCGGAGTTGAGCCCCCAAATGGTCCGATCCATGTGCTGCCGTCTGCAACTGGATCTTCGTGAGCTCTTGAAGCGCGGCAACGGGCTATTCGGTTCAGCGGAGCAGACCGGTTCCATCGGTGTGGTCACGCTGAACTGCGCGCGCCTCGGCTATCAGCATCAGGGGGATGAAAGTGCCCTTTTACGCAGTACCGACCAGTTGCTCGAATTGGCCCGTACCAGTCTGGAGATCAAGCGTAAGGTGATCCAGCGGCATATGGATGATGGCCTTTTTCCCTATACACGGCGGTATCTGGGCACCCTGCGCAACCATTTCTCTACAATCGGCGTCAACGGTCTTAACGAGATGATCCGCAACTTTTCCGGTGACGACTATACTATCACCGATACGGATGGACAGTCGTTGGCATCACGTTTTCTGGATCACGTCCGTGACCGGTTGCTGATCTTCCAGGAGGAAACCGGACATATGTACAATCTGGAGGCGACGCCTGCGGAGGGGACCACCTATCGCTTTGCAAAGGAGGATCGGAAGCGCTGTGCCGGAATCCTCCAGTCAGGGACCACCGAAGCGCCCTACTATACCAACTCGTCCCAGTTGCCGGTGGGTTATACCGATGATCCCTTCGAGGCCCTCGATCTGCAGGAGAGTCTCCAGCGCAAATATACCGGTGGCACCGTGTTTCACCTCTATATGGGTGAGCCGGTATCCAGCGCCGCGGCTTGCCGCAAGTTGGTACGCCGGGTACTGGAGAACTACCGCATTCCATACCTGACCATCACGCCGACTTTTTCCATTTGTCCGAAGCACGGCTATCTACCGGGTGAGCAGCACTTCTGCCCGCTGTGTGATGAAGAGTTGCTGCGTCGGAAAGCAGTGGTGTGAAACGAATCAGACCTGCCAGGTTTTCAAAACCTGGCAGGTCTCCGCTGAGGGAAAAATATTCAACAAAGAAAGGTGCAAAAGAATGAACGGAAACGAAACACATGTCACAGAGATCTGCCTGGATGACGCCGAACGCCAACCGTGTGAGGTCTGGACGCGGGTGATGGGGTACCACCGTCCGGTAGAATCCTTCAATATCGGCAAGAAGGCCGAACATGGCCAGCGACGCTTTTTCCGGGATGAGGTGTCGAAAAAGCCGTGCTAAAAATCGGCGGCCTGTCGCCGTTTACCACTATTGACTATCCGGATCATCTGGCAGCGGTTCTTTTCTGCCGTGGCTGCCCGTGGCGCTGTGGCTACTGCCATAACCAGGGCCTGCTGGAAGCTGATGCTCCAGGTGATTTCTGCTGGAATAAGGTTCTGTCGTTTCTGGAGAGTCGACGCGGGCTGCTCGATGCCGTGGTCTTCAGCGGCGGGGAACCGACCCTTCAGCCGTCCCTGCGGCAGGCTGTTCTCGCGGTGCGGGACATGGGCTTCCTTGTCGGGCTGCATACTGCAGGGGCTGTTCCGGAGAACCTGAAAGAGGTGCTTCCCTATCTGGATTGGGTTGGGATGGACATCAAGGCGCCTTTTCACGACTATGAACGGGTTACGGGTGTGGCCGGCAGTGGTGATGTGGCCCGGGAAAGTGCCCTGCTGGTAAGGGAAAGCGGGGTAGCGCACCAGTTTCGCACCACTCTCGATCCTTTCCTGCTGTTGGAGGGTCGAATAGAATCCCTGCGACGAATGGTGGAAGTGGAGTGGGGGAGTGTTTTTTTTGAGCAGCAAATTTCACACCTGTAGCTGATATTCTATGGGTGGAAGCGAGGACGAGGGGTGAACGGCCCCCGCTGCTCCGCAGCCGTACGGATAATTCCGATTGTCGCCTGGCAGGTATAACATTTTTTTACATGACAAATCCCGGTTGGTTGCGGTAGTCTTTGGCAGCGCCACGAGATTATGAAGTGTTGGGAGAAATCATGAAAAAAAATATTCTGATGATATCAGCAGCAGCCTTTTTCGCTGCTGTTCCGGTTGCCATGGCAGCGGGAACCGTTTCTCTGCCCAAGGGATATGAAAAATGGGAAAAAAGCAAGCAGCAGGTCGTGAATGATAAGAGATCACTTTTCTACGGAATTCATTATACCTATGTGAACAGCAAGGCCATGAAAACCTATAAAAAGTGCGGGACCTATCCGGAAGGCAGCATGTTCGTTGTTGTACAGTACGGAATCCGTCAGGACGCCGGCAAACCGGTCCAGGGCAAGAAGTCTATGATTGTGCTGATGAAAAAGGACAAGCGCAATAAAGAGACCGGCGGTTGGCTCTTTGCCGGGTTTACCCCACAGGGAAAACTGAGTGGCATCGATCCGGTAAAGAACTGCTATGAATGCCACCTGAAGGAGGCTCCCGATCGGGACCTGGTAATATCGAAGTATGCGGATTTTCGTTAGTAATCTGGTAAAAAAAGCCCCTTTTCAGGAGGGGCTTTTTTTATTGCCAGTCCTTTTCCCTGTTTTCAATTTCATCTCTCCTTGACAGTTCGCGGGGTTTTGATGTAACGTTGTTCGTCCCACCGTATGACAGGGACAGACTCTATCAGAATGGCCCAATTATCTATGCGCGTAACTGCTATTATCCCCGCCAGGTATGCATCCACCCGCTTCGAGGGAAAAGCCCTTGCCGACATCATGGGGAAGCCCATGGTGCAGCATGTCTATGAAAGGACGTGCCGGGCAGCGCTTGTTTCTGAAGTGATCGTGGCCACAGATGACCCTCGTATTGAGGCTGCTGTCAAGGCTTTTGGCGGGCGGGTCGAGATGACGTCGATTTCCCATGAAACCGGAACGGATCGACTTGCCGAGGTCGCCGAGCGAATCGATTCGGAAATTATCGTCAACGTGCAGGGGGATGAGCCACTCATCGAGCCGGCAATGATAGACGAGGCGATCCAGCCTCTCGTTGATGACGAAACCATTGTCATGGGCACACTGAAAACCCGCGTTAAAGATCTTCATGATTTTTTAAGCCCGAACGTGGTTAAGGTCATTACCGATTGCAACGGATTTGCCCTCTATTTTTCCCGCTCGCCGCTGCCATTTTACCGCGACAAGTGGGACGATCTCAAGGATGAGGCTTTTGCCTCCGGCAGGCTTCTCTGCCACAAGCATGTTGGTATGTATGTGTATCGACGTGACTTCCTGATACGCTATGCAGGTATGCCCCAGACACACCTGGAGCGTGCCGAGAAGCTTGAACAACTTCGTGTTCTGGAAAACGGCTACCGAATCAAGGTGGTCGAGACAGAGTACGAGTCAATAGGTGTGGATTCTCCTCTTGACCTGGAAAAGGTACTCGAAAAACTGAGAAAGTCCCAGTAAGCTGGGACTTTCTTCATTAAAGGGATGTTTTTATGAAGACTAAATTTATTTTTGTGACCGGTGGTGTTGTTTCATCAATAGGCAAGGGTCTTGCCGCAGCATCTCTTGGCTCGCTGCTGGAGGCACGAGGGCTGCGTGTTACCAACCAGAAGCTTGACCCCTATATCAATGTCGATCCTGGCACCATGTCGCCGTTTCAGCACGGAGAAGTTTTCGTTACTGACGATGGTGCGGAGACCGACCTGGATCTTGGCCACTATGAGCGCTATACATCCGCCAAGCTTTCCAAGAAAAGCAACTTTACCACCGGCCAGGTCTATTTTTCCGTAATCGAGAAGGAACGCCGTGGCGACTATCTGGGCGGAACCGTGCAGGTGATTCCCCACATCACCGACGAGATCAAGTTGAAGATCCTGGAGAATGCCAAGGGTGCTGATGTCGCCATCGTCGAGATAGGCGGCACCGTGGGCGATATAGAGTCCCTGCCCTTCCTGGAAGCCATCCGGCAGTTCAAGTTTGACCGTGGCCCGGGAAACGTTCTCTATATGCATGTTACCCTGGTTCCCCATATAAAGACTGCAGGCGAGTTGAAGACCAAACCGACCCAGCACTCCGTTAAGGAACTGCGGGAAATCGGCATCCAGCCGGACATCCTCCTTTGTCGCTGTGAGAGAGATCTTCCCGTCGAGATGAAGGCGAAAATCGCCCTTTTCTGTAATGTGCATGAGAAGGATGTTATCACCTGCGTCGATGCGGAGCATATTTACGAGGTGCCGCTGGCTCTCCATAATGAAGGTCTGGATGACCGGATTGTGGAAAAGCTCAATATCTGGACCAAGGCGCCTGATCTCAGTCACTGGCAGGAGGTTGTCCATTCCCTGAAACACCCAGCCGGCGGGATGACCAGGATTGCCATTGTCGGCAAATACGTTAACCTCACCGAGTCGTATAAGTCTCTGTCCGAAGCATTGACCCATGGCGGGATTGCTAATGACTGCCGGGTCCACCTTCGCTACCTGGATTCTGAAAAGATTGAACAGGAGGGGGTCGGCTCCCATTTCGACGATGTGGACGGGATTCTGGTTCCGGGCGGCTTCGGCGAGCGGGGAACTGAAGGGAAGATTCTCGCCATCGAGTATGCCCGCACACACAAGATACCGTTCTTTGGTATCTGTCTCGGCATGCAGATGGCGGTAGTGGAATATGCCCGGAATGTCTGCGGTCTTCCGGATGCCTGCTCGAGTGAATTCAAGCCGGACTGTGAGCATCCCGTCATCCATCTGATGGATACTCAGCAGGGTGTCGAGCGCAAAGGGGGAACCATGCGACTCGGAGCCTATCCGTGTACTCTCACGCAGGGGACTCTTGCCCAAAAGGTCTACGGAACGACCCAGATAAGCGAACGTCACCGGCACCGCTATGAATTGAATAACCGCTACCGGAATCTGTTGACCGAAAAGGGTCTGACGCTTTCGGGAGTTTACGAGGAAGAAGGGCTGGTGGAGATGGTTGAGATAGAAGACCATCCCTGGTTTTTAGGCTGCCAGTTTCATCCTGAGTTCAAATCAAAGCCTCTGAATCCACATCCGCTCTTCAAGGCCTTTATTGCTGCGGCACTTGCTGCATCGCACTGATTCCGGATTTTCTGAAAAGACAGGAGATAAAGTGGTCAAAGAGATACACGTTGGAAATGTGAAGATTGGCGGCAACAGGCCTCTGGTGCTGATTGCCGGCCCGTGTGTCATCGAAAGTGAATCCCTCACGCTCCATGCCGCTGAACGCCTTATGACCATCTGTAATGGTATTGCGATGCCCCTGATTTTCAAGGCCTCCTACGACAAAGCCAATCGGACATCCGCCACTTCGTTCCGAGGGCCAGGAATGCATGAGGGTCTCCGAATTCTCGCCAAAGTCAAGGAGTCTCTCGGCCTTCCGGTCCTGACCGATGTACATTCTATCGAGGAAATCGGACCGGTTGCTGAGGTTGCCGATGTTCTTCAGATCCCGGCCTTCCTGTGTCGACAAACCGATCTGATCGATGCGGCTGCCCGTAGTGGTCGTGTCATTAATATCAAGAAGGGGCAGTTTTTGGCGCCGTGGGACATGCGCAATGTCGTGGACAAGGCTCTTTCCTCCGGCAATTCTCAGATAATCCTTACGGAACGTGGTGCCAGCTTTGGCTATAACAACCTGGTTTCAGACATGAGGAGCCTGCCCATCATGCGCTCGACCGGATATCCGGTCGTCTATGACGCTACCCATAGCGTGCAGCTTCCCGGTGGGCTGGGCGGGGCTTCTGGCGGTCAGCGCGAGTTTGTCGAATACCTGTCGCGGGCTGCTGTGGCAACCGGGGTGGACGGAATTTTCCTGGAAGTTCACGAGGATCCCGAGAATGCTCTGTGCGATGGCCCAAATTCCATCAGACTCAGTGATCTTCCGCCCTTGCTGAAAAAACTGAAGGCCATTGATGCAATAATTAAGTAACTGTGACGACTCAGGAGTAAGAAAGTGGTGTACAAACGCCAACTTACTTTTTTTTTATGGGCAGAGAGGTGGACGTTGTGATTTTGGAAGAGGCGAAAAGAGTAATACGAGTTGAGGCCGAGGCGCTTTTGGCTCTGGCTGACTCCCTGAATGGTGAATTTGCCAAGGCAGTGGACATGATCCTTTCCTCGCAGGGTCGTGTTGTTGTCACAGGAATGGGCAAGTCTGGAATTATCTGCCAGAAAATAGCTTCAACCCTTTCTTCAACGGGAACTCCCTCGTTCTTTTTGCATCCTGCCGAAGGGATCCATGGAGATCTTGGCATGATCATGAAGGGAGACGTGGTAATCGCTGTGTCGAATAGCGGCGAGACGGAAGAAGTCATCCGTATCCTTCCGGTAATAAAACGAATCGGTGCAAAGCTTATTTCCATGTCGGGAAACGGTGCCTCTACCCTGGCCAAGGTGGCGGATGTCTTCCTTGAGATAGCTATCAAGGAAGAAGCCTGTCCTCTCGGTTTGGCACCGACAGCATCGACAACGGCAACTCTGGCTATGGGCGATGCCCTTGCAGTAGCCCTTCTCGTTACCAGGGGCTTCAAGGCTGAAGATTTTGCTTTGTTCCATCCTGGTGGGGCTCTGGGTAAAAAGCTCATTCTTCGGGTCGAGGATCTGATGCATGCTGGAGATGCCGTGCCACTGGTTTCCGAGGAAGTCCTGATGCGGGAAGCGCTTTTTGTTATTACCTCCCGGGGGCTCGGGATTGCCGGCGTTGTTGATTCCCATGGATCACTGCTGGGAGTTATTACCGACGGCGACCTGCGAAGAGCTCTTGAAAAAGGTTCCGATATTCTGAACGCGACAGCGGGCGACCTGATGTCCCGGAATCCGAAAAAAATCGCGGCGGGAGACCTGGCAGCCAAGGCCTTGCAGCGCATGGAAGAGCATTCGATAACCTCCCTCTTTGTTTTTACCGACACTTCAACCGATCAACCGGTCGGTATTATCCATCTCCATGATCTTCTGAAGGCAGGACTAGCATGATGAAAGAGAGAATTGCTCCTATCAGGCTGCTTCTCCTTGATGTTGACGGGGTTCTCACCGACGGCCGGATAGTTTTCGATTCCAATGGAATTGAAAGCAAGTTTTTTAACGTCAAGGATGGCCACGGGATAAAGATGCTACAGCGCGCAGGTATAACCGTCGGCATAATCTCCGGCAGGGAATCTCAGGTGGCGGCAAATCGTGCAGCCGAATTGGGAATTGACCTCGTCTATCAGAAATCTCTGGACAAGATGATCCCCTACAGGGATATCCTCGCGAAAACTGGCTTCACCGATCGTCAAGTCGCCTTTATTGGTGATGATATCATTGATCTGCCTATCCTTCGGCGGGTCGGTTTTGCCGCAGCCCCGGCTGATGCTGTTCCCGACGTGCTTCCCCATGTCCATTTCGTTACGAAAAACGGTGGTGGATGGGGGGCGGTGCGCGAAGTTTGCGATCTTATTTTAAAAGAGCAGTCGGCTTGGAAGTCGGTTACCGCCAAGTATTTTCTTCTCTGAAATCCCTTTCTTTGTGGTTCTTTTGTGGTGCCGCACGAGCCTGCTTCAATCTCTGTGCCAAGATTCTATTTATTGGCTAAAATCTGCTTTACACCCATTTTTTATGATGATATACTCAGCCTGAATTATGCAGAAATACAATAAAATCAAGCAAGTTCTGGCTTTCGTCGTCATCGCTGCGGCTTCCTATCTCATGGTGGTTATTGCCTTGAAGTACCACCGCCTGAAAAGTCCCATAGAGATGTTGTCGGATCTTCCCAAAAACATAGATCTCTCTTTGCAGAAGGTTCATTATACCAATACGAAGGATGGAGTTCTGCAGTGGGATTTGCTTGCGCATAAAGTTGACTATTATAACAATTCCGGAGTAACCAGGTTTACCCAAGCGGAAATGGTCCTTTTTGAAGAAAGTGGTTCCGGCAAATATGCCCTGGTGGCAGATACTGCGGATTTTCACAAGAAATCAGGCGACGTTAAACTTGTGGGTAACATCACAGCAACCAACGAAGCGGGATTGACCTTTTCCACCGATCACCTTGACTATTCCTCGTCACGTTCGCTCGTGTCAACTGATGATCCGGTTCGTCTGGAGGATACATCTATGACCGTCGTGGGTAACGGGATGGAACTGAGCTTGGATACCAGGAAATTAAGAGTGTTGCATAACGTTACTGCGGTCATCAGGGCCCGAAAGAAATGATATGAAAAGAATTGTCGGTGTCGTATGCATGCTGCTTCTAGTTACTGTTACCTTTTCTTTTGCGGCTGCACAGGGGAAAGATTCCGGCGAGCAGCCGATAGTGATCAAATCGAATGAACTCCAGGCCGATACGAAAGCCAGAATCGCAACTTTCGTTGGAAAGGTTGTTGCGAAACAGGCTGATATTACGATCCATACCGACAGGTTGGTGGTCCGCTATGCTGAAAATGGTGGTGATGTTGAAAAGGTTGAGGCCTTTGGCAATGTGCGTATTGTGCAGGATAACCGTATCGGAACGGCACAACATGCGGTCTATCATACAAAAGACGGTAAAATAATTCTGACGGGATCGCCGAACGTGATTCAAGGAAAGGATAAGGTTTCTGGAAACGAAATCACCTATTTTGTGAATGAGGAGAAAAGTGTGGTGACCGGCACATCGAAAACGCGGGTCGAAGCGGTAATCTATCCGAAAGGGAAGGGGCGAAATGACGCAGCAAAGCCATAAGAGGACCCTTTCTACCATGGGGTTAAAAAAAACCTATGGTAAGCGGGTAGTGGTTAACGGCGTCGATCTAGAGGTCTCTTCCGGTGAGGTAGTTGGTCTTCTCGGGCCTAATGGTGCAGGGAAAACGACCACTTTTTATATGGTCGTTGGGCTTTGCCGGCCTGATGCCGGCCAGGTTTTTATCGGTGATGAAAATATTACCGGCCTTCCCATGTACCTCCGGGCGCGAAAGGGAATCAGCTATCTTCCTCAGGAACCGTCGGTTTTTCGTCGTCTGACCGTGCGGGATAATCTTTTGGCGATCCTTGAGTCCAGAGACATTTCAGCTGAGGAACGCATTTCGGTGATGGAACACCTGCTTGCCGAGTTTAAAATATCGCATCTTGCTCATATTAAAGGTTTTTCTCTTTCCGGGGGAGAACGGCGACGTGTGGAGATTGCGAGGGCGTTGACTACCGAACCTGAATTCATTCTTCTGGATGAGCCCTTTGCGGGAATTGACCCGCTTGCGGTTCTTGATATTCAGAATATTATTGTTGACCTGAAAGCTCGTGGCATCGGTGTTCTTATTTCTGATCATAATGTGAGGGAAACCCTCGGTGTTTGTGATAAAGCCTATATTTTGAATGAAGGTAAAGTGCTTGAATACGGAGATCCGAAAAAGATTGCCGAGAGTAAACAGGCTCGCGACATTTATCTGGGGGAAAAATTCAGTCTTTAGGACCGCATCTTCCAAAACTCTTTCACAAGGTATGTAAATTCTATGGCCATTGAAATGCGACAACAAATGAAGCTTTCGCAGCAATTGGTGATGACACCCCAGTTGCAGCAGGCCATAAAGCTTCTCCAACTCTCTCGCCTCGAGTTGCAGGACCTTGTAAGTCAGGAGATGGAGGAGAACCCTGTACTTGACGAATCTCTCGAAGTTGAAGAGGTCAAGGAACCTGATACCCTTGAAATAACGGAAAAGGAGGCCGCTCCGCAAGAAGACGCGGAGGTCTTCACCGAAGTCAAGGCGGGTGAGGAAACCCTGCAGGATATGGATTGGGCGACCTATCTTGACAGCTACAACTACAGTTCCGGCGAACAGTATTATGATGATGATGACCGTCCTTCCTACGAGAACCTGCTTACCAAGAAGACTACGCTTTTCGATCATCTGCTCTGGCAGTTGAAACTGTCGCACGTGACAGAGCAGGAAATACTTGTGGGTTCGGAGATTATTGGTAACATTGATGAAGAAGGCTACCTACGGTCAACTCTTGCAGATATTGCCATGATCTGCTCGGTTGATGAGCCCTTTGTGGAGTCGGTCCTGAAAAAGATTCAGGAGTTCGATCCCATTGGTGTTGGTGCCAGGGATCTTCGGGAATGTCTCCTTCTACAGGTGCAGCAGTTGGGTATGGAAGGGAGCGTGGTAGAAGCCTTGCTCCGCGATCACCTGAAGGATCTCGAATTACGAAAGTACAAGCAGATCGCAAAATCTCTCGGGGTAGACTTCAACGATGTTCTGGTCAGCGCCAAGATAATCGCCAGTCTCGACCCGAAACCCGGAAGACAGTTTTCGCAGGAAGACGTCCATTATATTTCTCCTGATATCTTTGTGTACAAGGTCGGGGAGGAATTTGTAGTGGTGCTGAACGACGAGGGCATGCCCAATATCAGGATCAATCCTCTCTATACCGGCGAGGGGCGTTCCACGGGTTCGGATAATCAGAAAGCGGAAGAATATATCAATGAAAAGATGCGATCGGCCCTCTGGCTGATAAAGAGCATTCATCAGCGCCAGCGTACCATCTACCGGGTTTCGAAAAGCATTGTCAAGTTTCAGCGGAATTTCTTTGAGCGTGGTATTGCTTACTTAAAGCCTCTTGTTCTCCGTGATATTGCCGAAGACATCGGCATGCATGAATCCACCATCAGTCGTGTTACAACCAATAAATATATGCAGACGCCACAGGGTCTGCTGGAATTGAAATTTTTCTTCAATAGCGGGATATCAACTGTGGAAGGTGATGATATTGCCTCCGAGAGCGTGAAGAACATCATCAAGGAGATCGTTGGTGGAGAAGACCCGCGCAAACCCTTAAGCGATCAGCGGATTGCTGAGATACTTGCCACGCAAAACATTACCATTGCCAGACGTACGATCACCAAGTACCGCGAGATGCTTAAAATTGGGTCGTCTTCCGAACGGAAAAGGCTTTTTTAGACTCACGCAAGCTTGTGCTGACAATTGATTAGATGCTGAATTATCAAGTAAAAGGAGATTCTAACTATGCAGATAACTACAACATTCAGACATATGGAGTCCAGCGAGCCTCTCAAGACGTATGCTCAGGAGAAACTCGAAAAAGTTCAGAAGTTTATTGATGAGCCGATTGTAGTCCAGGTTTCCATGATGGTTGAAAAAATTCGTCATATCGCCGAAATAACCATGACCGCGAGAGGTATTACCATCAAGGCCTCCGAGGAAACCAACGACATGTATGCGTCGCTTGACGCGGTAACCGATAAGATCGAGAGACAACTTCGTCGCTACAAAGAGCGCATTAAAGAGCATAAGCCGGGCAACGACAGCACCGATAGACGGCTCAAGAAGACCATTCTTGCTGCGGAAAGTATCGAACAACGGCAGGAACCGGTGATCATCAAGTCAAATACATTCTCCATAAAGCCGATGTCGGTGGAAGAGGCAGTGATGCAGATGGATCTCCTCCATAAGGAATTTCTTGTGTTTACCGATTCTTTAACAGAGGACATTAATGTTATCTATCGTCGCAAAGACGGGAATTACGGTTTGATCGAGCCACAGAAAGGTTGATCATGTCTGTCCGCTACCTATTGATAATGCGCGCTATCTGAGGAATTGATGAAAATTGTTAATTTTTTCAATTCCTTGGATATTATTCCTTGCCTTGCTTCCTCGACAAAAGAAGACGTGTTGGCAGAGCTTACTGAAAAGCTCGTGGCACGTCACGCTGCTTTTGATCGGGAAGAGGTGCTCCGTGGCCTTCTGGAGCGGGAATTGCTTGGCAGTACCGGGATTGGGGGTGGCATTGCCATCCCCCATGCCAAACTGCTGCATGGGGGCGATCCCCTTGTTGTTTTTGGTCGAAGTACGAAAGGCATTATCTATGATGCTTTGGACGGCAAGCCGGTCAACCTGTTTTTCCTTTTGATTGCGGATGCGAATTCTTTTGATCTTTATCTGAAGCTTCTGGCCAGAATTTCACGCCTTCTGAAAGATCGGGCTTTGCGTCGTCATCTGCTGGAGGCTTCAGATGCCGACGCCCTGTATGATATTATTCAGGAACAGGATAACAGGCTTTGATACAGTGTAGCCCTACCATTGAAGATCTCCTCCATGATACGGAGTATGGACTGGATCTTACCCTTCTTGCGGGAGAAAGAGGTCTTGGCAACAAGATAGAAACTCCGCGCATTCAGAAACCGGGGCTCGCACTCACTGGTTATACGGAACACTTGCATCCGGACCGGATACAAATACTCGGCAATACGGAAATATCCTATCTCCGACAGTTATCCGAAGAAACGGCGTGCAGACACCTCGAAAAGCTCTGCGCATTCCCCCTTATCTGCTATGTGGTTACACTGGGCCTTGATCCCCCCGGATGCCTTGTCAGGGCTGCCAACGAGGCTGGGATACCCCTCTTAAGGACCCATCACCTCTCTTCCACCTGCATTTCTCTGGTGACGAAATTTCTTGAGGAACGTTTACTTCCCCTTACCCATGTTCAAGGAGTTCTGGTTGATGTCCTTGGCGTGGGAGTGTTGATTCTCGGTAAAAGCGGTATCGGAAAGAGTGAATGTGCCCTTGATCTGGTAAACCGAGGTCATCGCCTTGTGGCGGATGACGTGGTTCAGGTCAGGAAAAGAAGCCCGGCTGCTCTCGTCGGCAGTGCCACAGAATCCCTGCAGTTCCGCATGGAGATCAGAGGACTTGGTATTATTAGTATCAAGGATCTTTTTGGGGTTTCCGCCATACGGGAAAAGAAAATCATTAATCTCGTTATCGAGCTTGTGGAATGGGATCCGAACCAGGAGTATGATCGTCTGGGTATTGATGAAGAAACCTATACGATTCTTGAGGAAGAATTTCCCTACTTGGTGATTCCTGTGCGGTTTGGCAGAAACCTTACGTCAATTATCGAGGTGGCAGCGAGGAATTATCTTTTGAAGGGGATGGGATATCACTCTGCACGGGAATTCGATGAGAACCTCCTGGCACGCATGGAAGCCTGTCTGACGGGTGACGAAGTTGAGTAAGGAAATGCGGATCGTTATCATAACCGGATTGTCTGGATCGGGAAAGTCTACCGGAGTAAGAGTCTGCGAAGATGAGGGTTTTTTCTGTATCGACAATCTTCCGGTGAGTCTCATTCCTACCTTTGTGGAGTTGGTCGCGAAGGCCGCGGATAGCACAAGAGATGTCGCACTTGTGATGGATATCAGGGATCTCGAATCTCTTCGCGGTTATGAAAAGGTTCTGCAAAATGTTCGGGAGGCCGGACACACGGTTGAAATAATTTTCTTCGATGCCTCCGACGAGGTGCTTATCCGCCGGTTTTCCGAGACGCGTCGCCGGCATCCGGTGTCGAAAAGCGGCTCGGTGCCGGAGGGAATCAGGTATGAACGTGATCAGTTAGCTGGGTTGCGCCGGTTGGCAACCCGGGTCATCGATACCTCAGAGTTCAATATCCATCAGTTGAAGGATGCTGTCATATCTTTTCTGAAAGGCAGTGAAAAAGCCAGGGAAATGACAGTGCACCTGCAGTCCTTCGGTTTTCGGTATGGCATCCCCCTTGAATCTGATCTGGTGATGGACGTCCGCTTTCTCCCCAATCCTCATTTTGTGCCATCACTGCGGGAGTTTTCAGGGCTCGACCCTCTGGTGCGCACGTATGTTTTGGAGAAAGAGGAGACTAACCTCTTCCTCATAAAATTCACTGATCTATTGGAGTTTCTTCTTCCTGGTTATCAGCGGGAAGGAAAGTCCTACCTGACGATTTCCACCGGATGTACAGGCGGGAAACACCGATCCGTGGCGATAACCGAGGAGCTAAAAAGTTTTTTTGCGGACAAAAACGTGATTGTAAAGATCACTCACCGGGATATTGGGAAGGGGTAGTTTATGATAGGGTTGATATTAGTTGCTCATGCGGGCTTAGCAAGGGAGCTTCTTGCTGCAGCCGAAATGATAGTGGGACGCATCGAAAAGGCGGAAGCAATTGGCATAACTTCACAAGATTCCGTGGAACAGATAAGGGATAGTGTTGCCTGCGCCATTGAAAAAGTCTCCGATTCCGGAGTTATTATTATGGCCGACATGTTTGGCGGTACGCCCTCAAATATGAGTATTTCGTTTTTAAAGGACAACGTAGTTGAAGTGATAACCGGAGTAAATCTCCCGATGGTGATAAAGTTTGCGTCAGAGCGTGACAAGCTTGGCGTCGCTGACCTGGCTTCTTCGTTAAAAAAGTGTGGTCTTGATAGTATTTCTGTTGCCGGTGATTACCTGAAGTAGTATCTCATTGTACTTTTCCGGATGGACATTTAAGTATTCTGCGCTGTGACAGAAGGCTCTTTTTTCCGCGTTACGGTGTAATTTCGTTGCAGGGTGGTAAAGGTAGCTATGCTGATTGAGGAATTTGTTATACCGAATAAGTTGGGACTTCACGCCAGGGCATCGGCGCTGCTGGTGAAAACTGCCAGCCGCTTCAATTCCGATATTATGATTGAGCGGGAAGACATCGAGGTGAACGGCAAAAGCATCATGGGTATCATGATGCTTGCAGCGGCAAAGGGTAGCGTCATTCGCGTCAAGGTTAAAGGCGAGGACGAAGTGGACGCGATGAATATTCTCGGGGAACTAATAACGGATGGTTTCGGAGAAGACTAAAAACAGAATCTATCAAGGGACAGGTGCTTCTCCCGGAATTGTCATTGGCGAGGCGCGTGTTGCTGACAGGACCAGGGTTGTCGTTGTCGAAAGAGCAGTTCCTGCCGATGAGATTGCTGGCGAGATCGAGCGTTTTTATGCTGCTCTCCTGAGGGCGAAGGAGGATCTCCTCGCTCTGAAGGACCAGATATCCCGGACGCAGGGTACCGAGCATCTTTACGTCATCGATACTCATCTGATGATTCTCGACGATACCATGCTGACCGCGGAGACTGTCAGCCTCATCAAGCAGGAGATGATTAACGCCGAGGCTGCTCTGAACCGGACCCTCAAGAAGTTCAAGGTGTTTTTCGAGGGGATCGAAGACGAATATCTCCGCGAGCGGGGCAGTGATGTGGAAACCGTGGTCGAACGGGTTCTGCGCAATATGCTCGGTAAGCGACACGAACTGCTCTGTGAAGCAGAGGGGCGTGTCGTGATTGTTGCCCACGATCTTTCTCCCGCCGATATTCTCCAGTTCGACAAAGAAAAAGTTATTGGTTTTGTTACCGATCTCGGCGGGAAAACATCCCATACGGCCATCGTATCACGCTCACTGGAAATTCCGGCTGTTGTTGGTCTCGAAAAGATTACCGGGGAAGTGGCAGACGGTGATTCTATCATTGTTGACGGAGCCAAGGGGCTCGTAATCGTCAACCCTGATGAGGAGACCTTTCGCGACTATCTCCAACATAAGCAATACTATGAATACCGTGAAAAGGAGCTTCTGAAGCTCCGGGACCTTCCGGCGGAGACCGTTGACGGTCAGCGGATGCTCCTGAAAGGAAACGTCGAATTCATTGAGGAAGTCCCTTCTATTAAAAAGCACGGTGGGGAGGGGATTGGGCTTTATCGGACGGAGATGCTCTTCCTTGGTCGTTCAACCATCCCTGATGAAGAGGAGCAGTTTCGCGTCTACGTGGAAATTGCCCGCCAGATGGCTCCTTATCCGGTAACGATCAGGACTCTTGATGTGGGTGGTGACAAGTTTGTGCCAGAGCTTAATCTCGATGATGAGCTGAACCCAGCCCTCGGTCTGCGGGCGATCCGCCTGTCACTCCGCTGTCCTGAATTATTCAAGACGCAGTTGCGCGCTATTCTTCGCGCGAGCAACTTCGGTACCGTGAAGGTTTTTTTCCCGATGATCTCCGGCGTGGACGAGATCCGCTCCGCAAAGGCTTTTCTTGAGGAGGCCAGGCAGGAGCTGCGGACAGCATCCATTCCTTTTGACGAGGACATGGAAATCGGTATCATGATTGAGACGCCTTCGGCGGTTATTATTGCTGATCTGTTGGCGAGTGAGGTGGATTTTTTCAGTGTCGGCACCAATGACCTTATCCAGTATTCGCTGGCAATCGACCGAACCAATGAGCACCTTTCAGACCTGTATGAGCCTTTGCATCCTGCGGTACTCAGATCTCTGAAAATCGTTGCCGAGGCGGCCCATGCTGCGGGAATCTACGTGAGCATCTGCGGGGAAATGGCAGGTGAGCCGAATTATCTGCCGATACTGCTGGGGCTGGGATTCGATGAGCTTTCCATGAATGCGGTATCTATTCCCAAGGTCAAGAAAATTCTTCGACGCTGCAGTCGGAGCGAAGCTGAAGAAATGGTCAGGCAGGCCCTCTCTTTTTCGACCGCAACCGAGGTTGAATCCTATCTACAGGGCCAGATTGTGACTAAGTTTTCCGATAGTATCGATTGATGCTCAGCGGAACTATTCCACCAGAGTGGAAACTAACCTGTCCGCCCCGGTTTTTAGTTGACTGCGGGCCATGGTATCCATTAAATACATTTATGACTTGACAAAGTTGCAGGCGGAATTTTACCATCCTTCTTTCATGGGGGTTTTTCCCGCCATCTCAGCAGACAACGAGAGGAGTATCAATACATGGGCATGACAGATTTTCAATTTACTTCCGAATCGGTTTCCGAAGGGCATCCGGATAAGGTAGCCGACCAGATATCAGACGCAATTCTCGACGCAATTCTTTCGCAGGATCCCAATTCACGGGTTGCCTGCGAAACCCTCGTTACAACCGGAATGGTTGTAATGGCTGGCGAGATAACCACAAATGCTGTGGTCGACTATCCCAAGGTAGCCCGTGAAACTATCAGGGAAATTGGCTACAATGATTCAGCTATGGGCTTCGACTGGGAAACGTGTGCTGTGCTTACGTCCATTGACAAGCAGTCACCGGATATTTCCCAAGGTGTTACCGAAGGCGAGGGTCTCTTTAAAGACCAAGGTGCCGGAGACCAGGGTCTCATGTTCGGCTACGCCTGCAATGATACTCCTGAACTGATGCCCATGCCGATTATGCTGGCGCACAGGTTGACGAAACGCCTGAGCGATGTTCGCAAGCAAGGGATTCTGGACTTCCTCCGCCCTGATTCCAAATCACAGGTGTCGGTCCGCTATGTCGGCGACCGGCCAGTGAGTATTGATACGGTTGTGGTTTCCTCCCAGCATTCACCGGAAGTATCGTATGAGATGATCCGGGAAGGTATCATTGAAGAGGTAGTTAAGAAAATCATCCCCGCTGAATTGATGACTGACGCTACCCGTTTTCTTATCAACCCGACCGGTCGTTTCGTTATCGGCGGCCCCATGGGCGACTGTGGTCTTACCGGTCGTAAGATTATTGTTGATACCTATGGCGGACAGGGTTCCCATGGTGGTGGTGCTTTCTCCGGCAAGGACCCTTCTAAGGTTGACCGCTCTGCATCTTACATGGGGCGCTACGTGGCAAAAAATCTGGTGGCTGCTGGTCTTTGCGATAAGTGTGAGGTTCAGATTGCCTATGCCATCGGTGTTGCCGAGCCGGTATCTGTCATGATTAACACTTTCCGAACCGGCGTGATAGCTTCGGAAAAAATTGCGGAAATCGTCAAGGAAACTTTTGACCTCCGGCCGCGCGCCATCATTGAGCAGCTTGACCTGCTACGGCCCATCTATCTGAAAACGGCAGCCTATGGCCACTTTGGCCGTGAGCTCCCGGAGTTTACCTGGGAAAAAATTGATAAAGTTGAAATACTTAGGTCGAAAGCGGGGCTGTAACTAGTTTCCATCTGGAAATGGTCCTTTTTCGCCCTGACAGCGTCAATCAGCGGTCTTGTTTGTGCGACGTACAGTAGTACGTCTCCGCGACAATCCCTTGATTTTGACTCGTCCGGAGGACTCGCCCTGCGGGCAGCCTTCGCTGTCAACTTTTGCTTGCAAAAGTTTCTTGTCAGAACAGAAAAATCCTCGTTTCCAAATTGGAAACCGTTAGTTTCACATCCGGAGTTTCCAAGCAAAAGTCTGGTTACCGAGAGAAAATTTGTCGTCATGATGTTAGCAAAAGCCGGATGGGCTCTCCATCCGGCTTTTGCTATTTTTCGGGCCGAGTCAGGTGTCTTCGTTACCCAGTCAGCGGCTGTTTCCTTGGTCCTGGCTTCCTTCCGGCGTCCTTTTCTGTTGACGAATAAAACGATATCCGATCCCGCGCACTGTCTGGAAGTGAACAGGATGTGACGGGTCCGGTTCGAAGTACCTCCTCAGTCGAACGATGAAATTGTCGAGAGTTCTTGTTTCCGTGTCGGCTGAATACCCCCAGACGGTTTCAAGTAGATCGGCACGGGATACGGCCTTCCCTTCATTTCTGAAAAAGAAGGCCAGCATCTTGACTTCCAGTTCGGTCAGATCGATTTCCCCCTGTGGTGTTTTTGCATGATAGGAGAGGAGAAACACATCGCTGTCGCCAAACCGGTACCCTTCCTCGATTGGCTCGGGACGGTACCAGGCAGAGCGTTTTAACATTCCTTGAACGCGGAGGAGGAACTCGTTCAGATTGAACGGCTTCATGAGGTAATCGTCGGCCCCGGCACTGAGACCGGTAATCCTGTCTCCTTCTTCGGAACGGGCAGAAAGAATCAGGATCGGGACACGCATATCCATTTCCCTGATTTTCTTGCAGACAGTAAAACCGTCTATGCCTGGCAACATGATGTCGAGGATTATGAGGGAGAACCGGTCATACTCGAGCCGTTGGAGGGCCTCCTCTCCGGATTCCATGTGGCTTACCCGATACCCTTCCAGTTCCAGATTGAAGCAAATTCCACGGGCAAGATGGATTTCATCCTCAATGAGAAGTATGTTGGGTTTTTCTTCGTTCATGATTTCTCCGCAAGAGGAAGGGAAATATGGAAAGTGGAGCCTTTGTCGATTCCTTCACTTGTTACCCTGATCTTGCCCCCGTGTGCTGTGATAACTGATTTCACGATATACAGTCCGAGGCCGGTGCCGCGGATATTCTCTCCGTGGCTTCGAACCCGATAGAACATGCGGAAGACCTTTTTAAGGTGTTCCGGGTCAATCCCCTTCCCCTTGTCTTGGAACGTGAGGTGGCAACGCTTCCCTTCTCTGCTCAGAGTGATTCTGATTTCCGGCGAGGTAGGACTGTAGAGGGTGGCGTTCTCAAACAGATTTCTGAGCGCTGTTTCCATTTCTTCAGGATTGCAGGACACTATAATATTGTCTTCAATAGCAAGGGATAGGCAGCTCCCTTCCGGGAGGTTCGTTCTTTTTTTTTCCAGATATGTTTTTAGAAAGGCCGAAAAATCGATCGGACGTCTTTGAGGAACCCGACTCCTCTGCTCGAGTTTTGCTGCCATGAGGAGATTGCTGATCAGGTGGTTGAGGCGCTCAACATCGTCCAGCATGATGTCAAGAAACTGTGCTGTTTTGGGGGGGGGAGTGGGCGGAGGCGGATAGTTTCCAGGTGTAGTTGTATCGAGGCAAGGGGGGACTTCAATTCATGGGTAACCTGCGAGATGATGTTTTTCTGCTGGCGATAGAGGTCATACTGACGCTTCCAGTAGATAAAGAGTAGATAGATGCCTGCAAGAACGACCAGCAGGAGGATCAGTCCAGCCAGTAGCGCAGTCCAATTGAGCCCCTTATTGACGAGTTCCGGGTGATAGCGAAGAGCGAGGTTACGGAATTCCCGGTTGCTGTCAAGAAACCAGGAGATCCAGAACAGGACAATTACCCCCCATACCAGTTGAATGGCGATGAAGGCGATGAGGGGATGGAAAAGACGTTTGATCCATTTCATGGCGCTGGGTATCCGTTCAGGGAAAGCCGAGGAAACAGGGTGCCTTCGCGGCTCTCAAAGGGATTTTACAATACTATTACACAACAGAGATTATTTTTCCAGTATGCTGAAGTCACAAAAGAAAACACCAGACCTTTATTGGGGAAGGAGAGAACAACAATGCAGCCTTTTCAACTAGGTGAATATACCGTCAAATATCCTTTGATTCAGGGAGGAATGGGGGCACGGATTTCCGCGGGGTCCCTGGCGGGACATGTTGCTCGATGTGGCGGGATAGGCATTATCGCGGCAGCCGGTATTGCCATGAACAGCTCCTACTATACGGGTTCGAACTATATGCAGGCTGAACCTGAAGCCATGAAGGAAGAGTTGCGGAAGGCCTATGCCATAGCTCCCGACGGCGTAATCGGCGTCAATGTCATGGTGGCCCTGTCCGATTACGAGGACCTCGTAAAAGCCTCTATTGAAGGGGGGGCGAAGGTTATTATTTGTGGTGCCGGTCTTCCTTTGAGCCTTCCTGAGTTGACCGCCCATGCCCCTCATGTTGCATTGGTTCCGATTGTGTCTTCGCTCAGGGCGGCACAGCTTATCGCAAAGAAGTGGCAGAGGTATAACCGCCTCCCGGACGCCGTTCTTGTGGAGGACCCTGATACAGCAGGTGGTCACTTGGGAGAAAAGCTGGAAAACATTGGTACTGGCGACTATGACCACTATGGAACGGTGCGGGCGATTAAAGAGTACTTTAGGAACGATTTTGGTCGGGATGTGCCGGTTATTGCTGCTGGAGGTATCTGGGACCGAGCCGATGTCATGCATGCCCTTGCCCAAGGCGCAGATGCCGTGCAGATGGCAAGCCGCTTTGTTGCAACAAAAGAATGTGATGCTGCTGAAAGTTTCAAGCAGGCCTACATTGACTGTCGGCAGGAAGATATCGGTTTGATTATGAGCCCAGCGGGGCTACCGGGAAGGGCCATCATCCGGAATTGTGACGCAATTGTCAAATATGACGAAAGTAACGAAACCGTCTGTTCCACCGGCTGCTTGAAAAAATGCAGCTACAAGGAAACCGGTGAGCGTTTTTGCATTGTTCGGGCCTTGGACCGGGCCCAGCGAGGTGACGTGGAAACCGGCCTGATTTTCTGTGGAACCAATGCCTACAAGGCCGACCGGATTACCACAGTGCAGGAGATTTTTGACGAGCTCTTTGCCGAAGCTGTTGTGGCGGAAGTGGAAGAAGGGGAGGAAGCCGCCTAATGGACCGGGCTTTAGCTTTTCCTTTTTGACCTGGCGGGGTAAAAGTGATATAGAATAATGAGCAGTCTGATACGGGATGAATTTTGCATGCCCGGTGTTCAGGCTGCTCATTACATTTTGGAGGAAGAAAATGCAAAAGAATGCTGAACAGACACAGATCGCGCCAGGCGCGTTTACCGATTATAAGATTCGGGACATTTCACTGGCAACCTGGGGCCGCAAGGAAGTCGAAATGGCCGAAAAGGAGATGCCGGGTCTGATGGCGCTCCGTGAGGAATTCGGTGCCAGCAAGCCCCTTGCCGGGGCTCGGATTGCCGGTTCCCTTCACATGACAATTCAGACCGCAGTACTCATGGAAACGCTTCTTGAGTTGGGTGCCGAAGTGCGCTGGTCTTCGTGCAATATCTTTTCCACCCAGGACCATGCGGCTGCTGCCATGGCTGCTGCCGGTATCCCTGTTTTCGCCTGGAAAGGGGAAACTGCGGAGGAATGGGACTGGTGCATGCGGGAGACAGTCTACTGGCCGGACGGAAGACCCCTCAATATGATTCTTGACGATGGTGGCGACCTTACCAAGCTTATTCATGAAGAGTACCCGCAGCTTCTGCCGGAGATTCTGGGTGTGAGCGAAGAGACCACCACCGGTGTACACCGTCTCTATGATATGATGAGGAAAGGTACTCTTGCCATTCCGGCAATAAACGTGAATGACTCGGTTACCAAGTCGAAGTTTGACAACCTCTACGGCTGCCGCGAATCTCTTCTGGACGGCATCAAGCGGGCAACCGACGTGATGATTGCGGGCAAGGTAGCCGTGGTGTGCGGTTACGGTGATGTGGGCAAGGGCAGTGCCCATTCTTTGCGCGGCCAGGGTGCCCGGGTGCTGATTACCGAGATTGACCCCATTATTGCCCTCCAGGCAGCGATGGAGGGATTTCAGGTAACCACGATGGAAGATGCCGCACCACTTGGTGATATCTTTGTCACCGCCACCGGCTGTATTAATGTTATCACCCGAGTCCACATGGACAAAATGAAGGACCAGGCCATTGTCTGCAACATCGGCCACTTCGACGATGAGATCGATATCGCCAGTATTCGCGATCTTACCTGGGTCAATATCAAGCCTCAAGTAGACGAGATAATCTTCCCGGATGGCAGGAAGCTGATTCTTCTGGCTGAAGGTCGTTTGGTTAACCTCGGCTGTGCTACCGGTCATCCGAGCTTTGTCATGTCCAACTCCTTCACTAATCAGGTCATGGCCCAGATTGAACTCTGGACGAACAATGCCGCTTATGAGAAGAAAGTCTACATGCTGCCGAAAATTCTTGACGAGAAGGTCGCACGCCTCCATCTCGGTAAGCTTGGCGTGAAACTTACTGCCTTGACGAAAGAGCAGGCGGACTATATCGGCGTTCCGGTTGAAGGGCCCTTCAAGCCCGAGTTTTACCGCTACTAAGCACTGCTGAAACGTCACACTTTACAGGCCGTCCCGAATTATTGGGGACGGCCTTTTTCGTTGAGTTGCTGCCACGGTACTTTTTTTGGGAAATATTTTGCTTGTAGGAAAGGTGTTCTTGACGTTTGTTTGTGAAAGAACTGTTTACTCAAGAAGGATTTTGTTGAAAACTTCCGTGGTATAATGAAAACAAAACAACAGCATTCATGCCAAGGAGGGGGATATGTCCTATTCGGCGCTCCTCACAGACCTCTATCAGCTTACCATGCTTGCCGGGTATTTCGAAAAAGGGATGCACGATGACCCTGCCGTGTTCGACCTTTTCTTCCGGACGCCGCCATTCAAGGGCGGATATGTTGTCTTTGCCGGCCTTGAAACTGCGCTTCGCTATCTCTCTGAGCTCCGCTTTACCGAGGACGACCTCGCCTATCTGAAGACCCTTGGCATCTTCAAAGATTCCTTTCTCGATTACCTGGAAGGATTTCAGTTCCGGGGCCGGGTCATTGCCATGCCGGAAGGTACGGCGGTCTTCCCACTTGAACCGTTGATTACCGTTGAAGCGCCGCTTGCACAGGCCCAGTTAGTGGAAACGGCCTTGCTGAACATCATCAACTTCCAGTCCCTGGTGGCGACAAAAGCAGCGCGGATTACCTCTGTCGCCGGTGGAAAAGAGGTTGTCGAGTTTGGGCTGCGTCGGGCCCAGGGGCCAGATGGGGGACTAAGTGAGGTCCGCGGGGCGTATATCGGCGGGGCACGCAGCTCCAGCAATGTCTGGGCCGGACAGACCCTCGGCATTCCGGTGAAGGGGACTCATGCCCATAGCTGGATCATGGCTTTCCCTGACGAGCTCTCCTCCTTCCGGGCCTATGCGGATGTTTTTCCCGATAGCTCAACTCTTCTCGTGGATACCTACGACACTCTCAAGAGCGGTATCCCCAACGCCATCATAGTTGCGCGGGAATTACGCGAGAAGGGTCATGAACTTCGTGCCGTTCGCCTTGATTCGGGAGATCTGGCACTCCTGAGTCGCGAGTCTCGGCGGATGTTCGATGAGGCAGGCTTCCCGGATGTCAAGATTCTGGCATCCAACGAGTTGGATGAGTATGTGATCCGTTCCATTCGCGAACAGGGCGGTAAGGTCGATATCTATGGGGTCGGCACCAGGCTCGCCACCTGCCAGGGTGAGGGCGGGGGGGCGCTTGGAGGGGTCTACAAACTTGTCCGCCATAACGGTACCCCGAAGTTGAAGGTTACCAGCGATCTTTCGAAGAGCACGATTCCCGACCGGAAGAGATTGTTCCGCGCTATCGATGAAGATGGAACCTTTATGATGGATGTCATCTGCAGAGAAAACGCGTCCCCTGCGCCGGGAGATCTTCTCTACAATCCCAGGAATCCGCAAAAGACCGCTCGAATTCCCGCATCTGCAGTCTTGAAGCCCATTCGTTCAGTCGTAATGGATGCTGGGGTGGTAACAGGTTCACCACCCTCCCTCTGCGAATCGGCTGATCGTTGCCAGGTACAACTTGGCTGCCTTCCTGCCGGGGTTCTCCGCTTTGAGGAGGTCCTTCCCTATGCTGTCTATCTGAGTCAGGAGCTCCATGACTTGCGGATGCGGTTGATCGAGGAGGTGCAGAAGGGCTACCGGTGATATTTGACTCGCTTTTGTAAAGTGTTTCAGGCGACAGGCGAGGCTGGAAGGGGGCGGCGATGAAAAAAGGATCGGCTTTGCTCATTGAGGATGTGCAGAATGATTTCTGTTCTGGCGGGACACTTGCTGTGCCGGGAGGCGATGAGGTTATTCCGGTATTGAATCGCTATATCGATTGTTTCAAGGAAAAGCGCCTGCCCGTGTTTGCTTCCCGTGATTGGCACCCGGAAGGTTCGAGTCACTTCAGCGCCTACGGTGGTATCTGGCCGGTTCATTGTGTTCAGGAAAGTGAGGGTGCACGATTTCATCCTGATCTGAATCTCCCGGATGATGTGATCGTTATCTCCAAAGGGATGAACCCTGCTGAAGACGGATATTCTTCTTTCGAGGCTCTGAACGATGAGGGGCAGAGCTTTTCCGTATCCTTGAAAGAGAGGGGTGTCACGCATCTCTTTGTCGGTGGGCTTGCAACCGACTATTGTGTCAAGAATACCGTGCTTGAGGCCCTTAGAATGGGTTTCTCCGTTACCCTGCTGATCGATGCTGTTCGCGGTGTGGACCTGCAGCCGGGTGATTCGGAGGCGGCGATACGGGAGATGGTGGTGGCTGGTGCCGTTGTTGCCTGTCTGGGCAGTTTGTAGGGGAGATGAAGATTCGATTGGGAGCGGCGATTCGCCGCTCCCAATTATGCAGAAATTACTTGGATTCGCGCGCGGTACCCATGTGCAGCGCCTTGCTGAAGGTGGCTTCGGTCGCTGTCTGGATTTCTTCGACAACGTTAGGGGGAGCCGGTGAATCCAGGGAGAGGATAACCATGGCCTCTCCTTCCTTTGCCCTTCTGCCAAGGCTCATCGCGGCAATGTTGATTTCGTGCTGTCCCAAGATCATGCCGATCTTGCCAATCATGCCGGGCCGGTCCACATAGGTAAGCAGCAGCATGTGTTCTTCCGGTGTGAAATCGACCTGGTAGTCGCGTAGTTGAACGATACGCGGAGTGCCTTCAAAATGGGTGCCGGAGATGACTCTCTTTTCGCTTGGCCCTTCAATGGTTATGGTAACCATGTTGGAGAAGGAGCCTGTCTCTGTGAGCTTAACCTCTTCAAGCGCTATGCCCATGTTTTCGGCAACCAGGTTCGCGTTCACCATGTTAACGTCTTGCTCCACCTTGCGGTTGAGGAGTGCTGCCAAGCCGCAGACGGTAATGGGTGAGGTGCAGTATTCGGCAATTGCCCCTTCGTAGGTGAAGGTTACTTTATTCATGTTGGTGTCGAGCAACTGTACGACGAAATCTCCCATGATGTTAACAAGGCGCAGAAAGGGTCGCATCTGCTCCATGAGGGTAAGATCGAAACGGGGGATATTGACGGCGTTTTCCAGCGGTTGCTCATCGAGAAATCGGATTATCTCGCGAGAGACATCCACTGACACGTTGATCTGTGCTTCGTGGGTGGATGCGCCGAGGTGGGGCATCGAGAGGACTTTTTCGTGAGCAATGATGTTTTTGAGGGTGTCAGATTTGGGGGGTTCCTCGGTCCACACGTCAATGGCCGCGCCACCCAGTTTGCCGCTGTTGAGGGCATTCAGCAACGCCTCGTCGTTTATGATCCCGCCGCGGGCCGTGTTGATAAGAATAACGCCATCCTTCATCTGGCCGATTTCCTTTTCCCCGATCAAGTTGCGGGTTTCGTCGGTCATGGGGACATGCAGGGTGATGATGTCCGCGGTCCTGATAATTTCTTCAATGGAGACAAGCCTGATTCCCAGGTCCTTGGCCCTTTTTTCCGATACATAGGGGTCGCTGCCGATCACCTCGCATTCGAAGGCCTGCAGTCTCGTGACAACGCGGCCGCCAACTTTGCTCAGTCCGATTACTCCAGCTATTTTACCCTTGAGTTCCGAACCGACTAACGCGGAACGTTTCCACTCTCCCTTCTTGAGACTTGCGTCTGCCTTGGAAATGTTGCGGCAGAGGGCAAGGAGCAGCGCCAAGGTATGTTCGGCTACGCTGTTGGTGTTGCCGAAGGGCGCGTTGAGGACAATGATGCCCTTTTCGCTCGCGAATTTCACATCAACACTGTCGATGCCGACGCCTGCCCGGGCAACCAGCTTCAGCTTCTTCCCTGCTTCGAGTACATCCCGGTCGACTTTTGTGGCGCTCCGGGTAACAATTGCTTCATAGTTGCCAATGACGGAAATCAGTTCCTCTTTGCTGAGCCCAAGGCGGACATCCACCTCAATTCGCGGGTCCTTTTCCAGGATCAAAAGTCCCTCATGTGCCAGCTGTTCGGTTACGATTACTTTCATGTCCACTCCTTTTCATGGGTAGTGTTCCAAAACCGAAGAGGTTTTAGTAAAGGTGCATATAATAGCTTCGTTGCGGATGATTTGCAAGAAAATCAGTGAAAACGGTGTTTTATCGTATGTCTTGGTTCAAGAAAAGCACAGATATCATGCTGTTATAGACGTGGCGCAATAAGAAAAAAAACGTCGCTCTGCTTGTCCTGAATTCAGGTGCAAAATCGTTTGAGCAGATCCTGGTAGGAATCGATGCGTCGGTCCCGGAGAAAGGGCCAGATGCGTCGGACGTCTTCGCAGCGTGTCATGTCAATCTCGAGGGTGCATAGCTGCTCAGCTTCAGTGCCGGCCTGTGTCAGGATTTCTCCTTGGCAGCCTGTGGCAAAGCTGCTGCCCCAGAAGAGGATACCGTTGCCGGAATTATCGGAAGCGGTTTCGAATCCGACTCGGTTGACACTGATGACCGGTAGGCCGTTCGCAATGGCATGGGAGCGCTGGACCGTGATCCATGCGTCTCTCTGGCGTTCCTGCTCATCGGGGGTATCATTCGGATCCCAGCCTATTGCGGTTGGATATATCAGCACTTCTGCGCCGGAGAGTGCCATCAGTCGAGCAGCTTCTGGAAACCACTGGTCCCAGCAGACCAAGAGCCCGAGTCTGCCGACCGACGTGTCGATGGGGGCAAACCCCAGATCACCAGGGGTGAAATAGAATTTTTCGTAGAACCCAGGGTCGTCCGGGATGTGCATTTTCCGGTATTTTCCGGCAATTGTTCCGTCTTTTTCCAGGACAATGGCGGTATTGTGATAGAGCCCTGGTGCGCGACGCTCGAACAGCGATGCAACGATGACGACCTCACATTCTCGGGCAACAACGGAGAGCAGCTGGCTGGAGGGGCCGGGAATCGGTTCCGCCTGTTCGAAACAGCAGACATCCTCAGTCTGACAGAAATAAAGGCCGGCGTGAAGTTCCTGCAGGACAACCAGATGAGCACCCAGTCGTGCAGCTTCACGGATGGCTTGGATGCTTTTTGAAAGATTTCCCGCTTTGTCATTGGTGCAAGCCTGTTGCACGAGCGCTACTTTCAGGGTTTTCACACTAAAACTCCTTTCGGGATCTGCATGGTGAGGCAGTGCAGTGAGCCATGCTGCTCTAGTAACGGTAGGCAATCGATGCCGATAATGGTTCTTTCCGGGAAGGCTTCATGGATGGCGGCGATGGCGGCCGTATCATTCTTGTCCTGGTATGTTGGCACGAGGACTGCCCCGTTGATGACGAGGAAATTGGCATAGGTTGCAGGGAGGCGTTGACCATCTTCGTCATGGCGGGGAGAAGGCCAGGGAAGGGGGATGAGGCGGTACGGACGACCATCGCGGGTCCTGAAGGACTCGAGTTCCAATGCCATGCGCTGAAGAGCCGCGAAATGAATGTCCTGTTCATCAGGGCAGGAGACATAGACAATCGCATCATCGGGGCAGAGTCGTGCCAGCGTATCTATGTGAGAGTCGGTGTCGTCCCCGGCCAGAAATCCGCTGCCGAGCCAGAGGACATTCTTTGTGCCGAGAGTTTCGCTCAGGATCGCTTCAAGCTCATTCCGGGACAGGTGGGGGTTGCGGTTTGGTCCCAGGAGACACTCCTCTGTGGTAAGGAGAGTGCCTTGTCCATCGCTTTCGATGCTGCCACCCTCAAGGACCAAGCCAACGGTTCTCAGCGGCGTCGCAGTGAATGCTCCGGCTTGGTGGAGACGTCTGGTTGCCTGGTTGTCCTGGTCGGCGGCAAATTTGAGACCCCAGCCATTGAAGAAAAAGTCGAGAAGGAGCGGTTTCTCTCCCTCAAGAACGGTAAGCGGCCCAAAATCACGCGTCCAGGTATCGTTTGTGTCGGCTTCGTAGATGGTGATCCGTTCCAATACCGCCCCGGCACGGCGGAGCTTTTCTTCCACCATTCCCCTGTCTGGAGCAATGATCACTACCCGTTCGTACAGGCTGATTTGTTTGGCGATTTCTATGAAGACCGGCTCCACCTTATGCAGGATGGGGAGCCAGTCACTATCTTTGTGGGGCCAGGCGAGCAGAACGCCGTCCTGTTCCTCCCATTCGGCCGGTAATCTTCTTTTCATGCGCATGCCTATATCACTATTTCCGCGTTTCGTCAATCCGGGCTATGATCCAGGCTTGAGGGGAGGCTTGATTTTTTAAGCCGTTCACTATACTATTCATAATTCTTTCAAGCGGTTCAGTGTCGCTGAAACAGCCCCGGCAGTGAAGATGGCGTCCGGGATTTTTTTGTCTTTACGGAAGGGTTCGGGCACTTTTGGGGCAGCCAGAGTCCTTTATGTAATACTATTTACGGGAGTTGTACATGATTGTTGCATGTCCGATCTGCAAGAAAAAGGTGGAATGGGAGGGGAATTCCCATCGCCCGTTCTGCTCCGAGCGCTGCAGAATGATCGACTTGGGAGCATGGGTTTCGGGGGAATACTCCGTTCCCGCTGAAACACTTCCTTCTGGAGAGGATACCGAAGAACCGGAAAACTTTTAAAACTATCTGCAAGCCGCCTTTTTCGAATCCCTGGTCTCGGCAGAGTGAGGGTTTTCTTGCCTGAAATTACTGATGATTCGTTGCCTGTTTCCCTATCAGCTGGTACAGTTTTCCCTACAGCCTTTTTTCGACCACTATGCCGTGCGATCGAAATTATTGTGCCGGGTAAAACTGGTCCTCGTTATTCAAGGAGTTCATAATGTCTGAAGTTCGTCTACGTTTTGCCCCGAGTCCGACCGGGTATCTCCATGTGGGGGGGGCACGAACCGCCCTGTTCAACTGGCTTCTGGCCAGGAAGGAAGGGGGGAAATTCATTCTCCGCATCGAAGATACCGATGTGGCCCGCTCTACCCAGGAGTCGGTAGACGCAATTCTCGAGGGGATGACCTGGCTCGGTCTTGATTGGGATGAGGGCCCGTTCTACCAGTCCGATAATTTCCCCCTCTACCGGGAATACGTGGAAAAGATGCTCGCTGCCGGTACGGCCTACAAGTGCTACTGCTCCGCTGAGGAGTTGGAGAAGAAACGTGAACTCGCGACCAGCGAAGGGCGCAAGCCGAAATACGCCGGCACTTGCAGAAATCTGACCGAGGATGTTCCTGGTGCTCCCTTCGTGGTCAGATTCCGCTGCCCCCTGGAGGGTGAAACGGCTTTTGACGATCTCATCAAGGGCAGGATATCCTTTCAGAACGAGGAACTGGACGACCTGATCATCCAGCGTACCGACGGTACGCCCACCTATAACTTTACCGTGGTGGTGGATGATGCCACCATGGGCATCACCACAGTTATTCGCGGTGACGACCATGTCAACAACACGCCGCGCCAGATCCTCCTGTACGAGGCGCTTGGCTATCCGGTGCCGAAATTTGCCCATGTGCCGATGATACTCGGCGCGGACAAGTCTCGTCTTTCGAAGAGGCACGGTGCCACGAGCGTCATGGCGTACCGTGATATGGGTTTCCTCCCCGAGGCCATGGTCAATTATCTGGTCCGTCTTGGTTGGAGTTATGGTGATGAGGAGATCTTTACCCTCCAGGACCTGATCGCGAAGTTTTCCATCGAGTCGGTCGGCCGCTCCGCAGGGGTATTCAATCCCGACAAACTCCTCTGGCTGAATGCCCACTATATTAAAACCGGGGACCCGGAGCGGTTGGCAGATCTTCTCCAGCCCTTCCTTCAGGAGCGGGGTATCGATCATACCGTCGGTCCTGATTTGATTGCTGTGATCCGGACACTTCTTGACCGCTCTCGAACGCTGCTGGAGATGGCGGACGGGACGATCTTCTACTACAAATCGGACTTCGAGTATGATGAGAAGTCCCTGGCAAAGTTCCTGACCCCGGCTGCCAGGGAATTGTGCGCCGACCTGGTGGAGCGACTGCAGAAGGCGGAAGATCTCAGCCATGATGCCATTGCCGCGCTTTTTGACGGGTTCTGTGCCGAGAAGGGCATCAAGATGAAGGACGTGGCTCAGCCGGCCCGCTACGCTCTGACCGGCGGCTCTGCTTCACCGGGTATCTACGACGTGATTGGTGTCCTTGGCCGGGACGAGACGATCAGAAGGATACAGCGGGCGCTGGCGTGCTGATTGAGCGGAGAGAGTGCGTCTTTGCCAGGGGAATCGCCCCCTGGTATATCAATAGATTGAGTTCATAACATATGCTCCTACGATATTTTCGCGTCGACCGGCGTGATATTGGCTATTTTCGCTTTACCCTGGATGCTTACGAGGGACTTGCAACCCTCACTACGCTGGATGCGCGGAACGGAATTGTTGTGCTTTCGATTCCGGAATGCTTTGCGGATGAAGTGGATGCTTTGCTTGCCGCATTTGCACACGAGATCAGCTTGACGGAGATCCCGTTTTCCGATGACCTTTCCCTTCCCTTGAAACAGGAGACTCATAATGATGCTTGACGCCATGGATTTATCCCGAATACTTCGCAGCGCTCTTTCTGAAGGGGGGGAATTCGCGGACATCTATTTCGAGGAAGGCTCTTCCACTTCCATCGTCTGTGAAGACGGAAAGATCGAGAAGATCGTTGCGGGAACGGATCGCGGGGTCGGCATCCGCGTTATTTCGGATCTCAGGACTGCCTATGCTTATACGAACGAGGTCACGGAGAAAGCTCTTCTGGAACTTGCGCGTACGGTGAGCCGTGCGGTTAGGGGGCGGGAATTCGGAGCCTCCATCGACCTTCGCGCGAAGATTGTCGGTGCTGGGTTCCCTATCAAAACGTTACCTGATTCTGTGCCGCTGCAGGACAAGGTTGCACTGGTGCGACGTGCGGATGATGCGGCACGGCGGATTGATCAGCGTGTTCGCCAGGTGATGGTTGTCTACCGTGACGGGCGGGTCCGCACCCAGATTGCCAATTCACTGGGTGATTTCATCGAAACAGGCAGGACCGGGACCGTTTTTCTGGCCCAGGTGGTTGCCGCCCAAGGCGAAGTTATCCAGACCGGCTACGAGCCGATCGGCGGGTTTCGCGGCTTCGAGCTGTTCGATGCGACGAGCCCGGAAGAGGTGGCGCGCACCGCTGCCGGAAGGGCCCTCATGATGCTTTCGGCACGGAAGGCACCGGCAGGGACCATGCCGGTGGTAATTTCTTCCGAGGCAGGGGGCACCATGGTACACGAGGCAATCGGTCATGGGCTCGAGGCTGATCTTGCTCAGGCGGGGATGTCTGTCTATACCGGAAAGATTGGCACTCAAGTTGCTTCTCCTCTCATTACCGTTATCGACGACGCGACCATTCCACATGCCAGAGGATCCTACTCCCATGATGATGAGGGGGTTGCCGCTCAGAAGACGGTGCTGGTGGAAAACGGTATTCTGAAATGCTATCTCTACGACCGGCTCTCCGCCATGAAGGACGGTTGCGCATCAACTGGCAATGGCCGGCGCGAGTCATATCATGCCAAGCCCATCGTGCGTATGACCAATACGCTTATTGCTCCGGGAGAGTCTTCTCCTGAAGCCATTGTCCGGGAAGTTGAGCAGGGCCTGTTCGTGAAAAAGATGGGTGGCGGTCAGGTTAATACGGTGACTGGCGACTTCGTTTTCGAGGTTTCTGAGGGATATCTGATCCAAAACGGCATCATTTGCGAACCGGTGCGGGGTGCGACACTGACGGGAAATGGACCCGATGTGCTGAAGAAAGTGACAAAAATCGGTAATGATCTCGGTTTCGGCATAGGAACCTGTGGCAAGGATGGGCAGGGTGCCCCTGTGTCCGACGCCCAGCCGACACTGCTTATTTCCGAAATAACTGTTGGTGGGGCTCTATAAAAGGGTTGGTACTTCCCGCAGTGTATCCCGAAATGTCCGGGATAGCCGACACGACAACTATTCAATACCGGTTGTACGGAACAAGGAAAAACAATGACTTCCGATGAGTCAGCAACGCTAAAACCCATGGAGCTTCTTGAGGTTCTCTCCGGGTATCCTTTTCTGGAAAAGTATGACCTTGCCCTTTTCTATGAAAAGGATGGCATTGTTACTCGACTCGGTACTGTTTCACCGCTGTGCGGGGTTCTTGCGCGTAACCTGGTCTGTATTGAAAAATGCGAGCCTTCCTACGAAAAAGCTGTCAAGCTTGCCCTTGGCAAACAGAAACCGATGGTTTTCAGCTGCAGGGCTGGCCTCATGAATTTTGCCGTTCCCTATCAGGTTGGTGACGGTTTTCGCTACTGTTTTGTCGGGGGTGGCGTCAGAAACCCGACTCTTGATTTGTTTTTGATGGAAAAGCTGGCAAAATCCGACAAAATTGATGGTTTTGCTCTTTTAGAAAGTCTTGAGATGGTTCCCACGGCCACTTCCCAGGAGGTCAAGGATACGGCAATGGAGGTGTCCCGTCTTCTCGCTGGCCTTGTTCCCGACAGTATCCAGGCGCGGTTGCTTGAAAAGAACGTTGAGATGTTCCGGACGGTTCGAGGTATCCTGGCACACATGGAAGGAATCTCGAACCCGGAAGACTTGATGGGGCTTTTGAGTGAAACACTGGGAATTCTTTTCGATATCCCCCGAGTGGCCATCGGCATCACGAATGGCTTGGGAAAAGATGTCCAGTTGCGTGGCCTGATCGGGATGGTGAAGAATTTAGGTAACTGTACGGAAGCGCAACTTGCCAATCTCTTCCCCTATGGAGACTCAGGACCGGTACTGGTGCCCGAGAAGCAGATGGGAGAGCACTTTCCTTCGGTGGTGGCGGAAAGGGCACTCTGTCTACCGATCATCAGCGGAGACCAGCTGTTGGGCCTGCTTGCCGTTTTCGATGATGACCTCAAGTATCGCGACACCCTTCTGGTGGGGATGATTACCGACAGAGTCGCAGCAAAGCTGCTTCAGTTCCGGGTGGAAGAGGCGCATCGTCTGGAGGCTTCCCTTGCCGGTAAATTCGTCTCTGTACTGAGCACCCTCTCGTCGGCAGAGAACCGGCGTGACCTTTATCTCTCAATCCTCGAAACTGCCGCGGATCTTCTCCAGGCGTCTTCAGGTTCTCTCATGCTGATCGATGATAACGGCAAGAATCTTCGGATCGAGTCGGTCATGGGGATGAGCCTGCAGCTGGCCCGTAGCATGAGTGCACGTGTCGGCAGGGGTGTTGCCGGTAAGGTGGCGGAAAGCGGTGAGCCTCTCCTGGTAAAGGACATCGAGCAGGATTCAAGGGTACGGATTCCCAACCGGTCCAGGTTTAAAACAAAATCATTCATCTGTATTCCCCTCCGGGTGAAGGGTTCCGTAATCGGAGTGCTGAATCTTTCGGACAAGCGGAACGGAGGAATCTTTACGGAAGCAGATCTGGAGCTTCTGATTACCGTGGCGCGGCATGCCTGTGTTGTTCTGGAGCGGACTGAGTTCAGTGAAAAAGCGGCTCAACTGGAAGAAATTACCCTTGCCGATCCGCTAACCGGGCTTTTTAATCGCCGTTTCCTGGAACAGAGACTGGACGAGGAACTGAGTCGTTGCGGCAGGCAGCAGCAGAACGTCACGATCCTCCTGGTGGACCTGGACAACTTCAGGGTGTACAACGAGTTATGTGGTCACGCAGCCGGCGATGTGGTTCTGAAAAAGACGGCGCGCCTGTTGAAGGGGTCCGCTCGCCAGATGGACATCGTAACCCGTTTCGGAGGGGAAAGGTTCTGCATCATTCTGCCCGGCACCTCCAAAAAGGAAGCGTTCTTCGTTGCGGAAAGGTTCCGCCGCGAGGTAGAAAGTGCGGGATTCACCCATGAAGAAAACCTGCCTCTCGGGCGCCTCACGGTAAGTATCGGAATTGCAACAGCTCCTACCAACGGGAATGACTATCAGTCATTGGTGGGATCCGCCGATGTTGCACTTCACCGCGCAAAGCTTTCCGGCCGCAACCGGGTCGTGCACTTTGATTCTCCGGTTAGTGCCAACCCCAAACCTTCTCCTTCTGTGCTTCGTTCCCTGGGCGAGCCAAAGGCAAGTGCCTGATCCTACCGCTGCAATCCTGCAACAGCCATTCCCTGATGCCCCTATGTGCAGATCTTTTCGCTGGTTTTTACGACGCCATTCATTCAGAATTTGCCGCTGATTAATTTCGCAATAATGGTGAAGTCGGTTCCGCGCGTTCCTTTTTCTTGTACATCGGGCATGATCAGCGGAACGTCAACGCTGATTTTATCATCCTTGATTTCGACCAGTGAGGTTTGATTTTTGAAAAGGCCATAAGCACCCCCTGCGACGGCACCTCCTGCCGCTCCGTACGCCATGTATTCCCGGTGCTGGCCCGGTTTCCTGGTCATGGCAAGAACGGCCGAATACGGCGTGTCTTCGCTGGCAAAGCAAGTAATGGTGACGCTAAGTGTCATCAGTAGTGCCGCAAGAATCACTCCAGCCTGTTTGACGAGTTTCATGTAACGCTCCTTGTGAGACAGTCTGTTTTGCGAGGAGACAGAATACGTCTTTGCAAGACAGGTTGTGTCATGGAAGAATCAAGCTCTTCTTTTTTCGGGGTACAGGGAAAATGAGCGTGCGCGTGTAGTTTTTGACTACACGGAGGCGGAGGAACGTCGTCAAACGAGGAAACTGCAGCGCAGTTATGTATGTATATCGGAAAGAGAGCAGGAAGCCTTAGTGCTGCTACCCGGATTTTTCTTTCTCTTCCGATAGTTGTTTGACAGCAAATCATGTGCCATTTGAAAGATTTATGTTATAGATGTGCTCTGTGAGCCACTTTGGCAGGTAAAGGAGCGTCACTTTGCTGGTAAAGAGGCCAAACTTTCAGTGAGAATTGACGAAATTTTGTCTACAGGTGACAAAAACGGCGACATTGCGGTGCTTGTTGATAGTGCCAAGAGCAGAGTGTGACTCTATGGCTAATGATTACTTTAGCCGTATTCGCGGTTTTTCTTCTAGAAAGAGGTTAGAGGAATTATGCAGTTGTCGGAGTTCGGCTTCTTCAAAGAGCCGGATAGTACCAAACTCTCCATCAAATCCCCCTTGACGAATAACCCGGCCTTCCCGCATGCGGATAATCGCTTCGGCGAGCAGGGGTGAAAACTCCCGGATCTTTTCTGCCGACGGCATGGAGTAGTAATCCGAACTCGGAGCCGAAGTGGCCAATCACGAGGCCATATGCTCTCTCAACCGTTTTCGAAGTCGGACCGACACCAAGTATTCCTCCCAGCACCTCGGGAAGTGGGACAAGGCTGTGGAAAACGGGAGAGGTGGCGGAATAATGCGGCTCCTGTCGGTCTGCCAGTTCAATGACCCGGGAGAGGACACCGACAGTGAGCGGTTTCTTGCAGACCGGACAGAGACTTTCGGCTCTGCGGGTTTCTTCCGGTTCGAACCTGACACCACAGGCCCGGTGGCCGTCAAGGTGATACTTCCCTTCCTCGGGGAAAAATTCGACGGTGCCGCGGAAGATATCTCCTGAGTTTGATTTCAGGGCGTCCCGGAGGGAGAAGAAGTCATAGCCGGTGGAGAAAAGATTCGCTTCTCGGCCGAGACGCGATGGTGAATGACAATCAGAGTTGGAGATAAGAGCGAACCGGTCCAGGGCAGAGATCATCCGATTCATGTCCGGGTCCGATGACAGGCCGGTTTCCAGGGCGAAGACATGGTGTGTCAGGTCTCCGAAGCACTCCTCTATCTGTTCGAATCCCGATTTTGAGCCGAACAGGGAGAACCAGGGTGTCCAAATATGGGCAGGGACCAGGAATCCATCGGGAGCTTCCTCGAGTACGATTTCCAGTAGGTCATGCGAGTCCAGTCCGAGAATGGGGCGTCCGTCCGATTTGATGTTGCCGATCCCCGCCAGGCGGGTGGAGATTCTGTCTGCAGAGGCAAAATCGGGCACATATACCAGGTTATGGACCTTGCGGACTGATCCATGCCGCTTGTAAATACAGCTGATTTCAGCGGAGAGAATGAAGCGGACCGGGTCTGCTTTCAGTGGTTGTGTCAGAAGCGGGATGTTTTCATTGCGGAGACGGAAGAAACCTTCTTCTGCCGGTTCCAGGTCATCTTTCAGGCGTTGGCGCCAGGCCGGATGGGTAAAGTCGCCCGAGCCTATTACCTGAATGCCCTTGATTCTGGCCCACGAGTAGAGACCTGCAGGGGAGCAATCTTTGCTTGTGGCACGGGAAAATGGGGAGTGGACATGGAGATCTGCGATATAGTTCATGTGGCAGCCTGCTCCTGCAACGTTAGTAATAAATTGTCACTCGAGCAACCGGTCATGCCGGGCTTCGTTGAGTGCTTACCCTACACGGTCGAAAAATGCCTGTCCAGAGGGATTTCCTTACCTTACCCTACTCATGGGAGAGTAAATTATCTTCAACATTGGCGGTATGGTCTCGGCTCACGTGGGGAGCGGTAAAAATAGTACATGACAAGCAACATTTCCGTGGGTACTATTTGACGATAGAATATAAGAAGGAGTTTTCATGAATATATCCCTCGTTTTTCTCGTTGCCGGCATCATTATTATGACCGGCTTCTTCGGGATTTTCTTTTTCGACAAGACGAAAATCCCCGATGTCCTGCTCCTCATGGGAATAGGGATTCTTCTCGGCCCGGTTTCCGGACTGATAGACCCTGCCGGGCTTCGCCATTTCACGGAGTATTTCGGGACCCTTGCCCTTATCGTCATTCTCTTCGAGGGGGGGATGGACATGGATATAGACAAGCTCCTGAAAGAGTTCGGCATTGCATCTTTTCTCGTGGTGGTTTCCTTCGTCCTTGCGACGATTGCGATTGCGGCCTATCTGCACCTTGTTCAGCATTGGGAACTTTTGCGAAGTATCTTGCTTGGTACTATTCTTGGCTGCACCAGCGCTGCCATTGTCATTCCGATTGTGGGAAAAATGGAGGTAAAAGACGAGACAAAGACCCTGCTTTCCATCGAATCGGCCCTGAGTGATGTTTTGGCGGTTGTCATTTCCATTACCCTTATAGAGATCATCACCCTTGGTACAATCGGTATCAGAACCCCGTTCCGGGCCGTTGCCAGCTCATTCTCAATAGCGATTATCGGCGGTTGCGTGGCAGGGGTTTTTTGGCTCAAGGTGCTCGATTATCTGAAGGACAAGAGATATTCCTACATGTTTACCCTTGCGGCGGTGCTGATTACCTTTGGGGTCCTGGATTTCCTTGGCGGGAGCGGATCCATTGCCGTTCTGATCTTCGGAATAATTCTCGGAAACAGCCATTCGTTTTCAAAAATACTCAATATTACCAATGACTCACTGGTGGGCAGCACTATCAAGTTTTTTCACGGCGAAATGACTTTTTTTATCAGAACTTTTTTCTTTGTCTACTTGGGGCTGATCATTTCTTTCAAGGACCTTACCTTACAGTTTCTGCTGGTTAGTTTCGCCCTTTTCCTCATTATTATTGTTGCCCGGTATGTAAGTGTCATGGCAACGATCAAAACCTTTCCTGAAAAGAGAGGCGACCGGTTTCTTCTGCTATCGATGTTGCCGAGGGGGCTTGCCTCGGCGGTTCTTGCAATTTTGCCGGTTGCAGCGAATATAACGGGTAGTGAGAAATTTATTGATATTACCTTTGCTGTTATCATTCTTACCAACATACTGATGACGTTCGGGGTCTACTTCGCCGACAGGGCCCATCAGAGGGAAAATTCTTCCTTATCCGTACAGGACAATTAGTGCGAAACCGGTGACCATGAGGACTCCCCCGGCAAAGCGTTCCCGGATGGACTCTTCCTTGAGGACTGCGCCTGCCAGCAGAATGCTGAACAGAACGCTGAGCCTTTTTATGCTGGTAACGTAGGTTACTTTGGTGATGCTCATGGCATAGGCGGCGGCGAACACTGCTGTTACAAAAATAAGAGCGGGGAGGAGTGCTTTCCTGATTGTGCTGTCAGCGAGTGTTCCCTGCCACTTTCCCCGATAGGTGAAGAAAAGCAGCGGAGCCATACCCACGACAATACCGGTCCAGTAGAAAGCCATGTAGTGCAGTGGGGATGAAAGCATGATGGCCTTTTTGGAAAGGGTTGCCGTGAAAGAAAAGAGCAGCGCCACTATGCACATATAGACGGCTCCTCGCTCCCGCAGAAGTGCCCGGAATGGCTCGAGAACCCCCTTTTTTACTGCTCCGGCATTGAGAATGTAAGCTCCTGAGGCGATGAGAAGGACTCCTGTCCCGGCGATGGGGTTGATTCTCTCCCCTATGAGGAGAAAGGGAACCACCAGCATGAATACGGGAGACAGGGCGAGTAGGGGGGCAACGAGGCTGAGGGGAGAAAGCCGGAGCGCCTGCATGTAGAGTATCTGCGCAAGGATTTCCAGCGGAAGTGCGGTGAGGAGTGCCCCATAGAAGCCGGGCGAAGGCCGGGGCCCGCCGAAAAAGTAGTCTGCGATATAGATTACGGGTAGGGGCAGGGCAAAGATCAGCCAGGTGAACAGGAGGGAATTCCCCTTGGTGAGAACGCGCTTTGCCGACAGATCTCGCAGGGCATCTCCCGCGGCGGAAACCAGTGCAATCAGGACCCAGCCCTGAATCATTATTGTATCCTCTTTCTGGATAATTTTATGATAGTAATTCTTGGAAAACCGGTCTGCCATTGACATCATACCGCATGCCAGGACGCTTGTGGTGTGAATCTTGGGGAATTGTGCATTTCTTTTTTACAAACAGTTTTTTTCTGTGAAACCGGGACGGAGTAGAGTATGGCACATGAAATTGAAAGAAAATTTCTGGTGAAAAATGATTCCTGGAAAAATGGTCGCCAGGGTCTGTCCTGTCGACAGGGCTATCTGGTTACTGGTGAGGAAGTTACCGTAAGGGTCCGGATACTTGGTGACGAAGGTTTCTTGACCGTTAAAGGCAGGACCGTGGGTATGACGAGGGATGAGTTCGAGTACCTGATTCCCCTGGAGGATGCCAAGGCAATGCTTGAGAGCATGAGTAGCGGCGGGATTGTGGAAAAAATTCGCTACCACATTGAGCTAAAGGGCTTTACCTGGGATGTTGACGAGTTTTTGGGTGAAAATAGTGGACTTGTGCTAGCAGAAGTGGAACTGGAAAACGAGGATCAGCAACCGGACTTTCCCGACTGGCTTGGACAGGAAGTAACCGGTGATGTAAGATATTATAATGCGTATCTGGCGGGAAAACCTTTTTCCGCCTGGAAGAAGTAAACTGCTTTATGAAAAGAGGGTTACTCTAATGGCACGAACCGTTCTTCCCCTGCTGATTCTGTTGTTGCTATCCGGATGTTCTCAGACCATACACACAGCCAAGGTTGCTGACACCATCGAGATTGAGGTCCATGATGATGGGACGACATCGTATCTCAACTCCAGTACTCTGCACCGGGACTGGGAAGAACAGGCAGAAAAACACTGTCCACAGGGATACGACCTTCTAAGTCAGCGCTACTATAAGGAACAGGCATTTAGTCCGGCCAGGATCGTCGGAGCGGTGCAGTGTCGTTAGTCTCCAGAAACGCTATTTTCTGTGTTTCTGCATGGATATTGTGTGCTACTGATCACTATGGAGAATGATGTTGATGTAGATACGGCGAGATGTGATCCGTGGCGTGCCGTTCCGTCTAACCTGCAGGATGTCTCGGCTGTGATGGTCACCCTTTCCCGGCGACGGGCCGCCCTCTGGGCCTTGGTTCTGGAGTCCCGCTCGATTCCTTGTCGCGTTGAGCAGGCAGACGGACTATGGACCCTTCTTGTCCCGGCTGGATTCTTTATCTCTGCGCTGGAAGAATTGCGCCTCTTTGAAGAGGAAAATCGTAACTGGCCACCGCTCGCACCGAATGCTACCCCCCTGGTGGAGAACACTCTGTCGACACTCTCCGTTCTGCTGCTTTTGGCAACCTTCCATAACCTGACTCGTCTCGACATCCCTCTCTTTGGCCACGCCCCCATTGCCTGGATGGAATTGGGCAGCGCGCAAGCAGGAAAGATACTGAACGGGCAATGGTGGCGTACGGTTACAGCCCTGACACTTCATTCCGGGGCACTGCATCTTTTTGGAAACCTCACCATCGGAGGATTCTTTATTGTCTATCTCTGCAGGGATCTCGGATCGGGACTTGCCTGGACCTTGCTCCTGTTGTCCGGGGTCCTCGGCACTTTGACGAATGCCTGGTTTCAGCCTGAGTACCATACGTCCATCGGCGCTTCAACTCTTGTATTCGGAGCGGTCGGCATTCTCGCCTCATTGCAGGTTGTTCGCGGGAAAAACAGACTGCGGAAAAAATGGTTTCTACCTGTTGCCGGGGCTCTCGCTCTTTTGGCAATGCTAGGCACCGAAGGTGAAAATACCGATATCGGAGCGCACCTGTTCGGCTTTATTTTCGGCTTAATATTCGGTTTGGTGGGGGAATGTCTTGTGGAGAGATTCGGTCGTCCTGGCTCGCGTGTTTCTGTCCTGTTGGCGCTCTTTGCTGCTGCAGTGCCGGTTGTGGCCTGGTGGGCCGCGTTGGTTTCAGGAGGGTAGCAGGTAGTGTCTGGTGCCGGGCAGGGGGAGTGTTGTATCCACTGGAATATATCGCATGTTTATAAGTATTTACGTTCCCAGAAAAATAAAATAGAAGAAACTGCAGCCCGCGTAAGTTGCTGGAATCAGGCGGCAAAGGTGTAGCTAGTTGATATTTGAAGGTTTAAATAATTGAAGATGATTTAGGCAATTTGAAGTCATCGCCAGAATTAATGGGTCTTTTTCAGTTTTCCAACATGCTTATCAACAGGTTTTCAACAGAGACTGTTGAGAACAATAACCGTCTCTTGGATTTTTTGGATAGGATGGGTTAAATACGTTATTTACGGCTCAAAAGTTGTGTTTCTTAATGAATTAGTTTTTTTTGTAATGAAGGATTGTCCCTGAAATGACAAGAAATATTCGGTTGTTATTTCAGGTAAGAGAGTGCTTTACGTTAGGTATTGTTCTGTAAACCTCCGATATTATATGTGTTATTTGGTAGTGGGGCGATGCAGTCATTTGGGTCAAATTGTTTTTTATGCAAATATTAATAATTCCCGTACTGTTGTAAGGGAATAGGGACTTTTAAATCGCTTGACATTTTTTTTCTAAAACTGTACAAGGAAAAAGTATTCGGGATGATTCTTGATAAAATAACAAGATGGATCGGGAGAAGGTACGTACATGGTAAACGGAACAGTAAAGTGGTTTAATGACAGCAAGGGTTTTGGTTTTCTTGAGCAGGAAAATGGTGAAGACGTATTTTGTCATTTTTCCGCCATCGTCGGCGATGGGTTTAAATCGCTTGCCGAAGGTGACAGGGTAACGTTTGATGTTGTCAAAGGCCCGAAAGGCCTTCAGGCTTCAAACGTTTCAAAAATCTAATTCAGCATTCGTAGGAAAAAAGCTCCGGGCAAACCCGGAGCTTTTTTTTTGCTATAAATCCGGGAACCCATTGATGTCCCTTCTGAGCAATCATTTTCGTCCTCTTTCAAACATAACCTTCCTGTGCTATTGTGTTTCCCCTTAGTTGATAGTTGGCTGACTTTTTATTGGCAGGCAATTATCTCTCCCCTGATGTGTAGAAATAAGAAACAGCTGTTCTGAAAGGTGCACTCATGTCTCAGGCTGATATTTATCTTGACCGGATTCTTCCTTGGCTGATTGAAGATTCCGGGCTCAAGCGTTTTCAAGTGGAAAACACTGTAAACCTTCTTCGGGAGGGTGCCACGGTGCCTTTTATCGCACGCTATCGAAAAGAGCAGACCGGCGAGATGGATGAGGTTGCAATACGGGTTGTCGAGGAGCGTTTTGCCTACTTTACGGAACTTGAAGATCGAAAAAGCACGGTTCTGAAGACAATAGAAGAACAGGGTAAGCTGACAGCGGAGCTGGCTCGCCGCATTCAAGAGACACGGCAGAAAACAGAGTTGGAAGATCTCTATCTCCCCTTTAAGCCGAAACGCCGCACAAAGGCAACCATTGCCAAAGAGCGGGGCTTGGAGCCGTTGGCTGATCTGATTGCAGCACAGGAACGGACAGAGGTATCCCTTGAGGAAGCGGCTCGCCCCTTTGTTGATAAAGAGCGTGAAATTCCCGATGCAACAACCGCATTGGAAGGTGCCGGGCACATCCTTGCCGAACGAATTGCCGAGAATGCCGATCTTAGGGCATTTGTCCGCCGCCTTACCTGGGAGCAGGGTAAGATTTCATCGCGGGTTGCTTTAGACAAAAAGGACGCCGTCACCAAGTTTGAAATGTATTACGATTATCAGGAAGTGCTGAAGAGTGTGCCATCCCACCGCATGCTTGCAATGCGGAGGGGCGAAAAGGAAGAGGTGCTGTTTCTCTCCATTCTGGCACCGGTAGTGGAAATTCTTGCTGGACTGAAAGAGCGGTTCATTACAGGGGCAAGCGTTTGGCAACAGTTTCTTTCGAGTGTCGTGGAGGATGCCTATAAGCGGTTGCTGGCCCCTTCCATTGAGGTTGAACTGAGACTGGAGGCAAAGCAGCGTGCCGATGAGGCGGCTATCAAGGTTTTTGCCGATAACCTGCGGAACCTGCTGTTGGCTCCTCCTGCCGGAGGGAAAAGGGTTCTGGGCATTGACCCGGGACTGCGAACCGGTTGCAAAGCTGCTGCGGTCGACGCTACCGGCTGTTTTGTCGATCACCTCACCATCTATCCTCATTCCGGTAAGGGTAAGGCCGATGTGGCCAGACACGAGCTGCTGAAACTAATTACGAGTAATGAGTTCGAGATGATTGCCGTGGGCAACGGAACTGCAGGAAGGGAAACGGAACAGTTCGTGCGGGAGGTCCTGGCAGGAGCGGAGTTGTCTCTACCCGTTGTTCTGGTGAGCGAGGCTGGTGCCAGTGTCTATTCGGCATCAGACATCGCGCGCGAGGAGTTCCCTGATCTTGACCTTACAATTAGGGGGGCGATCTCTATCGGGCGCAGGCTCCAGGATCCCCTGGCCGAACTTGTCAAGGTCGATCCCAAGAGCATTGGCGTTGGGCAGTATCAGCACGATGTCAGCCAGACCCAGCTGAAAAAAGCTCTTGATGCCGTGGTTGAGTCATGTGTGAACTACGTGGGAGTTGACCTGAATACCGCTTCGTGGGCGCTCCTGGCCTATGTTTCCGGGCTCAGTTCTTCCCTTGCCAAGTCAATCGCACGCTATCGTGACGAAAATGGGAAGTTTCCTTCCCGAAAGGCGCTTCTCCAGGTTCCCCGCTTTGGGGCAAAGGCCTTTGAACAGTCTGCCGGCTTTCTCCGCATACGTGAAGGAATAAACCCGCTGGATAACACGGCAGTTCATCCAGAGCGCTACTCCCTTGTCAAGTCCATGGCCTCTGACCTGGGTGTTTCCCTGGTTGAACTTGTTGCCGATCCAGCCCTGGTATCACGCATTGATCTGGCACGCTATGTAACCGAGCTTGTGGGGCTCCCTACCTTGCGAGATATTCTGGACGAACTGAAAAAGCCGGGGAGGGATCCGCGCAAGGAGTTCCAGACAACGGTTTTCCGCGATGAAATTCGGGAGATTTCCGACCTGAAAGAAGGGATGGTGCTTCAGGGTGTGGTGACTAATGTGACTGCGTTCGGTGCTTTCGTGGATGTCGGGGTTCACCAGGACGGGCTGGTACATGTCAGCCACCTTGCGAATCGGTTCATCAAAAATCCGAACGATGCTGTCAGCGTGGGGCAGGTGGTGAAAGTGAAGGTGCTGGCGGTTGATCTGGAGCGAAAGAGAATTTCACTCTCCATCCGTGAGGCAGAAGCTTCGGGAACTCAGCGTCCGCAGCGGGAGAAAAATCAAAAGACCGAGAAGATAGTCCCTTCGGGAGGCGTCGATCTCAATGGTTTGGAAAAAGCGGGATTTCGGGTGAAGAGAAAGTAGCGGTTCAGGCCGCCTTTCTCACCCCATGCTTCCCATACTTGCAAGGGCGTAGATGCTTTCTGGGGAATAGTCTGGCTCTTCTCCCCGGTACATGAGTGTGGTGGAAGATTGTACGGTGAATCCTGTCTTGATCAGCAGTTTCGACGCATCTTTGTTTTTCGACGGAACGTCGAGAAATATCTGAGAACCGTTTTTCTCCGGAATCATGTTCTGCCCCAAAAGCTTTGCTGCCGATTCCCGACTTCGGCTCCCCCATGGACCAATCATAGTGGCACTCTTTCCGTCCTTGGTGGACCATGAAGCCGTCTGGCAGAAGTGAACAGCTGCCTCGGTCGACTGTGGCACGAAGCAGGGCTTCTCTGCTGTCTCCCCACCCGGCTTCATCAAGTGTAAGGATCTCCGCAAAACCTTCAGTAGTGTGGTTGCTGGATACAATTCTTCCGCGTGCCTGCCAGCGGTTTATTGTATCGATGGCAATAAATCTCTGTCGCTCATAGATGGGGCGACCGGAAATCGAAGCGGTGAGCCAGACGGTCCGGGCCCCCGCTTCGTCAAGCAATTCCAGGGCTCTCTGGAAAAGTGCGGAACCCAGGCCCTGTCCCCGCCACTCCTTACGAACCAGCAGATTGCCGATCCAGCCGCTCCTCTCGTATTTTATTGAGGTTAAGAACGCCACGGGAATTCCTTTGTTCCTGTACACAAGACAGCCGATGGGAAAGGCTCTCCGCAGAAAATCCAGTTCCCAGAATTCGCTGATCCATCCTTCTTCTGTCGCAAGCGAAAGGAACTCACTGATATCATCATTGCAGAACAAAACAATCACCTTCCTGGCTGGCCATAATCACCAGCCATTAATCCTGTAATTTGCAAAAAATGGCTGACAGGATTATCCTGCGTCCGGATTACAACCTGACTCACCCAGCTTTACGTCCTGGCCGATGAGCCCGACGGCATCGGCACGGCACTGTCGGCAATGCTTGAATTGACCGATGATCTGCTCGTTGGCGAGTCGGATTTGCTCCAGTCTTTCGTGACTGGGAGGGACGACTGCGGCGAAATCTGCCTGGGGAATAAGGGGCATTATATTCATGACCGTTGCTCCCAGTTCCTTGATTCGTTTGGCTATGAGGGGAATCTGTTCATCATTGAGCCCCGGGATGAGGACCGTGTTTACTTTAACGGTCATGCCGAATCGGGCTGCCTGCTCGATCCCCCTTATCTGGTTGGCAATAAGAATCTCCGCTCCTTCACGACCGGTATATTTTTTCCCTTGATAGAGAACGTGGGAATAGATTTTTCCCGCCACTTCCGGGTCAAGGGCATTCAGGGTGACGGTAATGCTGCAGAGGTTCAGGGCTTCAAGTCGCTCGATCTTTTCTGGCAGGAGCAGTCCGTTGGTGCTCATGCACTTGATAAGCCGGGGGAACTCCTGGTCGATGAGTTCAAAGGTCCTGAAGGTTTCCTCGTTTGCCAGGGGATCTCCTGGTCCTGCTATGCCGATAACCTTGATTATAGGCCCGAGAATCTCGCTTGCCATGACTTCCCGTACTTTGACAATAGCTTCCTCAGGGGTCAAAATCTTGCTGGTAACTCCGGGACGTGATTCGTTAGCGCAGTCATGCTTTCTCGAACAGTAACCACATTTGATATTACAGCGGGGCGCCACCGCCAGATGCATTCTTCCGTTGTTTTTGTGGTTGCCGCCAAAGCAGGGATGTCCCTGTATGTTTTTTTTCTTATCGCAGCTTGTTGCCATGGGAGTCTCCTCTCTGAACCGTCTGGGGTCTGAAACGGAAAAAGCCCGGCGAAAAGGATTTCGCCGGGCGTCGTTGCCAGTATTTCAATGCTTCCTTGCATTGTCACTGTTTGTAAGGCAGAAAGCGTGCCAGATTTGAAATAAAGGGTACTTGCCGAATTTACAGCTAGTTACCAGCCTCTTGCTGTTTCTCGTGTCCAAGTCGGCGCCTAAAATGTGCGAGGTGGTGCTGAAATAGTAGGCACAAATCGCGCCGCATGCGGGGACTTGTCTGGGCTCATGACGGATTTGTTTGGTACTTCAGATAGTTATCTTTGGTAGCGGCTACGGTGTGTTTGTTGCAAGACTCTCATCATGGCTATTACGGGAACACCTGAAGATATTCGCAATAGGGCTAGAGCCGCTTTCCTCGGAGTTGCAGTGGGGGATGCCCTGGGAGCAGGCCTTGAATTTATGACTCCCGGTGAAATACGTTCTCAGCATGGCACGGTGCGGGAAATTATCGGCGGAGGCTGGCTTCGCCTGAAGCCGGGGCAGATTACCGACGACACGGAAATGTCCCTCTGCATTGCTCGCTCAATTGACATGGCAGGGGGGTGGTCGCTACAGGGAATCGCAGAATCATTTGCCGCCTGGCTTCGCACCAAGCCCATTGATGTGGGGGATACCTGCCGTCGCGGGATCAGAAACTATATGCTCAAAGGGGTCCTTGAGTCTCCTTTTAACCAGTATGCCGCTGGCAACGGGGCCTGTATGCGAATGCTTCCGGTTGCACTATGTACCTTCTCCTGTGAAGACCTTCTTCAAGAGTATGCCATCCAGCAGGCCCACATAACACACAATCATCCTGTGTCTGATGCAGCCTGTATTTCCCTTGGCAGTCTTGTTCATCTTTCCCTGCAGGGTTATTCGAAGTCCCGTTTGCGCCGGGAGCTTGAAGTTCTCCTCTCCGGCTTCGAAAACTTCCGCTTTGAACCGTATCATGGTCTTGCCACTGCTTATGTGGTAGATACCATGCAAACCGTTTTTCACCATTTTTTTAAAACCAGGGATTTCGAATCGTGTCTGGTGGCAACGGTAAATCAGGGTGGTGATGCGGATACAACCGGTGCCATTGCCGGTATGCTCGCGGGAGCTTACTATGGTATGGAGGGAATCCCAAAGCGCTGGTTGAAAAAAATAGACAGAAATCTTGTGGCTGAAATCACCACGCTTGCCGACCGAATGATCGAATTGTCGCCTTTCATGTCCTTTGATCAGGCAACAAAGTAGGAATGTTTTGATTGATAGTGGCCCTCCCCGTCTTGGGGGAGGGCCTTTTTTTATGTTTGAGGGATTCGCTCGGAATCAATGGTGTATGGGGTGGGGGGGGTTACCTGGCAGTAATGAATAGTTCCAGAGAGATTGTGTCGTTTACCAGGTGCATGCCGAGTTTTTCGAACAGCTTTCCTGATCCGTAAGCGACGTTCCATTCTGTGCGATCAATATCAAAGCATGCCTGGGCTCTAATGCTTCCGTTTTCGCCAGGGACGATATTCGCGGGAATGGAAACCTCTTTCGTCACATCTTTCAGGGTGAGCTGCCCTTTGATGAAATAGTTTGGCGAGCCAGGGGTCGCACCAACCATAACCCCACACTCTAGAAGGGCGAAGGCTGCCGTGGGGAAACTCTCCACATCAAAAAAATCTTCCGATTTCAGATGTCGGATCAGGCGGCTGTTCTCTTCCTGGTCCTGAAGGTCGGAATTCTTGATGGTGCGCATGTCGAGAGTGATCGAACCGGCGGTAACTTCGCCATCCTTGACGACGATTTCCCCTCCGGAGATAGCGATGGTTCCGACATGTTTCTTAAAGAGGTTTCTTCCGCTCCATTCAAGTCTGCTCTGCAGGCAGTCGATGGGGTGAACTCCATCGGAGAGGGCGGGTTCTTCCTCAATTTCGGGGCCCACAACGTTGACTGGATAGCCGCTGCCTTCCCATTCATCGACACCGCCGGAAAGCACAAAAACCTGTTTGAAACCGATGGCTGAAAGTTTTTTGGCTGCACTTTCAGCACCTCGAGAGCGGTTACTGGAATCGTATAGGACGATGCAGGAACTCAAGTCACTGGTTATCTCTCGGACCTGATCGAGGAAGGTTATTTCGTACACGCACGCATTGTGTGCACCCGCTATGTGCCGTGATTGATAAAATTCCGGTGGAAGTGTATCTATGATGATGAGATCACGTTCTTCGGAAATCCACTGATAAAATTCTTTGCAGGATATTGTATTGATCATTGTTATTTCCTTGGAGTCAGTTTTCTGTTATTTGTCGGGTTAAAAGGCAACTAATTCTGCTCTCTTGCATTAGTATACATGATTCCTGTGGTCAGGCAACGGGAACTGAATAACGGGATGTAATTAAATTGGGAAATTGAGGTCTATTCAATTATGCACCATGCGGTTACTGCCGGTTTTACCGGTGACATTATTTAATGGGTTGTTCCATCCTGACAAAGGGGGTGGCTTCCTGTCTCGTGGGTTGGTGTTCAGTGGGCGTGGATTTTTTTTAATAACCAAGCCATGTTTTCACCAAGAACCTGCATGGTTTCAATTCCTTCCAGGTCCTGTTCCACTTCTCCAATCTCCCGTCCTATGCCTACATTCCAGTAGAATGAACCTGGAACTATCATCTGGCTAATCAGAAAGAAGTGGTTAATGGTGTCAAAGGAGTGTATGGCGCCGCCCCTTCGTACTGCAATAACTGCCGCGCCAACCTTGCGTCGGAACATCTCACCGTTGGCTTTGGCCACATAACCTGACCTGTCGATGAGCGCCTTCATTTCTGATGTGATATCAGCAAAATACGTTGGGGAACCAAGGATAATTCCGTCAGCTTCCCGCATTTTTTTGATCCATTCATTGACTGGATCGTCCTTGAGAACACAGGTCCCGTCTTTTGTTTTCTTGCACCAGAGGCATGCGGTACAGCCTCTGATGCGTTCTCCCGCCATCTGAATCAGTTCGGTTTCGATTCCTTCTTTTTCTAGTTTTTCCAAAACGTGATTTATGAGGATTGCCGTGTTGCCGTTCCAGCGTGCGCTTCCATTGAATGCCACAACTTTCATGGGGCCTCCCGAATTCCTGTACAGGAAAGTTATTATAATATGAGCCTCTTGCAAAAGTGTATGCAGAAACATGAATACATTGGCAATTCTGCATAAAAGTCGAGCTTCACAGGTAACCATCTGATATTATTAGTTTGCGAGACAAACAATAAAAGGAGGCTACCGATGAAGCTCAAGGAAAGAATATCATGGTTGATGGGCACAGTACAGCAAAGCCTGTTTCCCCATCTTGACGAATGCCTTCCCGAACCGCTTACGGAACGAGAGAAGCATCTGGTCAAGATCCTTGAGCTTATCCAGATTGAGAAATACGTACCTGTCACTGCCAGTCGGCAGTGGTTGGGACGACCGATCAAAGAGCGCGAAGCGATTGGCCGGGCTTTTGTAGCCAAGGCGATCTTGAAGTATCAGCACACCAGTTCTTTGCGAAACGAATTACAGAGTACCCCGAACCTGCGGTTCATCTGCGGTTTTGCCAGGAGAAAGGATGTGCCTTCCGAGGCGACATTCTCCAGAGCGTTTGGCGAGTTTGCCAAAGCCGGACTGGGAGTTATTGTTCACGATGCCTTGGTAAAGGAGCATCTGAGCACAGAGTTGATTGGTCACGTCAGCCGGGACTCCACCGCCATCATTGGTCGGGAAAGGCCGACAAAAAAGCTCAAACGGGCCAAAGTTGCTAAGAGAAAGGGCCGACCCGCCAAAGGCGACATCCGGCAACCTCCCGAACCAAAGCGACTTGACGTGCAACGGAACCAATCGGCGGAGGAAGCCATTGCCCTGCTGTCGACGGTTTGTGACCGAGGAGTCAAGAAGAACGCCAAGGGTTACACAGAAACCTGGAACGGCTTCAAATTACACATAGACGTGAATGACTGTGGCCTGCCGTTGAGTGCCGTACTGACATCCGCTTCTGTGCATGACAGTCAGGTTGCTATTCCGCTCATGAAGTTGACCAGCGGTAAGGTCGACTACTGCTATGATCTCATGGACGCAGCCTATGACGCTGCCCAACTATGGGAGCAAAGCAGAGAACTCGGGCACGTGCCGATTATCGACCGTAATCCGCGTCGTAAAGAGGTCGTTCCCATGGCCCCGCACGAAGCAATGCGTTATAACGAACGGACTGCTTCGGAACGTTGCAATAGCCGTCTCAAGGAAGACTTCGGCGGTCGCAGCGTCATGGTTCGCGGACCTCACAAGGTCATGATGCACCTGATGTTCGGCATGCTTGCTCTGTTTGCGGATCAGTTACTCAAAGTAACTGGTTGCTGATTGTCAAAGACCAAAAAAGTCATCCAGTGGGAGTAGTGCGGCCAGATTTAGAAAATCGGCACTACAAAAAGCCCTGCATTGGCTTTATTGCTGAAAACTGAGGGCAACGTGACCTCTTCGACAGCCTCGTGCATCTCTGGTCAGGACTTTTGCAAGAGGCTCATATGTTCTACATATATTTTACAGTACGGCAGAGGAAAGGCGAGCGAAAAACACGTGTTACGTATTGGCAGACCTCATATCCGCACCCCATGTTCCGAGCGCTCAGACACTCATGATCCTGGTGAGGGGGTTCTGCTGTTTTTCCTGATGTGCAAGCGTGATCCCTTCTCGTGCCGTATCTATTGATAGATGCTTCTTTTCGGAAGCAACTTTGGAGTATAAATCAAATACACCTTGTATTTACAGGAAAAAGTGTTATTCGAATTCATAGGTAAAATTGCTGGAACGTCCGATTTTAAAAAATATGTGAGATTATCTGCCCAGAAGTCAGGGAGATGGAATAAATTAACTTAGTCGAAGAAGGAGAGGATATGAGATACATCTGTCTAGCTACTTTCCTGCTAACTGTTGCTGCCTCTCCGGCTCTGTCAGGAGAGACTGTCGGGAAAAGTGCAGAGTTCTCTTGTCACGTAGGAAAGAGTGCGGTCTGGGCGCCTGGGGCTACCTTCCAGGATACACTCCATATCCGGTGTGATGACTTGTCGTTTCCGCAATTGGGAGAGTGTTTCGCATCTTTGATGAAGGAATCCGGTGCGTCGCCAGATGCTTTGGCATTCACCAGGGAAAGAGGGAACGAGGCTTGGCTGCGCGCATATCGCGAAATGGGCCGGGTGGATGTAGCCTATCTGACCTATCCCTTCCGGGCCAACGAGAACCAGGGGGTTCTGCTGGTGAACGGTACTCCGTCTCCAGTCGACGTAGATAATCCGAACCTTTCGGCCCAAGCTGCGCTGAAAGATGATCTTGTCTATGGAGAGCTTGCAAAGAGGTATCCGAATATCAGCCTCTGGCCGGGAGACCGTTATGGAACGGATACCCCGGTAGCAGAGCCTCATGCGAAAAGAGGATTTCGGTTTTACGTGGGCTACCTGCTCAAAAACGGTTGCCATGCCTGCGAAAAGGTAGGTTCGGCCGTTTTCGCCTTTGATTTCGACGCTGGGGGGACTTTCTTGGGAACCAGGCTGATGATGGTGACGGACACCACTCAGGGAAAATATTCCGACCCGTCTCTACCAGTCAAAGTGAATGCCGGGGACGAGTTTTCCCTGAAACTGGCTTCTAACCCGACAACCGGATACCGATGGAACTTGACGGAACCCCCGGATACAGCGGTGGTAATGTTTTCCGGGAATCAGTATCGTTCTTCGACTCAAGGACGCCTGGGCTCGGGAGGAGTAGATACCTGGACGTTCAAGGCGGTTGGAAAGGGCCGTGCCCTGATATTTTTGCGGTATGCAAGGTCTTGGGAAAAAGATGTCGAGCCGATCAGGCAGGCCGTGTTTGTGGTAGAGGTGAGATGAATCATGTCTATACCAGTATCCATGAGCTTGGCATGGTCACGGAAGAAGGGTCCGGCATTGGCTGGGGGTTATCCTGAGGAAATATAATTGGTAGTTTGTTGATTCGATAGAAGGGGCAAATGTGGTCACTATCTGTTACTGGTTTGTGACAAAAAATGGCACTTGTGTCTGCTGCCGTATAATTAGAGGCAGGTAATGTCCCTGCAGTCGTGCATGAAATGGCGATCCACAAAGGTTTGCGTTAACATGAAAAGTTGGATCAAAATATGCACATATGAGTGTGTTATTAGAAGTTGGCAGTTATTTTGATGTAATTCAATTGGATTTCACTTCATTATGAAATTTTATGTTGAATGGGAGGATACTTTGTCTTAAGGTGCCCCACAGAAAAGCGATGTCTTACAAAGGTGATAAACGATAATACTAAACCATCTGTGAGGATGGGACGGAAAGCCTATAGGGTCTCAAGCAGACAGCCGGGTCGCCGAAATATCAGCAGATATTCGGCACTCGGCTTTTTTTTATGTTTTATGGACGTTTCATGATTCCGGTACTCACGGAAATTTTTATAAACAACGAATTATTGCTTAAGTTTTGGCAGGAAACACCGAATAGTTACTAAAACGAAACAGATTAGTAATTTTGATAGACGATAATACTAAACCATCCGCGAGGATGGGACGGAAAGCCTATAGGGTCTCAAGCAGACAGCCGGGTCGCCGAAATATCACCAGATATTCCGCGACCCGGCTTTTTTTATGGTGGGGCTCCGCTTGAATAGACGGTAGAAACTGGGAGGAAACAACATAAGTATCTAACGCACAGTTACGTTGGAAAACAACAGGGTTCATCGGTTTTGGGAGTTTCGGAAGCAAAAAACGTACGATTCACCATCAGCCTGAACAGGGTAAACCATTCGAAAGAATGGGGCGCAAAGCCACTGGTCTAAATCCCGGAAGTTTCGGGACATGGCAGCAGGGTTGCCGGGCGATAGCAGTACCTCCTTGAGGGGTGCGCTTCGTTAAGGCACAGATATCGAGGAGGTATTTTTGTATGGAAACAAAAGGGACGTTTGCGTCTTCGTGCGCAAGAGCAGTCAGAACAAAAACTGGTAATTATTTCAAGTGGATGGGTGTTTTTGCCGTAACTTCGGCACTACTTCTTTCCTCTGTAATTTCGGGCTATTCGGCCCAGGCCACCCTATCATGGGATGCCGTAAACGATGCGGGCGTTGCTGGGTACAAACTGCATTACGGCAAGGTTCCCGGTGTCTATACCAATTCAGTAGATACCGGAAAAACAACAAGCGTTACCGTTAACGACCTGGCTGAAGGGGAGACATATTATTTTGCTTCGACAGCCTATGACTCAAAGGGAAACCAAAGTGGGGATTCCAACGAGGTGAGCAAGTCGATACCGGCTACTACCCAATATTCTCTCATGGTCGCCCAGAATGGCATCGGCACTGGAACAGTCACCGGCTCCGGCATAAATTGCGGAAGCGTCTGCACGAACGGTTACGCGCCTGGAACTGTCGTGAACCTGACGGCAAGCCCGGCAAGCGGTTCCACCTTTGCGGGATGGTCCGGAGGCGGATGCAGTGGAACCGGAACCTGCACGGTCACCATGAATGCCTCAACCAGCATAACGGCGACCTTCAATTCCTCTGCCGCGACCTATGACATAACGGCAACGGCATCAGGTAACGGCATGATCACGGCACTGAATAATCCCAATGTCAGCCAGGGAACCAGCAGTTCAAACACGGTAAGTATTGCCACGGTCACTAAGGGGGCCAATCAGCAATTTTCGATTACACCCGCAACCGGTAACTATACGAGAAGTGTTTCGGTTGACGGAACCGAGGTAGCCAGCTATTTGGGTAATTACAGCTACACCTTTAACAGCGTTACAGCAAACCATACTATTGATGCTACCTTTGCTGTTGCCACGTACTCGATCACTCCGTCGGCCGGAAGTGGTGGTTCCATCTCCCCGACATCGGCATCGATCGATCATGGCGGTTCCCAGAGCTTCACCATCACCCCGAACAGCGGCTATAGTGTTGCCGATGTGAAGGTGGATGGAGCATCGGTAGGTGCTGTGACCTCATACATCTTCAATAACGTCACCAGCAACCACACCATAAGCGCAACATTTACGACCGCCGCAAGCAGTTACGCGATAACGGCATCCGCGGCATCAGGAGGCACAATCTCTCCTGCAGGAACAGTTGCGATAAGCGGCGGAACGAGCAAGTCATTCACCCTTACCCCGAACAGCGGCTATACGGTTGCCGATGTGAAAGTAGATGGTACATCGGTTGGCGCCGTGACGTCTTACACCTTCAGCAACATCAACAGCAATCACACCATAAGCGCAACATTTACGGCCACCACAAGCAGTTACTCGATAACGGCATCCGCGGCATCAGGAGGAAGTATTTCTCCTGCGGGGACAGTTTCAATCAGCAAAGGGGCGAGCAAATCATTCACCATTACACCCGCAACCGGTAACTATACGAGAAGTGTTTCGGTTGACGGAACCGAGGTAGCCAGCTATTTGGGTAATTACAGCTACACCTTTAACAGCGTTACAGCAAACCATACTATTGATGCTACCTTTGCTGTTGCCACGTACTCGATCACTCCGTCGGCCGGAAGTGGTGGTTCCATCTCCCCGACATCGGCATCGATCGATCATGGCGGTTCCCAGAGCTTCACCATCACCCCGAACAGCGGCTATAGTGTTGCCGATGTGAAGGTGGATGGAGCATCGGTAGGTGCTGTGACCTCATACATCTTCAATAACGTCACCAGCAACCACACCATAAGCGCAACATTTACGACCGCCACAAGCAGTTACGCGATAACGGCATCCGCGGCATCAGGAGGCACAATCTCTCCTGCAGGAACAGTTGCGATAAGCGGCGGAACGAGCAAGTCATTCACCCTTACCCCGAACAGCGGCTATACGGTTGCCGATGTGAAGGTGGACGGTACATCTGTCGGCGCCGTGACGTCTTACACCTTCAGCAACATCAGCAGCAATCACACCATAAGCGCAACATTTACGGCCACCACGAGCAGTTACACCATTACGGCATCTGCGGCAAGGGGGGGACGTATTTCTCCTGAGGGGACAGTTGCGATAAGCGGCGGTGCAAGCAGAACATTCACCATACTGCCGCGAAACCGCTACCATGTTTCTGATGTAAAGGTAGACGGCGTATCCAAGGGCGCGATCAGTTCCTACACTTTCTCCAGTATCGTGGCTGACCACACAATTGAGACCTATTTCTCGAAATAAAAGAGAGTCGGTTCTCGAACATTCAAGAAATATCCTTGACCTTTCTTCGGTCTGGGTCAAGAATCAAGGCCAGAGGGTTGCCTGGCAACCCTCTGGTAAAAGAGGAGAATGATGATGATAAGCAAAAAGATGTCAGGTTTGTTCAGAATTCTGTTGATGGCCGTGTTCGTCGCGCCGTGCTTGTCGACAGCGGCTTTCGCGGCCAGCTATTACGTTGCCACGAGCGGTTATGACAACAATGCCGGAACCTTGAGTTCCCCTTTCAAAACCATCCAGAAGGGTATAGATGTATTCAGCCGGGAGACACCTGTTTTGTCCGGGGTGGTACCTACAGTGGGGGACTGGTACTGAAACAAAGCGGAACCAGTTCGGCACGGATAACGGTCAAGACTTACAACGGCGAGACCGTGACCGTCAACTCGGGGAATGTTCAGTCGATTCGGACCGGTGGCAGAAGGCATTATTACACGATCGACGGATTCCGCTTTATCTCCAACTACGTGACCTATTCCAACGGCAAGAAGTATTCGCTGGATTTCGAAGACGGGATATGGGACGGAAATACCGACTCCAATGGCGGAAACAACGGTTTTATCCTGAGCAACTGCTACATCGAGGGTTCGGTACATTTCTACGGGCATTACAATGTCATGGAAAATTGTGAATTGAACGGCCGCTCTCAATGGTCGGATGGTATGTTCGAGTCTTTCGCGGCCAGCCATCATAACATCTACAGAAATAACAAAGTGTACGGATATACCAACCGCGGTCTCTGGTCCATGCAGTACACCGATAGCGTGACTTTCGAAAACAATGTGATCCATGATACGGGCAACATGGGTATCGACTGCGATGGTGCCGGACACCCTGTGTACAATTCCGTGGTGCGCGGCAATATGATCTATAATGTCGGCGGGCGTGGCATCGAGATGGAAAATGCTTTTAACAGCATTACAGAAAATAACGTGATTTATGATTCCAACAAGTGGGGAATCAATTACATCAACTACGGTTACGGCCCCGATTACAGCTCTGACAATGAATACCGTGACGACAACACCAATGCGATTATCAGAAACAACCTTATCTACAACACCGCCGAGGCAGGAATTATCCTGAACGGCTCTCCCGGAGTCAAGATTTACAACAACACTATCTACAGGAATTATACTACCAAGGGTTATTTCGCAGGTATCTGCCCTCTGCAGCTACGGCGGTTTTCCCTGTGTCAACACCGAGATCAGGAACAACATTCTCTCGGAATGTGACGCTTACGCTATCTGGGTGGAAGGTCCGTCACTTCAGCTGCAGGGTCTGGTAATGAATAATAATCTCTACTATCATTCTTCAAAGACCAAGACCCACTATTTCAAGGATATCGGCAAAAGCTACACCTTGGCCGAATACCAGGCTGCCACCGGACAGGAAGTCAAACTCATTGTTTGCAAACCCGGCGTTTGTCAGTACTTCCGGCTCAGATTTTCACTTGAGCAGCACCAGCCCGGCCAAGGACGCAGGCGCGACACTTGCGGCTGTTCCCAAAGACCTGGACGGTGTTGCCAGACCGTCGGGGACTAAGTACGATATCGGGGCGTATGAGATCTCTGGAGCACAAGTATCCTTGACCCCACCGCAGAATCTGCGGATAGTGAACTGACAGGCGAGACCCATTCGCTTCTCGACATCGGGATTTTCGGCCATTAACTGAAAACGTCCTCCTTTTCCCCTCGGGGAAAAGGAGGATGTTTTCATTACCGCAACTGATTACACCCTGGCATTCCTTCTGCTTCACTGCCACCGGTGTGTACCCTTCCGGACAGGGGAGGAACTCTTCAGCCAGCGTGAGGCGCAATCATCGGTGTTCACGCCTCAGGTCGGCGAATATTTCGGCAAGAAACCGCTCTCCAGCGTCGCACGATAGCTCTTCGCGGTACTTCTGATACGCGAGATCCGCCATCTTTCTTCTCTTCTGCGCATCATTGGCCAATTCCAAAACTCCTGCAGCAAGATCTTCCGCCGTATCAGCGATAAATATGCTTTCCCTATTCACGAACGGTAGTCCTTCGGCACCGATGGTCGTACTTACCACCGGAGTACCGCAGACAACACTTTCGATGATTTTTGTTCTGACACCGCTGCCGATGGATAACGGCACCAGACTTGCCAGCGCCCCCTTGACAAAGGGAATAACCGAATCTACCCGGCCTTTCAGGTCGACTCCCCTGCAGTCGGCCGCCAGACGGGCAAGGTTTCGGAATTCCGGCGACCCCTCAGGGGGCAGTTCACCTATGACATAGAGTCGGAGAAGGCTGTTTTCCCGGGAAAGGACTGGCCAGACTTTCTCGAGAGCAAACAGGGCGCCGGAATAGTTCTGGTAGGATCTCAAGGACCCGACCATACAAAGGTAGGGATGGTCAGCCGTATGAGGTTCTGTTTCTGCGAGATTCCCGGAATCGAAAAGAAATGGCAAGAAGGTGCATTTTCACTGCGGGAAACAGCCTGCCGTAATAATTCATGTCCCCGCGGCTGATGCAGAGCAAGGCATCGGCCAGCCCGAAATAGAGCCTTTCGTGAAAATAGTATGACAGAACGAACGGTGCCATTTTCAGCTTGTAAAGGATGTTTCTATTAGACAGCCAAAGCCCCCAGTCAAGACTGAACTGGCTGTTGTGCGAACTATATACGACCGGTACCCCAAATTTTTTCATGAACGGGATGAAGTGCCCCAGGTAGCCGAATTCCAGCCATATCAGATGGGGCTTTTCCCGTGCTATGAGGTCCGAAACGGTCTCCCTGACCTGCCGGGGAATTGCAAACAACCGATACAAGTGGCGCAGGTAGCGAATGACCCCGAACCCATCCTTTTTCAACTCGATCAGGTTATTCGTAACCTCCAGTCTGCATGCTTCCATGTCGCGCCGATTGCCTTCCCGTTCGTCTACGATAAAGCAGCAGGAAACTTCGTGAAACCGGCTCATGCACGCCAGGAGGTTCTGCATTTTGACGGTAATTCCCGAATCAGCCCGGTAGGGAATATAATTGGAAACGAAAAGTATTTTCATTTCGCAGCCTTCATGTAGAGGGAGATGGTGGCATGGAAAATTTCAGTATACCTCGGCGTCCCGGAAAGCGGTCCCCTTCGCATCCTTGCTGGCCAGTACCGGTTCCCCCTGAAGGGGCCAGTTAATTGCCAGGTCGGGATCGTTCCAGATAATGCACCGCTCATGTTCCGGTGACCAGTAATCGGTGGTCTTGTAAAGAAACTCGGCTATTTCGGAAAGGACGAGAAAACCGTGGGCAAAACCTTCGGGAACCCATAGTTGACGTTTGTTCTCCGCAGACAGGATCACCCCAGTCCAGCGGCCGAATGTCGGTGAATTCCGCCGCAAATCCACGGCAACGTCGAAAACCTCACCCAGCACAACCCGCACGAGTTTCCCCTGCGGGGCAACTACCTGGTAATGAAGGCCACGCAGTACATTGCGCGTTGACCTGGAGTGATTGTCTTGCACGAAGGTAGTCTTGAGTCCGGTTATCTCCTGCCACTTCCTCTGGTTGTAACTCTCGTAAAAAAAACCCCGCTCATCCCCGAACACACGCGGTTCCAGAATTAACACGTCAGGAATAGCGCTATTTAAAATGTGCACCTCTCGAAATCCTCCTGTACTCTGTACTATTGCTGACACCGTTTTTTGCCAAGTTTCAGCAAGTGGTTTCCTGCCTGCCCTCGCTGCATTCGATGATATTCCGTCAATCCGCAACCACCGCCCGAATAATCGTCCACGCCAGATCGATTCGTTGGTCAGCTTTGTTCCGTTCCCCGGGTCGAACCAGACGAAAGAACGTCCATTTGCAAATCCTGGCTCCACACACCAGGACCAGCCCCAGTCGGGCCGCAACTGCCGTTACCCAGCCGTAATGCTTACGCAGGAAACGGCATTTGCTCTTCCACATCTGGGCGAACATCCTGTTGGGAGCCTGCTTCGAGCTTTGCCCTCCGTAGTGGATAACTACCGCCTCGGGAACGTAGAATAGCTTCCAGCCATTTTTCTTGATCCGTACGGACCAGTCCCAGTCCTCACAGTAGACGAAAAATGCGGGGTCCTGAAGGCCGACAATCTCAAGAATTTCTCGCCGGACGATAAAGCAGGTCCCCCACAAAATGCACGGGACTTCACAGGCGCTATCTCGGTCCTCCCAGCCGGAGAATCGTTCAGCATGCAGCTAGATCGGTGAATGTTTTCCCGGTGATAGCGAGGATCTCCAGCAGTTCCGACTTGAGATTCGGTACGTTGCCGATAAAACCGGGGTGCTGACCGCCATCGGGCAGAATGAGCTTCGGTGTTGCCCCGCCGGCATCCGGATGGTCGTCCATGAACCGGACCAGAGCGTCGAAGGCTCCGGGTAAAATGACGGTATCACTGTTGAGGGAAACTGCATACCTGCCTGAGCATTTTTCCAGACCCTGGCTGGTCGCATCGGCCAATCCCCGGTTCGTTTCATTGCGAATAATTCGTACTTCCGGAAACTCGCGTCTGATCAGGTCGACAGCTATCGTCCGAGGAATTGTTGTCCACTACCCATACTTCATAGCGGATGCCGGTTACGCTCTCTCGAATGGAACGCAGGCATTGCCGGGTCAGTTCCGAGGTGTTGAAGCTTACGATGACAATGGAGATATCCAGATTTATCATTTTCAAAGTCCCCTTGCCGGTCAGCCAAACAGCCCGTGTTGCTCCAGTTCGCTGGTGGCTGCCGACAATTTGTCCTCCGAATGCTCGTGAGCTGCCCAGGCAAGAAACTTTATTGATTCCTTCTTCGAAATCGACTTTCGGTTGGTATCCCAACAGGCGTTGCTGCCTTTGTCAGGTCTGCGTGGCAATGGCGGATATCACCCTGCCTGAACTTGCCGATGACTTCCGGCTCAAGGTCAACCTTCATGGCATCTGAGCATGATACGCGCCATTTCCAGTACGGAGACGGCCCTGCCGCTTCCGACGTTGATGATTTCGTAATAGGCGGACGCGTTTTCCCGTGCCAGAACGAGGGCATCCACGATATCGGATATGAATACGAAATCCCTGCTTTCCAGACCGTCTTCGTAAATCTGAGGCGGTTTTTGCTCTCTGATTCTTGCGGCGAAGATGGTGATGATCCCAGTGTAGGGATTTATCAGCGATTGACCGGGGCCATATACATTAAAGAAACGCAGGGCCGTTACCGGCAGGTCATAGGTCCGTCCGACACACAGACACAGTTCTTCCTGCACCTGCTTTGATATGGCGTAAATCGAGCCCGGATGCAACGGTTTTTCCTCATCTGTTGGTAGCGGGTCGAGCGCGGCGGAACATTTCGGACATCCGATTTCCCATCGAGAGTTCCTGAGCTGATCGAGGGAGCGAGGCTGGGGATACACCACTCCGCACGAGGCGCAGGTATACGCCCCTTCGCCGTACACTGCCCGTGATGATGCCAGTACTATCTGTCGAACCGAGCCCCGGTCGGCGGCAAGCAGGTCCAGAAGGGAAGCAGTCCCTGCCACGTTGCAGTCAATATATTCGTGGATGTTGTACATGGACTGCCCCACCCCGGTCTGCGCGGCAAGATGGTAGACGATTTCCACGCCGTCAAGAGACTTGCGGAGCGCTTCCATGTCTCTCACATCACCCTTCACAAATTCCACATCCGGGGGCAGAATATTCTCCACATGGGCATCACTGCCATGTACCTGGGGTGTAAGATTGTCCAGTACCCGGACTGTGTGTCCTAATGCGCGCAACCGCAGGCACAGGTTGCTGCCGATGAATCCCGCTCCCCCGGTAATCAAGATTTTCATTGCTCCTTCGCCTTGCCCTTTCTGAAGCACTGTCCGAATACGATACGGAATCAGTCCTCTGTTATTGCCTCTAATCTCCTACAGATTGTTTTCCGTGGCGGTTTCTTTCCTGAATATGGATTGCACAGTCCGGAAATCTTCATTGGTCAAACATTTTGTTACAACCAGAAAAACAACATACGCGGCAATCGAAACCATTATGGAAACTATCGTGCCGAGAAACGGTTTGAGATAATACATCAAACCCCAGGATACAAGCGCGCATAGCAGCGGTTTCACAGCAACAGCCCACCAATCGAGGGCGTAAATTTTCTTCCGTACCGCACCAATCACGATAAACATTGCAATATACCCGGAAACGACAGTTCCTATCGCGGCGCCCATGTAGCTGAACCACGGGATGAGTGCCAGGCACAGCAGGAAATTGATTGCCGCGTTTACGATGCAGAGTTTGACAACGGCACGCTGTTCATACACTGCTCCGAGCAGTGTCCCCATGCCCATGGTTACGGCTTCCGATGCCGGCATCCACGCCAGTATGCGCAAGGCGGGCGTGGCAACGGCATACCTGTCTCCCAGGAGCAGCCGGATCAGCTCCGGGCCCGCTCCCGTGACCGCCAAGGCAATGAAAAGGAACAGAATCATCAGGTACCGGGAAAGGTTGCTGTGAAACTGCCACAGCGATTCGCTGTCACTACCGTGACTTTTAGACATTACCGGATACGCCGCGGCAGCGATACTGCTGGCTACCATGAGCAGAGCGTCGATAATCAGATACGCCGCCCCATACCAGCCCACCACCTTGTCTCCCTTGAACAGGGACAGCAGGACGATATCGTTTTTGTAATAGACCTTGCTGATGGTCGACATGTAAAAGAATGGCAAGGATTCCCGTATGATCTGCCTTCTCTCACTCCTGTCGTCCCGAATGGCGGTAGGTACAATTCCCGAAAAGGCCCTCCGGAACAGGACAATATCGAGGAACAACCTGATAAAACAGGTAACTACATACAGCAGAATAATAGGTAACAATCCGAATCCGGCATGGAGCAGCCACAGGCCGATGCCGATTTTGACGATGTTCGAAACGACGGTGCTGATCGTCACATATACGGATGATTCCCGAGCGATGATCATCCCCTCGAAAACATCAGCCGCGGCCACGGCGAACAGGGACAATCCGTACAGCGCCACTCCGCTCCCGACATCCGGCCCCTTGTGCATGATCAGCAGGATACCGTATGCGGCTCCATACGCCACCAGGGTTGTAACACTCCGGATTCGCAGCGACTGGAAAAGGTATGTCTGGTAATCATCGAGCTTCTTCGAAACTTCCCGAACGAGAACCCCGCGAAGGCCGAAAAGTGAGACATCCGAGAAGTACGCTACGAAGACGACGATGAAGACATACTTGCCGAAATCGACCTCGGTGAAATTTCTGGCAATGGCTATCCGGTACACCATCCCCAACAGGAGTGTCATTATGCTCGCGCCTGTGAGGGCCAAAGAATTCTTCACAAATGATTTTAGTCGTATCATAAGCACTTTTCCCGGTCAGTGTTGGCTCGCGTGTGCCCAGAGTTCGTTAACCGGAAATATTTAGTGGGTATCATGTGAAAGCTGCTGCGAAAAGGTTTCATAGAGTTGCCTGTACGATTCCATCATCTGTTGCATGCCGAACTCTTTTTCCACGTAGGCTCTTCCCGCAGCCGCGAGAAGCGAGCACTGTGCCGGGTCTTCCGTAGTCTGATCATCGCATCGGATATTTCTTCGGCAGACCCCGGGGCTATCAAGATACCGGTCCTGCCGTTTTCCACGAGTTCCCGGGCACCGCCCACATCGGTTATGATGACCGGTTTACCGGCTGCCATGGCTTCGAGTATGCTCAGGGACAGGCCTTCGTTGACGGAGGACTGGACATAGATATCCAATGAGGCCAGCAGTCGGGGGACATCGGAGCGGAATCCGGTCCATATCACCGCATCCGCTACTCCCAGTTCCTTCGCGAGCAGCTCCAGCTCGGTTTTCAGGGAGCCGTTGCCAATCAACATCAGTCTCGAATGGGGAAATCTTTCAGAAAAAGCGGCAAAACCTCGGAGCAGGAGATCATATCTCTTAACTTTTTCCAGTCGTCCCGAACTGCCGATTACGATCAAATCAGGACTGAGCTGGAATTCGGAACGGCATGCGTCACGCTGCCCTGCGACCTGGAATGCTTGCTGATCAATTGCGTTGCGTATCATCAGTTACCCGTTCAGGGTTCATGAGCGGGCAGGACATGATCTCCCGGTAGACCTTCCCGCTGACAGGAACCAGTCTTATCGGGAAAATAGAGGAGCACTCTGTCAAGCAGTGCGTAGAGAAAACCGAATCTGCGATCACCGGGCGAATTGAGTATATGTTTCGTGGCTACATGGACGGGGTGACTCCCGCCGCCGAGCGCTGCCACGGTAAGCAGCAGTGCCCGCGGTGTATGGGAGTGGACGAGATCAATATGATGGGCGCGGATGTACTGCCGGATTTTTTTCACCCGCGCCAGCGATCCGCCCCCTCCTTCGGAGAAATCCGCCACCCGGGCTCCCAGTCGACAGAACTCTTCATGCATTTCCCCGGCTCCGTTCAGGGCACCGACATGAAAGGTGAATCCCCGTTGGCCGGAGTATTCGACTATCTTGCTGACGATCCGGCTGATACTGGAATCACGCAAACTGTTTATCAGGTGCAGTATGATCACCTTTCACCCCTTTTCATCCGGCAGCCTTTCCCGAAGGCAGGATTTTTGGCGATTTTTCCGATAGATGTCTGACTGAGAAACTCATCAACGGGGTGTACAAAATTTCTGTAGTCGAAATAGTTTGCGGCGGTTTTTTTTCCGTTGATGCCTACATGTGAGGCAAGGTCGGGCTGTCCAGAATTTTCCTCATCTGTTCGGCAATGCTGTCGCTATTTTCAGCCCTGGCAATAAAAGCATTTTCTCCATCCTTGAGATAGAGGAGCATGTCCCCAACATTCATTGGTTATGACAGGTCTTCCCGATGATAAATATTCGGCGAGTTTCGTCGGGAAACCGAAGTTCGCAAATGGCGTATTGGAGCGGCAGCACAGGAGCGCTAGGGCATTCTGGTATGCCCAGGAGAGCTGGTCGGAGGGAATAAACCCGGTAAAGATGAGCTGTTCTTCAATATTCAGGCGTTGCGCTTGGGCAATGACAAACTTCTTCCGCCGCTGTTCGGGGGCCCCAGTGATGGCGAGCCAGATCTGCCTGTCACTTTTGGAAACTACGGCAAAAGCATTGAGAATATGCTCCAGCCCCTCTTTCTCGTCCAGTGCCCCGGAATTAAGGAAATACCGCTTGCCGACCAGGGCGGAAACGGGCGATAACGAAGGCCTTGCAAAGCGCTCATGGTCAACCAGGATTGGCAGGTGCAATATTTTGGCATCGTCGATACCCTGTTTCTTGAGATAGTCGATAATTCTCGTCGAGATGGCCAGCACACCTGAACTCATTCCCGGCAGAACTCTGTCGCTAAAACGTGCACCGATACGCTTGACAGTGCTGTTCAAACCGCTTTTTCTCATGTCGCAGGAAAAAATTTCACACAGTTCAAGGAGTATCGGGATCCGCAACATCCGAGCAAGCAGAAACGAGTGGTAAACTTCGATAGATACCGGGTGTGTAGAACATGATAATGTCGACGAGCCCGTGTCTTTTTCTTCTCCCTGAGATACGAAATTGAGTTCACAATGCCTTTCACCGTATCCGCCAGTTTTCCCCAAAAACTTTGAGGTCTGCAGGTTTTGCCACTCAGATATCGGTAGTGTACAAATTCGAAATCGCCACTGAGTGTGAACGTTTTCCGGTATTGGATTCCGGCTATTCGCATTGAAAATCGCCAGGGAAACTTCGTGGCCAGCTGAGATCAACACTCTCGATAGGAGTCTGATCCTCGACGTCGTGGCAGGTCCTTCAGGAAATCGGTACAGGCAAAAATGACGATTTTCAATCGATTCTCCCCATCCTTGTATCCTTGGGTGTGAGACCCCCGTTCTGTCTCGTGACGCTGTTTCAAGAGGTTGACGGTTCTGTTTCTGTTCTGTTGAGCCTGATGATATTCTCAGACAATCCGGCCATTATGGCGATGACAACAGCGGAAAACCATTGCATGAATATCGGGTTTACGACCACCATGGGAAGAATGCCTATGCCGCTGAGCATGAATCCTACCAGTGCTGACCGGAAAAATTTGTCCTCTATTAATTTCCAGTTTCTGAACGCCCTCAGCAAAAAACCGAGGTAAAACAACAAAAAAAACAGCAGCCCCGTTATTCCCATATCGGTCATTATCCACAAATAGCCGTTTTCCATGTAGTACGTCAGTTCATCATTCCGCCAGAAAGCCGGTCTGTAGGTGTTGCCGAGTCCGATTCCCAAAACCGGGTGTTTCGTTAATCTGGGCAATGGCGTATTTGTTTTCATTATGCCTAATTTCCAGGGATCTGCTGCTAAGCAGTTCCTCCCCGGCGAACAACGAGGTGAATCGGTCGCGATATGGAACGGACGGTCTGGTTGAACTTGCCGTTGGATTCTCCACTTATCAGGAGAATCATGCTCGACATCATCACGACAACAAGCAGCATGGCGATCATTCGTATTTTTTTCTCTGCTGACAAGAGAAACAGAAGAATGGCAAGGCACATGAGAGCGGCAATCCAGTAATTGCGGTTATACGTGAGTAAAATACCGATCCCAAGGGTTAGTAATCATATAGAAATATTTTGACATGAAGATGCTTGTTTTTGAAAACATTGTCAGAAAACAGACAGAAGTAATAAACATGACAAATACTAACGTCTGTCCTGGCGGAAGGATTCTCGTCGCACCATATGACCTGCCGAAGGTCCTGGCAGTTTCTACCCTGCCCGGCATCAGTTGAATCGATTCGCCGACGATGGCCTGGGCCAGCATTGTTACTGCTACGATAACTGCGATTACAAATAAGCCCTTTATCACGAATTGTATCTGCTTCTTGCTGGTAATCAGGGTCGTGACGATGAAAAACAGTAAATAATAGCTGAGATGCCTGGCTTGGCGCATTACTTGATTGAAGTCGACGCCGTAAAAATGCATTGCTATAAAAGCTGAAATCGCCAAAGTAGCAAAAAAGAGTAACAACCACTTGTCCAGTGGCGTTTTTATCAAATTGAAATCTTCCCGGGTCATCCGTTGGTAAATAATGATAGACACAAGAAATAGGAACATCACATCGGCTATATGGAGACTGCCCACTCCTATCGGTATCAGTCCGAGGTTCTCTTCGAAAACGATGCTCGAGATCAGGACTACAATGGAAAGAAGCCCAATTTCCGGCCTGGTTGTTGTGATCGCAAGAAACACCAGGCCTCCTGCTACCACCAAGGCAAAGATAAGTGGTACGTTGAGTAAAATAAGGCCAATTGCCGCTCCGGCAAATACCCAACCAAAAATCTCCAGTACCGATAGATTGTTTCTGAATCCATTCACTGTTTTATCCATAGTCGTTACCTTTTGTGACCGAACAGGGGTTAAGAACTGAGCCGCTAAGCCTTTTCCTTTTTATACTTTATCCGGTTTCTTATCACCTCGCCGGGGAAATACATAACAAACATCATTTTCCATTTCAAAATCCACAAAAAGGATTTGCGGTTCTTTCTCGGCTCATGCAAAAGGCGTTGCAGATTGCGGGAAACCCATTGCAGGCCCATGTTCTGGATTATTTTCGGCGGTGGTTTCAATTCTCCGATAAGCCATTTGAACGCGGCGCCGGCACCTATCATAACTCCTCTGTTCAGCATGGGAAGGTTGTCATGCATCCATTTCTCCTGCTTCCCACCACCAAAACTTACCCAGATGATATCCGGATTCTCCCTGTTCAACCTGTCAATCATCTGCCGGTTATCCTCGGCATCAAAATCTTTGAACGGAGGGCTATAGCCGCTTATTTGTATGTCGGCGTTGATTTCTCTCGCCTTTTCTATGACCTTGTTGATTCTTTCCTCGGTATCTCCCAGTAAAAAATGTTTGTAACCATCGTTTTCAGTAAACAGCTTAACCATCAGATCCATGCCGGAAATTCGTTCGATTTCTTTGCACCCAACAAGTTTAGTATACCAGGCTAGAGGCATTCCGTCGGCGATAGAAAAAAGTGAACTATTGAGGTTTTCGCGAAATGAGGGATCCAGCGTGGCTCGTATGACGTTTCCGACATCCGTCAGACAGACGTAGCCCTTTCCGTCAGTCTCGACCAAGTGCTTTATTGTATTCGTGGACGTTCCGGTAATTCGGTGTTGCTTATTTTAACTCCGCGAAATTGAACATATTGCAGGTTTCTCGACGTCATGGCACGATGCTCCTCTGCCCCCAAGGTTTTGCACGGATTTTCCAATCCTCTGTTTTTTTATCGTTCAATAATTATAACATCTGCACCGGATATCCACAGGCAGTGCTATATCACGTGTATTGGCGCTCTCTCCAGAAATCAGCCATCTCCCTGGGAAGCGCGTGCCAATACTGTCCTTCATACCTCTGTTTTTACATATTCCAGGAACTCCTCGTAATAGTGTGCCGGGTATGATTCTAACTTCTGGTTTCCCCCCGTCGAAGTTCATATAATCCGGATGGGTGTTCAGGAGAGACCATCCCTCCTTGTTCCGCTATCCAGTCCAATTTCTCTTTCCAGATGGCAATATTTTTCTCGCGCATGAGAACAAACAGGGTGAAATCCTGCGGGAGGGTATACGGTAATTCCACGTAGCCCTTCTGTTCCTGCGCTTCCTGTGACTAAAAAAGGGAAAATAGTCCTCACACCATCAGACTGAGGCTCAAAAGGATCCGTATCGAACGTCGATGCATCGTATTCAATATTCAAATCATGAATCCATTCCAGATTATGTTGCATGGAGGGCGATCGAAAACCGACTGCCTCCCATTCCCTTAGGTAGTTGTTGATGTGCACGGCCCTGTTGCGAAAAATTTCCCTCGAATCATAATATTTGCCGTCGTGATACAGCCCATGGACTCCTACCTCGAAACCTGCTTCAGCGAGGCATCGGCGCAGATCTGCGGAAACCTCGTATCTTCGGGGAACAAAGTTGAATGAGGAGCGAAAACCATGTTTCATTTCCAGTTCCTTAAGCTGCTGACACCTTTCCTGGCCCTGTCGCAGTATCCACATCGTGGGTCAAAACAAGGGCAAATCGCTTCTTGTCAGGCCAGCCTTGCCAGTTCGCCGGCGGCTCGGCGGCATACCTGTCAATAGGCCAGACATTCCTGCAAAAGGGAAGTTTGCAATAGATTCTTCCCCTCCGAAGAAGTAATTGCAGTCGTCTGGGGATAAGCGGCTTTATCAGATAGTATGTTTTTCTTAATAGATTGCTGTCCATCTTGCCCGCGTCCTCCGTTACCCTAAATGCCTGTAGCAAAAGTCTCCTATGACTTTTAGAACGGGCAGGGGCGTATGCCTGAAAACTTTTCTCGCCATGCTATACCGTAATGACTTCTGAGGGGTTGCAGTTGTATTGCTGGTTTCTTTCGGATAAAAATATTGAGGTAAATCGATTGTCTTGGTTCCCCACCTGCTCTTGAAATCCATCAGTGATTTTTCTGTTACTGAAGTTCTGCCGAAATCAAAGTATCTGTACCCTTCGTTGTAAGCCAATTTAATTGCGTTCCAGTAAAGAAAATGATCAGGATGCAATTTCCGATATCTCACGTCAGAGGCCAGGAGTAACGCAGAAACCCGGTCCTTGAATTTCAAAAGCATCATCGCCGCTATGGTTTTTCCGTCACTTTCCGCAAGCAGCAGTGTCGCCTGGTTCACCGGGTAAAAAGTTTCCCAGATCATCTGAAAAAATTTGTACGGTTGCGGTGGAAGTCCCGAGTCTGCTTCTCAGTCTCAGGTACAATTGGTAAAACTGTTCTCGACGTCCGACTCGTTTGTGCCGGTTTTCAGGCGCATAGGTACTGCTGAGAGCCTGTTCGATTCTTTTCCTGACACTGGATCCGTGAAATGTTTTAAATAATTCGCTCGGGACTTCTGTCCAGTTCCAAATAATGACTCACAAAGCTACTGTGGCGGCTGAACCGGCTGTCCTTGATCAGTGGCGCCGAGGCGAAAGACCGTATTTCGATATATGATGTCCTGAGTTTGTTAGACAAGTTAATGCTGGCGGTAGCAAGTTTCTCCATATCCACGGGAGCTGAGATCAGGGGATCGCAATGACTGGCTGAGGGGATGCTTATCATCCTGTTGCCCTTCAACCAACTCTTAACCTCGAAGAGCGGCATCGCGGCTGTAATCCTGCCACTAGCGTCCATCCTCCACAGCCAGATAGTAGCCGGTCATATGCGAGAAAGTGCTCTCCAGTACTTTCTTCCAGCCTGCGAGATGGACAATCCCTCCAAAGGGATGATTCAACACGAACCTGTCCCAACGGGGATCTTGAATCGGATCTATAAGGATTATCTTACCCATTAATTAGTTCCTATTCCTGAGCCGGATTATCCGGTATTCCCTTCAGCACAGCATTTTATCTGGATCTGCCTTGCATGTGCTATATCTTCAATCGTTACGGACTGACGCTCCGCTCTGTTGACACTGTAGTGATCGTGTAATTGCCGAGACAATCATCTTTACGTCCCGTTCTTGTACACGTAAGTGAGTCGGCAGATTGACCAGATGCTCAGCTATGGCTTCCGCCTGCGGGCAAGATCCAGCCGGGTAGTCTCCATATTCCGGTGATATAGCCTCCTGAAGGACCGAGGTAAACCAGAGCCCCATCACCACACACGAAGCCGTATCTCTTACAATCGCCGTCCGGTCCTCTACCCAAAGCGGAAACCTCACATAGACTGGCTCTGCCTTGGCAGGCGGTTCCGGCAATCTGCAACCCAATAGTGACAATTGGTCACAGTACAGCTTCGCTATAACCTGGCGATGTGCCAGATTGTTTTCCAAACGGTGGAGCTGACGCAATCCGAATACTGCTTGAACGTTGCTCAGACGCTGTTCATATATAGGCGGCCGCAAGCCCAGTTTTCCCTGCGTCGCTTGTCGGTTTGGGCAAGGGGTTAAGCCTCCCGCACATTTCGTACAGTGCCCGCATATAACGATGAAGAGCCGGTTGTGTTAAAGCATGGTATATCAGGAGCTTGAGAACACGTTGTACTGTCAACCACTTCGACGGCCACGGACAACTCTCCTGAAACTTCCGCATCTTTATTGCCAGAGCCGCATTATCGGTCACAACCATTCCGCCCATGGTTGTCGAAATGGTCTTGGTCTCCTCGGTGCTGAAAAATGCCGCCGTTCCGAAACTCCCGATTAAATTCCCGTCATACCTGGCTCCCAAGGCATGCACGCAATCTTCAATCAGTATCAGGCCATGACGGTTCGCCAGAGACAGCGCCATATCCATATCGACGGGGATACCGAAAGTGTGCTGAATGAGTAGGACTTTCGTCCGGGGTGTGATTTTCTGCTCCGCTTGCTTCAGATCCATATTGTAAGTATTCGGATCGCAGTCCACGAAGACGGGACGAGCGCCGACATAACGGATTGCATTCGCAACCACGATATGGGTTGGAACTTGAAGCAGCACTTCATCCCCAGGGCAAACCTCCAAGGCGTTAAGCAATCCGTAGAATCCGACGCGTCCACTGCAAAAACTGAGAGCATGGGCTACACCTATTGTGCGTGCAAAGGCCTTTTCGTATTCCTCGATTATCGGTCCACGAATCAGCTTGCGCCAACCACACAGGTAACGTATGGCAACCAGGCAGTCAGATAGATTTGTCGTGCCGCCGAAAAGGGCAATGTTGCGTCGCATGCAAATTCTCCAATTCTCAAGGCCACACGTGCAAAGGTGTTATTTTCTTACGGTCATTTTGCACTATCCGGTAATAAAGGCGTACACACAGTTTCAAGATTCAAGGGCATTGCTGATTGCGCTATTGATATCTGAGTATGTTTTTGAGTGATGACCAAGTTCTGCGATCTATGATCGTTTTCTTGAACATGTAAAGCACATCCGATGTCATTGACTTGACGCCTAGCATGTTTGGCCGATACGCAGCTACTACGTAACTATTTCGGGAGTTTGTAGCCCAGCGTTTTGTCCACGGTTCCTCTTTGCCAAGGAGATTGTATTGACTCAGCCCATTCCTTGCTGCTTCCATTATCGACTCACCAAGCAACAGGTTTCCCGGAGAGCAATGTTCGTATTTCTCATCATAGCCAATCTTGAAGAGCCAAAATGCCGTGGCCGATTCAATCGCCAGTTGAAAGGCAACGGCAACCTTGTCGATATACAGGAACCATAACCGTAACGTGCCGTCTCTCCATGCCGAGCAGGCAAATCGCTCAAAAAAGTGTTTTCTGGCTTCAGATGAAAGTATCGCTGTTCCATCCCTGCCTTTCCATCCCGACGCCTCGATCCTGAATGCCTCTCTCAGGTGTGACAGCAATTCTTCCTCATCTGCCGCAAAGACTGTCTTCGCTACCACTTCACCATGCGTTTCTGCTTTTTTCCGTGCTCTTTTGAGGTCTTCTCGTAAAGACTTCTTTAATGGGTTCGGCCCCAGGTTGAGATAAGGGTAGGGCAAGTTCAAATACCGGGTAACCCAACCAGCGTTAGCAAGTTTCGACATGATGGAATTGAAAAGGTCAGTATCGTCAGGGAGTCGTGAGAGTCTTAGGGAATACAAGCGCTCAGCTACAATGGTGTCCATCAGAAGGTCCGTCGCAATGGGGTCCAGTGAAATAAACCGGTTCGGCTCCTTCAACTCCTCTCCACCCAGGAAGTCCACGCGGAATGGACTGAGCGGTTGTGCGGAGGGCTTTAATACCAAGGGCGTTATCGCTACCAACCTATTTTCTTTTCTGATAGTTATTATGCGAAGCACGTCGTTTTTGTTGTAAGCCGTTGCCGCAGCCTCACTCCAGCTGAAGCTTTGCCAAGGCTCGACGTTTCGTGGCGGAGCCAGCTCATCCCACTCTGATTTCAAATTTAGCAGACTGTTATAATCTTCAATTATTTCAGTCTGGTAAGAGTTTGGCATGGTAGCCTCCTTCAATATCAGGTTACAAGAACGGCTCTATCCAGTTTGGATTTGAAACCCGCGAACATTTCCAGAAAGCCCGGGTCTCAGCAGCTTCTGGGGATTTTGCAAAAAATATTGGATGCCGTACCTCAGCAGTGCATTGCCATAGGGAATATAGAACCTGACAGGAACCCCCATTTCCACGGCAAGTGCCGTCATCTTTCCGACCGGCAACCCGAAGAGCAATTCCAATTGAACCGTGGCAGAGTTTTTTTTGCAGCGGACCAGTGCCTCGCGGACCAAAGCATAATCGTGGCTTGCCAATGCTATCTCCGGAACGTTGCCGGCCAAACGGTCAACCAGTTCCAGAAACCCCTTTGCCGGGTCCATCGCATCAGATGAATTGGCTGGCTTGAACTCACCTTTGACTAGTCTCACTCTGACCCCTTTATCAATCGCCCATTGGGCGTCCACAAGGCTCCTTTTCCAGCGTGATGGCATGGCAATACTGAATTTCCAGCTGCCGTTAGTGTTGCCTGCTGGAATGTTTTGATCCATTATCTTTTGGAGCAATCGAATGGTTGGCTCGGCCTGCTCGTGTTCACGTGAGTCAAAATGAACTCCATGTCCTTTTTGCAGGGCTGCGGAAGCGATCTCTAACACCTTGTCACCGTCAAAGTTTAGAACGGAAGGTTTTACAGAGAGATAGAAAAGATCTGCTGCGGAAGCGCTTTTTATCTCAGTGCATGCCAGCTTATATTCGTTGATGATTTCGTTGGTATCATCTCCAGGCTTGGTGAATTTACCGAGCGTAGAGGGTATGCCATGCATTTGAAGCGTACGGCACACGTGCAATCCCTCGGAAAGATTCTTAGGGCTGATTGGACAGAGTTTATCCAGGAAATACACTACTTTTTTTAACTGATTTTTGCCCGCAGGTATTATGTGCGATTTCATCCAGTCCCCTCATTGAGAGGCAGCGCAATTAACGTGCGCTGCTGATGCTGTAATTGTTTCTCAATTCCTGTGCCACATATTTGATCTGTTCTTCGGTCAATTGACGGATCTTTTCGGCCAGAGTGCGATTGCCGGTTATAATGGCACCTGCCTCACCATAGGCTCCCAGATTTTTTCCGGGATAAAAGCTGCAACAGCCAACGTCTCCGATCGTTCCTGCGGATTTTCCCTGGTACTGGGTTTGCAGATCAAGAAAAGGAACTTTTTTCATGATTCGTCCTCTGCGCCAATTGAAATGTTGCTGCCATTTTCGTTGCTCCGGCAAAGATCCCGAGACCTGCCAGGTTTTTAAAACCTGGCAGGTCTGTCATAGAATCAAACGCCAGCCTCTTTATATTCTGAATCCTCTCTCGTAGAGTCTGTACGGAGCCATGAAAAGATCAGCAAAAAAGGGAAGAGGGTCAGAGCGAGAGAATACCGCCAGTTCCTTTTTACCTTTCAGTGTGTCCAGGTAATCGCTGATCGTCATGGACTGTTTGAGTATCTCAGACAGAACAATCGACAGATCGGTTATTTCACGAAACCATTTCACTCCAGTTTCAAAAGAGTCGATCGTAAATCCTTCATTGTGCATGTCCTTGAAAAGGAGTGCGGAAAAATTGACTCCTGCTCTTGCGCCCAACGTATGCCAGGCCCAGGTTCGTGTATTGATATCGATCAGTTTATACGTCTTGACTTTTTCGTCGAACATGAATTCGACTTCCGAAAGCCCGTAATAATTCATTTTTTTCAAAACCCGCGTGGCCATGTCTTCCAGTTCGGGGATATTGCAGGTGATGGCATACGTTGTTGCCGTACCGAAATCCATCGGATGTTGGCGCAATCTCCTGGCAATGATTTTCCCCCGTACTTCCCCCTCACGGAAAAAGGAGCAGAATGAGTATAGGTTTCTCGTTCCGCCCTGAATAAGTTCCTGAACCATGATTTCCGACTTGTCGATAATAGTCGTCATAAAGCGGTAGTGTCGAATGAGTTCATCCAGATTGTTTGCCAGGTAGGCTTTCGCTTTAATTACCGAAAAGAAATTGGCGATTATGGAAGGCTTGAGGATGACCGGGAAATCAAAAGACATCCGGTGCAAATCTTCCTCATTTTCAGGATAGAGGGTGACGGGTACCGGGACACCGACTTCCTGCCCCAGCATATGGGTGTTCTTTTTGTCGTACGCATATTTGATGACCTCCCAAGGCGGTGTCGGAACAAGGTAATAGGGGTCAAGTTTGTCCCTGTACTGAGAAAGTATGCGCACAGCGATGTCACTGGTGGGGAACAAAACCGGTTTCGACAGTTTTTCTTTTGTCGCCAGTTCGACCAGGAAATCGACAAATTCCCCCGGGTAGTTGTACGCAGGGGACTTGCAGACCCTGTGAACATGTCTCGAAAATTTGCTAATACAAAAAACCGGGTCAACGACAATAGTTCTTACTCCTAGCCCGGAAAGATTACGGGCAATCCCTAATCCCTGAAAGTCTCCACCGATGATGACAGCATCTTGATTGATGTCGGGCATGGATGTATCTCACTTTATGTAAGGCCAGGACTGGTCAGTTCCGTGAGAATCCCGGGCAGTCATTTCTTGCTGGAATCGCACGCGTCAGTTTTAGGAATTTCCCGCAGAAACCGTGCCGGGTTTCCGACAAACACGTTATTCGGTGGGACATCTTTTGTTACCACGCTTCCAGCTCCTACTATAGCATTTTCACCTATGGTGACACTGCTGAGTATTGTTGCTCCTGAACCGATGGAAGCCCCTTTTTTGACGATGGTCTGCTCAACCTGCCAGTCTTCCTCCGTCTGCAGCTCTCCGCCCGGATTCGTTGCTCGGGGAAAGGTGTCATTAATAAACGTGACACCGTGCCCGATAAATACATCGTCTTCGATATGCACTCCCTCGCAAATGAAGGTATGGCTGGAAATTTTGCAGTTTGCTCCAATGGTGGCATTTTTCTGGATTTCCACGAAAGCACCGATTTTAGTGTTGTCACCAATACTGCACCCATATAAGTTTATGAATTTGGACAGTTGGACATTTTGCCCCAAGTGGACGTCTTCCGCTATGCAGGCATACTTTTCCATGGTATCAACCTCTTTGTTCGACAGGGCACAGTGCCACGGATCGTAGGGGGTTGGGTGTCTTCTGCAGGCAGATAACGCATCCACCTGTCTTCAGAGACTCAATAATTATCTCAAGCATTCTAACGACCCTCAAGCCTGCTACTCCGTCATTAATCGCTGTCAGATTTTTTTCTATACAATCAACAAAATATTGAGTCTCAGTTTTCAGGGCCTCGACTTGCTCCAATCTCGGTACCCAGACGTCACCGGATCGATAATTGACGCGTGCGTGATACGATTCCTCCTTGCTCACGATTTCCACGCCCCGATCATAAATCTTCAATTTCTCGTCGGCTTCCAGGTCGTTCCACACCAACATTTTTTTCTGCCCACCTATCATGGTCATCCTTATCTTGACGGGAGAGAGCCAGTTGATGCTCAGATGCGCAATCAGATTGTCCGGGTAAAAAATCGTTACATATGCCACATCCTCATATCCGTTGATGTGGGCTGTTCCGGTCGCAGCAATCGCTATTGGATTGCTGCCGATAAGGTAATCCATGATGGACAGGTCGTGGGGTGCAAGGTCCCAGACGACATTGGCGTCCTTTTGAAGAAGCCCAAGATTTATCCTGATGGAGTCGAAGTAAAACAGCCGACCGAGCACCCCGTCATCCATAAGCTGTTTGATCTTTCTGACAGCTCCGGAAAAGAGAAACGTATGGTCAACCATGATCTTGAGATTCTTTTTATCCGCAAGTTCAATCAATTCTTCCGCGTGCTGGCTCGAGGTGGTAAATGGTTTCTCGACGAAGACATGCTTGCCGTTTTCCAAAGCTCTCCTGGTAAGTTCGTAATGTGTGGAGACTGGTGTGGCAATAACAACGGCATCGATCTTAGGCGAGAGGATAACATCACGGTCGTTTGGTGTGGTTAAGATCATTGGGTGTGCCGCTTGCGCCCGTTTGAGAGCCGCTTCGTTCGTGTCGGAAATGAGCGTAACTCTGGCACCCTCAGTGTTGACGAAGTTCCTCACGAGGTTCGGTCCCCAATAACCATAGCCTATGATACCGATGCGTAACATTTGAAAACCTCCTCTTCGGTGCACCTGCAGCAGTCAGTAAAAACTGACCGTGCTTCAAAGCAGTGTGGCATCGAGGTGAGAATCTTTTTGCTCATGGGAACAAGCAAAAAGACATGTGTTGCTAATATGCTCCCTTTCCCTTGATCACAGCCAATGGCGTGAGCAGAAGGATCTTGAAGTCGAGCCAAAGAGACCATTCATGGATATATTTGAGATCAAGTCGCACCATCTCATCGAAAGAAGTAGCGCTCCTGCCAGTCACCTGCCAGAGTCCGGTGATTCCGGGTTTGAGCTGCAGTAGTCTGTACCTGTGCCATATATCGTAGTTTTCAAACTCGTACGGAATTGCCGGTCTTGGCCCCACAAGGGACATTTCTCCTTTTAGGACATTCAGAAATTGAGGCAGTTCGTCAAGACTTGTCTTTCGCAAGACGGCGCCTATTGGGGTGATTCTCGGATCGTTCCGTATTTTGTAAACGGGCCCTTGGCAGCCAGCGCCATTTTCCTCGCTGGCCTTGTTTTCAGTAATAAGCTTTTTTATGTACTCTCTATGTATTGCGTCATCGCAATCAACGTGCATTGACCTGAATTTCAAAAAGGTGAACTTTTTGCCGAATTGACCGAGTCTTTCCTGTCGAAACAGGACCGGTCCTTTTGAGGTAATCATTATTAGTATCGATATGAAACAAAATATCGGTGAAAACAGCAGAATTGCCAGACTGCTTCCGATGAGATCGATGACTCTTTTGATGAAATACCTGTTTTTGTTTTTCTGGTTAACATCGTCAATATCCGGGTATAAGGATCTTTCGAAAAGATTCACATTTTCAAAAGTATTGTCATATTTTTCAGGGTAAAAATGGAAATCTACCGATACGCTATCCATAATCTCAGAAGGGATGCTTTCTGCTAAAATCCTGTGAATTTTTGATGATATTGCCTCCCGTGCCTCCTGTGTATCTATGCTGTCGATATCCGTGAAAATAATTCCCAGCTTGTATCCGTGTTCATACCATCCGCATATGTCCGTTTCTCTTTTTGACGACAATAATACCGATACTATATGCTCCAAAATTTCCGGGTGAAAATCTGCAAGTGTTATTTTGTTGGTTTCGATTAATGTTAAAAGAAAAGGTTTTTCTGATCGTTCGGTCCTTTTTCGTTCGCTATGAAGAATGGCATGAAATATATTTTCTCCGTATACTTCAGTAGTAATTTCCATTGAGCGGTACCTTGTGCCGAAACCATCCTTAGTAGGTCCAGGAAGAGGTTCATCAACGTAACTTTTAGTATTAACTCTTTTGTTCTTCATGGCCATAACTCGCAAGAACATGTGTTATAGAACTTAACTTTAATTAGTATGTGTAGTTAGATGTGCCACTAATAATTATAAATAGAAAGAAATGGCACTGATTTGTTGGCTAAGATAATGAAACAATGAAAACATGCTTTAGATATTGTACTCCTACTTGAACTTATATCACTTTTGTAAGCATAGTCAATTAATACTAAAGTATCAATCTGTTGCCACTATTCGCTATTACTTGCTCGGTTTGTGTGTTGATACTGTGGCTAGGTGTTGACGTGGCGGGGGTAATGGGTGCTATTTACTCTGAAAACAGATTGCGATGCTCGTGACCGTCGAGAGGATGCCTTTTTTTGAATATCATTGACACCAGTTGCGAGCGGTTTTTTACCTGCATTTTTCTAAAAATGCGCCCTAGATGTGATTTGATTGTTTGTTCACTCAGAAAAAGCCTGGATGCTATTTCTTTGTTTTTGAATCCCTCGACGACCAGTTCGACAATCTGACTCTCCTTATTGCTGAGTTTTACCGTTGCAGTAGCTGGCCTGGTGTCATCTATGCCGTGAAGAAGCATCTTCAGTCTTTCATTGTCTATCCATATCTGACCGCTGTGTATGACAGCTATGGCTTTTTTCAGTTGTTGAAAGTCGGAATTAAATGAAAAGACTCCAAATAGCTTGTGTCTTCGCATTAAATGTATGATCTCCTCCTCTTGCAATCCGGTATCTATCAGTAAAGCCTTGCCTTCGTGCCAGCACTGTAGGCTATTGTGCTGCAAGCTTTCATGGTCAACAAGTATCACATCTGGTTCGTAGGACTCGCACGAGGCGCAGCTCTGGTAAGTCAGCGCTTGAAAATCATTCACTTCACTGTTCAGCGCTGTGCACAGGGCTTCGGAAAACAAAAGGTTTCTCATTGCCACGAGTACTATCATATTTACCCGCCCCACAATTCCTCGGTATGTTGTGACCCGAAATAGGTTCTTACAATCGCTGGTAAATGTTTTCTGGAATATAGAAGCGCCTCTTGTTAAAAACAACCCCCAGGATGTTGCCGCCACTATTCTCTATCTTTTCTTTCAGATTTTCAACGATTTGCCAGCGGGTTTTTTCTGCTTCCACGACCAGGACTACCCCATCTACCCTTCGCGCTATCTCGATCCCGTCAGGCGAGCTGGCTGCGGAACTTGAATCAATAAGAACCAGATCATACTTCTCTCTCAATGATTCCCAGAAAGCCACTATGTTCTGCGAATAAAAATTTAATGGAGCGTAGTCGCGAGACAGGTCTATGGGGCACATCTCAAGGTCCATCTCGTCCCGGCAGGCATTGTTGCCACTCGCAACTCCATCCCGTTGCACGTCTTCACCGCCACCTTCAGGTCTGATGTGCAGAAAAATACATTGCTGATGGAAACTGTTGGCCGGAATCCAGCACGAGTACAAATTTGCCCATCTTTCTGGCGGCAACTCTGGCGAATTCGCGAACAATAGTCGAGGTGCCTTCGCCTTCCTTTGCGCTTAGGAATAAAATCACCTTTCTTTCGAGATCAGGAAGGAGTGTCTCGATGTTCTGATAAAGGGCAATCATCTCATTTTCGATATCCATCTGGGCGATGGAGTGCAAAACTCCCGTAGCAGTGGTCTGGGGCAGCTCGCTCTTTGCCGTAGTCAGTTCCCGTGATTCTTTTTGAGCATTCTCCAATGCCTCATATATCTTACTCATATCCCCTCCTGAGCCCTTTTCCCCGTGTGGGAAACAGGATATGCTCTCCGACCTTGATTATGTTGACATCGTAGATGCCAGGGTTGCTTTCTTTGATAAAGGTAACAAGTTCCTTGTTGCTAAAACCGTAAACATCTTCTGCGAGCCTCGATAGGGTGTCCCCTGTCTTCACGACTCTGATAACGGGGGAGTCGATTTTCGTGGATTCGCGGGGTGTTATGCCAGGTTCTGCAGCGATACTGGTTCCCTCTGCCGACGATTCTTTCGGCATGCTTACTACAGGTTGCACGGTCGTATTATCGGTTTTACGTTCCGCAGTGAGAGGGCCAGGGCTTTTACTTGCCACAGGTAGTGCCTGTTTTTTATGGAGGTACAGGAAGTAGGAAGACAGTATGGCCAGAATAAGCGCCAAGGAGGCTAGTGCAATTTTCAGAGCCGGCCCCTTTTTCTTTCCGGCAAAGTCAGCGATGACTTCCTTCACGATACCTGCTGATATTCGTCTCTGTTTGTAGCCTAGTGCCGTGATAAATGCATTTTCACAGAGTATATTGATAAGGCGTGGTATGCCGTGAGCTTCCTTGATAATCTTGCGCAAGGCCCCATCCGTAAAAAGCGCGAAATTTTCAGCAGAAGCTTTTTTTAGCCTGTGCATGATGTAGGAACGGCTCTCTTCTGCCGTCAGGGGACGAATAGTTGCTTTAACAGCGATCCGTTGTTTCAGCTGCCGTAATTCCTTTCGGTCGAGTTTTTGCTCAAACTCGGGCTGGCCGCTGAAAACGATCTGAATGAGTTTATCCGTAGAAGTCTCCAGATTCGAGAGCATTCGGATACTTTCGAGGGTTTCCACGGGCATGTTCTGCGCCTCATCAATAATGAGTACGACAGTTCTGCCTTTTTTGTATTCCTCGACCAGCACATAATGGAGTTGGTTCACCATCTCGAAAACGTCATCAGTAAGGTCGATGATTTCCAACTCGCTGTTTATCGTTTTCAGAAGGCCCTGAAAGGAAACATTGGAATTGAAGATATAGATTAACTTCAACTTGCTTCTGTCGACTTCCTCAAGATACGAGCGAATAATAGTGGTTTTGCCAACTCCGACTTCACCGGTTATCAGCACGAACCCTTTTTTGTGGCTAACTCCATAGATGATCGAGCCCAGTGCCTCTTTATGACTGGGGCTCAAAAAGAGGAACTCCGGATCAGGTGTTATGTGGAAAGGTTCTTTCTTAAGATTGTAGAAGTTTGCGTACATTGTTTTCTTTTCTGTCTTTGTAAGGGATGGTGGCAAGGACCTGGAGATTGAGTCGCTTTTCTGCAATCTCGGGTGATACCAGTCCCTGCGAGTTCCTTTCTGAGAATAGGGCATACCCGATACCGGAAAGTGCGCCAAAGACTATTCCCAGTAAGATGTTTAAACCCTTTTTGGGCTTGATCGGCGCTATCGGGACTTTTGCCGGTTGGATGACACTGATGTTGGCCATTTTTAACCGGTTCATGTCGTCTGAGATCCTGGCCTCTTCCATTTTTGCTTCGTACACCGAATAATTCTTCTCATTGGTGGACAGCTCCCGCTTCAGGTTCGACATCTCTTTCTCGCGGAGATCGAGTGCCTTAATTTCGGAGTCGAGTTGTCCCAGTTGGACTCTCAGTGTGGCATATTTCGCCCTTTGTGCACTCAAATCGGCTTCGGTCTTCACCGAATCCCTCTTGGTATCTTGATACACCACATTGCCGGTCATCACCTTTTTGCTTATGTTTGACTCCTGTTCGCGGAGAAAATTCTTTACAAGCTGTATCTGCTTACTGTTTTCAACAACCAGCCTGTTATCTCCCTTGTACTTTCGCAACAGTTCCTGCTGGCTGATTTCCAGGGCTAGGAGTCTGGACTGCGCCTCCACGATAATTTTGTCCCTCTCCGTTCCCGTGTACAGGGCATTGGTACTCGTCAGCGCTCTCGTGCTGCTTTTTAGACTGCCTAGTCTTTTTTGCAACTCATCAATACTGTTCTGGGCGGTCATCAGCTCGCTTGAAAGGTCGGTGCGCTGTTTCAGTAACAGCGTTCTCTGCTCTTCCAGAGAATAAACATGGTTCTTCTGCTTGAAAGACTGCATTTCGGCCTCAGATTGCAGCAACTTTTTGCGGAAGTCTGCCACTTGGCCTTCCAGGAAAGGTGACTGGGGACTGCTGAAAACCTGCAGATGTTTCTCCTTATAATATTCGACGAGGAGATTCACTGCATTCGCGGCAATCTGAGGATTATTGTGATCGAAGGATACGTTGATGACACTGGAATCTTTTATGTCTTCCACCGCCAGATTTTTTTCGAACCGGTCTATCGCAACATCAAGCGGATGATTGATGTTAGACGAACTTTTTACCAGGTCCGGGTATATTTGCTTGAGCTTGAGAGTCTCGATGACCTTTTTAGCAAGATCGGGACTCTTTAGTATTTGAATCTCTGAATTTATTATTCCTTCCTGCTTCAGCGACATCATCGGTGAAGACGAGCCCACCTCTGACTGGTTCATATATTCTCTTCCGTATTTAACGAGCAAAGAAGATTTTGCATTATACACGGGAGAGGCAAGGAAAGTGGTTATCGTCACCATGAGTACAACGATTGAGAATATGGTGAGTATCTTGGCTCGGTGCTTGAAAAAGACAGTGAGTAAATCTCTTACGTTGTCTTTATGGTTCAACTGTTTTCTCGAAGTAATTCTTTCCATGATATCCTTTCAACTCCTTCTATTTTGCCTGAATAGATAGGGCGGAGCGAGCCAGCACATAATACTGCCCACGGTTTTAAAAACCAATTCCATATGATATCCCGAACGGTATAGGAATATTCTTGCGAATATACTGATCGACAAATAGGTTTATGTTGGCAATCGTAGATTTCGGGACATACACAACGTCGTAGGGCGCGAGCAGGATATTCTGACTTCCGTCGGCGGCATTTCTAATATCTTCAAGATTTACTTCAATGGCCTGAGGTTTGTTGTCCTGCGATTTGCGGATAATCAGAATTTGACTCGAGTTGGCGGTGTCTTTTAATCCTCCCGCTTCGGAGATGGACTGCAAAACCGTCAGCGGTCCTAGCAGTGCTACCATTCCGGGTTTAGTAACTTCACCGTCAACATAGATTCTCTGCGAACTAAACGTACGGACGATAACGGTGATGCCGGGATGGGCAAGCTCCTTTTCATAGCTTTTTTCCAGAGAGGCAGTCAACTGGGCGGGGGTCAGCCCCGCTGCCGGTATTTCTGATGCCAGCTGAAGAGAAATGCGACCATCGGGCCGTACGACTACCAGATCGTTCAGCTCGGGATTGTAAAAAAACTTGATATCCAGCGAGTCACCGGGTTGAATCAGATATTCTTTCAGGGGGGTGGAGGTAGCCACACTGTTCATGTGCTCGGCAGAAATAATGTTATGTGACGCGCATGCCGTCATGAAAATAGAGACAATTAATATCTTTACTAAATTGGTTGACATTGTTTCCTCCTTGTAATTACAGTGGCGATTTTTTTTGCACCGGATATATTTGAAATTGTAACGCAGGCGTGATACTTGTCAAATCGTGGGAATACTTCAGATTGAATCCAATCGGATGGTGTAAAGTTTCTCTTATGCCGACTCGTGTCGGGTGCTGGTACTAACTCTTGTATTCCCACGATTTGGTCGAAAGGGTGCAGAAGGGGAGGGGGTGAAAAGGAAACGATGACTTGTCGAAAAGATACATGAATTATGCGTGAGGTGAAGGACCGTGTTAAAGATTAGGATCAAGTTCGATCTTTAGCTAATGAGTCGTTTGGCCCCTTGCGGAGAATATTGTAAGCGAGGTTCGTGAACAGACTTCGCGGGTTCGCCTTGAGTCGGGAGAATATGGAAGACCAGGAATAGGCTTCCTGTCGAGCCTCCAGCCAGCCCTGATAGAGTCGTTCCTGAGTCATTAATTTAGGACGGAAGACGACTTCGGAATGGTTGTAGCGCTTCCAGTCCTTGTGGAGGAGACGACCTTCCTGGTCAAATTGCGTAAAGAGTGACGTGCCGGGGTACGGAGTCAGGAGATTAAAAGTCGGGAGGCTGGGGGTTGTCTCCTCGAGATACCGGAGGGTCTTTTCGAAAATGCTCTCGTCGTGGTCATCGAACCCGAAGATGATGGAAGCCTCCAGGACAATCCCTGCATCCCGTATCTTTTTTATCAGATCAGCCTGGGATGAGCCATTTGCGGTTTTCGGATGGTTTGCGTGCAGTCCGGTAACCGATTCTATACCGACAAAAATGCCTACGCATCCGGAATCCGCTACCAGTTGAACCAGTTCAGGATCTTCGGCGAAACGGAGGTTTGCCTGACCTCCCCAGCGGAGATTGCGCCCCTTCATCCGTTCGAGAATCGGCTTGGCTCTTTCCGGGTCCCCCAGAATATTATCATCAAGAAAAATGACAAGCTTTTTGTCGAAGGACTGAAGTTCTGCTTCAATCTCGTCAGGGTCCCGGTAGCGAAAGCTGTTACCGAAGTAGGGGGTGACGATACAGAAGGGACAATCGTAGGGACAGCCGCGGCTTGCCTGGAGGGTTTGGGTGGTGAGGTACCTTTTGCCGTTAAAGATTTCCCGCCGTGCCCACGGGATTGTCAGGCGATTCCCGCCGGGAAGCGGGGCCCGATAGATTTGCTGGAGTTTCCCTTGCAGGAGATCGTCCAGGAGTGTTTCCCAGACAGGTTCGGCTTCGCCGATGACAACGGCGTCGGCATGGCTGAGGGCTTCTTCAGGAAGTACCGTCGGATGTATTCCTCCCAGCACCACCGGGATTCCCCGTTTGCGGAAAGCATCGGCAATCTCGTAGGCACGCGTAGCCTGGTGGGTCATGGCGGTAATCCCGACCAGGGTGAAGTTTCCGTCAACGGGGACGGTGTCGTGTAGTTCGTCCGCCAGTGTCACTTTCCAGTTGAGGGGGGTTGCTGCTGCCACCTGTTTTAGAGAAAGGGAGGGGAGCTGAAAATATCGTGCCCAGCCGAGTTTATGGGTGGACGGATAGACCAGCAGCAGGTGTGGCTGTGATGGAGAGTTATTCATTGGTATCTTCCTTCTGACGGACATTTACTTGATCGACAACCGCATTTTCTACCCTAACCCGAAAGTGCTTCCAGTTCTTCCCACCGCGCATACTTCTCTTCCAGCTCGTTTTCAACAGCCTGGAGCTGTGCTTTGAACTGGGAAATGTCTGCTCCTGCGTTCCGGTAGAATTCGGGGCCGCCGAGTTTCTCGTGGAGCAACTGTATCTCTTCTTCAAGTGAAGCTATTCGATCCGGCAGTGACTCCAATTCCCGCAGTTCCTTGAAGGAAAGCTTGCGGGGCTTATCCGACTCGCTGCGAGTTTTTTCTTTTGGCGGCGAAGGCAACCTTGGTGACGTGGCAACGGAGGGTGCCGGTGTCGACTGCCGAAGCCAGTCATCATACCCGCCAACAAATTCACTGATTTGGCCGGAATCTCCAAGGACCAGGGTGCTGGTTACGACGTTGTTGAGGAATTCACGGTCATGACTCACCAGGAGAAGGGTTCCGGGATAATCAACGAGCAGTTCTTCCAGGAGATCCAGGGTCTCGGCATCAAGGTCATTGGTGGGTTCGTCCATGACCAGAACATTGGAGGGTTTAGTGAACAATTTGGCCAGAAGGAGCCGGTTTCTCTCCCCGCCCGACAGAATTCGTACCGGGCTTCGTGCCCTTTCCGGTGAAAAGAGAAAATCCTGAAGGTAGCCGATGATATGGCGCTGCTTACCGTTGATAAGAACCGTGTCGTTTCCCTCTCCCACGTTTTCCTGCACGGTCTGGTCCGGGTCCAGCTGTTCGCGAAGCTGGTCGAAGTAGAGGACCTCCCTACGGGTGCCGAGTCGAATCTCACCGCTTTGCGGTTCCAGTTCCCCAAGGAGCAGTCGGAGAAGGGTGGTTTTGCCTGATCCATTGGGTCCGATGATTCCAACCCGATCACCCCGCATGATAGTGGTCGTGAGATTGCTGATGATCGGGGTACCGTCGTAGCTGAAGGATACTGCCTCCGCTTCCACCACCAGATTGCCGGAGCGTTCGGTTTCCTGCAGCTGCATCTTTACGGCACCGATTTTCTCCCTCCTGGTTCTCCGCTCCTCACGTAGCTTTTTTAATGCCCGGACACGCCCCTCGTTACGGGTCCGCCGTGCCTTGACTCCTTGACGTATCCAAACTTCTTCCTGGGCCAGCTTTTTGTCGAACAGCGCCTGCCGGGCAACTTCCGCTTCCAGGAGTGCCTCGCGGCGCTCGACAAACGTATCGTATCCACAGGAAAAAACAAACAGCCTTCCCTTGTCCAACTCCGCGACACGGTTTGCCATTCTCCGGGCGAAGGCGCGGTCGTGGGTAACGAAGAGGAAGGTTTTTACTTCCTTAAGGAGGAAATCTTCCAACCAGACAATCGTGTCGATGTCCAGGTGGTTTGTCGGTTCGTCAAGGATGAGGATATCGGGCTGGGATACCAGGGCTCTGGCTAAGAGTACCCGGCGCTTTGTGCCCCCAGACAACTGGGTGAATTGTGCTTCCGGATCAAGAGTGAGTCGGCCAAGAACACGCTCCACCTCCTGATGCAGGCTCCAACCGTCGGAGTCTTCGAGGGACTTGTGCAGCTGTTCCAGTGTTTTTAGCAGTTCGTCGCTTCTCTCCGTGGCAAGGCGGATACTTACATGGTGATATTCAGCCAGAAGTTCCGCTGCGTCCCCCATTCCGCTGGCGACCACATCGAAAACCGTTCCGGTGAGGTTCGGCGGGGACTCCTGGCTGACGACGGCTGTTCGCAGGCCCTGTTGGCGGATGATCTCTCCGCTGTCGGGAGGAAGATCGCCGGCAAGTATCTTTAACAGGGTAGATTTTCCGGTTCCGTTCCGTCCCAGCAGGCACAGACGGTCCCCTTCTTCAATCTGGAGGTTGATCCCTTCAAGGAGTGGCGGACCGCCGAATGCGATCTGGATAGTGCGAAGCGTAAGTAATGACACAAAAATCCTCTTGTTGAATTTGCGAGCAGGGAAATCATCTTCGCCCATTTGCAGCCGTCCGTCAAGCTCCGGTCGGCTCAACGGGATAGGGATTGCGGGGGTCGGCCTTGAGGCGCATGTCAAGGACGTCGAGAAGCAGGTGGGCCGCAGCCTTCGGCGGGACCCTCAATAGATTGCGGTGTAAGTCGGGCAGGCCGCCCGGAACACTCATAACAAGGTAATCCATGGCATCTTGCTGATCTTCAAGACTGGAAAGTCGTGCCAGCTCCTTTTCCGTCCGGATATGGGTCAGCGGGACCCCATTGGCGAGGCCCCAGGCCATGAGCTGAAAAATGGGCAGGATGTCAGGATATTCGGTTTGACCGGCGGCCCTGAGCTTTAGGGAGGCCACAAGGTTCAGTGGTAGTAAAAGCAGGTGGTCGCTGTTTTTCCTGTTCATTTTATGTACCTTATTCTTGGAAGCGAGGCAATCTGCTTTCTATCGTCGCCTGCCCTTACCAAAGATGGATCCCAGCACCCCTCGTATGATCTGGCGGCCAACCTGGCTACCGATGGCATGGGCGGCGCTTTTTGCGAAAGCCCCCAAGAGGTCGGCCGCCCCGGAGCGTTCACTGCCGGATGAGCGGCCTGGCGAAGGAGGTGGTGATTCCGCTGCCGACAGTTCAGCCTTTTTCTTCAATTTCTCATAGGCCGATTCTCGGTCCACCGTCTTTTCATAGGCACCATAGAGGAGTGAGCTTTGCACGATCCGGGAAATTTCAGCGCTCGTAAGGAGGCTAAGGCTGCTATGGGGCGGCGCTATCTTGGCTCTGTCGACCATGGCAGGAATTCCTTTGTCATCCAGGAGGGAGACCAAGGCTTCGCCAACCCCAAGTTCAAGGATGACGGCCTCCGTATCGATCTTCGGATTTACCCGGAACGTTTGCGCCGCGGCCCGGACGGCTTTCTGGTCGCGAGGAGTAAAGGCTCGCAGGGCGTGCTGTACCCGGTTGCCCAGTTGACCGAGCACTTTGTCGGGGATGTCCAGGGGATTCTGGGTAACGAAAAAGACCCCGACCCCTTTGGAGCGGATCAGGCGCACTACCTGTTCAATTCGCTCTTCCAGCGCTTGGGAAAGGTCATCGAAAAGGAGGTGTGCTTCATCGAAGAAGAATACGATCCTCGGTTTCTCCGGGTCGCCAACCTCAGGAAGCTGTTCGAAGAGCTCCGCCAGGAGCCAGAGCAGAAACGTAGCATAGACTTTCGGCGACTGCATGAGCCGGTCGGCGGAGAGGATGTTGACAGTTCCCCTCCCGTCCCCGTCTGTCTGCAGGAAATCCATGATGTCTAGTGCCGGTTCGCCAAAGAGGAGGTCTCCACCCTGTTCCTCGAGCACCAAAAGGTTGCGTTGAATAGCACCGATGCTGGCAGGGGAAATGTTGCCGTACTCGTTCTTGTACTGTGTAGCATTGTCGCCAACGAACCGTACCATTGCCCGCAGGTCTTTTATGTCCAGCAGCAGGAGTCCGCTGTCATCAGCGATCTTGAAGACGAGGCTAAGGATACTGCTCTGAGTTTCGTTCAGGGAAAGTATGCGTGACAGGAGCAGGGGGCCCATTTCGGAGACCGTAGCCCTGATCGGATGACCCCGGTCCCCGAAGATGTCCCAGAAAACAACAGGGAATCCACTATAGGAGAAGTTGTCCAGGCTCAGGTCTCGAACCCTTTCCGCCACCTTCGGATGATCTCCGCCCGCTTTTGCCATGCCGGACAGGTCTCCCTTGACGTCCGCCATGAAAACCGGTACTCCCATGGCACTGAACTGCTCGGCAAGAACCCGCAGGGTCACTGTCTTCCCGGTGCCGGTAGCTCCGGCCACGAGGCCGTGGCGGTTTGCCATACGAGGAGACAGGAAAAGTTCTTCTGTACCCTTACCAACAAGTATCGATGATGCTTGCGTGGACATGGACCCTCCGGAAGATGCCGTATATCAAGATTTTAATACTACGATATTCTCTGATTTTAGGCTGTTCGTCAACCCGCATTATGCAGCGTATGATTAAACAACTGGCCGGAGGAAAAGAAAAAGCCCGCTAGGCGGGCTTTTTGCTGTTTAGGAGGGGCATGTTTATTGTTCGGTGAGCCATGCCTCGATCTTCTGCAGCTCTTCTCCCCACCCTTGTTCCAGGCGTGCCGAGAGAAAAGCCGCAAAGAGGCTGTCAAACATCTGAAGGCCTACTTCCATAACATACATTTTTTCGAAAAAGAGCGCTTCCCGCTCGCTAGCCTCATCAACGCCGGAATCCCGTTCTTCCTGCACCTTGGGGGTCTTGAAAGAGGCAAACTGGAACATTTCGCCTTTCAGCGTCATCTTCCAGATATGTTCGCCCTTTTCCAGGTAAAGGGTTGCTTCGGTGATCATCTTGCCGTTGCTGAGGGCCAGGCGGACTTCACCAAACCGGTCCTGGGGTCCCGAGATAGTTATTTTCTGCGCGCCATCGTCCCCTGCGCCGCAGAGAACCAGACGATCGTTCACGTAGGCCGTGAATGGCTCTCCCCCGGTGGCCGGACCGGGCCTGTTGATCCGGTATTCTCCTGATTCGTTCAGGGTCCGGTAGGTTATCCAGAGGAAAAAGTCGGTTCCGATCCATTGGTTGCTGCGGATCAGATCGAGAACTGCTTCCGACCCGGCTTTATTGGCCTTCTGCAATAACTCGGACAACACGGGCGGAATGACATTTGTGGCCCTGGCGAAAGGGTGTATGGCGACAAGGCGAAAATCTTCGAAGGTTTTTTTGAACAGGTTGTCGAACTGCTCGACTGTTTTTGCACTGACCGATGCGATGGAGAGCGTGTTGCTCCGGGTATCCCAGACTGCATCACAGGTCGACGGAACCGGTAGCGTCCTTGCGAGCAGAGAGATGCGGACTGACTCCTTAAGTTCCTCTCTCCGTTGTTTTGGCACCTTGGTAAAACCGGGATTGTCGAAGAGGAATTCTTCTTCGGCAACTTTCTGGTAGGCCTTCAGCAGGGCAGCCGGAATACTCCGCTTGTCCTGACGCAGCGTGAAAAAAGGTAATTGTCCCGCCAGAAAGCTGACGGGACACTAAAATCGTTTTTGCGGTGGTCATCCGGTGCAACCCAGCCAACGGAAAGTTCTTCTGTGCCCTGGTCGATGGAGACAAAGCCGTTTTTCGACAGTCGCTCGGAAACCCATGCGAAGGTATCAATGTCGGGTATTTCCCCGACTACCTTGAACTGGCAGATGCTGACCGTGTTCGAGAGAATTCCCATAGAGTACTCCTTCCTGATAGTGAAAAAATCACATGGATACACCCTTTTGACAGATTGGGCAAGTAAATTCTGGCCGCAAAAAAAGCCCGCAGAACGGGCTTTTTCTGTAGAGAAGCGGTACCAAGCTCTCTGGCGACGGTGGCTGAAGGGATCACGCTATTTCAGTAAGGGGCAGTTCCCACACTTTGGCTGTTTTGCAGCAGGACCCTTCTGTGCTTCATACTGTTTCAGCTGTTCCGGGGTCAGGAGAGGCTTTACTTGCTCGTGCAATTGGACGCGCAGTTCCTGCATTTTTCCCCGTCGCTGGTCCCTGGTCAGATTTTTGTCGGCATGGACAGCCTGTTTCTCTTTGTAATTTTCTTCAAGAATCGGCTTGATCTTGGTCTGCTGATCTTTGGAAAGACTCATGCAGGCAGTCATTCTCTCGAGATGCTTAGTTGGATTCATTCGGAAGTCTTTTCCATGGTGCCCTCGTTTGTGGTGGCCATTTCTCTCTTTCCAGTTTTTACCGGTTGCTTTCCACATACTCGCAACCTTGCTGTTCTGTTCCGGGGTCAGGACAGGCTTGACTTTCTCATGCAATTGCACGCGCAGTTCCTGCATTTTTGCTCGTCTCTGGTCCCTGGTCAGATTCTTGTCGGCCCGTAAGGCCTGTTTCTCTTTGAAGTTTTCCTCAAGGATTGGTTTGATCTTCGCTTTTTGATCCTCGGAAAGTCCGAGACAGGTTGCCATCTTCGCTAGGTGGCTATCGACATCCATCTGTTTGCCTGCGGCATATCTGCATGCCACGTTTTCTCTCTGCGGTCCCTTTGTTTGAGCCTCGTCAGCAGGGGCAGCTTGTGCCAGTCCCGCACACATAGTCAGAACAGCGATAGCTGCGATTACCAGTTTCACCTTTTTCATTTGTGGTTCTCCTTTTGTTGCTTCTCTTATTGTAAGGGTGGATTACGGTAGTTATGAGGTTAAACGAAGATGATCATCATTGGTTGACATAAAAATTCAGCTGAGTGAATGGCCTCTTCTGTAGAGGTGACGGCGACCAAGATTTTAGTGAAAGCTCGCCTGACTGTGGTTTTTGGGTTTTTTCAGCAGGAGGAGAAAGGGGATTATGGCGAGAAAGGCGATGCCGATAACCCAAAAGATATAGTTGTAGGCGAGCATTCCGGACTGTCGCTGAACAGTGCCGTAGAGGATGGCTAATGCAGTTTTTTTGGCGGTAACTGCATCGATCCCCCTGGCTATGGCGCTCTGCTGGAGTTCCGCCAAGCGGAGTTGGGTAACGGGATCAAAAGGATTCACGTGGGCCGCAAGATCATTCTGGTAGAACTGGGAAAACCGGGAGAGCAAGGTAGCTGCGGTGGCGATGCCGACGCTGCCGCCGATGTTCCTGAGCAGGTTGAAAATACCTGTGGCATTACCCATCTCCACCTTGGAGATCGTGGAGAGGGTGACAGTCGTCAGCGGCACGAAGATCATTGCCAGTGCCACCCCGAGGAAGACGCGCGGCCAGACGAAATCCCAGTAGGAGGCGTCCAGGGTGAATCCATGCATGAGAAACATGGAATAGGCGCCGAGGATCAGACCGACAAAGACTACCCAGCGGCCGTCATAGCGCTGGATGACTGCGCCAACAAAAGGCATGGCAATGAGGGTGGCGATTCCGCCTGGTGCAAGCACCATTCCCGCCATTGTTGCGTTATATCCCATGAGTGTCTGGAGAAAGAGGGGGATCATGACAATGGAGCCATAGAGGCCGAAGCCGACGATGAACATGATGAGGTTTCCCGACGAGAACGAGATGTCCTTGAACAGGCGGAGGTTGACGATCGGGTTGGGGTGGGAAAGCTCAACGTAAAGCAGGATAAGGAGTGAAAGTACCGACAGGATGGCAAAGGCGATGATGAAGGAGGAGTTGAACCAGTCATCCTGCTGCCCTTTGTCGAGTACTACCTGCAGGGACCCGAGACCGATTGTCAGAAGGGCAAGCCCCCAGTAGTCAATCTTCATTTTGACCCGCTTCAGGTAGGATGGGTCGAAGATGAAAAAATTCACCATAATGACGGCAAAGATACCGACCGGGATGTTGATGTAGAAGATCCAGCGCCAGTTCATGTTGTCGGTGATCCAACCGCCGAGAGTGGGCCCAATGATTGGACCGAACATGGCACCAACGCCGAAAATGGCCATTGCCATCCCTTGTTGCCACGGGGGGAAGGTCTCCATCAGGATCGCCTGGCTCATAGGGATTAATGCCCCGCCGGCCGCCCCCTGCACCACTCGGAAAAAAATGAGCACACCCAGGGTCGGGGCCGCTCCGCAGAGGAAAGAGGCAAAGGTGAAGAGGATAATGCAGGTGGTGAGAAAACGCTTTCTGCCGAAGAGACGGGCGAGCCAGCCGGTCATCGGGAGCACGACAGCGTTGCTCACCAGATAGGAAGTGAGAACCCAGGTGACTTCGTCAGTGCCGGCGTTCAGGCTTCCCTGCATGTGCGGGAGGGCCACGTTGGCCACTGACGTGTCAACAATCTCCATGAAGGTGGGGATCATTACAGCAATGGTGATAAGCCACTTGTTTATGTTTCGCGTGCTGTTTTCCATGGAGTCCGGAATGCAGGGACGATCACCTGCACGAATCAATGATCAGGTAGGGGCGCGGCGTGCCGCGCCCTTCATTCATGTGAAACAAAAAACAGGGCGCGGCACGCCGCGCCCCTACGGAGGAATCGATTTCCCGTCTACCGGAACGGGTCCTTCAGGATATCGCCCAGCTTTCTTTCCGTGAGGATGGTCGGAACAACGCTCATGCCGACCCGCAACAGATGTTTCGGATCGCTTGATGAATCGATAAGGATCTTCACCGGGATCCTCTGCACAACCTTGATGTAGTTGCCGGTGGCATTTTCCGGCGGGAGCAGCGAAAAAGCGGACCCCGTTCCTGCCATTATACTGTCAACTTTCCCCGTGAAGGTGATGCCGGGGTAGGTATCAACCTTGAACTCGACCTTCTGACCAGGACGCACATAGGTCAGTTGGCCTTCCTTGTAGTTTGCTGTTACCCAGGAGCCGTTCAGTGCAACCAATGCCATAAGCGGCTGACCTGCCTGGATGTTGTTTCCCTGTTCAACGGATTTTTTCGTGATGAAACCGTCAGCGGGTGCATAGATTTTCGTATAGGACAGGTTGCGCTTGTTTTCATCGAGTTCGGCTTCTTTTCTGGAGATAGTGGCATCTTTTGCCCCGGTTCCGGTCAGGCCGAGGAGGGCAAGTGCCCTGCGCACCGAGCCTTCAGTTTCAGCCAGCTTAGCAGCCGCAACTTTCCGGGCGGTTTCGAGCCTGTCAAGCTGCTCTTTTGCAATGACCTCTTTCTTGTAGAGTCTCCGTCCTCTTTGCAGGTCCAGATCAGCCTGTTCCAGCTTCGCCCGGTCCGAATTAAGCGCGGCCTTGGCGGCATCTGCCAGAGCATAGGTGCTCGAAGTCTCGTTCTTGGCAATATTCAATTGCGCAGTTGCGTTCCTAACCCTGAGTTGGAAATCAGCCTCGTCGAGTTCCACGAGAAGGTCGCCCTTCTTGACAGATTGGTTGTCTCGTACCATGACCTTCAGCACGTTGCCCGGAACGCGTGAGGAGATGGTATAGACATGGGATTCGATAAAAGCGTTATCGGTTTCCACATGAGTCTTACTCTTGACCCAGAGTTGCAGTCCAAAAAAGCAGGCAGTGAGAAGAAGAATCAACAGGATGAAAGCTGCCCGTTTTCTCTTGCCGTTTCCAGACTTCTTAACAGGGGGTGCCTCTGGTGTTTTTGTGTTTTCGCTGGTGTTGCTTTCCTCTGCCATCAAATCCTCCGTGTATATGGGTTACAGCTCCCCTTTAGCTTTTTTGATACGGGCTATGGCTACCTCGTAGTCGGATAGTGCCCGGAAGTATTCGGCCTGCGTTTTCGTCAGCAGGGTCTGCGCATCGATAACATCTGTAGCTGTGCCCACATGTTCCTGGTAGCGATCCTTATTGATCCGCAGGTTTTCTTCTCCCTGGGCTACTGCTTTTGCGGTTGTTTTGATTCGTTCCGCGGCAATCCTGGCGTCGTTGCTGGCAGTGTTGTACTCCAGGCGTATCTGGGTTTCCAGCATCCGCAGTTTCTCCTCGTTCTGCAAGCGGGACTGGACCGCCTTTCGGTAGCGGGATGTGGTGGCGAGGCCGTCGAAAAGGTTGATTTTGAGGCCGACTGTTGCATAGAGAATGGCCTGTTCTTCGACCTTCTTGTTCTGGACGTAATCCACTCCAAGTCTGGTGAATATTTCCGGAAAATAAAAGGTCCTACTTTCTTTGACAACCAAATTATCCGCTTCGATGCCCTTCTGGAGAGCCATGACTTCCGCTCGATTGGTCAGAGGGAATTTCTCTTCCACGGGTGCGGGAATGATATCTGTTGTGTCTACAACTTCCAGTTCCGCACGATAGGAGGAAGGTTGCCCGATCAAGTAGTTGAAATAAAGCCAGCTGTTTTGAAGCCGATTGGCCTCCATGAGTCCCCGTTGCTTGCTGTTTGCAAGCTGGACTTCAGCCTGTAGCAGATCGTTGCGGGTAACGACCCCTTGCTCGTAAAGATTTTTCGCTATTCGCAGGTGGTCGGTCATCTGGACAATCTCTTTTTCAGCGGCCCGGACCAGATTCTGATATTCGAGGATCCCGTAGTAGACGGTTACCACTTGGAGAAAGATGTCTTTTTCCCGAGCGGTGTGGCTGAAAGATGATGCGTCACGGAGGGCTTTAGCCCGCTGGAATCGTGCCGAGGTGCGCCCGAAATCGTAGAGTGTCTGTTCCGCAGTAACGGAGAAGAAGCCGAATTCCGCCTGCTGGGTTTCCACGGCTCTCTCCTGGATGATGACGGATTGGGGGGCCTGCTGGACCGTGTAGCCACCCTGGAAGTTGAGGCGCGGCAGGTAACCGCTTCTGGCGACACCGACATCCTCCTCGGCGATTTTTTCGTCAAAGGCTGAGACTCTCAGTTCCTGGTTGGCTGTTGCGGCCTTGTTCAGGCATTCCTGAAGTGTCAGGGTCTCGGCTTCCGCCCTGGCAAGCAGGATGAGAGGGGCGAAAAGGACGAGAAGATAGATTTTTGGCATTATTGTCTCCCTTTCTATCTGCGGAGCTTTTTGAGCAGCCGGCGGAGTATTTCGGTTTCCTCCGGAGAAAGCCCTTCAGTGAAGGTGTCGGTCACCTTCCGTGCAATGGACAGCAATTCTTCTTCAAGGGATATTCCCTTATCTGTCAGGTGAATCTGAAACGCCCTGCGGTCTTCGGGTTTGGGCTCGCGACGAACGTACCCCTGCTTCTGTAAACGATCGATAAGCCCACCGATGGTTGTCCGATCAATCTGGCATTTATCGGAAAGCTCCACTTGGGAGAGACCATCCTGTTTCCAGAGAAAGGCCAGCAGGCTAAACTGTTTCGGTGTGAGTGAGAATTTTTCCAGTGGCGCCTTAAAAAGGGCGTAACCCCGCTGGTGTGTCTTGGCCAGTAAAAATCCGAGACTGTTTTCAATGTCGAACATCAGGGCTTCCTCCTGAAAATAATGTTCGTCATTATACTGATTGTCAGTATGCTGTCAATTATCTTCCCCTAAGTCCGACAGACTCCTAGGTACTGTATCTGTGTCTCTTAAGCAGCAGGAGCATGGGAATAATCAACAGGAATGCCAAGCCCAGGGTCCAGAAGATATAATTGTATGCCAGCATGCCCGACTCTTTCCGTACGATGCGAGAGAGGATTTCCAGTGACATGCTGTGGGCGGTTACTGCATCGGCTCCCTTGGCAATGGCAGCCTGCTTGAGGGTTTCCATTCTCGCTTGCACCACAGGGTTGAACGGGTTGATATGCCCTACCAGATTTGCCTGGTAGAACTGAGACATGCGCGCCAGCATGGTAGCTGAGATAGCGATGCCGACGCTACCGCCGATATTTCTCAGCAGATTGAATATTCCGGTTGCGTTACCCATTTCAACCCGGGCAATGTTGACAAGGGTTAATCGCGACAAGGGGGGGAAGATCATTCCCAATGCCGCTCCGAGCATGACACGTGGCCAAACGAAATCCCAGTAGGAGGCCTGGAGGCTGAAACCTCGCATTAAAAAGAGCGAGATCCCACCAAGGATCAGTCCGCCAAAGATTAATTTTCTGCCGTCATGATTCTGAGTGTAAGCTCCGGCAAACGGCAGTACAATAACCGAGGCAATGCCGCCGGGAGCCATGACCAGTCCTGCCATGGTGGCGCTGTAACCCATAAGCGTCTGGAGAAAGAGCGGCAGCATGACAACCGAACCGTAGAGGCAGAAGCCGACCATGAACATGATGAAGTTTCCCGCAGAGAATGCGGCGTCCTTGAAGAGTCGCAGGTTGACGATTGGGTGATCGTGCTTCAGTTCCACATAGACGAAAAGGCTGAGCGAGAGCACGGAAATGATGGAGAAAGCTATGATAAAGGCTGAGTTGAACCAGTCATCCTGCTGTCCTTTGTCGAGTACCAACTGGAGGGATCCGATGCCGAGGGTGAGGAGGGACAGTCCCCAGTAATCGATCTTTGCCTTCTGTCGCTTCAGGTAGGAAGGGTCGAAGACGAAGTACTTTGCCATTATTACTGCGATAATGCCGACCGGGATGTTGATATAAAAAATCCAGCGCCAGCTTATATTGTCTGTGATCCAGCCGCCGAGCGTTGGCCCCACGACAGGTCCGAACATGGCCCCGATGCCGAAGATCGCCATGGCCATGCCACCTTCCTCGGCGGGGAAAGACTCCATCATTATTGCCTGGCTCATGGGGATGAGTGCACCACCAGCGGCACCTTGCACGATACGGAAAAATACCAGTGCGGCAAGATTAGGGGCTGAGCCACAGAAGATGGACGCCATGGTGAAGATGATGATGCAGGAAATAAGAAAGCGTTTTCTGCCAAAAATACGGGCTAGCCAGCCGGTCATCGGCATGATGATAGCGTTACTGACGAGATATGAGGTCAGTACCCAGGTGACTTCATCTGTCCCTGCGTTAAGGCTGCCTTGCATATGGGGCAGGGCGACATTTGCGATTGATGTATCGACGATTTCCATAAAGGCGGGAATCATTACTGTCAGGGTAATGAGCCATTTGTTTATCGGCTGGGAAGATTCGCTCATGTTTTGTTCTGATCCTATCGGTTGGCTATCCCAGGGGATGTGGCACTGATTTCTGTTCCAAGCCCTTTCAAGGCGCAGAGGCTGAAGAGAAGTATTTGTTCGGAAACCCTGTCAATATCTTCCAGGCCGAACTTTTCCTCGGGTGACATGCGGCTGATGACCGAGCGGCTGAAAAGGTAGAAAAGGCACTGGCTGATAATGCTTCTGGTGCTGGCAAGGATGGTTTCCGCATCGGTATTTTCCGGCAGGAGATCACTGACGATTCCCACGAGTTGACCAAAAAGGGAGCGGATCCCTTCTATCGAGCATCATGTCGAGGGCAGCGGTAGGTTCCACCATTTCGCGCATGACGATAGTGCCGAATTCTCGCGTCTTATTGTCGAAGGAGGTGCGGAGCAGAAATGAGCGGACAAAGGACCGCAGTTGCTGTTCCGGTGATGCGTTCGCAGTCAAGACCATAGGTTGTTGGATAGCTTTCGTAAGCGCGTTCCCGTGCGTAGCGGATCGTTTCACGGTAGAGTCCTTCCTTGCTTCCGAAATGATAATTCACCGCAGCAAGGTTTACCTGGGCTTTACTGCAGATATGGCGGATGGTCGTGGCGGCAAAACCGTGCTTTGCGAAAATAGCGGCAGCCGCTTCCAGTATGCGAATCCTGGTCTCTGAAATTTCCTCTTCCATGTGAATTTTTTCCCAGGGCAGAAGTCCGCTACATCAGAGGCGCCAAGATTAAACATTAGCGAAAACGAACATTGCCAAAGCCGATAAATCGCGAAGATGTTTGAAGTGCCTGACGTCCATTGACAAATCACCTTTTATCGGTGCTCATCTGCCTGTATAAGCAGTTCTTGCAAAGGGTAGCAGGGGGATCCTTGCAAACTATGTAAACATATGTATCAAACATTTGTTTGAATCGCAAGAAAAATGATTCATTTTTGCGTATAGGGGAATAAAACGTAGGGATTTCCCGGTCTATTGACAGAGTGAGGGCTGCGTTGATTTCGGGGGAATCAGTTCCCGGGTCAAGCACGGATCTGTCGGCAGTTCCATTGTGGTTGGTACAGAGGATTTTTCCTGAATTGGTGCCGTTGGCCGTACTTTTTTGGTGGCTTCCTTCAGTCCATAGAGTTGTCGATAGATTTCCATGGCCGCCAGCACCTTTTTCACGTATTCACGGGTTTCCCGATAGGGAATGTTTTCTACGAATTCGTCTTCCTGAAGGGTGGGGAAGCTCTTTCTCCAGCGGCGTACCGGGGTGGAGCCGGCATTGTAGGCTGCTACCGCCGAAACGAGGTTGCCGTTGAAGCTTTTAATTAGATGTTTCAGGTGGAGGGTCCCGATCCTGACGTTCACATCGGGATTGGTAAGCTGGGATGAGGAGAAGTTATCTCCCAGCTTCCGTGCGATCTCCCTGGCTGTCGCAGGCATGAGCTGCATCAGACCGAGTGCGCCGACAGGGGAGCGGGCCGTGGGCAGAAAATTGCTTTCGGCCCGGATGAGGGCATAGGTGATGCACTCATCTATGCCGACGTTTGAGGTGTGGTGGGAGACGATGTCATGGAAGGCGGCCGGATAGAGGATTGCCCAGACCGAGGGTGAGTTCCCATCGTCTGTTACGAGTGCCTCCTGCTTGAACAGTCCCATTGCAGAGCGGTAGTCGTTCATGGCGAGATACAGTCCTGCATGTCCGAGGGATCCCCGGAATGAGGAGCGGTTTCGTTTCCTCAGCGCGGCAAGTTCTTTGCCCGCTTCTTCATAGAGTCCAAGAGCAATGAGTGTCTGTGCCCTTTCCATGCCGAGAGTGTCGGAGCGCGGGACCTGATAGGATGTGCTCAGGACCGGGATCCGATTACTCCGAATTCCGAATTTCTTTACGATGTTCATGCTGTAGTAGCCCGTGGGATACTCCTGCTGGATTTGGGCATACACCGAAAAGGCAGCCTCTCCCGGGCTCGATGCTTCGAGGGCGCGACCCTGCCAGTAGAGGGCCTTTTCGCGCCAGGCCGGATCATTGGATAGCAGGGCAAAGGTGTTGGATGCTTCAGCAAAATTGCCGGACAGATACAGGCTCCAGGCGGATTCCCACAAGGCGCGCGGGGCGTATGAAGAGTCAGGGTAGTCGGAGAAGAGCTTTCGAAAAAGTGCCAGTGCTTGCAGGTGGGTTCCTTCCTGCTTCTTGAGCAGGGCGGCCTGAAACAGGGCGTTGTCGGCCAACGGTGATTCAGGATGTGCCTCCGCAAGTCCCAGGAAGGTGTTGAAAGCCTCATCATCCTTTCCGATACGGTCGTATATTTGGGCGAGCCAGTAGGCTGCTTCCACGCGGAACTCCGGGTAAGGACTTTCCGGAGAGGCGAGACTGATAAAAGACTGTTCGGCTTCGGCATTTTTCCTTAACCGATACTGGGTCATGGCGGTCTTGAAGGCGAGGTCACCCCGCAGCTTATCGGGAAGGGAGCCAGGTGAAAGATCTGAAAAAACGGCTGCCGCTTCTTTATAGTGACGTTGCTTGAAGAGTGTACACCCTCGCTCGAAAAGCTCTGACGTAGTGAAGAGTGGCGGACTCTCCGTGACCTTCCGCAACCGCTCGAGTTCTGATTCTGCCTGTCTGGCAAGCGATTTTGCCGGATAGGAAAGCCAGATCCCGCGCAATTCTTGCATTGCTCCTTTCAGATCACCGAGCTTTTCCCGACAGAGAGCGGATTGCAACAGGGCTTTGAGAGAATCGTTCCCGGACGGATAATCCGCAAGAAATGTCTGGTATGAGATCAGGGCTTTCTGGAAATCTTCCAGCTGAAAGAGGATGTCAGCTACCAGAAGGGATGCTGACCTTACGAACGGGCTCTCCGGGTATTCCTGCTTCAACCTTTGCAGGGAGGCCAGAGCTTCGGCGGGACGGGACAAGTTGTTTAGCGCGATGGCCCGGTAGTAGAGGGCAAAGTCTCCCAGAAGAGGGAAACCTTCAGCTGAAGTTGCCAGATACCGCTCTGCTTCGTCCCATTTTTCCAAATGATATGCCGTCACACCAAGCACGAAATCCCGCTTGGGGCCTGGCTGAGCCTGGAGTGCGGCAACCCGTGCGCCGGAATACTCCTTATTCTTGAGCCGTTCAGCGGAAAGCAGAAGGGATTGGTCTTCAGGCGGTATAAGAGATGCCTGCGAGACGGAAATTGAAAACAAAAGGATTACTATGAGGAAGGGAATATTTCGGTAGAGCACCTATTTCTCCTTTGGGAGTACCATTCGGGTAAAATATGCCTTCTTTCCATGCAAGAATAAATTGTATACAATCGGAAGGATTGCGGCAACCGTCAAATGAGTAACAATGATATTAGTTGCGAAAACAGTGACATCGAAAAGCTGAAAAGCTTTCTCTCGCCCGCTTCGCTCGAGGCCACAGAGAACGCAGAGAAAAGCTTGAAAAACTAAAATCTGATTCGGGGTTAAGTTACAAAAATAGGTTCTCTCTGCGCCCTCTGCGGCCTCGAGTGAACGAAGTGAACGGGCGTGAGACAGATTTATATAGTATGAATAATCACGTGCTTCGGAACCATAGATGCGAATAGCACAAACGATTTGACGAAAATATAGGGGGATTAATGAAACGATCTACGGTAACCGGAAAGCTCTCAACTCATCGGGACGGCTACGGTTTTGTCATACCCGATGAGGGCGGTGACGACGTTTTTATCCCGGCACGCTACCTGCGGGACAACATGCATGGTGACCGGGTGGTAGTGCGCATCCAGCCGCGGAGCACGCCCGGACGTTTGGAGGGACGAGTCGTCGAAACACTGGAGCGCGGTTTTACAACTATCGTCGGGCGCTTTGAGTTGTCAGGTAAAGACGGTCTGGTGATTCCCGACGAACCAAGATTGAGCAATCCTGTTGCAATCCCCCCTGCGGACCGCAACAAGGCACGAAAAGGCCAGATGGTTGTGGTAGAGATAACCGCCTACCCATCGGGGAGGAGTGGCGCAATCGGGCGAATTATCGAAATTCTCGGAAACCAGGACGATCCCGACGTGGAATTTCTGACTATCGTTCGGAAATATGGGCTTTCCGATTTTTTTCCGCCGGAAGTTGTTACTGAGGCAGCTTCTGTTTTTCGACCTGTTGGGGACTCTGACCTGGAAGGGCGAGTCGACCTTCGTGAGGACTTGACGGTAACCATTGACGGAGAAACGGCCCGAGATTTCGATGACGCGATAGCGGTGCGGAGAGAAAAAAAAGACGGCATCAGGCTCTGGGTCTCCATTGCCGATGTCTCCCACTATGTCGCTCCTGATTCCCTCCTGGACAGGGAGGCATTTAATCGCGGGACGTCGGTATATTTTCCGAACCGCTGTATTCCGATGCTACCCGAAAAGCTTTCCAACGGCATCTGTTCTCTGAACCCTCGGGAAGACCGCCTGGCCTTAACGGTGGAATTGCTCTTTGATCTTGAGGGGGAAGCACGGGAAACTCGTTTTTACCCCAGTGTCATCCGCAGCAATGAGCGACTGACCTACACTGAGGTGAAAGAAATCCTCGTGGATGAAAACCCGGCAACAACAGAACGCTATACCGGTCTGATCAATGATTTGCGTGCCATGGAAGAGCTTGCCGGTCGACTCGGCAAGAAACGGCGGCAGAGGGGAAGCATCGATTTCGATCTTCCCGAACCGGAGATCGTTCTCGATCTTCAAGGCCGGCCGGAATCCATCGGCATTGCCGAGCGGAATCTTGCCCACAAGATTATCGAGGAGTTTATGCTGGCTGCCAACGAGGCGGTTGCGTCCTATCTTGAAGAGAACGGTATCCCCTGTATCTTCCGTGTTCATGAGCCGCCTGATCCGGCAAAACTGGTCGATTTTCGGGAGTTTATCAAGCCAATGGGGCTTTCCTTCAAACTGAAGGGCGATTCGGTGGCACCCGGGGAGTTCCAGCGTCTGCTCGGGGAAGCTGAGGGGCGACCGGAGGAAAGGTTGGTTAACGAACTGCTGCTTCGCTGCATGAAGCAGGCGCGCTATTCCGCCGAGAATCTGGGTCACTTTGGTCTTGCTTCATCACACTACCTTCACTTCACTTCTCCCATTCGACGCTATCCTGATCTTGTGGTACATCGTATCCTCAAGGACCAGTTGTCCGGTCGGTTACAGAAGCGTCAGCGGGGGAAGCTTGCCGCTGACCTGCCTGAGGTCGCGGAACAGTCTTCCCTGCGGGAACGGAAGGCAATGGAAGCGGAGCGCGAGATCATCGACCTGAAGCGCCTCCAGTATATGGAGAAGCATCTTGGGGAAGTTTTTGATGCGTTCATTACCGGAGTCACCTCTTTTGGCTTTTTCGTTGAGCTTCCTGATCTGGTGGTGGAAGGTCTTGTCCATGTTTCGGCCCTGGGCGATGAGCTGTTTCGACTGATTGAAAAACAGCACACTCTTAAGGGGCAAAAGAGTGGTTTCTCCTATCGAATTGGTGACCGGGTGCGTGTCAGGGTAAATGCCGTTAACAGGAGCACTAGGCGGATCGAGTTTTCCCTGGAAGCCGGGAGTCAGAAATCCGGCACGGGAGCCACGCAGGGGAAAGGAGCGCCGCGTTCGAGGCCTGCGGTTGCCGAAAAGCGCAGCGGGAAGGGAAAGAAGGGGAAAATGCCCCGGCGCAGCGGGAAAAGACGGTGAAACCGATTGCTTTGTCAGGCACTGCTATGCTAGTTTCTCAACCGTAGTGTAATCATTAAGTACATAAAAGATATGTTCCCCCGCCCCTTGCGGGTGTATAGCGGGGTCAGGGTAGTAGGGGGAGGGGTAATTTGCCATGTTTGCTCTGTTGGCAGCCTCACCCACCCCTTAATCCCCTCCCGCTTGCGTGCCGAAGCGCTTCAGCGCGCAGGCCCGTCAAGGGAGGGGGGCTAAATTCCTGACTTCAGCAAAACTATGCTGAAGAGATGTCGCTGGTTATGTAACTAAATGATATTACTGTGCTTGTCTAGAAAATGGAGGATACACAGCTACCATGACTAAGGAGAAAATGCTGTCTTTTGTTGAGCATCTGGTGGAACTCCGCAAGAGGCTGATCGTTGTTATTCTCGCGATTGTAATCGGTATGGGGGTCGCCTGGAACTTTGCCCCCGACATACTCGCTTTTATCGAGAAACCGTTAACTGGACATACCTACTTGACAGAGCTGAAGGTAGAGGTGTACCAAATCGTCAAGGATCGTTATCCTGGTGTCTATGCCCACTATGACCTTGGTAAGGAGAAAGTGGATAAAGGTACCGACAACCGGCTCAACTACAGCGCACCTTTGGAGCCCTTTTTTATCCAGTGCAAAATTGCCATGATCGCGGGTCTGATTTTATCTCTTCCGATTATTTTCTACCAGGTCTGGCTTTTCGTGGCACCGGGGCTCACCAGGCGTGAACGACATCTGCTTATTCCTTTTATTACGACGGCAACGCTTAGTTTCTGTGTTGGAGCGTTTTTTTTCCTCACCATAATCTGGCCGGTCATTATCAACTTCTCCCTTTCCTACGAGTCTGTAGGGCTGAGGAGTTGGTTTAACCTGAGTGCTTATGTGAATTTCTGCCTTCGGCTGATCCTCATCTTCGGTCTGATCTTCGAACTCCCGATCATGGTGCTGCTCCTGTCCCGCTTCGGTCTGGTCACCGGAAGCTTCCTGGCGAGAAACAGAAAGTACGCCGTACTTGCAAGCGCGATTATCGCTGCCTTCCATGCTGATATGCTTACCATGGTCGTCATTATGGTTCCCATGTATATGATGTATGAGGTGAGTATCTGGGTGGCGAGAATATTTGGAAAAAAGAGGTCGGCCAATAAGGCCGCACAAGCGTAATATGCTAATTTACCGTACTATTGAGGAAATCCCTGCACCGTTTCCCCATGCAGTCGTGACAGTCGGCAACTTCGATGGCGTCCATCTTGGCCACCGTGCGATTTTCAAAACGATCAGACAGGCTGCAGCGAAACTGGGAGGAGTGTCGGTGGTTGTCACCTTTGCCCCTCACCCGCTGAAGGTTCTTGCTCCCGAGCGGGATTTTTGGCTGATCACCACTTATGCCGAGAAAGAACGGCTCATTGCGGAGTCGGGGATTGATGTGCTGGTGATTGTGCCTTTTTCCCGGGAATTTGCCGACATCCCCGCTGAAAAGTTCGTACGGGACATCCTGGTCGGGAGCATCGGGATGGAGAGTCTTGTTGTTGGTTTTGACTATGTCTTCGGACGAAACCGCAAAGGAGATGTCAACCTTCTTCGCAAACTGGGAGAAGAGATTGGCTTTTCTGTCGATGTTTTGGATCAGGTCGGTAATGATAAGACCGGTTTCAGCAGCAGCATGGTTCGCGAGTTGATCTCGTCCGGCGATGTCCGGGGGGTCGTGCCGCTCCTTGGTCGTTACTTTTCCGTTGGTGGAGAGGTTGTCCATGGTTTTCACCGTGGCAAGCAGCTTGGTTTCCCCACTGCGAATATCGAGGTTGAAGAGGATTTGCTGCCGAAGCCCGGTGTCTATGCCGTCAAGGTTGAGGGTGATGGCTGGGTTCGCGACGGTGCCTGCAATATCGGCAACAATCCGACTTTCTATGGTTCGAGGGTAACGGTGGAGGTCCATCTGCTTGATTTCGATGCTGACCTTTACGGCAGCAGTCTGCGGATCTATTTTGTCGAACGGGTACGTGATGAGCGAGAATTTTCCGACATTTTTTCCCTGCAGGAGGCCATTCGGAATGATGTATCCCGCTGCCGGGAAATACTTGCGAATGTTTCCCTGATCCGACACCATGAGTAGCTCAATGCCTGACGAGGGAGCGCTGAAAGGCAAAAACAAACATCGGGGCGTGTTCTGGCTGGGTATCGGCATAAGCGCCTTCTTTCTGTTTCTCGTCTTTCGTTCCATTGATGGGGCAAAACTCATGGCAGCCTTCCGTACCATGGATTCGCGCTTTCTGGTGCCGGCAGTGGCAGCGACCCTGCTCAGCTACTACCTGCGCGCCTACCGCTGGAAACTGCTTCTTGTTGAGGACAAGCAGACCTCCATGGCGAATCTGTTTTCTGCAACTTCCATCGGCTATATGGCCAATAATCTTCTTCCTGCCCGGATTGGTGAGCTGGTACGGGTCTATGTACTTGGTGAAAAGGAGGGAATCGATAAGGGAACTGTCTTCGCATCCCTTGTTCTTGATCGTCTTTTCGATGGTTTCTCCGTCCTTTTCATCCTGCTAGCGACCTTGTTTACCCTCCACCTTCCCGGAGATGATGCGGAAATCCGCACAGCCCTCATGACGGGTGGCTATGTTACTGTCGCCGCCTACCTGGCAATTGTTGCTTTTCTGATTCTGCTGAAGAAGAAGACAATCGCAACTCTTCATGTCGCGGCGATACTGCTGAAGCCTTTTTCACCTCGTCTGGCGGAAAAGGTTATCCCGCTGCTCGGCTCTTTCATCAAGGGCATACGTCTTTCGTCGCGGCCGGTAATCTTCCTGGGGCTGATTGCGTCCTCCGTGGCCATCTGGGCTTTTGCCATCTGGCCCATCGACCTTGCCCTACAATCCTTTGGCATTGACCTTCCCTTGACAGCATCCCTGTTCATCATGGTTCTTCTCGTCATTGCGGTCTTGGTGCCTGCGTCACCCGGCTATATCGGCACCTATCATTACGCCTGCTACAAAGCAATTACGGCCTTCGGCATCAGCGGGGAAAAGGCCGTCAGTGTGGCTCTTGTTATCCATGCGATCAATTTCTTTCCCATTACCCTGATCGGGCTCTACTACCTTGCCAAGGGCAGGATGAGTCTTGCCAGGATCGGGAGGAAGGTTGATTAAGTCCGGTGTTAGTAACTCGAGACCTGCCAGGTTTCAAAAACCTGGCAGGTCTGCCTTTGCGCCTTTGTAGGGGTACCCCCCTGTGGGTACCCTTGATTCGGGCAGGCACGGGCTTGCGCGCCGAAGCGCTCCAGTCCGCAGGCGGGGGCCTGCCCCTACACGTCAAATTATTGAAGTTGAGAAATGGTTATGCGCCTTAAAAAACTCTTTGGCCATGTAGATATCTTTGCGAGCCTTTCCCTGATCGTACCGCTCTTCGTCTATCTTCTCACTTTAGCGCCTACGGTCACTTTTTTTGACAGCGGCGAGTTTGTCACGGCCATCTCTTCTCTCGGTTCCCCCCACTCGCCCGGGTATCCCCTGTTTGTCAACTACGCAAAGCCCTTTACCTTCCTCCCTTTCGGGGACATAGCTTTCCGGGTCAATTTCGCCACCGCCGTATCCGCAGCCCTGGCCTGTTTTGGCGTCTATCTGCTCACTCTCAGGCTGCTGACGGAAGATGGTGGCGATCTGGCGGACAGGTCGGTGCTGTTCCTGCAGCGGGCCGCGGCTCTCTCAGCGGCCCTGGCGTTTGCCTTTTCTCCCCGTCTTTGGCTCCAGTCGAATCACGATAAGCCGTATCCGCTGCTCACTTTTCTTGTCGCCCTGGTTTTTTTGCTGCTGCTGAACTGGCGGGAAGAGTACCGAAATGGTTCGGAACGTCCGGGATACATCTACTTGGGCGCCTTCTTGTGTGGCCTGGCTATGGGAGCGCACCAGACTATTGTTCTGCTTCTGCCGTCCTTCGCTTTTCTGATAATGGTTACGGATTGGCGGCTCATCACGCGGATCAGGGAACAGATTCTTGCGCTGGCTGCCTTTTTTGTCGGGCTTTCCGTCTATCTCCACATGCCGATACGCGCCACCCAAAACCCTGTACTGAACTGGGGAGACCCAAAGACCCTGTCGCAATTTCTCTGGAATTTCCTGCGTAAGGGCTATCCCATGGAGCACGTGGAGCGGGATTGGCAGCTGTTATTAAAACAACTAGCGGCATTCAATCTTGTCAACGAGTTCACCGCACTCGGATTTTTCCTCCTCCTGGCGGGTGTCGTGCTGAATCGGCATCGATCAAGGGACTTTCTTCTTGCCTTTGGCATTGCAATCGCGGTTTTTCTTGCCTTTGTCGTCGGTTATCAGAATACCCCGGAGGGAATGATATTCCTTACCGAGGAATTCTTTACCCCGCTCTACATGATGGCCGCGGTTTTTGTCGGTCTTGGCACCTTTTCTTTGGCCAAGACGATTGCGGACTGGCTGAAGCCGAAGAACCCGCCTGCCTGGTCAGTGTGGCCGGCCCTTGTTCTACTGATGGCAGCTCTTCCTCTGGTGCAGTGTTCGCTGAATTACCGGAAGAATGATCAGCACAATAACTATCTGGCCTATGATTATGCCGTTAATACCTTTCGCTCTCTTCCTTACGGGGCGGCACTTTTTACCTGGGGAGACAGTGGGGCTTTCCCGCTCTGGTACCTGCAGGGTGTCGAGCGGATGCGGGAAGATCTCTCGCTCATCCATGTTCCGCACCTGCAGTTCCGCTGGTACCTGGATTCCTTCCCGGCCCTGTTTCGGGAGAGTCCTTTGCGGAGGGCGATTAAGGAGGCACTACCACTCCGGGAAATTCTTCCGATCGCTTTGCACGAGCAACTGGCAAAGCGGCCGGTTTATATCGATTTTTCTACCCGCTATTCGCTTGAACTTGCAGGGTTTAGCCTCCGCCAGCGGGGAATCTGCTATGAGCTTCATGAGGATGCGGGGAAGGTTGCGTATCCACCTGATGTTGGAGTATGGGATCTCTATTCGCTGCGGGGAATTGTGACGAATACGATACCCTTCCGGGACCTGGACTCGGACAAAGCGGTGCAGATCTATCTCTACAGCCGGCTTGAGGTAGGCCAGACCCTCCTGTCACTCGGCATGCGGAAGGAAGGTAAAACGGAGTTGTTGAAAGCGGCAGCACAATTTCCTTCCCTGGATAATGAAGTGCAGAGAATTCTTTCTGAATACGGAGTACGCTGACAATGAAAATATCGGGTAAAACCAGGGTCGTGGGTATCATAGGTTCGCCGGTTGGGCACTCCCTGTCGCCGGCCATGCAGAATGCAGCCATCGAGGAATTGGGAATAGACTATGTGTATGTTCCTTTTGCGGTGGAGCCGGATTTTCTCGGCCAGGCCGTGGAGGGTCTCAGACGCCTGGGGGTTTGGGGCTTTAATGTCACCATACCCCACAAGAGCACTATAATTCCTTTCCTTGACAGGATCTCCCCGGAAGCGGAGTTGTGTGGGGCTGTAAATACTGTCTGTCGAGAGGGGGAGCTTCTGGTTGGCTACAATACTGATGGGAGCGGTTTCCTCGCTTCCGTGCGGGAGGATCTGGACCATGACCCCCGCGGATCTTCGGTGCTGCTCCTCGGAGCGGGTGGCGCGGCACGCGGGGCGATCGCTGCCCTTGCAGCGGCTGGAGTCGCACACATTGTTATCGCCAACAGGACCAGGGAGAAGGGCGTATCGCTGGTGGAAATGTTCCAAGTCGCTTTCCCTGCGGTGCGGTTTACCATTTCTTCCCTTGCTGCTGAAGACCTCGGTGAACACCTCCGTGAAACCGATCTTCTTGTCAATACCACATCGGTTGGCATGAATGGCACAAGTTTTGTATGTTTACCACTCTTGGAGTTGCGTTCCACGGGAAAGGTCTACGATATGGTCTACGTGCCTGCGGAAACCCCGCTTCTTGCCGCAGCGAAAGCACGAGGCTTGGCGTGTGCCAATGGTCTCGGCATGCTGGCAGCCCAGGGTGCGGCAGCTTTTTCACTCTGGACCGGGCGCGAGGCACCCTGTGCTGTTATGAGACGAAAATTACATGATGTGCTTGAAAGTTGACAAAAGATAACAAAATCTTGACATTAGGCCGCTTTCAAAATACCATCCCCAAGTTGTAGTAACCAATCGTTTAGGATACTGAGGTTTTCATGCAGCCAAGCAGACTGGGCGAACTCCTGGTTCGAAGTAATCTGATTACGAAAGACCAGTTACAGCGGGCCCTTGAGGAGCAGAAAAACTCTGGCGGCCAGCTCAGGCTCGGCGCTATTCTCGTCAAGGAAGGGTACATCAGCGAAAGCGAGCTGACAGCCTTCCTTTCCAAACAGTACAGTGTTCCTTCCATCAATCTTGCCGAATTCGAGATTGATCCGGCAGTTGTCAAGCTCCTTCCTGTAGAGGTCGTTCAGAAGTATCAGGCAATTCCCGTAAACAGGTCCGGATCAACGCTCATCCTGGCCATGAGCGATCCTTCCAATATCTTTGCCATTGACGATATCAAGTTCATGACCGGCTATAATGTAGAGGTCGTGGTCGCATCGGATACCGGCATCAAGTCGGCGATCGACAAGTACTATGATCAGTCAGCGTCCCTTGCCGATATGATGAGCGACCTTGACATGGATGATATGGAGATCGTGGCCGAACAGGAAGAGGTCGACGTCACGTCTCTCGAGAGAGCCACGGAAGATGCTCCGGTCGTGAAGCTGGTGAACATGATCCTCTCTGATGCGATCAAGCGTAAGGCCAGTGATATCCATATTGAGCCCTATGAAAAGTCTTTCCGCGTGCGCTATCGGATCGACGGGGTGCTCTATGAGGCGATGAAACCCCCCTTGAAACTGAAAAACGCCATAACCTCCCGTCTTAAAATCATGGCGGAGTTGGACATTGCCGAGCGAAGACTTCCCCAGGATGGTCGCATCAAGATCAAGCTCGGCGGGGGGAAAGATATGGACTTTCGTGTGTCCGTCTTGCCTACCTTGTTCGGCGAGAAGATTGTCATGCGTTTGCTGGACAAGTCCAGTCTGCAGCTGGATATGACCAAGCTCGGCTATGAGGAGGGGGCTCTGGCCCATTTCAAAGAGGCGATCCACAAGCCTTTCGGTATGGTTCTCGTCACGGGGCCGACCGGAAGCGGCAAGACGGTTTCCCTCTATTCGGCTCTTGCCGAACTGAACACAACCACGGAGAATATTTCGACTGCCGAAGATCCGGTCGAGTTCAACTTTGCCGGCATCAATCAGGTTCAGATGCATGAGGATATCGGCCTCAACTTCGCGGCTGCGCTGCGCTCATTCCTCCGTCAGGATCCGGATATCATCATGATCGGCGAGATCCGTGACTTCGAAACAGCGGAAATCGGCGTCAAGGCGGCTCTAACCGGCCACTTGGTCTTGTCCACACTTCACACCAATGATGCTCCCGCTACCATCAACCGCCTGCTGAACATGGGGATAGAGCCGTTCCTGGTTGCTTCGGCCGTAAACCTCATCACAGCGCAACGCCTTGCACGGCGCATCTGTGCCGAATGCCGGGAGATTGAGGAAATTCCTGTTCAGGCGCTCATTGATGCCGGCTGTTCTCCGGAAGATGCTCCTACCGTCGTCTGCTATAGGGGCAAGGGCTGTCCGAAGTGCAACGATACCGGCTACAAGGGCCGGGTTGGTTTTTACCAGGTAATGCCGATGTATGAGGAGATACGGGAGTTGATTCTCAATGGTGCCAACACCGCTGAAATCAAACGGGAGTCGATGCGCCTCGGGGTCAAGACCATGCGTCAGTCGGGCCTGACCAAACTGCAGGACGGTGTGACAAGCTTTGAAGAAGTGTTGCGGGTTACCATGCCGGATGATTAATTTGCGGCGAGTTCACGTTGTGGTGATAATCAAGAATTCAGAATTATCTGTAGGGGCGGCCCCCTGTGGCCGCCCAAATTGAGGGCAACCACAGGGGGTTGCCCCTACGATGTTATTCAATGGAAATGAGACTGAAGCTGAATCGGGGGGACAGAATTTAATGGCAAATTTACATGATATGCTGAAAGAACTTATTGCTCGGGGTGGCTCGGACCTGCACATTACCACGAACACTCCCCCACAGATCAGGATTGACGGGAAACTTGCGGCCCTCGACATGCCGGCACTGAACCCGATAGAGACCAAACAGCTTTGTTACAGCGTGCTGACGGATACCCAGAAACATAAGTTCGAGGAAGAAAACGAACTGGACCTTTCCTTCGGCGTCAAGGGGCTTTCCCGTTTCCGTGGCAATGTTTTCGTTCAGCGCGGTGCGGTTGCGGGTGTCTTTCGAACGATTCCCTTCAAAATTCTCACATTTGAAGAGCTCGGGGTGCCTCCGATTGTGGCAGAACTGGCGCATAAGCCGCGTGGCCTGATAATAGTGACCGGCCCCACGGGAAGTGGCAAGTCTACAACCCTTGCGTCGATAATTGACAAGATCAACATCGAACGGCATGAGCATATCGTTACCATTGAGGACCCGATAGAATATCTCCACCCCCATAAAAGCTGTCTGGTGAATCAGCGTGAAGTCGGCTCGGATACCAAGGGTTTCAAGCAGGCACTGAAATATGTCCTCCGTCAGGACCCGGATGTTGTCCTGGTCGGGGAAATGCGGGACCTGGAGACCATTGAGGCCGCTTTGACCCTTGCGGAAACCGGTCACCTCTGTTTTGCCACGCTTCATACCAACTCCTGCGTCCAGACCATTAACCGTATCGTGGATGTTTTTCCACCGTACCAGCAAACCCAGATCCGTGCCCAGCTGTCCTTCGTTCTTGAGGGGGTGCTTTCCCAGACTCTTATTCCCAAGGCAACCGGAAAGGGCCGCGTGCTGGCACTGGAGGTGATGATCCCCAACCCGGCTATCAGGAACCTGATCCGCGAGGACAAACTCCACCAGATCTATTCGCAGATGCAGGTCGGGCAGGAGAAATTCGGGATGCAGACGATGAACCAGTCACTGTTCAACCTCCATCAGCGACGTCTGATAACCCTTGATGATGCCTTGGGCCGATCAACCGATCCGGATGAGTTGAGACAGATGATGGGAATGGCCGCCGGATCGATGGCGACCAAGAAACCGCAGCGGTGATCTTGTGATGGGGCAGGCCACAGGTCTGACCACCGTGGTTGCCAGGTATGGAAAAGGGCACCCACGGGGGGAGTGCCCCTACGTTGGTTTTGAACTTGTGTAGGGAAATGAATTTTATCGCTAGGCCAGAGATCGGATGTAGGGGCAGGCCCCTGTGCCTGCCCGCATTGAGGGTACCTTACAGGAGTCTGCCCCGACGGGAATAACCAGCCGGTTCGTGCCCGATGTAATGCATAATGTTCGATGCAGGTGCATCGGTATTTGAAGGAGGATACAATGGCAAAATTTCAATGGGAAGGTCGAAGCAGAAACGGCTCCGCCCAAAAAGGTGTCATGGAGGCTGCGAACCAGTCGGTGGTAGAGGCTCAACTGAAACGTTTCGGCTTTACCGCTGTCTCCATCAAAGAGCAGGGCAAAGGTCTTTCGATGGAGATAAAGATCCCTGGCTTTGGCGCCAAGAAGGTAACGACCAAGGAACTGGTTATCTTTACCCGGCAGTTTGCCACCATGATCGATTCCGGCCTTCCCCTGGTACAATGCCTTGAGATCCTTTCCAGTCAACAGGAAAATAAAGCCTTCAAGGATGTACTGTTGAAGGTGAAAGAGAGTGTCGAAAGCGGCTCAACCTTTGCCGACGCCCTGGGGAAGCACCCGAAGGTATTTGATAACCTGTTTGTGAGCCTGGTGGCGGCCGGTGAGGTGGGCGGTATTCTGGACACCATTCTCAGCCGTCTTGCCGCCTACACCGAGAAGTCCATGAAGCTGAAGAAGCAGATCAAGGGCGCGATGGTCTACCCGGCTACGGTCATGTCCATCGCTGTCATTGTGGTTGGGGTTATCATGGTTTTCGTTATTCCGACCTTTGCCAAGATGTTTGCTGAATTTGGCGGAGACCTTCCCGGGCCGACGAAACTGGTTATTGCTCTGAGCAACTTCCTGGTCAAATATCTCATTGTCATTATCGCAGCGATTTTTGCTCTTATATTTCTCTTTAAAAAATACTATGCCACGGACAGGGGGCGAAGGACGATGGACCGGCTTGCCTTGAAAGCGCCCATTGTTGGTGACTTGATCAGGAAAGTCGCGGTGGCGAAGTTCACCCGCACCCTCGGTACGCTGATAAGCAGCGGGGTGCCGATTCTGGACGGTCTGGATATTGTGGCCCGGACGGCCGGCAATAAAGTCGTCGAAGAGGGCATCATGCATGTTCGTCAATCGATCTCGGAAGGAAAGACCATTGCCGAACCGCTTGGAGAATGTGGCGTATTCCCTCCGATGGTGGTGCAGATGATTGCCGTTGGTGAAGCGACCGGTGCCATGGACGCCATGCTCTCGAAGATTGCCGACTTCTATGACGACGAAGTGGATTCCGCTGTGGGTGCCATGACAGCAATGCTGGAGCCGATGCTCATGGTGTTCCTTGGCGTTGTGGTCGGTGGTACTGGTTATTGCCATGTACCTTCCGATCTTCAAAATTGCCGGAACAGTCGGCGGATAGCCGGTGGAAGAAAAGAAGCGACTTGTCAGGTTCGTACTTGCCAGGGTGGTGGTGGTCTCACTGTTTCTCATCTCCACCGCCATCCTGGATTCAGGTGAGTCTGGTAGAATATCTGCGCCGGCCCTGACAGGAATCACTCGCCTTGTAATCGCCACTTATCTCATTTCGATCCTGTCCCTTGTTCTCCTCTGGGCAACCAACAGGCTGCATCGTGCCATCACGTATCTGCTGATTGTCTGGGATCTGGGCTTCGTCACCCTGCTCCTGCTTCTAACTGGCGGTATTGCCTCTCCCTACTCGTTTCTCTACCTCCTTTCCATCATCAGCGCCAGCATGCTCCTTTCACGCCGTGAGGCCCTGTATTCCGCCTCACTTTGCGCGATTTTGTACGGCGCCATCATGGACCTCCACTACTTCGGGCGCCTGACCTCGATAGGTCTGCCGCCGGAGGCGGCTCAGCAGGTCGATCCGGGTGCGCTCTTTGTCATTATCTCCATCAATATTGTTGCTTTTCTGCTTACCGCAATTCTCACCAGCTACCTTGCCGAGCGCTTAAGGGCAAGCGAGAAGGCGCTACGCAAGCAGGCAATCGATTTCGAGGAACTGGAAAGGCTCAGCACCTCAATCGTTTCCAATCTCAGCAGCGGTCTGCTGACGGTTAATGGCGAGGGCAGGATCAGGGTGTTCAATCCCTATGCCGAACGGCTCACCGGCTATTCACAGAAGGACGTGTATGATCAGCCGTTGTCGGAAGTGATCCCTGCCTTTGCCCCCTTGCTGGAAAGCCTTTTTGGTCCATCCCAGGACGAAATCGAATATAAAAACCAGCAGGGGAAAACCTTTGTCTTCGGTTTTAAATCAGTGCCCATTCCCGATAAGGATGGTACCACGGTCGGCACAATCATCGACTTCCAGGACCTTACCCTGGTCAAAAAAATGAAGGCCGAACTGGAGCGTGCCGATCGCCTTGCCGACATTGGCGAGCTCTCTGCCAGGATTGCCCACGAAATCCGCAATCCCCTCGCATCCATCAGCGGTTCGGTGCAGCTCATTGCCGGCGGGAAAAATATCGATCCTCAGGATAAGGTCCTGCTAAATATTGTGCTCCGTGAAACCGAACGTCTCAATACCTTGATCAAGGACTTTCTCGCCTATGCCAGGCCGACCCAGCCGGTTAAAACAAAGATAAAACTTGGCTGGATACTTGGTGAAATAAAAGCATTACTTGAAGCAGACCCGCGATTTTCCAGTATTTCTTTCCGAGAGGAGTGCCCTGAGGGTTTGGTCCTGTTTGTTGATGGCGACCAGTTTCGACAGGTATTATGGAACCTGTTTGTGAATGCTGCAGAAGCAATGGGTGGAGATGGCACCATAACTTTCCGGGCAGTGGTACCGGGTGGCGGCGCCGAGCCACTGGCAGGGTGCCCGATCCTGCTGTCGGTTTCCGATACCGGAGTCGGCATTGATGAAGAAGAGCTGGGACAGTTGTTCGAACCATTTCATTCGACAAAGCCGGGAGGTTCAGGGCTCGGTCTTGCCATGGTCTATCGAATTGTCGAGGCGCACGGGGGCCGTATTCGGGTAAGCAGCATTAAGGGGCAGGGAACAGAGTTTACCATTTCGCTGCCTGGAACGTAGGGGCAGGCCCCTGTGCCTGCCCGCCATTCGCGAACCAAAACGTAGGAGCACCCCCCTGGCCTGCCCGCCATTCCCGAACCAAAACGTAGGGGCACCCCCCTGTGGGTGCCCGCCTTTTATCGATAGGCAAGGAAAAGGGCGGCCACAGGGGGCCGCCCCTACGGGATCTTATGTATAATCCGGAAATTCATCATCGTAGATCCATACGCTTGAGAGATTTCGATTATTTTTCCGCAGGCGCGTATTTTGTGACCGTATGCGCTCAAAATCGTGAATGCCTGTTTGGAACCATTCAAGACGGACAGCTTGAATTGAATGACGCGGGGAGAATGATACGTGAAACCTGGCTTCAGATGCCGCTACGGTATCCTGGTACTAATGTTGATGTTCATATGACAATGCCAAACCATTTTCACGGGGTCATTATCTTGAATGTAGGGGCACCCCCCTGTGGGTGCCCTTCCTCAGGCTTTTCGAACAAAGGGCACCCACAGGGGGGTGCCCCTACGTTGTCATTGCCAAAGGAAGCGTGCCCACCGGAGGTCGAACCAACATTGTCATTGTCGGATATTATCCATCGTTTCAAATCCTTGACTACGGCACGGTACCGAAAGGGTGTTTTACAGAACGGTTGGGTACCATATCCCGGCCGTTTGTGGCAACGAAATTATTACGAACATGTCATTCGAAATGTTGGTGATTTAAACCACATTCGTAAATATATCGTTGAAAATCCATTGAAATGGGATTCAGACGAGAATAATCCATTGAATGAAAAATTCCTTCAGACGTAGGGGCAGGCCCCCGCGCCTGCCCGCCATTCCCGAACCAAAACGTAGGGGCACCCCCCTGTGGGTGCCCGCCTTTTATTGATAGGTAGGTAAAAAAGGGCACCCACAGGGGGGTGCCCCTACAAGAGGGTCTATGGAAACACGAATTCTAGTCGTTGACGACGAAATAAGTATGCGGGAATTCCTCGGAATTCTCATGGAGAGGGAAGGGTACCGAGTCGACCTTGCCGATTCAGCGGAGTCCGCGGTTTCACTGCTCCAATCGGCAAGCTACGATCTGGTGATTTCCGATGTGAAAATGCCGGGCATGGATGGAATTGCTCTGCTCGCCCATGTGAAAAACAGTGCACCTGACACCGCTGTCATTATGGTGACCGCCTTCTCGACGGCCGAGCATGCGGTGGAAGCCATGAAGCTGGGGGCTTACGACTATATCGCCAAACCGTTCAACGTCGAAGAGATCAGGATCATCGTCAGAAATGCTCTTGACCGAAGGACCCTTGCCAAGGAAAACCTTCGCCTTCGTGAGGAGGTTCGTGAGCGCTACGACTTCAGTGGACTTATCGGCAAGAGCAAGAAGATGCGGGATGTCTATACCCTCATAGAAAAGGTGGCCGGGAGTCTTGCCAATGTCCTGATCTTTGGGGAAAGCGGCACCGGCAAAGAGCTTGCCGCCAAGGCAATCCATTACAACAGCACCCGCAAGGACAAGACGTTTGTCGCGGTCAACTGTGGTGCCATTCCGGATACTCTTATTGAAAGCGAACTCTTTGGTCATCAGAAAGGCGCTTTCACCGGGGCAGTTTCTGATCGTCCAGGCCTTTTTGAGCAGGCCGAAGGGGGGACACTTTTCCTGGACGAGATTGGCGAGGTGCCGCTTCAGCTTCAGGCCAAGTTGCTCCGGGTTATTCAGGAAAGGGAATTTCGCCGGGTAGGTGGGGCCGAATCCTTCAAAACAGATGTTCGACTGGTTGCGGCTTCCAATCGGGAACTGGAAGACCAGGTACGCGAAGGGACCTTTCGGGAAGACCTCTTTTATCGACTGAATGTGGTGCAAGTCCGCATGCCGTCCCTGCGTGAGCGTCAGGAAGATATTCCACTCTTGATAGAACATTTTCTTAAAAAATTTACTGGTGCCGTTTCGGAAAAAGAGATGATTACCCCGGCAGCCCTGAAGCTCCTTCTGGCCTATCCTTTTCCCGGTAATGTCAGGGAGTTGGAGAACCTGGTGGAGCGTTGTGTGGTTTTGGGGGACAGGGTAATCGATCGTGAGTGTCTCCCTCCCCAGGTTGCAAACTTCCAGAATCCAAGCCCAGCGTGTGGGGATTTCATTATTCCTGACGAGGGGATGAATCTTGAGGCCTACCTTGACGGCATCGAGAAGAGATTGCTCTTGCAGGCCCTTGAGCGGTGTGGTGGCGTGAAGAAACGGGCTGCCGAACTCCTGGGGCTTTCCTTCAGATCTATTCGCTATCGACTTGCCAAGTTCGGCATGGATGAGGAATGAAGAGGGCCTGCGATGCGGTCAAATAATGACATCGGTGGACTGACGTAAAGTGTCACCTTGGCTCCGTTACGAACTGTCATACACTCACTATAAAAATAGTTTGTTTCGGTCGAAACCCCTGGATACAGGGAGTAAAAATGGAATATTGAGCGTGCTTGATTGAGTTGGCCGTGATGTTGCATTCTGAAATAGTAACAATGCCGAATTCCCCCTGAAATTATTTTTCAGATACCAGGCTTGCCGGTA
>CAVQWZ010000012.1:0-415781 GCA_963717775.1 uncultured delta proteobacterium
ACAACAAGTTTGTCCACAAAGTCAGGATGTGTCACCGCAAATTGCATGGCCACCTTGCCGCCCAAGGAATGACCCAACAGATTCGCCGAGCCGATGAAGTGTTCAAGCATGAACTCATAAAGGTCTGCTACCATCAGGGTGCAGTCGAATTCGGCACTGTGGGGTGAGCTGCCATGGTTGCGCAGATCCACTGAAAACACCTGGAAGCTGCGGCAGAGCTTTCTGCTCATGAAGCGCCAGTTTTCCAGCGAACCAAACAGACCGTGCAGGATAATCAGAGGTCACCCTTCCCCAATACTTTCATAGTGAAGACGCATTACAGTTTATCCCGGGCATTTCGCGACCAGCTGTATTTCTAACCGGCAAACGTCTACCCTCACAAAAATTAGCTGGACTGAGAAAGCTTCAGAGATTGCAGACCTGCCGGCTGACTCCAGCCATTCTGCATCCCTGCCAGGTACCGCGTCTGCCAAGTTCGTTGATGATCGCGTACCACATCTGATTATTTTTCAGCCCCCACCTGGGAGCAACCAGCAGGTCGAGCGGTGCAGAACCGTACAACCTCTGGATTGCGATAGTCGCGGGGATACGCTCCAGGAAATCACAGACCGCTGCTGTATATTCATCCAGGCTAATTGGTTGATACAGTCCTTTTTCGTACAGTTCCGCCAGCCTGGTTCCGCGTACCGCATGGAGCTGATGAATTTTCAAAGCGTCTATTGGCAGTCCCGAAATAAGGTCGGCAGCTTTCAGGAAGGAAGCTCGTGTTTCTCCGGGGAAACCGTAAATGAGGTGTGTACAAATGTCGATCCCATGACCCGCAATACGTTCAACCGCTTTCAGGTATTCAGCCAGGCCATGCCCCCTGTTCATCCATTTCAGGATGGAGTCATCCATGGATTGCAGCCCCAACTCAACACAGACATAATGGTTGCGTGCAAGTTCCGCAAGAAGGGATAGTGCGTCGTCTGCCCAATGCATCCGGCCTGGTCCCAACAGAGATACCAAGCACATCGGGGTGGGCCAATGCACGGGAATACATGTCTCGTAGCTTCTCCACCGATGCGTAGGTATTGGTGAATTTCTGAAAATATATGATGAACTTTTCGCTCTGCAAGCGACGACGATGGTAGGCCATCCCCTCGGTCATCTGCTGTTCCAAGGGAATGACCGCCTGTGTAGCGCCGGGAGAGAAGGAGGCGTTATCGCAGTAAATGCAACCACCGGTTCCCTTGGTCCCGTCACGGTTCGGGCAGGTGAATCCGCCATCCACATTGACCTTGCTGACGCGAAAGCCAAAGCGGCGGCGGAGATAGGACCCGTAGGAATTAATGTGGAGATCCCTGTGAATATGCCCGTGAGACATCATTGCTCCGATGTAGTGTCCTGTTCGATTCGTGATCAACGTGGCCCAATTATTCGAGGATCCCTTCAAGGGGGCTCGATGCCGTTGCATACAACTTACGTGGAATACGCCCCGCTTTAAAAGCGAGACGGCCTGCCCTGACCGCCAGGTTCATGGCTTCCGCCATGGCAATTGGGTCCTGAGCTCCGGCAATGGCTGTATTCATCAGCACGCCGTCACAGCCAAGTTCCATGGCAATGGCTGCATCAGAGGCGGTGCCAACGCCGGCATCAACGATCACCGGAACACTCACGGACTCCATGATAATCCGGATGTTATAGGGATTCCGGATTCCCAGACCGCTACCGATGGGCGCACCAAGAGGCATAACCGCAGCACAGCCCAGATCCTCCAATTTCTTGCACACGATCGGGTCGTCGGAAGTGTAGGGAAGGACGGTAAATCCCTCTTTGACGAGTATTTTCGCAGCCTTCAGGAGCTCCTCATTATTAGGAAAAAGGGTCTTCTCGTCTCCGAGAACTTCCAGCTTTACGAAATCGGAGAGCCCCGCCTCCCGGGCAAGGCGGCAGGTACGCACCGCTTCCTCCGCCGAATAACAGCCCGCCGTGTTGGGCAAAAGGGTATATTTTTTCAGATCGATGTGGTCGAGAAGCGATTCCTTGTTCCGGTCGGAAATGTTTACCCGCCTGACCGCGACAGTCACAATATCTGCTCCCGAGACCTCTATCGCCTTGGCCATCTGGGCGAAATCCGCATATTTTCCGGTTCCGACCATGAGTCGTGAGCGGAACTCCCGTCCCGCAATTTTCAAATTGTCATTTTGCAGTACCATGCATGCTCTCCTTTTACCCTCCTCCAACGAACCAGACAATTTCCAGTTGGTCTCCTTCCAGGAGAAAGGTTGTTCGATAATCCTTTTTTGCCAGAATCGCACGATTCAATTCGACGGCAATGGGTGTCGGGTCGCACTCTATCGTCAACAAAAATTCGTAGACGCTCATCGATGATGTGATTTTTTCTTCGCCATTAACCAGTATCTTCATTAATATTCCCACTATTTCGCTATGCTACTCTGGCATTCTCAAAAGATTTCTCCGCAGATTTCTCATCGGCACCCCCAGCTTCATCCGCCGCCACCTGCTCCTTGAGTTTCTGTGTAATTCTCATGGCACAGAAATCGGGGCCACACATGGAGCAGTAGTGCGCATCCTTGTCCGCATCTTCCGGCAGTGTGGCATCATGAAAACCCTGGGACTTGTCAGGATCGAACCCTAAAGCGAACTGGTCACGCCACCTGAATTCAAACCGTGCCTTTGCCATAGCATTGTCCCTGATCTGGGCACCCGGATGACCTTTCGCAAGATCTGCAGCATGGGCTGCTATCTTAAAGGTAACGATCCCTTCCTTTACATCGTTTTTGTCAGGCAGTCCCAAGTGCTCCTTGGGTGTCACGTAGCAGAGCATAGCTGTGCCGTACCAGCCAATCATCGCCCCGCCGATTGCCGAGGTTATATGGTCATAGCCCGGTGCGATATCAGTAACAAGGGGACCGAGAGTGTAAAACGGCGCTTCGTGACAGTACTTCAGCTGCAGGTCCATATTCTCTTTGATAAGCTGCATCGGCACATGTCCTGGGCCTTCGATCATGGTCTGAACATCATGTTTCCAGGCAACCTGGGTCAATTCCCCAAGGGTTTTCAGTTCGGCGATCTGTGCCTCGTCATTGGCATCATGCAGTGAACCGGGGCGCATCCCATCGCCCAGGGAGAAACTAATATCGTATGCCTTCATGATTTCGCAGATGTCTTCGAAGCGCGAATAGAGAAAACTCTCCTGATTGTGGGCCTGGCACCATTTGGCCATGATAGAACCACCGCGCGAGACGATGCCGATCAGACGCCTCGTTGCATAAGGGATATAATCCTTGCGGACTCCCGCATGGATCGTGAAATAGTCAACCCCCTGCTCTGCCTGCTCAATAAGGGTATCCCGGTAGATCTCCCAGGTCAGGTCTTCCGCTACCCCCCCCACTTTCTCAAGGGCCTGATAGATGGGAACCGTGCCGATCGGAACAGGGCTGTTGCGCAGAATCCACTCCCTCGTTTCATGGATATTCGGTCCGGTGGAAAGGTCCATGACCGTATCGGCCCCCCAGCGAATGGCCCAGGCCATCTTCACTACTTCGTCCATGACGGAGGATGCAAGAGCAGAGTTACCGATATTGGCATTTATTTTTACCAGGAAGTTGCGGCCGATAATCATCGGCTCCGCTTCCGGATGATTGATGTTAAGAGGAATGATGGCACGGCCCCGGGCAATCTCGGAACGGACGAATTCCGGGGTAATAATCTTCGGTATGGAAGCTCCGAAAGCTCTCCCCCTGATGCTGCCTTTCCAAGCGAAGCATCCTGCAGCTCCCGGCTCTGGTTTTCCCTGATAGCAACAAACTCCATTTCCGGGGTAATAATGCCACGGCGGGCATAGTGCATCTGGGTTACATTACTGCCGAATTTTGCCCTGCGCGGGCGGACGGGCTCAGCTTCGAAGGCAGCGAGCACCGACTCTCCCGGTGAGGAGGGTTAGGCCCGGAGGGTGCCGGCTACTGGAAAACTGTCTATCGCCTCGCTCCTCAATCCAGGGCAACCTCAGGGGGTCAAGACCCTTCGGAAATCCATCCGGACACTTTTATCAGTATAGGGACCAGATGTATCATAGACATAAAGTGGCGGATTACTTCTTTTTGTTTCGCCGGAAACAGAAGCTCCCTGCGAAATTTCCCGCATCGGAACCCGGATGTCCGGTCGTGATCCGACCACATACACTTTACTGGAATTCAGGAACGGCTGGCCAGAATCTCCCGGCAAGGTAGCGTTTCAATCAAAGATTCACTTGTGGAATCCATAATGTTCTCCTGTATTTTTTGCTGCGGAAAATATTTTTCAAGTCAATCGGAACGAGGCTCACGGACGAGCAGGAATCGGAGGCATGAAAGACAACCCTGTATTCCGGCAGGAATGCTTGCGTCGCCTTTTTTTCATTGCAGTCGGGGGACGACCCACACGTTTTCGGATCTTGAGTCCAGACAACCTTTTCGCTCTTGAAAATTTGCCGCCAGGTATTGACCGTTGTCTTGCTCAGGCCAAGATGCTCGGCGATCTCCTGAAGAAAAATCCTTTTATCAGTCAAAAGAATGATTTCAATCGGTGCACCATCCTCGGATCGTCCTGTGACTGCAGGATAATGCTATCAAGCTCTTTCTTTTCGAAAGAACTGAGATTCAGAACCAGTCTATTTCGTGGCATACATTTCCTTTCTTCTTCTCAAGGCAAAATTGTTTCCGTTCACCTGACCAGCTGCCAAAAAGCCTGGAGAGGTATCACCAATTGGGACATCACGAGTTGGCAAATTGTGTCAGCTCGTCCTGTAACCGGAAAAGATAGATATCATGGACAATCGCATCAAATATCGTGCGGAGAGAATGCTGACTCTCGCCATTGTCGTAGGCATTGAGACTGATCAGGATGCTGTCGAGCAGCGATTCCAGGTTTTCCATCCGGTTCTCATATCCCCGGATTTCCCATTGCAAATCGGCCACCCTGTCAATCAACTCGGTAGAAACCTTTCTGCTTTCTTCGAAATCAAGAACCTTTCGTGACATACCCTTGCTCCTTCGGGCAACGCAAAACCTTCTGCGTTCGCTCATTTTTCCAACATACCCATACATAAAAGCAAAAAGAGCACCACATGACGTCCAAAACAGCAAATCGTACCGAAAAACATGCCTTTTTCTACAATTCACAGCGTTTCCTATTCCAAATATCGAGCATGCACTGCAATCCCTCGAAGCGGTTCGGCAAAACTTGATACAGCTGAGACGGCAACCTGAAACAGATGTATCACCTCCGCCCACGCCACTGCGACACCAGCCTCCCTTTTCAAAGATCTAGGAGCCCTCTAGCGGTTCCCTGGCAGCACATGAAAAGGCTCTGGGCAAAACATGATTGGCAGCAAGCAAAACAAATATATTTCATCATTTTCCATAGATACAGAACGGTGCCTGCGTCAGACACGATCCTTACCCAACCCGGCACCTCCTGTAAGCAGCCAGTCGAAGCAAAAATTATGTGTGCAGTTCATCATGCCTTTCTCACTGGCGTCTTTTGTGCTTAGGAATGTAGGAGGATACAAATCCCTTTGCTGGACGAAGGTTACCATGACACAGGAGATAAATACCGGCCGGAGCCTCACTGACCTCGGAGAATTCGGGCTGATCGACCTTATTGCCCGAAAAGTCCGCCCCACATCATCGGTCAGAATTGGCATCGGCGACGATGCGGCAGCATTTCAATGGCACACCAACTGCCTGGCTCTGGCAACAACCGACATGTTGCTGGAGGGAGTGCATTTTGATCTCTCTTTTTGTGATCCCTTCAGACTCGGCAGGAAAGCACTTGCGGTCAATCTTTCCGATATTGCGGCTATGGGAGGAAGGCCCCGTTCTTTTCTCCTCACCCTCGCTATTCCTGAAACGATTTCCGTCGACTTTCTCAATGACTTCAGTTCCGGCCTGCTGGAAATTGCCGATGAATTCGGGGTAACTCTCATTGGGGGAGACACCTGTGCTTCACGCGGCGGTCTGGTAATCGGCATCACTCTCTACGGTGAGCAGGAGGAGCAGAAGTTGACGCAACGATGCACCGCCCGACCCCGGTGAAAGCATTTTCGTAACGGGGCATCTTGGGGATTCCGCATTGGGCCTGAAGTTACTACAAAAAGGACATAGGGAAGGAAATGCAATCACCAGACATCTGGATCCAACACCCAGAGTTCATGAGGGGCTTGCACTTGCCGAAGCAGGGTTGACGTGTTCTATGATCGACATAAGCGATGGCCTGCTGTCAGACCTTGGGCATATAACGGGAAAATCAGCGATGGGGGCGTGTTTGTACCTGGACCAGATTCCTCTCTCCCGAGAATATTCGGAGTATTTCAAATCGGAGGTCCACGAACGTTATTCGCTCGCACTGGGGGGTGGGGAAGACTATGAACTCCTGTTCACTGCTCCCACATACAGAAAATGCGAAATTGAAGTGCTCTTCAGAAAGTTTGGCACGCCAGTCAGCGAAATCGGCATGATCACCGCGGTACCAGGAATTCGTCTCCTCTCCCCTGAAGGAGAGACGGTCCCTGGCATTGCAACCGGATATGATCATTTTTTGACCCGACATGGAAACAGGTCATGAGGGAATTTCGGCGTGCATTCATCTCTTGGCAGACCTCGGCAGCACAGTCCTTGAGAACCTCGAGAAAAGTATCCGCAGTGGTCAATATTCTCAGATTGCCAGAACTTCTCTCAGGAAAAGCTGAACCAGGGCCTGCCGCATGGAATTGTACGTATAGCTGTTGGGAGGCTAAGGAAAAAGAATCTCGAATTAATCTGGGCACAAAGTGACGCTAGTGAGTCGTTTCCCTTTCATTGGGAGGAATAATATTATATTTTTTCATCTTCCGGTAGAGAGTTGCCCTACTGATACCCAGATCCGTCGAAGCGACGGTAATATTCCATTTCTTTTTCTTTAAAATGTTCAGAATCGCCATTCGCTCGGCATATTGCATAGAATCCGGCGCAACCTGCTCCTGACATGGTTCGATGGTTTGGACGATGGCTTCCATGGGCAGCGAGGATGCCTCCAGAATTTCCGGCGGCAGGTCGGCAAGCTGGATGCTTTCGCCTTCGCACACCGCCAGGGCATAGCGTAAAACATTTCGAAGCTGACGGACATTGCCAGGCCAGGATGCGCTCAGGAGTATTTCGAAGACATCCGGATCTATATCCTTCGGCCGCCCGCCATTTTCCAAGGACATGATATTTTCGATGAGCAGCGCCTTGTCCGTTCGTTCCCGAAGCGGGGGCAAGGTGATCGTTACACCGTTCATTCGATAGTAGAGATCCTCCCTGAACTCTCCTTTCTGAACGAGGTCCTCCAGGTTGCGCAGCGTTGCACAGATGACATGCAGGTCAATCCTGATGGGATTTTCGCTTCCCAAAGGAAGAATTTCCTTCTCCGCAAGTACCCGGAGCAGGCGGGTTTGAAGGTTCAGGGGCATGTCGCCGATTTCATCCAGAAAGAGTGTCCCCCCGTCTGATTGAAGTATCTTGCCACGCATTCCCTTGCTTTTTGCCCCGGTAAAAGCCCCCGATTTGTAGCCAAAAAGTTCGCTCTCGATGAGCGATTCCGGTATCGAGGCACAATTCAGCGCAACAAAAGGATTCATTGAGCGCTCGCTGGCGTCATGGATCGCACGAGCACAAACCTCTTTCCCGGTACCCGTCTCACCGATCAAGAGTATGGAGATATCTTTATTCATGACTCTCCGCGCACAATTGATGTTGGAGAGCATCTTGGAATCGGTGCCGGCAAGATATTCCAGCGTCATGAGTGAAGATGGAGTTTTCTGACCTGACAACGGTGAAACTATCGTCCCATCTCCCTGCGGTATTCGGACAATGTTCAATTCGGGTGCCCTGAAAGTTGCATAATATTGACGCCCGGTCCTTACGGTACGCAACGGCATAATCGTGGTTGTCTTATTCAGAGCATGACTCATCAGGTCATCGAAGCGCAGATCGAAAACATCGCTGAGATGACGGGATACAGGGCTGCTACCGTCACGCAGGGTAATTTCCCGCAGTGCACTCTCGTTGCCGGCTATAATGAACCCTTCGGAATCCACGGCCAGAATATTCTCGGTCACGACTTCGACAAAGGCTTGCATAGTATTAAAACGTATAATCCAGTTTTCTTTGAAGAGACGCAGGAAATATGCGTTTTCAATCAGCCTCGCATAATAGTTCACAATCTGGAGTGCGAGCAGTTGAGAATTTTTGTCAGGGGGAGGGCGAAGGAGGGAAATGTCCAGGGTACCGAGCAAGGAGCCGTCCGGCAAGAAGAGTGGTGAGGTCGAACAACTGAGACCGATGTTCGGTGCTCGAAAATGCTCGTCCCGATGGATGGTAATTGCTTTCCTCTCTTCAACGCAAGTACCCATTCCACAGGTCCCTTCAATTGACTCTGTCCAGACAGACCCAAGATAAAGTCCTGCATCCCGGTTTTCCCGCTCATCTTTGGGATTACCGAGATAATCTATTGTTACACCGTTTGCATCACCCAAGAGGATAACGTAGCCTGCCTTCTCGACCGATGCATAAAGACTCTGTATCCCGGCCTTTGCAATGTCAAGGAACTCTTCAAGAGGCTCCAGATGATTTTTCAGGGCCTTGCCGGTCAAAATTCTCGGCTTGTTTTTTGTCGAAGGATCAATGTTGTATTGAGTAAGACAGCGCTTCCAGGAACCCTGAACGTGAGTAATGCCAGATGTTACTGCCTGAGTTCCGGCAACTAACTCCATACCGTCTCTCACATATTTTTCTACACGTTCTACATGTTTGGACAAGTCTTTACCATCCACGACAGTTCCTCCCATGAAAGACAACCATGACACTATCAACTACCTAATATCATCTGGTTTTTCCTGATGAAAACTATGGTTCTAAGTTTAGCATGTACTGTATACGATAAAAAAGTCAATTATTGTTATAAACACCCCAAAAAGCTCGTTTCAATTAAAATAAAACAATCCGAAAGGCCTATTTAGGCCCTCCGGATGCTTTATTTGACGCGAGTTTCTCTGCCATAAAAAGAAGAAATACCTGCTCCAAATGACAACTCGCGATCAAAAGTTGTCCGGAGAAATGGCTCCCCCGGACAACTCAAACAGCAAAAATCTATTCTTTGGCAGGAACATAAATCATACAGGCAGTCGCTTCCTTCTCAGCAATATTGCCCGGTTTCACTGTCCCCTCAACCACTTGTGCAATTATTGACTCTTTACCATCGTAAGAAAGAACCTTGATTTTACCAACTTCGGTTCTATTCGTCACTCCAATGGCAGCCACTTCTCTGTAAACAGGAATTACATCTCCAACACAAAAAACCTTTTTAATGTCTTCATTGCCACTATGGAAGAGACGTACCGTGTCACCGATCGTCGAAGTTCCAACCGACGACACCGCTGCATCACTTTTCACCTCAGGAGTGGCACATCCCGTCAACACTGTGGATACCAAGCACGTAATAGCCAACAGGATCATTATCTTTAGATGTCTCATGTATGTCTCCTTTGAATTTACCAATAAAATGCGACTCTGATACAAGTATACTTTGTTTTCTTCGTATTCCCCTCGCGTTGTTACTTATGAAAAAATCTCATCACCGCTCTTGAATTCGAGTCCGGGATGATTATCGAACCGGACGGCGCCAACAGCAGCCCTGTTGCCTACGGCCTTCTTTACTATGGCGACACCTTCATTACCGAAGCCCGCACACAGCTCAATGGCCACATTACCCTGATCAACAAGCGTTTTGGCGACTTCAGCCGCCTCTGCATAATTATTAACACCCACAACGGTTAGCTCAACAGCCGGAGTTTGCACCACGGTGCGATGTTTTTCCGCATCGGATTCGGGTGCGACAAACATAAATACTGCTTTCAGTGCCATATCTCCATCTCCTTATAATTATTTTACCGGATACACAGAGTCAGGCTCAGGCCATTTGAAGTCAGGAACCAGCTTGTAGATCTCCGCTATCACTCCCAGGTCTTTACGGGAATCGAGGTAGGTATAGGTAAGACCTTCCCAGGTTCCGCCCTGAAGAACGGGCTGACCCTTGTCCTTATAAAACTGCACTGTCTTCTCATAGTTTTCCGTGCCAAAGGCTACATGATGCAGGCCTTCTCCATGTTCCTTGAGGAAACTGGCATAGATACTCTTATCATCCTTTGGCTCGATGATTTCCCACTGAACACCACCGATGTCGGCCAAGGCCAGGCGCATGGCATACTCCACCGGTTTGCCTTCGATGATCATGTCGCTCACCGTATCCGGATTGAATTCATAAATGGACCATGGGCCGATGCCGTAATCATCCTGATACTTCTTAACGGATGCGTCACAGTCCTTCACCACAACAGCTATCTGCAGAATACTCGTAAAAACAGGTTGTTCCGACATCACTGCCCTCCTAGTCTATTTTGAAATCTTGGTTTTCACTCACGACAGCGCCGCGAGTGAAAACCAGCTGGATAAAATGGGTCGATCCAATACATTACGTGTCTCTTTTTCAACTGAAACGACATTACGGGGAATACAGCTACTTTTTGCGATCTATGCCGATTCTGATCATTTTTAAGCGCTAGCCTGACAGTCGCAGTCCGTCTTACCACAGATGGAGCACACATAGGCTCCCTCTTTTTTCGTAATGCCAAAAAACCCGAAATAGCAGACAAAAATCAGCAGGATAAGGTTCAGAAGGTCGACCCAGGTCAAAGGGTCGCCACCGAATCCGGGGACGATTGCCGCTTCATGGAGAACTTCTACCGCAAACCATTTCATGTAGACGACAAAGGCGCCGATACCCAAGGCATAGGTAATAATAAATCGTGCTATCCGGTTCATTGCCGGACTGAGGGAAGTAGGTGCATTGCCGCAGCAGAGCGCCCAGAAGAGCAGGACGAAAACAATCCAGACACCGAGTTGGGCTGGCCAGAGGTTGATCGCAGGACCGATTTTTTCCAGTGCATCGGCAGGGATCAGAACATTCTTTAATAAAGCCAGCAAAATGAAGTAGAGAATCGTGCCCAGGATAAAGTTGCCGAAGAAAGCGGCCATGGCCCTTCCGGCGCGGGTCTTGAACATGCTGTACGGCCAGAGATCGAGAACCAGAACCGTGGTAAGCCAAACGGTAATAACAGAATAGAACCATCCGATTGCCGTGGGCAGTGCCATGACAACCCTGTCCGGAGCAGTCCAGCTTGCCAGGCAGGGGTAGATCAAAGTTATGTAGCCGACAAAGGTCAGAAAGAAACCGACAAAAATCTGGGCGAATCCGACCATGGGCTGCTTCATGCCCGCATCAGTCCAGGGCCAACCGTCCATACTGTTTGCCACAACACCAAAACCATAGAAACCGATCAGAACAATAAGCCCTGCAGCACCATGCCCGGCGAAGTTTTTCGCACTGAAAGCAGGATCAAGTTGGCCGTAGCCAAAGATCAGCAGCATCGGAATGGCAAAACCCAGGGCCAGGGTTACGGCAGTGGTAACGATGCCTCCCATGGGTTGGCTCATCTTGCTGAAACCGTGCATACCGAGGTTGAAACCGATAAAAACTATTACCAAAATGGCCCAGAACAGATATACGCCAAACGGTTGTGGATAAAATTTCCAGACACCTACCTGGGGATCAACGAACAACCTCCAGACTCCAAAGCTGACACCTTGAATGACGATGAAACTTGCGATGGCAAAGCCGACCGCCCCCAGTTGCAAGCCAAAAGGCTTAGAACTGGCGACGGTATTTTCACTTGCTGCCTCTGATGAATGTGACATACCTACTCCTTTCCAGAGAAAGTAAACCTTCCGTAATAAAACCGTAAATCCTGACACCAGGAGCTATCAATACAGTTCACCTTCGGGGGAGCTCTCTCCCCCGAAGGTCACAACTGTGAGACAAGTCCTAATTAGGGCTGACAATAATTTTTATATTTGTTTCCTTGTTATTGACCAGTTCTTCGAAACCTTTCTCGATGAGATCGTCAAGTTTGATCCTGCCGGTGATGAGCGGTTCAGCCTTCAGCTGGCCGGATGCAAGCAGATTGGCAACACCCTGGAAATCATCGATTGTATAGGCCAGGGTTCCGATGACAACCTTGTCGGTGGCGCTGAGACTGAAGAAATTGAAAGAGCTAGGCTCTTCGAAGATACCGACGATAACCACCTTGCCAACGTTGTGAACTGCTTCCACGGCGAGAGGTGCGGTAAGTTTGTTGCCGATGCACTCGAAGGATACGTCGGCGCCGCACTTTGCACCGGTCAATTTTTTTATTTCGGCTATTACATCACATTCCTTCGGATCAAGAACCACGTCGGCACCGCATTCTTTGGCCAGTTTCTTACGGGCAGCAGACATTTCGACAACGATGGCTTGGGAGGCACCGGCCGCCTTAGCACACATGAGCGTCCCAAGGCCGATGGTGCCGGCACCAAAGATAACAACAGATTGTCCCAATATCGATCCGGCCAATCTAACGGCTTTGAAGCCTGTGGCGAGTGGCTCGATGAGGGAGCCTGCCTCCAGGTTGAAATTCGGAGGTAAAACATAGCAGAGTTCCGCCGGCACATTGACATATTCCGCGAAAGCGCCATCAGCCATCAGACCGGTAAAGGCAAGCTTCTCACAGACATTGTAGCGACCTTCCCTGCAGGGTCCGCAGGTGCCGCAGTGCTGGCAGGCATCCGGGGCAACCAGGTCGCCGACCTTGACACCTGTCACACCTGCGCCGACTTCCACAACGCTACCAGTAAACTCATGACCAAGGATGAGAGGGGCCTGGGCTCCAGTCAGGGGATGGGGCGATGTCGGAATGAAGATCGGGCCGGCGAGATATTCATGCAAATCGGATCCGCAGATGCCACACCAGGCAACCTTGATCTTTACTTCACCCGGTTTCGGTGCGGATGGTTCGGGAACATTCTCAATACGGATATCTTTTTTTGCGTACCATTTTGCTGCTTTCATGCGTGAATCTCCTTTATTGGTTATTTTGTAGCTCGCTGCGCGGAAGCGACACTTGTGTTAACCTGCCGCAACCCGCTTCGCGAACCGATAGGCCGACTGTGTGGGCACGACATGCGATTTCAAAAGACACGCCGTGCCGTAAACCGACTAGAACGTCCAGATAAATCTGCAATAGCCGGCATTCGTCTTGGTGGTATTTCTGCCCGTAACACCTGCTTCATACCAGACGGCAAGGTTTGCTCTATCGCTTATCTTGAACTGGTTGCCAACACCCAATGCAAGTTCTGACTGGCCCGGGATAACAATTCCGGTCGTTTGATATTTTCCGCTTTCCGTTGTCTGGTAGTCAACCTTGAAGAACGGCTCGATCTGATTCATTACTTTGTAAGTAAAGACCGTATTGGCAAAGAATACATTGCCCTGCTCGGCGTCAACGCCATTGTTCTGGTAGTCGCCCATAAGCTTGTAGCCAAAGTCGCCATCAAAGGTGAAATTGCCAAGGACGTAATTGGTCATGTAGGCGAAACTGTGATTCCAGGAATGCCCGGAAAGGTTATTGCTGCCGATCGGCATATACAGCCAGTACTCCAGAACATTATTCCAGTTTTTGGTCGGCTTCCACCAAGCCACGAGTCCGGTCTGGCCATCGATCATACCGGTTTCGCTCACGTTGCTTTTCATTTGAAGGCTTCCGAAACCTAACAGACCTTCCCAGAGGAAACCGCAATTATCCAGCCCCTCAATATTGAAAATGTGAACGAACTTTTCAATGTTCACGAAAAGGCTCCGTGTGTCGCTCTGGCCATCCCACGCTTTTCCTTCGTCCCTATATGTGTTATAGGAAAGCAAAAGATTAAGGCCGTCCTTCGGGATTTCTTTTCCCACCGGCAACTGGTATTCATGAGGACCAATAACGCTGTAGGGAATAATTCCCGCATCCGCTTTGCTTGAAACACCCGCCAGGAATACACTTGCCAAGGCCGCGACGATAACGGCAAAGGACACTCTCTTCTGTAGCAAACTCATAAACAAACCCCCTGTTCAATTAATTTGTTTCTGCGCCTTTCAGCCCTCTGCTAATTCATTACGATCCCACCATCGATCATTACCGACTGACCAGTCATGTAGTCGGCATCACTGGAAGCCAGGTACGATACAAAGCAGGCCACTTCCGCAGGAACCCCTACCGTTCCCGCGGTGATGAGTTTGGTGTACTCTTTCAGAACTTCGCCTTTTCCCATGCCGAGGTACGGGCCCATTTTCTCGTCGATGAGCGACCACATATCGGTACCTACGATTCCCGGACAGTATGCGTTGACATTGATTTTGTGAGGTCCAAGCTCCTTGGCCAGCGCCTGCGTAAAACCCCTGACGGCAAACTTGGAGGCACTGTAGGCGGCAAGAATTGCGAACCCGGAATGCGCCGCGATACTTCCGCAATTGATGATTTTACCGCCGGAGCCCATTGTCCCGCTATTGCCCTGCTTGATCATCTGTTTGGCAGCTGCGGTGTCGCAAAGGAACACGCCCGTGGTATTAACCTCCATAATCTTGTTCCACTCTTCGGCGGTCATCTCGATACTCATTTTAATGTTAGCAATACCGGCGTTTGCCACCATGATGTCCAGTTTGCCGAATTTCTTTACCGTTTTGTCGACCAGTTCGTTCACTTGATCAGTTTTAGTAACATCGGTTTGAATGGCCATAGATTTGCCACCCAGACCCTCAATCTCTGCCGCAACCTTCTGGGCATTTTCAAAATTGATGTCACTGATAACGACAGCAGCCCCATCCTGAGCCAGTCTCATTGCGATTCCCCTGCCGATGCCACGACCCGATCCTGTAACAATTGCAACTTTTCCATTTAACTTCATAATCCACGCTCCTTTTTTAGATAGAATCCCCATCTCAGTGCTGGCCTGATTAGGATTACGGCCTGAATTGCCTGCGATCATTGATGAAAAAAATGGGTGGTGAAAGAGGGAGGTTTTTCACCACCCCATCACCATGATGTGGTGGAATGACATGGCCCCTATATTTCTCGCAGCTGTTAATGATTTAATAGAACACCTTTTTATGTTCTTCTAATGGCAACTCTCGTACCAAATGATTCACGCTGTTCCATTTCAAAAGCTTACCATCTGTAATTACTGGTCTTTTTTACTCTAGACAAAAAGAAAAACAGCTATTTTTTCTCTTTAACTCTCACAAACTGTTTAATAATCAAACGGACACGCCACGAAGCATGCGACAGGTGTCTCATGTATGTCTCAACTGTATATGCCTGTTTTATTTGTGAACTTTCAGAAATTCACAGATGATGTAAGAGGGAATCAATCGCAGACAGCTATGACAAGAGCCTCCATAGCACATGGACAGACAGGCGATGGTGGTGGCGAGGGGTGTCTTTTGGTAAATTGATCTTTTAATGCTGTCCTGCGCCTGATCGCCGATGATGCACCCGGCGCGAAGCAGGGCAAAAGTCTTGAGGAAATAGTGTTGGTAAGGTAGGGCTACAAGTCTGGCGGTTAACGCGTATTTGCTCTTCAGCGACTTTACACTTTCAGCAGAGGGGATCAGATTGGTCAGGTCAGAGGAGATGGGGATGCGGAAGCAGTAATTACCATTCTGATTCAACGGGTAAGACGGCAAAAGCCTTGACCTTCCTGTGTAGCAAAACGCGGCACACAAGACAACCAAGGCTTAAACTGTAGTCATATCAGCATGTTATGAAGTTGGCGGAGCGCATGGGAAGCTAATTAAGCTTTTAACATGCTAATTTATCGAAGTATTGTCAATGTGATTTTCTAAGGTTACCCCCAAAAATACCCCTCATCCGGTGCTTTCCACGATCGAGTTCACGAAGGGCAAGACGCTATTCATCGACAAACACGCCGTCCACAAGATCCTCCACCACCGCATGAAACTGAAGGTCAAACCATTTCCTGAAGGTCCGGAGATCCCTTTTCTGGGGCCAGTCTGCTTCTCTTGTCCACCAGCCGGCGAGCTGATCTTCGAATATTAATATGAAAAATTTCCTGAGAACCCTGTCTCTCTGAGCGTCATCTTCAAATTCCGGGATCAGGTAGGCGGTGCAGTCCTCGTTGATCTCTTCGAGAGACACGTCGGTAGGATCCGGCAGCGAACGCAGCCATTCCCTGAACGGTTCCTTTGCCGTTGCTATTACCAGACCTCTGTTGACCATATTTTATCTCCTCCCCGGCACCTAGGGTATCACTCCTCGCCGGAATGCCATGTTCCAGCAGCTACTTCTTCTCAAGGCTTTGCAACAGCTGCAGGGAGTCCCTCCGGCTTTCAACGCGTTCAAGACTCATCGTTCCCCTCTCCGACTTCACTTTGCAGTTCCGCCTCGATCTCCTCGATGGTTGGCAGCGCTGATTGCAGTCTTTCCGGCAGGGCGCGAGTCAGTTCGTAGTCCGAGACCCCAATCGGTTTGTTTATGTCACGCAGGGCATATTCGGCCAGAATTCTGTCTTTGGTCTGGCAGAGAATCAGGCCGATGGTGGGTTGATCGGTTTCGTGTTTCAGCTTGTCATCCACCACGGAACAGTAGAAGTTCATCTTGCCGGCATATTCCGGCTTTAAATCGCCTTTCTTCAACTCGATAACCACAAAACATCTCAGCCCCAAGTGATAGAACAGCAGATCGATATAAAAGTCTTTGTCGCTGACTTCAAGGTGGTATTGGCGCCCGACGAAGGCAAAGCCCTGGCCGAGCTCCAGCAGAAATCTTTCCAGGTGGCGGACAAGCCCGGTTTCCAGTTCCCGCTCGTGAAAAGGCTCTTCGATGGTGAGGAAGTCGAAGATGTAAGGGTCTTTCAGAAGTTGACGGGCCAGGTCGGATTGTGGCGAGGGCAAGCTCTGTTGAAAGTTGGTAACCGCTGCTCCCTGTCGCTTGTGGAAACTGTTTTTAATCATTTGCGCCAGAGTATCTCGGCTCCAGCCGTTTTGGATGGTCTGCTGCATGTACCAGAGGCGTGTAGACAGTTCTTTGACCTTTTCCATCAGCATGGTGTTGTGGCCCCAGGGAATTTTTGCAACAAGTTGCTGCAAATTTGTCGAGAGATCGTTGGGGGGCATTTGTGCCACAGGCTGCGGCACTTTTTCGGAATTCGCAGATGATCCAGGCAATTTTGCAACAGGCTGTTGCAAAATTGGAGATGCCCCGTATTCATGGGAAAAACGAATCATGTACCCGATATTCCGTTCGGAGAATCCCTTAACCTCAGGCAGGTCATTCCGTATATCCCGGGAGAGACGAGGGATGACTGCAGCCCCCCATCCTTCCCGTTTCTGTCTTTCCAGAATCATCCGCCCGATATCCCAGTACATAAGAATCATTTCCGCATTGGCGGAGAGGGTGGCTTTTATCTGTGCCTGCCGGATGCGAGTCTTGATGTCGCCCAAGAGATCGGCGTATCGGGTCAAATCAGTGGTCAATTTTGGACTCCTGATATCGAGACCAGAAACTGCTTTTGCGGCCATGCTGTTTCTGAAGATTATCCTTGTAGGTGGCATGATCCTCAATAGCAAGCCAGTCGGAAACAGACGGTGCAAGCGCGTCGAGTTTGCGTAGGTAGCGAACCCCGTGGGTATAGGTTTTGGTCTGACCGCGGCGCAAGATTGAATCGAGCAGTGCCCGATAGAGCATGGATGCGCACAGATGCCGCCCTGTATTCTCCATGGCCTCGGCCAGGGGGAGCAGTCCGCTGTAGTTATCACCGTTAAGCTGATCGGTACGCTTAAACAAATAGGCTTCCGCATCGTCGTTGCGTTCAATTTCCACAAGAAACGCTGCATCGACGGTCGAAAACCTGCCATCAGCAAGGATGGTTGCTACGTCACCTGCCAGTACTTCACCCCTTTGGTCGTGACCAATAACCTCCAGCAAACACTTCAGAGAAGAGAGACTGCGATATCGCCTGAAAATCCGCCAGGCGACCTCGGCCTGTCCAGCACTGTTTTCCAGTCGGGCATAAATCTGTATCAATAAACTGTCCCGCTCAACAGCCATGAAACTGTCGGTTTCCGAGATCTTCTCCAGCCATGTAAGTGCCGTCTGCCCGTCACCGCTTTCCAGATAAACACGAGCGATATCCACACAGGCGGCTGTCGAGAGGCTCCCCCAGCAAGCTGTTTGCGTTTGTTCGAAAAGCGGGGCATCCTTGAGCTGCCGGGCCAGCGATTCGACCTGAAACAGCCAGTGCCGCTTCCGATATTCGTCACTCTCACTTGAGGCCAGATCCTGAAAACGGGGTATTAGGGCACGAATGACCGACTCCGGCAGAAACTCCACAGCTGAGTCGATCAGTGCATTCCGCACACCGTAGTTGTCGGTCTGACTCACCTTGAACAGCAGTTCCGCCAGCCATTCCTTATCGTCACAGAACTGTGCGTAGCCGACGAAAAGCTCCCTGGCGTCATGGCGAAACAGATCGCCAACAACGCCGTTGGAATCGTCGCAGTTCCCCAGTATGCAATCGTCGGTCTCGTAAAAAGCTGCGACCAGAGCGGCTCCGGCGCGAGGGTCGTCCACACCCGCCTGCAGATCATGAAGCAAAGCTCTCAACTCCCGGGCATACCCGGCTGATGCACTCCAGCCGATAAAGCGTCTGCTCCGCTTCAGGCCGGATAATTTGGCCTTGAAACGCTTGATATTTTCCTGCGGAGTGGCAATCATCCGCTCGATCAGATCGTCTGCCGCATTTTCATGGGATGCCAATTCCAGCAGCGCATCCGCCAACTGATCGGCGCCCAGTTCCACGAGTTGTTGTTTTCTGCCTGTACTCATCGGCCTTATCTCCGGTGCTTCCGGACAGCGGGTGAAGATTTCCCGCTCCCCTTGGCATTCGCTCAATCTTCCGGCTCCCTGACTACGATGATTGGGGGTTTCCCCAGATCGCTGTCCGGAACAAATACGATGCGCATCCCCCACCCGGAATAGGTGGTCAGCATGGTGCCGAATTCTTCGAGAGTGAAATCCCTGTCGTCAATCTCGATAACCGGCCGCCGTCCCTCTTCATCATGGATCACGCAACGCAGGACGTCCCCGCGCGGAGTCCACTGGTCGCACTGTTCAGAATAGCGGACTTGAGGCATTCCAGGCGGGATCTCCACTGCCTTGTGCTGGTAGGTTGCGACAGAGTGCTGCATGGCCAGGATCGTTTCATTGTGGCAATCAAGTATTTCCTGGTCGCTCATACGAGCGACTTCCGGGCCGATTTTCAAACTTACTCCACCCATAGTCGGGTCACGATAGGCAATCTCCCCATACTCTCCATTCCGGGTTATATTCACCTCATCAAGTGTTGCTACGTGCGGTTTCTTCATGCGTGACATCGGGTCACTCCTCCGGGAAGGCCTCATAGAAAATATCGCCCAACGTATCGTGAAAACCCCAGCCGATATTTCGAGTTGATGTTACCAGTTCCTCGAACCGGTCGCAGTAGTCGTCAATAGTTGCCTCATCAAGGGTCAGAAGAAGTTTGATTGCCTTTTCGTACATTTCTTCCAAAGATGCGTAGAAATGTTCGTCGATATCGCCATAATCAAGGGTAAAGCGGGTACCACACTCCACAAAAAACAACATCAGTTCCAGCAGCCCTTTCGGATCGCCTACCGCCTTCCCATAGTCGGATATCGCTTTCTTTGCCGTCGCGATTTCAATCGGTTCGTTGGACATGACATCGGGATAGAGCGCATTGTCAATGATTCGTTTGTATGGCTTGAAGGGATCATTGCCCAGCGAGAACCGGGCATGCAGGAAGTTTTTGTTCGCGGTGCTATAGGCATAAAGATCGGAAATGAGGCCAATCAATGCAGGACGTTCGAAGTTGGCAATGGCTGGCTTGACATCGCTCCAGGAGGGTTTCTTCTTTTTAGGTTTGGTACATGTCGATTTGGCTGTTTTTCTTGCAGTCATGACAATAATCCGTTTCCAGATGTTTTCTTTACTACAAACGAACTATCGTCGCCATCGTGGATATAGATTCTGCCGGTCAGTGTGTCACCGTCACAAGTAAACTCACCGAAACCGCTGGCCGGATCGTATTCGTCATTGCCTTCCCAAGAGAACTTACAGCTTCCCGACTTGCTCTTGCGGATGTCCATATCTCCGTCAACACAGATGAAGTGCAGCGCCCCTCCGTTCCCTTTAATGCGGATGTAGCCTGGTTCGACAAAGTCGATATCTTCCTTGTCCCATTCTGACATTTCGATGATTTCGTAAGTGCCATCGATGTTCATGCGATTCATAATCCTTCTTGCCAGGAATACCACAACCATCCCGATCCTGACCGCCCTACCTCGATAGCACCGGATACAGTTCCGGGAAGAACCAGCCGGCGGCATGGATCGGGAAGCCGATCCTGACTTCCCCCTTGGGGGTGTCGGAGACCAGCAGCCCCTCGGCTACCAGTTGAGCCAGCAGGTTGCGGCCGGTCCGCTCTTTCAGCCCGGATGCCTCGATAACTGCTCCCCGTGGCGCTTCACCCCGCAGCAGGACCTCCTGCAGCATCCTGGCCGCTTCCAGTCGCAGGTTGTCTCCACCTGGAGGATTGGGGATCATGGCAGTGCCGCGCAACTGCACATAATTTCTGACCCGCTCCACCAGCCCGTCCAGTTGTAACAGGGTGCCCATATATTCCACCTGGTCGAGGCAGACCTCAAGAAAGAACCGGCAGAATTTTACCAACCCCTCGTTCGTTAAATTTCCCCTGCCGTCCAGATCGTTCCTGCGAGGCGCATCGGCCCAGGTGAGGGCAGCCTTGTAGTCAACATTTCGGCGGGCGAGCCCCCGGCTTACCGACCAGAGGCCGAAACCATGCACCGGAATCTGGTGCAGGTAGGCTTCGGTGAACAGGCGGGCCACCCTGCCGTTGCCGTCAAGGAAGGGGTGAATCCACATCAGCCGGTGATGGGCCGCTGCCGCCGCCACCAGCTTGGCGGCGCCATGATGTTTTTCTGGCGCATAGACCTCGGCAAACCTGGCCATGAAGGCGGGAAGGCTGTCATGCCCCGGTGGTTCATGCTTTCCGACCTTTACAGGTTGTATTCGCAGCTCACCAGGCACAACCCGGCTCTCCCGGCCGGTATCTGGATTGGTCATGACCTGGAACTCTTCCGGCAGCAGCCGGAAAAACTCCCGGTGCAGCGAGCAGAGGAACCCCTGCCCGGCAATATCGGGGGGCGTTTCCTCCTGCAACCATGCTTCCATCTGCCGCTGTACGGTGATGTGGGCGACACTTTCCAGTTGCAGGTTGCGCTTTGCCGGTTCGGCATCGTACTGCTGCTGCATGGCCCGGACAATGTCGTAAGGGTGGGTGTTGTGCCCTTCGATCAGGTTTGAGTAGTAACTGTTGATGATACGCAGCAGCTCACGCAGGGTGTGCAGGGTAATGGGGTGCAGTCGGGTGCCGAGCGACGCCGAGCGCTGAATGACCTCCAGAGCCAGATCCTGGAGATCATCGGCCCGTTCCGGAAGCAACGGGGTCATCTGGCTGATTGCGTCGGGCATGGGGATATTCCTTGTTGCCGATATTTCTGCCGGTTACTGTTGCCCGTAACAGTACAACAGTATTGAATAAATTGCAAGCAAACTTGCTGATACTTGAGCATTCTTGCCGATTTTACTGCCGGTGGACAAGTGCCTGGCGGCGGGGAAGTCGTTAGTGGGTTGATCGCTTTGCCAACTGCATGGCCTTTGCCCCACTCTTCAGCTTATCCAGGTAGTCGGCCCATTGCTGCATCATCCTGCGCCGCTCAGCCAAATGAGAGGTTCGATTATAGGCGCGACCGTTGGGGTCGCGAACGGCATGGGCAAGCTGGTGTTCAATAATGTCAATCCGCTGATGCAGGACTTCGTCAAGAATTGTCCGTGCGGTCGCTCGAAAACCGTGGCCGGTGATGGTTTCGCCGTCAAACCCCATTCGCCGGAAGCTGGCGTTTATGGTGTTGTCGCTCATGCACCGGGCAAACGATCGTGTGGAAGGAAATACGTATTTGCTGTTGCCTGTAAGCGGCTGAATTTCCTTCAAGATGGCGATTGCCTGTTTGGAAAGAGGGACAAGGTGGGGTTCTTTCATCTTCATCTTCTGGCCTGGAATATTCCATTCCGCCGCGTCAAAATCGATCTCCGACCATTCCATGTGCCGCAACTCACCGGGCCTGACGAAGACAAGCGGCAACAGTTTCAGGGCGCATTTGGCGACATGGCCCCCCTGATACGTATCGATGGCGCGCAGGAGCGGGGCAAGCTCCTTCGGGTCGGTAACCGCTGCCATGTGCTTCCTGGTTTTGCTTATTGCCGGCAGATAGCCCCTGAATCCGGCAGAGATGTCGTAATGTGCCCTGTCAACTGACATGGCGTACCGGTAGACCTGCCCCATAATCGTCAAGGCACGGCGTGCCGTCTCAATCACTCCTCTTGAGCGAATTCTATCCAGAATGGCCTTGATTTCTTTCGCGGTGACCTCAGTGATCGGCTTGCTCCCGATCCAGGGGAAAATGTCCTGGGTCAGACGGTTCATGATGGTGGCAGCGTGTTCATTCGACCACTCTTTATTCTCCACCATGTGTTCATGCCATTCACGGGCGATAACCTCGAAGCTGTTGGCTTTCAGGTCGGCTCTTTTCTGTTTTGCCGCTTTTCTATCGGCGGAAGGGTCAATACCCTTTGCCACAAGATTGCGAGCTTCATGACGACGTTCGCGTGCTTCCGCCAGGGAAATGTCGGGATAGACCCCGATGGCAAGCAGCTTTTCCTTCCCGTCAAAACGATACTTGAATCGCCAGAGCTTACTGCCACCGGAAGTAACCAATAGATACAATCCTCCGCCATCCGTGAGCTTGTAATCCTTCTCTTTTGGTTTTGCCGTTTTTATCTGAATATCCTTTAGCGCCATAAGATACCCCCTCTTATTGGGACAGATACCCCCGATACTAAGTTGAACACCCCCAGATATACCCTTAAAATACCCCGGATTTCTACAAACACTATAGCGCCATACTGGATTTTGTTCAATAAAAAACCCGCTATTTCTAGCGGGTTATGGCACATCATGAAATACTCTGAAACATGTAATGGCGGAAGCGCATGGGAATCGAACCCACCTAGGAAGTTTCTCACCCCCCACACCGGTTTTGAAGACCGGGCGGCCCACCAGCGACCGACGCACTTCCGTATAAGGATTACATACACACAAAGTCCCGAGACAGGCTCCGAGATCATTGACATCTAGCTGATTTTCTTAAGTAGTTTCCTAAAATGGAAGTCAAATACTATCCCATCAATTTGATTTATGCAACCAATTATCTGTTACTAATATTGATACATTTCCACAAGGAGAGAAGAAAGTCCAGGAATCACAACTATAAATCAGCACAACCCACTACGGTTCTCGATTTTCGGATTGAAAACGTTCAAAAATACATGCAGTAAAAGCCTCGGCAGCCGGAGAAAGCACTCGTCCCTGATGAGTAACCAGGAAAAAATATCGAAAAATTGCCAACCCCTTTACGTTAACAACAAACAGCTCCCCCCGCTCGCACTCCTTTCTCACCGACATCTCGGAAAGAAAGGATATCCCGGCACCGCTGAGTATCGCCTGTTTGACTGCCTCATTGCTGCCAAGATGCATGGACACTTTCAGCTGTTCGGGTGCGTAGCCCGCTTTGGCAAGTTCATCACGAAATGACCTGTCCGTTCCCGAACCAGGTTCGCGAAAAATGAGAGGCTCAGCAAGAAGATCTTCCGGAAGAATCGTGTCCTTTCCGGCCCAAAGATGATCTGCGGGGACCACCAGCGAAATCTTATCCTGGAGGAGGGGAGTATAGACAAAACCCTTCTCCTCAAATCGATTACCGACAAGCGCAAACTCGACCTCTTCACGTTTCAGCCGTTCGAGAGTTTCCCGGCTGTCGCCCTGAAAGAGGCTAATAATGACGCCGGGATGCTGCTCCCGAAAGTACGGCATGCACTCAGGGATCATGTAGCATGCCGGGATATTGCTGCCGCCGATCTTCAGAACAACTTTCTCCAGCCCCCGAAAACTGTTCAAAACCAGGGGAACCTCTATGCGCTTCCGCCACTACACGCCGGGCATGGAGAAGGAGGATTTTCCCCGCCTCGGTCAGTAAAGCGCCTTTCCCGGTTCGGTCCAGCAGCCTCAGATCAAACTCGCTTTCCAGTGATGATACATGCTGGCTCACCGTTGACTGGGTTAAGAAGGTGATTTCTGCGGCACGGGAAAAACTGCCGCTTTCGGCAACGGCAATAAATACTTCCAGCTGTTTCAGGTTCATGGGCATACCCTCGGGAAATACGTGACTAGCTGTTCGCTGTCACCCAACCGTGCAAAAAACGAAGAATGGCAATCGGTACTACATACCACGTTTCTTCCGAACGGGAAAGTCTCCTTAGCGCAACTGGTATGTGACAGCCAGAGTATACGTGGCGCCGGCAGCAGTATTCTGACCATAGATCTCCGGGGTGTAGCTTGCTTCAACCCCCCACGAAGGATTTATCTTGTATCCAAGCGTTATATCGAGTTTTCCCAAATCGAAATTGTTGGTTGCCGTCGGGTTGCCGCCGCTATCTGAATGGGTACCATTATCGATGCTGTAGATGCCATCCAGCTTGACGCGGCCATAGAAGTCCTTGGGCAGGTCTACGCCAAACTCTACCAGGTACCTGAATTCATCGGCCGGATCGGAAAAACGCCAGCGGTAACCACCTTCGACACCGCAGTAACCCGGAAGATACGGCCACAGGGAAATACCGTAGAGAAGCTTCAGTTCCACATCGTACTGGCCATTGCCCAGAGGAACCCTGTCATGTCGGTCATAAGCCTCGGGAATCTTCACCAATCCTTGTGCGGAGAGGATTCCAGCCTTCCCCTCCAGTAATTTTACCTTCATTGCCAAATCGATGTCGGCAATACCATAGGTGGTTGTTTTTGCAAAATCATCGTCTTTTTCAATGTATTTAAAATAGAGGGAGTTGATAAGGGTAACCCTGTCAGTGATTCCGTATTCAATGTAGTTGGCACCATTGATGTCACTGAAATCACCATTTGCATCAAAGCGAAGGCGGTCACCATTTTTATCGAACTGATCATCAGCATAATAATAGTTCAATGATAATCTATCATAGATTTTTCCTTTGCTCAAAGTCCATGCTCCGGCAAATGAATAACTGCAATTATAGACAACCACAGCAAAAGTCATCACTACTATAGTTGCTATTCTTATTGTCATGTAATACATGTGAGTCTCCATAGATTGCACAGTTTATTTTGGCTTAGCACTAACGACTTTGTCTACTACTACATGAAACAGTCAAATCATGAATGGACGTGATATCCTTTTATGTGTTATATGCGATGATATGCAAACGCAATTTCTTAATTTTGTCAGTATTGTCCATTTCAGCGCGCTTGGAATCCTTTCACTGTATGGAATCCACAGAATATGGCTACTCTGGTGCTGGTTCCAGGAAAAAAGAAAACCCCAGCAGGGCGTCCCGACACTTTCGTTCTCCATTCTCCCTCTGGTTACCGTTCAGCTGCCACTGTACAATGAAAGATTCGTCGCCGGCCGACTGCTGGATGCCGTGGCCGACCTCGACTGGCCCGCTGACCGACTGGAAATCCAGGTACTGGACGATTCCGTTGATGACACCCGAGCGATCGTCGATGCACGCACAGCTTACTGGTCGGCAAAAGGGAGACATATCACCATCCTGCGGCGCGAAACCCGCTCCGGATATAAGGCCGGAGCTTTGGCAGCCGGCCTGAGTCAAGCAGCTGGCGAATTTATCGCTATCTTTGACGCCGATTTCATTCCCTCCAGAGACTTCCTGCGCCGGACGATTCCGCTTTTTAGCGCCGACAATATCGGCATGGTTCAGGCTCGCTGGGGTTTTTTCAATGCTGAATCGTCCTGGCTAACCCGCATCCAGTCGCTGCTTCTTTCGCCGCACTTCGGAATTGAGCACTGGGTTCGCTTCAGGCGCAAGCTGTTCTTCAACTTCAACGGTACGGCCGGTGTCTGGCGTCGCACAGCCATTTACTCCGCCGGTGGCTGGCAAGCCGATACGGTCACCGAAGACCTGGACCTTAGCTACCGAGCCCAGTTGGCCGGTTGGCGGTTCGTCTATTATGATGGCCTGACCGTTCCTTCCGAACTTCCGATAACCCTTGCCGCTTTCCGCGGCCAGCAGCAACGCTGGGCAAAGGGCTCAATCCAGACTGCCCGGAAGCTGTTGCCGGTTATTCTGGCCGCCCCGCTTCCTCTCACGGTAAAGGCTGAAGCAACAGCACATCTTCTGGCAAATGTCGGTTGGCTGGCCGGTGCCCTTGTTACCCTTACCCTGTATCCAACGATCATCTCCCGGATGGGAATCGGTTTGCACGAGATAGTGCGCGTGGACCTTCCCCTGTTCTTGACCGCCAGCGGGGCGATCTTCCTTTACTTTCTCGCCTATGCCATCGCCGGTAGCGGCAAGCGGTTCGCCTTCCTGACCGTGCCATTGCTGCCTGTTCTTGCAATCGGTCTTGCACCGGCTATCGCACTGTCGGTTCTGAACGGATTTTTCAGCCAAGGCGGTGTTTTTCGCCGCACTCCGAAGTACGGAGGACAAGGACAACAGCGGCGCTCTGGTTTCACGTCACTCTACCGTCAGCGATCACCCTTCTATCTGCTGATGAGCGTTGCCTTGTTTCTTTATAGCCTGCTGCCGCTGCACTATGCCTTTGAGCGCTCTGCCTGGCCTGCCATACCTTTTCTACTCCTGTTTCCCCTCGGATTTATTTCCGTTATCCTGCTTGATGTCACCGACCTGTTTCGCAAAGAAACCAGCGCGTCGCAAGAGGCAGTACCCTCCGGATGAATACGCGGGTCGCTGTATAACGACCCGCGTCTCCCGGCTTTTCTCAGAGCGGTGATCCGGTCGCCACCGGGCGTCCCGATGGAGTTTGGCGCCAACCGGGTGTCGGATCTTCCAGGTACGTGGGATCTTCGGTGTAGGTAGTACTCCAACCCATCCAGCCATCCGAATAGTTGCGGATATTCCCGTAGCCCATCAGGTAGCCGTAGTAGAAGCCCAAGGCAGAGCGATACCCACCACCACAGTAGAAAATCAACTCCCGGTCGGAGGTGATGCCCAGGCTGTTCCAATGAGCCCTGACTTCGGGGAAGCTGCGCAACGTTCCATCTGTATCGGTATAAACTCTGGAGGCATCGTCGGCATCGCCTGCCCAGACGGCACCCGGAATTCTGCCTTTGGCCAAAAGGTAGCTATAGCCGCTGATAAGACCGGCATATTCGCCTCCTGCCCGAACATCGGCAAGCACCGTTGCAGTGGTATTCAGGTAGTTGTTGAAAACGTAGTCGGTGGTGGCCAGTAATTCCGGGCGAGTGCTGCCAATATAGCTGGCCGGGACCGGATTATTGATGGTTGTCTCCAGCGGATAGCCGGCCGCAGCCCAAGGTGTCAAGCCGCCATTCAGGATGCGAACATCGGTTACACCCGCATAGGTGAGGATCCACCATAGCCTGGCCGCGAAAATCGGACTATCACTATAAACAACGACCGTGGTATCGGCGGTGATACCCATGCTTCCCACTGCTGCCTTCAGCTGATCATCCGGCAGCAGGAACCAGCGGGGATAACCGTTTTCATAGGTGTCGGAGTTGGAGTGAATGGCCCCGGGAATATGCCCGAGCAGGTAGGAATTGTTGGCCCAGCCCTTCTCCATATCCTCGATACTGCCCCAGTTCGTTTCGAAAATCTGATACTTGTGGTTGCGGTCATACGAATAGTGGGGAGGCGGGTTGGTACTGCTACCGGGCGCGTGGTAGTCGATAAGGGCCTTGACCCAGGCAGGATAGACCGAGGTTGAATAATTTGTCGCCTTCTCCATGGGAAAATCGACATTTTCAGCCCATTCCCAGATGGAAGCATCATAATTCGAACAGCGGGAATAGCCCATCAATCTCAGCAGGAAATACACATAACCACTGCGAATACCAGCCGTACAATAGGCGGTAACTTCCTTGTCAGGAGTAATCCCGTGCGATTCGAAGAGTATTTTCAGATCCTGGTAGCTCAGTGAGGTCTTGTCAGTGTTATAGAGCCATGCATAGGGAATTTGTACGGCATTGGAAACATGTCCTCCACGAGCTTCACCGTAGAGCTGCCAGCCGATGAATTCTTCATCGGTTCGGGAGTCTATCACGGCAAAATCATTGTCGTAGAGCCGTTGAGCAATGCGGGAAGAGGTTGCCTTACGACCGCTGTTGACCTCCGCGGTAAAGGTAGCGGCAGGCAAGGTCACGCTGGTCATCTGGACTCGCCGTCCGTCTGCCAGCCACTTATCCCAACCACCGTTCATGATGTGAACATCTGTGCAGCCCAAATACTCGAGCATCCAGAAGATACGTCCGGCAGCGCCCCAGGACGCAGTGGTATTGTCATAAATCACAATCTTGGACTCCCGTGTAAGTCCGGCATTACCGAGCAGCCCTTCCAGGGTCGCCAGGTCTTTCAGGCCGACCTTGGGTGTAAAGTAATCGCCGTACTTCACACTGATGGCACCGGGAAGATGCGAAGTTTCATAGCCGGAAGTCCTGGCATCAATCAGCACCAAACCTCTGCTGCCAAAGCTTGCCTGCACCGAGTCGGCACTGACCAGCAGATTTGCGTTCGGGAACTCCGCGGATGCCGGCTCCAGGGATGCCGTAGTTGCCGACAGCTTCTCGGTGGTTGTGCTCCCGCACCCGGTCAGGACAAAAACCGCCAAAAGCACGGTCAGCATTACACCAAAATCAATTCGTCTCCTCATCATCATAACACTCCTTCTTTCATAAAATTATCAAGTTCTCCAAGAACAAAACCCTGCAAAAGACTCTCTAACTCAGCGAGTTGGATACACTTCCCGCCTAAAACCGACATACTGTCAGCAGGTTTCCCCGTGAGACACAGTAGAAGCAAACCAGCCAGGCCTGACTTCAGCTGGGGCCTATACCGGTTTCAGGGGGAACTGAGTTTTTGCCACTCCACCATCCCGCCTTCATAGTTTCGTCCACCCGTCAGTCCAGCCAGCGTGTATACCATCCATGCATACGCTGACCTGATCCCACCGGCACAATAGTAAATAACCGGTTTCCGGAGGTCCACTCCATGTTTTGCGAGAAGTTTTTTCGTCTCATCCGGGGTAAGCGGGTGCCGATCCTTTCCGGCAAAGAAATCTTCCCAGGAGATAGAAACTGCCCCGGGAATAGTTCCACGAAGTCGCTCCCACGCGGAACGGGTGTCGATCAGCGTCACCCTTCCCATAACCTTCTTCAGTTCATCCGTTGAGATATCCAGGTGCGACTGCAGGGCAACCCGGTACCTAACCCGGGGACCGCTATAGTTTTCCTCCCCTGTCTTCACCGGAAGATTGGCGGCACGCCAGGCCTGAATGCCACCGTTCAGGAGTCTGACATCGCCCTTGTGCCCCAGCCAGCTGAGCACCCAGACAACCCAGCCCTCTCCGCCCCAACTGGTATCTGCATCACCATAGACCACCACGGAGGTTTTTTCTCCTATGCCGAGCGCAGCCAGGACCTCGGCCATTTCCCGCGGAGAAAGCACCTTAAACTGCACACCTTTATCATCGGTTCTGGTATAGTTCTCCCACGAAAAAGAACGGGCGCCGGGGATGTGTCCTGCCTGCCATTGAGCTTTGGGACGCCCGTCCAGAACTACCCATGTCCCCGGATTGCGGGAGAGCACCTGGGCATCGATCAAACCGATATTTGCCCCAAAAACAACGGTACCCATCAACAGCAGGATCACGAAACTTCCCATGAACAGACAAAAACACCTTCCTAAACGCTCCGCACCACTCATTACCTGGGGAATCCCTGCCATCGTTCTCCTCTCCTATTGCCTGCTCGCTCTGGTGCCGGACCTGCGCCTGGCTGTTCCGGAGATGATCGGCGTCACGGCCTTGATTTCATCACTTCTCGCTGTTGTTCTCTATTTCGGTGGGAGTTACCGCATCAGCTGGTCTCCCGCACTGATACTGACCATGGCAGGCGCGGCACGCCTGCTGTTCCTGTTTCGTTCACCGGAGCTCTCCGACGACATCTACCGCTACCTGTGGGACGGGCTCACGCTCCTGTCGGGAAAGAACCCTTACACAGCAGCGCCGGATCTCATCCAGCCGGCAACGGAGACCCTTGCCGGACTGCAACACCTGGTAAACCATTCAGCCCTCGTAACTATCTATCCTCCCGCTGCCCAGCTGGTCTTTGCCGCTGGGACACTTTTCGGCGGAAGTATCGTCGGCATAAAGCTGCTGCTGGTACTTCTCGACCTGGGAAGCTGCGCTCTTATCATTCACCTTCTTGAGGTCTTTCGACTGCCGCTCTGGAAGGCAACGCTCTATGCCTGGCAGCCGCTGGCGGTACTCGAGGTCGGAGCATCCGGACACATTGACTCAGCAGGAATTTTCTTTTTCCTCGCCACCCTTTCCCTGATTATCGGGAAAAACTCTCCCTTACAGAAAAAGTCCCTGGTAGCTGCCGGTGACAAACCTGTGTCTCGACGCAAAACTTTTCAACGATTGTTCCTGGCAGGAGTCGCTTTTTCCTGTGCAGTCCTGGTTAAACTGCTGCCGCTGATCTTCCTGCCTGGTGTACTGCTGGCCCTGCGACGACACAGGATTCCTTTCCTGCTGGGCGCTGCCATCGGCGGGACAGCGCTGTTGATTCCCTTTCTTCCCGACTTTGCCAATTCTTTTCGAACACTCCAAACCTATGCCATGCATTGGGAATTTTCCGGCTACGCCTTTCGTTCGCTGCGCCAAGCGACCGGTTCAGGAGAATGCTCCCGGATAATCCTTGCGGCTTTTTTCCTTGTTGCGGCCGTGTATCGCTATTCCCATCTGGCCATGAGGCAGGGCCGCAGTTCGCTCCCCGGGGAGAATAACAATCTGCCTGCAGCGCTACAGGCCTGCTCGGAAGTAACCTTCTGCTTCCTGCTTCTGACGCCGACACTCCACCCCTGGTATGCCCTCTATCTGGCGGCTCTCCTGCCATTTGCCGCCGGCGCAGCCCGGCTGGTGCTCTGTTGGTCGGTACTTCTGGGCTACCAGGTGCTTCTTCCCTTCACGATCCTCGGCCAGTGGGAAGAGGATACCCTGACAGCAGCATTAGCAAGCCTTGCCCCTATCACTGCCTTTTTGGCCGCCACCCTGGTCCGTCGGCTGCGCCGCCGACCGGAGCCACCGTTTCCGGGAAATTAATTTCCAAACGCCTCCCGCAGTATCACCCAGAGCATCTTTGATCCGGCCCGGAGCGTACCTTTCACTGTCCGACTGATCTTCGATCGTCCCAATTTTCGTGCCCGGTAGGGCACCGGAATTTCAATAACGCGCAACCCTCGCTTCAGCGCACGAATCTGCATCTCCACTGTCCAGCCGAAATCCCGGTCTGCCATCCTGAGACTCATCAGCGCCTGCCAGGTCAGCGCCCGCATCGGGCCAAGATCATGGTACTTGTGCCGCCAGATGAGACGCATCAGCCGGGTAACCAGAAAATTACCCCAGCGTTGCTGGGGTGACAGGGCACCCGGACCGAACGGTCGGCGCCAGCTGAGAACCAGGTCTGCTTCGCCTTTTACCAGGGACAGCAGGAGAGCAGGCAGGCACGAGAGGTCGTCGCTTCCATCGGCATCCACAAAAGCCACAAAGTCGGGAGAGGTATTCTGCAGAGCGGCAAGTCCGGCCAGACAGGCCCGACCATATCCAGCACTCGGCTCGGCAACCACCTGCGCACCATGGAGCCGGGCAACCAAGGCGGTGTTGTCGGTCGAGCCGTTGTCCACCACAATGACTGTGTCGATTTCGAGCGGAATACCGTTCAGAACTCCCGGCAGGGATAACTCCTCATTCCGCGCGGGGATGATAAGACCGACCGTTTTGCCGGCTATCATTGACCGGCACCGGTTTTGCTGTACCCGCAAGTTTTCGGGCGGCAAAAGAAGCGATAGAGGGCGCGAAAAAGAGAGAATAATTCCACGAAATATGCCACTCAGCGACAGTTTTCCGGAGATCCCAATGGACTTCTTTCCAACGAAAAAATTCCGTTCGCGACTGACCGTCACCGGCAGTCGATGCCGAAAGTGTCGCTTTACTCGCAGCCTGTTCAGGTAGGTGATGGGAGCACGACTTACCGGAACCTTTCCACGCATCGCAGCTTCCGGATCAAGCAGTAGATCCAGAATGTGAATGGTGGTAGTGTGCTTCCCAAGAAAATTGGCACAGCCGGCGCAACTGGTCATCATCGGGTACCCAGCGGCATCTTCTACGCATGACTCCGCCCAGGCCGCGGCAAAATTGGGAGCCAGTGCCGCCACTCCGCCCCCTTCCCCGCAACAAAAAGCTTCGCTGCGATTGTGGGCCATTTCCCCCACGTCGACCCCTGCCAGGACCGCCAACTTTCGCACGGCATCCTGCACAGAGACGGTGTTGCGGATAGAACAGGGGTCATGAACGACGACCTTCCCCCAATTCCGGCCGGAAGGCTTTTTTTCACCTTCGGCAAGCACTTCATACAACGAACTGGTAACAAGTTCGGGAGCATAGTCACGGAAAACCGCGTAACAATTGGGGCAGGCAACTACCACCTGAAGGATTCCCTGCCCCAGCAGGTAGTCCCTCATCTCGCCGAACATGGCCAGAAAATAATCTTGGCGACCCAGGTCATGGGATGGTTTCGTGCAACAATCGAGTACGATGCCAAGATTCGGCTTCAAATTTTGCAAAAGTTCGAAGGCTTTTTTCGTCTGGTGTGGTCTGGTACCCGGCAAAGCACAGCCGGGAAAGAAAACCGTATCGCAATTTTGCGGAAGTCCATACCAACTGAATCGTTGTGAAGTACCTCTTCTCTCAAAATTGAGCAGCCCGGCATGTTCAGGGTAGAGTCCTTTTCCGCGGAGTACTGCTTCCCGTCTCATTTCCAGAAACATGTTCCGGGGATCTACCTGCTCGGGACAGCCTGAAGAACAAAGGTTGCAGAGGCTGCACTCAAAAGGTATAGCAAAATCCTGCACACGTTGGACAAAATATGATTGGACCATACTTCGAGGTGTTCCGTAGGTCCTCAATAATTGGCAATTCTCCGTACAGATCCCGCAGGAAATACACTTTTCACTCACATGACGCTGTATTTCTTGCCGTCGTTTCGCCCTGCTCTCCCGCCCGGTTTCAGTTTTCATAACATTCAAAGATTCCTTCTTCAATACAGCACTATCTAGTTTCCATCAGGCTGCCAAGGCTTCAGTACATACAAGACCCATGAGTCGGAAGTCAAATTGAAAATAGTGATCAATTCAATGGAATCTATCGTTTTTATCGATAATGGTTAAAATACTGATTTCAACTGAAGATGAAACGACCTGCAGAAACAATTTTTGACGATTCACTCCTTTCGCTGCGACCTGGCCCGTTCCGCCAGGGCCACACGCTTCTCAAACCTTGCGGCTATTGAATTGACAGCCTTAAACCACGCATGATACCGTGCCCGGAAGAGTTTCGAAAACTCTCCACAGACCGCCTGCCATTGACGCAGCTCCATTTTCCAGCAGCAATCCAGCTCCCTGGAGGTACAATGCAAACGAAGCCATTCAGAGACTATATATCCACAAGAATTAGCCGAGACAGCATGGAACCGGCAAGTGACCCGGTCATGGTCGAGGAAACCATCGAGCTAATCGTCAACGGCCGTAAACTTTCCTCCATCATGACAACCCCCGACCTTCACAGGGAACTTGCCGTCGGCTACCTGGTAACGGAAGGCGTCATTAAAGATAGGAGCTGCCTGGAAAGCATCGAAGAAAAGGATACCCGAGTGCTTCTGCAGATACGGTCCTCTGAGCAGCTTAACCTCTGGCATGAACTCAGGTCTTCCGGTTGCATCGGCATAAACTGGGCCGGACGTGACGAAGACGTGTCTGTCCCACTGGAACAGAAATTCAGGGTCAACATCCTCCTGGAAAGCCTCAGATACCTGTATGACGAAACCCAGGACCGGACCGGAGGTGCTCACACGGCAAGCCTGGTTGCTATGGACGGCACGTTGAAGTATAAAGCCGTGGACATTGGCCGGCACAACGCTATTGACAAGGTAGTCGGCATGGCGGTACTTAACGGAGAGGATTTGGCAAAGCTGTTCCTGGTATCGTCGGGCAGACAGCCGGCCGGCATGGTAATGAAGGCGGCCAGGGCCGGGATTCCGCTGGTCATCTCCAAGGCAGCGCCGATCAGTTCGGGAATCGACAGCGCGCGCCGCTCGAATGTAACCTTGTGCTGTTTTGCGACACGGGAAAAAGCCAAGGTTTTTTCCATTCCCGAAAGGATTACCTGGGAATGTTAACCAGGAAGGGGATAGAAACAAAGAAGGGAAAAGGCAGAGCCTTTTCCCTTCTTTGTTTCTGATGCTGCATCACTTTCACAACAACTAGTGAATATCCGAAAAAACGGTTACTTCGCTAAAGAAAATTTTTCCACTAACATTTCTGCCACCCCAGGGGCGTCTTCCAGATCGAAGAGCGGCACGCCGATTTGCCAATCCGCATCACTCACCAGGGCGAGCAACTCTTCCGGCGCACTGAGAAGATCCGCAGAATGCGCCCTGCGATGTATTTCTATCTTCGGCTTATCGGATCGCTTGTATCCTTCCACAAGGATAATATCAACATTGACGATCAATTCCGTAACCTGATCGAGAGTCAACTCTTCTTCCACTTTCCGGATCAGGGCAACTTTTGCTGGCGATGCCAGCACCACGGCATCCGCACCGGCCTGCGCGTGACGCCAGGTGTCCTTGCCTGGCTTGTCAATGTCAAAATCATGATCGTGATGCTTTACCGTCCCTACAGAAATGTTACGTCTTTTCAGCTCTTTGATCAGCTTCTCGAGGAAGGTGGTTTTTCCGGTACCCGATGTACCGACCAGAACTACCACAGGAATTGTGGACATGGAAACCCTCCCTTTTTTTCCATACGATATCATGAAGAGGTAACGCAACAAACCCAAAATATTCGACAAAAAGCCCCTTGTACCGGAAAATGTTGACTTTTTTACCACCACACAAACCACAATACGAACGAAAAGCACTGCAACGAAAAGCGCATTCATCGTTCTTCTGTCCTTGACAATTGATGCCGAAACTATACAATGAGGCCGCAAAAACAACTGTTTATGATGTATGGAAAGCTAAATTCGCCACGCTACAGAAGCAGCTCATTCGGCTCACAGGGAAACCTGATTATTTATACCTGACTAGCAACAATCTTCCGCTTGTTGCAAAAACTGTCATTCCCGAAGAGATTCTGATCGGGAATCAAGCCTCTAACCTACTGTAACTATGGATCCCCGATAAAGAAATTCGTGGATGACAATCTTCATAGCGAAAGATTAATAATACTCAGAGAAGGGGAAAGGTAACTCTTTTGCTCAAAAATATCCCTAAGGTAGACAAGGTACTGGAGTGGCCCGAGATCACGGTTTTTCTGGGAGAATATCCTCGACCGGTCGTTATGACGGCCGTCAGAGAGACCCTTGACCTGCTGCGAGCAAAGATCCTTCGCGGTGATGACACAACAGAATCCCTCGAGTCAGCGGCGATTGTCGATCAGGTGGGTATCGCCCTGGCAAAGACGAGCATTCCCGGCCTGCGGCGGGTCATTAACGGCACCGGGGTTATCCTCCACACCAACCTGGGGCGAGCGCCCCTCTCCGAATCTCTTCGGGAGAGCAATGCTCGACGCTGCCTTCGGCTACAGTACGCTGGAATTCGACCTGGAAACAGGGGAGCGCGGCAGTCGGGCCGTGCATGTGGAAAAACTTCTCCGCGAGCTGACCGGTGCCGAAGCAGCGGTGGTGGTCAATAACAACGCCGCCGCGGTACTGCTGGCCCTTTCCGCTCTCGCACGAGGGAAGGAAGTCATCGTTTCCCGAGGCGAACTGGTGGAGATCGGCGGCTCATTCCGCATCCCCGAAGTAATGGAGCAGAGCGGCGCAATACTGCGGGAGGTCGGCGCCACGAACCGCACTCATCCCCGGGATTACCGCTCCGCCGTCACAGAAGAAACCGCCCTGCTCCTCAAGGTCCACACCAGCAATTTCGCCGTGGTCGGTTTTACCTCTGCAGGTTTCCACCGAGGAGCTCGTCACAATCGGCCAAGAATCTTCCGTGCCGGTTATGGTGGACGCGGGAAGCGGCACCCTGGTGAATCTTTCCGCCCACGGGCTTCCCGGTGAGACGACTGTCCAGGAATACCTGGCAGCAGGAGCGGACCTGGTTACCTTCAGCGGTGACAAACTCCTCGGCGGACCCCAGGCCGGCATCCTGGTCGGCAAACGAAGCTGCCTGGAACCGATGAAAAATCATCCCCTGCTGCGTGCGCTGCGCGTGGACAAGGTTACCCTTGCGGCCCTGGAAGGGACCCTGCGACTCTACCGGGACGAACGACAGGCCCTGCTCCAGATTCCCTCGCTCCGGATGCTGACGATGACCGACGCTGAGCTTGCCTCACGTGCCAGGGCAGCCGCACGGCGGATGAGACGGGCACTCCCCGATACTGTTTCGCTGAAGACGCTGCAAGGATTTTCCCAGGTCGGCGGCGGCACCTTTCCTCTGCTGGAGATCCCCACAAGTCTGATTTCCGTCTCCGTAGCAGGGTTGCCTCCCCAGCAACTTGAGCAGAAACTGCGGACAAGGCCCCTGCCGATCATTGGCAGGATTTCCCAGGGTGAATTTCTCCTTGACCTACGAACCGTAACCGACAAGGACATTCTGGAGATCATATCAGCCCTCCAATCCATTACGGCATAACCGAGACTTTTGCCATAATGCGGAAGAAAAAATATTTGACATCGATACGCCTGATGACAGAAAGTATTCCTGGAGCCAGTGATACCGGCTCCGTTTCTTATTCACCCAAAAGCCGGTCTCGTTCCACGGGCAAACCGGCTGCACGCATAAGGAGAAAACATGACAATCTATACTGAAGAGTGGATGAAAAAGGAATATACCTGCAGCGGCTGTTCCTGGAGCGGAACCGGCGGCGAGTCAGCACGCGGATTACTGTTTCGGGGAAAGTTCATCGAACTCACCTGCCCGACCTGTTCGGAGTTTCTCGACGTTCTTATTCTTCCTGATGAGAAAGGTTGCGCCCATTCCCTGGAAGGGCTTTCGGAAGAACAACTTAAAGCAAAGGCAGAAGAGAAAGAACAGGAAAGGCAGTACCGGGAGAAATGTCTCTCATTGGCCGGCCAACTCCCGACCCTGCCTGATGGCGAGATAACCCTCAGCTGGGATATGGAACAAGACCAAACACAGATACGAAACGGAGAGACCGTTATCTGGAGCGAACCTGCTGTCTACGAGGGATTTGACCGCTTCGAGCAGATTGCGCTCATCCTGAAGGAGAAATACGGCAACCGCTTAAAGGATCTTGTTCCCACCGAGCGCAGCAAGCTGTTTCTCTACGGAGATTACGAACCGTCTCTTGCCTTCCTCGTAAAGCTCCGCAAAGAGCTATTCGGCGTTGATGCTGAATTCTGATCTAGATGCAAAAACAGACGCGGGGGGCATTCCGTAGAACGCCCCCCGCGCAGTTGTTCCTTATTCCTCGCTGACTCCACGTTTAAGTCCATCAGTACGTTTTGGAAAAATCTGTTACGGGGCACCTTTCAGCCTGTCCAGCAACCCCCTTATGAATTTTTTCTTTTCCTTCAGCATTTCACGAAAATCTCTGTTGTCGGTCGCAGCCGTCTCGGTTATGAGTTCGGAGAGGGACGTTTCAAGGATAGCAATGAGGGTGAGAGTTTCCTGGTCCGTCAAGTCAAGGCGTGTCATGAGTGCTGTCTCCTTTCCCCTGAGGTTGATTTTTCCGTTCCCTTTTCTATAGTATAGCAAATCCTTACAAAACAGCCACCTCAGGAACCAGCTCCCATTATTCCGCACGGCTGGCATCGGGGACAAAGGCCTTGCCTGAACGGAGGTGCCATGGTATTTTACTGCCCAACCCAGGGAGGATGTGCATGAAGATAACAATTCTCGGCAGCGGAACGTCCACCGGCGTTCCGATGGTCGGGTGCCATTGCCCGGTCTGTACCTCCTCCGACCCGAAGGATACGAGAACCCGCGCTTCCATCCTTGTCGAAATTGCAGGGAAATTTATCCTGGTCGACACCTCGCCCGATCTCAGAAGACAGGCGCTGGAAAATGCCATCCCCCATGTTGATGCCGTGCTTTTCACTCACACCCACGCAGACCACATAAACGGTATCGACGACCTGCGGGGCTTTCACCTGCTTCACAAACGTATAATTCCCTGCTACGGTTCCAAAGAAACTCTCGACCTGCTCACCAGCAATTTTTCCTATATCTTCACCGGTGCATCGCAGGGCGGCTACACGCCTCTTCTGGAACCTCATCAGGTCAGCGGACCTTTTCATCTGTTCGGGCAGACGATACTTCCCCTGCCCTTGGTGCACGGCTACTCCTATTCCACCGGCTACCGGATCGGGGCGGCCGCATACCTGACAGACTGCAGCCGGATACCTGACACCTCCATGCAGCTGCTGTCCGGACTGGACATCCTGATACTTGATGCCCTCCGCTATACACCCCATATCAGCCATTTCAATATTGAGGAGTCGCTGAAAGTGGTGGAAGCCCTGAAGCCGCGCCGAACCATTCTGACGCACCTGACCCACGAGGTCGCTCATCGGGACAACGAAAAGCTTCCTCCGGGTGTCGAACTTGCCTATGATGGCATGATCCTTGATACAAACATTGCTTCCATGGCTGCCGACAGACGATGGAAGCAATAACCAACGGAAGGGTATGATGCGAAAAGACATTCGCCTGCACGGAAGTACCGAAGGTGGCATCGAATACTACGTTTTCCTGGCCGGATCCGAGGTCTGTGAACGTTTTTCCTACAGCTTCGGTGACGGAGAGCAAGACGAAGTCCGGTTCTTTTCTCCGGGCAACGAATTCACCATCGGGAAAAAATATATCAGCCATAGAGGGAACGGCGGCTCCTTTTGCGAATACATGTTCGGCATCGACCAGCCGCTGGCCGACCTGGCAAAAGGCGACGTTCTGAATCGGCTGACCATGTACGGTGCCCATTATAGCGAAGAAAGCGGCAAGCTTCAGTTCACCGACCGGACAGAAAGCTCTTTGAGTTATGACAAAATTTTCTTCGACGGCAATGCTGTCTGCAATTATTTCTTTTTTACCAATTCCGCCCTTTTCAGCGGCGCTCTCAAGAAACAGCAGAAAGAGCTGGTGCGCGTTCTGGGAAAGACAATCAAACGCTCTGAAGCGGTAGGCAGGGAAGACGATAACCATATCATCGAAGAAATCCTTGATCTCCTCCAAGATCCGAAAGCGCAGCTCTTCCTCTTCAAACTTATCAACAGCAACCACCGCAAGTACCGGGATCTCTTTAGAAACCTCTATTATGCGAATAAAAAGATTGCCGATGAAGATTACGCAAAAATTACCGAACTGGCGGATTCGCTCGGCATTGACAGCTATCAGCAGGAGCGCATCCGTGTCGATGTCATGTACAAACACCGGGACAACAAATCCGTCGTCGATGGCTACAAGAGTATTCTCGTTTCCTGCCATACCAGGGGCACGATCAACAAGATGGAGAACGCCCGCCTCACGCGACTGAAAACTTTGGCAGTACGAAACAAAATTCCCGATGCCCTGTTCTACCCACTGGACGAAATGCTGAAAAAAGACAAGTGGATCGTAGCAGCGGAGGAGCATGATTACCTTGCCGAGGTGAGACAGATTCTCGAGGGGATGTTTCTGCGGGAACGCAATATCGACAATCGGATCAACAGTGAGGACATGCTGAAACTCCTCCAGGCAAAACAGCGGGCCAATGAAAACCGCGATCACGCCTTCGAAGAGATACTCCTCGACGCCGGCAGAAGTTGCGACGAGAGAATAAGGGACGGCGCAGACATGGCTCTTCTGGAAGAATTCTCATCGATCATAACCTATTTCGACCGTTACGATTCCACCTCTTCCACGATCAACAAGATAGCCTTTATGGAAAACGTCCGTATTTCCGAGGAAATGATCCGGAGTTTTCTTGGCAGCAAGCGCGAGTTCGACGCCCTGAAAGAGGGCCTTTTCGAAGAGCTCTTCACTGGGGGCCTCTTCATCAACCGCTATCTCGGCAAATACGGCAAAAACAAGATAAAGACCCTTGTCAAAGGCCTCAAGCAGGTCGAGGAAAATCACCTGACCATTTCGGCCCTCCTTGAGCAACTCTATGCCATCGACAAGGAAGAAGGTCTTTTCCTCCTGCTGAGAGATCATGTCCGGGAACGGATCAGAAACTTCTACTCGCGCTACACGACACGGGCACACCAGGAAGAGTTAAAGCATGAGGTGGCCGAAGAGCTTCATGCAAGGAAACTCCTGAAGGATGACATCCCTGATGCCCTGTTCCGCGAAACCATTCTCACCATCAAGAAGGAGGCAATGTACCTTCACACCATCTTGCCGTCCATTATCAACGATAAGAACATCTCGCTGCGGGAAGATTTCCTGGAAAACTCGGGGCTCGATCGCTTCTTTGTGGAAGAGCTGGAGAGGGAGTATTGTGAGTTGAACTGCATTGACCCGGATGTGCTTGCCAGAATTCTCAGGGGCCAGGCCTGACGCCTGCACCCTTCGCCTCCCTTCCCTCTCTCAACAACACCGTCCCCATCCCTCGCTTGACTTTGCCGTTGCTTTACATCTAAGATATTCAGCAGAGTACAAAATGTACTCACACCTGATAGTTCGCTATTGGTGACATGCGAGTCCAGCCAGCCTCAGCCGGCCGCGCCTGGCACTACACTGCTGCAAAAGGAATCTCCGATGGAACAAATCAAAGAACAGCTCCTCAGGCTTCAGGATAAAATCTGCAGATACGGAAAAGAAAACCTGGAAGAGATGTTGTTTGCGACAGCCGAGGGGATACGACTCGTGTCTGAACTGGACCGGGTCCGAATCTACCTGGAAGACCTGACGAGCGGCGCACTCTCCTGCATGTACGCTTCCGGTCCTCATTCCGATGAAATCAGGGAAACTTCCTTCCCCATCGTTTCCCATCACGGTCAGGTCTCCACCGTTTTCGCGAATCAATCCCCGGCCGAGCTTACAGACTGTTGCAAACAGAGTCTCCCGCTCGATATAAAACTTACGAAAGAATACTCCATTGCCGCAAGCTACCTGCTCCCCATCGTTAGTCACGGGCGCTCTGTTGGCGTCATCTGCATTGACAAGGGAACCCCGGGAGAGATGCTTCCCGATTCAGGCAAAGAGATTCTGTCGGCATTCGTAGACGTCATCGCCACCAGCCTGGACGGGGCGAAGAAATACCAGCAGCAGATTCTGCTGACAAGACGAGTGGAGGAAGTCAAGAAACGGGAAGCAGCCGCCTTCATGGTTAAGTCGGCGGTCCAGCTCATCGATCGCCTTTTTTTGGCATCGGTACTTGTCCCAACCATCGACAGTAACGGCAAAACGAACATGGAGGTTCTCGCCAGTTATTCCGCAGACCCCGGACTAAAGACCCTCTATGATGAACTCGGCTCCATCAGGCTGGGAAAGGGTAGTTCGCTGGTCGCCCAATTCGTCGGCGATGACGGCCTTATTGCCGACGATCAGCTCCTGAAACCGCACTTTATCTCGGATCTCAGCCAACAGACACTGCAGAAAAGGGCCCTAACCGAGAAAATGTCCCTCCGGTCCCTCTACATGGTGCCGCGCTACGAGCCGGAAACCCGCAAGATCATCTGCCTGGTGAACTACTACACACGGGAAAATCACCAATTCAGTGATTTTGAAACCGGGATACTCCAGACCCATGCCGAGATGGTCGAAAGGGTAATCCGCGAGATCGGCGATGAACACCTGGAAATCAGGGTCCTTGCTGAAATAACCGATCTTTTGCAGGAGCGCAATGAAGAACTGCAGACCTTTCTCGACAAAGTGCTTTCAAAGGCCACCAAGCTGATCGGTGCCGATACCGGCAGTATTGCCGTTGTCCAGGAACTGGATGGGGAAAAGCGGCTGGTCGTGGAGGACAGTTCCGGCACGATTATCGGCGCAAAAAACAAGGAATGGCTAAAAAGAGAAATTCCGCCGTTTCTGGTTGGCGGCCCCGAACTGCCAAAGGAAGAGCGCAGCCTGACCGGCTATGTGGCCTGGGCAAAGCAGCCGAAAATCCTGGCAAACGTGGAAGAAGAAATTCATGGTGAAGGTTTTCACCGCTCCATCAGCGATATCATAAAGAGCGAGATTGCTGTGCCGATCATCTGCGACGACGTGGTTCTCGGGGTAATCTGCCTCAATTCCCTGCAGCAGGGCTACTTCACCGAAGAGCACAAACGCGTGCTGCAGATCATCGAAAGCCTGACCTCACGCCACATTTCCGACATTCAGCAGATCGAAACTCTCCAGAGCCAGGTTGCCAGACTCACGAGCGATGTCGCCTACAAGGATCCGCTGGTATCTTCCTACCGACTCGGCAACATCATCGGCAATAGCCGGAAAGCCCAAGAGGTGGTAGATTTCATCAACGCCGTATGCCCCCCAATATTCAACCGCATCGCCTACTGGAGCACCAACGTTCTCCATGAAGCCACACTGGGTTTGCCCTCGATACTGGTGCTCGGCCAGACCGGCTCCGGGAAGGAATTTTTCTTCAACAATCTCTACAACAAGCTGAATGAAATGTACCGGGCGCAGATCAATCCCGCGGGAGAACTCCCGGTAAAGAAAACCAACATCGCCGCGTACAGTGGAGAGCTTACCTATTCTGAGTTGTTCGGGCACAAAAAGGGGGCATTCACCGGTGCCTACAGTGATCGCAGGGGAATTTTGGAGGAGTCACAGGGAGGGGTGGTCTTTCTCGACGAAATCGGTGATGCCGACCCGAAGACCCAGGTACAGCTGCTCCGTTTTCTGGACAACGGCGGATTTATCCGTCTTGGCGAAAACATAGAGCGCTTCGGCCGGGTGCTCCTTGTTGCGGCTACCAACAAGAACCTCCAGGAAGAGATCAAGGCAGGGCGTTTCCGTGAAGATCTCTACCACCGGCTTTCGGAGCTCTCGGTACGAATCCCGTCCCTCAGCGAGCGCCGCGAAGACATCACCGACCTGTCGACCCATTTTCTCGGAAAACTCTACCGAACCTATCGTGGCAAGGATGATCCCCTGGATGATACACCGACGCTTACGGAAGACGCCAAAAATCTCCTGGTAAATCACCGCTTCGGCGGAAATATCCGCGAACTGCGCAGCATTCTGCTTCGGGCGCTCTTCTTCCGAACAGGGAAAAACATCACGCGAGAAGACATCCTGCGGGCGATCGGAAATGATTCTCACGAATTGCAGGAAAGCACTCACGACAGATTTCAGGACCAGCTTGCCACCGAAATACTGGTAACCATTAATAACGGAAATAATTTCTGGGAAGCGGTCTACGAACCCTATACGAAAAACCGCATTCCGCGGGATGTAGTCGCTCTCATTATCGATAAATCCCGGCTGGCAGCAGGCAGGACCATGCCACAGATTGCACAACACCTGAAGGCGGTCACCGGTGACATCCGCACCGATGCAACGGAGCGGAAGAAATTTTTCAAGTTCAAGAACTTCCTTTACAAGACTATTCGCGTTTAGTGTCGCCGACCCATTTTGGCCCTGGTACGGATAAAGGCTGGAGGGTGACTTTTATCATAGCGGCAATATAGCGGATGCAAGAAAAATATAATGGGATATGCTTATGGAGTGCGGTTCAACATTATTGATGGAGAGTGACTATGCACACGGACCTTCTATTTGCAAACATGCGAAGCTGGTTTTATGCTCAACACTTCAGTACCGAGGCGTTTTTCGGGGGAATCATCCTGGTAATCGCCGTTGTCGCACTAGTGCTGATGCTCTTCAAGCCTCCAAAGGTCTAGCAGACAGGAAAAAGGAACGATGACAAGAAGGGCGGCAGTGGTGAGGCTGAGCCGTTCCAAGAAGGTCGAGGACATAGCTAATAACCAGATGATTATTCATCGCTGTGCCACATCCTTTGGATAATGGGCACCGGAATCACCATAGCCCCGCTACTTCGACTCTTTCTTCACCAGCAAAATTGAACAGGGCATCGAACGAATAATGCCACTGGTGTCCCCCTCAAAAAGGAAATGCTCGAAGAAGCCCTCCTTTTGGGCATGCATGACGATTAGATCAATTTTCTCATGGGCCACCAGCTTTCCGACTTCAGCAACCGGCTCCCCATGCCGAATGAGTTTCTTGATGGGAAGGCCCTTTTCCTCCTCCTGACTTATGATCTGGTCCACAATCATTTCCGCCGCCTGCTGACCGCTCTCGTATTTGCCGTACTCCTCGGGCAGAAATCTCTCCGGCATATGCAGGGAATCAAGGTCAAACGGTCCCGGGCTGAGATAGAGCACATATAACTCCGCGCCGTACCTGCGGGCTAGTGAAATGCCGCTCTCAACGGCAAAACGGCAATTTTTCGTCGATCTGCTTACCACAAGAATACGTCGGATATCTTCCATCGCATACCCCTCCTGAGAAAATTTCATTGTGCACATCCCGGCTTTTACTTTTGCGCTACCGCTCCTGCGCATCGGCTCAAGCCACGAGATCCGTGACCAAGGCCTCTCTACCTTTCTGTATACCATGGATACAAGGGAAGAGAAGCATATATCTAATCAACGACCTTTTCCCGGGCAAGGATCTCTGCTACACTGGCCATAATAACACAGCTACATTACACCGGTTTATCCCGAAGGAAGCTCAGGCATGAAAATGAAAAACTGGACACAACTTGTCGCGATCGTGCTGGTGATCATCATGTTTGCCATTGCCGGCACTTTACAAGAAAAGGAGATCATTTTTCCGGAAATTGCGGCCCTTGCTTTCGGCTACTGGATAATGGAGGAATCTCCCTGGAGAGGGTCAAAGTTTGCCATTTGGGCCTCGCCGTCTCTGGCCGCTCTCACCGGGGTGTTACTCCTGAGATATCTACCCTTTTCGCCCTTTTTTCTCATCGGGAGTGCCTTTGTCCTGGTGGTCCTGCAATTAAAGCTGCTCCGTTCGGCCGTATTGCCGTCCCTTTCCGCTGCGATTTTGCCTATTATCACACACACCACCAGCTGGCTGTACCCTCTTTCCGTCTGTATCCTGACAGCAGTCATCGCGCTAGGACGGCTCTCCCTGGAATCCTTCGATCACAAAGAAAATTCCGCGAATTTCCTGCCAGGGCATGATGGAGTTAGTGGAGAAAAAAGCAAAGTTCTTTCTGAGCTCATGTTTTGGGGCAAGATTCTCGCCGGCGTTCTGCTTGTCTCAGCACTCGCCCTGCAGTCCCGCCAACTCTTCATGATCGCACCGCCCTTGCTGGTCGGCTTCGTCGAAATGTCGAGACCGAATAGAACAGTGCGTCGGAACCCCGGGAAAATTCTGTTGCTGCTTGTCCTTTCAGCTTTTTTGGGCATGAGCTGGTTTTACCTCGTCAGCACTATCCTCCACGGATCCCTGTGGATTTCTTCCGGGCTGTCCCTCGTTTCGGTTTTCCTCCTCTTTAAGGTCCTGAAGGTATCCTTTCCGCCGGCTGCTGCCATCGCCCTGCTGCCGGTCCTTGTGCCAGCAGCGAGCTTATGGATGTATCCGTTGCACATCCTGCTGGGAAGTACGCTCTTTATCTTCATGGGGATCTTCTGCTTCAAAGAGACTCTAGAAATACCTCGCTGCGAACTAGGAAAAACCTGACCCAACAGTCTGCCTCGCGGAAACCCGCATCCGGAGGTAGGTCATGGACGTAGCGGCAGGGACTGCTGGCGATAGCATCCCTCCTTCATTGCAAGGCAGAAACATTGCGCTACACTGAAGTCAGGAAGTTAACTCCCTGCGAAAGGAGGAATCCCCATGCCGGAACGAAAGAAAGACAGACAGGAGCGGCTGAGGAATGTATTGCTGGAAGAAAAACGGCGCCTTTGGAGCGAACTCCGCGGGGAGCTTTTCCGCAATCAGGAAAAACTGCACAACCAGTTCGACATCCCCCAGGACATCGGGGACCTGAGCATGCTGGACGTCCTTTCCGACACCGGTATTGCCTTGGCCGACATCATGCGGGAACGCCTGACGCGGATGGAGGAGGCGGAGAAAAAGCTCGCCGATGGAACCGCCGGAATCTGCGAAGACTGCGGCGAGGAAATTGACGAGGAAAGGCTTCGCGTTGTTCCCTACGCGATCCGCTGTGTAGCCTGCCAGGAAAAACACGAGGGATCTTCATTCCCTCCCAAATCGACGTTCTGATATACCCCCCTATCCCGTGCATATAGACCGGATCAGGGGAGGGGCTGTCAATCAGAACAAAAACTAGTGGTTTCCAATTTGGAAACGAGGATGTTTTTTGTTCTGACAAGGAAATCAAGGGATTGTGCGGAGACGTACTACTGTACGTCGCACAAACAAAACCGATGATTGACGCAGTCAGGGCGAAAAAAGACCGTTTCCGGATGAAAACTAGGGAGTTACCGCAATCTCATTGGACCCGCCCGACTCGCCAGAGCTATCGGTAGCAGTCACCTGGTAGTAGTAGGTTGTCCCGAAGGTAACCGTTGCGTCCGTATAGTTTGCTGTGGAAATTCCTGTTCCGATTATGGTCTTTCCGGAAAGCGACCCCGATGGTGTCGTCCCTCGATAGACATTGTAGCCGGTCGCATCGGTGACAGTATCCCAGATCAGATTTACCTGTCCTACCCCGGCGGCGACGGTGAGGTTGGTGGGTGCAGGAAGCGTCCCTACCGTAACCGCAACTTCATTGGAACCGCCTGACTCCCCATTCGAATCCTCTGCCGTCACCTGGTAGTAGTAGTTAGTATTGATGGCAACAGAGGCATCAGTGTACGAGATCTCGGTAAGAGACGAAGCAATCTTGGTTTTACCGCTGAGAGACCCCGAATTTGTCGTTCCCCGGTAAACATTGTATTTCGTTGTTTCAGGAGAGGAATCAACGGAGCCCCAGCTGAGGGCCACCGACGTGGATCCGGCAACAGCAACCAGGTTTTTCGGTGCAACGGGCCCACTGTCTCCGCATGCGGCAGTGACAGCTAGAATCAGAACAACAGCCATACTACGTAGCATCTTTACCATTGTCTCCACCTCCCCAACTAGCCTTGTCTGAAACTTCTGCTAATAAATCAGCGTCAACCCTGCCGCAAGTCACCCACCGAAGGACGCAATGCGGATCCCTACCTCGGTCAGTTGCCGGTGTATCTCCCGAATCATGGCAATTCCTCCGGGCGTATCACCATGCACACACACGGTCTGGAACACCAAGGGGACGATAGTGCCATCAACCGCAGCCACACACTTCTCCCGGACCATCCGCACAACCCGCTCTGCGACCAGGAAAGGGTCCTGCAGGACCGACCCGTCACAAGAACGGGGAACGAGCGTCCCGTCAGCTGCATAGGCCCGGTCGGCAAAGGCCTCTTCCACAAAACGCATTCCGAGTTCCCGCGCCGCCTCCGTCATCAGTGATCCGGCCAGACAGACCATGAATGCCTCCGGGGCAATGTCCAGGATAGCAGCGGCAACCGTCCGAGCCGTCTCTTCGTCAACCGCAGCGCGATTGTACAGGGCGCCATGGACCTTTACGTGGCGGAGCGGCACTCCCGCAGAACGACAGATAGCGCTAAGGGCTCCGATCTGGTAGATGAGATCGGCCCGCAGTTCTTCAGGATGGATAGCCATGTCACGACGCCCGAAAGAATGGGGATCAGGATACGACGGATGGGCGCCCACGGCAACCCCGTGCCGTATCGCCAGGCGAACGGTCTTCTCCATGAGGAGTGGGTTCGATGCGTGAAAACCACAGGCGATGTTGGCCGAGGTAATGAGAGGCATGAGCTCAGCATCGGCATCTATGGCAGAAACCGTGCTCCCTTCCCCCAGGTCACAGTTCAGATCAATGCTTTCCATCCGGTTTTCCTCCCGTCAAAAAATTTCATCACTGTCTGAACTGGCAAACGCTACTACTTCCCCTCCGCCAGAGCCAAGCGTATCCCCTCGAACAGTCCTTCCTGCCGCCTTGCAATCCTGACCGCCTCGCTATCGCTGCAGCGGACAAACCGCACCCGTGTGCCCTGCCTGGCCTGGACAAGTCGAAAGAGATCCGGGCTAATCACCGCACCAATCTTGGCGTATCCTCCTATTGTCTGATGGTCAGCGGTCATGATAAGGGGAAGACCATCTCCGGGCACCTGCACCGCTCCGGCGCACAGGGCGTCCGAGACGATATCCGCGCCGTTCCGATGACGAATCGACGGACCATCGAGGCAATACCCCATCCGGTCGTTTCGGGGGGTGACAGTATAGACGGAGCTGAAGAAGGTCTTGATACCCTCCGGCTCAAAAAGGTCGTCCTGCGGACCCGGCAGTACCCGAAGCCTTACTTCTTCAGGATATTCCGGTACAAGATGAGAGGGAAGAAACCGATCTTCAACTTCGTCAACGCAGTCCAGCCGGTACGGAACGAGGTCAGCGGCCCGCAAGGCACGACCTCCGTAGCCACCGACCCCGGCTCGCAGAGCTGTGGATCGACTACCCAAAACAGGCGGCACGGTAATGCCTCCTCGCACCGCAAGATAGGCACGACAACCGGTGACTGCATGGCCGAATATCAGCTCTGCCCCCGGAGGAACGGAAAATGCCGACCAGGTACGAACCTGGACACCGTTCAGCCTGCAGCCCATGTCTGCTCCGCAGACGGCCACATAAGCCCCGCTTTCGAAACGGAAAGTACCGCCCAGCAACGTCATTTCCAGGACCGCGGCATCCGGACCGTTGCCGGCAAGAAGGTTGGCAACCCTGGCTGCCATAGAGTCCATGGGCCCTCCGGGGGAAAGTCCGAAGGCCCGGAACCCGAAGCGCCCCCGTCCTGCACGCTGCTAAGAAGGCCGGGCTTTATGACAGTAAAAAAAGTTGTTGGCCGCTCTGCGGAAGTAGAGCTAGAGACCGGCTCAACGGCTTCCTCCTGGCTACTCTCCATATGCTCATAGACTGCTCGGTCAATGGGCTCGAAGCAGACCCTGTCTCCCGCGGAAACAAGAAATGGCTCAGCCCTGAAAGGATCGAACAGCCGTAGCGGAGTACGGCCGATGATGCGCCAACCGCCCGGACTCTCAAGCGGATAGACACCGGTCTGGCTGCCGGCAATTCCCACTGATCCGGGGGCAACCTTTTGCCGTGGGGTCTGCAAGCGAGGGGTGGCAATACGCATCGGCAATCCGCCAAGGTAGGGAAAACCGGGCAGAAAACCCAGCATGTACACCGGATAGGTCTCCCGCGAGTGCAGGGCAATCACCTCTTCCGGAGACAGGCCGTTATGGCAGGCCACAAACTCAAGATCGGGACCGAAGTCGCCGCCATAGCAGACCGGGAGATGAACCACCTTCCCCCCTTCACTGAAAGTATCTCCGAAATCATCGTTGTTGACAAGGCCGGTAACCGTATCCTGCAGAATATTTCTGGACAGAAGCAGCGGATCGAAAAGTATCAGGAGCGAGCGATAACTGGGTACCATCTCCAGAATCCCGGCAACTGCCAGCCGTTTCAGGGCAGAGGCAAGCCTATGGATCCTGGCATTCACCGACTGGTCAATGCCGCAGCCTAACTCTGCCACGAGCCCCTGTTCTCCCATTCTTAGAAAACGGAGGGTAAAAACACTATCTTCGGGAATTTTTTTCATGAAGTCTGTTTTCAGTCCATTACCCTGATCAAATGTATCGGGATCCTCCGGCACAAGCCGGGCAGTTTCGGTTCTCCAAAATTATTCTGCGGACTTTCTCAGGGAAAAAGAGATTTGTTTTGAACGGTACGGGGAAATAGTACGTTTTTTGGCAGATCAATACAACGATGAAATTCTCCCGGAAAAAGCCTGTTACTGGGCCCCGGGCTGGTTCACCATTTCGTAACCGGCAGGACAATCCAGGGTACTGGATTTGTGGAGATCAAACGATGATATTTCCATGTCCAGGGACTGCTCCATGGCAACGGGGCAGCACCAGGCTATACGGTTCTTTCCTGTAATTTTGGCATGGTAGAGTGCTTTGTCAGCCGATTGAACGAGGCTGTCGTAATGTTCGGTATGATGGGGCTGTCGGGTTGCGATACCCATACTCACGGTAACCTGGCCAATGAGGGAAGTTCGGTGGAGAATTTTCAGCTCACGAACAGCCTTCATCATACGTTTCGCGGTAAAAATCGCGCCTTCCCTTTCCGTCATGGGAAGGAGAATACAGAATTCCTCACCACCATATCTGCTGACCAGGTCACTTGGCCGTCTGACCGCCGATTCGAGGGCAGACGCCACCTGCCGCAGACAGTCATCACCAGGAATGTGGCCATAGGTATCGTTGTAGAGCTTGAACCAGTCAATGTCAATCATGATTACGGACAGTGGCTGCCTTGACCGTGACTCCAATTTCCATTCCTTCGAAAGGGACGTTTCCAGAAAACGGCGGTTGGCAATCCCGGTCAGCGGATCCAGGTAGGAAAGCTTCTGCAAATACTCAACAGACTCTTGCATAACCCTTCTCTGTCCGGCGATATTTTGAGCGTCCCGGAAGCTCTCCAGGCGCATGCGGAAAACTATCCGTGATATAACGAAAGCAAGGAGAGTGGCAAGGGTCACACTGACAAACGAGGAAAGCACGATGTGAAATTCAGGGCAAAAATGAAGTGCAGAAAAAATAAAGCAGAAAGCACCGACAGTATAGAAAAGTATACTTCGACGGGCATTCTGAAAGAGGAAGCAACCGGTGACCAAGACACCTGTCAGATATGGCTCAATCCCCGAGCTCACCACCAGGCACGCACCGGAAAAAGCGCCAGCCCAAGCGAGGGAGACGCCAACCATGGCGGTATCCCAGAAATTTTGGTGTAAAGATGACCTGTCCTGCTTCCCACGGGTCGCAAGGAGAAACACCAGGAGAAAGGCACAGAAGGAAAAACGGAAAATAATTCCCATGACGGAAAGGCTTCGCTGAGACTCAGGATTGAGGACGACGACAGAGTAATCGACGATCATGAGCAGCAATGAAGCACTGAGAATCAATCCGGCAAGGATCCGCTCCCGGTAAATGTTATCCGCCGTTGTGGTCTCCCGGAAGAGAACAGCCTCTGATGGATTCGGGCCGACAAAACTTACTTCACGGATTTTGTTGAGTATTTTCTTCATGGATTACAGCTTTTTCCTCTCAAATAAGCTGGCCGCAAAGTAATGAGATGGCAAAGTATCGCCCTTTCCCTACCGGCAGGTATCACGTCTGAGACACTCTGCAGAAATTACTCTTTCTATTTTGTATTACCTTTTTGCCGGTGCACAAACTTACAAATAATTAACGATAGCGTACAAAGAATAGCAGCGTTTTCTGGATCTTCAACTGACAAGAAGAACATTGCCGATAATTTCACCATTTTTTTCTATACAGCATAGCCGCAGTCCAGATCGGGACGATCAAGCTTTCTTGCCTGATTCTCTCCACATAATTAGTTTCCATCCGGAAATCGGATGAGAAACTGCTGGTTTCCGATTTGGAAAGCGGATATTTTTTCTTCTGGCAAGGAAATCGAGGGATTCGCGGAGTCGTACACAGGTACGCCGCACAAGCAAAGCCGAAGATCGACACTGCCGGAGGAAAAACCTTCCGGACGGAAACTAATTAGAAGTTCAGAAGAGGCAACTGTTGGGGATTTTTCGTCAGCGAGCTTGCGATTTTCGCGAGATGTCGTACACTTCCCACTAGTCATCGTTTTTTAAGAGGGGGATTCATGAAACTGTTCTTCGCCAGTTCCATCAGAGGAGGAGGATACGTAAAGGTCTATCGTCGTATTATTGCGCTTCTCAATACCCACGGCGAGGTCACTTCTGAATTAATGAATGACAACGGCTCGTCGGAAAAGGAGCGGAAAAAAAGTGAACTAGCCATCCACGCCAGAACCACCGAGGCCATCAGGCATTCGGACCTGATAGTCGCCGAGGTTTCACACCCCTCCATCGGAGTCGGGTATAAAATCTCCCTCGCAGAGTCTCTCGGCATCCCGGTTATCGCACTGTACCATCGTGGCTCGGAACATCGCCTTTCGGCCATGATCGCCGGCAACGAGAAGATCGCAACTATCCCATACGACACGTTCGAAGAACTCGGCGAGCTTCTGGAGAAACAGCTGGCACCGCAGCCCGCCTAATCTTTAAAAGCCTCTGCGACTTCCTGGAAAAGTTCTTCGCCCTGCCCCAGATACTTCGTTGAAAAATGGAACGGGATTACCCTTGCCACCCCTGCCTCCCTCGCCAGCGTTCCGGCTTGACAGGCGGTGAGGTGATACTTTTCCCGTGCCCGTTCCTCATCCTCTTGCAGAAACATCGCCTCGATGAAGAAATAGTCGGAACCGGCGGCTAGTTCCCTGATACGGGAAACATTCTCTCCACTGAAAACGACATCGGTAACATAGGTGATTTTCTGCCCCGGCACGATCCGCAAAAGCTCCTGCTTGAGGATTCCCAGTTCCACAAAACGCTGGTGAACAGCACCACCGTCCCTCCACCATACCCGGAACGGCCCCTTGTCAGGGTCTCCGCGAAGCACAGCTAGCTTCAGCTCGCGCAGCCACGGCCCGACAGGGAAGCCCTGTTCCAGGAGTCGGTTCTTCATGATATTCAGGTGATTCTTCTCTTCCAAGGTAAAGGCGAGACAGGGTATTTTATGGTCGAGGATTACGGAACGGACACGGAAAGTTTCATCGTCCAGCAGCATACCGTCCACGGTCGGCGACACCATTTCACCCTCGCGGGAAAACCTGTTCCGACAGCGGAATTGTGCCGAACGGAGTTCCGTACCATCAGACTCGCAGGCGATAATCGTAAAGTCTGATGCATAGTTCTCCACCAGATTCCAGGTGTAGGAGGCAAGACGGTGCTCCACCCGGTCGATGAAGCCGGGCGGCCCAAAGAGCTGCAGTCGCTTGTCACGGGCAAGGAGGATGCGCACTATGCGATCGAAGCCGCTGAAGTGGTCCATGTGCGTATGGGAAACAAAGACCTGGCTGAGCCGCAGAATTTTGCGCGGCGGCAGAAGATGCAGGTCACCCAGGTCAAAGAGGATCGCTCGCTTCTCGAACAGGAAGTCGATGTAGAGACCCGGGTCATCAAAGGGACCATTCACCAGACTCGGGTGGAACATAGATTTCATAAGGGAGCTCCTCGGTATGGCAGATTCCTTAGTCATTCAGGGTATTGCAGTTCTATCATTCCCCATTAATCATGTTGGGCACGGCTTACCCGGAGCAAGGTGCCACGAATCATGCCCTCCGAGCGATCATTGAATCAAATGATAATGATTATCATATTTATTGCCTGAATGCCAGCGAAGCTGGTATAATGTAACCATTAGAAGAAACATACGATTAATCGTATGGGAACACATGGGCTGGAAAACGAAACTGTTTATAACCTACTGACACACGAGAAATGTCCGACGACCTCTGATCGTTGCCGTCGGCAGCTTCCCGTGACGAGTGTCGCATGTGGCCAGTTCGCTATAGTTATTCCGAAGAGTTTCAGGCCTTGGCAAGGAGAGATAACGTAGGCTCAGCCAGAATCCGAGGAGGAGCGACAATGCAGCCAACGGCTAAAAGAAACGGAGTTACAAGGAAGGCATCAGCCATACGGGACACTCCATAAGGAGATGCGTCATGGCAAAAGAATCTACGGCAAGAAAAGAAATGGACATGCAGTCAATGATGGACGTTTACCGAAAACTTGCCACTCCTGCAGCCTCCCATACGTTGCTGGCCAGAATGGCAGGCTGTTGGGATGTCAAGAGCACCTGCTGGATGGAACCTGGCAAGCCGGTGGAATCCAGTGGCACCTCCGAGCAGAAAATGATACTCGATGGACGATTTCTGCAGCAGGATTTTTCCGGTGACATGGCGGGAAGCCCATTCAGTGGCATTGGCTATACGGGATACGACAACCATAAAGGGAAGTATGTATCCACCTGGATGGATACCATGGGTACTGGTATCTATTACTTTGAAGGAACCGTCGGTAGTGACGGCAGGACAATCACCCAGACCTGCAACTACGATGATCCTGTCCAGGGTCCCGTGAAGTGGCGTTCCGTAACCACGCTGGTGGATGACGACACCCTTGAATTTGAAATGTATACTACCAACGCGAGCGGTAAAGAAGAAAAAATGGCCGAGATGACCTATACTCGCTGCAAGTATTCAATGCACCGGTGAATGCACCATGATCGCACCTTGTAAACGGTAAAATTCCATTTCAGGGTGCGATCACGTTTAATCCACCGCAGCGCTTCCAGCCTCCAATCGGCCCGCCCCACGTGCAATATCCTCCGTCATTCTTCCAACGTAGCTAAATTTCCAGGATCCTGCCCCAGGGCACGGGCCTTGAGAACCCGTCGCATGATCTTGCCGCTGCGGGTCTTGGGCAACGAGTCGACAATTTCAATTTTTTCCGGCCGGGCAATGGGGCCGATCTCGTGGGCAACATGCTTGCGCAATTCTTCCACCAGGCCGTCATGCACCTTTTCCCCAACCTTGAGGATAACATAGGCATGGATTGCATTCCCTTGAACCTCGTGGGGCAGGCCGATTGCCGCAGCCTCGGCTACAGCATGATGGCTGACCAGAGCGCTCTCGATCTCCGCCGTTCCCAGCCGATAGCCTGACACCTTGATGACATCGTCAACGCGGCCGATAATCCAGTAATAGCCGTCCTCGTCACGGCGCGCGGAATCACCTGTCATATACATTCCCGGGTACTTGCTCCAGTACTGCTCAACATATCTCTCGGGATTGTTGTACAGCGTCCGCATCATAGCCGGCCAGGGGTTCTTGATTACCAGGTAGCCCTCCTCGTTCGTGGCAACCGGCTGCCCCTCCTCATTCAGGATATCCATCTGCAGGCCGAAGAACGGTCGCGTACCGGAACCCGGTTTCAGCGGCATGGACGGTATGGGCGTAATCATGAACATCCCCGTTTCCGTCTGCCACCAGGTATCCATGATGGGGCAGCGATCTTTGCCGATGACCCGATGGTACCACTTCCAGGCCTCTGGATTAATCGGCTCGCCCACCGAGCCAAGGAGCCGGAGAGAAGTCAGGTCGTGACGGTTGGGCCAAGCATCGCCAAAACGCATCAGACCACGGATTGCCGTAGGCGCGGTGTAGAAGATATTGATGCCGTACTTTTCAATCATCTGCCACCAGCGGTTGGGATACGGAAAGGTGGGTGCCCCTTCATAGAGAAATGACGTGGCCCCATTGAGCAGCGGTCCGTAGACGATATAGCTGTGACCGGTGATCCAGCCGGGGTCTGCGGCGCACCAGTAGCGGTCCTCTTCGCGGATGTCGAAGACATACTTCATTGTCGTGTAGGTCCCGACCATATAGCCGCCGTGGGTGTGGAGAATGGCCTTCGGCTTGCCCGTAGTCCCTGAGGTATAGAGCATGAAGAGCGGGTCTTCTGCATCAACGATCTCCATTTTGCAGGGCCCGCTGGCAATGGGAAGATTCATCAGTTCATGGAACCACATGTCGCGGCCTTGCTCCATGTTGACATCTTCTCCGGTACGTTTGACCACCAGGACGCTTTCCACCGTTCCGGCACGATGCAGCGCCTCATCGGCAATCTGTTTCAGCGGCACGATCTTGCCGCGCTGATAGGCACCGTCACAGGTAATCAGGACCTTGGACTGACTGTCTTCAATACGGTCGGCCAAGGCTTCAACGGTAAAACCGCCAAATACCACCGAATGGACAGCACCGATGGACGCGCAGGCCAGCATGGCAATGGGCAGCTCGGGAATACGCCCCATGTAGATGGTCACCCGATCGCCCTTGACCAGGCCAAGACTTCGCAGTACGTTGGCGAATCGAGAGACATCCCGACGCAGAGCAAAATAGGAAAACGACTTGAAATCACCGTTTTCACCCTCCCAGATCAGCGCCAGCTTATTCCGACGCGCAGTGGCCACATGCCTGTCCAGGCAGTTATAAACAATGTTCGTCCGTGCGCCCGTGAACCACTTGTAAAATGGCTGCTGCGAATCGTCCAGCACCTTCTGCCAGGGTGCAAACCAGTGCAGCTCCTTCGCCTCCCGCTCCCAGAAACCTTGGTAGTCCTGTTCGGCTTCTGCAGCCAGGGCATGCCAATCCGGTACGCGTGACATGCTGACAGTTTCTTTATCTGGATAAAACACTTCACCCGACAATTTTTCCTGAGTCATGATTGCACCTCATTTCGTATCAGGGGACAAAGGGGAAACAGGTTTGGACCTGTCACATTGTTTAAGTGTACCAACCGATCGGGTTCCGTCAATGGATGTGAATAGGCGGAAGGCCCGGCACTCCATACCAGGAACGAACCAGTTGCAGCAAATTTCCTATTGCCCTCACCCCGGCAAAAAGTGTACAGTAAGTATGCGGAAAACAGGAAAGGCGAAGATACCCTCTTCGCCTTTCTGCCATTTTGCGAGGCCCGCGCCCACCGGCGGCAACTATCACCATCAGGAGCAAAGAGTTTGAAAAAGCATAACGAAAAAGAGATCAACCGAAGACGCACCTTCGCCATCATCAGTCACCCGGATGCCGGTAAGACCACCATTACCGAAAAGCTCCTCCTTTTCGGCGGTGCCATCCAGCAGGCCGGTGAGGTCAGGGCCCGAAAAAGCGCCCGCCACGCCACCTCCGACTGGATGGAGATGGAAAAACAGCGTGGTATCTCGGTAACTTCGTCAGTCATGAAATTTAACTACCGGGATTTTGAAATCAACCTGCTGGATACACCAGGCCATAATGATTTCTCCGAAGATACTTACCGGGTGCTCACTGCTGTTGACTCGGTTCTGATGGTCATCGACTCGGTAAAAGGGGTAGAAAGCCAGACCAAGAAGTTGCTGGAAGTCTGTCGCCTGCGCAATACCCCGATCATGACCTTCATCAACAAGCTCGACCGGGAAGGACAGGAACCCCTTGAACTCCTGGATGACATAGAAAAGAATCTCCAAATTCAGTGCGCACCCATGACCTGGCCGATCGGCATGGGCAAAAGGTTCCGCGGCACCTACCACCTCTACACCCGGGAAGTTGCCTTCTTCAACCCGGACGACGAGCGGGGAACCGGCGAAATCATGACCGTGACAGGGATCGACGATCCGGAACTGGACCGCCTGCTCGGCTCTCAGGCAGTTGAACTGCGGGCAGACGTTGAGCTCTTGGAGGGCGCTGCCCATCCCTTTGACAATGAAGCGTACCTGGCAGGTCTCCAGACACCGGTTTTCTTCGGCAGTGCCATCAATACCTTCGGCGTCCAACAACTCCTGGACACCTTTGTTGAAAATGCCCCAGGTCCGAAGCCGCGAGCGGCGCTGACCCGCACTGTCTCCCCCTACGAGGAACCGTTCACCGGCTTTGTCTTCAAAATCCAGGCAAATATGGACCCGGCCCACCGTGACCGGATCGCCTTTTTCCGCATCTGCTCGGGCAAATTCACCCGCGGCATGAAGGTCCGCCATATCCGCCTTGGCCGCGACGTGCAGATTGCCAATGCAACCATCTTCATGGCCCAGGACCGTACCAACATTGACGAGGCCTTCCCTGGCGACATCATCGGTATCCATAACCACGGCACGCTTAAGATCAGTGACACCTTCACTCAGGGAGAGGAACTCCAATACACCGGCATCCCCAATTTCGCCCCGGAACATTTCCGCAAGATCCGCATCCTCAATCCGCTGAAGTCCAAGGCGCTGGAAAAGGGTCTCGTGCAGCTGGCTGAAGAAGGAACCACTCAGGTTTTCCGGCCCCTCATGGGGGCTGACTGGATAATCGGCGCTGTAGGTATTCTGCAATTCGATGTCGTCATGCAGCGTCTGGAGCACGAATACGGCGTCAAAGCCGCCTATGAGCCGGTATCGTACGTCACCGCCCGCTGGGTTACCGGAGAACGGAAAAAGCTCGATGAGTTCCTGAAGAAAGAGGCCATGCACCTGTACAATGACGGTGAAGGGAACCTGGCCTATCTGGCAGGGAGCCAGTGGCGACTTGATAACACCATGGATAACTGGAAAGAACTGGAATTTCATGCCACACGTGAGCATAGCGCATAGGAAGAGAACGGAAATTCTATAGCGGCAGGCGCTTGAAGGGTCTTACAACAGTTCGTAAACTACCAGGATCGAGATAAGAACCATGAAGCTGAGGGAGATAAGAAAGATCCTGTCGGCGAGCTTCTCCAGAAGTTTCTGACGCCGCTTTTCCCTGGCTCTCAAGGCGAAATAGGACAGCATGCAGGAGGCAAGGAACCCGACTGTATCCAAGGCGAGCATGTCGTCCCCGAGACTGTTTACCAACGTCATCTTGTTGGTGACCCGGAAAATGCCGATTACCATGAGGCACACTCCAACCAGGGTTGCGGAGGCGCTCATGATATGTACGTCCAGCGTTCGCTCGAATTCATCGTTTTGCTGATTCTGCATATCACTCCTAACCGGGGCACCTTGCCCAAATACTCGACAGCTTCACCGTAAATCTACCATTTCCCAAGAGGAATCGCTACCATGAATACTGCGAAACTGGTATGCACACTCCTGTTCATCTTCGCCGCCTTTACCGGTTGCACCACCTTTCACGAAACAGGAAATGATCTAAAAAAGGCCGGAGGAAACATCAAGGAAGATTTCAAAAAAGTCGGGCCCGCCATGAAAGAGGATTTTTGCGAGATGGGCCACGACATAAAAAACGCGGCCGGAGAGGCTAAGGAATCCATCAAGAAAACCTTTCACTAGCGGCTGAATTACGACTCAGATTGCGGCGCCTCTGCGCGGCCTTTCGTAGACGAGAAAGCTGTGCTGAACCGGTTCGCTGACCTGTTCAGCTGTCGTCACGACAAAATCCTCCGGAATCTCCGGAAACAGCACATCCCCCTCAACCTTCAAATGGAGAACCGTAAGATAGATCTTGTCCGCAAGGGGCAAAAACTCCCGGTAGACCTCGCCACCTCCGCAAATGAAAACCTCTTCCGCATCAGACGCCGCACGCAGCACCTCATCCTGGCCATGAACCACCCGGCATCCCTCCGCCCGAAAACCGCGATCCCTGGTGAGAACAATAGTGTCCCGGCCAGGCAGAGGAGCGTCAAGCGTCTCAAAGGTCTTCCGTCCCATCACAATCGGATGGCCCCAGGTAAGCTCCCGAAAACGTCTCCGATCATCAGGCAGATCCCACGGAATCTCAGGACCACGTCCAATCACCCGATTTTCCGCCATGGCGGCGATAAGCGATAGAATCACCCGTTCACTCCTGATACGTTAATCATGGCTCAATACACACCATTCAGGTTGAAATGTTGCGAATACTCTTTATCGATCACCAGGATATGATCCTGGAGCCAACCTTTCAGGTAACTCAAAATCTCTATGGTCAGAACAGTATCTGAAAGATCGAGACGCTTTTGCAGGTCAATAGTCATTTCCCTGAAGGTACCATGCTTAGCCTTATGCTGCTGGTATCCCGGATAGTTAAGCCTCAGCATATGCTTCTCCTCAGCCGAAAAATGTAGGTCTGCATACGCTGCCATCTTTTCGATTATCTCTATCTGCACTTCACGTCCCCTGTTATCAAGCACTGACTGGTGCAGCATGTTAATTTTTTCAACAAGCGTCTTATGGTGAGCATCAAACTCTCTAACATTAACGCTGAAAGCATCCGACCAGTCTAGATACGCCATGATTCCCCCCAAAACAAGCACTGACATTTCGAAACAATGTCGCACCCTTATCTGATTTTCACCACCGTCGCTCCCGTCCCGCCCTCGAACGGCTCTCCATCACGGTAGGATGCCACGAGGGGATGTCCTTCCAGATATTCCCGCACAGCCCGCATCAGGGCCCCGGTCCCTTTGCCATGGACAATGCGCACCTCGTTGATACCGTCCAAAGAGGCGTGATTGAGAAATGGCTCCAGCTTCGTCAGGGCATCCTCCACTCGCAAACCGATCAGATGAAGCTGCAGCGGCGTCTCTTCCCGTTCGGCTTCTTTTCCTTCGACATCCTTGCGGCGCGACTTCTTTGCTACCTGAGGCGCGGCACCGGTCCGCTTACCGAGGTCTGTGACCGGGACCTCAAGCTCTTTGCCAGCCGCATGCACACGGATGCGAGCGGTTTTCACATCAACCTTCTGTACCACGGCATCAAAACCAATGGTGCGGACAAAAACCACATCCCCTTCGCGGACCTGATCAATGGTGAGGCCGGACGCCGGGTCAAACTCGCGCAGCTTCTTTTCAACCTGCTCTTCGACAACGACCAGTTTCTTCATAGAGGTCCGGCTCCGCTCCCGCTTGGCCTCCTCCAGAATGGTATTCAACTCCCGCTTCACTCCGGCGACAATATCCTTCGAATTCTGGTAGGCCTTTTCGAGGGCTTCGCGCCGCTCGCGATCCCAGCCTGCCCGCCGGGCCTCCAGCAGGGCCTCCTGTTCGGCAACCTCCCGCACCCGGCGTTCCAGGTCAGAGAGCGTCTCCTCGTAGTTCCTCCGCTGCGACTTCAGATCATCCAGCAGCGCATGAAACTCTGATTCCATTTTGCCGATCATGCCCTGAGCCCGCTCGATCACGCTACCCGGAAGGCCATACTTTCTCGCGATCTCCAGGGCATGGGATTGCCCCGGCTCGCCCCTTTTCAGGCGGTAGAGGGGGGTAAAGGTTTCCCGGTCGAATTCCATCGAAGCATTGACCATCCCGTCCCGCCGATGGACGAAACTGATGATGTCAGTCAGGTGGGTGGTGGCCAGCACCAGCGCCCCCTTCTCCTGCAGGTCCTGGAGTACGGCACAAGCCAGGGCCGCCCCTTGGACCGGTTCCGTGCCGGTTCCCAATTCATCCAGCAGGATCACCGAACTCTTCCCGGCCTGACCGAGAATGGAGGAAATATTCGCCACATGGGCGGAAAAGGTGGAAAGGCTGCTCTGGATAGATTGTTCGTCACCGATATCCACCAGCAGGCTGGTGATGAACGGGAAGGAGGATGAGCCGTCGGCCGGCACCGGAATACCGGAAAGGGCCATCAGAAAGAGCAGGCCCGTGGTCTTCAGGGCGATTGTCTTGCCCCCGGCGTTCGGCCCGGTAATGACCATGACCGAGTCTTCATCGCCCAGTGACAGATCGAGGGGAACTGTTTTGGCAAGACTTCCCTCCCGCTGGAGGAGCAGCAGGATCGGATGGCGGGCCTGCTTCAACTGCAGCTGCAGACCGGTGCCGATCCGCGGCACTTCGGCTTCGATAGAAGTTGCAAAAGAGGCAATGCTGTTCAGCAGATCGAGGTGGACGAGGATGGCAAATTGCGCTGCGATCTGGTCCGAATCCTCCCGAATCCAGCTGCAGATCTCCCGTAGAATGCGGATCTCTTCCACCTTCTCATCCGCCGTCAGGTTCTCCAGCTCATTGGACAGCCCGATAATCTCCAGCGGCTCCATGAAAGCGGTCTCGCCGGAGTTGGAGACATCGTGCACCACACCCGGAACCTGGCCCTTGGAATCCATCCGCACCGGAATTACCCAGCGCCCGCCGCGCTGGGTAACGAAATCGTCTTGGAGGAAGACAGTAATATCGCGCTCCCGGACGATCTCCTCCAGCCTTTTACGGATGCGCGCCGTCATGGAACGTTTTCGGGTCCGCAGATCGAACAGCAGTCGGGAAGCGGTATCAAGAATATTCCCCTCAGAATCGAGCGAGCGCTCGAGGGGATCGAGGATGTCGGGGAAACCAGTGACAGAGCCGGCCAAATTCAGCAGAAGAGGGATATCGCTGCGGAATGACAACTGGGTGGCAATGGCGGCCAGGCTACGCAGCAAAGGGATAAAGGCAACCAGCTCCAGGGGGGCAAGAACCGACCCCACAGGCCGCAGTTCTTCCAGGACCGGACGTACATCTTCAAAGGAAGAGATGCGAAGGGCGATGCCTTGGGAAGTAAGATTGCGAATCTCTTCCACCATGCCGAAACGCCCGGCAATTGCCTCTTCCACCGGAAAGGGGAGAATGGCGAGTACTGCGTCCCGCGACGCGCCACTGTGGCAATAGCGGGAAATTTCCTGCAAAATCCTGTCGAACTCCAGTGTGCGAACCATCTCTTTCCTAATCATCACTCTTTTTCATCTCCTGTCCCATATTTCAGCTTTGCCCTTTTTCGTTTTTTTGCTTTTCTCTTTGCCACTGCAGCCATCTCCTTGTCGCGGGGAGTCGTTTCGCCGCGCAGGTGGGCAATTTTTTCCAGGAGCTCCCGACGGGCGAGAAAGCGGTTCACCGACTGACTCCTGTCCGTGCCGCACTTCACCTCGAGCCCGGTGGGAAGGTGGCGCAGATAGACGCAGCTGGAGGTCTTGTTCACATGTTGCCCCCCTTTGCCCGAGGAGCGGATAAAGCTCTCGGCAATGTCCTCTTCGCGAACCTCGAGTGCCAACATCCGCTCTTGAAGCCACCTGTTTTTCCCTTCGCTCACCGCAAAGGTGGGTGTAGACATGGAACGCTCCATTTGTGACTTATTCTGTCACATAGCTGCGGTATTCTTTTCGTACAGGCAATTTCTCAGGCTCACAACCTGGTTAACCGCTTTACCCGTCAACAAACAAGGAGGATTCCCATGGAACCACTAGTACTCTTCGGAGCCGGACTGGTTATTTACTGCGGATATCTCACGTTTCTGGACAGCACGAAAGCCTGGCGGACCTGTCGGATAAAAACTGCCGCAAAGACGCCCGCAGCGGCAAAAAATCGTCACGCGGTTCTCGGCAGACAGCGCCGGCCAAGACGCGCAACGGGGATAGCCGTGGGCAGGCCACTGCTGCAGAGGGGATAGGAACCAGTCTTCAGCCTGCTTTTCTACTGATTAATAATTACATCGCCAGTATTGGTCACCAGTTTCGCCGGCAGACTGAAAAGGCGTTTGAAGATGTTGAAGACGCCTTTGGCCATGGACTGGGCGGCAATGCTCTTTACTTCGGGATTGTCGAGGCTGCCTGTTGCCTCGAAATAGGTGGTGATCAGACTCTTGTTTTTTCCTGTAAGAACCCAACCCACAAAGGGCAGGTGACTGACCACCTTGTCAATGGTCTGAAGCGGCTTTACCCCCACCGTTACCTTCATCTGCTCCTTTACCAGATCGAACTCGCCAACCATCGTAATGTTGATGGCATTGCTGTCGATAAAAAGGTCATCCGTGGTTACCAGCCCATCCCGAAGGGAAAAGGTCGCATTGATCTCGTCGTAGGGCATGCCGTCGGAAACCATATCCGGAAGCTTGAAGGTAAAAAGCTGGGACACGTTAAGAATGGAGAAAAGCTTGGAAAGAAGCGAAAATTTCCGCAAAGTTCCCTTTTCGCAATGGAGTCGCAAGTTACCCAGCGAGGTGGCCTTCACCTCATCAAGGGTATCCCCCTTGGCAATGAGATCCCCTTCGATGGACATGGTGCCGGTTAACTCTCGGCTTGTGCCGAAAACCTGGAGAAGTTGGGCTGCCGAGATGTTTTTCAGCTGCAATGACGTCTGATAGCGGGGACCTCCCGTTGTACCGAAATCAACCCTGCCGCTACCGGCAAACTGGCCGCCCAGCACGCTGCAGGTGGCTCCCTCAACATAAAGAATTTTCTGCTCCAGATGGACATCCGAATGCAGTTTCTTGAACTCCACCTGATGAAACCTGCCAGCCTCAGCATTCACTGTAGCGTGGAAGGAGCTTCTCCCGGCACCACCTTTCACACGGGTGTCCTGTTCAAGCCCCGCCAGCAGCCCCACATCCCCCATATCCAGATAACCCGCGGCAAGATCCAGTTCCACCTTCGGGTTCCGCAGATCCTTCACCGTCCCGCTCGCCTGGATGACAGATCGGTTTATCCTGCCCGATAAGGACTTGATGGACAAGGTATCATCTGCGAAGGAAAGGGATCCCTTAACCTGCTCAACGGTAAGCTTCTTCTGCCCCGGAGAGTGCAGGCCCAAGTCGGCAAGATCAACTGAAGGAGAGGAAAAATCAAGCATAACAATCGGCGTAGCAAATCCCGTCAGGGTTCCGTTGCCGGTAATAGTGGAACTGCCAAGGTGGGCGGTAAGCTTCGATGTCTTCAGGGATTCTTTGTTGAACCCCACCGTGCCGTTGATGTTCGTCAGTGCACTTAAGGACTCCGTCGGTTTAAAGGAAGCTCCGGCAAGGGTTACCTCTCCGCCGAGAAGCGGCCCCTCGGCCCCCTCGCCTCCCCCCGTACCATGGAGGGAGATGTGGACCTTGCCAGCAGGCTGATACTCTGCAAGTCGGGGAAAACGTGCCGCAACACCCTGGATCGGAAAGTTGTTAGACCTGACGGAGAAAGACAGCGGGCGTTCTGTATCCGACCGATACTCGGCGGAACCGCTCAGCATCAGTGGCATCAGGTCAAAGCGGAAGGTCGAGATCTTGGCCCCCTGAGCACTGAGAAGCGACTGAAAAAAGAGCTGGTTGGCCAAGCCGGCCGGTTTCGTAATCAGATCACGATAAAAGTAGGTGGCAGGCGAAAGATCCCAGCTACCGGAAAGTGCGTAGCCGGAGATGGGACCGCTACCCTGCAGGGAAAGGGTTGAATCGCCACTAATGCCGGCGTATTTCTTCTTGTCCTGTCCGACCAGCCAGAACACCTCGGCGGCGTGCGGTTTCATTGTCATGGTAAAGGGGTAGTTGCAGGGTCCCGTAAGGGGATAATCGGTTATCCGACCTTCGAGAGTGAAGGGGGAACCACCGAAATTACCCTGCATGCCGCTGAGGATGAAATCCTTCCCCTGCATTGCCAGGTGCCCCTTGATGCTATTGAAAGTCGGCACCTCCGGCCCATAACTGACCAGCCCCTTGTCCACGGTTCCCTGAATCGAGAGCACGTTGTAATTGGTACCCTTTTCCATGTGGACTATCTGGCTGACCCGGCCGATGAGGCTCCCCTGCTCGAGCTGATAGGTACCACCCTTGATGTGCTCTTCAATATACTGGGAGGTATCATCGACAATGACCCCATAGGGAATGTAGCCGGCAAATTCCTCCAAGCGGAAGAAGGATGTTTTCGCCCTGGCCTCAATGAAAATGTCACCGCTCTGAATGTCCTTTAGCAGGCAACTTCCCTTCACGTTCAGCGCATCCACATTCAGGTTCAGAGAGGTAACCTTGATATCCCGCGGCGTCAGATCCATGGCATATTTAAAGGAAAGGTTTTTCGGCGTCAGGACGGCGTGGAAGATCTGCGGATAGTCGAAACGCAGACCCTGGATCTTCATCGAGCCCTCGGACGTGAACTCGGTGAGTTTTCCCTTGAAGGTCGAGTCCACCTCCAGCCGCCCGAGCACCTTGCGGAAGGGGACGTAGCGAGCATAGTAGTCCCAGAAATGGTCGGCAACCAGGTTTTTGGCCTCGACGGAACCCTCAAAAGTTGTCTCCAGTAGCGATTTCCCCTCAGCGGCCGGGGTTAACTTGCCGTTCAACCGCAGCTCGCCCGGTTACTTACCCTGCAGAACAGCACTCGTGAGATTGAAAGCGGTGGTTTTGCCGCGGACGAAACGATGTATGGAAAGATCGAGCCGGTCAAGAGTCGTCACAACTTCCCCCGAGCCCGTGCCTTGATCGAAAAACCGGAGTTTCCCGTCCGTCACCCGGATGCCACGGATCTGGAGAGAGACGGCTTTACTGTGGCCCTCGAGGAGATCGCTGATGTTAAATACACCGCTGCGATCCCGCTTCAGAACGGCAGACGGCTTCTCCAGCGAGATACCCCGAAGCACCAGCTTCTTATCCAACAGGGGCAGCAGGGCAATCCTGAAGGTCAGCTTGTCCGCTGTCAAAAAGGGCGCCGAGCCGTCCTTTTCCATGATCATGATCTTTTTGAAAGTAAAGACCGGGGTTAATCGAAAGGAAAAGCTGCCGCTTTCATAGATGACCCGCCGGTGCAGGGTGCTTTGCAGTGCTTCGATGATCTCGGTCCTGTAGTTTTCCAGGTGGAGCGCCTTTTCAAGGAAAAAGCCCCCCACCCCCAGGAGCAGCAGCAGTACCGCAGCCAGGGAAATAAACAACAGCCGCCGGGACCGTTTCTTTGTTTCTTTTGCAGTGGTCATGTGGAAGTCCCTTTTCTAGCCTTACCCTGCCAAAAGGGCATCAAGCAGCGGAACGATTTCTCCGTCCAGGATACGGGAAAGATAGCCGGCGTATTCCTCCGGCAGCGGAGCAAAAATGCTTACCACAACTCCGCTAACGGGATGAGGGAAGGCCAATCGATAAGAATGGAGCGCGTGACCTTCCAGGTCCCGAATCCTTTTACCGCCGTAGCGCAGGTCGCCCATCACCGGGTGACCGATGGACGACAAGTGCCGGCGGATCTGGTGGGACCGCCCGGTAACCGGGGTTACCGACAGGATCGAAACCCCCTTCCGGGTGCAGAGGGTGCGATATTCGCTCCGCGATTCCTTCTCGTCGAGGGGCAGATCAATGACACCGGTATCAGCTGTCTTTCCCGACACAACGGTAATATAGCGCTTCTCCACCAGCCCTTCCTGAAAAAGCTTGCCAAAGTCTCCGGCCTTTGTGGAACTTTTCGCCATAACGACCAGGCCCGAGGTTTCCCGGTCGAGGCGGTTTACCGGATAGAGTTTCAGCAGGATGCCCCGGCGACCGAAAAAGGCAATCCCCACATCTACCATGTTGCGGATCCCATGCTCGGCAGAGTGGTGCACCGAAAGACCGGCAGGTTTGTTGAAGATGGCAATCTCATCGTCCTCGTAGAGAATATCGGGGCCTTTTGAGCGGGGAACGAGAAGCGTCTTTATCCGGGAGGATTCTTTGAGGTCAATTGTATCGGAAAGTCTCAGAAGCGCATCTGGAGTAGTAGCGGCGGCGTTGAGGGTAACGCTCCCGCCCTTGAGAAGCTGGCGGATATAGGATGAAGTGGCAGAGGGCAGGATGGCACGGAGAAAACTGTCCATCCTGCGCCCGTGATCGGCAATAGTAGCAGTAAAATTTATCATGGCGTCAGTATACCTGTACGGCGTTCCTGCCGCAAGGTCTTCGTAGGCAAGCAACACTCTTCGGCAAGGATAGCGTGGCGACGATTATTAGCCTCGGCCTCAGCCGGCCAGGGAAGACAGCAATAACCAGCCTTTCAGAGCGGACTTTCGAGAATCTCACGCGGTATTCGCTGCATGTTCGGCTCGGCCAGGGAGAGGATATCGGCTTCGGGAAGCTTCCAGAGCCCGTTATTCTTTACCAAACGAAAAGTGCGCGTCACGAAGCGCGTACCGAAACCCTCCACCTCGATGCCGAGTCGAGCGGTAAGAAGAACCATCGTATCATCAAGATAGACGATCATAACCTCCTGCGTCTGCTCCCAGCAGCAGGCTGGTCGTCGTCCTGAGTGGTTGAGCTGATCGACGAAATTCCACCGGTCGGAGCCGGCGGCGGGAATGACGCGATCATAGAGTTCATCTAGCTCCACGCCCGCCAGAGATCGAGAATTTCATCGAAACCGTGCCGTGCCTCATTGCATATCTGCTGTTGGTGATTAGAAATTTCGTTTGCCCACGAACCTGCGGAGGAAAGGCACGTTGCCAGGACTAACGACATTACCAGGATCCTCTTCACAAGTTTTACCCCTTTCTCGCATGCTACTGATTTGAAAGCGCTCAAGGCAGGCTCGTAACTGACGTTGCTGTACTCCGTAAGTATAGAGGAAACAGGTAGAATCTCAACGGGTCGGGTACGAAAGTACCGCGCCAGCCGCTAGCGATCTCCTGAAGAGTACACTTCGTCTATTCAGCCGACAGACCGCAGGGTGCTGAAGGGAGCGGCTTTTGTTCTGCAGGAGCTACCCGCAGGATTATCCGGGAGTTTCTAATCTGAACCGGGTGACAAAGCAACACAGATAATCACTTCACGGGAAATGAGGTGGTTTCTTGCTCAAGCGCATGAAGTCAGACGCACACCTGAAGCCAGGACAGAATGGGACTAAAAGGCTTCTGGTTCAGTACGGAAAATGATAGGCTTGAAGGTGGATTCAATTTGCAAGCTTGACCCTGACCCCTCTTACTGTACTTCCGAGGTATTTTATGAAAAAACTGATCTTCATCGCTGTCTTTGTTCTTGCTGGACAGACTGGTTATAATCAGTACGTTGCGTTGTCCTATCCCGCTGATGCCGCGGTTTTATCAGCCTTGCCAGACAGCAGTGATGCGAAGTTAGCTAGCGTCTACAAGCACCGAACAAGCAATATTCAAATTAAAGGGGAAGGAATGGTTGTGAAGATTTTGCCGGATGATAATGACGGGAGCAGGCATCAAAGATTTATCGTGCGACTGAATTCAGGCCAGACGCTCCTGATTGCACATAATGTTGATGTGGCACCAAGAGTTTTGTCACTTAATAAAAATGATTTAGTTCGCTTTTATGGTCAGTACGAGTGGAATAAAAAAGGTGGAGTTATTCACTGGACACATAAGGATACTAGAGGGTCACATGTGGCGGGATGGATAGAACACAATGGGCACATATACCAATAGACCCTCTACCAAATGTGTTGCCGAAAGTTAAATTCAAGGAGGACATCACCATTTTGTACCGACTTTTCATTCTATTCTCATTCCTGTTGATTAGCACAGTATATGCGTCCGCTGCCGTGCCACCATCCTCAATCAACCTTAGCGTAGAGGCTTCTTCGGCCGATCTCGCCACGATTATTAACCAGGCGCTCCCAAAAGAACTCTACCAAGGTCAAGGAGGATTAGGAACATCAGTCACTGTTCTCCGTACTGGCCCGGTAGTAGTTACTGCGAGTGATAATTTTGTCTATTTTACGCTGCCTGTTCAGCTGACATTCAGCTATGCTTTCTATGAGAGCTATCCACTCCGGGCAGGACTTAGATTTAAGGCCAAAGTAAATGTCACTCCGGACTGGCGCCTCAAAACCGAACTTTACTTTACCGGATTGTCGGATAATGTAGCCGACTCATTCAAGCTTGGGCCGCTGTCTTTGAAACCAAAAAGCCTGGTCGAAAATATCGCTCAGCCGGTCCAAAAACTTCTTGCGCCGATCATAGACTCCAAAATTAATGATGCTATCCAGCTCCGCGCTAAGATTGCGCCACTCTGGCAGAATTTGTTTTCCCCGAAACAGGTCAGTAAAGAATTCTGCGCCTGGCTGAAGCTGACCCCGGAAAAAATTGTCATGAGTCCACTGTTGACGGCAAACAATAAGATCCAGATGTCCCTTGGTGTCATTACTGGCGCCGAGATAACTGTCGGGCCAAAGCCGGCCGCAGCGCCAGTGAAGGCATTACCGCCAGTACAGCACCTCCCGACCTTCGACAAAAGTTTTCACATTCAGCTTGCTGCTGACATCTTCTTTGCCGATCTCGTGACCGCGCTGAACCCAGTGTTGCTGGATAAGACCTTCGGTGATGACAAGAAGATTACCATAAAGAATTTCAACCTGAAGGGAGAAGATGGCCGTCTGGTTGTTGTCCTGACCACTACCGGAGATTTTGACGGTGAGATAACGCTTTTTGCGAAGCCAGTGTATAATTCACAGTATAACTCGCTTACTTTTGAAGATGTCGATTTTGACACAAAGAACGCCGGGTGGTTGATCAGTGCCGGAAGTTGGCTGTTTAGTAGTCCCATTCGAAATACTATTAAAACGAAGCTCGACACCTCGGTCGTAGAGCAATTAGAGAAGGCTCGCCTTAAATTGTCCTCGGCGTTGTCCTCCGTGCACGTAGCCGAACATGTTACACTGACCGGGATCGTCAAGTCTTTGTCTCTCGGCGAGGCAACCGTGCTCAGCGACCGGTTGTCGGTTCAGGTCATCGCCCAAGGCGAGTCGAAAGTCAGTCTGAAATAGTTTTTACAAGGAGAAATCCACATGTCCAAATTCTTTCGACTCATCCTGGCAGTTGGTGTCATCACCTTCATGAGCCACACGCCTTTCGCCCAAGCCAACGCCCCAAAAGTCCAAACCCAGGTACCCGGCTACTACCGACTCCAGCTTGGCCAGTTTGAGATCACTGCCCTTTACGATGGCGCAGTCGAACTGGACACAAAGCTGCTGCAAAACGCCACCGCAGCCGACCTGAATCGCTTCTTGAATTTTTCAACTTCGTGATTTTAAGACATCAGGAGTGACAACACCATGAATCTCGACTGCATTCCACGCAAAGATCTCCCTGATATCCTGTGCCACATGCCAAAAGCAGAGCTGCATATTCACATCGAAGGTACATTGGAGCCGGAACTGATTTTTGAACTGGCGGCACGGAACCGGATTCACCTCCCCTACTCGACCATAGGTGAACTGAGAGCTGCCTATTCCTTTACCGATCTGCAGAGTTTTCTGGACCTTTACTATTCCGGAGCCGGCGTACTGCAAAAAGAAGAAGATTTCTTTGACATGACCTGGGCCTACCTGAAGCGCGCCAAAGGCGAGAATGTATTCCATGCAGAAATATTCTTTGATCCACAGACGCATACTGCCAGAGGAATTCCATTTGAAACAGTAATCAACGGGCTGGATCGTGCAATCCAACGTGGTCGTGAAGAACTGGGGCTGAGTGCCTCTCTGATACTTTGTTTCCTACGCCACCTGAGTGAAGAGGACGCTTTTGCGGCGCTGGAAGATGCCCTGCCGTTCCGCGACAAGTTTATTGGCGTCGGCCTTGACAGCAGTGAGCGCGGAAATCCGCCGGAAAAATTTACCAGAGTTTTTGCACGCTGCCGGGAGCTGGGACTGCGACTGGTGGCTCATGCCGGAGAAGAGGGTTCAGCCGAAGATATACGCCAGGCCCTAGATCTGCTGAAAGCGGAAAGAATCGACCATGGTGTGCACTGCCTGGAAGATCCTCAGCTTGTCGCACGACTGGCACAGCAACGAATACCCTTGACAGTATGCCCCCTTTCCAATGTAAAACTCTGTGTGTTTCCGAACCTTGCGGCTCACAACATCGGCACGTTGCTGGCTGCCGGAATTACCGCAACAATTAATTCTGACGATCCGGCCTATTTCGGCGGATACATAAACGAGAATTACATCGCTACCTTCGCAGCACTGCCGGAGCTTGGGGCAAAAGAAGCATACCAGCTGGCTCGCAATAGTTTTCAGGCCAGTTTTGTGGATGAGAGAATTAAAGACGGCTGGATCAGAGAGCTTGATAAATTCTTTGCACATTACTGTGAATAGGGGTACGCCAAGACAATGACAAGGAAAACGACATGAAGACCTGCCTGATACTAGTTGATCTACAGAGGAAATCATTGCAGACAAGACATACGCGGAGATCGGGTTGATCGACATCCATTGCCATACGGCCGGCATCGGCGCGGGCGGGAGCGGCTGTTTTGTCTCGCAAGGACTGCGTCGGAGCTTCCGCTACCGCTTCTACCTCAAGGCCTTCGGGATAACTGAACGGGAATTACTGACGGAAGGCGACCGGCTGATCATTCAACGGATTTCCCAGTCTTTGGCCGGTTCCCTGCGCGTTTCCACTGCGGTAATCCTGGCGCTGGACGGGGTGGCCGCCAAGGACGGCGCCCTGGATAAAGCCGCCACGGAGATATACATTCCGAACGAGTTCGTCGCCAAAGAGGTTCGACGCTATCCCAACCTCCTGTTCGGGGCGAGTATCAACCCCTTTCGCCGTGACGCCCTCCGGCGCCTGGAAGAAGTGGCAGGTGCCGGTGCAGTGCTGCTAAAGTGGCTGCCCCCCATTCAGCATATCGATCCGGCAAATCAGGGACTGGTTCCCTTCTACCTGCGGCTGAAGGAACTCGGACTGCCACTGCTCAGCCATACCGGCAGCGAACACTCCTTTACCCGCGCCCGCAACGAATTCGGTGATCCGGAGCGGCTGCAGCTGCCTCTTTCCCTCGGGGTGACGGTCATCGCCGCCCATGGGGCCGGTAGCGGCCGCAACCACGGCGAATCCAACTTCGAGCGTCTTTTACGTCTGCGTGACTACCCGAATTTCTACGTCGATATCTCGGCCCTGACCCAGATCAACCGGCCCGGCCAGCTGCGACGACTGCTCCAATGCCGCGAGCTCCACGGCCGATTGCTTTACGGCACCGACATGCCGCTGGTTAATTCTCTCCTCGTCTCGCCTCTGACTTTCTCCTTCCGAATGTCTCTCATGCAAATGATCGGCATTAGCCGAATTCACAACTCATGGGATCGGGATCTGGCTCTTAAGGAGAGGCTTGGCTTAAAAAATGAAATGCTGGTGGATGCCGGGAATATATTGAAAATGTCACCGAGACGTGACGCAGGTTAAGGGGAGCATGATCCTCGAAGGACCAACCGAGGCGAGAGACCAGATTATGTACCGGATTCCGTAGTTACAAAATTAACTATCAACAGGAGGATAACTCATATGAGCATTACCAACGAACTGGTTACTTGGACCTGGGAGAAAAAATGCCTGCAAGCGGTCGAATCCCTGAAAAAAAATGGCTTTCGCTCCCTCTATTGCAAAACAGGAGCGGAAGCTGCAGAATATATCCTGGCCGAATCCGGAGATGCCCGCAGCGTCGGCTTCGGCGGATCCATGAGCATCAAGGATCTGGCCGTGGAGCCGCTCCTGCTGGAAAAGGGCAAGGAAATTCTTAACCACAGTGCACCGGGGATTGCCCCCGAAGAAAGGCTGGAGATCATGCGCCGCCAACTCACCTGCGATCTGTTTCTCTCCGGCACCAACGCCCTCACCCTGTCCGGCGCCCTGGTGAACATCGACGCCATCGGTAACCGGGTCGGCGCCATGTTCTTCGGGCCACGAAAAGTTATCGTAGTCGCTGGCAGGAACAAGCTGGTGGATGGCGACATCCCCGCAGCAATCCGGCGGGTGAAGGATTGGGCATCACCACCCAATGCCCGGCGACTGAACTATAAGACGCCCTGTGCTGAAACCGGCTTTTGCTGCGACTGCTCATCACCGGAGAGGATCTGCCGGATAATCAGTGTGCTAGAGCGGAAGCCGAAATTCACCGATCTGCACGTGCTGGTGGTCAACGAAGAACTGGGCCTCTAAAAAATGTTCTTTAAGGCCTTCCTTGACATTCTCTTCCCGCCGCTCTGCCACGTCTGCCGCTGCTATTTGAGCAATCCGACGGACATCCACCTCTGTGACGGCTGCCGGGAGAAGATCCTTGCGGTCTGCTCCCCTCTCTGCCCGATTTGCGGCGTCCCTTTTGCCACGGAAAACGGTATCGACCACCCCTGCGGCCACTGTCTCACAAATCGCCGACCCTTTGACGGAGCACGGGCCGCGGCTCGCTTCGAGGGTCCGCTGCAGGAACTCATTCATCGCTTCAAGTATGGGAAAAAGATCCACCTATCCCGCCCTCTGGGCCTCCTGACAGCAGCTGCTCTGGGCGACTTCCCTCCGGCGCTTTCGGCCAATTTCATCATTCCTGTACCCTTACACCGCAAACGTCTGAGGGAGCGGGGATTCAACCAATCCCAGCTCATCGGTCAGGTTCTGGCAAAAAGATGGGGAATACCCCTTTCGGTGCATAACCTCCGTCGCATCCGCTGGACCGATCCGCAGACCGGCCTATCGGCGGCTGAGCGAGAGCGGAACATCCGGGGCGCCTTTGCGGTTGTGGCTCCCGACCGGTTGGTGGGCAAGCGCCTGCTCCTGGTGGACGATGTCTACACCACCGGCAGTACCGTCACTGAATGCGCAAAAACCCTGCGCCAATCCGGCGCGAAAGAGGTTTATGTGGTCACCGTCGCCCGGGCGGTTATGTAGCAGCCAGTCGGGTAAAGATTTGTCAAACATGCTGAATCTCGCATAGACCTCTTGACTCTTGTCAAAAATTGGATACTATGGAGCCTATGCGTTTTAGGATTCAAAGGACAAGGAGAAACGATATGAAAAATTTGTTACTGGCAGCAACCTTGATCGTTTTTGCTGCATCCGCAGCAATGGCCGCCGATTGCTTAGTATTTCCGGCATCAATGGGAAAGGTAACGTTCCTTCACAAGGCACACGTGGACAAGCTTAAAAACTGTAAGCTTTGCCATGAAGCAAAACCCGGCAAGATCGAGGGCTTCGACAAGAAGTCGGCCCACAAGCTCTGTATCGATTGCCACAAGAAAATGAGTGCCGGACCAACCGGCTGTAAAGATTGCCATAAAAAATAGTTCAATTCAGGCTGGTTAAAACTTACCGGTTTGATGCGGCTCAGAGCCTGCCGACGGGCCCCTCTTGCGTACAAGAGGGGCCCGTTTTTTTTGCGGATAAAACCCCGCCCCCGTGCATTGTCAACTCCCGACCATTAAAGAAATGATGAAAGGTTGCCGATACTTATCTTTATAGTATGCTCTCAATGGCACCTGTTTCGCCCTTATTTACCCGCCACATCACAGAAAAGACTCCTTGGAGATTTCCTGAAGCTATGAACTGGTTCAGCCTGAAGATTCGTTTCATCGCAGCAATCGTACTCCTCTACGCTCTCATCGGCATAGTTTCATTCTTTGCCTTTCAGATTGTTACCGACAAGGTTATCCAGCAACTCGGGACAAAATTCGCCATCAAACAGGCTTTGCTGGAAAAATCGAAACTCAATGCCTCCATCCAGCGGGACCTCTCCCTCTCCCTCAGACTCGCCTCCTCACCGATCCTCCGGCGCTGGGTTGAACATGAAAACAACCCTGCGTACAAGGAACTCGCCACTGAGGAGCTGGACAATTACCGTAAAAGCTTTGCCGGAGAAAGCATATTTTTAGCCATCAATGTGACCGGTCACTACTATTTCAGCGATGGCTCCGGCAAAAATTCCTTCGAAATGCCGCAATACACGCTCAAATCGACCAACCCCAATGATGCCTGGTATTTCAGAACCATTCGGGATGTCTCGGATTTCGAACTGAATGTGGATTACGACAATCACTTGGATCTAACGAAAGTCTGGTTCAATGTGCCGATAAAAAACAGCTCCGGACAAAAAATAGGCATCTGCGGCAGCGGGATCGACCTGACCTCATTCATCAGGGACATCGTTGACTCTGATGAAGATGGTATCGAAACAGTTCTGCTGGGAAATGACGGTTCCATAACCGGACACCACGACAGGAGCTATGTTGTTCATAACAGCAAAGTTCGCGGCAACCAGAAGAAGATAACCATCTACGATCTCCTGTCCACTGATACGGACAGGACAAAACTCAAGGCTGCGATCCAAGCATTGGCCACAGGTCGGCAGGAAGTTGCCACCGCCTATCTCGACGTTGGTGGCAGACGCTACCTGGCCGCCATGTCATACCTGAAAGAAATCAACTGGTTCAACCTGGTCCTGCTTGATGTTGATCATGTCATCAGCTCGCGAACCTTTTTTCCCATTCTACTGATCTCCATTGCAGCGCTGCTCACCCTGATCATTGCCATCGGGCTCCTGATAAACCGGATGGTACTTGTGCCTCTTTCGCTGCTGGCCAGATCTGCCGATAATATTGCCAAAGGAAACTTCGACATCAGCACACAGATGAAATCCCGCAACGAGATCGGAGCCCTCTCTCGCTCCTTCGATTATATGGCAATGATGGTCAGGGACCACACGGAAAACCTTGAAAGAAAGGTCCGGGAAAGAACTGAAGATCTGGATAAGTCGAATCAGGAACTTGCCGAATCCAACAGCAAAATCATGGACAGTATCCGATATGCCCAGATGATCCAGGCCTCGATCCTGCCGGACGAGGAGGCAATGCGCAACAAGATAAGCGATCTTTTTCTCCTCTATCGACCACGCGACATCGTCGGAGGAGATTTTTACTACTATCGGGACTGCGGAGAATCCTTTATCATCGCCGTCGCCGACTGCACCGGGCACGGTGTCCCGGGTGCATTCATGAGTATGACGGCAAAGGCGCTCTTAGACCGGGCAATAGATGCTCTCGGCTGCGATAATCCTGCCGCTCTGCTCAAGGAGCTGGACAGGCTGATCAGGGAGACACTGCACCAAGGTTCAAACGAGGCGCAGTTTGATAACGGCCTGGAAATAGGACTGTGCGTCTGCACCCCCGGACAGCAGAAATTGTTGTTTGCCGGAGCAGGAATCGATCTGCTTTATGCTTCTGGTCCACTATTGATCTCCATCTCCGGAGCCAGGCAGTCCATCGGCTACCGGCGAACTAAAATGGACTTTGTCTACCCGATGACAGCCGTTGAAGTACAGCATGGAATGAACTTTTTCCTTGCAAGCGATGGCATACTCGATCAGTCAGGCGGAGAAAAAGGATGGGGTCTCGGCAAGAAACGTTTTCAAGAACTTCTCGAAAGCATTTCTGAACTGCCATCCACAGAGCAGCTACAGGCAATCGAGAAGGAACTTTCCAGCTACCAGGGAGACCTGCCCCAGCGGGACGACATTACCGTAATCGGTTTCAAGCTGTAGCCCAATTTTCCTGAAGGAGAAAAAACTGCGATGAAAATCACCAATCTGTATGACTTGAAGGAAACCTTCAACAGTGAGGGAATTCTTATCTGTTTTGCCGGTCCCTTTTCCCATAGCATCATCGAAGAGCTTGGCAATGCTGTCAAGCGTTACCTGGAAGCGGAACAGATGACCAAGGATACCATGATGGATGTTTTCTCAACATTTATCGAGCAGACGCAGAACGTGAGAAACTATGCCCGGCAAAAAACCGAGGAAGGAAACCAGGATTGCGATTTCAACAGCGGTATCGTCGTTATCGGCAAAAGCGGTACGAATTACGAGGTAAGCTCGGGGAATATTGTCGATCGGAGTGAAATCCAGGGTGCACTGAAAAAGCTCGACGTACTCAAGGACCTTGACAAGCAGGAACTTAAAAGTATCTATAAGGAGCAATTGAGGAAAATTCAACCCGCCGGCACGAGCTCAGGTCTCGGCTTGATCGATATGTCACGTAAGACATCCCAGCCCCTGGGCTATACCCTGAGGGATATCGACGACAGGTACTGTTTTTTCAGTCTCAAGGCAATCATTTAGGAGTAGTCCATGCAAATACTTCATATCGAAGGAACAAAATCGACCCCAGAAATAATTTTTAATCCCGCTTCCGGTGTCCTGAGCATGTCCGGCGAATCCTATCCGGAAAATTCCTTTGAATTCTATCGCCCAATCCTCTCATGGCTGGCTCGGTTCAGTGCGGTTCACCACGGCCCGACAACGTTCAACACGAACCTCAGCTACCTGAATACCGGCAGCACCAAGTGCATGATGGATATCCTCGACCTCCTCGAAGAATCCCACATGTCAGGAAAGATCGTGGCGGTCAACTGGTTTTATGACGTAGAAAATCACCGCGCCTACGAAACGGCCGAAGAATTCAAGGAAGAAGTGACCGTCCCATTCGCCATTATCCCCGTGAGTGAAGAGCTATGACCTATTCCTCGGAAAAGGAAGATGCCTTTATCGCCAAATATGAAGTTCGTTTTGCCGAGGCCTCTGAAGAAGCCCCTCTCACCTGCGAAGAAGCTTCGGAGATTTTTTCGGCGTATAAAGGATCGCTTCGGCGTCTGGGAAGGATCGCCAAGATCAGTGACAGTTACCAGAGTGAGGTAAAGACCCTGGTCCTTGAACTGCGTGAAGCCGCGGCAAATGTTAAGGCCTTGAAAGGCTTCATTCCCATTTGCGCCTCATGCAAGAAGGTCCGCAACGATGATGGGTACTGGAAGCAACTGGAACAGTTCATCTCCGAAAATTCCGATGCCATGGTTTCGCACGGCCTTTGCCCTGACTGTGCCACGAACTACTCCGCCCTCGCGAAGGTGCTGCCTCCGACCGGCGGCCGCCCCGTCTCCGACACGGCGGGCCTGCTGGATGAAACGGACGTTGAAGATCCGGTGATCCTCAGGTTTCTTCCAACCATCAATAACCGGCACTTCTCGAAAACACCGCTCTATGGAGATTTTACCCTGCTCTTTCAAAAATACGTTCGCCTGTCACGGCGTCTGAAGCGAATTGCCAGGATCAGTGACAGCTACCAGTTCGAACTGCAGGATCTGAAAACGAGATTCGAGCTGGCATCCCGCATCGACTACCTTACGGGTCTGCCCAATCGACTGGATATGTGTAAAAGGCTTGAGGCCGAGCAGGCTCGCTCGATTCGTCGCGGAAGGTGCTTTGCCCTGATCATGGCCGACATCGACCACTTCAAGGGAATAAACGATAGCTACGGGCATGACCACGGCGACCAGGTTCTGGTAACAATAGCACGAACAATTTCCGGGTATCTGCGCAAGGAAGATAGCTGCGCACGCTGGGGAGGGGAAGAGTTCCTGATCCTGATCCCCGAAACGGACAAGGACGAGGCGCTTGAAGTTGCGGAACGAATTCGCAAACTGACGGAAAGCCTGGCTCTTGAGACGAAAACATCGGTAATCCGGGCAAGCATCAGCCTCGGTGTTTCGGTGTATGCCAATGAGGAAACAATTGAGGCGTGCATCAAGAGAGCCGACGACGCCCTCTACCAAGCCAAGAATTCCGGCCGTAACCGTTCGGTTTTTTTGGAATGATCAGACCGCCGAAACGGGCACCTCAACGATCATCGGCCACAGTGTCAATCAGAAGCTATCTCTGCGGCACTCGTTTCTGCCGCCCGAAAGAACCGCTCCATTTCCTGAAAAACCGTACTGCCCTCTCCCCGGGTAATTCTCGTCTTCGGCAGCGAATCGAGAAAAAATCGTCCGTAATTCTTTGACAGCACCCGGCTGTCGAAGATAAGTACCGCACCCCGGTCGTCCCGGCTCCGGATCAACCTGCCGAATCCCTGCTTAAACTTAATCACCGCTTGAGGAACCGTGTACTCCATGAACGGATCGCCGCCCTCGGCAACGATGGACTCGGCCCGGGCCGCGAGGATCGGCTCGGTAGGTACCCGAAAGGGAAGCCTGGTGATTACCACCAACTCCAGCGCCCGCCCCTGCACATCAACCCCCTCCCAGAATGAATCCGTACCAAACAACACCGCATTCGGCTCCCGCCGGAAACGGTTCAGGAGCATGTGCCGGTTAACTTCCCCTTGGCGCATCGGCGTGAGCCCAGCCCTCAGCAGCGGCTCGCGGAGGGCGGAGTAGAGCTTCGACAGGAGATCGTAGGAGGTAAAAAGGACAAAGGCCCGCCCTTCTGAAGTAATGAGTCCCCGCAACAGGTACTCCTCCAGAAACCCGGCAAAACTCCGTTCGGTCGGCTCAGGCAGATCATCAGGAATGCCGATGAAGGCCTGCCGCTCATAGTCGAAAGGCGACGCCAGGAGCAGTTCGGTCACCCGCTGTTTATCCAGCAGGTCAATTCCTGTCATCTTTTTCAGGTAGTCAAACTTTTCGCCCACCGCCAATGTCGCGGAGGTGACAACCACGGTCCTAAACTTGTCCAGGACCACCGATTTGATCGATTGCGCCACCGCAATGGGAGAAGAGCAGAGACGCACGGTCATTCCCTTGGGACCGTTGCTGACCTCGAACCAGTGGCAGACCCGATCGCTGCGCATCGTAAAAACACCCAGATCCTGGATAACCCCTTCCAGTCGGCCCCGTATTCCGCGTAGATCAATCAGACTACCGGTAAGTTTTAGCAAGACGGAATCAGGAAGCTGCTCACACATTTTGAGAAAAGCCTGCAGTATCGCCACATACTCAGTCAGTTCCTTCATCAGCCGCTGCACCGCTTCCTCTGCCGTTCGCCAGAAAGGATCAGCATACACAGCTGCAGTGAGGCGCAACTTCCGCTCTCCCGAGGTCTTTTTGTCATTTTTCAGATAGGCAAGCAGGTCGAGCCCCAAAGAATCGAGCACCTGCGTTACGGTATCAGCCAGGTCAATCCTCTGCGGGATGAGCCTTTCTTCCAGGAGAGCCGACAGTTCGATAAACTGGGCGTCCAGTTCTTCCGGAACCTCTCTGGAAATTCTTGCAGAGAGTTGCGGCAGTATTCCCCTCTGGGCCTTACGCGGGTGCTGGAGCCTGCCAAGAATCTGCAGCAGTCCCTGGCGGGAGGTCCGGGAGGAAAAGAAGCTGGTAGCCGAATCTTCCATATGGTGTCCCTCATCGAAGATCAGCCGGGTAAAGGGCGGGAGGATCGCCGACGAATCGTAGCCGGTTTCGTTGCGCAAAGCCACATCCGCGAACAGCAGGGCATGATTAACCACCAGCACGTCGGCCCCGGCCGCTTCGCGGCGGGCAGTATAGAAAAAGCATTTCCCGTAGTGGGCGCACTTGACCCGCCCGCACTGATCGGCCTCGCAGCAAACCTCCTGCCAGATTTCGTCGCGGGGGATGAAGCTCAGATCGTTGCGACACCCCTCCCCGGTCTTGCGGCTCCACTCCAGGAGTGCCGCCAACTCACCCGCGATTCCCTCTTCCTTGAACAGGGACGGCTCGGTTTCGATGGCCTTCAATTTCCGCAGACAGAGGTAGTTGGAACGACCCTTAACTAGGACGGCCCGAAAGTCGAGCCCGCCCTTTTGCTGCAGAAAGGGGATATCTTTCTTGATGAGCTGTTCCTGAAGATTGATGGTATTGGTGGAGATGACAATCCGCTCACGGTTGCGAACGGACCAGAGCACTGCAGGGAGAAGATAGGCCAGGGACTTGCCAGTACCGGTACCCGCCTCGATAATGGCCACGCGTTCCCGGTTGAAAGCCTCGGCAACGTCAAAGGCCATCCGGGTCTGCTCATCCCGGTGCTCGTAGCCTTCAAGATTGCGGGAAAGGACCCCGCCGGGAGCAAAAAACTGTTCGATCTCCGGAAAGGAAAGGTGCTCGACGGTCTTGCGGGCAAAGGGGCGCACCGCCTGGTAGCACCTCTCCGCCGCGTTGTCGACAATGTAGAAACCGACCCCCTGGTTACCGAGGATGGAAGCGATTTCCAAGTCCGGTTGCGATGGGGTTAAATCTCCGGAGGGATGGTTGTGAAGCACCACATCGCCGAATGATGTGGCGATAATGATGGCGGCTACCGCATCACGGCTGCCCCGCGCAAGAGGCTCGACCTCAACCACGATGCCGTTTTCATCGGTGCGGCCGAGAAAGAATATCTCGTTGCCGCCCGTTGCCGCGATCTCCTCCCGCATGGTGAGGACTGCTTTTTCAGCGATATAGGATTTCATGGATAGTAGGTTTCACACAGCGGAAGGAAAAGGGCGGAATCAGGGTTCCTACTTCAGGACCATCTGGAGGGCCTCATCAATCTTCAGCAAATCAACAGTAGTATTGACGCAGGGACCATAGGGACGCTCATTGAGCACGCCGAGTACCGGCAGGGGGTAACAATCTTTGATGCCTGTGGTGAGATCACCCTCGCAGGCCACGGCCACCACCAGTTTCGGCCTCTTTTCCATGATGACCTTGCGTGCCAGGGTTCCACCTGTTGCAACCGAAATATCGATCTGATATTTCTCCGCCAGATCAGCAATCCCGGAAATGGGACAGCGACCGCAGCGAAGGCATTTGTTGATGTCTCCGGTAACCTTGATATCGCAGTCGGAAAGCTGGAGACAGTGGGGCAGCAGGATCAGTATCCGGTCAGGCTTCATCCGGACTTTCTGGGAAAGGACCAGACTGTTGTTCATGGCGATAAACGACTGACGGATGGTATCACGCGAAATCCCCGCAAGCCTGCCGATGAATTCTATGAAAGGCAGGAGGAACTTGATGGCAGCACCCCTGAGAAGGCGTGTGCCGAGGATATCCTTCCCCAGAAGCGTCGTCAGCACCAGGAGAAGCGTGCCCAGCAGGATACAAACGGCGATAAAGACCAGAAAGCCGCCGGCAATGGCGGGAAGCCTCGGATGAATGGATGCAAGCCCGGCACCCTGAAGCCACCAGACAATAATAAAGACAGTCGCAATAAGGATACAGGTAACAGCCATAAGGGCGACGAAAAGCCCCTTGGAAGCGCTGGTTATGTTGGAATCTTTTTCTACCACGAAGCTACTCCCCCTTCCCCAGGATTGTGCCGGGTTCAATTCGGCAACCGGCGAGGAATTCCCTGACAAGAAGTCTTTTTTTGCCTTCTAACTGGACCTCTTCGAGGATTACGCTGCCACCGGCGCAGGCGACCTCGATGCCATCTTTGCCTACTTCAAGCACCGTTCCCGCGAGTCCCTCTCCACATCCGGTTCTAACCCGATAGATTTTTAAAAATTTGTCATCGAGATAGGTAAAAGCACTCGGCCAGGGATTCATGCCCCGCACCAGATTCTTGATGGTCTGCGGATCCGAATTCCAGTCAACAAGGCCGTTTTCCTTCTTCAGCATCGGTGCATAACAGGTCAGGGAATCATCCTGCTTCTCCGGCACCAGTTCACCGGCACAGAGAAGAGCGAGGGTTTCGTCCAGGGAATCCGCACCAAGGGCTGAAAGCCGGTCATGCAGCGACTGGGCATCTTCTTCAGGGTCAATGGCGGTTACCTTCTTCACCAGCATGTCACCCGTGTCGAGCCCCACGTCCATGAGCATGGTCGTGACGCCGGTCTCGGTTTCACCGTTGATGATACAATAGTTGATCGGCGCTGCACCACGATACTTGGGCAAGAGAGAAGCGTGCACGTTGATGCAACCATATTTGGGAATCTCTAACAGGGCTTTTGGCAGGATTTGACCAAAGGCAACCACCACTATCAGATCCGGTTTCATCTCCCGCATGATGTCGATGAATTCCAGGGCTCGCACCTTGAGTGGCTGAAGGACCGGTAGACCGTGACGTTCGGCAAGAGCTTTCACCGGGGGAGGCAGAAATTTTTGTCCCCGCCCCTTTGGCCGGTCCGGCTGGGTAACCACAGCAAGGATCTCTTCCCCACGGTCGATGAGCCGCTGCAGTGTCGGACAGGCAAAGTCAGGTGTTCCCATGAAGACAACACGCAGTCCGGACATTATTTATCCACCTGTGCTTGCTCGAGCAGCTGGCGGTATTTTTTCCGGAAGATATCCTTTTTCAGCGGGGAAAGGTGGTCCACAAACAGAATCCCGTCAAGATGATCGATCTCATGCTGGAAAGCAATGGACAAGAGACCGTCGGCCTGGTAGGTCACCTCTTCACCCTCCAGGTTCAGCGCCTTGACCACAACCAAGGCATGCCTTTTCACACTGGCACCGTACTCGGGAACGGAAAGACAGCCCTCCTCGTCACAGGATGACCCTTCGGCATGGACGATAACGGGGTTGATGGCGACAATGAGGTCCGGTTTTTCGCTTTTGGGCGAGATATCTATAACAATCACCCGCTGATGAACCCCGATCTGTATCGCGGCAAGGCCGACTCCCGGTGCGGCGTACATGGTCTCAGCCATGTCCCTGACCAGTTCGGTGATCTTTTCGTTGATTATGGTAACCGGAGCGGATTTCTTTTTCAGTTCCGGGTCCGGATAGGTAAGAATTCTATGTATCATTAGGTTCCCTGCCTGCTTATTTTGTTTCCACTATATAAATTCGGGCAGGAAAATGCAAATTTTTCATTGCAGGCAAAAAGGAGAATTGGTTACAGGAAAGCGGCAGCAAGGGATCTGCGTGAATCCCCCTGGAGTGAAGGCATATGCGAACTGTTTCTGGGCCATCCCGACCGACCGTAAAATCTTCTGCATCTTGACCTCTTCGACGATTCAGCTGCTAAAAAAAAAAATCCCCGTGCCTGCTACGCCCGACACGGGGATTTCCAATACAGCCCTTCTTTACGTGCTTCTATTCCTGCCAGTAAATGCAACTGACCGGGCAACCGTCCATTGCCTCCTGAATCTTCTCCTCAGGAGCACCGGTAGGATCGTACACCTCCGCTAAATTAGCATTGTCGAGGCGAAAGACCTCGGGTGCACAGTCAATACAGAGACCACAACTGATGCAGGCATCCTGGTCTACAAAAGGAATTCGTGCCATGGGAATTGCTCTCCTTTCCTTTACACCTTATCGAAAAAACTTTTTTCCGCCGAACAGAACGGGCAGACCCAACTATCGGGAAGGTTCTCGAAAGGTGTTCCCGGAGCAATGTTGTTTTCCGGATCACCGAGCTCAGGATCATACACATAATTGCAGATCGTACAAATATATTTATCCATCGTCTCCTCCTTGTACTGTGAAAGTACCATCAGTGTACTCTTTTTTTCCTGCGGAGCAAGCATCACCATCGAAACATATCTGTTCGAGTTGTACCGCGTATACAACCAAACGTCAATCCCCGAGAATACGGCTGGCGAGAAAAATATCTCGCTACCGGCAGGAACGGCCGGAGACAAATTTGTTTTATGCAGGACGGTGAACCGCTAGTTTCCATCCGGAAACACCAGATGTGAAACTAGCGGTTTCCAATTTGGAAACGAGGATTTTTTTGTTCTGACAAGGAAATCAAGGGGTTGTGCGGAGACGTACTACTGTACGTCGCACAAACAAAACCGATGATTGACGCAGTCAGGGCGAAAATAGACCGTTTCCGGATGGAAACTGATATGGTTGTCAGTTATCAACAAGAAAATAGTAATCCTGTCCACTTTTGCAAGCGGTTATGCTGTACGTATATTCCAGAGCATATGCCGGGGTAGAACCTGGTGTAGCGACGTTTGATCATTCTGATATACGCGGGTTGGTTACCGGCAAGACTTGTTTTCGTCGCGGAGCTGCCTCTGTCTAGTAGCGGGAGTTCGGCAAGCCGTATCCAATAGTTTCCACGAGGGTTCTCCTTACGTGGTTCTATCCCCGCATATGCCCTGGATATTGTGTCAGTGCTTCATGTCTCCTCCGGTTAGCCTTTCTGGATTTTGCGGTGCCTCACGCCTGTCCATAGAGGGGTGAGCTTTGCCGGGGTGAGTCGCTTCCCCAAAGAGCAAGGGAACCCCGGCAACCACTCTGTGGGCAGGCCGGGAAAGCTCCGGCTATACATAGTTGTTCTTTGAGAAGATATTCTACGCCGCAAGCGACGTGTGCTTCGCAATGGCCCACATGAAGGCGGCAAGTTCTCTGGCTGTTGCCGTTATAACGGCATTGCGGTTTTTGCCTTTTGCCATCAGTCGCCGGAATCGGGTACAAAGCCGCACCTGGCACTTCCAGGCAATATCCCTGGCCTCTTGGTTCAGCCCCTCCTGGCGCTTGAGTAGTGGTCGCGTGATCCTCGCCGGATGGCTGTACGCTTGGGCTGCCTCTATCAAGACTCTTCGCGCATGGCCGTTGCCGGTCTTGGTTATTTTGCCCCGTTGCGTCTTCTCGCCGCTTGAGTGTTCCGAAGGAATAAGGCCGAGATACGTCATAAGCTTCTTGGGGTGCTCAAACCTCGTAAGGTCGCCAAGCTCCGCTACCATGGTAGCCGCCACGATAAGAGAAACTCCCCTGAGCGCTTGCAGTGCCCTAACAACGGGAGCCATGCGCCAAGTGGGAACCAGCGTTTCAATCTGCTGGGTGAGTCGCTCGACACGCGCATTCGTCTCATTGATAGCGTTGATGTATTCTTGAAACACCACCTGTTGCGCGGGCAGGGGCATCTTTAGATCAGCAAGCCAGAGGAAGTGCTGTTTTGTCCAGTTATCCCTTGGATAGCGAAAGCCCAAACGAAGCAGCATACCGTTTAATTGCTGTTGCGCCACGCGCTGGGCTTTCTTGGCGTCTTCTCTCGCGCGGGTCAGATCGCGCATGGCCTCATCATCTGCACGGGGTACGAATACGTACGTTAACTCCCCGGCACGATGAAGGCGAGCGAGCATCATGGCATCTCGACGATCTGTCTTGATCCGGTCGGCAGCTTTCTTGGGAATATGTGCAGGTGAAACCACGGCACAGTCCAAGCCTTTAGCTGTCAAAGAGCGAAAAATGTCATAACCGCAGGGGCCGGCCTCATAGACAAAGTGAAGTTTTTTGCCGGACGAGGACAGTTTCTTTACCAGGCGATCAAGATCATCAAGACTGCCACCAATAGTCCCGTAATGCCGTACCTCGGCATTGCGACCGGCATCGGCAAGGGCGACATCAATGCTGTTTTTGTGGACATCAAGACCTATAAATGTGATAGACTTTTCCATGACCTGCCTCCTTGGTTGTGGCTCTGCGCCGTAGTTATTTGCGTTTCTACAGCATAACCCACGTTTGCAAGGATGGCAGGTCTTTTTTGTTTCTGCTTTTCAACTGACAACCATTATGTCTAGCTAGCAGGGACAGTGATTTGGCCAGGAACAGAAAAAATGCGCGGTTCCGGAGGGTGGAACCGCGCTATGGAGGAGAGCCTTTATGGCTTCTCGAGGTGTTGGAGTTGTTATCGCTGTACTGTTTCTTTAGTTATTTTATCGTCAATTGTTGATTTTACTTTAATACTATTTTGGCATATAAACTTTGACTTGAGTCATGAAATTCAACAAAGGCGCACAGAAGAAAAAAGATGCGGCCACCCAAAAGGAGGCCGCATCTTTTTGTACAGCAGGAAACAGGTGCCCGTTAACGGAAACAAACTACTTCGGTGACTCCAGCACGACCTGCCGAACCTCACCGAAGATGGCGAGCGGCTTGTCGAACTTCTTCTCGTCACCCACGACAACCAGGATCATCTTGTCGGGGAGCAGATACTTACGCGCCACGCGAAGCACATCCCGCTTCGATACTTTTGCAATATTCTTGCGATAATTCTCCAAGTAGCCCTTCGGATAACCATAGTATTCAAGACGCGCCTGCTGGGCAACCACCGAAGCTGGAGTGGTAAAGGCGAATATGAAGGAGTTGATTATAGATTCCCTGGCAAGGGAAATCTCCGCATCGCTCACTGAGTTGCGAGTCATGTCGGAAATAATCCCCTCCATCAATCCGATCGCTTTTGTCGTGGTGGCAGCCTTGGTCTCGGTCTCTGCCGTGAAGGTACCGGGAAAACGTCGGCCGGCCTGAAAGGAACTGACCACGTTATAGGCCAGGCCCTCCTTTGCACGGACTACCGACATAAGACGGGAACTGAAACCATTGCCACCGAGAATGGTGTTCATTACGTTAATGGCATAGAGATCAGGATTGTTTTTGTCAATCCCCAGATGTCCCATCCGGATAACCGTCTGGCCAATATCCTTCTTCACCAACAGGACTTCCGATTTAGCGTTACGGGAAGGCTCCGGCACCAACGGCAGAGAAACATCGCCCCGCTTCCACCTGCCAAAGGCCTTTTTGAGCTTTTCCAGAATTTCTGTACGGTCAAAATCGCCTGACACGGCCAGAATAACATTGTTAGGATGGAAATAACGATCATGGAAAGCAACAAGGTCATCCCGAATAAGGGCTTTCACCGATGCAATGGTCGGATAGCGTCCTAGCGGATGATCCTTATAGATAGCCTTGCGCAGTTCCCGGTCTGCAACTTCCTTTGGATCGTCGTTTTGACGACGGATAGCCTCAATAGTCAGATTCTTCCCTTGCACAACCCGGTCCTCGCGGAAAGCCGGTGCGGTGAGAACTTGGGCAAAAAGCTCCAGGGTCCGGTCCAGGTTTTTTTTCAGAGTTCTCATGGAGACAGATCCGACATCACTGCCAATTCCCGACTCGATGGATGAAGACATGAACTCCAGTTCGTCATCAAGGTCCTCCGGCGAGGTCAGTGCTGTCCCGCCACCACGGAGGACCGCACCGGTCAGACTGGCAAGTCCGGTCTTATCGGCGGGTTCATAGACACTTCCCGTCCCAACGTAGGCCTGAATCGAAACAAGGGGCAGCTCTCGGTCAGGCAGAAGATAGACGATCATACCGTTATCAAGCACGACCCGCTCTGCCGTGGGTACCGCGAAGACCAGAGGGGGAAAGGTCATTTTCCGGGGATCAACGGATGACCCGGCAAAAGCAGAAACCGCCGGGAACAGCGAAAGGAACAACCAGAGGGTAGTCAGCAGTTTATTCATCGAGTTGCCTCCCTTTTTTTGATGAACGCTACAGTGCGGTTGTCCGGAACAAGATATTTCCGCGCTGCATTCATTACCTCAGCCGGGGTAACTGTGGCCACTTTTGCACGGTGCTCCGTGAGATAGCGCCACGTTCCCGCAACACATTCATACTCCGTCAGCCGGTAGGCAAGCCCACCGTTGGAACTCATTGCCTGGATCTCATCCGCTTCCAGCTTGTTGAGAATCTGCTGGAGTTCCCGGGGACTGGGCGGGTCACTCTTCAAAAGCTCCAACTCCCCATAGATGGCCTCCTCAACCTCCTGCATCGTATGCGGGCTCCTGGGGACGGCCGAAATAACGAACAGGTTGGGATAACGGCTCCCCGGACCATAGAAAGCAGAGATATTACTCACTAGCTGCTTTTCCACCACAAGTTTTTTATAGAGCCGTGAATTCTTGCCATCAGCAAGGAGCATGGTTATGACGTCAAAGGTGTAATCATCACGATCGGGAATCGTCGGCTTATGGTAACCGATCAATAATTGAGGCTCGGAATCTTCCAGTATTTCGATCCGCCGCTCCCCAAGCTGGTGGGGCTCGACGGTTGCCACCGGAGGAACCGGCACCCCGGGAGGAAGTGAGCCGAAGTATTTTTCCACCAGAGCGATGGTCTTAACCGGATCGATGTCGCCAACGATGGCGACAACGGCATTGGCTGGTGCGTAATAGCGGTGCAGAAACGATTCAGCCTTTGTTCGCGACAGGTTCTCGATATCGGACATCCAGCCGATGATAGGCTGGCCATAGGGATGGGCCTCATACGCGGCAGCCAGAAAAGACTCCCACATCTTCCCTTCCGGATCCGAATCATAGGAACGACGTCGCTCCTCCATCACCACGTTCCGTTCGGTATAAAACTCCCGCAGCACGGCATTACGCATGCGGTCCGACTCGAGTACTGCCCAAAGTTCCAGTTTATTGGCGGGCAGGCTAACCATATAGGCGGTACTATCTTTGCCTGTGAAGGCATTGTAATTATTCCCGCCGTTTTTGTCATAGATTCTGGAGACTTCATTCTTTACCACATACTTCCCGGCCGCAGCTTCCAGAGCGGCTAGCTTTTTGGAGAGCTCCTCGATTTTCTTCGGGTCAGCAGCCTCCCGTTTGAGCTTTTCCGCCATAAGTAGCTGCGCGGTCTTTTCTATCGAGTCGAGAAGCGGCTTTTCCTTGGCAAAGTCCTTGGTACCCAGTGTCTTCGTTCCTTTGAACAGCATGTGTTCGAGAAGATGAGCAATCCCCCGCTCGTCACTCCGTTCGTTGACGCTGCCAACTTTGAAACGGATCCAGGCAGCCACGGTGGGCGAGGTATGACGCTCCACGAGAAGCAGCTTCATGCCGTTCTTCAGGGTATGCTCCTGCACTATCTCCTCCAGACCGGCACCGGAAGCGGTGCTAACAGAGACAATAACGCAGAAGAGCAGAAAAAATATGCCGCGGGTGAATTTCATGTGCAACCTCACAAGGTAGATCAATTCAACAAAATACCCACCGCAAGGCAGTGGGCCAGGGAACCCCTGAGCAATACAGGTCGCAGAGGGATCACGGATTCAGGTTTTACTATATACAACCGCTCAGGGAACGTCAACACGACGATACCGAACTACTCTCAACGCTCCGTCCCTGGCCTTTTCACTTTGCCTTTTGCCTGGTATGGTATACTCTGAAACGTGTAATATCGTGCACCTAAAGAGTACAATGTGCTGCGTCATATCCGCAAATCCCCCCATTCGGAGGTTACCCGTGAAAATCCTTGTCTGTGCATTCCTTGTCTGTTTCCTTTCCGCTGGCCTGGCGGCAGCCTCGTCCCCGTCGTTTGAAACACTGTCAAAACTCCCGGTAGTGCGTTTCGGAGACCCGGTTCCCGCGACGGACTACATTCTGCTCTTTTCTGCCGGCCAGCCAATCACCGTTTCCATCACCATCGAGGGAAGTCTCTTTTCTCAGCCGAAAAAGAGCGAACTGACGCTAACACCAGCCCGCGAAGTATTCGTGTATCAAGAGTGGGCAAGTCTTGACGGCCTGGTCTGGATGCAGCGAAGTGATCTGATAAAAAGCGATGTGATCGTCAAGATTCCGGGTTACAACCATCCGGCCCCGGGTGTGCTGAAGGTACGGATGGACCTGCCCGAAGCCAGGTAGTTATCATCAGCAGCAAAGGAGATCAAATCATGAAATTCATAAACCTGACAGCCGTATTGGGAATATGCATTTTCCTGATGGTGGCAACCATGATAACCGCCTGCGAAGTTTCCGGTCAGAAACAAGACCAGAGCACCAACGCAGGAAAGGTAGCCAAGTCCGAACAGATACGGGTCTATTCCGTTGAACGGGGAGGGTACTATATGACCGAAAAGGTGGTAAAAACAAAGGATGAATGGCGCCAGCAACTGACTCCGGAACAATTCAATGTTACTCGGAAGAAGGGAACGGAAAAACCTTTTACCAATGCCTGGTGGAACAACCACGAAAAAGGGATTTACCGCTGTGTCTGCTGCGACCTCGACCTGTACAGCTCCGATACAAAGTATGAATCGGGTACCGGCTGGCCGAGTTTCTGGCAACCCGTTGCCCCGGAAAACATCACAACGAGACCCGACAACAGCCTCTTTGCCAAGCGAACCGAGGTCCTGTGCAGTAGGTGCGATGCCCATCTGGGGCATGTCTTTGACGATGGCCCGAAACCGACCGGGCTCCGCTACTGCATGAACTCGGCAGCCTTGAAATTCGTGAAAACCAAATAACCTACAGCAACCTCGCCGTAAGCCGGTTTTCTCCGATTATTTCGAAATATTAAGGAGCAACGCCATGAACAAAGTAACCTTGGGTTCAACCGGTATGCGTGCCAACCGCCTGATCTTTGGCACTCTCCCACTCGGCCCCCTGCAGGCAAACCTATCCGCCACGGAAGGCGGGACTCTTATCCGCCATGCACTGGAGTCAGGAGTCACCATGCTTGACACGGCAGAGCTCTATGGGACGTACCCTCATATCCGCGAAGCTCTCTCCGGTTTCACCGGTGAGGTCTTGATCGCCAGCAAAACCCATGCGACAACAGCCGCCGATGCCCGCACCCATGTGGTGAAAGCGTTGAAGGAATTGGCGCTTGAGCATCTCGACCTTGTGCATATCCACGGGGCACGATTGGCCGATCCCTGTAGTGACCGTGCCGAGGTTCTTGAGGAACTGCTGCTGATGAAGCAGGAAGGGAAGCTGCGGCATGTGGGTATCTCTTCCCATTACATCGCCGCATTCCGGGCAGCGGCCAAGCGTCCCGAAATTGACGTTGTCCACCCACTGATCAACCGGACCGGTATGGGCATCATGGACGGTAGCGCTGCTGAAATGGCGGAAGCTATCGCCAGCTGTTCAAAGAACGGAAAGGGAGTCTACGCCATGAAAGCACTGGCTGGCGGCAACCTCATTTCCGACGCCAGAGCCAGCATCAGGTATGTTCTTGGGCTCCCCGGGGTCGATGCCCTGGCCCTCGGCATGCTCTCCCGCGAAGAAATCGACGCTAACCTGAAACTCTGCTCACTCGACGAAGCGGATGATGAAATCTGGGGACCGCTGGAAAAACGTCGTCGCAAATTCAAGATTATGGAAAAATTCTGCAAGGGCTGTGGTGCCTGTGTTGAAGCCTGTACTGCTGAGGCCCTGGTGCTGGAGGACGGCGTTGCAAAGGTGAAGGAAAAAGAGTGCATCCTCTGCGGCTACTGTGCTGCAGCATGTCCGGAATTCCTCATCCGGGTGGTGTAACCAGGGGAAAAGCCTCTTCTCACCATCGAAACAAATGAAAAATACCCTCATCAGCAGACTGCCGATGGGGGCATTTTTTAGTAGCGTCTCCGCCGTGGCAAGGACTCCGGAAGCAATACTCCCGATGCGGAACCTATTATGAACAGAGGTACTCTTCGATCTTCCGGGCCAACGTCTCAAAGATTCTGCGGAACTCCTGCTCATCCTTTTCCAGCAGCGTAACGCGGAAACCCTGCAGATGGGTGGAGAAGGAAGAGAGGGGAACGACACAAATCCCGGTATTGGCAAGGAGATGATAGACGAACCTTTTGTCGGGAGCGACACCCGGTGCGGTTACCAATCCCTCAACCAACTCCAGGATCTCGGGATTATCAATGGGAAGCGTCTGCTTGTGGGTCAACAAACCCTCCTGGAATGCAACGGCCATATAGAAGGCACCATTGCTCCGGTTTACCATCAGCCCCGGAAGGTCCTTGAGATAATCATAGGCAATGTTGCTCATTCTTTCATAGCGGGCAATTCGTTCGTCAAGATACCCCTTGTACTCCGGATGTGAAAAGATCGCCGGCAGGGCCTTCTGGGGAAGCGTGGTGGAACAGACCTCATTCATCTTGGTATTGAGAATGGCATTCACATACTTTTTGAAACGGGCATTCTTTTCCATGTTGTAAAACTCAATCCATCCGCAGCGGGAGCCGGGCCAAGGGAACTCTTTGGAAATTCCCCGCATGGCCAGAGCCGGAACGTCACCGACAAGCGCAGAAATGGGAAGTGTTTCTGCACCATTATAGACAATATTGTTATAGACTTCGTCAGCAATGAGGAACAAACCGTACTCTCGGGCAATAGCGACGATCTCTCGAAGAATTTTCTCCGGGTAGACCATTCCTGTCGGGTTATCCGGGTTAATAATGAGAATTCCGGAAATTGCCGGGTTGTATTTTACATGATTCCGCAAATCTTCAAGATCAGGGTACCAGTTATTTTCGGGCTGCAGACGGTAGGAGATTGAGGCCGCATTTGCATGAGCAGTTTCACCGGTTGAGTGGGTGGTATAGGTTGGTGAGGGAGTAAGGATACGGGTTTCCGGTTTCAGGTTTCCGTATACCTTGGCAATTGCGTCACCGAGACCGTTGAAGAAGATGATGTCGTCCGGAGTTATCTGGGCACCTCCGCGCTTGTTTGTCAATTCACAAAGAAATTTTCGGGTTTCCAGAACGCCGCGCGTGTGGCAGTATCCGTAGGTTTCATCGTTCATGACTTCCCTCACCACAACTTCCTTCATCCAAACAGGAACCTTCTCTCCCTTGACAATGGGGTCCCCGATGTTTTCCCAGTTTATCTTAACACCATATTGTTGAAGCTTTTCCGCCACATTAACAATGTTGCGGATCTCGTACGTCAGTTCACCCGCCCCCGGATTGACAAGTTCGTTTCGCATACTATCTCCCAAACATTCTGTAATAAACAACAGACACCGTTGTCCGAAAAAATATAAAGGGCCGTAGGTTGTACCCACGGCCCTTAGAAAATCAGATTATTTGTGAAAAATCACATGGCAGCGGATATACGTGCGGCTTTACGCGCCGCGGCGCTGATAGCTCGTGCTGCTGCCAAAGGTGCCATGTAGATTGATTTCATAGTTTCTGAAATATCACAGGGTTTACAGCAAGTCAACACTTTTGTCTCGTTACCTGCATCATGGAAACAATTTCCCTCCGTCCCTCAACCTTCCACGGCAATAAGTAGCTTTCCGTTGCTGTCACACCAGCGAAGCCAGCCACTACGGCCATCCACATATCGAATCCGAGCCCACACATCCCGAATTTCAAGGATACGCATTCTCAGGCCTGAAGCGATACGACCCAAGGATGGGGAGCTAGCGAGCGGTTCCTGATGAACCTCCGATAAAGATACCCGCAGATCAGGCAAAAGCACTGCAAAGCGCCCTGACAGGAAATCCGGCCAACTGAAATAGTCCCAGAAATCACGCCCCTGAATCCACCCTTCTCGTCCGGCATTGTCGTAGGCAAGCCGGAACCAGTTGCCTCTTTTGCCGGTGGTAGCAACGGCATACACACCGGTAGGGGGGGAAACGGACGGAAACAGGCTAGGCAGGCGCGCAACATCGATCACCGCGATCCGATCATTCCCGGGCGATCCATACAGGACAATCGTCTTCATTTCATCGGCCTGTTCGGGGAAAGCCGGCCGAATAAACAGGATACCCAGCCCGGCGCGGGGACGGTCTGAAGCTGCCGGCACGGACTGGCAGAATAGCAGTACGGCGACAACGCTCAGCGTCGCAAGGCAAAGAGCTCTACAAAATTTTCCGAAGTTCCGCGAGATACGCAGCCGACTCATCGCTTCCCTCCCCGGGCGCCCAAGTAGCCCGCTCCACATCCGTCAGGGCCCGATACGGCCCGGCCTTGCTCTCAAAGAAAACCGTGCCGCTTTCCAGACTAATAAGTGTGTGGAACTCTCCATGGGGTATAGTAACCCCCACGGTATCGCCGCCGGGAGCAAGAACAGCCGACTGCACGACATTTCCCCTTTCATCGAAGAAGACGACCCCCAACCTGCCCCGCAGGGGAATTATCGTCTCATCTTTTTCCGGATCATGATGCCGGTGCGGAGGAATATAGGAGTCGGGCTCCAGAGCATTGAGCAACCGATGACACAACGAATCGTCCTGCTGGTGGAAATTGCGGTTCTTGCGTAGCCTGGACGCGGCTTTTGCTTCGCTGGAAACCTCATCCAGGAGCGCCTGACTGATAAGACATGTGCTTTTCATGTAAACTTTCTCCAAAAGATTCAAGGAAAACGATAAGTTATTTTGTGCCAGAAATACAGAATGATAGCAGATTTAAAAAGGATATGGCAAGAAATTGCAGGATAGGGACAGCTTGAGATGGGTGTCCATCCGGCCAGAAGGTTTCCAGCCGGATGGACAAACTTAGAGGGAACTTACTGTTGGCGAAGTGATCTTCTCAGGAACAATGCCCCAAGCCTCCAACTCTCGCAGGGACATTTCCACAAGGGTTTGCAGTTTAGCCTCCACGGATGGAGACAAATCCAATCCCATCTGAATTGATTCCGGTTGGACGCCGAGCAGAACCGTATCAGGTGGTGGATTCCCCTGAAGAGAGGAAACAGCAAGCAGGTCCTTGAGACCCATCTGATGGGGAGACAACTTAGTTTCAAAGGCTATTGGAATATCGTCACCGGTGAGCCGGGCGATGGTGCCCGGTGGGCCGCCAGTTACCATTGCATCCACGATCAGGAGGCGGTCCAAACCTTCGAGAAAAGGCAGGAGGTCAAGTCCGAGCGTGCCGCCGTCCAACACTGTCACCCCGGTTGGGAAGACATAGTTTGACTCAAGAGACTGCACGACCCTGACCCCTATCCCGTCATCTGTCATAACCAGATTACCTATTCCGAGCACGAGAACTGACAGACTAGTCCTCCCCTTCCGGAACAGATTTGTAACCACCAAAAATGCTCGAAATGACTCCGTTCTTTTCCTTCACGTCCATCAGCCAAGCACTATAAACATGGTGGATGGCAAAGGCGATCAGAAACCACATAGTAATTTTATGGGTCAGGCGGAGCCCCTGATTACTGCCGAAGACATATACCCAACTAAAGGCACTGCTTAAAAAGCCTCCGGGAGCATACTGGGAATAGAGTGCAAAACCGGTACAAATCATCACCAGATACAGTGCGAATATCCAGAGATACGCTGCGCCGGCCATACCATTATGGCCGACACAGTGAGGAGGAGTTGGCTTGAAAAACGTGTAGAAGAGGAAAGTCTCCTTCATGTTTTTGCGGCCGTCTTTGAAAGCCCACGGGGTAAAAACACGCCAGCTGGCATATTTGTTACCGACAAAAGCCCAGTAAATGCGTGCCACCACACTGATGGTAAACATAAATGCAACAACAAAATGGATGAATCTCGTCCAACCCATTATATATTGGGAGGGGTTGTGAGCAAGGGACTTCCCCCAGCCAATGTAGATACCGGTCACGGTCAAGATCACAATGGATAGGAAGTTAACCCAATGAACTATCCTGACTGGCCATTCCCAGACATATCTGATTTCGATTTTTTCCATGGTCAGCCTCCTACATTATCTTTACCGTAACAGACTCGCCATCTTCCGGATCAAAGAGATGCACCGCGCAGGCAAGACAGGGGTCAAAGGAATGAATTGTTCGCAAGATTTCAAGGGGCCGCTTCGGATCTGCCAACGGCGTCCCAACCAGTGCAGCTTCATAGGGTCCGCGCTGCCCCTTGGCATCACGTGGAGAAGCAAGCCAGGTCGAAGGAACGACCGCCTGGTAGTTGAGAATCTTCTCATCCTTGATGCGTATCCAGTGACCGAGACCACCGCGAGGTGCCTCGTGCCAGCCATAACCCTTTGCTTCTGAAGGCCAGCTGGACGGATCCCATTTTTCATTGTTATGAATCGCGTAGTCGCCACCCTTAATATTTGCGATAAGGGCACCGAGCCAGTCGGGAAGCTTCCGGGCCAGCAGCAGGGTTTCGATACCACGGGCGGCGGTTCTGCCGAGGGTGGAGAAGAGCGCTTCCGGACCCACCTGAAGCTTGGCCAGGACCATGTCCACCGCGGCTTTTGTTTCCTTGTGACCGGAAGCGTAGTTAACAAGACAGCGAGCCAGAGGTCCGACCTCCATTACCTTACCGTCGTAGCGCGGCGCCTTGACCCAGGAGTATTTCTTGTCGGTGTCGAGGAACTCGTAGGGCGGTTTCGGACCGCTGTATTTGTAATTGGTTTCACCTTCCCACGGATGAAGGCCTTTGCCAGGGCCACCGGTGTAGTCGTACCAGGCATGGTCGACGTACTCGGCAATTTTTTCCTGGTCAACCGGATGTACCTTGCTCAGGTCCTTGTTGAGGATCATCCCGCGGGGCATCCAGAGAACCTCCGGCTTGCCGCTGTTGTCGGAGGGGAATTCTCCGTAGCTCATGAAGTTGCCGCCTGCGTCACCGATGCTTGCCCATTCCTTGTAGTAGGAAGCCACGGCCAGAAGGTCGGGGATGTAAACCTTCTCAACGAATTCCTGTGCCCTTGCAAGCAAGCGGCTGATCTCCTCAAGCTTGTCGGCATTGAGAGCATTCTGTGAGTCAGGGTCAATCGGAATGGCCATGCCACCAACCAGAAAGGTCTGTGGATGCGGGTTCTTGCTGCCCAGGATTGCATGGATGCGGATAATGTCTTTCTGCCACTCCAGCGCCTCCAGATAGTGGGCAGTGGCCATCAGGTTCGCTTCGGGCGGAAGCTTGTAGGCCGGATGTCCCCAGTACGCATTTGCAAAGGGACCGAGACGACCCTTGCTGACAAAGGCCTGCAGCTTTTCCTGAACTCCTTTGAAATAGGTTGGGGAGTTGAGCGGCCAGTCGGACAAGGAAGCTGCCAGAGCAGCGGTTTTTGCCGGGTCGGCCTTCAGTGCCGAGGTAATATCCACCCAATCAAGGGCATGGAGGTGGTAAAAATGGATTACATGGTCCTGGACGTTCTGGACGCCCATGATGATGTTTCGGATCAGTTCCGCATTGGGCGGAATCTTGATTCCAAGAGCATGCTCCACGCTTCTGATGGAAGCAATGGAATGGACCGTGGTGCAAACACCGCAGAAACGCTGGACAAAAACCCAGGCATCACGAGGATCGCGCCCTTTAAGGATCTCTTCGATCCCGCGAAACATGGTGCTGCTACTCCAGGCATCGGTCACCCGGTTGCCGGACACTTCGGCTTCGATCCGAAGGTGACCTTCTATTCTGGTAATGGGGTCAATGACGATTTTTGCCATATGTTAATCCTCCTTCTTTTCATCTTCATGCTTATCCTTCTTGAGGGCACTGATGATTCCGTGGCCCGCGAATGCTGCAGCAGTAACAATTGCAAGACCGGCGCCGATCTCGTTAGCTGTGTATTCGACACCAAATCCAGGGACATTCGGCAGTCGCCGGTAAAATGGCGTCATGGTATCCCAGAAATTCGCTTCCGAACAACCAACGCATCCGTGCCCAGCCGCAACCGGCCAACTCGTTTTTTCATTGTAACGCTGAGTAGGACAGTTATGGAAGGTTTCGGGACCCTTGCAGCCCATTTTGTAGAGGCAGTGTCCTTTACGGTGAGCTTCGTCACCCCACTGCTCCACGTACTGGCCGGCATCGAAATGCGGACGACGCTCGCAATTGTCATGGATTCTCTTGCCATAGGCAAAGAGTGGCCTGCCCTGGCTGTCCAAGTTGGGTAACTTGCCGAAGGTAAGGAAATGAACAATGGTAGCGGTAAGATTGTCAGGATTCAGAGGGCAGCCGGGAAGATTGACTACCGTCGCTCCAGGTACAGCCTCTTTCACCCCGACCGCACCGGTAGGATTCGGTGCCGCTGCAGGAATACCGCCGTGGGTAGCGCAGGTTCCGACCGCAATGGTGGCAAATGCGTTACCACAAATCTCCCTGGCTACATCGAGGGATGATTTCCCGCCGACACAGCTGTAAACTCCGCCGTCCTTCATCGGGATGGCACCTTCCACCACGACAATGTACTTCCCTTTGTTCTCACGAACCGCCTTCATCAGGTTTTCTTCAGCCTGGTGACCGGCAGCAGCCATAATGGTTTCGTGATAATCAATGGACAGGACATCCAGAATTATGTCGGCAACGGAGGGGTTTGACGCCCGAAGCAGTGCTTCCGTATCGCCTGCGCAATCCTGGAACTCAAGCCAAACAAGGGTGGGACGCTGAACCTCGTCAAGTGCCTGGGCGATTTTTGGAGCAAAAGTGATGGGTAGTGCCAATGCCGCGGACATTGCGGTACAGAACTTCATGAAGTCACGGCGGGAAACCCCCTTTTCCTCCCAAACAGTTCTTCTTTCGGTATGCTGTTCTTCGGCAACAATCCCTTGTTCCTTGTCTTTACTATCCATAGTTGCTGAACCTCCTTGCTGGTGACAGCGGGTCACAAACCGCCCACTCTATATTTCGCATCCCCAAAAACGTGATACCAACACACTGCTGAAATTCGAACACTGAAAATCGAACACCTTTTCTATAATATAATTACATTGCAATATCAATATATTTATTTTTAATAAGTTCAATAAATTTTATTGACTTCTCGCGGGTTGTCAAGGAATGTAACGAAGTTTTATTTCGTCACACTAGAGGATACTAATTGGTTGTTTAGAACCGGGCTTTACCCTGTCTCTCGGCTACCCCTCAAACTGCAGGAAGTTTTCCTGGAATCTAGCCACCAGGTTGCGAGCCATTTTTTCGTATATCGCAGCATCCGGCCACACATCAGCCGGATTGAGAATGGCGGAGGGAATTCCGGGACACTCCGTCGGGATGTCGAGCCCAAAAAAAGGTTCCCGGACAAAGGAAATTGAATTGAACGTTCCGGCCAGTGCGGCATGGACCATCGCCCGGGTATAATCTATCCGGATTCGGCTGCCGACACCAAAACCTCCCCCACTCCAGCCGGTATTGACCAGCCAGCAACGCACCCCGTGGAGAGCAATCTTCTCTCGCAGCAACTCCGCATATACCGATGGATGAAGGGGCAGAAAGGGTGCTCCAAAACAGGCGGAAAAAGTCGCTTGCGGTTCCTTTCCGATACCATCCTCGGTTCCGGCAAGCTTCGCCGTGTATCCCGACAGAAAGTGGAACATGGCCTGCTCGGGTGTGAGGCGGGCAATGGGTGGGAGGACACCGAAGGCATCGCAAGTCAGCATGAAAATGTTTTCCGGAGAGGTGCCGGTTCCAGCCTGAATAGCGTTGTGAATATTTCTGATGCTATAGGCCGCACGGGTATTCTCGGTCAGAGAAGCGTCATCCAGGTCGATCCTGCGGGAAAAGGGGTCTATGACCACATTTTCCAGCAGCGTGCCGAATCGGTGAGTACATTCATGGATCTCTGGTTCCAGTTCCTTTGAGAGGTTGATCACCTTAGCATAGCATCCACCCTCGATATTAAAGACCCCCGCATCATCCCAGCCATGCTCGTCGTCTCCGATCATTGAACGGTTCGGCTCTGTGGAAAGGGTTGTCTTGCCGGTACCAGAGAGCCCGAAAAATAGTGCCACATCACCGCCAGAGCCTACATTGGCCGAGCAGTGCATGGATAAGGTTTTACGTTCCCGAGGCAGGAGATAATTCATGACGGTGAAAATGGCTTTCTTGATCTCGCCACCATAGCCTGTTCCGCCGATGAGAATCAGTTTTTTGGTAAAGTTCACCAGGATAAAAACTTCGGAATTAGTGCCGTCAGACTCGGGACAAGCCTGAAATGAGGGAACATCGATCAAGGTAAATTCAGGATGGTGGGAATCCAGTTCAGAAACCGTGGGGCAGATAAAAAGGGAACGGGCGAATAGGGAATGCCAGGCTTTTTCCGTAATGACGCGGATGGGCAGGCGATGATGGCGACTCGCGCCGGCAAAACAGTCCTGCACAAAGAGTTCTTTGTCATCCAGGTAGCACAGTAGCCGTTGATGGAGAGCCTCGAAGCTCCCCGCTGTCAGGGGCTGGTTCACCGGTCCCCACCAAATCGTGTCATGGCTAGCGGGATCATCGATGATAAACTTGTCGTTAGCTGACCTTCCGGTATGGGGAGTGGTATTGACGACAACCGGCCCCCCATGGGCGAGGAGCGCTTCCCCTTTCCGGACAATCGCTTCATAGAGCCGTGGGGTTGTCAGATTCCAGTTGATATCTCCCGTCGTCCTGATGCCATGCTCTGCAAGGTTTCGTGCCATCGGTCTCCTTTACCTTTCACTATCTATCCTGAATCCATTCGGACAGCAACAGGTGAAGGGGGTCCGGGCTAAAGTGGGGCACCTGTTCACGCTGACGCATGTCATCTCGACCAAAGGGAGAGAGCTTTCTGGCTGTCACGAAATTCTCGGAGTTTTGCCTTTCGTTACAAATGATACCATATACTGTAGCACCTGCTTATTGAGACGTAACCCTAATCACGAAAAAATTTGCCTAAAAAACATGAAGGGCGGGTTACCCCGCCCTTCATGTTTTTATAAATCAGTCCGAATATCAGAGACCTGCAAGCAGCTCGTCAACAACTGCAAGGAATTCCTCCAGGTCGGCCATTTGCGTATCTCCCATGTGGGCAATACGGAAAGTCTGGCCCTTGATCTTGCCGTAGCCGTCATCAAAGGCATAACCGCGCTCGCCGAGAAGCTTCTTCAGAGTGGCTAGATCGGAACCCTTGCTATTGACCGCACAGGTGAGAGCAACCGAGCGGTACGGGGCTTCGGGGTAGAAACCGTAGCCGTTTGTCTCGACCCATTGCGCAACCCGACCGGCTAATTCCCGATGCCGGGCCCAGCGGTTTTCCAGGCCCTCGGCGAACATCCGGTCAAGCTGTTTGTCCAGAGCATAGATCTGGGAAATGCAGGGAGTAGAGGGGGTATTGTCCTTTGCGTCAGCGGCATCGAACTCAAGAAAATCGAAGTAATAGCCTCTCCCCTCGATGGTCTTGGCCTTCTCGAGGGTACGTTCATTGGCGGTAAAGACCGCGAGTCCGGGAGGAAGTGCAAAAGCCTTCTGGACACCGAACAGACAGCAATCGATGCCGAGCTCGTCAACCGGTATTTTCAAGGCGCTCATGGAAGATACCGTATCAACGATGGAAATCACATTCGGATATTTCTTCAAAACTTCTGCTATTTCCGCCAGCGGCGACATGACACCGGTCGAGGTTTCATTATGAACCAGGGTCATGGCATCGTACTTGCCGGTGGCCAGGGCCTCGTCCACCATTTCCGGAGTAATGGGCTTGCCCCATTCAGCCTTGAAAGCGTCCGCTTCCTTGCCACAGCGCTTGGTTACATCGTGCCATTTGTTGGAAAATGCACCGTTGCAGAAGTTGGCGCAGCGTGTCGCCACAAGGTTTCGTACCGCCCCCTCCATCACGCCAAAGGCGCTGGAGGTTGAGAGAAAAACCTTTTCTTCCGTGAACAGGAGTTTCTTCAGTTTTGCTTTCACCGAGCCGTGCAAAACAGCATACTCCTTCATACGGTGACCGATCATGGGAGTCGCCATTGCCTGAAGTATCTCGGGATGTACCTCGACCGGACCTGGGATAAAGAGTTTCTTTGCCATGTGTGTTCCTTTCAATTGTATGATAGGGGCCGCTCAGGGTCCCCTCCGTGGAGCCCGGTGTAAGGGCTCAGCAAAAGCTACCAGAGGTGGAATAAATTGTCAACTGGTTGTTACGAAAGGAGTTTTTTCAAATCGAAAGGCTTTCATTTCCAGTTGTTAAATACACAACTTCTGTTATGATAGGATACTATTCTGATCAACAACACTAACAACTTTATGCAGGGGGAACCACCATGTTCAGAAAACTCATGAGACATAGCTACAACCTTATCAGCCTGGCAGGGATACTCCTGGCAATAGCAGGCGCGTCGCTCATAGTTGTTTTTCTGGCCATCGGGATCATTTCGGGGATTGAAAACCCCTATCTGGGAATTCTTATCTACTTTGTCTTTCCCGGCATCCTGGTTCTCGGTCTGCTGCTGATACCGGTGGGCATACTGCACACCAGAAAAAAAATGCTGCGTGAAGGGATCAGCGAAGTTCCTCTCTACCCGACACTTGACCTCAACGACCCCCACCAGCGCCATAAGGCAGTTTTCTTTATCGTAGCCACGCTCTTCTTTCTCCTGATTCTGGCCCTTGCTTCTATAAAAGGATACGACTACACCGAATCGACGGAATTCTGTGGTGAACTCTGCCACACGGTTATGGAACCGGAATATACCGCCTGGGGCAATTCTCCCCATGCGCGAGTCAAATGCGCCGATTGCCACATCGGCCCGGGTGCCAAAGTGGTTTGTCAAAGCCAAGCTGTCCGGTCTCAAACAGGTATACCGGGTCCTGACGAACACCTACCCAACCCCGATCGAAACCCCCATTCCGAATCTGCGGCCGGCACGAGATACCTGCGAGGGCTGCCACTGGCCTGCAAAGTTCTATTCCGGCAAGGAGAAAGACTTTTTCCATTACGCATCCGACGAAAAGAATACGCCCCGGGAGATAAAACTCCTTTTGAACCTGGGAAAGGCCCCCAAGACCCCCCATGCATCAGGCATCCACTGGCATGTCAGCTCGGAAGTCTTCTACATAGCCCGCGACGCGAAACGACAGGACATCCCCTATATTAGCGGTAAAAGGGAAGGATGGGATCATCACCGAGTTTCAGGACACGGAAAAACCCCTGAACCGGAGTGAAATCAATGCAAGCACCCCGCGGCTCATGGACTGCATCGACTGCCATAACCGGCCAAGCCATATTTTCCGTTCACCCGGAACGGAAATGGATGAAAACTTTGTCAGCGGCACGATCGATTCGTCCCTCCCTTACATCAGGAAAGTCTCGGTCGAACTTCTGGCAAAGGAGTACAAAACCACCAGTGAAGCAACAGGAGCCATCGCTGCGGGGATCAGGGACTATTATGCAAAAACCTACCCTGAGATTAGCAAAGCCAAAGCTCCTGCCATTGAGCAGGCTTTAAAAGAAGTACAGAAAATCTATCGGCGGAACTTCTTCCCGAAGATGAAGGTCTCCTGGACCACCCATGCCAACAATATCGGCCACTTCTACTTCCCCGGCTGTTTCCGCTGCCACGACGGCAAGCACCGTTCGGCGGACGGCAAGGTGATCTCCAAAGACTGCAACCTCTGCCACGAAGTGCTGGAGCAGAAACAGGAAAATATCAAACCGGGCACCAAGGTTACGGAGTTCGTCCACCCGGTTGATATCGGCGAAGACCCGATAACCACCAACTGCTCTGAATGCCACCAACCGGCGGAAATGTAGGGAAGCACCATTCATCACAGGACTCTCTAAACTACGATCAGGAAACAAAAAATCCCCCCCGACTCGAGATCGGGGGGGATTTTTTCCAACTCCTTACTGGAAACCTTTTGAGAAGAGGAAGGAGTCGTCCTGTCCAGACTGGCAAACGACCGACAGTAGCAACATAGTCTGAACGTAATTAGACCATGAGGCGCAAGCGGATGCCTCCGGAAACATTCAACCCTGTTCGCCCACTCTTTCGCCTGGCCTCCTTTTCAATCATACCTGCGTTGTTTAACGTGACCCATCAACGGAGCTGAGAAAGTCGAGCAACCTCGGCGACTCGGGGCTTTCGAGCAGTTCAGCCGATTTTCCCGATTCGACGATGCGGCCTTCATCGAAAAAGCATATCCGGTCGGCAACTCGTCGCGCAAAACCGATGTCGTGGGTAACAACGACCATAGTCATTCCGCTGGCCGCAAGTTCGGTCAGCAATTCGTTGATCCCGGAGACCATCTCCACGTCCAGTGCGCTAGTAACCTCGTCGAGCAAAAGTACTTCAGGGTTCATGGCCAAGGCCCGGGCAATCGCGACCCTCTGTTTCTGTCCACCAGAAAGCTGTTCCGGCCAGGCAGAGGCCTTTTCAACCAGACCGACCCTTTCCAGAAGCGCCATCCCTTCATCACGTGCTCTCCGAAGAGGCGTACCGAGAACCTGTACCGGACCCTCGATGACATTTTCCAGTACTGTGCGGTGGGGAAAAAGGTGGAAGTGCTGAAACACCATGCCCATTTTTCTCCGGTGACGGCTCAGCTCTGCCGGACGCATGCGCAGGTAGTTTACCGGTGTACCTTTCCAGAGAATCTCCCCGGAATCGGGAAACTCAAGGAGATTGAGGCAACGGAGGAAGGTGCTCTTCCCCGAGCCGGAAGGACCGATCAGTGCCTGAACCTGGTCACGTCGGACGCTGAAATCGACTCCATGGAGGACCGTCAATCCACCGAAAGATTTTTTCAGGTTGCGGGTCTCTATCTCCACGCTTTTTTGATCGTTCACAGGTTTCCTCCCCCTGCCTGGATCGAGCGTCGCAGTCGCTTTTCCCAAGCCTTCACCCCGAGAGTTACCAGAGATATTATGATTAGGTAAAAACCGGCTGCGCATAAGAAGGGCAGAAATGCCTGACCGGTTTGAAAGACTACGTTGCGGGCCACATAGGTCAATTCTATCAGGGTGATGGCTCCAACCAAGGAGGTATCCTTGATCAGTACAACCAGGTTATTGCCCAGCGATGGGAGGGAATCGCGGAATGCCAGGGGGAGAATGACCCGACGCATGATCTTTCCCCGGGTCATGCCAATGGAAGCAGCGGCATCCCACTGGCCCCGGTCTACAGCATTGATGCCGCCGCGAAGGGTCTCGGCGTTGTAGGCGGTGGTATTGACGATAAGAGCAATAAGGGCGGCGCCGAAAGCACCGATTGCCTCGAATCCGAGCATACGGTTGACGATGGTTGCCAATGCAAAGTAAGACATGAAAAGCTGTACCAATAGTGGTGTTCCCCGCACCACCCATATGAAACTGCCTGCTGCCCGCCTGATGAAAGCGTGTCTGGCTACCGTTCCGATACCGACCAGCGCCCCGGTGATCAGAGCAGCTACTGCAGTAATGACTGACAGGATCAGTGTCAGGAGCGCCCCCTTGGCAAGCAGTGGCAGCATGGCGGAGACATCGTTTGCAAAGCCTGGTTTCTTCGAGCTTTTCACGGATCGGCCTACTGCTTCCAACTCAGGGAGGTACCGGGCATAATCGCCCCAGGCCGAAAAGAGTATCTCCAGATCGGGTTTACTGCCTACCCATTTACGGTAGATTTTTTCATAGGTGCCATCTTGCACCAGGGCCAGTAGAGCCTGATTGACCTGCCTGATCAGATCGGGGGAATCCAGTCGGGCGGCAATACCCATTGCCTCCCGGTACAGAAGCCGACCAGAAGGAACGATATCTCCGGCTGCCCCCTTTTTTATGTAAAACCCACCCACAATCCGATCGGAGACGAATGCGTCGATCTTGCCGGTATTCATTGCCGTGACGATTTCAGCCTCACTGCCGTAAGCAAGAATGGTTACCCCCGGGAATTTCGCGGGATGCTTCTTTATATAGCGGGCGTAAGTCGAGTTTTCGGTGACGCCGATCCGTCTGCCACGGAGGTTACCGAGTCCGCGGCGAACGAAAATCTGTGCGCCGCTTACATAATAGGGAAGACTGAAGTGCATCTGTTTCAGACGCTGGGGAGTGATTGCCATGGATCCGCAGATCAGCTCAAACTTGCCCGCCTGCAATCCAGCCTGAATTCCCGCCCAGCCGGTTTGGACCAGCAGCGGCTCGTAGCCCATATGCCGGGCCACCGCACGGGCAATATCAGCATCGAAACCGACTAGGCCGCCGGTCTTATCGGTGGTGGAAAAGGGCTGAAAAGCACCGGACATGGCAAGGCGCAAAGTTGTGCCGCTGTCTGTGACGAAAGATTGCGGCGCAGCTGACGACAACAGCGGAACAGAACCTATCAGCAAGGCAAAGCCGAGGGTGATGGCGAATTTTCGAAGATTGTTCATTCGTCAAAAGTTTCCTTGAAAGTGGCGCCACCCTAGCAGAATCGAAGCTGAATGGCAAATCGAGACCCGATTGTATCATTTGTGCGGATGAGAAGGGATGGGTCCTTTGCCAAAGTCCACTACATGAATAAAAGGTCACGGTTCATCTTTTATTCGATGGTAAAATCTCAGCAGAAATTCGCCATCCATCGGAGAAAGATCGAACCTGAAGATTGCTTCATTGACCAGCGGCAGGATCGGACTATCCGGATTTTCCAGAAGGTGGTTCGAGATCCATTTTACCGCCCGTCTCAATTCTTCTCCTTTTGGCAACAAGTCATGCATGGTTTTTTGCTCCTCAGGAAACAACCCGTCTAACTTCCAAAGTTATCTGCTCCGCACCTTGAATTCTACTATGTAATGAGCCCTCTCATAAAACTATTTTCGAAAGAAATCGATGCCTTCCCGGCATCATTGGTAGACCATGCGGCACTGCATGACAGAGGATCACGGGACAATATACCGCATCAGGGAACAACTCCCGGGGCAAGGTTAAGAGGGCTAGACCTTCCTGGTTGGTATTGAAATGGCTTAAGCCTGTCAATAGATTGAATTATCCTGATCCCGGTGATAAGCTATCGAGTCGGAAGGTGAGTACCTAAATTCTATCTGCAGTTTTTGTTTTTAAAGAAAGGCTGGTCATGGAAAAGATCAAAATCGCCAATCAGGCCTTCCCCGGGCCCATGCCGGTGTTGATTGTGGGTGCCGAAGTGAACGGTAAACCCAATTATCTCACCGTGGCTTGGATCACGCGGGTAAATTTCAGCCCGCCCATGCTGGGCATCGCCCTCGGCAAGAGCCACCATACCAACAGGGGCATCAGGGAACATGGGGAATTCAGTGTCTCGGTACCGGGAGCCGAACTGCTGAAGGCAGTGGATTATGCGGGACTGGTCTCCGGCATCAAAACTGACAAATCGGAACTATTCGATCCCTTTTACGGGGAGTTGCGTCATGCACCCATGGTCAGAGAGTGCCCGCTGACCATGGAATGCCGGGTCGTCCAGACCGTGGACCTGCCGGTGAACGAGTTTATCATCGGGGAGATTGTGGGAGTTTACACAGAGGAGCGCTTTCTGAGCGATGGCAAGCCGGATATTGAGAAGATGAACCCTTTTGTCCTCAGCATGCCGGATAACCACTACTGGTGTCTCGGCGAGCCGATTGGCAGAGCCTGGCAGAGTGGTCGGGAGTTCAAACCGCGATCCCAATGACCGGAAATCGACTTGAAATCCTCTTCCGTGACGAGCACTTTGTGGCGATCAACAAACCGGCCGGACTCCTGGTGCACCGTAGCGACCTGGATCGGCATGAAACGGAATTCGCCCTGCAGATGGTGAGAGATCAGGTGGGTCGTCACGTCTATCCGGTCCACCGGCTCGACCGACCCACCTCCGGCGTGCTGCTCTTTGCCCTTTCACCGGAAGCGGCAGGCCGAGTAGGCGAAGCTTTTGAATCGGATACGGTTCGCAAAACCTATCTGGCGGTGGTGCGGGGGGCAACGAAAGAAGAGGCTGTCATCGACTATCCGCTCCAAGAGCTTCCAGAACGGTTTGAGACAAAAAACAAAAATGAAAATCTTGCGGCCAAGGAAGCGGTCACCGCTTTCCGACGCCTAGCTACGGTGGAACTTCCCTTTGCCGTGGGGAAATTCACGACAGCCCGCTATTCCCTCCTGGTGGTCAGTCCACTCAGCGGTCGGAGACACCAGATTCGCCGACATCTGAAGCACGTTTTTCATCCCATCATCGGCGACACCACCTACGGCGAAGGCCGCCACAACCGCCTCTTTCGCAACGAACTGGGCTGCAGCCGCATGCTATTGCACGCCGTGGAACTTTCTTTTCCCCACCCCTGGAGCGGAGAAAGCGTGACTATCAGCGCACCCTTGGATGAGGAATTCGCTCAGGTCATGCACTGGTTCGGCTGGCAGGACAACCTAGCGTCGATCTGGATTGTCCCAGCTTGTCCGGTCTCCGGCAGCCCACGCTCTGAAGAGTTCCAGTAACATTTAAAGAGATGATTCCTGCAGCACCTCCCCCAATGCAACAAGGAGAAGGCGGTTTTCTTCAGCGGTTCGTACCGCGACCCGAAAGAAGCGTCCGTCCAGCCCGATGAAATTCGAACAGTCCCGGATCAGAAGCCGTTTTTCCAGCAGCCTGCTTCTCAGCTCGGCGGCAGTACAACCATTTTGAATTTCCACCAGCAGATAATTAGCCACCGAAGGAAACGGCGCGAGCCCCGGCAGTTCAACAAGTCCCCGGGCAAGAGCCTCGCGCTCCGTGGAAACATAGCGGATCGTCCGTTCCCGATAGTCAATATCGGCCAGCGAGGCAACTCCCGCAATCTGGGCAGGGGTATTGACGCTCCAGGGCTCCAGATTTTCCGTACAACAGCGAATGACATCTTCGTGGCCAATGGCATAGCCGAGCCGCAACCCGGGAATGGCAAAGAATTTTGTCATGGAGCGGAGCACGATAACGCCACCGGTTTTGGCAACCAGTCCCTTCGCCGAAGCCCCCTCACAGAAATCCATGAAAGCCTCGTCCAGCACCAGGAAGGTTCCGGATCGTTGACAGAGCATGAGAACTTCCTCGATCATCGTCAGGGGCAGGAGCGCTCCGGTGGGATTGGCCGGATTGCAGAGGAACAGGAGATCAAAACCCTCAGCAAGTTTTTCAGCCAACTTTTTCAGGGAAAGGTCAAACCGGTCTCCAGGCGAAAGGATCAGGTATTCCGTCTGCCAGCCTGCCCGTTCCAAGGCTTGGGCATACTCGGAAAAGGCGGGCGCAATGATGAGCCCCCTGCTGCCTGGCAGGAGCCGGGGGAGCAGGTAGATCAGTTCGGTTGAACCATTGGCCACCACAATGTTGTCGATGCCGACATGGTGGACTCCGGACAGTACCTGCCGCAGCTCGAATGACTCCCGATCGGGATAGTGGAGAACCCTTTGGAAGGAGGAGCAGACCGCCTCCCGCACACCGGGTGCGGGACCGAGGGGGTTGATGCTGGCGGAGAAATCGAGCAGTTGCTCAGACAGTATCCCGAGGGATCGGGCAAGGGCGAAGACGGTTCCACCGTGGTCGAATTTATCAGTCATGGGTATTCATTTTCTGTCATCCTTCATTTGGTCGCAAAAGTCATGTCTTTTTCCTACCTCACTGCCAGTTCCAGCTCCTGCAGCTTCCTGATCCTGTCCCGCAACTCGGCCGCTTTCTCAAAGGCCAGCTCCTTGGCCGCTTCCAGCATCTCTTTCCTGAGCTTTTTCACCATCCCGGGAATCTTTTCCAGCGGCACGTACTCTTCGTCCCCCTCGGCAACCTTCGGCAGGGAGATGTAGTCATGCTCTTCGATGGACTCCAGGATACTCCGCAGCCCCTTCTTCACCGTCTGGGGGGTAATGCCGTGCTCGCGGTTGTATTCCATCTGGATCGTCCTGCGACGTTCGGTTTCGTCGATGCAGGTCCGCATGGAGCCGGTGACTTTATCAGCGTACATGATGACCCGGCCCGTGACGTTCCGGGCCGCCCTGCCGCAGGTCTGGATCAGGGAACGGGCGGAGCGGAGGAAACCCTCCTTGTCCGCATCCAGGATCGCTACCAGGGAAACCTCGGGAATATCGAGCCCCTCCCGGAGCAGGTTGATCCCGACCAGCACGTCGAACAGCCCCATCCGCAGGTCACGGATGATCTGCATCCGTTCAATGGTCTTGATATCGGAATGGAGGTATTTCACCTTCACCCCCAGTTCCCGGTAGTAGTCGGTAAGTTCCTCGGACATTCGTTTGGTCAGGGTAGTGACCAGGACCCGCTCCCCCTTGGCCACCGCTTCCCGTATCTCGTGGAGCAGATCGTCAACCTGACCAGAAGCGGGTCGAACCTGGATGGCCGGGTCAATGAGCCCGGTGGGGCGGATCACCTGCTCCACTACCACCCCTTCAGCCTGGCGCAACTCATACTCCGCCGGAGTGGCGGAAACGTAGACGGTCTGGTTCTGTTTGCTGGTGAACTCGGTAAAATTAAGAGGCCGGTTATCCAGAGCCGATGGGAGCCGGAAACCATAGTTGACCAGGGTCTCCTTGCGGCTTCGGTCGCCACGATACATGCCGCCGATCTGGGAAACGGTGATATGGGACTCGTCGATGACCAGCAGATAGTCCTTCGGGAAGTAGTCGATGAGCGTGTAGGATGGCTCTCCAGCCGCCCGGTTGTCGAAGTGCCGGGAGTAGTTCTCGATCCCCTGACAGAAGCCCATCTCCTCTAGCATCTCGATGTCAAAAAAGGTACGCTGTTCGATGCGCTGCGCCTCCACCAGCATATTTTGTTCCCGGAACCAGCGGATTCGCTCTTCCAGTTCGAGCCGGATCTGCTCCACGGCCCGCTCCAGAGTCTCGCGATTTGCCACGTAGTGAGAGGCAGGATAGATGGAGCACTTGGAGAGCTTTTGCAGCACTTGGCCCCGCAAGGGGTCGATCTCGGAGATTCCATCCACCGTGTCGCCAAAAAATTCGATACGGAGCGCCCGCTCATCATCGTGGGCGGGAAAGACCTCCACGATATCACCCCGCACACGGAAAGACCCGCGATGGAAATCCAGATCGTTTCGTTCATACTGGATCTCCACCAGTTTCCGCAGCAGTTCGTCCCGGCCATAATCATCCCCCTGATGGAAGAAGATGTGCATGGCCTGGTAGGATTCCGGGGAGCCGATACCGTAGATGCAGGAAACGGAGGCGACAATCAGGACATCACGTCGGGTAAGGAGACTGCGGGTAGCCGAATGGCGCAGCTTATCAATCTCGTCGTTGATGGCCGAATCCTTCTCGATAAAAGTATCGGTGGTAGGGAGGTAGGCTTCGGGCTGGTAGTAATCGTAGTAGGAGACGAAATACTCCACGGCATTGTCGGGGAAAAGCTCTTTGAACTCGCCGTAAAGCTGAGCCGCCAAGGTCTTGTTGGGGGCGATGATAAGGGTCGGCCGGTTCACTTTGGCAATTACATGGGCCATGGTAAAGGTCTTGCCGGAACCGGTCACGCCGAGAAGCACCTGGTCCCGATCCCCGCGAAAGAGCCCCTCGGAAAGCTCGGCTATGGCACCCGGCTGATCGCCCCGCGGCTCGAAAGAACTGACAAGTTTGAAGGTATCCATAAGTAGTGCGAGAAGGTTAGTTCAACCCGTCCTGGTCAGATGACGATGCGGAAACAGGCGCCGCCTTCGACATTTGAGGCTGTCAGTTTTCCATCCATGTTTTTCTCAACTATGGTCTTGGACATGTACAAGCCGAGCCCCGTCCCGTTCTCAATTTCCCGGGTCGTAAAGTACGGTTCGAAGATTTTGTCGATAATCTGAGTCGGAATACCGCCGGCGTTGTCGGTAATGGTGACCACCGCTCTCTTTCCTTCGCGGAAACCCTGAATGCGGATCAGCGGCTCAGATGTGCCCCTTTCGCGGAAGGCTTCCTTTGCGTTGCCAATGATATTGATGAACGCCTGGGAAAACTCATTGGGAAAGCCGAAGGCCAACAGATCGTCGTCAACATCGACTTCAACGACAATATTGTTAAAACGGAGGCTTGATTCGATAAAGGAAAGCGAACGCGTCACGACTTCCCCGACACTGAATGCCTTTTTTTCCTTCTCCTGTTTGAAAAAGTTCCGGAAATCATCGATAGTGTGGGACATATGCTGGATGACTTTCAAGGCATTTCTGATCGTCGTATCCAGATACTCCTTGGTAAAATCTCCGTACACATAACACTCCCCCAAATCCTGAATCAGCAGAGATATCGCCGTGAGTGGCTGTCGCCACTGGTGGGCAATATTGCCAATCATTTCCCCCATTGCGGCCTGACGGCTCTGTAATATGAGCAGATGATCCTTTTTCCTGTTCTTGTCCACCTCTTGTTGGACCTTCTCGACCAGAGTCCTGTTCAGTTCCTCTAGCTGTGCGGTTTTCTGCCGAAGCTGTTCTTCCACACGCTTGCGGTCAGTAATTTCCCGTAGTGTGGCAAGACGGACCGGTTCACCTTCCCACTTCGTTTCCACGACACGCATCTCCGCGACACATGTGTCCTGGCTCGATAGTGCAATCGTTATTTCCTGTTTTTCATCGGAGCCGATGGTAAAACACACCGGTTTTCCCAGCAGTTCTGCTGCGCTCCGGCAAAGGATTCTCTCCGCGGCCGGATTTACGAAACGGACAATTTCATCATGACCGACAATAATGATCCCGTCGGCGCTGTAGCAGATGATATTGTGGAAACACTCCTCGCAGTTCTGCAATGCAAAGTGTTGCCGTTCTATCAGATTTTTTTGATCAGTATTTTCGGACATGGCAAGTCCTTTTCCCGATGGTCATAGTGCATGCCATCCATGTTTGTTTTGTATCAATCATGCCGCCCGAAACAACGGACGAAAAAACAGCAAGTGATTTCTGAATCCGAACAACTGCTCTACTGTAATGGAAAAGAAGTCAAAATGGCAACAACTAGTGTCCTGTACTATCGGTTTCCGCATTAATACCGAGGAGACACAACGCAGCCAGTAGTCAAAAAAACCGGTAACAAAAAGAGCGCATTAGTAGCGCGGGACGCTGGTCTTCCGGTCGGCTGCAAATCCATTTCGAACTCCTTGCATTTTTCCCCATCCAGTGACATACTTCTACCGCAGGCTCATCAATCAAGTCACGGAGGAAGATATGTTTGGATATGGTGGTTTCCCGGTTATTATAATCCTTTTGCTCATACTGGTAATCTTTGGAGCAGGAAAACTCCCGGAAATAGGTACATCACTCGGCAAAGGAATCAAGAATTTCAAGCGGTCTTTTGAAGGAAAGGATGAAATAGAAATAAAGTCAGATAAGGATGATGACTCGGACAAAAAATCCTAGACTTCACCCTTTCCAAAGACTGATTCTAGACTAACCAGGCAGCTGGATTTTCGGCACCTTTGCTTTCCTGTAGAGCAGGATGGTTCTACCCAGAACCTGGGCTACTTCCGACGCACTCGCCTCGGCCAGTGCGTCAGCAACTTCATGCCTGTCCATCAGACAGCTTTCCAGCACTTTCACTTTGATCAGCTCATGACTTTCAAGGGCGATGATCGTTTCTTGAACGAGAGATTCAGACAGCTCCCCCTTTCCCACCAGGATAATTGGATTCAGACCGTGGCCAATGCCACGCAGGAATCGTTTTTGTTTACCGTTCAGCATATTCTCCCTCTCGCATTTTCATTGATTTGATACCGAATTTGTACACCTTCCTTCAGGTTTTGTACAGCCTGCTCTTTATGATGGATGCATACGGCACCCTGCTCCCACGGATTCAGGTTGCAATTGTGCCTCCCAATGCTATAATTCTGCATTGTTGCAGGATTTATGTTCCTGACTCCAGCCGTTAATGGAACAGGGTCGGCTGTGAAATACGGCAAGACCCTCGGAGGAAAAACGTGCAAGCAGAATGCTGCTGGACAAAGGAAGTGATAACGCCCGAAGAATGCCAATACATTTCCTCTGATGAAACGGATCTCTATACTTCTCTCGAGCGGCGTTTCCTGACAAAATGCATTGAGTGCCCCCTTTTTGTCAGAGACCAGGCACGACTGACAGAAGAGGGAAATGCCTCTGCTCCTATCCTGCGGGTTCTCATTGCCGAAATCAACCGCAAAAAATCCAAGCTGAACACCCTGGTAGGATTCCTGGACAGCAGAAACCTCGAAATACAATTCCTTCATGAAATTGTCGCCGTTCTCCAGACATCTCTGGAACTTGACGAAGTCCTGTCCGTTGCACTGACCGCCATTACTGCCGGAAAAGGTTTCGGAATGAACCGTGCGTTCCTTCTCCTGACCGACAAGGGTCGTACCAATCTGAAAGGATATATGGGAGTGGGTCCCAAGGACTACCAGGAAGCTTGGGAAATCTGGGATGAAATAAGCAGGGATGATCTGTCTCTCCGGGAAATGGCGACGCAATTCCACCAAACCAAGTTCTCCGCGGAAAAAAACAAGTTCCACGATATTCTGGAACGCCTCTCCTTTTCCATGAGCGATGAGGACCATATCCTGGTCCGCGCTCTGAATGAACGGAGATCGATCCTAATCCGTGACGCATCACACCACCCGGAAGTCAATCCATCCCTGGCACAAACCATTGGCGCCGACACTTTTCTGATACTGCCCCTGATCTCGCGTAACCGCCGCATAGGAGTGATCCTGGCCGACAACTTCATTACCCGCAAGCCAATCACCCCGCAGGACATTTCCTTCATGGAAACGCTTACCTTTCCGGTTGCCTTTGCAATCGAACGGGCTTCCCTCTATGAAAGGCTCCACGAAGATCTGGAAAAACTGTCTGTCGCCAACACCAGGCTTCACGAACAGCAAAAACTGATCGTCAGGATGGAAAAGCTGGCACTCCTCGGCAAAATTACTTCCAGTATCGCCCATTCCATCAGAAACCCTCTTACGGTCATTGGCGGTTTTGCCCGTTCCCTGCTAAAAAATGTCGCTGAAAACGACCCGAAGAGGGAACCACTGGAAAACATCGTGCAAAAATCGAAGCAGCTCGAAGATGTGCTGTCGGAAGTGCTGGGCTATGCAGATTCAGTCCTGCCTGCAATTGACAAGTGGGATGTCAACCAGATGGTGGAAACCATCGCACTGGAACTAATGAATAAAACAGAAGGATCTGGAATAACGATTACCCTTTCCCTTGCCCCGGAACTGCCGATGACCTATCTGGATTACCGCCAGATAGCCTATTGTATTAAAAAAATTCTCAGCAACTCAATCAAAGCCATGATGCCACCCGGGGAAATCTATCTGGGAACCAGTCTGGCGGAAGACTGCATCATGGTGGAGATTCGCGATGAGGTTCCCATCCCTGAGAGAGAAGCACACGAAGCCTTCCTGGACCCTGGACTGACAGGAATTGATGACACCTACGACATGGAGCTCTCTTTCTGCAGGGTAATACTTGAAAATTACGCCAAATCCTATACTGTTAAAAGATACACGGGGAAAGGAAGTCGATACATTATAGGGCTTTCCCTGAAAAAGGAGGAATCAGACCATGAGTAGGATTCTGGTCGTGGACGACGAAAGCAGCATCAGACTCCTCTATTCCCACGAACTTGCCGACGAGGGGTACGAGGTAACGACAGCCGCCACCGCGGCCGAAGCCGTTGAGGCACTCCAGAAAGACGATTTCGATCTGATCTTGCTGGATATAAAATTAAAGAACGAAAGTGGCCTTGACCTCCTCCAGAAGATTGTCAAGGAACGCCACAATCTGCCGGTAATTCTCTGTACCGCATTTTCCTGTTATAAGGATGATTTCTCCGCATGGCTTGCTGACGGCTATGTGGTCAAATCTTCGGATCTGCAGGAACTGATAAACGAAGTCAAGAAGGTGCTGGAGAAAAAGGCGGCGAGAGGCACGCCGAAAAAGGCGGGGTGAACTCTCCTTCAGATTCGTAATTACCCGTAACCGGCAAGACAGTGGCAACCCCTCTGAAACAATAGAAAACACATAAGGAGACTGATTTGAAAGCTGTTATCATGGCCGGAGGTTTCGGCACCAGAATCCAACCGTTGACGAGTAATCTCCCAAAACCAATGATACCGCTCGCAAACCGTCCCATCATGCTCCATATTGTTGAGTTGCTGAAAAAACATGGGATCAGCGAAATGGTCATGCTCCTCTACCATCAGCCCGATATTGTAAAGAATTTTTTTCGGGACGGCTCGGATTTCGGCATTAAGATAGAATATGTGACACCTCTCCAGGACATGGGAACCGCCGGAGCGGTAAAATGCGCCGAGAAACTTCTCACCGAGCGTTTCCTGGTCATCAGCGGCGATCTTCTCACCGACTTCAACCTGAAGAAAATCATTGCGTTTCACACCGACCACCGGGCAATGGCCACCATCACTCTCACCTCCGTAAAGGATCCCCTCCAGTTCGGTGTCGTCATCACCGACAAGGAAAAAAGGATCACCCAGTTCCTTGAAAAGCCGGGCTGGGGTGAAGTCATCTCCGACACCATCAATACCGGTATTTACGTCCTGGAGCCGGAAGTCTTACGCTACATTCCTGAAGAAGAAAATTTTGATTTCTCCAAAGACCTGTTTCCGCTCATGCTGAAAAACAACGACCCCCTGTTCGGCTATCCGGTCAAGGGTTACTGGCGAGATATCGGCAATACCGACTCATATCGTGAAGCCCACCACGATATCTTTCAGGGCAAAATCAATATCAAGATCGATGAAGAGAAACAGGATCTCCTTGGAAAAGATATACGCGTCGGGACCGATGTCCGCCTTGAAAACATAAAGGCTCTGGAGGGAACCGTCATCCTCGGTGACAACTCCCAAATCCTCGGAAAATCGAGCATCAAAGACTCCGTTATCGGACGCAACTGCACCATCGAAGAAGGAGCCAAACTCTTCCGCACTGTTATCTGGGACAACGTTTATATTAAAAAGGGCGCCAAAATCATCGACTCGGTGATCTGCAACAACGTGAGCATCGGCCAAGGTGTCGTGACCGAAGAAGGCACCATCATCGCGGATGACACCTCCATTGGCGAAGACGTCTATATCAAAAAGGATGTGAAAATCTGGCCAAAAAAACTCATCGAAGCCGGCTCCATCGTCTCCGGAAACCTTATCTGGGGAGAAAAGTGGAAAAAAACCCTGTTCGAAGGGGCTATGATCCGTGGTCTCACCAATATTGAACTGACCCCTGAATTTATGGCTAAGCTCGGCTGTGCCTATGGCAGTACCCTTCCGAAAGGAAGCTTCATCCTGGCGGCTCGTGACGCCCATCGCTCTTCGCGGATGCTGAAGCGCAGCTTTCTCGGCGGTATCCTTTCCGCCGGGGTAAGTGTTCGTGACCTGAAGATGATCTCCTTGCCGGTTCTCCGCTACAAACTGAAGACCTTCGGCGAAACCGGCGGAGTCATGTTCCGCCAGTCCCAGGACGATCCTGCCTCGACGGAAATCCTTTTCATGGATGCCGACGGCATCGACTTCTCCAGTGCAATGGGAAAAAACATCGAGAGGATTTTCTACAAGGAAAATTTCCGGCGGGCTCATCACTCGGAACCGGGCGCCATCTCCGAACTGGCTAATGTCATCGAATTTTATCGCGAGGGCTTTCTCCGCTCCATCGAAGCGGACATGACAAAACAGGGCAGTTTCAAGGTAGTCGTCGACTTTGCCTTCTCGCCCGCCAGCCAACTCCTGCCAGGACTGATGAATGCCATGGGTTGGGAGGTCGTCGCCCTCAACGCTTACATCGAGGAGCAGAGCTTCGAAAAGAAGGGCTTGGACCGAAACCTCAACCTGCAGCAACTCTCGAAAATAGTCTGTGCTCTGGATGCCCAGGCTGGCTTCTGGCTCGACCCTACCTCGGAAAGATTCATCCTGGTTGACGAAACCGGCACGGTCCGTAATGGCGAAGAACTCCTCTCCCTCATGGTTGCGCTCTCTCTCCCCAAAGGGGTAAAGGGAGTTTTCGCGGTTCCGGTATCGGCACCGTCAATCATTGAGCAGATGGCCCAGGAAAAGGGCTGTACCGTTCAGCGCACCAAAACCTCCGAACGCTCAATGATCGAAGCGTCTCTTTCATCGGAGGTGCTGTTGGCAGGTTCGCTTAATGGGCAATTCGCCTTTCCCCGCTTCCAGAATGCCTTTGACGGAATGTTTGCCATCGCAAAAACGGTGGAGATGGCGGCAACCAGAGGAACACCCCTGTCAAAGGTCCTGGAAGAGATCCCCTTCCGCAACTACCTGGAAACCACCATCCCCTGCGTTTGGGAGATGAAGGGCCTCGTGATGCGGAAGATGAGTGAAGACAGCCTCGACAAGGAAGCCACCTTCATCGACGGCATCAAGGTGCACTTCGGCGAAGACTGGGTTCTGGTGCTACCCGACCAGATCCAGCCCTTTATCCGGATTGTCGTTGAGGCAAAGAAAGAAGCAGATGCCCGAAAACTTCTGAAAGAGTACCACGATAAAATTATATCCTGGAAGAAGGAGATGCCCTGATTGCCCGCATCACTGCAGGTAGCATTCATCTGGCATATGCATCAGCCTTACTACAAGGACCCGCTTACGGGGCAGTATGGTCTCCCGTGGACATACCTCCATGCCGTCAAGGACTACTACGACATGGCCGCAATCGTGGACGATACCGAAGGAGCGCGGGCCGTCTTCAACCTGGTACCCTCACTCCTTGAGCAGATCCAGGATTATGCGGAAGGAACTGCCGTCGACTCATTCCTGATTCATGGTCGGCTGGACCCCTCCGAGATGACGACAGAAAACCGTCGCTTCATTCTGGGCAACTTTTTTTCCGCGAACCGGGAAAGAATGATCGAGCCACATTCCCGCTATCTTGAGCTGCTTTATCTTGCCGGCAATGGCTCGAGAAACGCCGCATCCAACCGGCTAAGGAACTTCAGTGACCAGGAAATCATCGACTTGCAGGTCTGGTTTTTTCTCGCCTGGACAGGAGAAATGGCCCGTCGCCGCTGGCCAGAGCTGCAGGAACTGATAAAAAAAGGGAAAAATTTCAGCACGGACGACAAAAAGCGTCTGTTCGACATTCATCGGGAGGTCATTCGCGCGATCATTCCCCTCTACCTGAAGCTCCATCGGGAAGGTAAGGCGGAACTTTCGGTATCTCCCTACTACCACCCGATTCTCCCCCTTCTCTGCGATAGCGGAATTGCCCGGACGGCCTTGCCGAAGGTAAACCTCCCCCAGGCCCGTTTCCGCCATCCGGAAGACGCCCGGACACAGGTGGCCATGGGCATTGACTATTTTACCGAGACATTCGGATTCGCCCCAGCCGGCATGTGGCCTTCCGAAGGGTCGATCTGCAATGAATCTCTGTCGATCATGGCGGAGTGCGGCATCCGCTGGGCCGCAAGCGATGAAGGGGTGCTGGCCGCCACCCTTGCCGAAGGGCTCGGCGAACGGAAACGGCACCTGTATCGACCCTACGACTTTTGTCGCAAAGGAAAAGAGATATCCCTCCTCTTTCGGGACCACCGCCTCTCCGACCTGATCGGCTTCACCTATTCGCGGTGGGAACCGGAACGGGCCGCGGATGACTTCGCGGCAAGGCTGGAAAAGATACGCAAAACCTCTTCCGGCCGGGAAGCGCTCATTACGATCATTCTCGACGGGGAAAATGCCTGGGAGTATTACCCGGAAAACGGCTATCCTTTTCTCTCTTCCCTCTATCGGAAGATCGCTGACAAGCCGGGTCTCCGTCTCACCACGCCGTCCGAAGCACTGGAGGGCTTCACGGACAGACAGGTGCTGGAGAGCGTCCACCCGGGGTCATGGATAGATGCATCCTATGGCATCTGGATCGGCCACCCGGAAGAAAACAGGGGATGGGACCTGCTTGAACAAACACGGGAGGCAGCCGTTACCCGCAGCCCTGAGGTAGCTGCCATGCTCGGCAGCGCAGGGAAAATTCCCGCCGCTTCTTCCGCTGCGGACAGCACCGCCGCCCTGGTTTGCCGTTCCCTCTTCGCAGCCGAGGGAAGCGACTGGTTCTGGTGGTACGGCGACGAGCATTTCTCGCCCCACAGCGACCATTTCGACAGCCTGTTCCGCAATAACCTGATACAGGTCTACCGACTGCTGGAGCTGCCGGTTCCCGAGAACTGTTCGAGCCCATCAAAAAGGTTACCCTGGCAGGGCTGGTTCGCCAGCCGACAACCCTCATCACCCCTGCCATCAACGGTATTATCGATGACTACTTCGAGTGGTTGGGCGCCGGACTGTACGACCTGAGCAGGCAGTCATCCGCTATGCATGCCGCTGAAAGCCTGCTGCTCTGTTTTTTCTACGGGTACGACAAAGACTTCTTCTATGTACGGGTTGACGGAGCCTCGCCGCTGGAAAAACTGCTTATGCCGGGAGACCTGCTGCACCTTCATCTCCACCTGGAACAGGAATATCTGCTCATCATGGACGCTGAGAGGTCGGAAGGTGGTCTTCAGGTAAAAAGTGATGCCCGCTGGCTGCAAAGCAGAGCGCTCTGTCAGTGGAAAATTTCCCGCATCTGTGAAGCCAGAATTCCCCTTACGGCGCTCAGACCGGAACAGAAAAGCACCTTATTTGCCTATATGACCCTCACACGGGACCATGAGGAAATTGGCCGCTGGCCCTCCCACTCCCCATTGGCTCTCACCTATGTGGGGCCGGAGCTCGAACTGGAAAACTGGCTTGTATAATGGAAAGGTGAAAAGAAAAAGGGAGGTAGTATGTCCGAACTCCGTTGGGATCCGGTAAAACGACATTGGGTCATCATCGCCGCCGACCGGGGTAGGCGACCAATCGATTTCTTCATGGCGGAAACACCGCCCCCCATGACCAGCTGCCCTTTCTGCTATGGGAACGAAGACAAGTCTCCCCATGAGATCTTTGCCATCCGGCCATCCGGCCCCCCCAACGCGCCCAACTGGAAGGTCCGGGTTATCCCCAACAAGTATCCGGTACTGCATGTGGAAGGAGAGGTCAAGAGCAGGGCCTACGGACCCTACGATATGATGAACGGAATTGGTGCCCACGAGATTATCATCGAGACCCCCGAGCATGCCAAAGGAATGGCCGATCTTTCCGTGGCCGAACTCAGCGATGTCTTGAAGGCGTACCGCTCCCGCATCCTGGACCTACGCAATGACACGCGGCTCCGTTATCTGGTCCTTTTCAAGAACCACGGTGTGCGAGCCGGGACCACTCTCAACCATTCTCACAGTCAGCTGATCGCGGTTCCACTGGTACCTCCCGTTGTAGTTACGGAACTTGGAGTATGCCAGGAATTTTTCGCGCAGAAGGACCGCTGCATATTCTGCGACATCATCGACTTCGAGCTTCAGAGCGGCGACAGAATCGTCAAAGAATTTCCGGAATTCGTGCTCTTTGCCCCCTATGCCTCATGCTTCCCCTTCGAACTGCAGCTTTTTCCGAAAAAACACTGCCATGATTTCGCACTCCTGAACGATGCCGAACTGGAGGGACTGGCGCAAGCCATGAAGGATATGCTCCTCAGGCTGAAAGTGGGACTGAAGGACCCTTCCTACAATTTTATCCTTCACACGGCCCCGTCACTTCTGCCCCGCCCCGGAAGGCCAGAGTTTTGGCACTCTATCGAATTTGACTACCACTGGCATCTCGAACTTGTGCCGAGAATTACGCCTATAGCAGGTTTTGAATGGGGCTCCGGGTTTTATATCAATCCGACTCCACCCGAAGAAGCTGCTGCGTTTCTCCGGGAGGCAACAGCTAATTTTGCCAGGCATGACGTTTGATTGCTTCGCGCTTTTACTTGCCTGCCGATCATTTTTCCTGTTCTCCGCCACGAGTTCTCATGAAACGGTCAGTTCCAGCACCGCGAATGCATTTTGCAAAATGGCATTATTTGAATTATAAAACAGTTTTGCGGAACTCCTTTTGGAGCAGCACTAACAAACCTTATTTTAATAAAAACAATGCAAAGGAATTTGAATGAAAATTCTATTCGTTTCTTCCGAAGTTTCACCGTTTGCCAAGACCGGCGGTCTCGCTGATGTGGCTGGGTCGCTGCCAAAGGCGCTGAAAAAAAACGGCCACGATGTCCGCATCATCATGCCCCTCTACCACTGTGTGGAAACGGGCGGCTTCACTATCAAAAAATCCCGAAAGGGTTTTGAGGTTCCCGTTGATGGTGTCATGCAGAAAGGGCTCTTGCGTCAGACCACCTTGGAAGATATCCCGGTGTACCTGGTGGAAAAAAAGGAGTATTTTCAGCGAGCCAATCTCTACGGCACTCCTGCGGGAGACTATCCGGACAACAGTCAGCGTTTCGGCTTTTTCTGTCAGGGTGTTCTGGACCTCTTGAAGAGGCTCGACTTCCGCCCCGACATCATCCACTGCCATGATTGGCAAACGGCCAGCATTCCCTTCCTCATCAAGCATAAGCACAAGGAAGATCCTTTTTTCTCCAAGACCGCGCTGGTCTACACCATTCACAACCTAGCCTATCAGGGGATCTTCGAGCAGGAAGCGCTCAGCGCCTTTGGACTGGACGCGTCCCATTTCACCGTTGACCGCCTTGAATATTACGGGAAAATTAATCTCATGAAGGGGGGGATTCTCTCGGCGGATGTAATCAACACAGTGTCATGTGCCTATTGCCGTGAAATTCAGACCAAAGAGATGGGCTGCGGACTAGAGGGAGTTCTGCAACAACGGGTCCACGATCTGTACGGTATCCTGAACGGCATCGACTACCAGGATTGGAACCCCTCCACAGACCCTCTTATCTTCAAAAACTACACAGCATCCACCCTTTCGGGAAAGGCGGCCAACAAAAAAAATCTCCAGAAGGCCCTCGGACTGGAACAGAACCCCGCCACGCCACTCCTCGGCATGATAACAAGGCTCTCAGCGCAAAAGGGTCTCGACTTGCTCGAAGCCCTCCTGCCAAAGCTCCAAAAGAAACAACTGCAGCTAGTGCTCCTTGGAAGCGGCGATGAAAAATACATGAAGATGTTGTCCTCTTTGCGGGATAAGCCATCGGACTCTCTTTCCATTAACTTGTCCTTCGATCTGGCATTGTCCCGCAAAATCTATGCGGCAAGCGACATGTTCCTCATGCCATCACATTATGAACCATGCGGCCTCGGACAGCTCATCGCCTTCCGTTACGGATCAGTGCCGGTTGTGAGGAAAACCGGCGGATTGGCTGATACGGTTTTCGACATCAGGGAAGGGGTCCGCGATCCGAACGGTTTCACCTTTGACGACTACACGCCAGAAGCATTTTGGGATGCAATTAACCGAGCACTTGAGGACTACAAGGACCGGAAGCAATGGGATAAGATGGTACGAAGAGGCATGAACTCCGACTTTTCCTGGGACCATTCAGGAGTGGAATACGAGGCGCTCTATGAGAAGGCGCTGAAAAAAATTCACCTGTGAGGTGTACATCATGACTGACCAGGATGAGTTTGAACAACTTGCACGAGAGATTCGGAGCCTCATCAAGGAAAACAAACGGTTTCTGGAGCGGGTTCGAGAAGAGGACTTCGAACCGGAATCCGGGGAAGACGAATACGAGGACTCGCCGGAAGACTTCGAGGAGCTGTAAGCGTCAGTTCCCCCAACCCTGCTAAAAAAGGCCCCCGAAATCATGTGTTCGAGGGCCTTTGGCGTGCAGGTCTGGCAAGTAGCAACCGTACCGTCAGAGCTTCAGCATTGCTATAAAATCCTTGACGAGCAGATAGGTAAGCCCCCACAACGCCGGTTCTCCTGGATGGGGAAGAGTTATTCCCGGGCTCATCATCGTTTGGCCATCAAAGCGGACACTCTTCTCGCCATAGCGCGAAGGGTCGGTTAGATCCGAAAGAGGCACCCAGAATGCCTCCTGAACTTCCTCTTTCATCAGGCGGAAAGGACCGACCTCTTCCAGTTGGTAGATAAAGCAAGAAACGTGGACCGGGATCCGGATGCTGGCAACATCGGAAAGGCGACCAAGATAGCGTGCTTTCCCCAGATCGATTCCCACCTCTTCCCATGTTTCACGCTCCGCAGTGGTGCGAGGGTCCCCATCGCCATTTTCCACCTTCCCTCCCGGAAAGCTGATGTTCCCGGACCAGGGATCATTTTCGTTCGCCGCCCGCTCAATAAAAAGCACCTGAAGGCCGGACGGTGTTTCTCTGACGATCAGAGCAACCGCAGCATGGGTGCCTCGCTGGACGTGGTGCTCGTTAAGCTGTTCGGGCACGTGCCCAACAAGTGACTGTTCTATGTATGCGCATGTAATCATTCTATTTCCACAGGTCCCGTGATAGTAAAAAGCAGTTCGGGATTTTTCTTTTATAGTAGCCTCTCCCGTCGCATCTGACAACGGCAAAGTGACTGGCCACCTGCCGTTACCGGGACAGGGAAACTCTTTGACATCGTAGTTTCTTTCCGATAGGTTGTGCCGACACCCTGTGCCATAGCAGCAGAATCAACTTTTTCAAATCCGGAGGTTACATGATCCGTTGCAGCAAGAAAACCCTGGCAAACGGACTGCGCATCATTGCTGTCCAGCTGCCCCATCTCCACAGCGCAGAAATTGCCATCTACCTGAAAGTAGGCGGCCGCAACGATCCGTCGGGAAAAGAAGGTCTTTCTCACTTTCTCGAGCATATGCTGTTCCGCGGAACGGCTGACTACGCGACAACCCTGGAACTGGAAACGGCCTTCGAGGTCCTGGGCGGAAGCGTCAATGCCGCAACCGATGCCGATTCAACCTGTTTCTACACCCGTATTCATCCGCGACATGCAATCGAAGGGCTCGGAATATTCGCCTCAATGTTTTTGCGTCCAACACTTGGTGGAATCGAAACAGAAAAACGTATTATTACCGAAGAAGCCCTGGAAGATACCAACGAAAACGGCGATGATATCAATACCGACAATCTTGCCAGCAAAATGCTCTGGCCCGACCACCCCCTGGGAATGCCCACTGTCGGAACGCTCAAAAGTATTGCGGAGTTTACCGATCAAGACATGAAGGAGCACTTTTGCCGCTACTACGTTCCCTCGAATGCCGTGGTAGCCGTTACTGGTGATATCGATCCTGATGAGCTGTTTTCCGCCAGCGAACTCTTTTTCAATTCATGGGAAGGATCGCCACCTCCGGCCATCAGCCCTGCCCCGAGCAACCAGGCCGGCCCTCAATCGCTATTCGTGAAGGACATGGACAGTCAGACAGCCCTGCAGTTCGCCTTCCGAAGTTTCAGCCGTCCGGACCATCGCATCACCGCCTCACGATTGATCAGGCGAATCCTTTGCGCAGGAGGCAGCTCCCGGCTGCTCATGTCCCTCCGGGAAGGTCTCGGCATAACCTATTCGGTCAGTGCCGGTATTTCGGCCTACGATGAAACCGGCTGCTTCTCCATTGATCTGGCCACCGCACCAGAAAACCTGCCCCTTGCGGTAGCAGAAGTCCTGAAAGAAACGCAACGGCTTGCCGTCGATCTTCTGGACGACGAAGAACTGGAGCGGGTCAAACGAAGTTACTTCTTTGACCTGGAATACAGTTGGGATTCAACCTACGAAATGGGTGTGCGGTACGGATGGGGCGAACTCATGGAGGTTTTTACAACCCTGGAGCAGGACCAGGAAGAAAGCGCCGCCGTCACTGCAGAGGACATCAGGAACACAGCGTACGACCTTTTTGCTCCCCACAATCTGAATCTGGTTGCGGTTGGTCCCGCGGCAGCCTCAACGAAGCAGGAAATCAGCAAACTTTTACAAAAGTATGAGAAAGAGTTTCCCGTCCGGACATAGCGCATCCTGACAGGCAGTACGTGCAACTGCTGCATTTTGCTTCTGGCATGTGGCAGATTTCGCTGTACACTTGCCATATTCACCCTGAGCAAGAATGGAGGCAACCCTATGCGTATCTTCCTTGCCGGAGGTACCGGTTTTGTTGGCGGGCATGTTCGGTGCGCCCTACTGGAAAAAGGTCACGAACTGCGGGTTCTTACCCATAGAAGGCTTGCCTGTACAGAACCAGGCATCGAAGCGATTGAAGGAGACGTAACTCGACCGGAAACTTTTGCAGCAGCGATGCAGGGATGCGACGCTGTCATCAACCTGGTAGGAATCATCAGGGAGTTTCCCACACGCGGCATCACCTTCGAGAAACTCCATGTTGCGGCGACAAAAAATCTCCTGAAAGCCACTCTTCACGCCGGAATTGACCGGTTCATCCAGATGTCGGCCCTCGGCGCACGACCCGCTGCGGTCTCTCTCTACCATAAAACCAAATACCGCGCAGAGGAGGAGGTTCGCGCCTCAGGCCTTGACTGGACGATCTTTCGACCCTCCGTCATTTTCGGCCCCAATGACGATTTCATCAATAAACTTGCCGGGATTATCAGAAGCCTACCCATTGTACCGATGGTCGGCGACGGACTCTACCGCCTCCAGCCCATCGACGGCAACGACGTGGCCCGCTGCTTTGCCATGGCCCTGGAGATGCCGGAAACGGTGGGTCAGAGCTATGAGCTCTGTGGTCGGGACCGCATAACCTATCAGCAACTCCTTGAGATTATCGCCAAGACACTCGGCAAGAGGTCCGTACGGACCCTGAATGTCCCTGTCCCATTCATGAAGCTGGCAGCATCGCTTCTGCAACGCTTTTCTTTTTTTCCCATCACCATAGACCAAATTACCATGCTGCTGGAAGAAAGCATCTGCGATTGCACCTGGCGGGAGACCTTCCGCTTTGATCCGGTCGGTATTGCAGAGGCTGTCCATGTCTACCTGAGAGGGAATCATCCACATTCTGGCTGATGACTGAAGACTGAAGGGACAGCAACCGCATAACTCCCCCCAGCCCCCTCTTATCTTAAGAGGGGGAACTGACTTAAAAACAACGCAAGGAAGAGACGCAGAATTTCATCACCATTTTTTCAGCGTAGCGTTCCTCCCCTTAGCGTAAGGGGAGGACAGGTGGGGTTACCTACGTAACGCAAAGAAAATCCTCCCCTTCGACAAAGCCGGCACTGAAAGCCCAGTCCCGCACCTGGGCCCTCGCCCCACGCGAACCGACCGTAACGAGCATCTTTCCCCCTTTTTCCGCCACCACCTCATCCGTACCGGAAACAGGCGCACCATGAAGAATTCGCCCGATCTTGCGCGGGTCCACGTCCACCCAGCGAACAACCCCAATATCGTCATCCCGCAGCACCCGATACCAGGCCCTGCCCTCAAGCCCTGCTCCAGCAAGTGTCACCTCCGGCACGCCGGCAAGAAACCCCCGCACCAGATGGTGGGACTTGCACTTCCGGAATGCTGTGGCGGTATATTCGGGGAGGGTCCGGGTGGCGCGTTCTGGGCGCTCACGCCAGAAGAAAAGGGTTTCTGACAGGCGGGAAAAGCGGATACCTGCTGCGGCCAGCCGGAGCCAGAGGTCGTAGTCTTCCGCCCAGCCGGTATCGCGGTAGCCACCCACGGACAGAACCAGGTCCCGACGGAACATAACGCTCGGATGGACAAACGGTGACTCGACAAACAGGTCACGAAGAATCTCGTCATGGGAGCCCAAGCCATTCTGCCATTGTTCGTAGGCAAGCATTCCCTTGCCGAGACCAGTCCGGGGAAAATGCCGGAAACCACAGGCAACGAGACCGCAGGCGGGGTGTCTGGTCAGGTACGCCTCCTGAAACTCCAGTCGGCGGGGATGAGATATGTCGTCGCCATCCATCCTGGCAACGAGGGAAGAGCGGCAGGCATCCAGACCAAGGCTCAGAGCCGCCACCAGTCCGCGCGCGCCGGAACGCAGCACCCGCACCCGATGATCACGCCGCGCCGCCTCGGCAAGAATCTCGGGAGTTCCGTCCGTGGAGCCATCATCAACGGCAACCAGCTCCCAGGACGTCAGTGTTTGGCGAAAAAGCGAATCAAGGGCCGCTGGCAGGTAGCGTTGCTCGTTGCGGACCGGAAGGAGAATGGATACAACTGGTTTTGTCACGGTCAGGCCAGCCCAGGCAGCAGCTTGATGATCCCTTTTGTGAAAAATTCGACCGCAATGGAAGCAAGGAGCAGGCCCATCAGACGGCTGACAATGGAAAGGCCAAGAGGACCAATCAGCTGCCCGATCCTGTTTGCCATTCGAAGAACAATCCAGATGGCAAACGAAGCAAGGACGACGCAGAGGATGATAAGCCAGAGATGGAAGGTTCCACCGGGAAGGTTCGCATAGATAATAACGGTCGAGATGGAGCCGGGACCGGCAAGAAGCGGAACCGATAGAGGCACAACTGCAATGCTTGCCAGGTCTGGTGCTATTTCCGCTGCTTCATTGACCCCTTTTGCATCTTTGCCGAACATCATGGAAATTGCCATGAGCAACAGAAGGATGCTCCCTCCCACCTGGAAGGAGGCAATGCTGATTCCGAAAAGCTGCAGGACCCTGTCTCCGATCAGGGCGGTCAGCGCAAGGACACTCGCCACGGAAAAACCGACGGTCCTGGCAATCTTTTTCCTCTCATGCTCCGGTGATTTTCCGGTAATGGCCAGATAAACCGGTAGCACGCCAAAAGGATTGAGTATGGCAAGGATGGCGACAAAAATCTTTACATAGGCGGATGGCTCAAGCATGACTATTCTCTCTTTCGAAGCGGGGAGCGGGAACCGGATGGACGATTCAACGAGAGTAGCAGACCCGGGAAGAGACGTCAAATATCAGAATCACACCAGTTTTTGCAGGGTCTCTTGCAGCTCTCTTACCGTATAAGGTTTCGACACCATCCCACTGAACCCGTATTCCCTGAAATGGGCAAGAATCGGATCATTGTTGTAACCACTTGAGACAATACCCTTTACCGTAGGGTCGATGACGAGAAGTTCCTTCATGGTTTCCTTACCCCCCATCCCTCCTTGAATAGTCAGGTCAATAATCACTGCGTCATAGCGCTTTCCCGAATTCAGTGCCTCACGGTATAATGCCAAAGCAGACTTCCCATCCCCGCACACTTCGACCTCGTAGCCGAGGTGATTGAGTATTTCCTGTGCTATTTCCCGGATGATCTCTTCATCGTCCATGACCAGGATTCTACCGGATCCGGCAACTGATTGCGCTACAGGGCCGTTTTGTTCCGCAGGCTCAATTTCTTTCTCTGATGCCGGTAGATAAATGCGAAAAACTGTCCCGACTCCTTCGGTAGATTCTACGTCCAGATGCCCCTGATGACTCTTGACAATGGAATAGACCGTGGCAAGTCCCAGCCCGCTCCCCCGCTCTTTGGTGGTAAAATACGGGTCAAAGATTTTGGTCAGGTTTTGTGGTGGAATCCCCTCACCCTGATCCTGGATCGAAATGAGAATGTATTTCCCTTCCGAGAGCGGCAGTAGACCTGACGCATCGATTGTTACGTTTTCTGCAGTAACCGAAATGATACCGCCATCCGGCATGGCCTGGTCGGCATTTATAATAAGGTTGTTGATTACCTGCCCCATCTGCCCTTCATCCACCTCAGCAGCCCACAAATCTTTTTCCAGGGCAAATTCGCATTTGACATTCGACCCACGCAACATGAACCCGGCAGAGTCGGTGATAATCTGCACGATGGAAGCCGTTTTTTTGACCGGAGCGCCTCCTTTGGAGAAGGTAAGAAGCTGCTGTGTCAGCCCTGTCGCACGCTCGCAGGCTTTTTCTGCATCAGCAAGGCGATCAAATGCTTTTGTCGCAGGGTCGGCACACATTTTTGCCAGGGAAATATTCCCCATAATGGCTGTCAGGAGATTATTGAAATCGTGGGCTATTCCTCCTGCCAGAACACCCAAAGACTCGAGCTTCTGAGCTTTCAGTATCTCCTCCTCCATCTTTCTCTTTTCGTTATTGTCACGAATCTGTTCCACCACCATCAGAACATTGCCACTTTCATCAACGATGGGAACTGCGCGGATTTCCAGATATCCTATCCTGGCATTATACATTTCTTTAAAAACCGGCTTTCCCGTTTTAAAAACCTCCAGGGCAGCGCACGATTCGCAGGGCCTGTCCTGTCCCGCGTTGTAAGCCTCGTAGCAGTAAGGGTTGAGGTGGCGGATCTCCGCTGGAACATACTCATAGCCGCCAAGCCAATTCGAGTGGATGATCCGCAGGTTATGGTCGATCACCACCAGATGGTCAGGATTTGCCTCAAATATCTTGTTGAGGATGCTTTGTGACTTCCTTAGCTCCTGTTCCGTCTTCTCGCGGTTCTCAATATCGTGCCCTAATTTGCCATTAGCCTCTATGAGTTGCAGGTTCAGATCGGACAGCTGCTCATTCAGGAGGGAAAGGTCGCGAGTCCTTTCTTCCACCTTTTCCTCCAACTCACTGTGAGCAATGCGAAGCGATTCTTCCCCCCGCCGGCGTGCCCTGATGGTAAAAAGTAGAATAAATACAAGCAGCCCCAGCCCTGCGATACCCAACAACGCGGCCCAGACATAGCTCTTCCTGACCTTGCGAAATGACTCCGGTTCGTTGATAACCGTGCTGTCCTTCGGAAGCAGTTTTCTGTCAATACCGAAGCGCTTCAGTTGCCGGTAATCAAACATGTAGCGGGCTGGATTCCGGTACACTATCGGAATCGACTCAATCCGCTCTCCCCGCAAAATCCGCAGTCCCATCTTGCCGGCAGCCAGGCCCTGATCATAACCACTGGTAAGCTTGCCACCGACAATGCCGAGGCCGAGATTGAAATCCCATGTTCCGTAGATAGGAACCCGTGCATGCTCTGCAATGCGTGAAATGCTTTCTCTATTTTCATAGTACCTTGTGGCGGGGTCCCCGTAAAAGAAGGTATAAAAAATAAGAGCGTCGGCGGGAAGCTTCGTAACATCTGCAACGACCTCATCGAGATTGCTGCTTTTCTCAAAAGTGAAGTGCACTTTCAGGCTGATAAGTCGGGACTGAAGTTTCCTCAATTCATCTAGAACCTTTCTGCCGGGAGTGCCGTTATCATTTATTACAAAAATTTGTTTCGTGCCCGGATGCAATCTGAGAGCAACAGCAAGACTATCCCTCAATTCTGCAGTTTCGCTCACTCCGGTATATAGATGTTTCCCCTTCAGGTCTTCTTCCTTGAAATAATTTACACCACAAAAAACAACCGGAATTTTGCCAAAAATATCGTCCCGATAGTCGAGCAAAAACTCTAGGGCATCCGTATCGGAACAGATAATCAGGTCAATATGGTTCTTTGCATATTTGATCAACAGGAGGCGTGAAAGTTCCTTGTAATAGGGAGCGCCTCGTATCCACTTGGTATTCATGTACTCGATAAAAATTCTGCTGTCAGGCCTAACAGGATCAAGGGCGGTGAGAATCCCGCGGGTAATATCGTCCGTCCATTTGAACCCCTGGTGGTAGGAGTTGAGAATGAGTACGTTCTTCTTCTCCACCGCACATGAAGACGAGGGAAAAGAAAAAGTGCCCGTCAGGAGGATAATAAAACAGAGAAATGCGGGTAAGAGAGAACAAAGCTGTTTCAGGAACCGTTGAATCCCCTGGCAGTTCCTTCCCAAAAGTCGCTCCGGATACATATCTTCAGCAAATATGTCGTCTTGCACTGTGAATCTCCATGGTTTTGCTAGTGGTACCGCACGCGACTTTGCGACTGCGGCTTACGTGAAATCCTGCAGCGTTAAGGCTTTTCAGGCAAAGCCGAGGGTTGTTAACAATGAAGTTGTTTTCAAAATAGCATAGTTCCGATTCCCGGGTCCATACGAACGCACCGATGGTGATCATCATATAGTATCGGCACCGACCGGCAATTCTTGAGTTCAGATGTCAGCATAGGCAGGAGGAATTGCCTCAGACTCGACAAAAGGTCTTTCCACGGCAGGGAAACACGCTGTTGAGTGCGGCTTAATTCTAAGTTTCTCAGAAACAAACCATAGTTTGATCCGAACAGGTACTCACGAGTATATCAGAAGTAACAGGTGAGTGTTTTTCTCCACTCAACGGTGCTGATAGTTACTACCGACAGAGCAGAAAACTCCTCAAAAATGTCCGGTCAATCCCTCATTAACAGCAGAGATCGTGATACGCAACTTCATCCTTTTAAGTATGACTAAAATTCAAAAATACAGTAGCTTAGACAGTCTCGCGAAAAATATTGTGTTTGACAAAATTCCAGGCATTGTGTATTATTTTCGTTGCGTTTACTGGGGTTTGTCTGGTTGCGTCTCTCTTTTTGAAGAATCCATTTTCACCCTGTTTTCTATTCACAGAAATATAGTTTTACTTTCATTGGCATCGCACTTGTATCAAAGGCTTTCCATAGGTGCTGAATTGTGATGCGATGGGCAATTCGGTAAACACTAAATTAATGGAGGTATGTCATGGCAGATGTAGTTCAGCAAATTGATCAGCTGGTATCAAACGCACGTAAAGCAGCTGACATCATGAAGGGTTTGACCCAGGAGCAGGTTGACAAGATTTGTGCAGCGATGGACGCAGTCAGCGTCGCAAATGAAGTCAAACTCGCCGAAATGGCTGTTGAAGAAACCGGAATTGGTCGTGCCGACCACAAAGCAATCAAGAATCACCTCGGCGCACACGTTGTCTATGAATGGCAGAAAGACAAGAAATCTGTTGGTGTTATCGAAGAAAAAGAAGGCGTATCCTATATTGCCGAGCCTTTCGGTGTGCTTGCCGCCGCTACCCCTACCACCAACCCGACCTCCACCACCGAGTTCAAGTCTTTGATCGCATTGAAGAGCCGTAACGTGATCATCTTTGCCTTCCATCCCCGCGCACAGAAGTGCAGCGCATATGCAGCGAAGCTCATGCTCGATGCAGCTGTCAGCGCAGGTGCTCCTGAAGGCTGTATCCAGTGGATCGCGGAACCCTCAATCGAGGCAACCGGTGCCCTGATGAAGCACCCGGGCGTGAATCTTGTTCTCGCCACCGGCGGCGGCGCCATGGTCAAGTCGGCATACAGCTCCGGCCACCCTGCAATCGGCGTTGGCCCGGGCAATACACCGGTTTTCATCTCAAAATCCGCCAAGCTGAGCGTTGCGGTCAATAACGTTATCGCTTCCAAAACTTTCGACAACGGCACCATCTGTTCTTCCGACCAGTCGATGATCTTCGACGATCAGGCAATTTGCGACAAGGCCGTCAAGTTGATGGTTGAGAGAGGCGCATACCTGGTTAACGACGAAGAGAAAGCAAAGCTAGAAAAAGTCATGTTTGACAAGGAAAGAGGCGTTCCGTCAATGGCTATCGTTGGCAAGTCTCCGCAGGTGATTGCCAAGCTTGCCGGCTTCGATATTCCTGCCGATGCCAAGCTGCTTCTCGTGCCCCTTACTACCATTGGCCCCGAAGACTGGTTCAGCCATGAGAAGCTCTCCCCGGTTCTCGGCTACATCAGCTTCAACAGCACTGATGAAGCAATCCAGGCCGCCAAGAACCAGCTTCTGTGGGGTGGCGCAGGCCACACCGCCGTTGTTCATGCTCAGGACGATGCAGTTCTGAACAAGTTCGCCCTCGAAATCCCTGCCAACAGGCTGCTCCTTAATCAGCCTGCAGTACACGGCAGCGTTGGTCTCATCTACAACCAGCTCCCGCCGTCACTGACCCTCGGTTGCGGTACAGATGGTGGCAACTACCTGGGCAACAACATCAGCTACAAAGACCTTCTGAGCATCAAGACGGTCGCAAAACGTATCGTTGATTATGAGAGAGATGAATAACCTCTAAAGCAATACTGTGATGCTTTTCAAAGCCCCGACTTTCCATCTGGAGAGTCGGGGCTTTTTTTGTTCTTTTCCCACCAGATGATCCTTCTTTACCATTTTTAGCTTAAGTAAAAACAACTTGACTTTTCCTTAATATGTAGTTTAAGTAAAGTATAGTTTAATTTCACGAAAAGTTAAAAAAAGAACTGCCCCTCTATTCTTCGTCTGCAAATAAGGTTTGGTTTCATTGGTGTGGGGATGAATTCTGAATCTTATTTTTGTGGAATAACGTGCAACCTTAAGGAGGAACATATGAAAGACGAAAAAAGGTTTTTGCAGGATGTGGGCATGTCGGAGTTGCCCTTTCCGATGAGAGTTGTGTCCAGGGACAATAAGGAAGGACAACACACTATTGCTCAAATTTCCATTGCCGCTCGAATCATGCATGAATTCGAAGCACGCTGGATTGACAAGTTTGTCCAGATCGTTCACCAGCACCGGGACCATATCGGGTCCGAAACCCTTAAGGTAAATATTCTCGATTACATGAAGGAACTGAACGCGACAAAGGTAAAGGTTGAGTTCACTTACCCGTTTTTTATTGAGAAAAGAACACCTGTTGCCAAAGAAGCCTGCCTGGTCAGGTATATGTGTAGCTATTCAGCAAGTGTTTCAAAAAGCGATCTGAAACCCAAGACATCCATGAAAATTACCATCCCCTGCATCACCAGCTATCCGGCTTCTGACACTGATAAGCCGGGAGGGTTGTTCGGTCAGTTAAGCAGTGTCGATATTGAAGTTCAATCCCAAAAAGAAATTTATCCGGAAGCCCTCATTGAACTCGTTGACAAGCATGCACTGGTTCCCGTTTACTCCTTCCTTACCGAAGAAGATCAGGCCTTTGTAATTAATAAAGTTCACACGGATAAGAAAACCAGCGTGGTGATGATCGACGAAATCAAAGATGAGTTGGCCAATATGCGTGATATTGAGGGATATAGCGTCTCTTGCTCAAACTACGGTATGCTCCATTCATACAGCACTTTCATTGGGACCGCAAAAAGCATGTGGATTCCCTTGAGCTAAGTTTAACACAGTCGAACTGAAGAGATCTTTCCTCAAAGTTTACGGGGAGCTCGAGGAGATAGCAATGCATTACCGTCAACACCGTGCAGCATTCAGTACTACGATTGTAGAGCGACCAGACTGCATCCCTCCCCATACCTGAGGTTTCACCGCAAAGGCCGGCTTCACAGTTTCTATTTCTGTGGCTCCGGCCTTTATGCTTCCCGACACATTCCGGAATGCAATCAAAGCTCAAAAACGATAACGCTTTGTATTCTCCCGAAAAGATTGCCACGAAGGTCAAAAATCAAGACTATGAATTGATGGATTAATTAAACATCGCGCACCTCACCCCGCATCTTTCACTTCCGTTGTCAGGTATTTTCATTCTCATATGAGAAAACATCAGTTTTATTTTCAGTAAAACTGGCCTGCTTCTTACGTAATCTTACGTAAATATAAGTAAACATGTTTGATTATAACTAAATTTTTCTTGACACTTCTTTGGCAGTGGGCTTAGCATGTACAGGTTTGTATCATTTTTCTTCACATTCTGTCGAAAGGGTCTCGAGAGTATGTGTAATTTTCATAAATACTGCACCTCGATTCTCAGATAGCACTTTTTTGTTTTAAGTCTCACTAATACTGGAAAGGAGAAGTCATGGCACAGAGAAACACGGAAATGCTGGCTGTTCTGGCGAAGGGAGGTTGCAAATGGTAGACGTATTAATCGGTATTAGTGTCCTAGTGCCTTTTATCGCTGGTGTGCTCTGCTTTCTCACGCAAAATCACCGAGTTAGAGCTTTCATTATCGTAGCAACAGGGATCATCCTGGCAATAAGCTCTCTCATGCTTTTTCAAAACCTCCACGGGCCGTACCTGTACACACCGGAGACGCTTCTCGGTCTGAATGTCAATGCCCTAATAACCTTTGCCGATTTTGCACTATTGTTCATTATCCTCGGGATTGCCTTCAAACTCGGCAACCCCTTGGTCATTCTGCTCACGCTCCTGCAGATAGTGCCCCTGGCCTACTTCGAGCTGAAAATGGCACCCCATGTGGAGGTGACACCCGCCTTCTACATTGATAATCTTGCCATCATCATGAACATGATAATATCCACCATCGGATCCCTCGTGTGTATTTTCGGTATTCGCTACATGGAGGAACATGAGCATCATCTTCATCTGAAAAAGACCCGTCAACCGAGATTTTTCTTTTTCCTGGTGATTTTTCTTGGCGCCATGAACGGCTTGGTGTTCTCGAACAACCTCCTTTGGCTCTACTTCTTTTGGGAAGTGACAACATTCTGTTCATTCATGCTGATTGCGCACGACAAAACCGAAATCGCCATCAGAAATGCCACCAAAGCCCTCTGGATGAATATGCTCGGTGGTGTCGCCTTTGTCGCGGCAATTATCTTCATTTACTATAACACGCAGTCGACGGAGTATCTTTCCCTGCAGGCACTGATCAATCACGGCCCTGGTGTCATGACGGCCCTGATGTTCCCCTTTGCACTTCTCTGCTTCGCGGGTTTCACCAAAGCAGCCCAGGTTCCTTTCCAAAGCTGGCTCTGCGGAGCAATGGTCGCGCCAACCCCCGTGTCAGCCCTTCTCCATTCCAGTACCATGGTAAAAGCCGGTGTCTACATAATTGTGCGAATGGCACCCGGCTACCAGGGAACTTTTCTCAGCACCATGATTGCAACATTTGGCGCTTTTACCTTCCTGACAGCCTCTGCCCTGGCCGTTAACATGAGCAACGGCAAAAAGATCCTTGCCTATTCCACCATTGCCAATCTGGGCCTCATTATTGCCTGCGCCGGCATCAACACACCGGCGGCCATAATAGCGGCAGTGCTGCTGATAATATTCCATGCTATCTCGAAAGGACTGCTCTTTCTCTGTGTCGGCACCATCGAGCATGCTATTGGTAGCCGCGACATCGAAGACATGCGCGGGCTTTACAACACTAGGCCCGCCCTTGCACGGATAACGATCATCGGCATCCTGACCATGATGCTGCCACCTTTCGGAGCCCTCATGAGCAAGTGGATGGCTATTGAAGCCGCCGCCACTATCCCCTGGGTGGTTGTCATGATCGCACTGGGAAGCGGACTGACCGTCCTGTTCTGGGCACGCTGGGCCGGCATTTTTGTCAGCGGCCCCCATATGAAAGTTTTCGAGTCAGAGGGAAATGTAGGGTTTTTTGCCCCGTTTGTGACAATATTCAAGGGATTCTATACCAAGTCAAAATGGAAAGACCCTGCGTCGATTAAGGTCCCTCTCGTCACCCTGGCAGTTGCAGCGATCGTGCTGAGTCTTGGCGTTCCCTGGCTATATACGTCTCTTGTCGACCCGGTACTGGCAACCTATAAACCAGGTCTTTTCATCGAGCCTTTCAAAACCAACCCCTTGGGCCTGACTAGCGGCGCTGGCGCCTTTTATGTCCTGCCGGTTTTCCTCGTGTCCATCGTCGCATATATCGCTGCTGTCGTCGCTGCGAAGACCAAAGACCATAAGGTCATCAGCGCTCCCTACATGTGCGGGGAACAGTATCCAGACGCTACCCAGCCAAAGTTCAGAAGCCACTTGAACAGCTGGAAGGAGTATGTCCCCGCCAATATCTATATGCAGGATATTATCGGCGAGAGCAAAATATCCTACTGGATTAATATTATCGCTCTCATCATCTTAATTGTCTTGTTCGGGGAGGTTATACGATGAGCATGTATGAAATTATAGCAATTCTAGCAGCAATATTCCTGGCGCCAATCATTGGTGGGCTTGTCGCAGGTATCGACAGAAAGGTGACCGCATGGCTTCAGGGTCGCTACGGCCCACCGATAATCCAGCCTTTCTACGATGTCATGAAACTGTTCGGGAAAGAGAAGATGATCGTCAACTACTGGCAGATTGTCTGCGCCTATATGTACCTGGCCGCAAATATACTGACCGTCGTCCTCCTTGCCCTCCAATCCGACTTGCTTCTCATCTTCTTCGTATTGGCGGTCGGCGGCGTTTTCCTCGTAATCGGGGCCCTTGCTGCGGAATCCCCCTACAGCCAGATTGGTGCTCAACGTGAGCTGATTCAGATGCTTACCTACGAACCTCTGCTGATCCTCGTATTCGTCGGCATTTACCTGGAAACGGGCAGCTTCAAAATTTCCGAGATTCTCGCGACGTACCATGAGCCGCTCCTTATTTCCCTGCCGCTTCTATTCGTAGTCATGGGTTACGCGTTTGTCATCAAACTGAGGAAATCCCCCTTTGACATCGCCAGTTCCCATCATGCCCACCAGGAGATCGTAAAGGGAGTTCTCACCGAGTATTCCGGACCATACCTGGGGCTCATCGAGATATCCCACTGGTACGAAACTGTCTTCCTTCTCGGACTCTGTGCTTTGTTTTGGCACACCAACTACCTGTGGATGGCAGTCCTGATCGTAGCAACCTATTTCGGCGAAGTTCTCGTGGACAATATCTCCGCCCGACTTACCTGGCGCTGGATGCTCCCCCATGCCTGGGTCGGGGGACTGCTCATGTCCTTTGCAAATTACTTCTGGATTTACGCAAAAATCAAGTGACGGACGCGGGCAAGTCCCTTAAGAGAGGTTACCTGAACATGAAAAGACTCATAAATAAATCGAGAGTAAAATCTCCCTGGCTGATCCACTTCGATTGCGGCAGCTGCAACGGCTGCGACATCGAGGTTCTGGCCTGCCTCACACCGGTCTACGATATTGAGAGATTTGGAATAATCAACGTGGGAAACCCGAAGCACGCCGATATCCTGGTCGTTACCGGAACAGTTAATCACCGAAACAAGAAGGCACTGAAAAATGTCTATGACCAGATGCCGGAACCGAAGGTCGTGGTGGCCATCGGAGCATGCGGAACAACCGGCGGAGTCTTTCGTGAAGCCTACAACGTCGTTGGCGGCGTTGACAAGGTCATTCCTGTTGATGCCTATGTCTCAGGATGCGCAGCGAAACCGGAGTCGATCATAGACGGCGTTATCATTGCCTTGGGAAAACTTGCAGAAAAGGGCAAAAAAGTCGATCAAGGGATCTATGAGCGGCTTGAAAAACCCAGGAATTCATAAAAAGCAGATAGGAAAAAGAAGGAGATATTCCATGATAGATAGTGCGATTGTCTTAACAGAGGAGAATACCCCGGAGCTTTTACCGGACAGGATTATCTCTCAGGCAAGGATACTGAAGGATGAAGGATTCCGGTTTGTCACCATGTCTTCAACGGATCTGGGTGATAGCATCTGCGTCCTGTATCATCTCGATAAGGACCTGCAACTGATCAACCTGAAAGTGAACGTACCGAAAGGCACGAAAATGCCGAGTATTTGTTCTGTTTACGCCAGTGCCGTTCTCATTGAAAACGAAATAAAAGAACATTTCGGCGTAGATTTTGACGGCCTCTCGATAGATTTCCAGGGGATGCTCTATCTGGACGAAGAGGTACAGAAAACCCCTTTCTGCAAGATTGGAATTAACAGGGTTTGAGTCCAGGAAATCGCCCGGACATAACCGGGAAAAGCATATCACTGGATTTTGACCTGTACGAGGAGGCATATACACTATGGCACGAACAGTAATACCTTTCGGACCGCAACACCCGGTCCTTCCCGAACCGTTGCACCTGACCCTTACCGTGGAAGACGAAATAGTCATATCGGCCATCCCAAAGCTGGGCTATGTGCATCGAGGGCTGGAAAAACTGGCTGAAATACGCGACCATACACAAATGATACAAATCGTGGAAAGGGTTTGCGGAATCTGCAGCACCCTGCATGCAATGTGTTACTGTCAAGGTATCGAGGCATTGATGAAAGTGGAAATCCCGCCCCGGGCGAGATTTCTGCGCGTCATCTGGGCGGAGATGCACAGGATGCACAGCCATCTTCTCTGGCTCGGACTTTTTGCCGATGCCTTCGGATTTGAAAGTCTTTTCATGCAATTCTGGAGGATCCGCGAACGGATCATGGATCTTCAGGAGGCAACCTCCGGAAACCGGGTCATTGTTTCCGTCAATTGCGTCGGCGGCGTGAAGCGCGACATCGATGCGGAGACACAGAAATGGATTCTCGACACAATGAATATTGTCGAAAAAGAGGTACTCCAGCTTAAGTCCACGATAATGGATGATTTTACCGTGAAACAACGTACTGTGGGTATCGGTGTCCTGACAAAGGAACAAGCCTATGAAATGGGCGCAGCCGGACCGACAATGCGCGCAAGCGGCATCTCCCAGGACATGCGTCAAACCGGATATGCCGCCTACTCTGAACTCAACTTCGAGCCGGTAGTTGAAACGGATGGCGACTGCTATGCCCGAACCGTCTGCCGATTTAATGAAGTCTTTCAGGCAGTTGAACTGATTCGGGAGGCATTTGCCAAGCTTCCGGAAAGTGAGCTTTCCGTCAAAGCCAAGGGGCTCCCGAATGGTGAAGTAATCTCACGCGTCGAGCAGCCGCGGGGAGAATGTCTCTACTATCTGAAGGGTAACGGCACAAAGTTTCTGGACCGGGTAAGAATCCGCACCCCGACATTTGCCAACATTCCTCCGCTTCTTCAAATGCTGCCGGGCTGCGACCTGGCCGATGTCCCGCTTCTGATTCTGACGATAGACCCTTGCATCAGCTGTACGGAACGATAATCCATCGGGAGACACTACCATGTTCATGACGAAAACCGTTTTAAAGAACCTGATGACAAAATACGCTACACGGCTCTACCCTTTCCATAAAAGGGAAACATTCAAAGACGTGAAAGGCGAATTGAAAATCGAGATGGATAAATGCATTCTGTGTGGCGTCTGTCAACTACGCTGCCCCTCACAATGCATTACGGTGGACAAAAAAGCGAAATCCTGGGGAGTTGATCCGTTTTCCTGCGTGTACTGTGGAGTCTGCGTCGTCGCCTGCCCGGTAAAATGCCTGTACCAGGAAGGCCTGTATCGGGCTCCGCTAGCAGAGAAAGACCAGATTTTGCATATCCAGGAAGCAAAAACCGAAGAACCAGCACCGGCAACCTGATATCAGCTGACTGCCGTTGCTGATTATACCGAAACAAGAAAAGGAGCGATTTTTCGCTCCTTTCTTGTTTCGGCAGAGGTAACTGCCGCTGGTCACCTGCCAAAATGGCCTTCCATCAACGCTCAGCAAATGCCAGACGAATGCCGAGGGAGGCAAAAACTCCTGCCGTCAGCCACGCGAACCAGCGGGCTAGCTGCGGCCGCTTCAGGATAAGATGCCCCACACTGCCGGAAAGCCAGCCGATGACACTGAAGACCACAACTGCCTGTGCCATAAAAAGCAGCCCGAGAAAAAACATCTGCAGCGAGGCTTTTTCGGAACCAGGTGAAATGAACTGGGGAAGAAAGGCGAGAAAGAACAGTGCGACCTTGGGGTTTATGACATTCATTATGAATCCCCGCCGGAACAGGGACCGGAAACTACGGCCATTACCCGCTCCCTGGGGAAGCGTTATCTGCTGCTCTTTAAGAGCCTTCCAGGCCAGGAAGAGAAGATAGCCGGCCCCGGCGAATTTCAGAATCTGGAAGGCGGTGGCCGATGAGTAGAGGAGTGCGGAAATACCGAGCGCAGCAGCCGTAGTATGGACACTGATGCCGCTGCACATACCCAGTGCCGTGACAATGGCGGCCTTTCTGCCCCGGGAAACTCCCTGGGCAACGATAAAGGTATTGTCCGGGCCGGGTGCGATGGTAAGAGCAAGGGAAGCACCGAGAAAATAGAGCACGGTTGTTGCGGTCATGGGATTTCCTCCAGGTAAGGCAATGGTACTATCGTGTTTTCTCTTTTCTGAATCCGGAAAAACCCGAAGACCTCGTCGTTTTCCGGCGTTATTCCAAGTGCACCGTTTAGATACTATCATCAATTTTCCAAGAAAATCTCATAAAAAAGAGGGGAGAGCCGAAAGCTCTCCCCTCTTTTTTATGTGGCGTGAAAATCTCTGTTACTAGAGGGTTCCGTCGCCAGGGGTAACATCCACCCAGTCTATCCAGATCATGCCGTTAATCGCTGATGTGCCACCAACTCCCGCTGCAACATTGAGCATTCCGCTGTTGCTGGTCGGTACATACTGGGAGAAGAGGTCAATGTAGCCACCGTTGCCGCCGTTGAGGGTTCCGGCACCGCCATTGGCAAGAGATGGCAGCCGGAGTTGGCCGTGTGCTTGCCCGCGTACATGCCGATGATATTGCGCACCATTTCCGCCCGTTTCACCACTCGCCACCGCTAGAGATGATTTTGCCGGAGTTGACGATATCGAGGGTTGAATAGAATTCGATACCCCCCATATTGCCAGCTCAGGCCATGCTAAATTGATTCTCCGAACATGCCACCGCCGGCGCTGTCCCCGCCCATGGTGGTGCCGGCACCGCCTGCGGCAGTGATAGTGGCACTGTTGGTGACCTTGTCATGGCCGTAGAAGTATACTCCGCCAGAGTCACCAGCGTAGTCTCCAACGCCTCCGGAAACATCAAGGTTACCTGAGTTTACAACTACAGTGGTACCAATCGAGAACTCACCTTCTGCCTCAAATCCGATATAGCCACCCTGTCCGCCATAGTGGCCACCGGTCAAAGAACCAGTACCGCCTTTGGCGGACACAGGTACTTTGTTGATGATGGAGCCGACCGGAACGGCAAGATAGTCGTCTCCCGTCCAGGCATTGTCGGTGTAGATCTGGAAAGTACCGGCATTCGCTCCGTCAACGCCATTGCCACCATTCATACTGATCGAAGAATAGCCGACGAATTCCACCTGGGTCATGATTGGGGCGTTTTCGGTAAGCATAACTTGTTTCGATGCTCAAAATAGGCCCCCAGCGCCACCAGTAAGCATCGCCGGCTGCCGCCGGTAGAAGTCAATATTACCGGCAATCCTGATGCCCTCGACCGGTGCCTGTACGCCAGAACCGAGTGTCCTGAGTCGAAATCTCTGCATGGAGATGAACAGTACGCCAGCCGCTAGCCACCGATAATACCCGGTGCCGGTGGAGTCACCGCCGGCAAGGGAGATATCGGCATTCAGAAGCACGGAACCTGAATTCGTAGCAATGAGCAACATCGCCACCGTTATTGCCATTGCCACCGGAACCATTGCCGCCGGTTGCCTGGATGATACCGCCTGCCAATAATTCTATGGAACTTTCCCAAGGGGCACCATCAAACGTCTATCTGTCCGCCTGCGCCGCCTGCGCCGCCGAGTCCCATTACCACCATTGGCGCTCAGCGTTCCAGATGTATAGACACTGGCATATATAGAACCAACTCCAGACGTATCCACCAGAACCGGCTGCGCCCTGCAGCGTTGTCGCCGCCATCGGCACGAATCACGCCGGTGTTGTAAACGAAGCCTTCGGCCTACCAATCCAACCATCGATGCGTATACCACCATCTGCGGCGCCACTAGCCTCGATGGTGCCTTTGTTGATCGCTACACCACAGGAGACAACATAAGAGCATCCCCGCAGGAGCACCTGCTGTTCTACCGCTCGTGATTACCGTGCCGGTTTTTCCGACCTCGAGGTATGAACCGCTCTCCAGATCTAAGAAAGTCAGATTCTTCGATCGTAGTTACGGTACCGTCGATTACGATCGGCAGTAGGGATATAAATACATGAATATCCCAAATCCCCATTTGACGGGAAACGGAGCGTGGCCCCGGCGTTAATGCTTAAGCCCGTGACCTGGATATTGGTATCGTATCATCGCCGTCGCCGACATAGAGAGTCCATGTAACTCAGACCGCATATAGAGGACATCAGCCCCCGGATCCACTTAGCGGGTCGAGCAGCACATCGGTATCGGTGCTCACGGTTAGCCTTCACGTCGCCAAAGGTATAGGCGTAGGAGGGAATACTGAAGCCAACATCCACCGTACCGCTTTTCAGGATCTTGACGTCGGTGTAGGAGTCGATGTACAGATTACCACCATGACCACCGGCAGAGGTGATGTTACTGAAGCTATCGCCGCCATCAAGATTGATGGCCGCCGCCCCACTGACCGGAATCGAGTAGTTGCTGGTGCCATCGCTACCGCAGGCAAACAGTGCGCATGATGCAGCCGCAACGAGTAGAATTTTCAATAGTTTCATGGTTATTTGCCCCCTTTCAGCGAACTGCGCGACTGCGCCGTGATCATCAGCTTCTTCTGATTCTCGATAAACTGTCTCCGCAGGGCAGGATCGCGATTCGTCTTCATCTGGGCGAAGAGAGCACGCTGCTCGGTACGCAGGACTTTTCTCTCCTCATTGAGCTTTGCCGATGCAGCCTTCCGGGATTCTGACATATCTTTCCGTGCAACAATCTCTGCAGCGTTCTGCTGCTGTCCGGCACTCTGCTTATGCAGCAGCGCCTTCTGCTCCAGGTCCGCTTTTGTCACGCCGGACGGTGCTGCCATTGCCAGTGATGCGGCAAGCAGACCAAGTACACCAAGACCACTACCCACTTTCCATCGTTTTGACATGTTTTCGTCTCCTTTCATTGATGTGCCCATGTTTCTATCTTCACCCGCTCAGGCAAACGACAGAATGACTGGTACACAAAATAGAGAATTTCATATCACTATGAAATTCACCAAAACCACATACAGCATGGTCTACATAATTTGAGATACCCTACAAACACAACCAAACGCCTGATTATCGTGAACAGTTTTGCAATCTTTTTGGATAGCACCGAAAAAAACATTTCTCATGGAGATACTTAATGTCATCAGGGAGATACTTAATGTGACCTTATCGGAAACAAAAGATTAAAGAAAGGTATTTTTTCTCATAGCTACCCTTTGGAACCTCAATTACCTGCTTCATACCCCCCAATCCCTCATAATTTCAAAAAGTACGTTGAACACTCGACATCTTGATGGAACCTACTATGGAGGTACCCACAGATTCCCCACAGAATCTGAAAAAATGCATTGGGTCCAAATAAAAGAAAATCACATAAAAAGAGGGGGGAGCTGACAGCTCCCCCCTCTTTTTATGTAGACTGGAAATCTCTTTTACTAGAGGATTCCGTTACCAGGTGTAACATCTACCCAGTCTATCCAGATCATGCCGTTAATCGCTGATGTGCCACCAACTCCCGCTGCAACGTTGAGCATGCCGCTGTTGCTGGTCGGTACATACTGGGAGAAGAGGTCAATGTAGCCACCGTTGCCGCCGTTGAGGGTACCAGCACCGCCATTGGCAGAGATGGCGCCGGAGTTGGCCGTGTGCTTGCCTGCGTACATGGCAACGATATATGCACCATCTCCGCCCGTTTCACCACTGCCACCGGTAGCGATGATTCTGCCGGAGTTGATGATATCGAGGGTTGAATAGAATTCGATACCCCCCATATTTCCGTCGGCAAGCAATGATTTTGCCTGCATGTTATTGCCGGCACTGTCCCCGCCCATGGTGGTTCCGGCACCGCCAGCGGCGGTTATAGTGGCACTGTTGGTGACTTTGTCATGGCCGTAGAAGTATACGCCACCGGAATCACCAGCGTAGTCTCCAACGCCTCCGGAAACATCAAGGTTACCTGAATTTACAACTTCAGTGGTACCAATTGAGAACTCGCCTTCAGCCTCAAATCCGATATAGCCACCCTGGCCGCCGTAGTGACCACCGGTCAAAGACCCGGCACCGCCTTTGGCGGATACAGGTACCTGGTTGATGATGGAGCCGACCGGAACGGGAATGTAGTCGTCTCCCGTCCAGGCATTGTCGGTGTTGATCTGGAAAGTACCGGCATACGCACCGTCAACGCCATTGCCACCGTTCATGCTGATCGATGAATAACCGACGAATTCCACCTGGGTCATGATTGGGGCGTTCTGGTCAGAATAATCCGCATAGATTACAAAATAGCCGCCAGCACCGCCAGAGGCATCACCGCTGCCGCCGGTCAGGTCGATATTGCCGGCAATCCTGATGCCTTCGACCGGTGCCTGCTCGCCAGAACCGAGGTCTTCGGAGTAACCCTGCTCGAGATCGAAGCTGCCAGCGTCGCCACCGGCATACCCGTAACCGGTGGAGTCGCCACCCGCAAGGGAGATGTCGGCATTCAGAAGCAAGGAACCTGAATCCGCAAAGATATAAAGGTATCCACCAGAACCACCATTGTCGCCGGTCCCGCTACCGCCGACCGCCTGGACTTCACCGCCGACCAAGGATCTACCCATAGATAAGTTGCCGCCGATTATCAAAACATATCCGCCGGTCCCGCCGGCGCCATCAGTCCCATCACCACCATTGGCACTCAGCACTCCGGACGTATAGACACTGGTATATATAGAACCAAGTATAACGTATCCACCAAAGCCACCTGCCCCTGCAGCGTTGTCACCACCATCAGCACGAATCTCGCCGGTGTTGTAGGCGAAGCTATCGCCTGCAAATTCTACTGCCATCGTCGCATTGCCACCGCCGGTGGCGCCACTGGCCACGATGGTGCCTTTGTTGATGGCCACTCCATAGGAGGTAAGACTGAGAATACCCGCAGAAGCACCTGCTGTTCTACCGCTCGTGGTTACCGTACCGGTTGTTCCGACTTCGAAGTATGAACCGCTCTCCATGTTTAAAGTAGCCGATTCGTCGATCGTGGTTATGGTACCGTTGGTTACGATCGCAGTGGGGATATAAATATCTGCATATCCCGGACCCCAATTAGACGGGAAGCGGAGCGTGGCCCCGGCGGCAACGCTAAGGCCCGTTACCGGGACATCCGTTACATCATCGCCGTCGCCAACATAGAGTATACTGTTACGAGAAGTCCGCATGTAGAGGACTCCAACCCCTGGATCCGCTGCCGGGTCGAGCAGCACGTCGGTGTCGGTGCTCACCGTAGCCTTCACGTCGCCAAAGGTATAGTCGTAGGAAGGAATAGTGAAGCCAACATCCACCGTACCGCTTTTCAGGATCTTGACGTCGGTGTAGGAATCTATGACCAGAGCACCGCCTTGACCGCCGGCAGAGGTGATGTTACTAAAGCCATCGCCGCCATCAAGATTGATGGCCGCCGCGCCACTGACCGGAATCGGGCCGCTGCTGGTACCATCGCTACCGCAGGCAAATAGTGCGCATGATGCAGCCGCAACGAGTAGAATTTTCAATAGTTTCATGGTTATTTAACCCCTTTCAGCAAACTGCGCGAGTGCGTCGCGGTCATCAGCTTCTTCTGAATCTCGATAAACTGTCTTCGCAGGGCAGGATCGCGGTTCGTCTTCATCTGGGCGAAGAGAGCACGCTGCTCGGTACGCAGGACTTTTCTCTCCTCATTGAGCTTTGACGATGCAGCCTTCCGGGATTCTGCCGTGACCTTCTGAGCCTCTATCTGTTCCGTTTTCTTCTGTGTCACGACGCTCTGCTTGTGCAACAGCGCCTTCTGCTCCAGATCCGCTTTTGTCACGCCGGACGGTGCTGCCATTGCCAGTGATGCGGCAAGCAGACCAAGTACACCGAGACCACTAGCCACTTTCCATCTTTTTGACATGTTTTCGTCTCCTTTTATTGATGTGCCCATATTTCTATCTTCACCCGCTCAGGCAAACGACAGAATGACTGATACACAAAACAGAGAATTTCATATCATCATGAAATTCACCAAATCCACGTACAGCGTGGTCTACATAATTTGAGATACCTTACCAACACAACCAAACATCATATTTTCAGGAAAAGATTTGCAATCATTTTGGATAACTCCGAAAAAAAACATTTCTCATGGAGATGATTATTGCGATCTTATCGAAAACGAAAGGTTTTTTCAGTCCAGATCGGCTTCTGTCAGCAGGCAGAAATGAGATTTATAATTAACCAAATAACACCATATAATTTTATTATTAATTTACAGCACGTTATATAATTTACTTTATATTGTCAATACAACCGTTTCATTATAATAATTTTCAAAAAGAGAGGCACCTGTCATTCATGGTGAAACCAAAATGGTAAGGAAGCAGAAAAAAACAATTAAAGACCCGATAAGCTTTAATCTTCTGCAAAAGATTATTTTGCTTCATTGATTGCTACCCTTTGGAGCCTCAATTACCTGCTTCATACCCCCAAGCCCTCTAAATTTACTAAGAAGTACGTTGAGTACTCGACATCATGTTGGAGCCTACTATGGAGGTACCCACAGATTCGAAAAAAATGCGTTGGGTCCAAATAAATATGGCTATTTTAAAGAGTGCCTGATCTCAAGCGAAGCTGCAGGCTTTCAATGGGTTGGAAAGGATTTTTCAGGGGTGAGGACTTAAATAGACGGTTAGGAAGACCTATTTGCTTGAGCGGAAGATTGACGATACTCCGGATTTAAGATGATCGTTGACATCACCACAAAGCCTCATTAGAGTATTCCTCGTTCCTTTCGCGGACTGCTGTCCCGAACTTCCACTAAACAATGGGGGATCGTTATGAATGAGCTGAATGGTTTTTTTGCCGCACTGAGCGGGTATGTCTGGGGAGTTCCCTTACTGGTTCTCCTGGTAGGAACCGGCGTTCTCCTTACCTTCCGGCTACGCTGCCTTCAGGTCAGAATGCTCGGCCATGCTCTTTATGAGACCTTCGTCCGTCCTAATTCCAATGAGCAAGGCGACATCAGTCACTTTCAGGCACTGATGGTGGCCCTGGCCGCGACCATCGGTACGGGTAACATCATCGGCGTTGCAACCGCGATATCGATCGGAGGGCCTGGAGCACTGTTCTGGATGTGGGTCACAGCGGCGCTTGGCATGGCCACCAAGTATGCGGAAGGGGTGCTGGCCGTCAAATATCGGGTCGTTGACGAAAACGGCGAGATGGCTGGCGGTCCGATGTATTATCTGGAGAGGGGCTTGGGACAAAAATGGCTGGGGGTGACGTTCGCCCTGTTCGGCTCAATAGCGGCTTTCGGCATCGGCAATACCGTCCAGGCTAACGCCGTGGCAGGAAACCTGAAGGAAACATTCAACATCAATCCGCTGACCACGGGTATCGTGCTGGCGCTGCTCACCGGCGTGGTTATCCTGGGGGGCATCAAAAATATCGGCCGGGTTTCCGCCATCATGGTTCCGATGATGGCGATTGTCTACGTGGCCGGTTGCCTGGCCATCCTGTACCGCTACGCGAATGAAGTACCGGCGGCCATCTGGCTGGTGTGTCACGATGCCTTCAGCGGTACGGCGGCAACGGGCGGTTTTATCGGCGCCACGATAATGTTCGCCATCCAGAAGGGCGTCTCGAGGGGGGTCTTTTCCAACGAATCCGGCATGGGAAGTGCGCCGATCGCTGCAGCTGCTGCCAAGACCAACGAACCGTGCGAACAGGCACTCGTGTCCATGACCGGTACCTTTCTCGACACTATCATCATCTGCAGCATGACCGGCTTGGTGCTGATCGTCACCGGCGCTTGGCATTCCGGTGCCGAGGTTTCAATCCTTACCAAATCCGCTTTTGATATCGGACTTCCGGGCAATTCCGGCGGCTATATCGTCACCTTCGGCATCGTCTTTTTCGCCTACTCCACCATCATCGGCTGGGCCTACTACGGCGAAAAATGCCTGGAATACCTGCTGGGAGTGAAGGCCCTCCTCCCCTACCGACTCCTCTATGCCGCCATGGTCATGGTCGGTGCCACCATCAAACTGGAACTGGTCTGGAATTTCGCCGACGTCATGAACGGGCTTATGGCCATACCGAATCTCATCGGCCTGCTGGGCCTTTCCGGCGTAGTGGTTGCGGAAACCAACCGCTTTCTGGCGAAACGCAAGGGGCTGGAAGTACCCCATTGATCGAACATCTTACCCAGGAGGAGGTGAGATCCATACAGCTCTCACCCCTTCACCCGGATGTACCCCTGAGAACCACACTTGATGTCGGGACTCACAACTCCGTCAACCAGCCCTTCCCCTGTCGGACAACACCCGATTTCATGGCAGCGAGGAAACGCGACCGCAAGGTGTCGCTCATGAGCGCCTTCTTGACCGGGGTCAGGCGCAGGAAGCCGCCGACAAAAGCGCTCAGGAACTTCTCGCTGATGCCGCGCGGATTGGCAAATATCTGGTTTTGGAGTGTCCCCTTTTCCAGACACTGAAGCATAAGTCTTTCAAAGGTGGTTTCGGGATGGATAACCCGCTGTTTCCGCTTTACCAGGAGACAGGCTTTGGTGGGACATTTCAAGGCACAGACACCGCAACCGATGCAGATCGAGACATTGACCCGGGCATCCATTTTCTTCCTGGATTGCGGATCTTCCACATCATGCATCGCAATAGCATCAATGGGACATGCCTTGGCGCATTTTCCACAGCCGATGCATTGGTCAGCCACTATCTCCGCGATATAGTTAGAGGTAACGATGGTGTTAGGATAGCCAAATTTTCTGATTCCCAGAAGGGGGAGGCAACAGCATTTGCAGCAATGACAGAGGAACTTCATGTTTTTTCTGACATTGTCCACATTGAGAACCAGGCCCATTTCCCGCGACCGGGCAAAATTCTCCGCCATCTCGGACCTGCTCACTTCCCGCGCCAGGTTGTTCCTGATCATGAAATCCGCGGCAGCGCCGAAAGACGAACACGTTTCAAGGGGAATGTCGCACTCCTTGATGCCCAGGTGCTGTTTCTCGTGGCGACAGCTGCAAAGACCGATGGCAAACCTGTCGGTCTGCGCGATCAATTCAGACGCCTTCTCATAATCCAGGATCTCGAGGTATTCTGCTGAAGAGATGGCTTCTTCATGGGGAAGCGACCTCATCACCGAGACTTTATCTCCCTTTCCGAAGTTCGCCTCCATGAAAGTATTCCCCCCAAGCAGGTACTCATGGAAGAGTTCCGCCCACACCTTGCTGTTCGCATCGGGGCCGGTCCTCATCATGGTGAATTCGAATATACCGATGACCAGGGGAGAAAGTACGTAGTAGTACCGGTCCTGGAGGAAGAGATCCATGACCAGTCCCTTTGAGGTCAATCCTTCCAGGGTTCGGCGCAGGGACGCGTTATCGTAGCCGGTGGATTCTTCCAGCTGTTCGATGGTGGAGAGTCCATAGGGCATCTTCACCACCAAGTCGGCCTCCTGCTCCGAATAGAGCTCCTTCAGCATGGCATGCAGAGTTTCATTCCAGGGTGCCCGCGTTTCCAAGCTGTCTATCTTGCGGCCCAACTCCCGGAAAATGTCTTTCCCCACCAAATGTCCCATCACAAACCTCCCTTTTTACATGGCTTCCTTACATCGCAGTATTATACGTAACCAATTGATAGATCTAGACTTTATCCGTAATCAGGAGCCAAAAGCAGCAAGCGCTTCAGAAAAGCTCTTGGCAGTGCCTCAACAAAGTGGTCAATCAGTCGCAGCACCTGTTCTTTGCACAAGCCAATAACGCTGTGCAGGGTTTCTTCCTGTATTTTTAGCAAAATACAATGCTTCTTTGAAATTAATCTGTCGCAATTCACCAGGAATACCTGAGGTCCCCTTCTACCTGATCGTTCCTGGAATATCTGCCGAAGAGTGACTGCGAAGGGCCGGTAAAGGATACCGCTGTTACGCCCGCCTTCCACGAATCCGTAAACACATACCAGGCATTCGCCCTGGCCATGCCGTCGCCATGTTCCGGGTTATAGGCGATGTTGATATTGGTCTCAACTTTCTGGTTCAGCCAAAATACCTTTAGATTTGCCCATAAAAGGGTCTCGAACCTGTGTTCATACAGGGTGCTTGGTCTGTTGATTAGTGCGGTCTGCTGCGCCTGCAAGGTAAGCACGCAATCCTCTGCCAAGCGGTAATCCGCTCCGACACCGTAGTCGAAGGTATCGCTTTTTACTTCATTCGGGTTGAGAGGATAGATTCCGGGCGCAGGGACTGTTGGATACCCCCATAATTCCTGGCGAATCGTGAAATAGCGGCTGAACGACCAAGCTGCTTCCGCACGCAGGCTCCAGTCACCGACAATGGTAGCTGCATCAAGACCGATTACCGTGGTTTTGTGAAAATCGGGGACAAATCCTGGGTCGATAACGATTTTCCCCGGCTGGGGATTTATGGTCAGCGCGGTTGTTTTGAATACCGGTCGCGGATCATAGCCGTGAAACAGGTTGAGAGCCCAGTCCATGTCTCCGGAATGACGCAGGCGCAGGCCGAATTCACTGTTCTCGAAGGTGTGTGGCGGCAACTCCGGTTCCCTTGGAGTAATTTCCGCGCCCGGTATTTGCGCCAAGGCCGAGACAGCCGATTTTCCGAACCAGCGCTCGTTCGGCTGGGGGAGGCGGTAGGGGACAAACACCGGGATCCAGACCATATCGACGCTCCAGTTGCCCTTGTTCAGGTTGGCGGACAGGGACGGCACACCGATTTTGCGGTCTTCCAGCGACGGAAGGATAAACCGGGTATAGTCCCAGGGATTGAGCAGATCGTTGATGGGATACTCGTCCAGCCGTCCCCAGGCAAAGCGCTGAACGCCGGCGCGCACCTCAAAATCAGTCTGACGAATAGGCAAGGTACAATTCCTTGAACTCGAGCCAAGGGGTGTTGCTCTGGTAAACGCCGTCCCAGGTCTTGAGCAGTGCATGGTCCCGCACGGGATGCTTGACGCTCCCGTCCCAGCCGCCTTCGAGCCAGGAATGGAAAGACCACTTGGACGGCGGCGTATCGATCTTCAGCCTGCCGGTAAAAGAGGGGTTTTCCTTTACACTGTCGCTGTCCAGCGCCAGGCCGCCGCGCAGGTCCAACCTGCCGGAGAGGGAGAGAAAATCACCTGCCATACAGCACGAAGCAGAAGTAAACAGTAAAAATAAGGCGATCAATACTTGGTTCACCTTCCGCCCCGCTCCAGCGACCGTTGCGTGAACAACTCATCCGGCAAAATGCGTATGATACTTGATGCTCTCGACAGTCAATTCGGTCCGGTGGCTGGTCTTGCGGTTTTCCATGTCAAGTTTGAAGGGCGTGGCTATTCCGTCGACAATCTTGATATTTCTGAATACTCCGGCGCGGTAGACATCCTTGTCCTGGTAGTAATCGATTTTCAGATGTATCCAGAGGTCTTTTGCCACCCAGGCAACGTATCTCGTATATTTGCGCCGGATTTTCGGCGTCACCTCGACAACATAACAGGGCCTGCCGTCGAAATTTTCTTCCTTCAGAATACTGAATTTGTAGTCATCCAGGTTTGGAGGGCCGCCAAAATCATCATAGGAAAAATCCGAACCGAAGAACGAGTCGTCCTGGGAGGTGACCGGGATACGCCTGACCCGCCGGTATTCGGGGAAATAGGCCCACAGGTCCCGGTCGGCAAAGGTGTGGGCATACATGAGAAAGCCGACGCCTTTCAGATCAGCAGGGGAATTGAAAACCACCAGGACCTTGTACGCCTCGGGATCGGCCTTTTTGCTGTACTCAGTGAGGGACCTGGTCCGTTTGCCGCCTCCCTTGTCGAACAGCGCCATAGTGGCCTCGGTCTTCCGGTCGAGCATGCGGGAACGCACCTCGTGCACTTTTTCGTACACGTCGCGACCACTCAGGGCGAGGGCGGAGAAGGGAAGAACAAGCACTGCTGCCAGAATGATGCATCCCGCGCCCCATGCCTTGCTCCGTGTGCTGTGAACCTGTTTTTTATTCATAGGTCAGCGCCTCCACAACATTGATTTTTGCCGCTCGGCGGGCAGGATAGAGACCGGCCAGTGCCGACAGCCCGGCCGACATGATGAGCGCCCAGACTACTGAGCCGTAGGGGATGAAGTATTCAGCTGCAGAGCTGTAATTCGCCCGGAAAGCGCCTTCGAGGTTGATCCACCCGGTAATGATGCCCGCCAGGCAGCCAAGGATCCCTCCGGCAATGCCCATGAGCATGGATTCCAGCACCACGACACCGGAGACCTGCCTCCGGAGCATCCCGATGGAGCGGAGGATACCGATTTCTCGGGTCCGTTCCAGCACCGAGGCGAGCAGGGTGACGATGATGCCGAAACAGGCAATAGCCATGGTCACCACACTCAAGGCATAATTGAAGATAAAGGTCTGATCCATCGATTTGCGTATTTCGTCCTTGAATTCCTGAACCGGAAGGACAAAAAGCTTTCGATCGCCTCCCAGTCTTTTCTGGATAGCGTCCCTGACCTGCACGATGTTTTCTCCCGGCTTGACCCGCACGGAAAACTGGTCGGCAAGTTTGTCCCCCCAATGGCGTTGGAAGGTATCAAGATCCAGGTACACGGTTCCATTGTCATACAGGTAGTCCACCACCACCGCGGAGACGCCGAAACGGACCAGCCCGGAGGGAGTCGGGAGAGTAATGGCATCACCAGGTCCGACACCGTAACGCGTGGCGAACGGCTCACTGACCACCACGTTGTCGCGATGTGCCAGAAGACCCAGCAGCTTTTTTTCATCACCGTTGGTGACCATGAAGTGGCTGTATTCCGCCCGGCGGACCATATCGATAACCGAGAGAAGCACCCGGTTACCGTTATAATCCATATACAGCTTGCGCCACGGGTCCGCGGAAAGCACACCAGGAACTTTCTCGATCTCTTTCCACATCTCCACCGGCATCGGCACGGTCTGGGCGTTGGTGCTCGAAGAGGGGTGACCGGCGGATACGATAATATCGGCTCGGACTACGGCGTCCAGCCAGGTCATCACCGACTCTTTACTGCTGTGCACGTACCCGGCCGAGTTCACGAACACCGAAATACCGAAGAAAATGGCCGCAACCGCCACAGCGTTCCGGTTCAAATTCTTCCGCAGGTTGAGGCCAGCCAGCATCCCCATGGAGCTGTGACGCAGCAGCGGTAGTCGATGGAGCAGGGAAATAAAACCTTTCAGAAACGTCGGCATGAATAGTGACACGCCCAGAAGGAAAAAAAGCTGGGAAGAGAACAGGAAGATCGTGCTCCGGAACAGCGCTGTAAAATGTACGTACCGGTACAGGCAGAAAACCGTTGCCGCTAGCAGGATGCATACTGCCGAAGCGCTATTAAGACGCCTGCCGGTGAAAAAGCCCTCTTCGGACCAGGGAACAGATCGGATGGCGGAGACCGGTGATATGCGGCTGCCGGCAAGGACCGGCAGGATTGCCGCTCCGAGACTGGCGGCGACACCACAGACAATGCCCAAAACGGGATACTGCCAGGTGATGCTGATGTCAGTAACCGCTGTCCTCACATACATCTGGGAGATTACCTTGCCAAGGACTCCCACGATGGATCCGGCAAAGAGTATCCCCAGTCCGACTCCGAGTGCCGAGGCGATGATGGAAATGATCAGTGTCTCACCCAGAAATAGCCTCATGACCTGTCCACGGGTAGCGCCAAGGGCGCGAAGGATGCCGATTTCTTTCCGGCGGCGCACAATGGAGATGGAGACCGCGTTGTAGATGAGATACATGCCGACAATGATTGCGAAGAAGCTTACCAGGTCCAGGCCGGTCTGAAAATTGGACAGCATGCTTTCGATCTGCCTGGTCCTGCCGATTGGTGTCTCCACCGTGTAGCCCGCCGGGAGCGCAGCCACGATGCGCTGCTTGACGGTTTCAAGTTCTTCACCCCGCAGGAGGCTCACGTCGACCCGGTCAATGCGCCCTTCCTTGCCGAAGGCCAGCTGCGCGGCATAGATATCCATCAGCGCCAGATTTCCACCCATGACTTTTGCCGGTCCCTCAGGGTTAAGGATGCCGCGTACCCGAAACTCACGCGTACCCTGGACCGTCTCCACCGCAATCTTCTGGTCGATTTTGATGCCTTCCCGGTCTGCCATGGTCCTGGTGATGAGAATAGAGTCCGGTTTGGCCAGGAACAGCAGGGGATCGGGAATGTCTGCATCCTCCTCGGCAATGCTGTAGCTGCGGACCTGGCTGTCCACCAGCACGTCCACGCCAAGGATCATCAGGGACCGCTCCTTGCCCTTCGACAGGAGCCCGTCCGCTTCGACCACCGGCACGGCGTATTCAACGCCTGGAACGGACCGAACCGTGTCCAGAATTGCTTCGGGAAAACCGGTCTGGGCGCCGGTGACCTGGAGGGCGGCTCGCCCGGTTGAATTGACGAACGAGTCTTCAAAGGAGCGGAGAATGCTTTTGTTGACGATGCCGATGGAGACGATGGCGGCCACACCGAGGCAAATGCCGGCCACGGACATGGTCGTCTGGGCTTTCTGGAACCAGACATGCCTGGAACTGATATGGCGGAGCAGGTTGACAAAACTCATGACAGTCCTCTTTCGAGGGAAACATCATCGGCCAGTGACCCGTCTCTCAGGGTGATAACCCGCGTGCCGTACGCTGCTGCCTTGGAATCGTGGGTGACCATAACGATGGTCTGACCCTTTTCGTTGAGATTTGTCAGGAGCATGAAGATCTCTTCACTGGTATGGGAATCCAGATTGCCGGTCGGTTCGTCAGCCAGTAGTACCGCGGGCTCGGTAACCAGTGCGCGGGCGATTGCCACCCGCTGCATCTCTCCGCCGGAGAGCTGTTCCGGGCGGTGCTCCGTGCGCTCGCCAAGGCCCATCTGTTCCAGTAGGTCGATCGCCTTCGATCTGACTCGGGAAAAGGGGATACCATCCAGAAGAAGCGGTAGGCTGACATTTTCGATTGCGGTGAGGATGGGAAGGAGATTGAAGAACTGAAAGATGAATCCGACGCGCCTGCGCCGGATGAGAGTAAGTTCATCGTCCGATATGCCATGCAGCGGCCTGCCGTCCATGAAAATTTCACCCGACGTCGGCTGGTCAAGGCCGCCGATCAGGTTCAGCAACGTGCTCTTGCCCGAACCGCTCGGACCCATGATGGAAAGAAATTCGCCGTTTTTAATGCTCAGGGAAACGTTGCGCAGCGCATGGACCTCCCGCACTCCCTGTTGATACATTTTCCCGGCATTTCGTATTTCGATCATGGGTCACCTCGAGTGAGATTTTGCTTTTTTTCTCCCATTGCCGCCTTGATCTTCGACGCACATAGTGTCAGCCACTTGATGTCCGCCTCGGCGTGGAACAGCCCCGCGTCCATAAGCAGCTCGGCGGTGAGGGTATCGGCCTGCTCCGACTTCTTTTTCAAAGAAACCTTTTGAGTCGTGAGCTTGTTCATCTGCTTGAGGTAGAGTGCCTTCTGCTTCTCGATAAGCTCCAGAATGGGACCCGGATCCTCCCTGTCCATAAATACGAGCTTGATGAAAAACTCGTCGCGCAGCGCGCGAACCCTGTTTACCGGGGTTGAGAGCCACTCCTCCAGCTCCGTTCTCCCTTTGCCGGTTATGCTGAAAATCTTCTTGTCGGGTCGCCTGTCCTGCGCCTGAAGGTCATGGGTAACAAGCTCTTCTTTCTCCAACCGGTCGAGGGTGGAATAGATCTGTCCGTAGTTTAGGCTCCAAAACTCCCCGACCTTCTCGTCAAAACTGCTTTTCAGCTCATACCCGTGTAAATTCTTTTCTGCCAGAATGCCGAGCATGGCAAATTTAACCGACATAAATCCTCCACCTACATATATATAAAAAAGTTTATAGCTAAAAGTTTATATGCTGTCAAATAAAATTAATCTCTTTTTAATAATGTTTCGCACATTATGTTACGTCAGGACGCTTTGTTCCAGGGAGTTACTTGTCTGTTGCCACCTTCAAGACTCAATGGCGGGGTACGTGCTGAATCAGGGAGTTTTTCAGATGCCTGACAGAAAAGGGCCGCCCATTACAGGGTGGCCCTTTTCTGTGGTAGTGGATTTTTTAGGGAACAAAACCATTGCAATGAATTATTTACTATAAATAGTACGCCGGTCAGGCGTGGTCACCAGCAGACCGAAGTGCTCAGCGGGTCGTCAGATGGCGTACGCCCTTTTCCAGTCCAGCCAGATTCAACTCGAACATGGGAATGATTGTGCGGATTACTCCGATCGTCTCGCCATGCTTCCATAACGATGAGGAAAGGGGATTGAACCAGGCAGCATGGCGGAAGGTTGCGGCCAACATTTTCAGCCGCTCGATGCTCGGCTGTTTCTGTCGGTATTCCAGGAGGATAGAGCCGTCAATGGCCAGCAGTTCCTCGGGGGCCATGCTGGCGTCGCCGACGAAGATCAGGCGGGTTTCCGGGTCGCGGCGGAGCAGGTCTTCAACCGCTTCCGGATTGCTGCGTCGCTCCGGGTCGCGCCAGACCCGGTCGGTAATGGTATTGTGAAAATAGCGGATCGAAAGATCCTTGAACTGGGAACGTACATGATGGAACAGGGCCTGGACGGTTTCCACGTACGGCTCCATGGACCATCCGCCGTTATCGATCAGGAGCAGAACCTTGAGACGATCAACCATTCTCCGTTCAAAAACAATTTCTATTTCGCCGGCATTGCGCATGGTCTGGTAGATGGTCTTGTCTATACTCAGCTCATCCCTCGGTCCGGCAGGCTTCAAATGGCGGAGCCGTTTCAGTGCCTCCCCCATCTGACTGCGGGTCAGGGGCGCAGTCCGGGAATAGTCACGGTAACGCCTCTCCATGGCCACTTTGCTGGCGGTACGGGCGCGTGAAGTGCCACCGATCCGCATCCCGCCGGGGCGATTGCCGGAATGGCCGATGGGGGACACCCCGCCGGAGCCGATCCACTTCGTTCCACCATAATGGACCGCCTTCTGGTCCTTCAGCCGGTCAAAGAGATACTGCTCCAGTTCTGCTGCACTGAGCCGGCGCAGTTCTTTTTCGGTAAGACCGAGCGCTTTGGCTAGATCGGCAGGGACCTTCAGCCACTGTTCAAGCAGAGCCCTGGCCAGCTCGTCCAGAACAACTCCTTCCGAAGGGAATGACTCAGCCCCGGCAAACAATTCGGCAAACACCAGGTCGTAGGTATCGAAGTCCCGCTCGCTCTTCACCAGGATCGCCCGTGCCACGATGTAGAAATCGTCCAGCGAGGCAACCAGACCGAGACTCAAAGCCTTCTGCAGACGGAGGAAAGCGGTGGGAGTCACCGACACGCCGCGATCACGCAGGGTATAAAAGAAGGGTACAAACATAGATGAATCTCCACGCCGGTTTCACCACTCAGGACGCAGGTACCAGGCCGGCTTTTTCCAGATCGCTGCTCTTCTTGAACAGGACTCCCAGATAGGGAAGTATCCCATCGCTCAAGGCCTCGATCCGAAAGTCCGGATCTGCCTGCAAGGCCCGGATCCAGTTAAGAAGTTCGCGGGTAGCGGGCCTCTTTTCGACCCCCTCAACCAGGCGCAGCCGGTAAAAGGCATTGATAGCCGCCTGGGCCAGATCGTTGGACAAATCGGGGAAATGGATGGCAATGATCCGGCGCATCATCTCAGGTTCAGGAAAAGCGATATGATGGAAATTACAGCGGCCCAGGAACGGATCGGAAAGGTCTTTCTTGGCATTGGAGGTTATGATAACCACCGGTCGCTGCCGGGCCGAGACGGTGCGGTCGATCTCCATGATATCAAACTGCATCTGGTCGAGGACGTCCAGCATGTCGTCCTGAAAATCGGTATCGGCCTTGTCGATTTCATCGATGAGCAGAACGGTCCGCTGGTCGGCCACAAAGGCCTGGCCGATCTTGCCCATGCGGATATACTCAGAGATATTGCTCACGTTACGGCTTGAATCGGCGAAGCGGCTGTCGTTGAGGCGGGTGAGAGTATCGTACTGATAGAGCGCCTCCACCAGCTTCATGCTCGACTTGACGTTCAAAATGATCAGCGGCATTTCCAGGCTCTCGGCGATGGCGTGGGCCAGCATGGTCTTGCCGGTGCCCGGTTCCCCCTTAAGGAGCAACGGCATCTCCAGGGCCATGGAGACATTGACGATCTTGGCCAATTCCTCGTCCAGCACATAACGGCTGGCCCCGCCGAATCGGTGAAAGTTCTCTTCTGTCATGGTTGTAACAACTCCTTTAAAGCTGAGAAAAGCGGGAAATATTTTGCTTGCCACGGATGCACGCAGATATTCACAGATAAAAGAACCCCTAAAGTTATTAAATCAACACCTTAAAGGCACTATGGTGCTCCGTGAAAGAATCTGACTTTAATAAGTTTTGTTCGTATCCGTGTCCATCCGTGTCGAAAAGTCTTGGTGGCTTTGCATCTGCCGCTAGTACCTCAGGTCTTATCCCCAGGTAACCTTTGCCGGATTACGTGTCGGAATACGTGAGTATTCAAATTCCGGATAACCGATCATTACCCCACCGTACATGCGGTGCCCCGCAGGCAGTGCCAAGGCCGTCGCAACTCCAGGAGAGCTGACTGCGGCCTGGTGGAGAAAACCGGCCCAACAGGTACCAAGACCGAAAGGCAGTGCCGCCAGATCAAGGGTGGCCAGGGCGATGGTAGCAGAGAATGAGACCATCGGGTCATCAACGGCCCCATGGGCAATAATCAGGGCAGGAGCCTTGCGCAAGATCGGATCACGCCCCTTCTCCCATGCCTTCAGCATACCCTTGACCCCGTGCACCTGCCCGCCTTCCTGGGTGCGTAGCCATTCGATCACGGCCACGGAGAGGAACTGGACCTCCTGCTCATCGAGTATAACCTTCCAGGAAACCGTCTGGGTATTAATTCCGGTCGGCGCATAGCGAACAATATCCAATAGTTGTTCAATAACGTCCGGTTTCAGCGGTTCCTTCTGAAAGTTCCTGATCGACCGTCGCCCCTTGATAAGCTGCCCGACCTGCTCCGGAGTCAGACGCCAGCCATCATCCAGAGGCACACATGCATCAGCAGCCATTCGGCAGTGGCTGAGCGCCCCGGTCGGACAGGCGGCAACACAGTGGCCGCAGGTAATGCAGCCTTTCTCAATCTTTTTGATTGTGGTCGGGAAACCAGTGGTCGGGAAACCCTCTCCCAAGGCAATGATCCCCACCGGACAGGCTCGGGCACAATACCCGCAGCGCCGACATCTGCTCTCATCAATTGTTATCAACCCCATGCTATCCTCCTGTAATCCTGACGTTTCAGTCCTTAGCAGCCGCCATCTGACCGATGAGCAGATTGATTCCTTCCACTGAACGCTCCAGGTACTTCTTATCTCCTATGGTTTTAGCCAACAAAATTCCACCCTCAATCTGTGCAATAAAGGTGGCGGCAAAAAGATACGCATCCGCATCCGGACGAATTTCACCGCTGACCTTTCCCGAATCCACCATAGCAACAAGCCGCTGCTCCCAGGCAGTCAGGACCCGGCGCACCTCTTCGTGTAGCCGCGGATGGGCATCGTCGGCATCAACAGCGGTGTTCAGTATTGGGCAGCCACCCTTCTGCACCGTATCCTCGAAAAAATCGAGAAAGGTCGCCGCGAAGGCTCGCAACTTGTTTACGTCACCCTGACAGGGCTGAATCTTTTTACGAACCCTCTCTGAAGTATACCGGACACTGTGCAGAAATGCTTCGACCGCCAGGGCGTCCTTGTCGGCAAAATGCCCGTAAATGGCCCCCTTGCTGAGCCCCAAATCCTCACAGAGCATCGCCATGGAGGTTCGCTGGTAGCCGTTCTTGTTGAAGATAACGGCCGCCCTTTCAATGATTGCCTGCCTTGTTTCTTCAGCTTTTCCCAAAAATACCTCCGAACCAGTAACTATATTGGTAAATATACCAAGCGGTATATTCATGTCAAGAGACAAATATACTGATCGGTATATTTTGGTGATGCCAAAAATAGCATCCAGCCTGAAGCAATACTCTCGCTTTCAGAAAAACTGGATGCCACTGTTCCATTTCTTCGTACCCAGAGACCCCATTTGATACGGGATTTTGCTGGAGACCCACGCCACAGACCTAATAGCCGTAATCCAGGCTCTCTATGCCGGTGACCCTGCCGTTTTCTCACAGAGCCTTTCGAACATCTCGTATGGACACATGCCCACAAATTGATTGCTGTCATTCCGGGCCACCATTTTCAATGAAGAATCAGCGACGTAGCGGAGCTGCGACCGCTGAATTTTTTTGTTCTGGATTCTTTATGATAATCAACTCGTTTCCCCCAATCTGAAATTCATAATTTACCCGTTTGATTGCCATTTCTTTTTCTTTGAAGTCTGACAATATCCTCTGCACGTAGGGCGACTTGGTGGCATTCACGTCCAAAAGCGGGAATATCCTCACTTCTTTTGAAACACGCAGCATTTCCCTTATCGCATCAACGTGAAATCTGTACGACAGATTATCGGTATATAAAAATAAGAAATGCGAGCATAAAGAGATATCAAATTCCTTATCCGAGAATGGAAGCTCAGGTAATGAAGCTGGTAAATATCTTTTGTCTATTTTACCTTGTACATAATCCTCCAGGAATGTTTGCATGGCATTCATTCGTGTCTTGCCAAGTTCATCGATTGATTTAATGATATCCCATCTGAATTTATCCCTGTTTTTCTCTGTTTGAGTCATGACATCGTTATACGTTACCGCTATTCTCTCTTGAATTTCTTCCTTTGATAGTTTGTAAATGGGATCTATGGAAATGACCTTTCCACCGCGTTTGTTACATTCATAATTAAAACTGGCAGGGCCATCTCCACAGCCCAGTATTTTCAGTTTCAATTCGTATTCATTCAAATCAAACATTCTTATATATTCATCATAGTTTCTTCCCCAAGGCACTGCATCTTTGTAGGTAAAAGCCATATCAATTCCTTTTCATTTTTTCCGCCCAAAGGTGCGGGAGTCGGCCGGGCAGGGATTACAGCAAAATCTGCTCCAGCACCAGCTTTTTTCTTGGCGCCGGCTCTTCCGCCGGATAGCCGAGCGGCAGCAGGCTGACCACGTGGATATATTCATCTCAGGCGATTATGTCAAATATCGCACTTACTAACATTTTTTTCACTTTTGTCATCATTCGTACACGATATCCCACCACCGGACTCCACGGCGATGTCAGGCAGATGCATGATAAACACTGAACTGCCAATATTTGGTGGCGGGGCGCATTGGGCCGGACCAGCTCAATGCCGATAACTGCCCGGCAATGACTTCTGCCTTCCGAGGTCGATCTCCTACTGCAGGCAGTTGAACATCCCCATGCACCAGAAGCAGTCACCACAGGGGACGGTTGCAACAGAGCAGTCTTTCTCGAAGTCGGGTCCCAGGATGAAGTCGCATGGGGCCACGTTGCAGTTGGAGCAGTTGGAAAATGCGTAGCGTCGCACCTCTTCCCGAAATGCTAAGAAATCGGGATCATTCCAGATGTTATGGATCGTGGTTTTTTCAAGATTACCGAAGGATCTGGCTTCGATCTCCCTGCAGACGACCCGTGTTTTATGGTAGCAATTGAACCTGTGCCACAGGAAATAACAGGGATGAACATTCCCGTCCCAGGAAACCATGGCTGACCCCGACTCGATGAATTCACACCTGCGGTCGGCTTTGGGAACCATTTCGGGCAGTTTCAGGCTGATCCCCTTTTCCTCGGCCAAAGCACTGGCTTCAGCGAAAGTATCTACCAATTCCCTCTGGAATGATTCATCGCGCGAAAGCAGATTTATTACCTGGAGAAAAATCCCGGTGCGGTTCGCGTCGAGCATCATTTTGTGGACCAAGTCCAGGATCCGCTCTTCCTCCTTGTTCCGGAACCAGTTGAAGGCATAATATTTCTTGTCCAAATACCGCCGGATGTCGATTTCCTCGCGCTCAGCCTTTGTTTTCCATTGCTCGAACAGGTCGAGGGCCTCGTCCGAATTATACTCGTAGGCTATTTTCTTCGCCTGGGACAGGTCATACGGCAGAAGGTGGGTGACTATCACAAAGCTTGCTTCATGCCTGGCGGCCCATTTCACAACTTCCGGCAACTCGCGGAAGTTTGCCAAGCTCACAACGAATTCGATTCCGATCTCGAGACCGGTTTTCCCGGTGCGGGTCCTTGCAGCCTGGAGGACCCTGATGGCGTTTTCGATATCGGCAACCTCGCCCCCTTCCCGCAAGTCCCGGAAAGTGACGCTGGAAACGGAATCCAGGGAAAGGCAGATCCGGTCGAGACCTGAAACCAGCAACGAGTCGGCCCGCTCATGGGTGAGCAGGGTGCCGTTGGACTGAAAACCGACCCAACTTCCCACCGGCATAGAAGCTTTTGCGATCCTGATGAAATCCTCAAGAAGCGGATGCAAAAGCGGTTCGCCGATGCCGTTCAGCACCAGGCTTTCCAAATGGGGAAAGGTCGGGACCAGTGCCATAAAGGCAGCCATGGATATGTCACCTTCCATTATCCCGTTCTCTTTTGACTGCTTCACGCACGATTGGCATTTCAGATTGCAGCGCGTGGTGATTTCAACAAAGAGTTTCGAAGGGTGGCTGCGGAGCGGGGGCGGCAGTTCTGCGCACGAAGGCGCAACATACTGAATACCGGCAGCGTTTGCCGGTATTTGAAGGCAGATGTCATTTTTCGGTCGGCAATTTGCGGCTTCGCTAGTAACGGAATATTTCACGCGATTATCCTCTCGGCCCGTTAACGGTATCGGATACTATCAAATATTTCCGATACTCAACGCTGAAATTAGACTAGTCAATGTATTGGCGGTCAAAAAAGCAGCGACTCACCGCGCACCTTCTTTCTGCGTCAGAAAGCCATACGGATTCCCTTGCATTTTTCCCGGGCAAAGGTGCGGGGGGAGGGGGTAACCTTTACTTGATCATCACCCAAACTGATGTCGTTCCGTTGGTTTGCTTGAGAAAAATCGCCACGGGAACAGCATCCCGGTCCCGGCTTTATACGCTTCCCATTCCGGATAGCGCGAGATGGATGCTTCGATCATCAGCATATTGACAAGAAATATCGTCGTCCAGAAATAGGCCAATACGACCCATGGTATCCAATGTTGCACAAGCAGCGCATAGGCGGAATACAGCATCATCTCACCCAGATAATTGGGATGGCGCACATATTTGAACATCCCTTCGGTAATCAGACCACGCCGATACTCGAGGGTGAATCGTTTCTGGCAATCCGAGGCAAACATGGTCATCAGGCCAACAGTGAAGAGAGAGATGCAAAAGGCAATCAGCAAATGGGACGGAGCCGGACGATTGGGCCCCAGCACGTCGGAGATCAATAGATAGGGAGCCACCCAGTATGCCGCCAGGAAGAGAAAAGTCGCACCTGCGCCGCCGAAAGTCACCCTGGTTTCCCACTTGGGATCACGAAAGACAATATGTTTCAGCAACCAGCAGAATCCATAGCTGCCGTGAAGAGCCATGTACACCCACGCAACCGTGGAGTAGTTGTTGAACCGGATCATCAGCAGTGCGACGACGAAAACGGTCAGGAATTTATGCAGATTAATCACCCATGCCAGCTTGATCAGCTTGGGTCCGCCAAGGAGATCCTGGCTGAGATAGGTATTGAAAGCGTTAATCGTCCTTGCCCAGTCCGGCGCTTCCTGCCTTTTGATTGTTTCCATTTCTGTTCTCCCTTTAGATGCATGACATGTCTGAACAGACATCCAACGTTGTGTTGTTTCGTGTGCATTTACAGCATCGGTATCTCTTCGACAACGATCATGGATGTCCGTTCCATATCAAAGCAGTTGGCGGCATCAGCAGTTGCCGCCTGCCCTTCGGGAGACAACAATGCATTCTGCATGCTCTCCACCGAGTCGAACCATAACTCTGCCAGCCCGTCACAAGGTGGTGGAAATGGAAGCGCAGCGGGAACAGACTGACCCAGCACATATTTGCACAATCCCGGAACCTTTGCAGCCAGCGGTGCATGTGAGTCGTTCCAATAGCTTTGAAATGCCTCTTCAGTCAGATCAGGGTGTTTATGGAGAATAAATACTAGTTTGACCATTCTTATACTCCTTCTATTCCGTAATAGGGTTGCTGAACACAGAACACTTCAACTGATGCCGCCACAGACATGCGAAAATTTCTACTGTCTAAATTACAGGTAAATGTCTGGAAGGACTCAATTTTACCAAAGGAAGCATCCTCTGATTAAAAATCAGACTTGCATAACAAGCTCAAGAGTTCACCTGTAAGAAGTTACAGTCAGAAACATATGGAAAGCTTATGAACCCTCATCTGCATGACGGAATAGATCTGGTTGGTCTGTATGAGAGGGTAACAAAAAAGAAAGAGGGTTTTTTTCATTCAATATCGATCAGGCCGAGACGGACCGCAACCGCCAAGGCTTAAGGCCTGTTTACAACCTCAAGTTTCTGCATGATGTTGTACACATGGTAATTTACCGTTCTCTCTCTTATGCCAAGAATGACCGAAATGTCCCATGAGCTTTTCCCCTGCTTCAGCCAGTTGAGCACTTCCTTTTCCCGAAAGGAAAGAACAATTGTATTACTAGCCGACTTCCTATTGCAGAAGATATGGGAGATGGCGAGGTGGAGGTGGGGAACGGCCAATTCCAGGATGGCCTCAGTGTGTCTGTTGTATTCCATCGTTGAACCTGAAAAGCAGAACATGCTTCCATTTTGGCCCCGGCCCACTGGACATGACCCATGGGCATAGCCCTCCCTTATTCCGAAATCCAGGCAGAGTGATTTTATCTCTTTTGGCTGCCGGTGTTTTTCCCAGGTTTCAGTAATATATTGAGGCTTGTATGTCGCAAAATTCTGAATTGAGAGCGCACTCGTCTGGTGGTAGTTTCTCGAAAAGTATTCGTGAATCCATCCTTCGGGAAAGCTGATATTGACAGCAGGAACAACTTCAAGTCCCTTGCTGGTGTCATGGGAACCCAATAGTACACCTGCAAAATCGAAAGGAAACAGTTCCTGAATTTTTGGAAAAAGATTGATGAAATCTTCTTCCGTGTCACAGGAAATACTCTTGTGGATGATTTCGAGGAGCGTAAAGGCATCAGTGCCGGAAAGGCAGGAGAGTAATTCAGTAAGTTCGGCTGGTGATCTGATTATTCCATCATTTTCATCGGTCATGTTGCTCCCCGCCACTGCTACAATGAAGCTCTCTCGTCTCTCGTCCCATTTCACACAAAACAAAAGCCGTTCCCATCAGCACCCTACTGAGGAAAACGGCTTTGTAAGAAATCCCATGACACCGGCGGCACACTGCATTGCATCCCTCCAGGACACCTTTTGGCCAACAAATGAGTCTGTTATCATTACCTAACGATAACGATTACTGTCAATATTTCTAATCAAACTCCTTCCGCCGTGGATCTTTTCCTTTAGATGGACACCGATATCACTGCACCGGAAAATTGAAATATGTTTCCGGCCATGGCTCGTCTTTCAAAGTAAAATGCCACCATTCCTGGGGATACGGCCGGAAGCCGTATTTTTCCATGACCAGCCGCAGAAGAAGCCGGTGCGCACGCGAAGGAGTCGCTATCTGTAGGCTGTCCGGCCACGAAGGGAGACCGAAGAAGTCGAATCCGCTGCCCATGTCCAGTTCCCGCCCCGCGTCTTCGGCCCCCAGGGAGACGATGGTCAGGTCAACGGTGCTGCCGCGGCTGTGGCCCGATTTTGCTGCGATATAGCCGTCTCGAAACAATTTTTTTTTGTCCACGTCAGGATAGAACTCCCGCTTCATCCTGGTGTCCTTCAGGTCGTGCGCCCAGCGGACAAAGTGGTCCACCGCCATCTGCGGCCGGTAGGCGTCAAAAACCTTCACTCCGAGGCCAAAGTGGCGCAGCTCTTCCTGGACCCTTTTCAACGCTTCCGCCGCCGCCTTGGTCATGATGCACCTTCGCTTCAGGTAGCCGTCGACCGGTTCCCCAACGAAGTTGTGGACACCGGCATAGCGCAGGTCCAGGCGCAGGTCCGGGATTGTCTCGTCCGCATAGACGAATCCTTTCGGTAACGTCCCGCTCGGCGCTTCGGCCAGCGACTGCCCGGCCTGAAGAAGAAGCACCAGGGCAAGCAAAAACAACACTATCGGCATGCGCAGCGTCATCGGAACCCCCTGCGGAAAAATCTTGATGGGATCTTTTCTGCTCACCCGCCAAGCAGTCCGGTGAAACGCGTGCACCCTTGGCCAGCAAGGCAATCGATTTTCTCGTTCCCAGTATTGCAAGCGGTTTTCGTTTCGGGTCCAACCAGCCGAGGACCTTCAGGATGTCGCTTTCGGACAAGGCGACACAGCCCAGAGTGGGACTGTTCTCCCCACGCCGCACATGGATGAAGATTGCGCTGCCCGCTCCCTTGATGACCGGATCGGTGTTGTATTCGACCACGATGCCGCATTTATAGCGATCATCATGCAGTTTCATGACTTCAAAAGAAGCAGCGGACGTTTCACCCTTCCTCACCCAGCGGTTATAGTCGGGAGAGGTGATATCATCCACCCAGATATCGTCGGCTCCAGTCTGCCGGTAGGACAACCGGGTATCGATCTTCGCTGCATAGCCAAAGGCACGCTTCAGGGCAAAAACCCCTGACGGTGTCTTGACGTCACCTTCCTTTTTTTCGCCCGGCTGAGCAAAGCCTTTTCCGCCAATCAGGGCAGGCAGCGGCGGGAAAGCGTTCCGCCAAGTATTATTCCTCTTTTCCAGAACATACAGTATCGACGTGAACTTGGAGGATCCTTCTCCCACCACCAGCAACACCTGTGATGAGTCCCCGGCCAGTTTCTCCAGACACGACTGAATCCACTCTGCAGGTGCTTCATTTACAGCAGCAGCGGACGAAACGCACGGGACCGACACAAGGCAGAAAACTAACGCGGCAAACAGGCAGGTGATTATTTTTGCTTTTTTCATCATCTCCCTCATACTTTCTCCGTCACCCTTTCGAATCCATCCACCCCTTGCCGCCCAGAACGCGGGCGACCAGCATGCTGGAAACATTATCGCCAACAGCGTTGATCATGGTAGCGGGCGCATCCACCAGTGTGCCGATCATCGTGATCAGGGGCAATGCTTCGGGAGGAAATCCATAGAAGGAGAGAATCAACAGCTCCCCAATGGTGCCGCCACCAGGAATACCGCTTACCACCACGCCGGTCAGCAGAGCAATACCCAGGGCGGTCAGAATCGGCTCGACCCCGGTAAAGGGCATCTGAAAAATCCCGAAGAGAAAGGCGATCTTCAGCACGGCAGCCAGGCAGGATCCTTCCATATGGATAGTCGCGCCGATCGGAATGACCACCTCACTGATATCTCTCGGCACGCCGATGTTGTCCGCCGCCTGCAGATTGACGGGAATCGTTGCCATCGAACTCCCGGTGGCAAGAGACGTAAGAGCGGGCGGGATGATGTGGCACCAGAATTTTTTCACGCCAACTCCACGGCCGGCAAGAAAAGCATACAGGGTATAGGCTACAATAAAATATATCAGGGCGGTTGGATAATAGAGCGTCATGGCGCGGGCGTAGGAGCCCAATAGCTCTGGTCCGAAAACACCGACTAGGTAGGCAAAGTATGCTCCAAGACCGATCGGCGCGTAATACATAATAAAGGTGATCAGTTTCATCATCACCTCGTTGGCCGAGGCCAGAAAAGCTGCAAAGGCTTTTCCCTTCTCTCCCACGGCGGAGGTGGCAAGACCGGTCAGCATCGAAAAAACAATTAAGGCCAACATATTGTTCTTCGATAAAAGGTTTGGAAAGTCGGAAACGGTGAAAGCCCGGACGATTTGCTCGGAGGCCTTGAGGTGCTGCACATCAACCGCCATGGGCAGGGAGATGCTTGCGCCGGCAGCAGGAGGATAGATGATGACTGCGGCAATCATGACCGCCGATGCGATGAGGCCGGTAGCGACAAACAGCAGAGCCATCAAGGAGAGGATTTTACCCAGACGCCTGAGATTGGTCATCGAAGCAACGGTGGAAGAAATGGAAAAGAAAACCAGGGGAACAATCACGGTAAAGAGCAGATTCAAAAACACATCGCCCAGCGGCTTGAACATGGCTGCATCTTTTTTAAAGACGATGCCAAGGAGAGCGCCGAGAAGAATCGAGACGATCAGTAGCAGGGAAAATCCATAGGACTTCAAAAAAGGCGGCACATTCTTTTTCATCATTATCATGTCACCGAAACGTTCCAAGAGATGTCAGAATACGGCTCGAGATTCTTGGCGGAATGCTATCATTTTTCATGGTCGTAACGGAAGGCGTGTTTTTCAATCAGGAACAATAACGCAAAAAACCTAAAAGACATTCGCTGCGGACTCAGCGCTGCCAAGCAGACCGTCCGCCATCCTGATATGACCGACCTGTTGCCAGGGAATACCAAGCAGCCGCGCCCCCGCTGCATCCACTGCCACCGGATCGAACCCTGCCAGCAGCCTGTTGATGGGTGGATCGCAAGTAGCCCCGCCCAGGTGATGCTCCGCCATTCCTATGCTTGCATCAATAAAAGTCAGGTCGGGCTTTCGGTAGCAATTCAGCTCAAAAATGGAGGCCTGCATCTTCTGGTGGAAAACTGATTTTTTCCAGTGGCCGCCACACTGATAGTAGGCAGGCGGTGCCACACCGATCATGTTCTTCATCCCGAGGGTTACCGTGGACAGGGAATGGGCCTTGAGAACCGCGGCCGAGATGACGAAACTCTCCATTACCAGGCGCGGCATCATGAAGGTGGGAAAGACCTGACATCGGGAGTTGTGGAGCTCGATCAATTCCGCTTCGTTGAGATCAACCAGTTCTATGCCGTGGTTTTTGGCAAGGCAGTTATAGCCGTGAATACGGAATACTTCGTCGGTCGACAGGTAACGGTCCCCGGTCCCTTCCGCAATGACGATCTCCGCGTCGCTCCACTTCCGACAAAAGCGCACCAAGGCATCGCAGACGGCAACCGGCAGAGTAATAGGCGGCGATGAACCGTTGACCAGGTTCGGTTTGATCAGGATTCGCGACTGCTGCGCGAGGATTTCCGCTGCGCCAATGGCCTCAAGCAGGCGGGGAATGGTTTCGTCATAAGAATGGAAGCTTTCAATAGCGCAGGGTCGTTGCATGGGCGCATTGTACCGGGAAAGAGGCGGGAAAGAAACCCTTGAACGAAAGAGATTACTGGTATTTTACGTCTGACCTGAACTGTCACAAAAAAGAACTGAAGCCTGTATAAAATTCCGTATTACACAGCATCAAACAATATTCCTGTTATCCAATAGTACTGAACCCCTGGTTGTCGTGAGGATTTCTCTTCGGAGAAAATTCCTGACTTTTGTATGTCGGAAGCGTAGAATGTATTACAATAGTTCGACGGCAGAGGAAGCTTCTTTGTCGTCCCTTGGAAAATTTATCATCTTTATGGTGCCGTTCGCGTGCACCTTAGGAAGCCCATATGCCAGCAAACTCAAACACAAAGGCAATTGAAGCAGGCTGGAATTTTGACAACAGCTATGCCCGTCTACCGAAGACATTGTATGCACTCCTGAATCCGGTTCAGGTACGTGAGCCGCGCCTGCTGGTGTTCAATCGCCAGCTCGCCGAGTCGCTCGGCCTGCTTCCGCAGGCACTGGAAGGGGACGAAGGCGCTGCCATCTTCGCCGGCAACCGCATTCCCGCAGGCGCGGAGCCGATTGCCCAGGCCTATGCAGGGCATCAGTTCGGGCATTTCACCATACTGGGAGATGGCCGGGCGATACTGCTGGGTGAACACATCACGCCCGACGGTGAACGCTTCGACATCCAGCTCAAAGGCTCGGGCCAGACACCGTTTTCCCGTCGTGGCGACGGTCGCGCGGCACTGGGACCAATGCTTCGGGAATACATCATCAGCGAGGCTATGCACGCTCTTGGCATTCCAACGACCCGCAGCCTCGCGGTCGTTACCACCGGCGAGCAGGTGTTCCGTGAAACGCCGCTCCAGGGCGCAATCCTCACCCGCGTGGCGGCCAGTCACATCCGCGTTGGCACCTTTGAATTCCTCGCAGCACAAGGAAATCGGGATGACATCCGCACGCTTGCAGAGTACACCATCCGCCGTCACTACCCCGACCTGATCGACGCGGAAAACCGCTATCTTTCCCTGCTTCGCAGGGTAATGGAGCGGCAGGCGTCACTGGTAACGAAGTGGCTGCAGGTGGGCTTCATCCACGGGGTGATGAACACTGACAACATGTCGCTCTGTGGCGAAACCATCGATTACGGTCCGTGCGCCTTCATGAATACCTATGACCCCGCCACGGTGTTCAGTTCCATTGATCATAATGGCCGCTACGCCTATGGAAACCAGTCCCAAATCGCCCAGTGGAATCTCACCCGCTTTGCCGAAACGCTGCTGCCGTTGCTGCATGAGAATCAAGACGAAGCAATCCTGATTGCGGAAGAAGAAATCTCGTCATTTCCGGAGATTTTTCTCCGCTATCGGCTATCCGGCCTGCGAGCAAAGCTGGGACTGTTCACGGAAGAAAGCGCTGACATCGAGCTGATAAAAGACCTTCTCACCTACATGCAGGAAAGCCACGTGGATTACACTAACACCTTCCGCAATCTTGCCGCTGAAATACCGGAGGATACTCCCCTGTTCCATGATGCGGCGTTCGTCGAATGGCACCGGCACTGGCAGGACCGTCTGGCCCGACAACCCCAATCCGTCGAAGAGTCGCACACGCTCATGCGGGCCAACAACCCCGCGGTCATCCCCCGCAACCACCGGGTGGAAGAAGCCCTGCACGCTGCCGTCGAACGGGGAGATTTCACCGTGATGTCGAAGCTGCTTGAGGTCTTGTCCCAGCCCTACGATGATCGGCCCGAACATGGCGACTATCGTTTGCCGCCCGAACCTTCGGAACAATGCTATCAAACCTTCTGCGGGACCTGATGCGTCCAACAGGGTTTTGCTGTCAGACACGCAACAAATAACTGCCCCCTTTCGTACCGCGATTTTGAAAATTGTTCGCTGTCGTGTTCAATAGTAACACGCACAAGACACAGCGGACGCCTCTCTGCAGGATTCTTCAAGTTCCGAACTTTCTTTCACAGCAAAAGACGACATCATACAAGCTACAAAGCATGCCTTGCAAAATTAATCCATTTTCACTAGAATAATTGGTAGAGAAATTGCTTATCATTTCTTCAGGTAAAAAACGGAGACGCTGGCGCACCATTTGTCACTCTGCCAGATTACCGGCACAAGACGATTAAAACGAGGACAGAATGGTCAATGGTACTTTCACACAACTTATCACTGCCGATCAGGCACAACGCCTGATGGAGGCATGTCACAGGATGACCGGCCTGTTCGCTGCCATTTTGGATGGCAAGGGAAACACCCTGGCAGCCGCCGGTTGCCAAGATATATGCAATCTTTTTCACCACCGGCATACCGGCAGGTGCGAGCACCATCAAGAAGGGGATTCCTCCTCGGCAAATTATTCGCCAGGCCCTGACGAAGAATTTATTGAATTCACCTGTACACATGGGCTCAGGCATCTATCAGCTCCACTGCTGATTGACGGAACGTGTGTGGCCACCTTACTCACCGGGCGGTTTTTCTATGACGATGACAAAAAACGTTACCTGAACGCCCTCAACCGGATCCCGGTTTTCAGCAGAGAAAGAATCAGGGAGATTTTTGACTGTTACCGGGAAATGCTGCGGGTTCCGCTTGAGATCGGCTGCCAGAAACAACAGCTGGAGCACATCAGTGATATCGGGGAACGCAGGCTCGCAGAAGAGGCGCTCAGGGAAAGCGGCCAGAAATTGTCCGCCACCATCCAGAATCTGCCGCTGCCGATGTTCGTCGTCAACAAGGAACAGGAGATCCTCTACTGGAACAAGGCCCTTGAACAACTGAGCGGCGTAAAGGCCAGCGAAGTCATTGGAACGAACAGGGCCTGGTCCGCCTGCTATGACGAGGAACGGCCCGTTCTGGCCAATTTACTGGCAGAAGGGGATCCCTGTCAGGTATCACAGTGGTATGGCGAAAAAAGCTCGCTGACGAAACTTGCAGAAGAGGCCTATGAAGTCACAGAGTTTTTCCCCGGCTGGAACGGAAAGGGGAAATGGCTGCACCTGACCGCTACAGTTCTCCGGGATACCCGGGGCAACGTGGCCGGAGCCTTGGAAACACTTGAGGACGTGACCGAACGCAAGCTGGCCGAGGAAAAATGGCACTCTTTGTTCAACAATCTTCCTGGTGGAAGCTTCACGGTCAACAGCAGCTACATCATTGAAGATGTCAATGATGTCCTCTGCGCGGCAACCGGATTTTCGAGAGAGGAACTCGTCGGCCAGTTATGCGGTATTATCTGTCCGAAGGGTCCTCATCTCTGTCCGATCTTCGACCTGGGCAAAGATCGAATCGACAATGATGAAACAGCGGTAAAAGGCCGTGACGGTCGGCTTGTGCCGATCATCAAGAGCGCCCGGAGGATCCCGGTCGGAAACAGGGAGATCATCGTAGAAAATTTCCAGGACATTACCGATCGCAAACACCTTGAAGAGCAACTTCGTCATGCCCAGAAGATGGATGCCGTCGGACAACTTGCCGGTGGTGTCGCCCACGACTTCAACAACATGCTCACCGCAATAATAGGTTACGGCAATCTGCTGCAGAGAAAAATGACCAATACCCCATCCCTGGGCAAATATGTCGACCACATTATTTACTCGGCGGAAAGGGCAGCAAACTTGACCAGCAACCTGCTGGCTTTCAGCAGAAAGCAACCTGTCAAACTTCAGCCGGTACTGCTGAACGACATCGTCAACAAATCCAGGGAACTTCTCTCACGGCTTGTCAGGGAGGATATCAAACTCAGGGTCATTACCGGCGGCAATTGTGTGGTACATGCTGATTCGGTGCAAATTGAACAGATCATGATGAACCTCGTCACTAATGCGCGTGATGCCATGCCTGACGGGGGACGCCTTACCATAACCTCTGAACGGATCATCCTGGATGAGAAATTCATTCGAACTAACGGATATGGTAATCTGGGACCCTATGCGCGTATTTCAGTATCCGACACCGGGCTCGGCATGGACGGAAAGATCCGGGAACGAATCTTCGAACCGTTTTTCACCACGAAAAATACCGGAAAGGGGACAGGACTCGGCCTTGCCATTGTCTACGGGATCATCAAGCAGCACAACGGCTACATAGATGTCCACAGTAAGCCGGACAAGGGGACAACCTTCAGGATATATCTGCCGGTAATCCAGGAGAATATTGTACGAGAGGAAACGCCGGAGATTTCAGCCCCCCCTATCGGTTCGGAAACCATCCTGCTGGCCGAAGATGACCCGATGGTGAGAAATCTTGCGAAGTCGGTGCTTGAAGAATTCGGCTACCAGGTGATCGAAGCAAAGGATGGCGCGGAGGCCGTAGAAAAATTTTTATCACACAGAAGTTCAATACAACTGCTTCTTTTCGACGTAATGATGCCTGAAAAAAACGGCAAGGAAGCCTATAACGAAATCAAAAAAGCACAGCCTGAAGTCAAGGCACTTTTCATGAGTGGCTATACCGACGACATTTTAAGTAACAGCGGAATACATGAAGAAAATCCGAATCTTATCGCAAAACCCTTTACGCAAAATATTCTTTTGCAAAAGGTACGTGAGGTTCTCGACAAAGTGATTGACGTGGAGCAGGCAGAGCAAAGTCCACCTCAAACTGTTGCTCGCTGTTGAAGCAGACGCGTTCTGTCTCTGAGCAAATCACCAGGTTCGAAAGCCAAGCACACTCCCCGGCCTTTATTTACGTCGAAATACTTCAGCTACTCCTGCGGTAGCTGGATCGCCTTGATCTCCAGGAACTCCTCGAGTCCGTAGCGTCCCATTTCGCGACCATAGCCGGACTGCCGGTACCCGCCGAAGGGAGCCTCGCTGTTGTACGGCGCACCGTTGATGTCCACTTGCCCCGCACGCAACCGGCGGGCCACCGCCAGAGCCCGTTTTGCATTGCCCGACCAGACGCCTGCGGCTAGGCCGTAGACCGTATCATTAGCCAGGGCAACCCCCTCGTCTTCGCTCCGGTAGGTCTGGATCGACAGGACCGGCCCGAAGACTTCTTCCCGGGCGATGGTCATCTCCGCTGTCACCCTGCCAAACACCGTGGGTGACACGAAGTAGCCCCGCTCCAGTCCGGCCGGAGCCTCCGCCCCGCCGAGCAGCAGTTCCGCGCCCTCCCGTATCCCGGTGCGAATATACTCCTTGACCCGTTCATGCTGGCGTTTCGACACCAGGGGGCCAAGCCGGGTCTTTTCATCCCGCGGGTCACCGGGGGTGAACTTGCCTGCCGCCACTACGGCGACCTTTGCCGCCTCCTCGTACCGGTCCTCGGGAACCAACATACGAGTCCAGGCGTTGCAGGTCTGGCCGGAATTAAGGTAGCACGATGTGACGGTTCCTTTGACCGCCTCTGCCAGGTCGGCGTCGTCGAGGATCAGAGAAGGAGATTTTCCTCCCAGCTCCAGAGCGACGCGCTTGACGCCGGCTGACGCTAGCTCCGCGACCCTCTTGCCGGCACGGGTGGAACCGGTAAATGATATCAGGTCGACATTTTCGTGCCCGACCAAGCGCTCCCCGACCACCTGTCCGGAGCCGCTCACCAGGTTGAACACCCCGGCAGGCAACCCGACCCGGTCAATGATGTCTGCTAGCAGAAAGGCATTGAGAGGTGTCACCTCGCTCGGCTTGAGAACGATTGTGCACCCTGCCGCAAGGGCGGGAGCAACCTTGGCAATGATCTGGTAGAGGGGATAGTTCCAGGGGGTGATGGCGACCACGACCCCCGCCGGTTCCTTTACCACGAGTGAGTTCCCGATCCGCTCCTCGAAGCAAAAGGTCCGCGCATGATTGGCGTACGATTCGAGTATCTCGAGCGGCAACCCCACCTGGATTATTTTTGTCAGCTTCAACGGCATGCCCAGTTCCGCCATGATCAGCTCTGTCATCTCTCCCGCACGGCTTTTCAATTCGGCATGAATCTTTTCCAGCCATTCGGCCCGCTCCGCTGGCGACGTTACTGACCAGGCTTCAAAGGCTCTTCGCGCTGCCAGAACAGCTGAGTCGGACTCTGCAGGCCCCGCAGCCGGAACTGAACCGATTATTTCCTCGGTCGCCGGATTGACGACTTCAAAGACAGCACTGCTGGAAGCAGCCACCCATTCACCGTTGATATAGAGTTTGTCTCTCGTCAGCAATCTGTCCTCCTTTTGGAATTTCAAGGTTAATTTTCAAGAGCATATCACATTGGACCCGCACCTGAAACCCAACATACCCGTGAGCGAAATGGCCTCTTGCGGAAGATTAGCACCAATCAGATCATTTTATAATTGCCACAGCCACCGCATGTAACAACTGCGCGCTTTGAGCGAGCTGCAGGTATGCTTCATCCTCGGTCAGGCGCGTTCTCTGTGGACTTGCATCTTCCATCGCATATCCGAGCACCGAAGCATTATTGGCAATAGCTGCAATCTGCATTGCCAACTCCATGTTGAATCCTTTGACATCGGTGGAGAGCTGAATGGCGGGGAGGTTTTTCATCCTTTTCTGAATCTCTGCCGCAAGTCTGGCAACCTTTGCATCTGTTGATTCATCTTTGGGGCAGTTTATTTCAACGATTCCGTCATTGGCGGCATGATTCTTTTTATTGAAACTATCGTAAGCAATATTGTGAAAAGGCATCGAGAGGTCACCAAGGTAGTGCACGGCATAACCGAGCGGGTAACGAGCATACTTGCCGCTTGCTCCCCTTCGCATATAGTCATTGAGAGCCGCAATTATGGCCCCGTACAGATGACCATCGGCATCTCCCGGTTTATTGTAGTCTTCGACTTGAGCCAATACTATTTCCGGAGAAATCGTGACACATCGCGGGGTATTGTTGTAATGGTTTTCTGCCTCGATCTTCCCGGCTTTTTCCTTGGCCATGTCGGCGCCTACGGCAAGGTACACATAGTTGTCCAGGCCAGCCGCTTTTACCACCGCCATGTGTGTGGCGTCGTGCCAGGCCATGGTTTGATTAGCATTAAAAATTACTACGCTCGCCAAGACTATGTAGATCAGCAAAGATGAAATTTTCATCGGCTCCTCCGTTGTGATTTTCTTCTGCCGGCAGAGAGATCAGTCGAACAACCAGCGTTGGAGCAGTTTGGTGTAGCGCGGCATTACCAGATAAACCATCAGAAAAACAACCGCAGCCGTACCAAATAGCGTGTCAATGAAACGATCTTGGGGTACACCCAGTTTCCGCAGCAGCAACGACACAACCAGCGGAATACCGAGCACGAGAGGATAGATGGCAGACCAGGTAGCGAGAAATTGTTTCCAGCGCACAGGCACTTTGGCCTTCGCACCCTCAGGTGTAAACCAGAAATCCAAGCCACTGCGAATAAAAAAGTCATCGTCTTTCGCGAGCAGTGGTCGCACCTTTTCGATGAGCTGTTTTCGCTCCTGTGAACTCATCCATTTTTCGAGATGTTCACGAGTATCAAACCTTATGACTATCGTATATGTCGATGTGAGGCCTTCGATCGGGCGAATAATCTGCAAATCCAGGTGACCCGCGGAGCCTCTGCATATTGGAGCAATTTCGTTCAACCAGTCGTCGTAGCGGGCTTGCTTTCCGTTCCGCACGCGATGGGTAACAACAGCAGTGGCACCTCGCTCTATCGTGTTCAATGAGGCTATTTCTTTCTTCAAAGGATTAACTCCTATCATTCTTTCAATCCGGACCTGCCTGCTCGCTTACCCTCTCAACTTCCTTGAAATGGTTCTGATCCTTTCAAGCAATTCCGTGGGGAGGGGAGGAGACTTGCTGAGCCTGTTTTTACCGGCCAGGGCAAGGCAGCGACTGACGAACAGGTGAAGAGGAGAAGGGCCAGCAGCAGCAGAAAAAGGCCGATGTCCATCTGGATGACCCCTTTTTTGGCGGAGCCGATATTCCTCCGGAACTCGGCAATGGCCAGCTTCAATTCGAGATCGATGAAAACCGTCATATCTCGAAGCAGCTCTAAGATCAGAATTACCATTGATCTTCTTTTCATTGTTTCCGCCATCTGATTCCCTCGTTTTTCTTGTCCCGCTCCACTGGGGACATATTTGGGGACAGGCCACTTAGCTATCTTGCTCTAACATAATACAGAACATTCGGCAAAACATCTGGTAGAGGGTCTATTGATATAGGTGCCCATTATGCTCTATCCATCCCGCCACATGTGATCCTCTAGTATCCTTATGTGTCCAGTGAATAACTCCACCTTTTTTATTCCATTCATACTGACCATAAAAGCGAACAAAATCATTTATATTTAGTGACAACACTCTTGGAGCCACATCAACATTATGTACAATCAGGAGCGTCTGGCCTGAATTCAGCCGCACGATAAATCTTTGATGCCGGCTACCGTCATTATCATCCGGCAAAATCTTCACAACCGTTCCTTGACCTCCAATTTGAATATTGCTTGTTCGGTGCTTGTAGGCGCTGGCTAACTTTGCATCACTGCTGTCTGACAGAGCAGATAAAACCGCAGCATCCGCAGGATTGGACAACGCAACGTACTGATTATAACCAGTCTGTCCAGCAAGAACAAAGACAGCAATGAATATCAATTTTTCCATAAAATACCTTCAAACGGCAATATTCTGCGGCCAATTAGAAGCGCTACGGAATGGCGGTCCGGTGGAGGATCATGAGGCCCGGAATGAACTGCAATGAATTGTTAGGGCCTCTCACTTTTAGATTCAAAATATCTTTTGTTGCTCTCAGTTGCTGTCTCAAGCTCCTTAAGCAGCCGGCTTGCTCGAAGGCGAAGTGGCTCCCAGCACTGATTCCGCATTGACTCAAGGCTGACCGGGACACCAATTCCTGCTTTTAGAACATAGCTCGGAATTGAGTTGAGATCATTTATCAAAGTCAGGATCACACCTTTTTGGTAATTGGTTATCGAAGGGGTCGGTAAGTTAAATAGGTAAGCCCCAGCGGACACATCATCTTTGAGCTCCCAGGCCACATTGCAATAACCCAAACATTCGCACTGCTCTTCAGGCGACATGGCAAGAATCTCAACGGCTTTAACGAAGTAGTAGTAGCCGTTTTGAAAGGATTCTTCGTCTGAAATTGAACTATCGTTTTGCGATTGGTCCATATTGTACTCGTTGTCCTAACGGGAAATAGGGGGCAGCATACGTAATTCCTCTGTTTCAATTATTAATCAGTATGGTGTCACTGTATTCCAGGCACTCTTATAAGACCCTTTTTGCCGCTAAAAACGCACGTTCAAGGATTAAAATGAGGCGGTTTCGCCGTGTTGTTTAATAATAACTGACTGTTAGCTTGGTCAGACCCCAAGGCAGTTACTACTTATCAGGCGGGGGCGCGGCCACCGTCATTCCATGACGCTGAAAAACTTCCGTCATTTTTGCGTGGTCTGGCGAGCCGCCGCCCGCCGCGCGGACTGCTTCCGCCGCTTCACGAAAGTATGCCGGCCCCATAATCGGAGGCGTTATCACCACGAGCTGTTTAGCATCCTCGCTACCGAGGTTGTCGAATCGGTGTACTGCCCCACGAGGGATGCACAGTGCCTGGCCGGGGCCCACTTCGATGGGTGTGCCATCTACCGTCCAAGTAAGCACACCCTTGATTCCATACAGAATCTCCTCATATGCGTCGTTCTTGTGCGCTGGCGCAGCCAGCTTCTGCCCGACAGGGACAAGGACCTCGAACACGGACGCACCACCGTTAGAGTCTTCGCCCGTGAGAAGGAACCGGATCCCCAGCGGACCAAAATTGATAGTCTCTTCCGAAGGACTCACTCTGATCTTCCCCTGTTGCATAATCTCTCCTTTCAGAATAGATCTGATAATCATACAAAAGACACCTCCTGGCATAATCAGATGACTTCCTGACATGCTGTTCCAGAGACCAATCTCTAACATCAGAAGGCACCCTTTTATGCTCGCTGGCATTCCCACGGTAGTGCCTTCAATTGTCTTTCTTCGCAATATTAACCGCTTTATTTCACGGCAAAGCCTTTATAGTCGGTGAAATCCTTGTGATACCCCTCTTTCAATTCACGCTCATAATCCGTAACAGCTTCCTTGTACTCATCATTTGTCAAATTGTCCGCCATATCCCTAATGTCCATCTCGTACAAAGTGCATCCATCCGTTCCTATTTCTGACAGTAGCTGTTCTTGCGACATCGGAGTCATGGTAACCCGTGCGACGACCCAGCCTATCCGTGGCGATTGTTGCACATAGTAGATGTGATTGGGCTCGAAGTTGATCTTCGCCTCTTCAAGGCTTTCTGTTCTCGCAATGAGGTATTTTACGCCGGGTTCAATGTTATATTTCACAATGCAGCTTTTGCCTTTTGTAACACCGATTATGTTTTGTTCGATATATGTATAGAAATTTATCGCCCCTCCGAATGAAGTGGTTCTGGCAATTACCAAGGCAGCTTTGCCATCATCCGGTTTTACGGTTTTGATATCAAAGTTGTCCTGTTTCAGAACCATGTGTGCCGGAGTGCATGCAGTTAACATAAGAATAAACGGAATGACCAGCCACATTCTTTTTGCTTTCAGATATTCACAATGATTTTCCATGTACTTACTCCTCCATGTATTGTCTGTTGCAATAATTGATACATAACAGACTAAGTTTGTTGACCAGATCTGTTCAACAGCCAAACTGAAATCAATACGTCAACCCATCCCGAATTGGATATTGGCGTGTTTTCCGGCCATCATACCACAAACTCTTTTTAAGGTAGCCAGAACGAAAAGAAGCCGCGTCCATCAACACACAGCACTGATGCAAACGGCCTCTCTATTTCCTCGACTCCATCGGTGCACTGCAAGGCATCCCTCCGGAAGGTCTATCACTATCCACTATGAGTCTGGTTTTATTACTGTATTGTAACAACAAGGTCAATATTTCTAATGAAATTCCTGCGACTAAAGCTTCCCGCGCTTGATACAGGGAATAAGCATGGGAACCCTTTTGCGATATTCCAGGTACGCGTCGCCAAATTGGTCGACCAGGTCACGTTCTTCCCAAATAGCGCCGACAATGATCCAGACGGTCCAGAGAAAATCGAAAAGGAACCGGTCGCTCGTCAGGTCCGGGCAGGACCAGATCATCACGATACTGAGCAGATAGAGCGGATGGCGCACCAAACGGTACGGCCCCATTATCGTCAGGGAGACCTGCTCCGGGTTGACCCTGTTCCGACCAAGGAGCGGCCCGATGCCGAAGGGGTCGAAATATTTCAGCGACATGCCGCACCAGAAAAAACCCACCACGGCGAGACAGAAGAGTGCGCGGAAGAACCAGCGAAGGATCCCTGGCGGAGCAGTAAAAAGTAGTTCACCCTCCTGCCAAAGAAACACCGCGGAAAATAACGCAACGCCGGAGGCTATGGCGTAAAGCGCAGAAAAGTAATCCTCCGAGATGAACCCGGCAATCCACTGGCGGAATTTTTTGCGGACCATGCCGCTGTGCTGGAGGAAAAAGAGCAGGGAAAGCCCGGCATCGAAGAGCAGCGCCCAGCCCTGCCCCAGCCCGAAATTCACTTCGTCAAAAGAGCCGAAGAACAGAAAGTGGGCGAAGATAATCAGCGAACCGCCGCCCAGGAGGCAGGCTCCCCCGGCAGCTAGGTAGTTCAGCATCAGGCGCAGTGTAGTCATCGCTCCCTCCCCTTTCAGCGTCACCCCTCGGGGGCGGCATTCTCTCCCTGGCCGAGATTTCGCAGGAACAGCCAGGCCAACGGCGGCAGAATAATCAGAAAGGCATAGAGGAGCAGATGAAAGGCCTGCTGCACCCCCATTTTGTCGGCCAGCATTCCCACCAACGGGCCGGTGACGATGAAGACAACACGGAAGGCCAGCGACTGGAGAGAGAGGATGCTGGCCCGGTTCGCCGAGGGGGTTTCCAGCTGGGTGTGATTGAGGAACATCGGCCCCCGCATACCACGCATGCTGGTCAGGAGGTAGTAGAAGAGGAAACCTCCGACCCCGCCGATCAGACCCAGCCCGAAGTAGCCTGCCAGGATCATGACGATGAACAGCATGATCATCTTCCGGTCACCCAGGAGTGAATGAACCCGGTGGCTGGTAAGGGCAAAGACCGCCACCGTCAGGTTGGCGCCAGTCCAAACCGGACCGAACCAGCCAAGCGGAACGCCGTGCTGCTGCATATACGGCTGAATGAGCCAGACCGGATAGAAAGAGGCAATGCCGAGAAAGGTGTTGAGGAGGATCGTAGCCCGCAACTTGCGGTTTTCCACAAAGGCGTAGCGGGTGATCCGCAGGGCCTCGGCCAGATGAGAGTGAATTTTGATGGCGGTATCCCGCGGCGGTTCCTTCATGGTGCGGACCACGGAAAAAGCCAGCACCCAAACCGCTATCTGGAGAAAAAATGGCAACAGTGGCGCATAGGCATAAAATAGGCCCGCAAACAGGGCACCGATGGCTTCACCGCTCTGGGAGAAGCCGTTCATGCGCCCCTCGCAGCGGGCGTAGAGCCCTTCCGCCTTCTCCTCGCGCAGCGTCTCAAAGAGCAGGGCGCTGTCAGAACCGCTGATGAACGACAGGGAAATACCGAGCAGGATCTCGGCTGCAAGGACACCATTGAAGGTGGTGGCCAACGTATAAAGCCCCCAGCCTGCCGTGCCGAGCACGGTGGCAATGGTCAGGGCAGTGCGGTAGCCAAGGCGGTCGCTAATGTAGCCGGAGGGGTATTCCAGGAGAACGGAAGCGGCGGAGAAGATGCTCTGCAGCAGCAGGATCTGCGTCAGGCTCAGGCCGATCTGGTCCTTCCAGAAGAGGGTGATGATCGCCATGGGAAACAGCGTCCTCTGCAGGAAGGCAAATGCATAGAGCTTGCGGATGTTGGCGTGGAAATTCGTCATTCAACCTCTTCCACGTCCCGCCCGGAGATGACGGAAAGGGGCTCCTCCTTTGTCACGTTATAGCCGGGCCGGGCATACTGGTCTTTTTCCTTGATCAGCAGCCAGTTCTTGTCCTTACCACCCCAGCGGGTGCGGATCAGGGCAAAGCCGCCCTGCAGCTTTTCGCCGGAGAGCCGGATCTTGGCGACACCCCGCTCGAGCATTTCGCTGAGGGACTCGCCCTCCCCGACCGGCTCGAAGGTACCCCGGTCCCAGAGGATAACTTTACCGCCACCATACTCCCCTTCGGGAATGCTCCCCTCGAATTCGCCGTACTCCACGGGATGATCCTCCACGGCCACAGCCAAGTGCTTCTCCGCCGGATCGAGACTCGGTCCCTTCGGGACTGCCCAGCTTTTCAGCACCCCGTTGTCTTCCAGGCGCAGATCATAGTGCAGAGTCCGGGCATGGTGCTTCTGGATCACGAACCGGCGGGCCGATTCCGTTCCCTTTTCTGAAGGATCGGACCCTCCCGCTGGTTCCGGGGTGCGGTTGAAATCGCGTTTTTCGTGGTATTTATCGAGGGGCATGGTGTTCCCTATCAGCACGAATGAAGCTGAAAACCAAACTTTTTGCCACAGAGGACACAGAGAGCACAGAGAAAATTAAAGGGTACTGAATAGTCTCAAACACCCACCAAGACAGACCGAAGAATTTCTCAGCAGCCAGTGTATCCTCTGAGACCTCTGTAAACTCTGTGGCTAGATGATTTTGGCTTGGATCAACCGCCCAACCCAACCAGCTCCCTAGCCTTGGAAACAACATTCTCCACCGTAAAACCGAAATGTTTGAACAGCTCGCCTGCCGGGGCGCTGGCGCCGAAATGATCCAAGGCGATGATCCCACCCCGGTCACCGACCCACTCCCGCCAGCCGAAGAACGAGCCTGCCTCCACGGCGAGTCTGGCCGTAACCTCAGGGGGAAGGACCTCGTCACGATACGCGACAGGCTGCTCCCGGAACATCTCCCAGCTCGGCATGCTCACCACTCGGGCATCGATGCCGTCCGCCAGCAGGGCTTTTTGGGCCTCCTGGATGAGCGGCACTTCTGAACCGGTGGCAATGAGGATGATGTCCGGTATGGCTTTCTTTTCTCGTGCAAGGATGTAGGCACCCTTCAGTACCCCTGGGGCACCACCGAAAGCACTCCGGTCCACTATCGGCAAGTTCTGGCGGGTGAGAACCAGCATGGTTGGACCAGCGGTCCGCTCCATCGCTGCTCGCCAGGCATAGGCGGTCTCATTGGCGTCAGCCGGGCGGATGATGCTCAAGTTCGGCATGGCCCGCAATGAGGCAAGGTGCTCAACCGGCTGGTGGGTGGGGCCGTCCTCGCCAACCCCGATGGAATCATGGGTCATGACATAGATCACCGGCAGCCCCATGAGGGCAGCCAGCCGGATGGCCGGCCGAGCATAATCGGTGAAGACGAAAAAGGTGGCACCGAACGGCCTGACGCCGCCATGGAGTGCCATGCCCGAGGCACAGGCGCACATGGCATGTTCGCGAATCCCCCAGGCAATGTTCCGCTCGCCGTAGCTGCCCTTGGCCAGGTAGCCGCTGCCGGCGATCAGGGTCTTGGTGGAAGGTGACAGGTCGGCGCTGCCGCCCACCAGCCACGGCACCATGGCCGCCACTGCGTTGAGAACCGTGCCCGATGCCGCGCGGGTGGCGATAGGACCCTTTTCCGGCGCGAAGACAGGGATATCCGCGTCCCAGCCGGCGGGAAGTTCTCCTGAGAGGGCGGCGAGCAGGCGTTCGGCCAGGTCGGGATACTCCTGCCGGTAGGCCGCAAACCGGCTGTTCCAGCACTCCTCCATCTCCCGTCCGCGCTCAACCGCTGTACCCAGATGCGTGCGAACTTCTTCGGGGACGAGAAATTTCCCCTCCTCGGGCCAGCCGTAGAATTTTTTCGTCAGGCGGATTTCTTCCTCGCCCAGGGGTTCACCGTGGGCCGAAGAGGTGTCCTGGCGGTGGGGCGAACCAAAACCGATATGGGAACGGACAATGATCAGGGTGGGGCGGTCCGCTTCTGCCCGTGCCGCCTGGAAAGCAGCAGTCAGGGCATCAAGGTCATTGGCCTCATCACCCAGGTCGAGAACATGCCAGCCGTAGCCCTCGAAACGCCGGGCTGCGTCATCGGAGCAGGAGAGGGAGGTGCTTCCCTCGATGGTGATGTGGTTGTTGTCAAAGACACAGATCAGCTTGCCAAGGCCCAGATGGCCGGCCAGGGAGGCAGCCTCGTGGGAAGCCCCTTCCATCAGGTCGCCATCACCACAGAATACATACGTTGCATGATCGATAATATTGTGTTCCGGCCGGTTAAACACCGCCGCGAGATGGGCTTCGGCCATGGCCATACCAACGCTGTTCATGATCCCCTGGCCAAGTGGGCCGGTGGTGGTTTCGATGCCGGGGGTGTGGCCGTATTCCGGATGGCCGGGCGTTCTGCTTCCCCACTGGCGAAAATTCTTCAGATCGTCGAGGGACAGGTCATAGCCGGTGAGGTGGAGAATGGCATACTGCAGCATGGAGGCATGCCCGATCGAAAGGACGAAGCGGTCCCGGTCGAACCAGGCGGGATTCTTTGGGTTGTACTGGAGAACCCGGTGCCAGAGGACGTAGGCAAGGGGCGCCAGGGCCATGGGCGTGCCTGGATGGCCGGAGTTGGCCTGCTGTACCGCATCCATGGAAAGCGTGCGGATTGTGTTGATACTTAAGGATTCAATGTCGTGTGCCATGTTCATTTCCCTCCAAGAGACTCTACCGGCTGGTGAAAATAATTTACCAGACCAATTGCCGGTGCTGTAAATATATAGTATTTTTCTTTCGCAGCAAACTCTAAAGATCTGAAAGCCCTGTCGGGATTGTATTTCCGACGGATACCGTTACACTGGAAAAGATCGGATGAATAATCCCAGCTTTGGACTGTACGGAAAACCCATGAAAACTCGCGTCATAGTATATGCTCTTGCTCTCTTTCTTTCCTGGCAGATTTTTCTGCCCGCTGCACCGCACGCCGAACCCCGCGAAGAAGAGATTCTTCGCCAGATCGGCGTAGACGAAAAGCCGGGGGCCCAGATTCCTCTGAACCTACCTTTCACCGACCAGCACGGCCGAAGGGTTACCCTCGGAAAGTTCTTCAGCGGAGGACCGGTCATCCTGACGCTGAACTACTACTCCTGCCCGATGCTCTGCCCGCTCACCTTCCGGAACCTGGTCAAAACCATGAACAAAATCCAGGGGCTCTCCCTGGGCAAGGATTTTCACATTGTTACCGTCAGCATCGATCCGGATGAAACCGCTGAAAGAACCAGGGAAAAGGAGAAGGAAACCCACGCCATGCTCCAGGGCATCGACAACCCGGAACAGAAGTGGCCGTTTCTCTTCGGCGGACAGCAGCAGATAGAAACTCTTGCCGGAGCTGTGGGCTACCGCTACCTGGCACTGGGGAAAAACAACTTCGCCCATCCGTCGGTACTCGTCATCCTGACACCCGACGGCCGGGTTGCCCGCTACCTGTACGGCCTTGAGCAGGAACCCCGGGATCTGAAACTGGCACTAATCGAAGCATCCGACGGCAAGATCGGCGGTTCGACCGTCATCAACCGGGTGCTCCTCTACTGTTTTCATTACGACCCGGTAGGAAAAAAGTACGCCCTGGCTGCCATCAACGTCATGAAAATAACCGGAAGCATAGTCCTGCTGCTCCTCGCGCTACTGGTTTTCGGCCTGTGGCGCGCCGAAAAACGCAGGACAGCAAATAAAACCGGGGATGAAAGCTGATGCCGAACTATTCGATCACCCATGGGGAAGTTTCCCGGATTGCCGGTCAAGTGGACGGCGTCTTTCTCTTCATCACCCTGATGGGGCTGATCTTTTTTATCATAACGCAGGGATTTCTAATCTATTTTGCCGTAAAATACCGGCGGAAAAAACGGGAAGAACCCAGCGAAACCCCTTACATTACCGGGAATAACTGGCTGGAAGCAATCTTTATCGTGATTCCGTCACTGGTTGTCCTGGTCATTTTCTTTTACGGCTATGCTGTTTTCCACGACATCAGGACCCCTCCGGCGGATGCCGTGGAGATCCAGGTGACAGCCCGGCAGTGGCTCTACCAGTTCACCTACCCCGACGGTCGGACCGCCGTCAACGAGGTTCGGGTACCGATGGGAAAACCGGTCAAGTTCCTGATGAAATCAACGGACGTGCTGCACGGATTCTACCTCCCCGACTTCCGGGTAAAACAGGATATCCTCCCGGGCAGCTACACCTACCTGTGGGTGCAGCCGGAAAAGGAAGGCCGCTACGACATCTTTTGCACCCAATATTGCGGCACCGGTCACTCGACCATGCGGGCGGTGCTGATTGTCATGAGCCCCGAGGAGTATGAACACTGGGCGAAACAGGAAGAGAAACCGAAAAATCTTTCCCTGGCAAAACAGGGCGAGGAACTGGTGGAACATTCCGGCTGTCTCTCCTGCCATTCCCTGGACGGCACGGCAAAGATCGGTCCAACCCTGAAGGGCGTGTTCGGCAGGAGGGTGACCCTCTCAGACGGCAAGACCGTTGTCGCCAACGAAGATTATCTCAGGGAATCGCTCCTCAATCCCGGAGCCAAGGTAGTGAAGGGCTTTCCGCCGATCATGCCCACCTTTCAGGGGGTCTTGAAGGAAGATGAGATTACAGCGGTTATCGCGTATTTGAAGACGGTGAAGTAGAAAGATAACTCCCCCCGCCCCCCTCTTAACTAAGAGTGGGAGAGTAATAACTTCCGTATTGATTTCGGCAAGTGCGTTGACTCTCCTCCCCTTAAATAAGGGGAGGCCGGGAGGGGTTAAAAGAAAAATAGAGACCTCCATGAACACTGAACTATCTACATCTCCTTCAGCCGATCGCGGCTACCTGACGGAAAAAGGTTTCTGGTCCTGGGCCTATACCCTGGACCACAAAAGGATCGGACTGCTCTACCTCGGCACCACACTGATATTCCTGCTGGTTGGTGGGGTGTTCGCCCTGCTGTTGCGGATGAAGCTCATGTATCCCGGCCAGGAGCTTTTCAGCGACAAGGCCTACAACGTCTTTTTCACCCTCCACGGAATCATGATGATCTTCCTGTTTGTCATCCCGGCCATCCCCTCAGCCTTGGGAAACTTCTTTATCCCGCTGATGGTCGGGGCCCGGGATGTGGCATTTCCCCGGCTGAATATTCTCAGTTATTGGGTCTTCCTGGCCGGCATCATCGTTACCCTGTGTTCCCTGGCAAGCCCCCTGGACACCGGCTGGACCTTCTACACCCCCTATTCTGCCAAGACCGGCGCCGCCGTCACCATCCTCTCCTTCGGCATCTTCCTGGTGGGCATGTCTTCCATCCTCACCGGACTGAATTTCATCGTCACCATCCACCGGATGCGGGCACCAGGCATGACCTGGTTCCGATTGCCCTTGTTCATCTGGGGCATGTACGCCACCAGCATCATCCAAGTGCTGGCTACGCCGGTGATCGGCATCACCTTTCTCCTCCTGGCAGCCGAGCGGATCTTCGGCATCGGCTTTTTCGATCCGGCCAAGGGCGGCGACCCGCTGCTGTTTCAGCACTTTTTCTGGTTCTACTCCCATCCGGTGGTCTACGTCATGATTCTTCCGGCCATGGGAATCATCTCCGAAATCATTCCGGTTTTCGCCCGCAAGCCGATCTTCGGTTACCGGGGAATAGCCTATTCGTCCCTGGCCATCGCCTTCATCGGCTTCCTGGTCTGGGGCCACCACATGTTCGTCAGCGGCATGTCCGATATTGCCGGCATCATCTTTTCCTTCCTGACCTTCTTCGTGGCCATACCTACCGGGATCAAGGTCTTCAACTGGATCGCCACCCTCTACAAGGGCTCCATCTGCCTGGACGCGCCGATGCTCTATGCCCTGACCTTCATCTTCCTCTTCATCATCGGCGGCCTGACCGGACCGTTTCTCGGCGCACTTGCCACCGACGTCCAGCTCCACGACACCTATTTCGTCGTGGCCCACTTCCACTACACGATGATGGGCGGGACCGTCATGGGTTTCTTTGCCGGCCTCCATTACTGGTTCCCGAAGATGTTCGGCCGGATGTACAGTGAACGGAAAGCCCTGACCGCCTGGCTGCTGATCTTCTTCGGCTTCAACATCACCTTTTTCACCATGTTCATCCTCGGCAGTAGAAGGAATGCCACGGCGCTGGGCCGAGTACCCGGCCCGCTTTCAGACCCTTCATATCGTGGCCACGGTAGGCTCCTGGATCCTGGCTCTGGGAACTCTCATGATGTTCGTAAACCTTTTCCGATCCCTGTCCCGCGGAGCGCCGGCCAGCGAAAACCCCTGGGGGGCTAACACCCTGGAATGGAAGACATCTTCCCCTCCACAGACAGATAATTTTGAAGAAATTCCGGTTGTTACCTCGTGGCCGTACGACTTCGGCACCAAGAAAGGCAGCGACCATGAATGACCAGGAAAAAATGGTTGGGGAAAGGACCGCCGTTCCTGCCGAATCCCCTGAACGGGGTCTGGAAACTGCCAAGCTTGGTATCTGGACCTTTCTGGCCACCGAGGTCCTGCTGTTCGGCGGCCTGTTTACCACCTACATTGTCTACCGGCTGAAATATCCAGAGCTGTTCTACACGGAGCACCTGAAACTGAGTCGTCCCCTGGGCATGATCAATACCCTGATCCTGATCACCAGCAGCCTCACCATGGCCCTTGGGATAGCCTCGATCAAGCGGGGCAGACAAATGGCAGCCAGGATCTGCATTGCCCTGACCATTCTCATGGCGTGCGGCTTCCTCGGCGTCAAGTACCTGGAATGGAGCGAGGACTTCGCCCATGGCCTCTATCCCGGCACCAACCTTTTCTTCTCGCTCTACTTCATGATGACCGGGTTGCATGGCATCCATGTGATCGCCGGGATCATAGCTCTGTCTTCTATTCTGATCATGGCTTGCCGCGGAAAATTTTCCGAAGAGTACTCGACCCCGATGGAGATATCGGGCCTTTACTGGCATTTCGTCGACCTGGTCTGGATCTATCTGTTTCCTCTGCTGTATCTCGTAGGGTAAAGGGGCACATGAAACGTAAAGGGAACCCAAAATGCTGAATATGGTGTCTATAAAGCCGTACCGAACCTATATCTTCATCTGGCTGTCGCTGCTGGTTCTGACCGTGGTGACCTGGCTTGTTTCCTATGTGAACCTGGGACTGATGAATGTGGTGGTGGCGATGTTCATCGCCTCGCTCAAGGCCTCTCTGGTGGCACTGTTTTTCATGCACCTCCGGCACGAAAACAGGCTGGTCTGGGCTTTCGCCCTCTTTCCGCTCGGTTTTCTCATGCTAATTATCGGCGGAACCCTGGTGGATATACTTTTGCGATAAAGCGCAGTGTGAGTTATGGGTGTTGATTTTTGAGTAACAGTAACCCGAGATTTTCAACCCAACCCTCAAAACTTATCACTCATCACAGATTCTCAGCTTTCAACTCAAAACTAAAAACTTAAAACTAAAAACTGCTTTTTCAGGGAGGTTTCATATGCTGGGCAGAATCACCGTTGGACTTTTTTTCCTGCTCCTCATCTGGGGTAACATGGTGGCCGGACTGAAGGCTGGACTCGCCTGTCCCGACTGGCCCCTCTGCCACGGGACGGTCCTTCCGCCCTTCCGGCTCGATATCTGGATGGAATACACACACCGCTTGATCGCCGCACTGGCGACCGTTTTTCTCCTGGTGCTCTCCTGGAAAAGATTTGCCAGCTACCAGGGTCTTGCCAAGGCAGTTCCCCTGGCAGCAGTCGCTATCATCGGAGTTGAAATCCTGCTCGGTGGGGCCGTGGTCCTGCTGGAACTGCCGGTACAGCTCACCACCGTCCACTTCATGACTGGACTCACGGTATTGCTCCTGGCCTTCTATATGGCGTCTTTCAATGGTGATGAAACCCCGGCACGCTTTTCCCTGCGGGGCCGTGCAGGACTATTTTTCGGCATGGGCCTGGTGCTCTTTTCCCAATCCGCCCTCGGGGCCTATGTCCGGCACGCCAAGGCCGGTCTGGCCTGTCCCGATTTCCCCACCTGCCGCGGCAGCTGGTTTCCTCCCAACATGGGAGGAACTCTCATGGCCCACTTTTCCCATCGACTGGCGGCCGTGCTCATTCTCGTGACGATCGGGATGATCTGCATTGCTTCTTTCCTTGATCCGGGATTCTCCCGCTACCGAAAAATACTTCTCGGGCTGTTTTTCCTCTGTCTCGGCCAGATAGCCGTGGGAGCCCTGGTGGTCCTCTCCGGGCTATATTTTCTGGCAACCGGCCTCCATCTGCTGATCGCTCTCTCTATCCTGGTGCTCTTTTTCCACCTCTGGGCCGTCGAAATCAGGCAGCAGGAGATTCTGTCATAAACGGGGATAGCCGTCCTTCCACAACAACCGAGGCCCAAGGAACCGGACCAGGCCCGCTCGCCTCTGTGCTGATTCTCTCCCGTCCCGTAATACTGGGACTCGTGGCCATGGCGGGGTTCACCGGCATGGTCATGGCGACACGGGGTCTGCCCGCGCCCGGCACCGCCATACTCTGCGGAGCGGTTCTGCTCCTGGCTGCCGGCGGTTCTGCCATGATCAACAGCGTCCTTGATTTTTCCCTGGACTGCAAGATGTCACGGCTCACCAACAGAATACAGGCACTGGAGAAGCTTGGACAGACGAGGACTGTCCTGGTAGCCATAACCCTGATAGCCGCCGGAGTTCTGTTGGCACTGGTGTATCTCAACCTCCTGGTCACCCTGCTGACCCTGACGGCAAGTTTCGGTTATCTTGTCCCCTATACTCTCCGCTTCAAACGCACCTCGCCCTTCGGCGCCATACCCGGCGCGATACCCGGGGCCCTCCCGGTTCTGATCGGCTACGGCGCGGTCGGACCTACTATCGGTCCTGACGGGCTGATCCTGTTTCTTCTCGTCCTCCTCTGGCAACCCCCCCACTTCTGGACACTTGCACTCCGCTACCAGGGAGATTACCGGGCTGCCGGGCTGCCGGTCCTGCCCGCAGCCATGGGCGAGCAATATACAAAAACATTCATACTTCTCTACGCTTCAGCGCTGATACCCCTGTCACTCTCGCTTTGGTTTTTTGGTTACTGCACGGCCGGATTTGCCGTAATTGCGCTCCTCTCCGGGAGTATTTTTCTGGCTTCCCTTATCAACTTCCTCTTCTTCAAACCCCAATTTATCAAAGCGTTCCGCGCAACCAACACCTATCTAGCACTCATTCTTCTGCTCATCGTGGCAGATATTTGTCTTCAGTAACGCGATTTGCGAACACAAAGATCTTTTTACCCTGAGCAAAAACAGTCCTTTCTCTTTCTTTCGGATGGAAAGATATGGTATATCCATAATCATTTATAAAAGTTCAGGGCTGGCAATCGGCTCAGGACTGTACGCTAACTTTACCCATGGAGGCTCGGAAATGGATTGGGAAAAGGCAACTCGAATCGCCCATGCTATCGGAAGATCACGGCTGCTGGTGCTCAGAATGGCGTTATTCCGCAAGGCAGCCGACTATGCCCACATTCGGGTTAACTGGCAGCTTTCGACACCAGAAGAGCGACTCTTCATGGATCCGGCCAGGACCAAAGCCCATGACGCTTTCATTGAAGCATGTGATATGATGGGACGCTGCATGGAAGATGAAAAGGAAGACTTCTCGTGGAGAGAAGATCTGGGAAAAGATCGTAAGGAAATCGGGGATTTTGCCTGCTACCTGCACCTTATTCTGGGACTTGTTGCCCGCTGATCGGCACATTTTTAACGTGGAGCTGCAGACGTTGTCTACTCGTCGATGTCGGGGGGCAGGTACATCTCACCGTCACTGCCGCCCTGGCCGTTCACAGCACCGTCAATCAATTCATGGATATTGTTCTCAACGAATGTCTTCAGGTCTTGCGTTAATTTCTCGTGTCGCTGCTTATCGTAGCCGGCAAGCTCTCTGACCTCGAAGTGGACATGGGGCCCGGTAGATCTTCCGGTATTGCCGGACAGGGCGATGACCGTAGTGCTGTCTACTCGATCTCCGGCCGTGACTTTTACCATGGCATTATGGCCGTAAAGGGTCAGAGTCCCATTGCCGTGATTGACGGCAACCAGATTTCCATACCCTTTGTAGGGGCCGGCAAAATATACTGTCCCCTTTTGCACTGGGTAGACCGGCGTTCCTTCAGGAACAGCGATATCGTAACCACGGTGATAGATCATCCTGCCGCTGCCGAAGGGATCGAGTCGCCAGCCGATGCCGGAAGTAACTCTACCGCCATCCACGGGCATACTGCGTTGCGCAAGGCCTGCTGCGGGAAACAGGAGCAGGAAAATAAAAAGAAGAACATAAAAGGACCGAATACATTTCATGAAGGTAACCTTCTGATTTCTTTCGACGTGAGTCCGTGAGACAGGACATTCGGCAGCACGCTATTACTAAGGTTGGTATCTAGCCTGTGATTATGATAATACACTTTGCTCCAGAACGAGTCAATGAGCTGCTCGTCAGCAGAAACAACGTCATGCGGAAAAACACTCTTGGATCCAATTCTGATTCTGCCCCGCATGAAATTAACATATTCTGGCAAATTGCCGATACGATATTATACACCGGCACACAAGGGAGAAAACTAACATGTCAAAGCCTGTCATTGCCATTACCATGGGAGATCCCTGCGGAGTCGGACCCGAGATAATCGCCATGGCACTGGCGAATCCAGAGATTGAAAGCCTCTGCCGTCCCCTGGTCCTCGGAGACCAGGCGGCCATGGAACGCGCGCTGGCCGTTACCCGGCTGCCGCTACGGCTGGAAATTCTGACCGAAGGGGTGCCGCCGAAAAGTACCAAAGGCGCCATCTATCTTCGCCCCCTTTCCCGGCTCGCGCCCACCGACATGCAATACGGCGGCCCTTCCTCTGACGCCGGTGATGCCATGTATCGCTATATCAAGGAGGCCGTTTCTCTGTGTTTAAGCGGTGAAGCAGCGGCAATGGCAAATGCCCCCATCAGCAAAGAAGCCATGAACCGGGCCGGCCATTACTATCCGGGACATACTGAGCTGGTGGCGGAACTTACCGGGTGCACCGATTATGTGATGATGCTGGCCGGTGACCGCCTGCGGGTGACACTCGTCACCATTCACGAGGCTATCGCCAATGTCCCGCGCTTGATCACTTTCGACAAGGTTCTTTCCACCATCCGGACCACCCACCGCAGCCTCCATACCTATTTCCGAAAAAATCCCCGGCTCGCGGTACTGGCTCTGAACCCTCATTGTGGCGAAAAGGGTCTCTTCGGAGATGAAGAGCGACGTTTTATCGCGCCTGCCATCGAGGCAGCCCGGGCAGAAGGAATCGATGCCCACGGCCCCCTTTCCGCAGACATGCTCTTCTATTTCGCTACACAGGGGGAGTACGACGGCGTTGTCTGCATGTACCACGACCAAGGTCTCATCCCCTTGAAACTGATCCATTTTCATGATGGCGTCAACGTCACGCTGGGGCTACCCATCATCCGCACCTCTGTGGATCACGGAACTGCCTACGACCTTGCCGGAACCGGCCGCGCATCAGCCCTGAGCATGGATGCTGCCATCAGGATGGCAGTGGGAATGGCAAAAACGGCTAGTGAGCAAAGCCCGGCAACTACAAAAAAACCACGGTCAAAGGCTAGAAAAAACGAGCAATAAGCGCTGAAATGGCAAATCAGAAGATGAAGAACAGGGAGGTAATTTTGTTCGTCGTGCTTCTTTCGTCAAACGTTTTCCTGGATCTTCTCAAGGGGTGTACTGCTCTCCACAAGAGGTACTGTATTGAAAATCACGCTGAATCTGAAAAAAATCATCCTGATTGTCACCGGACTTGTTGTCCTCTACGCAGCCTATATCGGAATTTCCCTCCTCTCACTGCCCTCGGTTGACACCCTCAAAAACCGCCGCATGAACATGACGATCCAGGTAAAGGACTGGAAGGGAAACTATCATCCTCTGAACATCGGACCAAAAAGCGCCTACTGGACGCCATCAGCGGCAATTCCACCAGAAATGAAGTGGGCAGTCATTCTTGCCGAGGATTCGAACTTCTACCGGCATGAAGGGATTGATGTAAAGGCCATAAAAAACGCCATCAAGTACGACCTGGAAAAGAAAAGTTTCGACCGTGGCGCCTCAACCATTACCCAACAGGTGGCGAAAAACCTTTTTTTGTCCCGGGAAAAAACCATCAGCCGCAAGATCAAGGAACTTATCCTCGCCCGTCGCATGGAAGAAGAGTTGACAAAGGGTCGGATTCTTGAACTCTACCTGAACGTGGTTGAGTTGGGACCAATGGTGTATGGTATCGGTCACGGTGCCCGCTATTACTTCGGCAAACCGGCCTCGGCACTCACCCCCCGGGAGTGCGCTTTTCTCGTCGCCATGCTGCCCGGTCCTCGGCTTGCCTATAATCCGTACCGAAACCTGCAAAAAGTTGTCCGACGCTCCGACATGATCCTGAAGTTGCTGCGACGAAAAGGTGTATTGTCGGAAGCAGAGTACCGGATCGCCCTGGCACAGGAGCCGAATATCTCGGGCCTGCAGCGGAAGATCGATGAAAGCATTCAGAAGCAGGAGCTGTTCGAAAACATGAGCAGTGCCGTGGCGCCAGAACTTCCCGAAGGAAGCAACCTGCAATCCCCCGCATTGCCAGTAACAGAAGAAAGCCCGGATACCGGGTTGCCTGGCGGGGCGATCCCCTCACCAGCGGAAGGAATCGTGTCGCAACCTGAGCAAACTCCCGACAACCCTCTTCCAGCAGGCGAAAAAACACAATAATGTAGTAATGCCAGGCTGGTACAAAATTGAAAAAAACTGGAAGGTAGTACAGACAATAGGAAGGACAGGGTCTAAAAAGGATCGCTTGAGAAAAATTAAAATCTGATTATCACTATTCTTCCGCTATGAAGATTGTCACCCTCGAAAGCCTTTATCGGGGGTCCATATTTCAGTCGGTTAGAAGCTGGATTCCCGATCGGAACCGCTTCGGGAATGACAGGTTTAGGAACTGGCGGAAGATTGATGCTAATCAGGAATTAAATAGAGGCCCGAACATCAATCCCGGCAACAGACAAAAAAACCCCAGACCAGGTGATCTGGGGGGTCATCTCATCCGAAGATCTTTTTCAGCAGATTACTTAGCCAGCTGGCTTTCGGTTTTCCCGCAGAGGCAAAGTTCTCTCTGACTTCTTTAATAAATACGGCAAGTTCTGTTTCATTCTGTTGAGCTTTTTCCATCTGACTAACCCCCTTGAATATCCATTGTATCAGGCAACCGCAATCGCGGCGCACCTCAGTAAACGAGAAAATAGCCCCCCTTACAGAAGGCATGACCTGCAAGGCATCTTCCTGCGACCGGCAACTAAATCGATCGAAAGGATATCAGGGGAATTGCTTCAGGCGCCGGCACGTTAGTTCTTATGCATCGTGTGAGAAAAATCCTTCGCACATTCAGGCGGATAATACTCGCATTGCGAAAATTTTCAAGATAAATCTTTGAATATCGTTCAAAGGCCGAAACACAGGAAAGGTCCCACTTGCTGCCAGCAAACTGCCGAATGATTCAGCTCTTTCATTGCTTTTTCCCCGGCACAGGTGCCTCTATTAAATCCTGAATCCATCCACCTGCAGCTCAGAGAATTCATGGACAACCGGCATGAGGCTTTTTGTTTCATTCTGCTCAACCTTAATGGAGCAGGCAGCCCCCGGCTCGGCCTTGGTATAGCGGAGAAGTATTTTGGCCGCTGTTTCCAGAAGCTCAGGTTTGATCTGCCCGGTTACGACACCCATCGGGCTGCTGCCGTCGGCCCAGCGTATCAGCACTTCACCAGGCAGAGTGGCATTTTCCAGCATCAGGTTATCCGCTTCATTGCGGCCAATGATGACCTTGCTTAGCGGACCGACACGGAAATGACGCCCAATCTTCAGCAGGCGGAAGTCGCGAGGATCCAGCTGCTCGGCATGGTTGTAGACATCGCGGATCTTTGAAACAAAGGACGGCTCGGTAAGCAGGCAGCCGCCGGCGGGACACGGGTAGTTCGTCACGTCAAGCTCTTCAGCCAGCTGCATCTGCTCCTTGCGGGAGCGGCCGGTGATGCCCAGGAGTTTTTCCCTGTCCACCCAGCCTTCCTGTTCGGGGATGGTCGGCGTGAAGTGCTTGGCGGAGAGCGGTCGGAGCAACAGACCTTCCAGGCCGCTTTCCCTCTCAATAAGCCGCATGGCATCGCGACGCTGGCTCATGGGTCGTTGTCCGAGCACCTCACCGGTAATGATGAAATCGGCACCCGACTCGGCCATATACTCCTTGGCCTTGCGCAGGAGAAAGATGCGGCAGTCAATGCAGGGGTTCATGCCGCTACCGTACCCATGTTTCGGTTTCTTGACGATTTCCAGGTATTCAATGCCCTTATTCATGACCTTGATGGGAATCTGGAGATCTTCGGCAACTCGTATGGCTTCGGATTTACATCCGGCATTTTTACCGGTACAGGTACAAAAGGGGGAAGTGAAATTGAGGGCCTCAACGTCAATACCTTGTTCCAGCATGACTTTGACGGCAAGAGTGGAATCGAGTCCTCCGGAGAGGAGGGCGAGGGCTTTTCTTTTCATTGTTTCTCCTGTGGCGCCATACCATCGCCGAACCGGGAAAGGAGAACGGTGGCACGGGACCTTATATTTTGATGAAGGCTACCATACTAGCAGGGAGAATGTAAAGCCTGCCGCAACACCCGGTAGAGATTTCCCAATTGAAAAATACTGAACCAGTGTTTTTCTCTTTCAAGTTTTTTGCCCATTATCCGATATACTATATGAGCCGCCGACCACATTCCGGATCGGACCGGCACGAGAGGAGTAAAGCATGGACGATCTGGTGAAAAAGGGCGCCCTCGGCACCATTCTCTGCACGTCAGGGATCATCACCAACGATGACATACGACGGGCGCTTGACGAGCAGCAAACCTCGAGTTGCCGTTTCGGCGAAGCCCTGGTCAAACTGGGCATCGTGCAACAGGAAGACATCGACTGGGCATTGTCCAATCAGCTGGATATTCCCTATGTCCGCCTCAGCGAGAAGACCATCGACCGGAGCGCCACACAATTAATCCCGGGAGAACTCGCCCGAAAATACAACCTGATCCCCATCATCCGAACAGGGGATGAAATCCACATTGCACTGGCCGACCCTCTGAACATGGCAGCGGTTGCCCATGTTGAAAAAGTCACTGGCTGCACGGTAACCGTGTCCATCCCTATTATCCGCGAACTGCGCGAAATGCTCGACATCTTTTACGGCCCGGAACGTGCCGATCGAACCTTCGGTTTTTCCTCTAGCTGTTTCACCGAAGGAATTCTGGAGAAAATAAACGCCGACAGAAGCGGTGCAAACCTCCTGGAATACCTGGTCCTCTTTTTCCTCCAGAATGGAATCACCTCAATTTCACTCCAGCCCGGAGGAGGAATCGTCCATGTATCGGGACGACGGGGAAGCGTTTTCCGCGAAATAGGCCGTTTTCCCGTCAGTTCCTACCCGGAATTCGTTGCCTGCGTCAGAAAAATCACCCGCATAAACGGCTCCCGTGAAATTGCCTCCCGTGGTGAGTTTTTTTTCCGTTACCGGGAAAGCGACCTCATTCTCCAGGTAACCATGGTTCGTGCAGCGGAAGGAGATTTGATTACAATTAGGATGCGGCCGGACCTTTCCTTTCCGTCCAATCTCCAGGAACTGGAACTCACCCCGGATGAGGCGGCAAGATTCCTGTCCCTCGGATCTCCCGGAAAAGGGCTTGTCCTGTTTGCTTCCTGGAACCACTCGGAACGGGACCAGTTTCTCGACCTGTTCCTCCATGAAATGGATACAGCCGGCAGGAATGTCGTCCTGCTGGGCAATGGTATTGGGAAAGGGAATGTGTCATACCCCCGGATACCTCTGCAGCCAGGCGCTCCGGAAGATCTTGAATTAGCAATCACGGCCCTTCGCGACCATTCACCAAATGTAGTGGTCATCGATGATTCTTCGGACAACCACGCCTTCCTCACGGCCTGGAAAACGGCAATGCAAGGCACTCTCATGGTTGCAGGTATCTCTTGCACCGGCCTTAACGGTGCCTTCGACCATCTCCTCCAGCAACGCCGGGTAAACCAAGCTCTGCCCTCGGGCATTCGGGGCATTGTCGCCTTCACCTGTGTCAAGACGCTCTGCGCTTCCTGCCGCGAAATTGCTCCCGAAGCGGCAAACAGCCTGAAACACTCCGGCGCGGGAGCAGGTTTTCACGCCCAGGGCTGCCCGGACTGCCGGTATTCAGGATATGGCGGAAAGAAATTTCTAGTGGATGTGCTCACCTTTGACCCGGAACTGCGGGAAATTCTTGCCTCAGCGCGGGAGAGCGCCGATCTCTTCTCTTACCTGAACAATAAGGGCTACCACGGCATACCTGAAAAATTGGCGGAAATGCTCAGCACTGGGGAGATATCCCCGGAAGAATATCAGGCCGCTCTGCCCCAGTAACGGAATAAATGTACCGGAGACACAATCCATGGCACGCATAGACGCGCTTTTCAAAATGATGCAAGATCAAGGGGCTTCCGACCTTCACCTCAGTACCGGCTCGCCCCCCATTTTCCGCCTCCATGGCGATATGGTTCGCCTTAATTATAAATCACTCTCCCATGAAGAGTTGAAGGCCATCCTTTTCGAGATCCTGACAGAGAAACAGCGAAGCGATTTCGAGACCCGAAAGGACTTGGACTTTGCCTACGCCATCCCAGGCCTGGCCCGCTTCCGTGGCAACATCTTCATGCAGCACAAGGGGGTCGGCGCTGTCTTCCGCATCATCCCGAGCAAGATCCTGACCGCCGATGATCTGGGGCTGCCGGAAGGAGTCCGGAAGATGACCATGTTAAAAAAGGGAATGGTGCTCGTCACCGGCCCGACCGGCTCTGGCAAGTCCACCACCTTGGCCGCCATGATCGACCTGATCAATTCCACCCGGAAAGAGCATATCCTCACCCTGGAGGATCCCCTGGAATTCATCCATGAAAACAAGGAGTCACTCCTGAACCAGCGGCAGATCGGTGAGCACTCGGAAAGTTTTACCGCGGCACTCCGGGCTGCCCTGCGTGAAGACCCTGATGTGATTCTTGTTGGCGAGATGCGTGACCTGGAAACCATCAGCCTCGCCATGACCGCAGCCGAAACCGGTCATCTGGTGTTTGGCACACTCCACACCAACTCCGCAGCCAAAACCATCGACCGGATCATCGATGCCTTTCCCCGTGATGGCCAGGAACAGATACGGGCCATGTTGTCTGAATCACTCAAGGGGGTCGTCTGCCAGCAGCTGCTGAAGACTGTTGAAGGAAAGGGGCGGGTAGCCGCATTCGAAATCATGGTGGGAACCCCGGCCGTCGCGAACCTGATCCGCGAAGGGAAGACCTTCCAGATCCCCTCCATCATCCAGACAGCCAAGAAGGACGGGATGCAGCTCATGGACCAGCACCTCATCGACCTTCTGAAGACCAAACGAGTCACGCCGGAAGAAGCCTACCGCTGTGCCCAGGAAAAGAAGCAGTTCGAGCAGTATCTCCCGGACCAGACCGCAACTTCAGCGATGTAAGCACAGACAACAAATCAGAGTAGCTAAGACAGGATCTTATCCTGGCCTGACAAACGACGGTGCTGTTTCCGGTGCGGAGACAGCACCGTCGCGCTGCCACGTTTCTTCAGGACAGATCATAGAGTTCCGGCCTCCGGTCCCCCAGTACCCGCATACTGGCCCGCAACTCGTCCGCCTCCCGCAGATCTAAGGCGACGGTAACGAGTTCTTCTTCCATCTCGCTCGCCTGAGCCACTATTTTGCCCCACGGGTCCACAATTACCGAATTGCCGAAATAGTGGACAACTCCGTCCGGGCCGAAGTCCTCGCTCCCGACCCGGTTGACCCCCACCAGAAACATTTGATTCTCGATGGCCCGGGCCCGTGACAGTACCTGCCAGTGGTCGAGCCGCGGATGCGGAAAAGCTATGGGGGAAAGCACCAGACGAACGCCCTGGAGCGCATAGCTGCGAAACAACTCGGGAAAGCGGATATCGTAGCAGATGGAGAGGCCGATCTTTCCCCAAGGCGTGTCCACAACAGTCAGGGAATTCCCGGCAGCCAGGTGCCGATCTTCATGCAGCAGACTGAACAGGTGAATCTTACGATACACCCCTGCACGCTCACCCTCGGCATTGAAAAGAATCGAAGTATTGGCGATCCTTCCGGCTGCTGTAACTGAAGGCAGGGAGCCATTAATCCAGATTCGGTAGCGCCGGGCCAGATCGGCAATACGATCGATGACCCCTGCATGTTCTGCTGCCTGCTCCTCGAGATAGGACCAGTCAAAGCCGGTTGTCCACATCTCGGGAAAACAGATCAGGTCGCTCCCCTGCCGCGCAGCCTCGGCAATCATGGTCTCGGCCTTGGCCAGGTTCTCCTCCGGCTGTCGACACGCGACCCTGATCTGGGCAATGGTAATGGTCAGTCTCTTTTCGGGTGAATCCATCACTAACACTCCTGGTTCAGCAGATGAATATCTTTCAGCATATTTTCCCACGAATTGAGGTCATCGCAAGGACTCCCTCGGAAACAATCGGGACCTGTTCTCAAAAGGCTGTTACCCCCGAAGCAGAATCAATGACACGATTGTCAGGACAATACCGGTAATACCCAGCGGTGTCGGTCGTTCGCGGTAAATCAGGACTGACAGGACAACGGCGACCACGAAGTGCATGCTGGTGATAACCGTCACCAGAGAAAGGGGACCCCGTGAAAGGGCCTCCAGGTAGGCATAGTAGCCCACCACGTTGAAGATGCCCATAATACATCCGATGCGTAGCGATTCACGGCTTCCGGCCACAGCCTTCTCCTGCCGCCTTCCCCGTTCGCCAAACCCGGCGACAAAAAGGGTAGAAAGGCCATAGGACACCGCCATGAAGGCAACCTTGTCCGTGCCGAGGGCGGCAAAGCGGCTGGAAATTGCAGCAGCCGTCCCGGCAAGGATTGCGGCCGCTACGAACAGAAAACCTTTTGCTGATTTTTGGAGCGATTCTCCGCCAGCAGCCCGCTCACGGGCAATAAGAAGGACAGCGGCCAGGGCCAGGGCAATGCCGATTTGCTGACGACCAATGACCTGCTCGTGGAAAAAAAGGAAGGAAATCACCACGACAAGAACCGCATCAAGGCGGATGAGCGGGTAGGCAATGCGAGCAGGGAGTTTTTTCAGTGCCTCAATATGAGTAACCGTTGCCAGGAGAAAGGCAAGACTGTTGGCAAGGCCTACCAGCAGCAGAAAGGAAAGATCGGGAATCGCAGCATCCCGCAAAAAGAAGACCGCTGCACTGATGGCAGTAACCGTCGCCATGAAAGACAGGGTTGTCACGGCGGTATCGCAGGACCTTTCTGCGGCAACCTTATAGAAAAAACGCTGTAAGCCCATCAACAGCAGCGCGGCAAGGGCAAAGGGAAACCAGCCCGTCATTGTGTCCACCTCGGATCGGAGATCAACTGCATCGGCACGACGTGCTTTATCCCTACTAATAGGTGTAATTTCACAGTTTTGCAAGCTGAAACCACGCGCTGCGCGTTGACTTTTCTTGCAGGCTGTGGAATCATGACGCTATGAAAATCATTGCCGATATGCACACCCATACTGTGGCCTCGGGCCACGCCTACTCCACTGTCAACGAGATGGCACAGGAAGCGAGCCGCAAAGGATTACAGGCCCTCGCATTCACCGATCACGGACCGGCCCTGCCGGGTGGCCCCCATCTGTATCATTTTGGTGCCATGCGCTTCATTCCATCCTGGATTTCGGGGGTGCGGATTCTGCGCGGCGTTGAAGCAAACATCATTGACCGGGAAGGCTCCCTTGACATGCCGGACAGCTACCTGGCAAAGCTTGATTTTGCCATGGCTGCCTTTCATGAGGATTGCGGTTTCAACGATCAGGGCATTGACCGAAATACTGAAGCGGTTCTGCGGGCAATGAACCATCCACGTATTAAGGCCATTGCCCACTCCGGCAACCCGGCCTTTCCTATTCACTTGGAAGAACTCGTCCAGGGCGCGCTGCAAACCGGAACAGCACTGGAGATCAACAATTCTTCCTTTGCCATGAGCCGTAAAGGAAGCAGACCCCATTGCGAGCAACTGGCAACTTTGCTCGCGCACTACGGGACTATGGTTGTCGTGGGGAGTGATGCGCATATCGCCCAGGGAGTGGGCGAATTTGACAATGCGCTTGAAGTTCTGCGACAGGCGGGGATTCGCTGTGAACAAGTGGTGAACTCATCCTATAAGAGGCTGATGGCTTTCCTCGAACTGGAAGAGGCGCTTGAACAGTAATAAAGAGACCGGCTAGGGTCAGGTTTTCCTCAGACCCTGGGTCTGTCCAGGATTTCCCTGACCTTTGCCATGAACTCTTCCGGTGACTGGGGTTTCGCGATAAAATCAAACTCGCTGCCAATCCCACTGGAGCTGTCGAGGATGTCACCGGTATAGCCGCTGGTAAAAAGAACCTTGAAATCAGGCCGAATTGCCCTGATTTCCGCAAAAGCCTCCTTGCCATTCATCTTCGGCATTATCACGTCGAACACCAGCAGATCAATCTCGTCCTGAAATTTAACAAAGAGCTCCAGGGCTTCTTTGCCGTTTCCAGCCTCGATCACGCTGTACCCGCACGCCTCGAATAGTTCCCTGTTCAGCTGGCGCAAGTCGTCATCATCCTCGGCAATGAGAATGGTTTCAGTCCCGGTTTTCATCGGAGACGAGGTGGTTGAATGAAACCTGCCCTCCTCTCCCTGAACCAGCGGAAAGTAGAGGGAAACTTCGGTCCCTTCTCCCGGCTTGCTGGAAACTCTGATACAGCCGTTCTGTTGCTTAACGATACCATACACGATAGCAAGTCCGAGTCCAGTCCCCTTCCCCGGCTCCTTGGTGGTAAAGAAAGGTTCGAATATTTTTTCCCGGGTTTTTTCATCCATTCCGAGTCCGGAATCCCGCACCGAAATGCGGACAAAAGTCCCAGTCTGCTCGAAGCAGAGTGACGGTACGGATTCCTGCCCCAGTTCTTCCAGCCCTGTGCTGATAGAGACAAGACCACCGGAAGGCATGGCATCACGGGCGTTGGTGACGAGATTCATCAAAACCTGTTCGAGCTGACCATCATCAGCCAAAATGATAAGACAGCTGTCAGCAAGTTCTGTCTTGAATTCGATGTCCTCCCTGATGAGCCGGGACATCAGCTTTCTCATTTTCTCAATTGCTTCATTGACGTTCACATGGTACAGATTCGAGACCTGTTTGCGGCTGAACGTCAAGAGACTCCGTGTCAGGGCAGAGGCTCGCTCGGCCGAAGTAAGGATCTGGATAGAGAAATGCCTCAACGGGCTATGCTCTTCCGTCTTCATCACCATGAGGTGTCCATAGCCGATGATGGCCGTCATAATATTGTTGAATTCGTGGGCCACTCCCCCCGCGAGTTGTCCGATAGCCTCCATTTTCTGGGAGTGATTCAGCTGATTTTCCAGGCGCCTTTTCTCCTCTTCCGCCCACCTGCGGTCGCTGACATCAGTGGTTGTCCCTGTCATGCGGAGAGGTTTGCCCTGGTCATCCCATTCCACAACTTTGCCGCGGTCCAGTATCCATTTCCACTCGCCGTTGTGCGACTGCATCCGGTATTCAATGGAATAGTGGGGGAGAGTTCCAGCGAGATTCTCGGCTATCATGGTGCGAACGGCAGGAGCATCTTCCGGGTGAATCAACTCGACTCCGTCTTGGAAGCATTGTTCAATCTCTGGCAGGGTATAACACAGGATCTCTGCCCAGCGATGACTCAGCTTGACGTCACGAGTCACGAGAGACCAGTCCCAGATACCATCGTTGCTTCCCTCCAGGACATGGTTCAGCCGCTCTTCACTTTCCCGGAGTCCCTTCTCAACCTTTCGCACCTCCTCGAGAGTCCGCATCAGCTGACTGGTCCTCTTCTCGATTTCCCGGTCCATTTGAGTCACCAGGCGGTGATTGATGATCAACTGACCAAGACAATTGCAGTATACGACCAAAAGTCGCTCATGCCATTCAGTGAAAAAGTTTGAGTGGGGATGGGAAACATTCAGGACACCGAGGACTTCGCCGCCGGGCTGAAAAATGGGCACACTGATGAGGGAACCGATGGCGCGACCGGGGACAGACTTGAAGCGTGTATCGGAAGAACAGTCCCGGCAATGCTGAAGCGTCTTGGTCTGGACCGCAAGGCCCATGATCCCTTCACCTGTTGAAGCATCGAGAGAAACTGATTGTCGTGACACGTTATCTTCTGGTGCAAGGAGAGCATCGTCCCAGTCAAGGCCAACACAGTTGACTAGCTGGTCTTTCTGGAGAAGAAAAATGGAACAGCGCTCCATGTCCATGTTTTCCATCAGCCCCCGCAGTGCCTTGCGGAGAATTATTTCGAGATTGGGATAGCGGATATCGATGGAGCTGAGCATGCTCAGAGCGGAGAAAGAATCGAGCAGATTGAGGATCTGATCGTTCAAATTAGTAAATGCTCTGTCCGTCATGCAGCTGTCCATTTCATTCTCCCATTGCCATCAATGCAGCCATAGTGTGGAGATCATCCAGCTGTCCATCCAGTATCACATGCATTTTGTCCAGTGCGAACTCCCCGATTCCCAGGAGGGACTCGAACTCAGGCTCTCTCGTAACTGCACCGTTTGTAAAGAGTCGCAAGGCCTGGCGCTCAGCATATCCTACCAGGAGCACAATGGGCCAAAAATCACCACGGTAGTCCACCTGCTTGTGATGCTCCATAACGCAGACGATATCTCTGGGCAGATGCCACTTCCGGGCAAGCCAGCCACCGGCCTGGGCCTGGTCCATGCCAAGTACCGTGCGTATTTTATCGCTTACCGAGGGAGTCTCCTCATCAAAGGGGAGGGAAATGGCCCGGGCAAGTTCTACGGGGAACAGGTGGGCAAGCACAGTAATGCCTAGATTATGGAGCAGTCCGTTCAAATGGATGTTGTCGATATCCTGGCGCAGGGCGGGGGCTAGAGCAGGAAGCAGAGATTGCGATATCTGTGCCGTTACCATGGCGGAAAACCAGTACTGGTCCGGGCGAAATCCGCTGCATTTCTTTACATCAAAAACCTCGCTGAAAGCGAGACCCATGACAAAACTCTTCACCAGCTTGATGCCGAGAACCTTATGAATAGCATCGTAAATAGTTCGCACGCCACCCGGCCAACCAAAATAGGCGGCATTTGCCATGCCAAGGAGCCGTGCGGCTATCTCGGGAGACTTTTCAATTGTTTCGGCCAGCTCCGAGATATCGGCGTCGGGAGACATACAAAGAATTTTTTGGGCAATTAGCGGCATCGGAGGAATTTCTCTCAGGAGAAGAATCCTCTGTCGAACCTCGGCAGCATTAACCTGTGGCTCCATTACAACTATCCTTTCGCGGTCTGCTCCTTCAGCAAAAGAAACCGCGGGGCCTCACTTTTTCTGAACCTCCGGCAAGCCCTCGTAACGATCCCGGCCATGATGCTCCGAAGAATTTGCGCACAAATGCCGCCGGAAAACTATCTCCCCCGTCGTGAGCGTTGAGGAAAATAGTATTCTTCATTCTTTTCGCAGAATCGGCTGAAAACTTGAATTTATTTTACGACAAAGTCGGAAAAGAACGGCACCTGACCGTCACTCCTCCTTTTGAAAGGTTCCTTTTTCCTGGCACTGGGGACATTTTTGGGGTTTACAGCGACCTTCCTTCGAAAATCCGCAACTCTTACACTTCCAGACAGCCATGAGCGACTCCATTCAATGGTTTATTATTGGTGATGTACCTTTCCTGCGACTCTCAACAGATTCGGGGCAGCTGCTCGCCGGCCAACATCTCAACGGCCCGCGTTCCCCCGACAAGCGTTACCATTCGAACCTTGCCACCAACACCATCAGTAACTTCGCCGATAATAGCAGCATCACGGCCAAGGGGGTGATCCTTCATTCTTTCAAGCACCCTCTCCGCCACATCCGCTGCAACGAGCGCGAGGACCTTCCCTTCATTAGCCACATACAGCGGATCGAGACCAAGCACCGCGCAGACCCCCCGCACCGCTCCTTTCAGAGGAAGTGAGGCTTCATCCAAAGTAATGGAAACATTTGACTGGATGGCTATCTCCTTAAGGGTGGTTGCAACGCCACCACGGGTCGGGTCGCGCAAAACATGGATCGCCGACCCTTCCTCAAGGAGGCTCTCCACAAGTCCATTCAAGGGAGCGCAATCGCTCAAGATGTCAGTGTCCAGCTCCAGGCCCTCCCGCTTCGCCATCACGGCAACCCCATGATCACCGATGGTACCGTTGATCAAGATCTTGTCTCCAACGCGAGCATTGGCTCCCCCGACCTCAAGCTCATGACGGAAAAAACCTATCCCGGAAGTATTGATGAATATCCGGTCCGCTTTTCCGCGCGGCACGACCTTGGTGTCTCCGGTGGCAATGACCACCCCCGCCAGATCAGCGGCCTCCCGCATGGAACGGAGGATTTCGGCGAGCTCCCTGCGGCTGAAACCTTCCTCCATGATGAGACCGACACTGATCGCTATCGGCTGTGCCCCAACCATGGCCAGGTCGTTGACCGTGCCGTTGATGGCCAGGTGTCCGATATTGCCCCCAGGGAAAAAAATGGGGTCCACCACGTACGAGTCAGTGGTAAAAGCAAGTCGTCGCCCGTCATGATTCAAGATCGCCGCATCGTTCTGGCCCGCTGTCGAAATTCCGGACAGGGTGGGAATGATAAGCTCATCCAGCAGCTGATGGGAAAGTCTGCCGCCGCTGCCGTGTCCGAGCAGTATCAAGTCTTTATCCACTGGTTGCTCCTTTAATAATTCAGGTGTAATGGCCGAAGACTGAAGGCCGAAGGTTATCTATCATCTCTTTTCCTTCATCCTTCAGCCTTTAACCCGCATCTCCATATTTAAACGCTGCGGCGCAACTGCCTTCCGAAGAGACCATGCAAGCCCCGACCGGTTGCTCCGGAGTGCAGGCAGTTCCAAAGAGGGGACAGTCAAACGGTGCAATTTTTCCCTTCAGAACCTCGCCGCAACAGCAGCCTTCCGGCTCCCGGGACTCCTCAACCTTCACCGGTATCGCTTTTTCCGCATCAAAGCGGGCAAACTCAGGCGCAATAACGAGACCACTTCCCGGAATCACTCCCAAGCCTCGCCAAGCCGCATCGGACGGAACAAACACCCGGGAAAGGAGTTCCTTGGCCTTCTGGTTTCCTTCCGGCAAGACAAAGCGGCTGTACTGATTCTCCACCGTGCTCCGGCCTTCGACAACCTGCTTGACCAGCATCGCCACACCTTGGAGAATATCGGCCGGTTCAAAGCCGGTCACCACGCACGGCACTCTGTGCTGCTCGGCAAGGAAGCGGTACGCCTCCGCGCCGATGATGGCACTCACATGGGCCGGGCAGAGATAGCCGTCGATGGCAAGCTCAGGGTCATCCGAGAGGATACTCATGGGAATGGGGATCGTCTTGTGGGCAGCCAGAATAAAAAAGTTTTCAATCCCACGAGAGGCAGCCGACAGGATAGTACCGGCAATGGTCGGTGCCGTGGTTTCAAAACCGACCCCTAGGAAAATGATTCGCTTTTCTGGATTCTTCCCAGCCAAGGTCAAAGCATCCAGGGGAGAGTAGACGATCCTGATGTCTGCTCCCAATGCTCTTTCCTGCATCAGGCTGGAAGTTGAGCCGGGAACCCGAAGCATGTCACCAAAGGTGGCGATGATGGTATTCGGCTGCCGGGCGTAGGCAACTGCGCTGTCCACGTATCCCACCGGTGTGACGCAGACTGGGCAGCCTGGGCCGGAGATGAGCCGCACCCCGGGGGGAAGCAGGCTCCTGATGCCGTACTGGTAGATGGACATGGTGTGGGTACCGCAGACCTCCATGAAGGTCAGCGGAGTTTCTCGGCCTTCGGCCAAACGAGTTATAAGCTGCGCCAGACCTTGAACGAGTTCCCGGTTGCGGAATTCATCGAGTATGGCACTATTCATGTCGGCCCCTGTGATAGTGCGAGGCATTCCCGCATGATGGACAGGGTCTCAAGGGCTTCCTCCTCATCAAGGAGGCTAATGGCAAACCCGGCATGGATCAGGACATAGTCGCCCACTTGCACATCCTGGCCAAGCATCATCAGACTCGCCTCCCGGCTCACCCCGTCTATCTCTGCGATGATAGAATCACCGTCTCTACTTGTTATCTGCATCGGTACCGCAAGACACATTGTATACACTCCTTCCTGCTATTATTGCCTGCCCCAGGGCCAGGCCCCCATCATTGGGAGGTGCAAGCCGCTGGATGAAAACCTGAAAACCCTGATCTGTGAGAAGAGAAAGGATTCCCTCTGTCAACAGTTTATTCTGAAAGACACCGCCCGACAGGACCACCCGGTCCATGCCGTTTTTCAATCGTATCCTGTCGCATACCGCTGCGGTTGCTGCGGCAAGCGTGTTGTGGAAAGCGCGGGCCATTGCCGCACGCTCCCTGCCCTCGGCACTCTCTTGGACCAGTGCCCGAAACATCGGGCAGAAATCCACCGTCGTAACGTCCCCTTCCTCGTGGAGAGCAAAGGGGTAGGCGTGGCATGTCTCGCTCTCCTCAGCCAGGGCCTCAAGCTCGATGGCTGCCTGCCCTTCGTAGGAAACCTTGTTTCGCAGGCCGACGAGGGCTGCAACTGCATCAAAGAGCCGACCACAGCTGGAGGTAAGGGGCGAGTTGATCCGTCTCTCCACCATGGAAAGGAAGAGTTTTCGGTGTTCTGCAGGGATCTCCGCAAGAAAAGGCAACGGCAGATCGTAGAGCCCTGCTCCGAATGCTGCATGAAGATAGGCAAAAGCCATCCTGTATGGTTCCCTGACAGCCGCATCTCCCCCCGGCATCGGTACCTGGCGGAAATGCCCCCAACGACGGAACGAGCTGTAGCCGCCCACGAGGAATTCTCCGCCCCAGATTGTCCCATCGATTCCGTACCCGGTCCCATCGAAGATGACTCCGATAACTTCCCCTTCCAGGCGGTTCTCTGCCATGCAGGAGGCAAGGTGGGCATGATGATGTTGAACCGGAATCCGGGGAAGATCGGCCAGGCTTTGGGCATACACCGTTGAAAGGTAATCGGGGTGCATATCGTGGGCCACGACTTCGGGCCGGATGGAGAGTATCTGCTCCAGATGGTCCACTGTCTCTGCCAGGGAGCGGAGAACCGCGTCGTTTTGCAGGTCACCGATATGCTGGCTGAGAAATGCCCGGTCGCCCCGGGTAAGACAGACGGTGCCCTTCAGCTCGGCACCCACCGCCAGGACGCTTTTCTGGGAAGACGGCAGGGCAATGGCCCGCGGCACGTAACCCCGCGACCGGCGGAGAAAAATCGGCTTCCCCTGAAAGACCCTGATCACCGAATCATCGGTACGGGTATGGATCCCCCGGTCATGGACGAGATAGTAGTCGGCAATCCCCTGCAGACGTTCACGGGCATCATCATCCCGATACGCTATCGGCTCGTCGGAGAGGTTACCGCTCGTCATAACCAGGGCATGAAATGAACCACGGAGCAGCAAGTGATGGAGTGGTGTCGAGGGAAGCATGACGCCGAAGTAGCCGTTGGCGGGAGCAACAAGGGGCGCAATGGAATTCCCTTTTCGCTTGCGGAGCAGGACAATCGGTTTCTCAAAACCTTCCAGTAGCCGCTGCTCCGTCCGATCAAAAAGGGCATAGCCGGCCACATCCGCCACATCGGATGACATGATAGCAAAGGGCTTTTCGTCACGTTTCTTCCGGGCCCGGAGTTCCTGCACTGCCTCAGCGTTGCATGCATCAACCGCAAGGTGATAGCCGCCAAGCCCCTTGATAGCAAGGATCTTGCCTTCTTTCAGCAAGGAAATGGCCTTCTCCAGGGGATCGCCGGCAACAGCTGCCCCTTCTGCGTCCAGAAGTTCCAGGCTGGGTCCGCAGACCGGACAGGCAACCGGTTGGGCATGGAAGCGGCGGTCAACGGGATTCTCGTATTCGGCCCGGCACAAAGGACAAAGGGGAAATGAGGCCATGGTGGTAAACGGCCGGTCATAAGGGACACCGGTAATGATGGTATACCGAGGTCCACAGTTGGTGCAATTAATGAACGGATAGCGGTAGCGACGGTCTGCCGGGTCGAACAGTTCCCGGAGACAGTCAGGACAGACATCACCGTCAGGAGCGATCTGGATACTGTTTTCCCCACCGCCGCTCTGCAGGATGATAAAGGCAGACTCTTCCACAAGGGGAATCTCAGCTGTTACGATAGAGGTAATCACCGCCAGGGGCGGTGTCTTCTCGCGCAGATCGTCCTGGAAGGCATTCAACTGCGCTTCAGGCCCCTGTACCTCAAGAAAAACTCCGGAGGGCGTATTCCGCACCCAGCCTGTCAGTCCAGCATTCACCGCCAGACGATAGACAAAGGGCCGGAAACCGACTCCCTGGACAATTCCCTGAATTGTCAGCGAAATTCGTTTATTCGTGGCCTGACTCCGTTTGTTTATCAAACTGATAGAAAAAAAGCCCCCCTTTGTACAGGGGGCGTGGAATGATACGTCACTGTCCGATTAACGTACTGCAGTGAAAAGTCTTATTACCGTGGCCGGATTCCGGCAGCCAGCCATTCGTACCAGTCGCTCATTCCTTCGCCGGTCTTGCTGGATACATCAAAAATGAGGATATCGGGGTTCACCTTCCGAGCCATCTCCTTGCACTTTTCCACATCGAAATCCACATGGGGCAGAAGATCAACTTTGTTGAGCAGCATGACGTCGGAATTGTGAAACATGGCCGGATATTTGAGCGGCTTGTCCTCGCCCTCTGTTACGCTCAGAACGACAACCTTGTGGTTTTCACCCAGATCGAACGAAGCCGGACAGACAAGGTTACCGACATTCTCGATAAGGAGAACATCCAGGTCCTCCAGATCGAAATTCTCAAAGGCATGGCCGACCATATGGGCATCCAGGTGGCACCCTGCGCCGGTGTTGACTTGCCGTACCGGAACCCCGGTTGCGGCGATCCGCACAGCGTCATTGTCAGTCTGCTGATCGCCCTCGATGACGGCGAACCGGAATTTTTGCCGCAGGTCATGGAGGGTACGCTCAAGGATGGTAGTCTTGCCGGAACCGGGAGAACTGACCAGATTCAGAACAAAGACACCCTTGCGAAAAAAAAGATTCCTGTTTTCCCTTGCCAGACGATTGTTCTTGGACAAGATGTCGGTTTCGACGGCAATTTTTCTGGCAGTTTCCGTCTCACCGTGGCTATGGGAATGACCATGTTCATTATGGTCATGGTCATGTTTCTGATCGTGGTTATGGTCCTCAGGGGAGCATCCGCATACGGTACACATGGGTTCAGTCAACCTCCATTTCTTTCACCCGCAACTCTTCACCGGATATGATAGTAACCTGGTGACCGCCGCAGGAAGGACAGCTGTTATAGTAGGATCTCAGATGGAATTCATTCGAACAATCATGGCACTTCCCCATGGCAGGTATTCGATCGATAATCAGGGACGCACCCTCCAGAAGAGTTCCCTTAGAGCAGGCTTCGAAACAAAACTCCAGCGCCTCCGGAACAACACTGCTCAACTCGCCAACCTCCAGGACAACCGACGTAATGCGCCGCCCCCCGGAGCTGCTCTCACAAATTTCAATCACGCCCTGGGTTAGGGATAATTCGTGCATAATTCCACCATGTTCGGAAAAAGAAAGGATATCAAGCCATCTGATGGGACTTCAAGGGTAATACTAGTAATTTTCTATACTATCAAATAGCGATAATTTTATGAAGGTCTAAATTTTCCACAAAGGAAGGAAACCGTCCACCGGCAGACTACGACGACCTTCAACACGAGGAGTCTGTCGGACTTAGGGGGAAATCTGCTGCAAATCCACCTGGCCGGTCCATATTCCGCCGCTTTTTTGGTCAATAGAACAACTATTGCCCAGCCAAATCGACAAAATCTGTCCTCGCCCAGTCGAATTTTCGCATCGACTTCCTAAGCCCGACAGACTCCTAGCGATGCGCGGCACGAAAGAGCGCCACGAAGGTTTTTCCATCTGATATTTCTCCCTGTGTCGCCATCTGGAGAGCATCTTTCAGAGGAATCCGCACGCTTTCAATGTCTTCGTAGTGCTCCGGTTCCGCGTCTTTCTGCTCCAGCCCGGTCGCGAGAAAAAGATGAATGGCTTCGTCGAAGACACCGGGTGATGAATACAGGAGGCCGAGAGACTCAAGTTTTTGTGCAACAAGTCCTGTCTCCTCGAGAAGCTCTCTCTCCCCGCAGGCTGCCGGATTTTCACCCGGATCAAGCCGACCGGCCGGAATCTCGAGCATCCGGCGATCCACAGCCGGGCGAAGTTGCCTGATGAGTGTAACCGTTCCGTCATCGTGGAGAGGTAGAACCCCCACTCCTCCGGGATGCCGTACAATCTGAAATATATGCCAACCCTTGTCACCAATCTTTACTTCCATCTGCTCAAGATCCACCACCAGCCCTTGAAACAGGATTTTCCTTTCTCTTATTTCCATTTCGGAAGTTCTCCTCGAACATATCCCTGCGAATGATCTGATAAAAAGCGTATATCAATAGCTAACGGATTCCAGCTTGAGCTATACGATTTCCATCAAGTTTGATTTTGTTTTGTGATTCTTTATGCTATTCTTTCAGAATAAGTTACAAAGAAGATGTATCTTAATCCAACCTCGGGGGAAAGCTCATGAAAAAATTAATCATTATTGCCTGCGCATCTGCTCTTGCGCTAAGTGCCGGCTGCACCATGTTCACGGCCTGGAAGGCAATTCCCCCACCGGGAGGGTGTGACCAGTGTCATACCCTGCCGATTAATAATAATTGGCAGGTCGCTTATCAGGCGCCCCAGCTCAACGACGAAAAAGACAAGAAATATTTTCAAACCGCAAAATACAACCTTCCGCCCGTCGTAAAACCCTCTTCCGAACTTGAAATCCGCAAGACTACAGATGAAAAATGTTTTGAGTGCCATCGCACGCCAACACCCGCCCATAAAGGGCGCACAGGACGCTTTCATCACTGACGTTTAGGTACTCGTCTGTCTGTTCAGAGCCCGAGGCAGCAACAACGGATATCATCCGTCAGCTTTCACCTCGGGCTCTTTTTCATTCTGCGTTACGTGTTATCTCCCTGACAACGAGCCACTGCCAAACCTTCCTCGATATCAGTGTAAAAATCCAGAGAGTCGCTGTTTTTCACCCTCTCCGGGCAAGCTAGCTCAAGGAGAGCCCGCAACATGAAGAAAAACCACTCCGTACTGTCGTGCATCGGCTGAATGGCATGAGTGTCAGCAAGGTATTTCACAGCCCGAACCACGATATTCGGATCGCGCCCCTGAGCTTTCACCCGGCTGATGTGTTCAAGACAAAAGGTATAAAAAGTGTCGGCGAGTTTTTGAATTCTCTGCACATCCATTGGTCGTGCATCCATCATCGTTTTCTGAGCAGCCACATAACAGGCGGCATGCAGCTCTGCATGGTTCAGATCCAAACGAATCCCCCTTTCTACACCTCCGGAAGGCTTTCAGACACAACATTATTCAGCTACGTTTTACATAACACTCATTACACTTCAAGAACCTGAAGCAACTCTTGCGGTAGTCGTTTCGCTTTCATGGCAGAACTGACACACACCAGTGTCACCTTACCACAAGCAAGTAGTTTTCCATCAAGAACGCGAACAACCTGCTGTCCGAGGGTAAAAGAGGTTTTTCCGATTTCCAAAACTTCTGTCTCAACACGAACCAAGTCATCGAGCACCGCCGGAAAACGGTAGTCAACCTCCAACCGAACCACTGGGAAGACATGGCCGTTCCGTGCAAGTTCTGCCACGTTCAGCCCTCTTTCCCGGAAATATTCAGTGCGTCCCCGCTCGAAGAACCCGAGATAGTTTGCGTGGTAGACAACTCCTCCTGCATCTGTGTCTTCGTAATAGATTCGGAATTCCATGGCTCTCCCTTAGCGGTTAGTCGTGCTTTCTTTCTGAAGCGGCGTTAGTGTACGGATGTCCACCTATACAACCATATCTTTCCGTAACATACCAGGTCCGCTGTGTCAAAAAGAAAGACATACACTCGTATCATATTGTTTTACTGACTTATTCTGTTTTTATGCGGATATGCTGGCATGGTTGCGAGGCGTCTGTCCTCCACCGGTCCACCCACCGTGAAATGATACAGATCCTGGTAGCGGATTCCCTTAAGACCAAGCAAATCGTGCATCGGATCGTCGAAATAGCAGCCGATCCCAGTTCCTCTCAATCCCTCGGCCTCCGCCTCCAGGTAGAGAACCTGGCCGATCAAGCCACATTCCCAGAACAAACGTGGATAGAACCACGGCCCAATTTCTTCCAGGGTGCGAGAAAATTCGGTCAGCATGCCGAGACTGAAACACCCCTCTGAGGCAATATCCTGGTCGCAGGAAATATCCCTTGATACCTTCCGAGCGTCACCAGCGACCAGAAGATAAAAATCCAGACCCTCCGGGCAGGACACTGGCCGTTCCCAGAGGAATTCCACATCGAGCCGTTCACGTAATTCCTCCAGGTGGCACCGGTTTCGATTCAAAAGGTAAAGCCCCGGGAGCAGACCGTCAACCCGGTGCACGAACAAGACAAGATCGACACATGAGGGCCATGGAATAAGTTGGAATGGCGGGACTTTCTCGCGGGAAATTGTTCTCTCCAAGAGGGCATAAAACCGAGTGAGCGACATGGAACTGACGCCATCCATTGCCATTGCGCTGCGCCGTTGTCGTATTACTCGACGGAATGAAACATTACAAGGAGGAAAGATGATACCTTTTTTAGCTGCAAGATATCGAGGATAGTCCTGTTGAATGGTTGGCTTGCGGGATGCTTTGGCAACCTCATCGATCCGCTCCCACTCCCGGTAGGAGGGACTCAACTTGTTCGGGATTCCCTGCCAGTTCAGCGATCCGAAGCCAAAATATTCCTCAAGGTTTAGTGTGAGACGACCCTCTCTAGCCCCACGGGGAAAAATTGCCAGCAGACAGTCTGGCTCTTCCGCATCCGCACCTTTTTGCCCTGTAACTCCGAGGATCTGTCCAAGCTGATCGCTGCCAATATCATCGATGAGCCTCGCTTCCCAGCCAAGTGCCGCAGCAGAAAGAGCAATCGCGGCAAGAGCATGGCCCACATCCAGCTGGCAGTAACGGTAGGCTCTCTCACCGTATTTCCACGACTCTCGCCAATGTATCGAACTGAGACCAACGAGGACCGCTCCCTCAGGCAGTCCCGCGATGAGCTTTTCCCATCCTGCAGGGGGAATTTCTGCGCGCACCTCCAGTTCATGCTCCTTCGAACTGTAGTGACATACCATCGGTGTAGCACAGAGTGCGGGAATTGTACCACAGAGAAAGTAACATTCTGTCGGATGGAGATTGCCACTCGACGGATTGATCCGCAAGGGCCAACTCACATCTCCAGCAGACTTCCAGGCCGAGAGGGCCATACTTTCATAGAGGAGACGCGACACGCTCCGAAAATTCAGGGGCGATACCGGAATCCGTCGGTCTTCTGAAAATACTGCAGCATAGCAAGGTTCTTCGCCTGGCTCCATTATTTCCAGTGGAATGAGAGGAGACCCGTCATAGTGGCGAAAGAGATCGGGCTGAGTGGCCCAATCCATTCTGCCCGGACCGCGGGCAGACCTTTCGAAGCGGTGTTTTGTCCCCTCGTGATAGGCAATAACCGTTTCAAGACTAGTCATATTCTGCTCCTCTGGAGCACTGTTATTCTCATCAGACAATCCAGGCACATGAGATATCCAGTGTCTTAAGACATTTCATCGTGCATCTGAGTGCCTTCTTGACATTCAAGAGGAAGGAGTATTCGCATTACTGTCGATAATAGCGTGCTTGTTTGATGAATTTTTTGAACAGGGCCGTTATTACTTCTCCGCTTCAATCACAACTGCCGTGCCATAGCATAGCACTTCTGTTGCGGAGCCCTTACTCACAACCTCAGAGGCATCGTAGCGCAATCCCACGATGGCATTTGCCCCCATTTCCTGAGCATGCTGAACTAGTATTTCAAAGGCTTGCAGCCTTGCTTGTTCACACATCTCGGTATACGCACCTATGCGACCGCCAATAATGTTTTTTAGTCCTCCAAGGATTCCTTGCGCAATAGTTGGTGATCTCACAATTATTCCGCGAGCAATTCCCTTGTATTCCTTGATTCGATACCCTTCAATTGTAAACGTTGTTGTAACCGGCATGTTCATAACACATCTCCTTTCGCATAACTATTCTTCGCATCTCCCTATCTGCAGCTTGTACCGAAGATATTCCGGTGGGTTCTGATTGACTCAATGATTATAGCACTGAATTTTAGCAATTTATTACTGTGGTTTCTGCACCATATTGTTCACTCTTTACTCTTATTGAGACGATAGAATATCAAACCACTCTCACCCGAGCGTCTGCAATTGAGGTTTTTTCGCTAATCTCTACCAACAAAGGATAAGCATTTATGCTTTTTGAGTTTGCTGGGTGTACCTACAGTAAATTCTCGTTTATCTGCATGTTCGCAAAAGTCAACTGCGCGGCACAGAAGTTTGCGAACATGACCAACCATTTAATAATGATACTTGAGCATTGTACGTTAAGCACTTCGATTGGAGAAAGAATTAACTCAGTATTTTACAAAGTACACGATTTTGGCTGCAAACAGGTAGGACAAGAGAAAGGGCTGTGTTTTCTTATAACTGCTCAAAAAATGGGCTCTCAAATTTTGAATCTACGGGGTTTTTTACCACAAGGCAAGGCTATGACTTTTCTTTGCATCAAAGGACAGCGAAAAGCCCTCTTGGGTGCATTGTTTTTTAAATGCATTTTATTGTATGTTTCACTCGCCATCCTTATCAGTAATTTTTTGCAATAGCACCAGAATTCGTTCAGCGCCGCTATCGGGAAGTTTGAGGTGGATGCAATCGACGACTTCAGCACCCAGGTCGGCAAGTTGCTGCTCGGCAGCGACAGCCTCTTCCCTTCCCTCCCTACCCTTCATTGCGATGATTTGGCCTGAGTTCTTCAAAAGCGGCATTGCCAGTGAAACAAAAAACGGTAAATCGGAAAAAGCCCGTGGAGACGATTAAATCAAACATTGAGTCATGACTTTCCACCATCTCCTCAACACGCGCGTGGAGTGCAGAAAAATTCTGAAGTTGGAGAACTCTAGCAGCGTGCCGTTGGAACAGTATTTTTTTCTCCACAGCATCCACGGAAACTACCGTTAGATCGTGGAGCATAATCTTCAGTGGAATTGCCGGAAAACCGCCACCCGAACCGATGTCGAGGAGTGTTCCGTTTTTTTGGATGCTGCCGAGGAGGGAAAGGGAATCAGCAAAATGCTTGATCACAATATCCCGATCATCCTTAATTGCGGTGAGGTTTATTTTCCTGTTCCACTTCTTCAACTCCTCAGCAAAGGCATCGAAGAGACCAACCTCCCTGACCGTCATCTCAATGCCTAATTCTTCCGCGCAGCGATAAAGAAGTTCCAGGGCGTCTTTGGTCATTTTCCCCTGCCTGATTTGAGCACAATGGCTAATATGGAGATGGCTGCTGGTGTTATACCACTGATCCGAGAGGCCTGGCCGAGGGTATCTGGACGAAAGCGCATCAGCTTTTCCTGAGCCTCGATAGAAAAACCTGAAACGGCTGCATAATTGAAATCAGCAGGAATTTTGATTGTTTCCATTTTTTCTCCCTGCTCAATTTGCTGCAACTGGCGATCAATATATCCTTGATATTTGATCTGGATTTCTACCTGCTCCTTCACGACACTTTCGATCTTTTCACAGTGCGTGTCAATCCGTTGAAGTTCATGGTATGTGAACTCCGGACGCCGCAAAAGCTGCTCGTAGGTTACAGCATTCTGCAAATCCTGAAGATTATGCTCCGCTAGAAAGGCTTTGTCAGTTTCGGACGGAGTAATGCGTTTTTCTCGCAACCGCTGCAATTCATGCTGGATTTTATCCATCTTCTGCAGAAATGACTGGTACTCATCATCCCGTACGAGCCCAACGGCGTAGCCCTTTTCTCGCAATCGCTGATCAGCATTGTCTTCCCGAAGCAGGAGACGGTATTCAGCGCGTGATGTGAACATCCGGTAAGGCTCTTTGGTGCCCATCGTCACAAGATCGTCAATCAGGACACCGATGTAGGCATCTCCCCTACCTAGCACCAGCGCCTCTTTGCCCTGTACTCTCAGTGCTGCATTGATTCCAGCCATGAGTCCTTGGGCAGCCGCTTCTTCGTATCCCGAAGTACCATTAATCTGGCCGGCATGATAGAGGTTTTTCACCCTTTTAGTTTCAAGCGATGCATGAATCTGGATTGGATCCACATAGTCGTATTCAATGGCATACGCTGGACGCATGATTTCTACTGACTCCAACCCCTCGATAGACCGGTAAAGCGCTATCTGTACATCTATCGGCAAGGAGGTGGAAAGTCCGCTTGGATACACTTCAACGGTATCCCTCCCTTCCGGTTCGATGAAACTCTGATGCCGGGTTTTCTCCGGAAAACGAACCACCTTGTCTTCGATTGACGGGCAATAGCGCGGACCAACACCCTCAATCAAGCCTCCATAAAGAGGTGAACGGTCGAGGTTTGCTCGAATTATCTCGTGGGTTCGTTCATTGGTATAGGCAATATGACAGGGTATTTGCGGTCGATCAATTCGCTCAGTGGAGAATGAAAATGGAATCGGCGGATCATCTCCGTGCTGAGGCTCCAGCTTAGCGAAGTCTATGGTTTTTGCATCGAGTCTTGCTGGTGTGCCTGTTTTCAGCCTTCCGATCTCAAATCCCAGCTTTTCAAGCGAAGCCGAGAGACCGACGGCGGGCAAGTCTCCCGCCCGCCCCCCAGCATAACTGGTAAGCCCCACGTGGATAAGACCGCGAAGAAATGTGCCTGTTGTGAGGATAATCGTTTTTGCCAGGTACCGTATCCCTACTCGAGTCTCTACTCCTAGCGCAACACCATCTTCTACATACAATGTGGTAACTTCATCCTGTTTCAAGGAGAGATTTTCCGTGTGCTCCAGCACGCTTTTCATTCGCAGACGATACAGCTGCTTGTCTGCTTGGGCTCGCGAAGCTCTCACTGCAGGACCTTTTCTGGTGTTCAGGGTCCGGAATTGAATTCCCGTCGCATCGATGTTTTTGCCCATCTCGCCACCCAGAGCATCAATCTCTCTCACAAGATGCCCCTTCGCCAAACCACCAATTGACGGGTTGCACGACATGAGTGCGATGGCATCGATATTCATGGAGAACATAAGCGTGGATTGCCCCATTCGTGCTCCGGCCAAAGCGGCTTCACAGCCAGCATGACCTGCACCAACCACAATTATGTCATAGCGTTTCTCATAGACAAACATGGCACTTCCTTACGGAGTTAGTAGAGTCGTATCATTCGTGAAACGAGACAAAATGTCCTCGCAATCAACGTATTTTCAACCCTTCACAGGACTCGTTATTTCACAGATATTTTTTATTTGTCTCGTAATGTCCTGCAAACAGTGCGCTGAGGGGAGATGTTTCACGTGGAACATTCCCTATTTTCCAATACAGAACCGGGTAAATATCTGATCGAGAATATCGTCCGTTGTTGTTTCGCCGGTTACCTCACCCAGTGCACTCAGTGCATCACGAAGGTCAAGAGAAACTATTTCCAGGGGCATCCCGGCACCAAAACTTTCCAGAAATGAATGCAAGTTCCTTTGCGCCCTATCCAGGGCATCACGGTGGCGAGCTTGAGAAATGGCGGTGAAATCACGCCCATCCAGCGACGCCCCCTGGATGAATCGTGAAAAGATCGCCTCGCGCAGTTCCTCAATACCCGCCCCGTCACGCGCGGATATCCTGACAATAAGTTCAGATTTGAATTGCACAGGAAGCTGAATAGCCTGAGGAAGATCTGCCTTGTTAGATACCACCAAGAACTCTCGTCCGGAAATTGCCTCTACTATTAAAGAATCTTCATCTTCAAAGGGCTTTGACGAATCAACCACGAACAGAATGAGATCCGCAAGGGGGATCTTTTCCATGGTAAGTTTCATGCCTTCCTGTTCAATCTCATCCCCCGTCTCACGAATTCCGGCCGTATCCAAAAGGTTCACGGGAAGTCCCTTGATATTTACCACCTCTTCTATGATGTCGCGGGTGGTACCGGGAATAGAGGTTACAATTGCCCTCTTTTCTTTCAGGAGGGTATTCAGAAGGCTCGATTTGCCCACGTTCGGCTTTCCGACGATAAGCACCGAAACTCCTTCACGGAGAACCCTCCCCTGCTGAAAACCTTCCAGCAAGCCTTCAACGAGTTCCACTGAAGTCCTGACCGCCGATTCTATTTCACGCATTGCAGGAAGATCAATATCCTCTTCGGGAAAATCAAGGTACGCCTCAATAAAAGCCAAGGATGTGATTATTCCATCCTTAACAGCTGCAATCCTTTTAGAGAGGAATCCTTCCCGCTGGTGCTGGGCCAAGGCAAGGGCTGCTTCCGTTTTACCCCGGATCAGTTCGATTACGGCCTCGGCCTGCAGAAGGTCTATTCTGCCGTTGAGAAACGCCCGTTTTGTAAATTCGCCCGGCTCGGCGAGGCGGGCCCCGGCTCGGAGCACCAACTGAAGTACCCGCTGCACGATGAGATAACCGCCATGGCAGTGCAGTTCGAGGACATCCTCACAGGTGTAAGAACGGGGTGCCCGCATAATAACGAGCATTATCTCGTCTACAATATCTTCGGTGCCCGGATCGATTAGCTCCCCATAATAAAAGCGGTGGCTCTGGAAGCCACCGCTTGGTTTTCGGGAAAATATCTTTCGGGCAATTCCCTCTGCGGCAGCGCCGCTTATTCGAACGATTCCGATACCCCCCTCACCGAGGGGGGTACTAATAGCGGCAATCGTATCCTTTTCATACATCAGTTCATACCCTACCCTTCGTTAGGCATCCTTAAGAGACCTGTTGATATATGCCTGCTGAGCAATAGTAAGAATGTTATTCACTAACCAGTAAAGAACCAGACCGGAAGGGAAATTCAGGAACATGAAGGTAAAAACAACCGGTAATGCGAGCATCATCTTCGCCTGCATCGGATCCATGCTCGTTGGCGTCATTTTCTGCTGAATAAACATCGTAACTCCCATGATGACTGGAGTTATATAGTAAGGATCTTTGGCCGACAGATCGGTAATCCAGAGCATGAAAGGAGCATGGCGAAGTTCTATGGAAAACATCAACGAGCGATAGAGGGCAAAGAATACCGGAATCTGGACAACCATTGGCAGACAGCCGCCAAGGGGGTTAACCTTGTGAGTACGATACAGCTCCATGATTGAGCGATTCAAGGTATCGCGATCATCCTTGTACTTCTCTTTCAACTCGGCCATTTTCGGCTGCAGCTTCTGCATGTCCTTCATGGACTTGTAGCTCTTGTGGGTAAGAGGGAAAAAGAGAATCTTGATGATTAAGGTTATGATGATAATTGCTATACCGTAATTGTGGGTGTACTTGTAGAAATATTTAAGTACATAGAGGAGTGGTTTGGCAATGGGCGTAAACCATCCCAGAGCAAGAGCCTTTTCCAAACCCTGCCCTTGTGCCTTCAATGTATCCAGACCCTTGGGACCGAAAAAGAGCCGGTACTCTACCTGATGAGACTGACCAGGCTGCAGATCGAACGAAGGAGACGTTACCATAGTGTCAAGGTAAGGACCCGTGGCCGGTTTAACCAGGACAGAAGCAATACTGCCTCCCTCGGAAAGAACCGCGCTAAGAAAGTATTTGTCCGCATAGCCGGTCCATTCTACCTTGGTAGCATAGCGAAGCGGCTCTTTATCTAGTTTCTTGATTGCTTCCTTCGAAAAGCTCCCATCATCGAGCGTTACCACATCACGAGTTTCAAAGCGGCTGATCCCGGCCTCGGGCTGAGAAGGATAAGGAAGCAGAAGATTCAGGTTTCCGGCTACTTTGTTCAAACCAAGGTTGGTAACCTGGGTATCCAGGGTTATCCCATAGCCGTCGCCGGTAAAAGTATAGACCTTTTTAACGGAAATACCCTGGGGGGACGTCCAGGAAAACTCCAGTTTCTTCGTATCCGATCCGGATATCTTCATGGACTCGGCACTGGGCGTATAGAGAGCTGTTGGCATCAGGCCAAAAGCTGAAGACTCGGTTCCGAGGGCAAAACCCTCAGGACTGGAAGCAGAAACCAGGGAAACCAGTTCCCCACTGGGAGCGGAAGTCTCACGATATTGTTTCAATGTCAGTTTTTTGAGTGCTCCACCCTGGCTGCTAAAGACAGCCGAGAACATATCCGTATCGACCAGAATATCTTTTGCAGCAACGGCATTCTGTGTCGGCAGCTGAACGACAGGATGGGGAGTGCTCTGACTTATCTGAGAGGAAGAGGCCACAACCTGAACCGGAACGGGGGTTGGAACCACATTCTGTACCGGTGAAGGAAACAAGAGAGTATAACCGTAATAAAAAGCCAGCGAGAGTACTACTGCAATTATAGCGCGTTTTTCCATGAAAACTCCTGCAGACTAGGGTACCGGATCGTATCCTCCCGGATGGAAAGGGTGACATTTCAGAAGCCTCACGCAGGTGAGGACGACACCCTTAAGAAGGCCGTGTTTTTCCAGTGAGTGCTTGGAATACTGCGAACAGGTGGGGTAAAAGCGGCAGGTGTTCACCAGAAAGGGGGAAACAAACTTCTGATACAAAACAATGAATGTTATGAGCAACCGTTTGAGCATTTCAAATTCCGGATGCAGAGCACCGCCTTTTGTAGCTCTTGGCGCACTTCCTGATAGGTGAGTTTATCGGCACCTTTTTTCGCTATGAAGTTAAAATCGGCGGCAATAAACTGGTCTTTGCAAAGCCTGAAGTACTCGCGTACCCTTCGCTTCACGCGGTTCCGTGCAACAGCAATACCCATCTTACGACTTGCTGTTATTCCAAACCTTGCCTTTTCAGTACCGTTTTCTGACCAGAGAATGACAAAGTGACGAGTATGCAACTTCTTTCCTGAAGCGGACAGACGCAGATACTCTGCCCGCTTCAGGATTTTTTCATCCCTGCAAAGGGAAGCACCCACGAGCTTTACTTACTCGCAATCTGGACGGAAAGATTTTTCCGCCCTTTGGCACGACGACGTTTAATAACAAGCCTGCCGTTCTTGGTGGACATCCGGACTCGAAAACCATGGGTCCTTTTACGTGACGTATTACTTGGCTGAAATGTTCTTTTCATATCCTTCAACTCCTTCGTAAGGGTTAATCTCACTGTTAGGCAAAATATAATTTTTAACCGTAAACACTGTTGTTTGTCAAGACTATTTTTACTTTCACCTAAAAAAATAGCCTTGCAAATTAAGGCCTTCTCTGGTAATGTTCAAACTCCCTAAAAAAGGGGAATATATCACCTTTCCTGAAACAATTTTTAGCTGTAACCTTCCGATATAATTAGTATTTTTGTTTTATCAACATGTGTTGATAAACCTGTTTAAAAACCCCTTGACGTGAGTATATTTTTTATGGAAAAGGTCTGGCACGAAGTACTTTCCAACATGGAGAAGGTCCTTACCCCCCATACCTTCGCTACCTGGATCCAGCCACTGCGATATGTTGATGCAAAGGGGACTATACTGTATCTGGAATCCCCAAACAATTTTTTCCGTGAAATGGTAAAAGAAAACTACCTCTCCATGATTGAAGAGGCTGTTTCCGCCATCAGTGGGACAAAGATTGCTGTGGAACTGCGTCTTTCATCTAACGTTCGACAGGATACTCCTTCAGAAATAGTGAACATTCCAGCAGAAAAAGAATTGTCACTTCCTCCTGACAATCGGGTTGCCCCGGAATTTTTCGCAAAACTCAATCCCAAATATACCTTTGATACTTTTGTCTGCGGTGCGGGAAACCAGTTTGCCTATGCAGCGGCTCAGGCAGTGGCAAACAAACCCGGCACCAATTATAATCCTCTTTTTATCTACGGCGGAGTCGGCCTCGGCAAGACCCATCTGCTGACTGCCATCGGCAATCATATTCTTAGTATGAACAGTTCGGCGCGTATCTGTCTTTATACGTCAGAAAAATTCATGAACGAGATGATCAATTGTATCCGCTACAAGAAGATGGAGGAATTCAGAAATAAATTCAGGAGTATGGATATTCTCCTCATTGACGATATTCAGTTTATGGCCGGCAAGGAAGCTACCCAGGAAGAATTTTTTCATACTTTCAATTCACTCCATGAATCCCACAAGCAGATTGTGGTATCTTCCGACAAGTTTCCAAAGGACATGGCCGGACTTGAACAGAGACTCCGTTCACGATTCGAGTGGGGCCTGATAGCCGATATTCAGCCACCTGACATCGAAACAAAAGTTGCTATTCTGAAAAGAAAATCAGAAACCGATGATATAGCTCTTCCCGACGACGTGGCCCTATTTCTAGCCTCGAGCTCCACAAGCAACGTACGTGAATTGGAAGGAATGCTGATTCGCCTCGGTGCTTTTGCAAGTCTCACGGGAAGTGAAATCACGCTTTCCATGGCTAAAGAGGTTCTTAAAGACATCATCGTGGAGAAAAACCGGGACATATCGGTAGAAATGATTCAAAAATTCGTTGCTGAGTTCTTTTCTATTAAAATATCAGACATGAAATCAGATAAACGTATAAAAACACTTGTTATTCCGAGACAAATTGCTATTTACCTCTGCAGGGATCTTACAAAATCATCATATCCGGAAATAGGAGAAAAATTTGGTGGTAAAGATCATTCAACTATCATCCACTCTTTCAAGAAAATTGCGAGACTCATTACCTCGGATACCGAGTTGAAAAGTACCATTGAAACCCTTAAGAGGGGGTTGTTGGAGTAACAGGGAAAAGCTGTTCATAACTTGTTCATATCTAGGAAGAAAAGAAAGCCCTGTTGATAAGCTCTTCTAAAAGTACATTTGCCGCACGTTTTTTCAACAACCGAAAAACGGCTAAATGAAACGCTTTATAGGCCTTATCAACAAGTCCACAGCACCTACTGCGTACTACTGAACTTCTTTTAAAAACTATAAGTCGTAAGACCTGTGCATACTGGAGGCACTATGGAATTCGCCATTGCAAAGGAATCTTTTCTGAAAGCGCTGCAGCGTGTTCAGGGAATCGTTGAAAACCGCAAAACCATGCCGATACTCTCCAACGTTCTTATTAGTGCCCAACCGGAGAAAATCGAAATAATTGCAACTGATTTGGAAGTCGGTATGAAAAGTTCCTATCCGGCCAACGTAGCTAAAACCGGAAAGATAACGGTTTCAGCAAAAAAACTTTATGAAATTATCAAAGAGCTGCCAGAAGAAGAGATTCACTTTTCCACTCGCGAAAACGACTGGGTAGACCTTCGCTGCGGAAAAGCCCACTTCAATCTTGTCGGGCTTTCTTCAGAGGAATTTCCCTTTTTTCCTGCGGTCAACGAAAGTACTTTCCTTACAATAAAAGGTTCCCTCATACGTGAACTAGTTGAGATGACTGCATTTGCCATCTGCCACGATGAAACCAAATACAATCTGAATGGTATTTTCATCAAAGCATTGGAAGAAGAGGGTCGGACCCTCCTGAGAATGGTTGCTACTGACGGACATCGTCTAGCAATGGCAGAAAAAGAAATCCCTTCAGTATCGTCAACCGACCTGAAAAATGGCGTCATTTTCCCCAAAAAAGGCATTTTCGAACTGAAAAAAATAACCGATGACGACGACAGTGAAATAATGCTTTCCTTTCTAGATAATAGCGCTGTCGTGAAAAAAAACGATACAGTTGTAGTTATGAGGCTGGTGGACGGCTACTTTCCCGACTACACACGCGTCATGCCTTCCGACAACGATAAGCTGGTAACCATCAAACGCGAAGATTTCATTCATTCCCTACGAAGGATGGCCATCCTCTCGAGCGAAAAGTTCAAGGGAATCATGATGGAGTTGAAAAACGGTAGCATGGAAATTTCGGCAAGTAACCCCGAACTGGGTGATGCCCGTGAAACACTGGAAGTAAGCTACACAGGCCCTGATCTTTCGATTCGTTTTAATGCCCGTTATCTCCTTGATTCTCTTTCCGTTATGGGACAGGAATTCGTAAACCTTGCGTTGAAGGATGAACTTTCACCGGCTGTTTTAAAACCGGACCAATCAGATGATTTTCTAACGGTAATCATGCCAATGCGGGTCTAGCTCGAGACAGGTTTTAGCATGCTAAACCGCGGAAAAGATTCTCGTTTTCTGAACGGCCTTTTTTCTGCCGTGGCGCATCCATGAAAATACAAAGAATTCAGATTCATTCATTCAGAAACATAATAAACGCCGAGCTTTTCCCCGACGAGAGATTCAACATCATTGTCGGCAACAATGGCCAGGGCAAGACAAACATCCTGGAATCGATCTTTCTACTCGGAACGATGAAGTCTTTTCGAATGGTAAAAAACGCTGATCTCATCACCTACAACTTCCCCTACTCGCTGGTGAAGGGCTGGGGAGTGAGAGACGGTGTTGTTCGGGAGATTAGCCTGTCAATCAGGCCCTCCGGGAAAAAAGCTTTTGTTGATCAGAAAGCCGTTGTTCGAGCAGCTGATTTCTTTGGTACCCTCAATACCGTGGTTTTTTCTCCTGAAGATATAGCAATGGTTCGGGGAGCGCCGGAAATGCGTAGGCGGTACCTCGACAGGGCAATTTTCAGTGGAGATACCAGCTATCTCTCGATACATTACGAGTATTTCAAGATCTTGAAAAATCGGAATGCTCTCCTGAAGAGGGGTAATACCGACGGTCTTGCTGTCTGGACGGAGCGGTTAGCCGATGCTGGTGCTCGTTTGATGGAAAAAAGAGAAGCTTTCATCGAAGAGATACAAGAGTTATTCAGGGAATACTACAGTACTATCGCAGGTCTGGCAGAAAATGCTTTTCTGCGCTATTATACGCGCATTAGTGAAAAAAACCGTTCACGAAGTTCTCTCTGTGACGCTCTCTGCCATGCCCTGGAAAAGAGTACCGCCGAGGAGTTACGACGGGGAACAACCCTTTTTGGACCCCATCGCGATGACCTTGAATGCACGTTGAATAACAAGCCTCTCAATCATCATGGATCGCAGGGCGAACAAAGAAGCTTCATTCTGGCGCTCAAGATGGCAGAGATTGAATATCTGAGAAAAAAATGGGGTAACCCTCCGGTGCTGCTGCTGGATGACATGACATCCGAACTTGACCGGAATCGCAGCGGCAATCTGATGGATTTTTTAAAAGAAAAAGACATGCAAGTTTTTATAACTACCACGAGTCTTGATACGATCAATCTCGCTGGGATAAGCAACTATTCCACCTTTCCGATACATGACGGAAAGGTATTATCTGAGGTAACAAATGTCTGATACTGTCATTAACGATTATGGAGCTGACAAGATCACTGTTCTTGAAGGACTCTCGGCGGTTCGGAAACGCCCTGCCATGTATATCGGCTCAACGTCTTCTTCCGGTCTCCATCATCTGGTGTACGAGATTGTCGATAACTCCATTGACGAAGCCTTGGCAGGCTACTGCAATGAAGTAAATGTCATCATCCACCTGGATAATTCCATTACGGTGGTGGACAACGGCCGTGGAATCCCGACCGATATCCATGCCACCGAAGGGAGGTCAGCAGCTGAGGTAGTACTCACCGTTCTCCATGCGGGTGGCAAGTTCGACAACACTTCCTACAAAGTTTCCGGTGGTCTTCATGGTGTAGGGGTTTCGGTTGTTAATGCTCTTTCCAACCAACTGGATTTGGAAATACGGCGGGACGGGAAGCTGTTTAAACAATCGTACAAAAAGGGAGTTCCCCAGGAACCCTTGGCCATAGTAGGTGATACCAAGAAGCGTGGCACAAAGATCACCTTTCTTCCTGACGACACAATCTTCGAAACGACAGAGTTTTCCTTTGACATTCTTTCCCAGCGGCTCAGGGAGCTTGCTTTCCTCAACGCCGGGGTAAGAATAACCATTGACGATGAGCGGGAAGATGGAAAGCATCATGATTTTCATTATGAAGGAGGAATAGTTTCCTTCGTCGAGTACATCAATCGAAACAAGAATTGTCTCCACCCGAAACCAATCTTTATCAAGGGGGAAAAGTCAGGGGTTGATATAGAAATAGCCCTTCACTATACCGATTCCTATGATGAGAAGATCTTTACTTTTGCCAACAACATAAATACCCACGAAGGTGGTACTCACCTGGTTGGCTTCCGTGCTGCACTGACCAGGACCATGAACAGCTATGCCGCAAACAACAATCTTCTCAAGAACGTCAAGGTTACCATATCCGGCGAGGATTTGCGGGAAGGACTCACGGCAGTGGTTTCGGTGAAAATACCCCAACCTCAGTTTGAAGGACAGACCAAGACCAAACTGGGAAATTCTGATGTAAAGGGCTTCGTCGAATCCATGATGAACGAAAAGTTGGCTGTTTTTTTGGAGGAGAATCCAGCAATAGGCAAGAAGATTCTCGAGAAATCCATTGATGCGGCTCGAGCACGGGAAGCGGCACGCCGAGCACGGGAACTTACCCGGCGCAAAGGAGCTCTCGACATCTCCAACCTTCCCGGAAAGCTCGCTGATTGTCAGGAACGTGACCCGGCGCTGTGTGAAATTTACCTTGTGGAGGGCGATTCCGCCGGTGGTTCGGCCAAGCAGGGACGTGACCGTAAATTCCAGGCTATCCTCCCGCTCAAGGGAAAGATCCTGAACGTGGAAAAGGCCCGTTTCGACAAAATGCTTTCGTCCCAGGAAATAGGCACCCTGATTACGGCGCTCGGCACCAGCATAGGCAAAGAAGATTTCGATGTGGCAAAGCTACGTTACCATCGTATCATTATCATGACTGATGCCGACGTGGACGGTTCCCACATCCTTACCTTGCTGCTGACCTTTTTCTTCCGCCAAATGCCGCAGATCGTAGAGCGCGGTTACCTCTATATCGCACAGCCACCACTGTACAAGGTGAAAAGAGGAAAGAAGGAACTGTATCTGCGCAATGAGGTGGCAATGCAAAACTATCTCCTGGAGGAGGGGACCGATGAAATGACCCTCTTTCTGGAGAGTGGCAGCAAGACCTACGTGGGGAAACAGATAATCCCCTTGGTCAAACAGTTGGTGGAATACCGGGGCTTGCTCGACAAGTTCGTCAGAAAGGGAATCAATGAGGAACTGGTTCGGGTCCTGCTTCGCCTTGGTATCAGGGGCGGAATAGAAGACCTGGAAAAACTGGCTCCTCGTATGGAAAACATTGCCGCAGTGTATGAGGGTGCGGAAGCTACGGTCTTGGATGACGGTCGCATCATCGTCAGGCTCGGTAATCTGCGAATAGCCTTGGATACACATACGGTAGATCTCATCGATTCCTACGAGTACAGGCTTCTTGCTGACAGTTTCCGCAGGGTCAGGGATATCTTTGGCACTGGCCGAGCCGTGGTTTCCAATGAAGGGAAAGAGCTGTTTTCCACCACCATCGGTCTGGAGCTGCTCACCTTCTTTATGGAGAGTGCCAAAAAAGGTCTCAATATCCAGCGTTACAAAGGTCTCGGCGAGATGAACCCTGATCAGCTTTGGGAGACTACCATGGAACCGACCAACCGCACCCTGCTCCAGGTGAAGATAGAGGACGCCGTAGAGGCGGACAGTGTCTTTACTGTTTTAATGGGAGACCAGGTGGAGCCGCGGCGGGAGTTTATCGAAAAGAACGCTTTGAATGTTTCAAATCTGGATATATAAAAAACCCGGCACAGGTTATGAGGCACGTGAAAAAGGGGAGTGATTCAGGTCCCCGATCTTCAGTTCCCAGCCTGTAGCCTTGATACATGAGGTAGCAATGCTCGAGACAATCAACAAAACCTCTGTCAACATCGAAGACGAAATGAAGCGCTCGTACATGGACTATGCCATGAGCGTCATCATCGGCCGAGCCCTCCCCGACGTACGGGATGGCCTAAAGCCGGTACACCGGCGCTGCCTGTATGCGATGTATGACATGAGCAACGACTGGAACAAGCCTTACAAGAAGTCGGCCCGTGTGGTCGGTGACGTAATCGGTAAGTATCACCCGCACGGCGACTCTGCTGCCTACGACACCATCGTCCGTATGGCCCAGAGTTTTTCACTCCGCTATCCGCTGGTGGATGGCCAGGGGAACTTCGGCTCCGTGGACGGCGATTCACCTGCGGCCATGCGTTACACCGAAATCCGCATGTCCAAGCTTGCCCACGAACTTCTGGAAGATCTGGATAAAGAGACAGTGGAAACGGGAGCCAATTACGACGGTTCCCTCCATGAGCCGCTGGTACTTCCGGCCAAGTTCCCGAACCTGCTGGTGAACGGTTCCTCTGGAATAGCGGTCGGCATGGCCACTAATATCCCTCCTCACAATCTTACAGAGGTAATAGACGGGATTATCACCCTTATCGGTAATCCACATCTCTCCTTCGAAGAGTTGATCCAAATAGTTCCCGGTCCTGACTTCCCCACCGGAGGGTTCATTTATGGCCGCGAGGGAATTATTTCCGGTTACAAGACCGGCCGCGGTATCGTCCAGATGCGGGCACGGGCCTTTATCGAAACCCAGAAAAAGAACGAGCGACAGTCCATCATTGTTACCGAGATACCCTACCAGGTGAACAAGGCGAACCTGGTGATAAAGATTGCCGAACTGGTGCGGGAGAAGAAGCTGGAGGGGATTGCCGACCTCAGGGACGAGTCGGACCGCGACGGGATGAGAATTGTCATTGACCTGAAACGTGATGAGAACCCCCAGGTAATCCTTAATCATCTCTACAAGCAAACCCAGATGCAGTGTTCTTTCGGCATCAACATGCTTGCCATTGCCGGCGGCAGGCCGAAGCTCCTGAGTTTGCGGGATGCCATGGTGCATTTTATCGATCACCGTCGGGAGATTGTAACCCGTCGCACCATCTTCGAACTGAAAAAAGCCGAGGCCCGTGCGCATATCCTGGAAGGCCTCAAGATTGCCCTTGACTGGCTCGATGCGGTAATTGAACTGATACGTGCCGCTAAAAACCCTGAGGAAGCAAAGGCCGGTCTTATGGCCGGTAACTTCTCTGATCTGGACTTCCTGCGCAAGCTCGATATTCCTGACTCAGTATTCAGCCCGAGTATGAGCCTTTCGGACAAGCAGGCCCAGGCAATCCTGGAAATGCGCTTGCAGCGACTGACCGGTCTGGAGCGGGAAAAAATCCTTAATGAGTACACAGAGCTTTTGAGGCTGATAGCCAGACTCAAGGAAATCCTCAGCTCAGAGTCGGAGATCCTGAAGATCATCGTCGGCGAACTGACCGAGCTGAAGGAAAAGTTCGGTGATGCACGGCGCACTGAAATCATTGACCAGACGGCAGATATTTCCCTGGAGGATACCATTGTCGAGGAGGACGTGGTGATTACGGTCTCCCACACCGGTTACATCAAGCGGACCGCGGTCTCCATGTACCGGGCCCAACGCCGGGGCGGCAAGGGTAAGTCAGGCATGAAGACCAAGGAAGAGGATTTTGTCGAGCACTTGTTCGTCGCTTCCAGCAAGGACTTCATGATGTTCTTTACCGACACGGGACGCGTCTATGTTCTCAAGGTTTATGAAATACCCGAAGGGGGCAGGGCAACCAGGGGCAAGGCCATCGTCAACCTTCTAAATCTTCAAGCTGGAGAGAAGATCGCTGCAATCCTCTCGCTGAAGTGTTTTGATGACGACCGCAACCTGATTATGGCAACCCGTCAAGGGGTGGTGAAGAAGAGCCCGATCAAGGCATACGCCAATATAAGAGTCGGCGGCATCATTGCCGTCAACCTGGATGAGGAAGACAGGTTGATAGGGGTTGCCATCACTGATGGGCGTCAGGACGTGCTTCTTGCCTCCCATCACGGCAAATCGATTCGTTTCCATGAACAGGATGCCCGAGCGATGGGGCGTGTTTCCCGTGGGGTGAGGGGAATGACACTGGTGGGTGACGACGTGGTGATCGGCATGGAGATTATCAATCCAAATACCGTTTCTTCCACAATCTTCACGGTGACAGAAAACGGGTTCGGCAAGCGTACACTTCTGGACGATTACCGATTGCAAAGCCGCGGGGGCAAAGGTATCATCACTATCAAGACCACCGAACGAAACGGCTGTGTGGTTGACATAAAGCAAGTCACTGACGAAAATGACCTCATGCTGATTACCGACCAGGGGAAGATTATCCGCATGCCGGTGGCAGGTTTTTCGGTGATCGGTCGAAATACCCAAGGTGTTCGGCTCATGGTCACCGAGGAGACCGAAAGGATCGTCGCTGTGGCAAGACTTGCCGAAAAAGAAGAGGGCGATGAGCCTGATTTTTTGGACGAGGATGAGGCTGAAAATACGGAACCGGATCCGGAGGCCAGCGAGTAGCTGAGTCGTCTCCTATTCGGAGGAACTTTCATGGCGAGATTTGCTCAAATTGATACTAGTCTTCCGCAACGAAGCGATCTGGTAAGGCTTTTCCATACCTTGGAAAGGGAAGATATATCCCTTGATGAGATGGAAAAGATTGCCAACGTGGTGGAAAAGGCCGGCCGGCCGGCCCTTCCTCCGCTACTTAGGCGATTGCGGAAAGCGACCAGCAGTTCCGTAATAGCCCGCTATCTCTATCTTCTTGATATTTTTGAAGATGACAGTTGGCTCGATGAGCTTGTGCGTATAACCCTGAAACGGAATGACCTTGAAATAGATGCCAAAACGGTTTTATTGGCCGGCTTGGAGCGTTCCGGAATCGATATTGAGGAACTCCCTTTTTCACGCCTTCTGGAAGAAGTGGGTGGTTCTTCACCTGTAGGTCTGGATGCTCTTCTGGCCAGAGGAGCACCTGGCTTTGTCTCCTTTATGGAGGATTTTGTTGGTTATTCCAGCGAAGCTCAGATTGCTATGGTTCGACTTCTGGCAACCATGACATGGAGCAGCAGCTGAATCCCTCCTGGAAATCCTTCTGGGGTATTCCGATCGTGAGATAGTGCAGGAAGCTATTATTTCCCTCGGCAGAATCAGGCGTCAGAGCTCGGCAACTATTCTCCTCCGTTATCTGCAGCACGGAGATGGGGTCTTCCGGGGTCTTGCAGAGCGAAGTTTGAAGAGACTATCGTTTCTGGGCATCCTTCCCAAGTCTGAAGACGTGCAGGTGTGCGATACGCCATTTCACCTGGCGGCGGTGAGCCCCATTGAAGGAAGTGGTTTTCGTTCTCTCTGGCTTTCCCGCTGGAATGGTAAAGGGGGGCTCGATGTTCTCGTCCTGCAAACCCATGAAACATGTGGCATTACCGATGCTGCCGGCTATGGTGACTTAACTCTCACAGGGCACGATGAACTTTTCAGCGAGGCTGTTGTAGAGGAAAGCCTGCTGAAAATTTCTGTTGACTATGCCCATGTTCTTATGCGGGATGCACAGTACCTCAACAACGAAAAGGGCTTCCCTGTCCCACCGGAGTTCTATGTCTGGCGGCGGATTCTGCCGACCTGCGACACGGCGCCTGAGCCCTTTATCCCTGAATTTACCTCATTCAAATTTGATGAAATTGTGGCATCAACCGTTCTCTTTGAGACGGGAGATACTCTTCTTGATGAAGATTGTTTTGCGGGATGGTTTCCCTCAACAGGGAGAGTGTTTGATATTGCCGACGAGTTGGTGGAGCTGCAGGAAAATGAGACTTCCGGCCTGTCAGAGAAGAGCCTTGCCGCTTTGCTGAAGCAGTTCATGCTGGAAGTGATAACCCCGGAGAAGAACAGGATTGCTCGTCGACTTTTCCTTATCGCTGATCTCATGCTAAAGACCGGGAAAGAACGTGAGCTCATTGAAAGGATTCTGGCCGCAGCGCTGCATCTCATTAATGAGGATGTTCCATACCTGGAAAATCCTTTTCTCCGTCGCTTTGCCTTGGACAGCCTCAGTTTTGCCCGTGACGCCTTGGCAGATGGTTATGACCCACGGCAAAACGAGTTGGAATGGGGTGATGATGAATTGTGGGATTGATTCTGCTATAACATAGGCTGCTGTCTTGGGTACCGTTTCCCGGTGTTGCGAGAGCGAGAGGAGGAAAGTATGCGTACTATAGGGGTTATCGGAGCCGGAAGCTGGGGGACGACCCTTGCTGATATGCTCTCTAAAAAAGGTCATGATGTTACTCTTTGGGCCTATGAGGCGGACTTGGTGAAGGAAATGGCTACCACCGGAGTTAATGCCACTTTTCTCCCGGGTATCAGCCTTTCATCCCGTTTGCGTTTCACCAATTCACTACAAGAGGTGGCGGCAGGCAAAGATATTATTCTTTTTGTTGCTCCAACCCAGGTGTTTCGTGGTGTAATTAAGGGCGTTTTGCCATTCATTGCAGAGGGTACTTTGCTGGTAAACGCGGCTAAAGGGATCGAACTGGATACCCTGATGACGATTTCCCAGATAAGCGCTGAACTGCTTCCGCCGAGCCTCTATGCCAATTTTTCCGTGCTTTCGGGTCCCAGCTTTGCACGGGAGGTGGCCCTCGAAATGCCGACAGCCGTTGTTGCCGCATCGCTCGATGCCTCAGTTGCCCGAAGAGTCCAGGAGGCTTTTTCCACGCCGCGCTTCCGGGTCTATACCAACAGTGATATGGTGGGAGTGGAGCTTGGCGGGTCAATCAAGAATGTTATTGCCATTGCCGCAGGAATTTCCGATGGTATGGGTCTCGGGTATAATCCGCGAGCAGCCCTGATTACTCGAGGACTTGCGGAAATTGCCCGCCTGGGCTTGGCCTTGGGAGGCCAGTCTGCTACTTTTGCCGGCTTGGCCGGGATGGGCGACCTGGTACTTACCTGTACCGGTGATCTGTCGCGGAACCGGACGGTTGGTATGCAGCTTGGTGAGGGGAAGCAACTTACCGAAATACTTGCCGGGATGCACATGGTGGCAGAGGGAGTAAAAACAACGGAATCAGCCTATCATCTGGCTCAAAAGCTTGGTGTTGAGATGCCCATAACCGAACAGGTATATCAGGTACTCTACAAGGATAAAAAGCCTCATCAGGCGATGATGGACCTGATGACCCGCGGACTGAAGTCGGAAGGTATGGAATTCGGTAAAAACAGTTGAAACCAACAGGGAAAAACTTTTCGGTGAGGGGACCTGCTGCCCCCTTCACCAAGGCCGGCATCCATGAAATTTCACCTTTCCATACGTGTGAAACTGTTTTTATCAATCCTGCTGGCCATACTTGTCTCTTACACAATCCTCCTCTTTCTTACCATCCACAGTATAGAAAACACCTTTGAAAACAGAATTGCCCGAGAACTGGATACTAATCTTCGCTTCATCCGCTACCAGCTCTTTACCGGTGCAAACCAACTCCGTTATGTTCTTCTCTTTCCCTCTTCACGGCCACAGGTTAAAACCTATCTGCAGCAGCGAAATGAGAAGGAGCTTTCCGGGGTTCTGAAAAGTATTCAAAAAACATTTCATTTTCTCAGCTTTGCTTCTTTTGTCGATCCGCAAGGAAGAGTCATCGCAAGCCTGGGTAACCGTAATGCCAGCCCCTTCGAGTTGGATGGTCTGGTGAAAACGGCTTTCAGGAAGAGAGAGGTAGTACTTTCCTTTGAATTGGCTGACAGTAACATGTTCTGCCGGGAAGGAGAGTCTTGTTCTTCCGGACAACCTGGGGAACCTGTACTTGCGGCAGCGGTTGCTTTTCCGATACTGGATGAAACCGGTGCGCTGCTCGGAACCATGGTTGCCGCGGTTCCTGTCAATATCAGCAGCGTAATTCCCAACCAGATCCAGGAAGCTTTAGGGCATGATCTTGAAACCGCCATTGCCCTCAAAAACCTTACGTTTATTAAAGGTTCGGATGAGGATATTGTCATTCCAGCGGCGACCGCCGAAGAAATACTCCCCTTATTGCAAAAAGGGAAAACCTACCGTGGAGAATTGAGATTTGGCAAGTCACTGTACAATACCGCCTTCGAACCGATCACGAACTCACAGGGGGAGTTCATTGGCGCCCTCTCAGTAGCCCTTTCGAAAGAGCATTTCAATACCATGCGTCGCGACTATTTCAGCGGCACCATGGCTTCGGCGATCTTTGCAACCCTCCTTGCTTTCCTCATTGCCTATTTTTCTTCACGCTGGCTGGCGTCTCCCCTGAAGGAGTTGTCCAAGGGCGTCCAGTGCATTGAAGAAGGTAACCTTGACTTCCGAGTGGCTATCGATGCAACCGGTGAATTCGAAATGCTTGCGGATTCCTTCAACAGAATGGCCGATGCACTTCGCGAGAGAGATACGACGATCAGGAACAAGACCTTTGATCTTGAAATGCTCAACCGTTGTCTCTATGAGATGAACGAGCTCCTTGAGTCCAATGTTAAAGAGCGGACAGTGGAACTCGAAATGGAAAAAGGAAAGCTTGAAGCAATATTGGCGAGCATGGCAGAAGGGATTGTGGTAACGGACGGAAATAACCGGGTGATACTGATGAATTCCGCTGCGCAGAGGATTTTCGGAATTGCTCCCTATAAAATTATTGGCCGTTATGTGGAAGACATCGACATGACTGGTGAGTTCCACCAGTTGCTGCAGGGTTTGCGCAATGTGAAAAGCGAAGACCTGCTGGTTGGGAATGAGAAAGAAGTTACGGTCGGGAGGAAGAAACTTCGGATATCCCTTTCCCCTTTCCTTGATCAATCTTTGGAGTTTGCTGGCGTTGTCATGTCGATACATGACGTAACCCATGAAGAAGAGGTAGACCGGATGAAAACGGAATTCATCTCAACGGTCTCCCATGAGTTGAAGACACCCCTTACCTCCATGAAAGGATCTCTCCAGCTGATTCTAGGCAAGGGCCATGGTTTGACTGAAACGGAACGGGAGCTGATCAGGGTCTGTCACCGGAATACCGACAGGTTGATTCGCCTGATCAAAGATATCCTCGATATTTCAAAAATTGAAGCAGGCAGGGTCGATCTTACGGTGAAACCCGAGTCCATCAGCAGCCTTGTTGCCTATTCTCTTGAGGAGCTTGCCTCTTTTGCCCGGGAAAACAATGTAACGCTGGTAAACTCGGTGACTCTAGAGGGGGTTCCTGTTCTGGGAGATCATGACCGCCTCATCCAGGTTTTGACAAACCTGCTTTCCAATGCTGTCAAGTTTTCACCTCCGGGGAAGGCAGTTACCGTGACTGCACAGAGGGATGGAGATCTCATTCTGGTATCCGTTATAGATGAAGGAAAAACGATCGAGCGAGCCGACCGGGAAAGGCTCTTTCAGAAATTTCCTCAGCTGCGAGGGGGTCAGGCCAGGGAGTTCGGGGGAACCGGACTCGGGCTTGCCATCTGCAAGGAAATCGTTGAGAGGCATCATGGTAAGATCAGCTATCAAGCGGGCAAGGCAGGTGGGAACATTTTCAGTTTTACTGTTCCGGTCTGTGGGGAGAATCTATGACACGAGAGAGAATTCTTATCGTCGATGATGAGGCGGATATTGCGCTGATTCTGAAACTTCAGCTGGAAGATGCCGGATATGAAACAATCCGGGCAAAGGATGGAGGAGAGGCCCTTGAGTTTCTTCATCGGGAGGAGTTCTCCCTTGTCCTGCTGGATATCAAGCTGCCGAAGCTGGATGGTATCCAGGTCCTTGAGCGTCTTGGTACTGCTTTGCAGGAAATGGCGATAGTGATGATGACTGCTCACGGCAGTGAAGATGTTGCTGTGGAGAGCATGAAGAAGGGCGCCCTGGACTATATCTCTAAGCCCTTTTCGGCCGAGGATCTGCTGAAGAAAGTTGGCAGAGCGCTCGAATTCAACAAAACCAGGAAGGAAAATCTCCTTCTCCAGCATCAGTTGGAGGAAGAAAGAAAAAAGCTGGCGGCAATTCTCGCCGGAATGGCCGATATGATGGTGGCGACGGACAGTGACGGTCGTGTCATTAGGATCAACCAGGCAACGGCGAATGCACTCGGTGTTGATCCCGATTCTCCCCTCGGAATGCCGGTTGAGGATTTCTTGACGTCTGACCTTCCCCCCGCCCGCCTTCCTTGCAAGGTTGTCCTTCGGACCCTCTCTGCCTGTCTTGATGTCGGCCATTCGATTCATGCCCGTGACCGGATTATTCCGGTTCTCTCCAGCGCAACTCCCCTCTTTGGCGCCTCAGGCAAGCTGGTGGGAAGTGTGGAGATACTCCGCGATATTTCTCATCTCAAGGCGCTGGAGAAAGAGCGTGAGGAATTCGTCAGTATGCTTACCCATGATCTGAAGACTCCCCTAACCGCCGTTATGGGATCAGTTGATCTGGTACGGGAAAGTCGCTTAGGCTCAATTAACGACGAACAGAAGGAATACCTGGACTCTGCCAACGAGAGTTGTGGTGAAATAGTGGAGATGATAGACACTCTTCTCGACGTCTATCGGTTTGAATCCGGGAAAATGTCTCTGGCATTTACCGAAGAGGATCTGGGCGCAATCCTCAACAAGTCGCTTTCCTCGTTCCGTGCCCTTGCCGAACGTTCCGATATCACACTTTCCGCAGCGATAGCGGCAGATCTCCCTTACCTGCGGCTTGACCGCAATAAGGTAGGACGCCTGTTCGGAAATCTCCTCAGTAATGCGTTCAAATTTACCGAGGAAGGAGGGAAGGTCAAACTTTCTGCTGTGGTGGTGAAAGACCTGACAGGAATTCGGGAAAATATCCCACCGGGGACCTATCAGGCGGAACTGATCCCTGATAGAGGGAGCTTTGTAAAGGTCGAGGTGAGCGACACCGGAGTTGGCATCCCTAAGGATGCTCTTGGCAGTATATTTGACAAGTTCGTACAGGCACGAAACCGTAGAGAAGGGAAGATCCGGGGGACCGGTCTTGGGCTTGCATTCTGCCGCAAGGTGATGGATGCCCATGGTGGGCTGCTTTGGGCCGTGAGCGATCTGAACAAAGGGAGTGTCTTTACGGTTTTGTTCCCTCTGGTTCCGAAGGAGAGGGTTGGAGCCTAATGCTGGCGAAAATGATTCCCTTTTTAAAGGGGGGGGCATGAAAAATCATCGATTTGAAAAAGACCGCTTCCGTAAAGAGGAAGAAAAGATCCTGCGCCCTATCAGGAATTCCCCCCTCTCCATTTTTTTTCAAAATGCTGAATTGCGCTATACCAGGATCTGCAATCCCTTGCCGGGAATGGTAGGTGTAGATGTTCTCGGAAAAACCGATGATGAGCTCTTTTCTCCCGATAACGCCGCTCGTCTGAACGGGCTGAAGAAGCGGGCACTCCGTGGGGTTACGCTCATCAAAGAAGAGCTGTCCCTTACCCATGACGGGGAGGAGTACTTCTTTGAGGTGTCCGTGGAACAGGTGAGGGATAAAAAGGGAAAGGCTATCGGCATTGCCGGTGTCTTGGTTGATGTCACTGACCGCAAAAGGGTCGAAAATTTCCCTTACCAGGTCTGATGAACTTCTGCACCGGGTTTTTGATGCAATTCCCGACCTGCTTTCCGTGCAGAACCGAGATCTGCAGATTCTCTATAGTAACTGGCACGGCGGTTACGACTATGTTCCGCCAGAGCAGCGGAATGGACATTCTTTCTGTTATGACGCCTATTATCCCGGTAAGGGCAAGCCATGCGAACCATGCCATGTCCTGGAGGCATTCCGGACCGGAAAGACAGTTTTTCTTGAAAAAATCAATCCCAGGATTGGTTACGTTGAGGCCCATGCCTATCCGGTGTTTGACGATTCCGGGCAAGTGGTACTGGTCATCGAGCATATCCGGGACATCTCCGAGCGGAAGCGCGCCGAGGAGCGGCTGGCAAAAATAAACGAGGTTTTTCTCGGATTTGGCGCCGATGCGGATGAGAATATCAATAGTCTGGTGGCTCTCTGCGGAGAACAGCTGCACGCAAGTTGTGCACTCTACAACCGGCTCGAAAATGGCTGGCTTAAATCGGTGGGCCAATGGCACACCCCGCCTGACTTCCCTTTTAAGGACAAGGCGGAGGGTCATATCTGCAATGACGTGATTAACGGCAGTTCCGAAACAATCTGGGTGCTGAGGGACCTCCCTTCGACCTCCTATGCCGAAACTGACCCGAATGTCATGCGCTATGGCCTCAAAACCTACATCGGCAAAGCGGTTTCCTTTGGTGGGGTAAATATCGGCACGCTTTGCGTCGTCTACCAGCAAGACTATATCCCCAGTGAAGACGAGAAACAGCTGCTGGGAATAGTTGCCGGTGCAATCAGTATCGAGGAAAAGCGAAAGCATGCGGAAGATGACATCCGCCTCCTGAACGCCGAACTGGAAAAGAGAGTTGCTGATCGGACAGCTGAACTGGAAATAGCCAACCGCGAACTGGAAGCCTTCAATTATTCAGTGTCCCATGACCTGCATACGCCACTTATGATCCTGGAAGGATTCGCCCGCGAACTTGTCACTAGGTATGCTGATCGTCTCGATGAGAAGGGTCGCTACTATCTGGAGAGGATTCAGTCTGCCGGCAAGCGTATGGAGGGGCTGATTGATGCAATTCTCCGGCTTTCCGCCCTTTCCCGAAGCACAATGCTGCGCGAAAAGGTAGACCTCAGCACGATGGTGTTTCTCTTGGCGGCGGATTTTAAGCAGAGGGAGCCCGAAAGGGTGGTGGAAATCATCATTGAGCCGGACCTCTTCGTGGACGGTGACAAACGGCTCATCAAGATTGCCCTGGAAAATCTTATTAGCAATGCCTGGAAATATACCTCGAAAACTGAAGCGGCAGTCATTGAGTTCGGCTGTGTGGATCAGAATGGAGAGAAGGTCTTCTTTGTTCGCGATAACGGCGTAGGTTTTTCCATGCAGCATGCCGACTCGCTGTTCATTCCCTTTGAGCGCCTCCATTCCGAAGAGGAATTCCCAGGACACGGCATCGGGCTTGCCACGGTTAAACGCATCATAAAAGGTCACGGCGGCAGGATCTGGGGTGAAAGCGCGGTTGGCAAAGGGGCCACTTTTTACTTTACGCTGCCGTAATACTCTTTTCGTCAAAGATCATCCGGACCCATACTATGGAAAATGCAATCTCACTCCAGAATATAACCAAACTTTATGGCGGACTGCGGGCAGTGGACGACTTTTCCCTGGAGGTCCGATCAGGAACGATCTTCGGCCTGCTAGGGCCGAACGGTGCGGGAAAAACTACCCTGATCAAGATCCTGACGACTCTCATGCGCCCCACCTCCGGGTCTGCATCGATCGAAGGAAATGATATCCAGACGAAGGGCAAGGCGGTACGCACGCTCATTGGTGTTGTTCCCCAGGAGAACAATCTCGATCGCTACCTGACCGCCCGCGAAAATCTGGCTCTCCATGCCCGCATGTACGGCATGCGCCCGCGTGACTTCAATCCCCGCGTCGACGAACTGCTGGAACTTACCGGGCTCAGCGGGCGACAACACGATTTTCCTGATACTTTTTCCGGCGGTATGCAGCGGCGGCTTGTGGTGGCACGTGCCCTTGTTCACAACCCCCGGGTCCTTTTCCTGGACGAGCCGACGGCGGGTCTCGACCCCCAGTCGCGCCGGGCCCTGTGGGATTACATCCTGTCACTGCGGTCGAAGATGACCATCTTTCTTACCACCCATTATATGGACGAGGCGGAGGAGCTCTGCGAGCGCATCGTAATCATGGATCATGGCAAGATCCTGGTTGACGGAACCTCCGAGCAGCTCAAGGAGGCCTTTGCCCATTCCCACATCTACGAACTGGAATTCCGAGCCGATGCCGACCGCTATGATGAGCTTATCCGTTCGCTTCCTTTTATCGAGTCCTTTGATCGCAGAGGGACGGTTTTCCGGTTGTCGTTGCCGGGAGAAGAGTATCTGAAACCACTGATGGACAGTATCGGCAGTGGTGACATCAAGAAGATTTGCCTGCAGGAACCATCCCTGGAAGAGGTTTTTCTTGAGTTGACCGGCAGGAAAGTGCGGGAATAAAAGCAGTTCAACGTTCAAGGTTGTCAGTAGAAATAATGTTGAACTTCGAACATTGAACGCTGAACAGCCATGGAGTTTTCATGTTTCGAGGTGCGTTTACCATCTGGGGAAGGGATATGTGGGTGCTGCGCAGGAGTGTTTTTTCCGAGCTTGTGGCGGTCATTGCCTATCCTATCACCCTCTACCTGGCATTCGGCGTGGGACTCAGGGGTTACATCTCTGATGTGGAGGGAATTCCCTATGCCCTGTTTATTGCACCGGGTCTCATTTCCATGACAGCCGTTAGCGCCGCATTCGATGAAAGCTCGTGGAGCATGTGGTTTCACCGGAAGGTGCAGCGGACTATCGAGGAGTACCGGGTCACTCCGATCACGGTGTATGATATCGTTATCGGCAAGATCATGTCCGGCTTTGCCCTGGGGGCTATCAAGGGAATAGCCGTAGCTGGCGTTATTTTTCTGTTGACCCCGTTCCGATTTCCCTTTACCCATTTCCTGACCTATCTGTTATTTATTGCGCTTGGCTCGATGATTTTTTCCTGTGTCGGTACCATCTGCGGCACCGTTATCGAGAAGCCGGAAAATATCGGCCGGGTTCAGGGTGTGGTAATCGTTCCCCTGATCTTCATGGCCGGGATCTTCTTTCCCCTATCCTCTTATCCGGAAAAGGCGCTTCCCTTTGTCAGGGCCCTACCCACGACAGCCATCTTCGAGGGTGCCCGGCTTGCGCTGTTGCGGGGATTCATAGATACTCAGTTTTGCATTACCCTGGTGGTGACCGCCGCAGTGTCATTCGTTCTCGCCGTTTGGGTTTTCAACCGGAAGATCGAGGGGTAGGAGTATGGTTTATGGCCGGGGAATGAATGTGGATGTGTTTTCTGTGCTGGCAAGCGATATTGCTGACTGGGGGGAAAGGTTCCTGCGGGTCGAGGCAGCGGGTGGCAGGGAGGCGGCAGAGCAACTTTTGGGCGGGATCGCCGAGTGGCTGGGGAGCGATCTGGTGGATGGTATGCCGGTAATGCCGCTGGAGCGATGGGAGATTCTGGATGCTCTGGCCGAGGAGCTTCTCCAAGGGTGCAAGGCCCGGATTGCCGGAGAGCAGGCTGCCGGGCAGACGTTGAGCAACATAATCAGGCGTGCGCGAGAAATTACTACGCACCCGCAGGCAGAATAATTACTGAAGCGGAAACCACAAATAGAATACCCTTGACTCTAAAGGTATTATTCTCAAATTGGCAGTTGCAGGTTTCCAACGTATATTCAGGAAACCTCATATTGCCATTTTTTGGTTAATTTGTGGTACACTATACAACCTACCGTGGGAGAGCTGCTCTTCCCGGAAAATTTCTACCGGAGTTAGAATGAAGGAAGAATTTATTCCCAAATGGATTGCCTGGGAAGTTACCCAGAAATGCAACCTGAAATGTGTCCATTGCCGCTGTTCTTCTGATGAGGCATCATCAGAGGGGGACTTTACCACCGAAGAGGGGAAAAACCTCCTGACGGAAATAGCCCGCTTTTCCAAACCGGTCGTGGTTCTCTCCGGAGGGGAACCGCTCCTGCGCGAGGACATTTTCGAGCTGGCTGACTTTGGCTCCTCCCTGGGGCTGCGCATGTGCATGGCCACCAACGGCGCATTGGTCGACGACGAAATGTGCCGGAAGATGCGAGAGGTTGATATCAAGATGGTTTCACTCTCCCTGGATGGGAGCAGTGCGGCAATCCATGACGATTTTCGTCAGTGCCCGGGCTCTTTTGATGGTGTCATCCGGGCCGCGGAAGCCTTCCGGCGCAATGGGCAGAAATTTCTGATTAACTCCTCCTTCACGAAGCGGAACCAGGTGGACATCCCGGAGGTTTTTCGGTTGGCCAAGTCTCTTGGCGCTACCGCTTGGTACATGTTTATGATTGTTCCCACCGGTCGCGGCGAAGAGATCATGAGCGAGTTGATTTCCAAGGAAGATTACGAAGAAATTTTGGAGTGGCACTACCAGCAGGAGAAGAACGAGGACGCGATTTTGATGCGCCCCACCTGTGCCCCCCATTATTATCGGGTTGCGCCCCAGCGGGCCAAGGCAGAAGGGGTAACGTTTGAACGTCGCTCCCTGAGCTTTTCCACCGGGGGTGGCAAAGGCTGCATCGCGGCCCAGTCCATCTGTCTTATCGACTGCTTCGGCAACGTCAAGCCCTGTTCCTACTTTCCTCGCATTGCCGGTAACATAAAAGAGACACCGTTTCGGGAGATCTGGGAAAACTCTAGTCTTTTCAATGAGTTGCGTGATTTTAAGAGCTACAAGGGCAAGTGCGGCGAGTGTGAGTTCCTCAACGTCTGCGGTGGCTGCCGGGCCCGGGCCGATGCGGTGCATGGGGACTATATGGCAGAAGAGCCGTTCTGCAATTACGTGCCAGTGAAAATGCGGAAACAGTGATACCTGTCAGATTTTGAAACTTCGAGAATATTGACGTAACCATGACCTGCCAGGTTTTCAAAACCTGGCAGGTCTGTCCTAATCGAAAAGGAGTTGTTTGATGAATAACCGTTTTCTTGATGCCTGCCGGGGCCTTCCGGTTGACCGGACGCCGGTCTGGTTGATGCGTCAGGCTGGCCGCTATCTTCCCCAATATATGAAAGTGCGGGAGAAATGCACCTTCCTGCAGCTCTGCAAGACCCCTGAGTTGGCGGCAGAGGTGACCATTCAGCCGATCGACATCCTTAATGTGGATGCTGCAATTCTCTTTTCTGACATCCTGACGCCGGTGGAGCCGATGGGGCTGAAACTTGACTTCGTACCCGGTCCGGTGTTCGAAAATCCGGTGCGCAGCGCGGCCGATGTGGCAGCCCTTCGTATCCCGGAGATGGAGGAGGATGTTCCCTACGTTCTGGAAACCATCCGTATCCTTCGCCGGGAACTTGAGGGACGCGTTCCTCTCATCGGTTTTGGCGGAGCTCCCTTTACCCTGGCCTGCTACATGGTGGAGGGTAAAGGTTCCAAGGATTTTGCCTCCATCAAGAAGATGATGTATTGCGCTCCCGAGGTCTATACCGCACTGATGGATAAGATTACCGACATGACTATCGCTTATTTGAAGGCGCAGATTGCGGCTGGTGCCCAGGCTATCCAGATATTCGACACCTGGGGAGGAATTCCCTCGCCGAGCGATTATGAAAAATACGTGCTGCCCTATACCACGCGGGCGATTGCCGCTCTTGGTACGGATGTTCCGGTGATTCACTTCGTGAAAGGAGCCGGGACCATGTTGAAGAGTGTCCGGAAGGCGGGGGGCGACGTGCTGGGTCTCGACTGGCATACCAACCTGGGCGCGGCGCGGGATGAACTTGGCACCGGCATAGCCGTCCAGGGAAACCTGGATCCTACAGTGCTCTTCGGGACGAAGTCGCTCATCGAGGCTGAAGTGAAAAGGATTCTCGATGAAAACGGGGACCGGCCCGGCCATATTTTCAACCTGGGACACGGAATACTCCCCACGGTGCCGCCGGAAAATGCCATCCATATGGTGGAATGCGTCCACCGATTGTCACAGAAGTCCTGATCGAAAGACAGAGACTGATTATTACCCGGCAGGGAATATTTTCTGCCGGACTTTCAAACGTGCACCTGACAGCCCTGGTCACCTCGCTTGGTACTGGAGGGGCCGGGGTTGATTTCTTTCAGCGGGGAAAAAGCTGCCATGATCGACAAGACCGCCATTCTTCTCCTCCAGATGGGGGGGCCCGATTCCCTTGAGGCCGTGGAGCCCTTTCTCCTGAACCTCTTTTTAGATCGGGATATTATCCGACTGGGCCCTGCTTTTTTTCAACCGGTCCTTGCCCGTTGGATCTCCCGTCGCCGGGCACCGAAGGTGGAGGCCCAGTACGAAAAGATCGGTGGGCGCTCCCCAATCCGAGAGCTGACTTCAGCTCAAGCGCTAGCCCTGGAGGAAAAGCTCGGTCAGGGGTTTCGCTGTTTCCCGGCTATGCGCTACTGGCGGCCATCGATCATTGAGGCGCTGGCTGCTGTGAAAAATGAGGGCATTTCTCGCATATTTGCCCTGCCGCTCTACCCCCATTACTCGCGCGCCACGACCGGTTCCAGTTTCAACGAGCTGCGGAGAGTGCTCGCCCTTTCCGGGGTGAAATTTTCCTTTTCATGTGTCGAGAGCTTTCACACTCATCCCCTGTATATCGCGGCCCTGGCCCGCACCCTTGAGGAAGGTCTCGGCTTTTTTCCCGAGGGGCAAGACATCACCCTGCTCTTCTCGGCCCATTCCCTGCCCGTTTCTTTCATCGAAAGCGGCGACCCGTACCTTTCCCAGGTGGAAGAAACGGTGCAGCTGGTCATGGAGCGCTTCCCGAAATACCGGTATCAGCTGGCCTTCCAGTCAAAGGCGGGACCGGTGAAATGGCTGGAGCCGGCCACTGAAGAGGCCATTACCCGGCTGGCTGCTGATGGTTGTAAAAATATTCTGATGGTTCCTGTTTCTTTTGTCTGCGACCATATCGAAACCCTCTACGAGATTGACGTCACGTATGCTGCTTTGGCGCAGGAGCAGGGAATTGCTAAATTCCGTCGCAGCCCATCCCTCAATACCTCTCCCCTGTTTATCGACTGTCTTGCCGATCTGGTGAGGACAGCACTACTCTCAGCGCGCTAACCCATCCGGTTGGCTTTTCGCCACCAGGAAATAGACAACTCCCAGGATTAAAAGGGTTCCGGCCAGAAAAACTTGGGTTTCCAGGGCATCGTGACGCAGGGTAGTGATGAGGATCTCCCGTATCAGGGCGACCATGATGACCCCGATAAAGACCAGGATATTAAACCTGCCCCCCTTCAGGTTCTTGATCTCGTTTCCCATCAGTTCAATCATCATCCAGAGAATCAGCAGTGTTCCGAGCGCGCTCAGGATACCCTTTTCAATGTCACCCCGGAAGATATGTAAAAGGTCCCAGATAAACAGGGCAACCACAGCCAGGGAGACTCCTGCCAGGGCTATGACCAGAATCAGGTTCAGGCCGTAGGTGAACCGCTCCGTTGCTTGAATCAGCTTTGACTCGAGACGGTGAGAGACGAACTCCTTTTTCAGTTCCTCCTCCAGGTAGGAGGCACTCATGACATCCAGATTAGCATCCAAAATCTTTTCAGTGGCGTCAGTCAGCTTGCGCCGAACCTCGGTGTTAGGATAGTTATCCCTGATAATGTTCATAACAGCCTGTCGAACGAAATTCATTGCGCAGTTCACAAAATGGGCGTTCAGACCGATCCGGACGTGGGCCAGCCCGATTTTTTCCAGTTTGCGCAGGTAGTGGTTGTCGTATTTTCCGGAAAAGAGCTCAACGAACCAGGCTTGCTGGGTTTTCTTCAGGCGCTGCAGAACTGCGTCATCCTGTAGAAATACGGCGGTTTCCGGGATGCCAAGGAGATAATCATACAGATCGTTGGCCAATTTGACTTTATTGGCCTCCGCATGGGGGAGAAATGAGGCCAGCAGGTCGGCATCATCGTCGGTAAACAGGTAATGTCTTTTCAGATCGTCGATGGTGACCATGGGCGTCTCCTATCCTTAAGTTTAAGTATGAAATTCGTTTCGCAGCGGTATTTCGTGGGCCGTGTAGCCAGTCGCTCTTGTGACATCGTGCCGCGGCTGCCGCAGGAAAAAGTTGAGGCAAGTATACGGCCAAACCGCATCGATTGCAATTTTTCTGCCCGGTATGCTACAACAGAATCTTCACCTGAGGAGGTACCATGGAACGTGTAATGATTGACGACATCTCTCTTTCCCTTGCCCATGCGGTCGAGTTGCCGTTGAAATGGATCGGTCAGGAGGAAATTCTTCAGCAGTTGCTGGCTGCCTGGATGGTAATCGATGACCGGGATATCCCCTTTAATCCACGACTGATCGGTAAGCCGGGAGTCGGCAAGACAACCCTTGCGTATGCAGCAGCAAAAAAGCTGGGTAGGGAGGTATTTCTTTTCCAGGCCACCATGGATACACGGCCTGAGGACCTGATCGTGACCCCGGTGGTCGGCCCTGATAACCGGATCCAGTACGCCGCCTCCTCCCTGGTGACCGCCATGCTGAGGGGTGGCGTGCTGATCCTCGACGAGGGAAACCGGATGAGTGAAAAAGCCTGGGCATCCCTTGCGCCCCTCCTGGATGACCGGCGCTACGTGGAATCAATCATTACCGGTCTGACGATTCGGGCTCATCGGGACTTCCGGATCGTGGTTACCATGAATGAGGATTCGTCCACCTTCGAGGTTCCCGAATATATCCATTCTCGACTCCAGCCGCAGATCTACATCGATTTTCCCGAGGCTGACGAGGAGCTGCTCATCCTCAGGGAAAATCTCCCCTTTGCCGATGATGCTCTCCTTGCCTATGTGGTGAATTTCCTCCAGCGCGCCCATGCCGCTGACGAGCTTTATTCGGTTCGCGACGGCATAAACATCGCCCGCTACGCCTTGAAGATGATCAAGGCGTCAGGCGGAGACCGGGAGGAGATGTTTCCCTTGGCGGTGTTGCGTATCCTTGGGGATGAAGCCCTTCACTATCTAACCTGACAGCGCGGAACTCACCATGCCCCAAAGACTCCACCTGGAAAAATTCGGTCCGGTTCACGCTCTCCCGGTTCTCCATTACAAAATGGAGTTCGCCTCACTCGTGCGTCAAGCGGTGGATCGCCTGCAACCGGACTGTATCGCCATCGAGCTGCCCCCTACCCTCCAGGCTCATTTTCTGCGGGGAGTGCGGCATCTTCCGGAGATCTCGGTTCTCAGGTATGAACTTGGTCGTTCCGGGAGACCTTCCGCTGGCGGGGGAGAAAAGGTCTTCCTCTTCATCGAGCCGGCCGACCCACTCGTGGAAGCGGCTCGTCTGGCCGGAGAGCGGGATATCCCACTCCACTGCATCGATGTGGATGTGGAAGGGTATCCCTGCCATGAGGAGCCGTTTCCCGATTCCTATGCCGTCCGGCGTATCGGGCTTGGTGCCTATTACAACGAATACCGGAAGGTTTTCGGAAAATCCCTGCCGGGACGGGAAGATCTTCTTCGCGAGAAAGGAATGGCCTTCCGTCTCCAGAAATTGTCTATGCGTTTCAAGCGGATTCTCCTGGTCTGCGGCATGGCCCATTTAGGGCGGCTGAAGGAGTGTTTTAGCATTCCCCAGGCAGCTCCTTTGGAAAGGGTGAAAAGATCGGGAATTTCCCTCTACAATCTTCATCCAGAGTCCTGTCGTGAGGTCCTGGCGGAATATTCCTTTCTTTCCGCACTGTACGAACTGCAGCGGGGTCCGCTGCCGCCGGAACCTTCCCCGGAAGGCCCTACCCTCAGAAAGAGCTGGAAGGCCTTCGAGCTGATTGCCGGTGGAAAAAAGGATGTACCGGAAGAAGAGGTTCTCTACGAAGCGCTGGTGCGCGCTGCTCACCATGTGGGTCGGGCCGGGGAAGGTCTGGATCGGCAGCGTGTGGTTTTCCGGCTCTTCCGGGAAGCGGCACGGCACTATCGGCAGGAGACCGGCGAGCCGGTACATGTCTGGCAGAAGCGGGCCTTTTTTCGCTTTTCCCGTAACTATGCGCTGGTAACGGGACGGCTTCTTCCCGACCTTTTCCAGATGCTGGCTGCGGCCCGTGGCTGCATAGACGACAATTTTGCCTATGCATTCTGCCGGCTTGCCACCTTCTATCCGTGGCAGAAGCTGGATTCCAATCTGCCCACCATCAGCCTCAGGCCCGAGGATCTTGCCGGGGGCAGCAGGCGGATCCGTTTTCGGCCTCGCTCCCGTCAGCCGGGCAAGGGGCTCTCGCCGCTCCAGTTTCTGAAGCGGAAGCGGGAAAAGCGTCCCGGCGAATGGCTGGAAGGGTTCGATAACCCCTCCATCTGCTCCTTTCCCCCGGAAGACCTGATCATCGAAGACTATGGTCGCTTTCTCAAGAAAAAGGGCGCAAAGCAGCTCTCCGAGGAACAGAGCAGCGTCCAACCCTTTATTTCGTCGCTGTTGGATGGCATTGACATGCGGGAGACCCTGCGCAACTACCACGAGGGAAAGATCTATGTGCGGCAAAATCTTCGTGTCAAGGGAGGAGTGGGAAGCCTTGTTGTGGTTTTTGACCAGGACCGTGGCGGGAAGAAATTCCCCTATCTGACCACCTGGCTCGGTGAGCACGATCAGGAGTCTGATATGGCTTTTTATGGCACCGAACCGGCTGATAACGTGGTGGGTCCGGGGATCTGTCGCTGTGAATACGGCGGATTCCTGCTCTCCTATCCCCCTCGCCGTATGTACGATGTCTGGCTGGACAGCGACTATTCCTTTGCCCGGGACAAAGCGGAAGTCCTGTTGCTGGCAGCATTGGACTACTCCCGGGAAAAACATGTCGTCTATGTGGCGGCACGCCCTCCCCGGAGCTGCTTCAGACAGATTGCGGCCCGGCTCGGGAAAAAGATTGTTTATATTCCACTCGGTTCCCTGTCGCCTCAGAAGCTGAAGAAGCTCCGGGTGTTCCATGTCCTATTCGGGAATGATAAAAGGGCAATTGCCAAGGATTACATATGGTGAGGCAGGGAAAAGTGTGGTATATGATTCTGATACATTATTGGTCATGTTCGTACGGACTCCGGAGTTTACGGATTTTGGCTGTCACCTGCTGCAACTGATAGACATTTAAAAATATTTTCAACCAGAAACTTCGGTTTTCAGTGGAGGGGGAAAGAATGAGCAAGAGCGAGCGACGCTACGTACGGACGGAGTCCCTGAATCTGCTCGACTATGTTCTCGTTGATGAAAAGGGAGAGGTCGTAGCCCGCGCCATGGGAAGGACTCTCAATATCAGCGAAAAAGGAATTCTGCTGGAAACTCATATCAAGTTCGAACCGGGCCAGCTACTGCTGATCACTATTGGCTTGGAAGAGGATCTGGTGGACCTCAAGGGACTAGTCAAGCATGTGGAAATGCGGGATGACATGACTTTCAGCGCGGGGATCGAGTTTCTGGAATTTGATGGCGAGGGCAGTCGGGTGCTCCACAATTATCTTGAGGCCTTCGAGGCATTCAAAAGCTAGCGGCTTTCCCGCAGAGGTTTACTCCTGCGGATATTTTCTGTCCCTTTTCGGGACCGTGAATCATGGACAGAGAAAAGAGCTTGTCCGCACTGAACAGGTGCGGGCAAGCTCTTTTTTTGTGATTACGGGAAGCCGTCAATCCTTGAACTGGAGCTGATAGAGCCGGTAGTAGAGCCCCTGGCGAGCCATCAACTCATCATGACTTCCCTCTTCCGCCTTTTCCCCCTTGTGGATAACCACGATCCGGTCTGCGTCCCGCACCGTGGAGAGTCGGTGGGCAACCACGAGAGAGGTCCGCCCTGTCAGAAGTCCTTGCAGACCTTCCTGGATCAGACGTTCGCTGGCGGTGTCCACACTGGAAGTGGCTTCGTCGAGCACCAGGACCTCCGGATCGAAGGCCACTGCCCGGGCAAATGAAATGAGTTGCCGTTCGCCCACCGAAAAATTCACCCCCCTCTCCCGGACCTCTTCAGCAAATCCCTTCGGCAGGTTTACGATAAAGCGGTCTGCTCCCACCATTGCAGCGGCTTCTTCCATCCGCGTGCGTGCGCCCTCATCTCCGAGGGTAATATTGTGTTCCAGCGAGCCGGTGAACAGGAATGGCTCCTGGAGGACCACGCCGATCCTCCCCCGCAACTCAGGGAGCGGTATCTCCCCGATTTCACAGCCGTTGATGAAAATATTTCCTCGATTTACCTCATAAAATCTCGACAGGAGACGGGTAACGGTGGTTTTTCCCCCACCCGTTTCACCGACCAGGGCAACCTTTTCTCCGCGGGAAATCTTCAGGTTGAATCCCTTCAGCACATAATCCTCGTCTTTATAGGCAAACCATACATCACGAAATTCAATAGTTTCGATGGGGGAGGATTGTAGACCTGCCAGGTTTTCAAAACCTGGCAGGTCTTCCTTTTGTTGAACATTCTCTCCCTTTTTCTCCATATCCAGCAGCCCAAAAATCCTCTCCAGGGCGGCCATGGCTCCCTGCATGATGGAATATTTGGCGGAAAGATCACGGATCGGCGAGAAGAATTTTTCCATGTACTGGATGAAGGCAACCAAGGCGCCGAAGGTAAGGGTGCCGCGAATGATTTCCCCGCCGCCGTACCAGATGATGAGGCCGACTGCAATCGACGACAGCGCCTCCACCGAGGCGTAAAGTGCCGCGTCCCAGGTGATAACTGGCAGGTTTGCGTCCCGGTAAGAGGCGTTGAGTCTCGTGAACTCCTTTTGTTCGGTCTTCTGGCGGTTGAAGAGTTGTACCACTGCCATGCCGCCGATGCTTTCGGCCAGGAACGAATTGAGGTTGGACAGGCGCGCCCGCACCTCGCGGAAAGATTTGCGCATCCGGAGGCGAAAGGTGAAGACGATATAGAGGAGCATTGGCAGTACGATGAAGGTGACCATGGAAAGCTTCAGATTCATCCACAGCATGATTCCGACAATACCCACCAGGACCAGGATATCACCGATGATGGAAATTATGCCGGCGGTGAACATCTCTCCCAGAACCTCCACATCGCTCGTTACTCGCGTCACGAGGCTGCCGGTGGGGGTCCGGTCCATAAAAGACGAGGAAAGACCCTGGATGTGGGAGAAAAGTTCCATGCGGAGATCGAACATGACCCTTTGCCCCAGGTACTGCAGGAGATAGATTTCCAGGTAGGTCAGGAGTCCGTCCGCAATGATCAGGGCAAAATACTCCAGAGACAGCAGCGGGAGCCCTGCCATTTTGCCGGTGGTGATATGGCTGTCGATAGCAATCTTGATGAGCCAGGGTTGAGCGAGCTTGGTTGCCGCGATCAGCGGCAGCAGCAACAGGCTCCAGACGACCATCCACCGGTAGGGGCGCAGGTAGCGGATAAACCTGGCCAAGAGCTTGCGGTCATAAGCTTTGCCGACTATTTCATCTTCGTAGATACCGCCGAAATGCATAGTACTCCGGTGTTAGACATTTTTTTCGCAACTGCATTGTTGTACTGTGGAGCGTAACGCTGGACGTGCTCTAGTACGCATCACACTCTGCTCCATGTGCGCCTTAAACATAGTGAAAACAAGGCTCCTGAAGGGATTCCAAATGATGTGCTTTCCCTCTTTGTGGATATGGCTTACAATTATGACAGACGTGCCGTTGGCCCCTTGAGCATGGCTTCCTGAAAATACTCTATTTTGGAGTAGGTGGAAAGCACGATGATTTCACCTCAGGCAGCGTCTTTTGTACTACACAGATGCCGCAATTAGAGTTACACTTTCAAAGCTATCTTCAGAATGGGATCATCTGCAATGAAAATTGTTACGGGTTGTGCTCCCTTCGTGGCCAGCGAAACAAGATTACTACCCCTGTCTTCAGTTCGATGGCAGTAGTAATCGACCAGCGTGGTTCAGTGAGGTTTTTAATGAAAAAAAGAGCAAAAAAAGTATCAGAATCAAGTGTGGTTCTTGCGCAGATCATGTTGCCGGCCGATACGAATCCCACGGGTAATGTGCATGGCGGTACAATAATGAAGCTGATCGACAATGCAGCGTATGTCGTGGCTGCTCGGCACACTGCCGGCAATGCCGTTACGGTTTCCATAGACCGGCTGGATTTCCATTGTCCGGTGTTCTTAGGGAATCTGCTTACCCTTAAGGCCAGTATGAACCGGGCCGGAAGGACTTCCATGGAGGTTGGCGTCAGGGTTGAGGCTGAAGACCTGATGAGCGGCGAGGTTCGGCATACCTCTTCAGCGTATCTGACTTTCGTAGCCCTTGGTGCTGATGGTCGGCCGACCCCTGTTCCTGAACTGATTGCCGAAACAGATGATGAAAGAAGAAGATGTGCCGAAGCAGCGAACAGATACACCCTTAGAAAATCGACGAAGAATCCGGTTTCTTAGTATCTTGGACAGGAGTTTTCGGTCATAAGCCTTGCCAATTATTTCATCTTCGTCGTTAGCGCCGAAATGCCTACTATTACCTTAGCTCCAGAGACCTGCCAGGTTTTCAAAACCTGGCAGGTCTGCTTTTGACAGATTGAGGGCACGGGAGTGAATCCCATCTCTTACAACCGCTCTAATTCTTCCCGCAGATTCTGCTCCCGATGGATATCTGCATAGCGGCCTTCCAGGTCCAGCAGCTCCTGGTGGGTTCCCTGTTCGACAATGGCCCCTTCCTCCAGGACAATGATCCGGTCGCATTCCCGCAGTGCCGATAGACGGTGCGATACGATTATCACAGTTCGCTTTCCGTAGTAACGGGCAAGGCCTTTCAATATCTCTTCCTCGGTGCTGGCATCTACCGCTGACAAAGGATCGTCGAGTATCAGAATGGAAGGGGTTTTCAGTAAGGCACGGGCGATGGCAGTTCGCTGTTTCTGACCGCCGGAAAGGGTAACGCCCCGTTCTCCAACAAGGGTGTCATATCCCTTGGGAAAACCGGCCAGGTCGTTGTCCAGCTGTGCCAGACGAGTCGCAGCTTCCACCTCTGCCCTCGAGGCTCCCTCCCGTCCGTAGGCGATATTTTCCTCGATAGTGCGGGAGAAAAGAAAACTTTCCTGGGGGACAAAACCGATGGCATTCCGGAGTTCCTTCAGCGGGAGTTGGTTAATATCCGTTCCGTCAAGGAAAAGCATGCCGTCTTGGACCGGGTAAAGGCGGGCGATGAGCCGAACAAGGGAAGTCTTGCCACAGCCGACCGGTCCGACGATGCCCACCTTCATTCCCGGGCTGATTCGAAGGGAGATGTCTTTCAGGAGTGTTTCACGATTGTAGCCGAAAGAGAGATGGCGAAATTCGATATCCCCGGCAAGTTTTCCGATATCGACAGGCTGTGCCGGTTCTGCAATTTCGGGTTTTGCTTCGAGTACCGCATTGAGGCGGGCCATGGAAGCGGCACCCCGCTGTAGAAGGTTCAGGATCCAGCCCATCATCACGGTTGGCCAGATCAGCATTGCCAGGTAGCTGGTAAAGGCGACAAAGTCACCCAGGGTCATTACCCCGCTTATTACCCGACTTCCGCCGATAAAAAGGACAATCAGGGTGCTGATTCCGCTCATGGAGGCCATGAAGGGGACGACAATCCCGCGCAGGTTGGCCATCTTCATGCTGCTGTCCAGGTAGCGTGCGACCAATTCCCGAAAAGCCTTGGTTCGGAATTCTTCGCGGCAATAGGCCTTCACCACGACTGAAGCGGTGATGCTTTCCTCTGCGTGGCTGGTCAAGGCGGCAAGTTGTTCCTGGGCCCGTTTCGAGTGATAGAAGATGCGGCGGCTGACCTGTTTGACCAGCAGGATCATGAGCGGAAAGGGGAGAACGGCGCAAAAGGTCAGGAACGGATTGATGCGTCCCATGAGGAAGATCGCCGAGACATATACGATCACGGTGTTGATGACATTAAGGATGCCGAAGCCCAGGAGCATCCTGACATTTGACAGGTCGTTGGAAAAGCGGGAAAGCAAATCGCCGGTCCGCTCCCGGGAGAAGTAGGGGAGATCCTGGGAGAGGAGGCTTTTGTACAGGTCTTCGCGGATCCGGTATTCAATGCGTCGGCCGGCATGGAGGAGGGTTGTCCGCGAAAAAATCCTGACAATGCCGTGGACAACGGCAACTGCCATGATGATCAGACCAAAGTGGGCTGGAGAATAGGCGCTGCGTCCGGGAAACTGGAAGCTCTCCACAGCCCGCTTCAGGAGCCAGGGGATCATCAGGGCAAAGCCATTCGCACCCGCCAGGAGAAAGATTCCGGCGAGATAGGTTCCCCGGAAGGAACGCAGATAGGCATAAAGTCGACTGTATTCGTTGATGGTCATCTCCTGATGATAAACGGAACCCGTGAGATTCCTTTAGTTCGTAGCTCTGGGTTCCTGGTTCTTAATCCTTATCCCGTACCCCTTAATCCGTATCCCGCCTCCCCGCTTTAATACCTCATCCGTACCCGGTAGAGCAACTTCGCTTCCTTGTCCTTCGGCACCGGGATGGAGAACTCGGCGGAAAAGGCATCCCCCTTCTTCCAGGGGTAAGATGCCGTGAGCATATTCCAGTCTCCCGGGACCGGTTCCACTACCTTAACGACCACATCTTCTTTCTTGTGGTTGCGCAGGGTTATCTCGAAGGCGGCTTCGTAGGTGTCGGAGGCGATCTTCTTCCAGTCGGTCTGCTTTCGGCTGGCCACCACATCGAATGCCTCACCCAGCTTCACCCGCAGTTTTTCGTCTTTCGCTGTGTGGTCGATGGCGTCTTCGCCTGCGAACTGCAGGCTGCCGTCGCTGTCTCGCTTGTAGACGCGGACGGTTCCCTTTGGCAGCGGCATGCCCAGACTGCTCGATTTACGGTTTTCGATTTCCAGGAAGACTCCCACCTTGCTGTTGTTGTCCTGTTCTCCGAAGGGAGCGTAGAAATAGCGGCGGTCGCCGTTGAGAAGCAGCTCCTTTTTCACCGGAACTTCGGCGGCCTGGAGCAGGCGGATCTGCTTGGTCTGATTATTCTTGATGGTGGAAGGTCGCTCCAAGGTATAGATATGGTACTCGAAAAAACCTTCTTCACGGAACTGTGGGGCCGCCTCGGCCATGGCCGTCTTCAACATCCTGCCTTGGTAAGGGGAGGCTTCCCTGACCCGGTTCACATCTCCCGCGACCAGCTTCAGCCTGGCGTTGCGATAGGTTGTGCCGCTCTTGTTATCAAGGGTAACCCAGCCGGCAAGGTCCGCTCGAGTGTCCTTCTCGTTCAAGGTAAGGACGTAATCCGCTCGCCAGGATATTCCATTGGTAAGGTACGACACTTCGATCTTCCGGGTCGTTGCCAGATCGCTGTCTACGAGCCAGACCAGGGTGGGCTGCGAGATGAGGTTTTCCGGAACTCCGGGTAGAATGACCCTGCCGGGGTGATTATAGGTGATGCCTTCGCCGATCTGGAAGATTGGCCCGCCGTTATTGGAAAGGAGCGTGGCGGTGACAATCTCTTCCCGCTCAGTGTAGGGATTTTTCTGGTAGAGCTTCACCTCTTTCCCCACGTATTTGTCCAGCAGTTTCTGTTGGTTGAGGAGGTCATACTCGTAGTTCTGTTCCAAGATGCGGAAGCTGCCGGGATCGGAAAGGCTCGTGATGGAGACGCTGGCCGGAATGATCCCGGAGGCAACATCCATGAAGCGGAGTTCTCCGCTACCCTTTCGCAGGGAGATCTCGCGCTGGTCCTTGACCAGGCCGAGGTTGTCGTTATAGACGGTCAGGGCCATGCCGGTCTGGTCCTTGAGGGTAGATGTTGCGGCTGCGGCTGGTTCAGCTGCTGAAGTCGAAAGCGGAAAGGGCAGTAACAGGGTGGTACTGAGGGCGAAGGTGGCTAGCAACGGCAAGAATGATTTTCTCATGGTGCATCCTCCTAAAATGGGGCGCATCGCTCCGTTTGGCGTGGGAACAGACACTTTCCTTTATAAGTCATGTGGGTCGGCCGGTCAAGCTTCCGGGTTAAAAGCTTCGGTTTCAAGTTTTGACGGCGAGTGCCGAATGAAGTAAAGTGTTTTTCTGCAACAAAATACTTCACAGCGCCTGACAGGTCCTTTTGAAAACTGGAATCAAATTCATTGACAACACGGGCCTCCATGGTTGAAAATTCATGGACAGGGCCATGTTCCGATTTTGCCGACGTTCTGATGGTTCGAAAATCACTTCAATACTAACTTTTATTTTCTCGGGAAAGGTTCATTTATGGAGATACGTTTTGGTACTGATGGGTGGCGGGGGGTCATCGCCCGCGAGTTTACCTTTGAAAATCTTGCCATTGTTGCCCAGGCGACCATGGACTATTTCATCGAACAGGGCCTGGCTGATGCGGGACTGGTAATCGGCTACGACCGGCGCTTTCTTTCACGTCGATTTGCCGAACGGGTGGCCGAGGTTGCGGCGGGCAACGGCATTCGGGTTCGGCTCACCGACCGCTATACGCCGACTCCGGCGGTTTCCTGGGCTGTCCATGAATCAGGAGCGGGCGGCGGGATCATGATCACCGCCAGTCATAATCCGCCCGAATACAACGGTTTCAAGATCAAGGAGAATTTCGGCGGTTCGGCCCGGCCTTCCACGACCAAAGTGGTGGAGGAGATTGTGGCAGGAAACATTGCGCGAGGGCGAGAGGTACTCGAAATGCCATTGGCCGAGGCGATTGATAGCGGACTGGTGGAACTCTTCGATGCCAGAGTGTCTTACCGGTTGCAGCTGTCCCGCTATGTGGATCTGGAAAGGATTCGTGCTGCCGACATCCCGGTGGCAGTGGACCCCATGTACGGAGCTGGAGCCGGGTTCTTTCCGGAGCTGGTTCCGGGAGCGGTTGAGCTTCATACCGCAGAAAACCCCGGCTTCTGCGGTGTGCCGCCTGAGCCGACTCCCGAGAATCTGGCAGAACTCTCTGCCCTGGTGAAGGAAGGCAATTTCAGAGCGGGTCTTGCTCTTGATGGGGATGCTGACCGGATCGGTGCAGTGGACGAGAACGGTGAGTTCTTCTCCTCGCACATGATCTTCACCGTGATCCTCCGCCATCTCCTGGAGCATCGGGGGATGCGGGGGGCGGTGGCGAAAACCGTCTCTACCACTCGCATGGTAGATCTCCTCTGCGAGAAGTACGGCCTGGAGTTGTTCGAAACTCCCATCGGCTTCAAGCACATCTGCGAACTAATGCTGGATCACGACATCCTCATGGGTGGAGAGGAATCAGGTGGTCTCGGCGTAAAGGGTCATATCCCGGAGCGTGACGGCATTCTCCTCGGACTCCTCCTGCTGGAGGCCATGGCTGTGTCCGGAAAGGGACTGCGGCAGCTTCTCAACGATACCATGGAAGAGATCGGCTACTTTTACTATCGCCGCATCGATCTTTCCATCGATAACGAGTTAAAGGAACAGCTTATCGGCAAACTCCGCTCCGGCGGCCTCCGTACCATCGCTTCCCGCCCTGTGGCGAAGGAAAACTTCCGTGACGGCTTCAAGTATATTTTTGCGGACGGCTCCTGGCTGCTCATCAGGCCTTCAGGAACCGAACCGGTTCTCCGTCTCTACAGCGAGGCTGGTTCTTCCGAAATGGTCGAGGAACTCCTCCGGGCAGGCCGGGAGATTGCAGGTCTTTGACTCGAAACGGGGATATTTCCCCTTACAGGACATCCATGGCACACGACAAGATAATCATAAAAGGGGCCTGCGAGCATAATCTGAAATGCATCGATGTGGAGATACCCCGCGACAGGCTGGTGGTAATTACCGGCATCTCCGGATCAGGAAAGTCCACCCTGGCCTTCGATACCATCTATGCCGAAGGTCAGCGCCGCTATGTCGAGTCACTGTCGGCCTACGCGCGGCAGTTCCTGGAACAGATGGAAAAGCCGGACGTGGAATCCATTGAGGGTCTTTCTCCGGCAATTTCCATTGAACAGAAGACCACCAGCAAAAATCCCCGCTCCACCGTTGGCACGGTCACGGAGATCTACGATTACCTGCGCCTGCTCTTTGCCCGGGTCGGGCATCCCTCTTGTTACAGCTGCGGCAAGGAGATCACCTCGCAGACCGTAACCCAGATGGTGGACCAGATCATGGTATTGCCGGAAGGGACGAAGATCAGCCTTCTTTCCCCAATCATCCGTGGCCGCAAGGGGGAATACCGCAAGGAGCTTATCCAGTTGCGCAAGGAGGGTTTTGTCCGGGTAATCATCGACGGACAGCCCCATGACCTTGCCGAAGAGATTACCCTCGACAAGAAGAAAAAACACGACATCGATATCGTCGTGGACCGGCTGATCGTCAAAGAGGGGATTCAGCGGCGTCTGGCCGATTCTCTGGAAACCGCACTTCACCATGCGGAGGGTATTGCCAAGGTGCAGATTGTCGACGGCGAAACTCTGCTCTTTTCCGAGTCTCTGGCCTGCATCGATTGCGGCATTTCCTATCCGGAGATGACCCCGCGCATGTTTTCCTTCAACAACCCGTACGGTGCCTGTCCCGAATGTACGGGACTCGGTACCCGCATGTATTTCGACCCGGAGCTGGTGGTTCCCAATCCGGAGCTGTCGCCGCGGGAAGGGGCGATTGCACCGTGGGAAAAGAGGCTCTCCGGCTGGTTTCACCAGATTCTGGAGGCCCTGGCCAAGGCGTATTCCTTCGATATTCGCACGCCCTTTTCCAAGCTTTCCGAGGAGGCACGGCGCATCATTCTTCACGGGTCCGGCGGGGAAAAGGTGCAGTTCTGGTGGGAAGAGGATGGCGGCCGACGTCATACCTATTACAAAGAATTCGAAGGGGTGCTCAACAATCTGGAGCGGCGCTACCGGGAAACCGATTCGGAGCAGGTGCGGGAGGATCTGGAAAAGTACATGAATGTCATGCCCTGTCCCACCTGCCAGGGCGCCCGCTTGAAGAAGGAGGCCCTTTTTGTCCGGATCGGGGGGCAGAACATCTGCGAGATATCGGCCCTTTCCATTGCCGATGCCCTGGCGTTCTTTGAAGCTCTTACCCTGTCGGAAAAGGAAACCGAGATTGCGCGGCGGATTCTCAAGGAGCTTCGGGAGCGGCTTAACTTCCTGGTGAATGTGGGGCTCGAGTATCTCTCTCTCGACCGCTCGTCCGGGACTTTGTCCGGTGGTGAGGGGCAGCGGATCAGGCTTGCCACGCAGATAGGATCGAGCCTCGTTGGGGTGTTGTATATCCTCGATGAGCCCTCCATTGGTCTCCACCAGCGAGACAACGCGCGCCTGCTGAAAACACTGATGCATCTGCGTGATCTGGGCAATACCGTGCTCGTGGTTGAACATGATGAGGAAACCATCCTGGAGGCGGACCATGTGATCGACATGGGGCCGGGTGCTGGAGTGCATGGCGGCGAGGTGGTGGCCCAGGGAACACCGGCGGAGGTAATGGCCAATCCCCGTTCCCTCACCGGTCGCTACCTTTCCGGCGAACTGCTTATCCCGGTTCCTAAGAAACGGCGGGAGGTGGAACGCTTCCTTCGCATCGTCGGGGCGACGGAGAATAATCTCAAGAACATTGATGTGGCGATCCCCTTGGGGGTCATGACCTGCGTTACCGGTGTGTCCGGGTCGGGAAAATCGTCGCTGATCATTGATACCTTGTTCAAGGTCCTCTCCCAGCGCTTGTACCGGAGCAGGGAAAAAGCCGGTGCGGTCAGGGAAATACAGGGCCTGGAAACTCTGGACAAGGTAATTAACATCGACCAGTCTCCCATCGGCCGGACCCCGCGCTCCAATCCGGCGACCTATACCGGGGTTTTTACCGAAATCCGCGACTTGTTCGCCAAGCTGCCGGAGTCGAAACTTCGCGGCTACAAGCCGGGCAGGTACTCCTTCAACGTCAAGGGCGGACGCTGTGAGGCCTGTTCCGGCGACGGCATCATCAAGATCGAGATGCATTTTCTGCCGGATGTCTATGTCCAGTGTGAGGTCTGCAAAGGGGCCCGCTATAACCGCGAGACCCTGGAGGTGAAGTACAAGGGGACATCCATTGCCGAAGTTCTGGATATGACGGTCTCCCAGGCGTTGCAGTTCATGGAAAACATCCCACGGATCAGGAACAAGCTGGTAACCCTGGAAAACGTCGGGCTTGGTTACATCAAGCTGGGTCAGTCGGCCACCACCCTTTCGGGAGGCGAGGCCCAGCGGGTGAAGCTGGCCAAAGAACTCTCCAAGAGGGCAACCGGAAGGACCATCTATATTCTCGACGAACCAACCACCGGCCTGCATTTCCATGACATCGCCAAGCTGCTGGAGGTGCTAGACAGGCTGGTGGAGGCGGGAAATACCATCGTCATCATCGAGCACAACCTGGATGTGATCAAGACCGCTGACTACCTGATCGATCTTGGCCCCGAAGGGGGCGACCGGGGGGGTGAAGTAATCGCCACCGGTACTCCAGAGGAGGTTTCGGCCGTGACTCGCTCCTATACGGGCCAGTTTTTACGGAAGATGTTGTAAAGGCTAACCCCTCCCGACCTCCCCTTACCGTAAGGGGAGGAGATTGAATTATGCAGTACTAAAAAACAGGAATTGCACAATTTATTACACGTACAGAGAAGTAGTATCCAGGAGACAAACATGGGTGAAACGATACGATTCGGCATTTCCATCGACGACAAGCTGCTGAAGAGCTTTGACCATCTTATTGAGGAAAAGGGTTACCTGAACCGCTCAGAGGCAATTCGCGACCTGATCCGCGCATCGCTGGTGGAACTGAAGTGGGAAAAGGGTGACGAGGATACCGTGGGTACGGTCACGCTGGTTTATAATCACCATGTGCATGACCTTGCCGACAAGCTCACCGAACAGCAGCATGCTTACCATGATCAGATTGTCTCCTCTCTTCATGTCCACCTGGATGCCCATAATTGTCTTGAGGTCCTGGTGGTGCAGGGCAGGGCCAGCGAGGTGAAAAAGATCGCCGACGAGCTGATCGGTGTCAAGGGTGTGAAGCACGGCAAGTTGGTTATGACCACGACCGGAGAGGAACTGCACTAAAGAACATGATCAAGTGATAAGGCTGAGGACTGAAGGGTTTTGCCTGTATTCCCTTCAGTATATGGGCTTGTACTTTGTCCTTCGCAGATCTCTTTCATCCGGCTTGCGACAAGGAGCGAAAGAAGCAGTTGCAGAATCAGTCATTTTTGCACACAATTCATTGGATCTTCCTTGTGCAGCTATTGTTTGCCTGTTAATTTTCAGTAGTCCATTCCTCAGTTTTGCCACAAACTAAATCCGTTACTCCGTTGCTTCGGTATCGCCGAAGTCCCTGAAATTTCTTTGCTTGCCTTTAGAGGGATTTGACTTTAGACTTAAAGGTCCAAGCGCACCGTGCCTTTTTCTTTGGCTGATATACGGGCTGCTATGAATACATTCTATGCTGTAACCGAGAAAGGAATCACAAAATGCCAAAAATTTATATCGTTGATGTAACAAATCGGGACGGGGTGCAGACCTCGCGCCTGGGCCTGGCCAAGCTGGAAAAAACCATGATCAATATGTTTCTAAATGAAATGGGGATTCATCAGAGTGAATTCGGTTTTCCCTTTACCCATCACGAGAAAAACTATATCGAGGCCAATCTTGAATTGGCGGAAATGGGCGTTTTGAATCCGATCAAGCTGAGCGGTTGGTGTCCGATGCGGGGTGGTGAGATCAAGGATTCGTTCAAAAGCGGCAAGCTGAAGAATGTGAATCTCTCCATTTCTACTTCACAACTGATGACAGATGGAAAGTTCAGCGGACGCATTGTCAGAAATCCTGAAGATAACCCTGCCGCTCCCAACCTTATCGATATCATGACGGAAAATGTCCAGCTGGCGAAAAGTCTTGGTGCTGAGATTGTCGGGGTCAATGCCGAGGATGCTTCCCGTACCGACGATGAATATCTAATCCGATTCGCTCTCCGTGCCAAAGAGGCTGGTGCCGACCGCTTCCGTTACTGCGATACCCTTGGTTATGATGACCCGTTTACCATCTATCGCCGGATACGGATGATTGCCGAGGAAGTGAAGATTCCCATCGAACTGCACTGCCATAACGATCTGGGACTCGGTGTTGCCTGCTCCGTAGCAGGTGCCAAGGCAGCTATTGACGGTGGGGTCGACGTCTATATCAATACCGCCATCAACTCCATGGGCGAGAGAGCAGGTAATGCGGACCTGGTATCGGTAATCCTGGCCATGAAGAAATCGAGTGGATTGGCGGGCAAATACCTGATTGATGGGCAGGTGGATCTCACCAAGGCCTGGAAGCTTGCCAAGTATGCCTCTTATGCCTTCGGTGTTCCCATCCCCATGAATCAGGTGGGTGTCGGTGCCAATGCCTTTGCCCATGAATCAGGCATCCATGCCGACGGCGCGTTGAAGGATCGTCGTAATTACGAGTTGTATGATTTTGAGGAATTGGGCAGGGGCGAACCGGAAATCATCGACACCGGCAGGGAGATTACGGCCGGCGAATACAGCGGCATCAAAGGCTTCCGCAATGTCTACGATCAGCTGGAGATTGAGTTCCACAACGATAAGGAAGCAAATGACATCCTTGAACTGGTGCGCTATGCGAACGTACACACCCAGAAGCCCCTGGTGGCTGAAGAACTGCGTTTTATTGCCAAATATCCCGATATGGCTCGAAAGATCATGACAATGACCCCGCTCCGCTAATAGAGCAGGGTGAGGAAAGATCCTTTTGAGGATGACAGCAGCTTGTAGCGTGGTGGTGCCGCAGACTCCAATGCTGCGGTGCCGCCCGTTGTTCCCTGCAGTGGCAGTGTTACCGGAAACCCGTAAACTATCGATGTTTTTTCGTGAGGAACCCGGAAAGGTAGCGGCCCGTGAACGAAAAGAAACGGATTTTCGATGCCATCAGAGAGAGCGAGGAGCGATACCGAAGATTGGTGGAGCTGTCTCCGGACGGAATTATTATAACCTCGGAGTTCAAGTTTCTTTTCATGAATTCTTCGGGAATCAAAATTCTTGCCGGGCAATGTGCTGAGGAGTTTCTTGGCAAGTCTGTTTTCGATTTCATTCACTGCGACCACCACCAGATCATTTTGGAACGATTTCGAAAAGTAGATGACAAGGGGGCGAGTGTTCCCTGGCTGGAGGTTAAGTTCATCTGTTTAGATGGACGGGAGATTGATGTCGAAGTTGCTTCGACCCCCTTTATCCTAAATGGGAAGCAGGCTGTTCAGTCAATCTTCCGGGACATCAGCGAGCGTAAGCTGGCAGAGGAACACTTGGAATTCCTTGCCAACTTTGATCCCCTCACCGGACTTCCCAACCGCAGGCTCTTTTTCGACAGGATCGGTCAGTCGCTGCTGAATGCCAAACGCCAGGAACACCTGGTTGGTCTCCTGTATCTCGATCTTGACCGTTTCAAAGAAGTCAATGATTCCTTTGGCCATGCAGTAGGTGACCTTCTTCTCCAGGAAGTTTCCGCACGGCTATCTCAATCCCTGCGCCTCAGCGATTCCGTTGCCCGTATGGGCGGGGATGAGTTCACTGTCATTCTCACCAAGATTGTTGAGCCGGAAGATGCGGCGATTGTCGCACAGAGAATCGTGAACAGTCTTACAAAACCATTTATGCTGGAAGGCCATTCGGTTTTCATTGGGGTCAGTATCGGTATCGGCATATATCCCATCGACGGGGAGAATCCCGACACGTTGCTGCAAAAGGCAGATACTGCCATGTATCGGGCCAAGGGTTCGGGGAGCAACCTTTTCCGCTACTATCACAGACGACCGGACTGAGGAGAAGGAGCCTGTCTAGGGAAAATCAGGCGGTAGCGTCATGAGCCGCCATTGCTTATGATCTTCTTCCCCGACATATTTCCATTCCTGTTTGTCTTCTACGGTTTTCACTGTTACCGATGGCTCACGGTAGTAGTCGATCTCCAGAATGACCGTTGCCTCTCCCTTTTCCGGGGAACACTCCATCTTCTTTATCCTGAAGTCGGTAACCGTGACACCCTTTGCTGATTTTGCTTTCCGCGCAAAGTCTTCCTGCAGTTCTTCCGCTGGGAAAAGAGCCCCCGCCTCATCCAATTCATGCCAGCGGATCATCTTGTTGTAGCTCTTGGAACAGTCATCCAGTTCATAGGCGATGTTCTTATTCTTAATGGTCTCACAGCCACCCAGTAAGGCAATGACGAGTATCAGCAGCATGATTCGGAACAGCATGTTTATTCCCTCCGCAGTAGTTTATCCCTGTTTTCTGATGTACCGCACTAACTCGGCGGCAATTCGATAGTTTCCGAACGGCGGCATGAGGTAAAAGCCCCCCACTTTTGATCTGGCTGCATCAATGAATTCCCGGGCGATGGTGAGCCCTTCCCGGAGCCCTTCTTCTTTTCCCTTGCCCCGCATCCTGTCGCGAATTTCTTCAGGAATCGTGATTCCGGGAACCTCATTATGCAGGAATTCGGTATTCCGTTCGCTCACCAGGGGAGAATCCCCGGCAGGATCGGGATCGGAAGTTTGCTGGTCAATTGCAGCATCGTGTCAAGCCTTTCCAGGTCGAAGATGGGTTGGGTCTGCACGAACTGGGCACCGTTGGCGATCTTTTTCTCCAGTCGGGCAAGCTGGGATTCCATAGTGCGGACATTGGGGTTGAAGGCTGCTCCGATGGTAAAGCCGGTGCCCCGATCAATGGAGTTGCCGGTGCCGTTCAAGCCTGCATTGAGGTCGCGCAGCAAGGCGATGAGTCCGAGAGAGTTCAGGTCAAAGACCGACGATGCTCCGGACTGCTCGCCCATGCTGGCCGGATCGCCGGTTACGGCCAGGATCGAGCGGATGCCCAGGAGGCTTGCTCCCATCATCTCAGATTGCAGACCGATCAGGTTGCGGTCGCGGCAGGTGACGTGGATAATCACTTCGATGCCCACTTCCCGCTGAATCAATTCGCCAAGGGCGATATTTCCCAGCCGAACCCGGGAAAGGGGGTTTTCGGCGAGGTTGATGGCATCGGCTCCGGCCTCCCGAAGCACACGGCACCCTTCCAAAACTTTGCTGCAGTCAAGTCCTTTTGGCGGGTCCAATTCAACAGTAATGATGGTTTCCCGGCCCCAGTTGGCCAGGAAGCCGGTTTTCGACGGAGTGATAGAGATTGTTTCCTGACTGGCAGGGGTCTGCGGTACGATGGTTCGCGCAACGGGCTTCATCTCCCGCAGGGCTTCGGCCAGTCTGTGGATATGTTCGGGCGTTGTTCCGCAACAGCCTCCCACCAGGTTTGCCCCGGCCCGTGCCGTCTCAAGACCCCTGGCGGCGAAGTATTCGGGTGTGGTGCGATAGATATAGCGGCCGTCCAGGTATTCCGGAAAACCGCTGTTCGGGTAGGCGGCAAGAGGCAGGAGGGTGACCGCGGCCATCCGCTGGATGTTCCTGGTCATTTCCAGAGTTCCGGCACCGCAGTTTGCACCGAGGCAGTGGGCGCCGGCTGCCGCCAGTTCCAGGGCGACCGCTTCCACGCCTATGCCGCCGGAGATGCGGCCACGCTCGAGGAAGGCCATGCTGGTAATGAGCGGAAGATTTGTTTCTCGTGCCGCGGCCAGGGCGAGTTTCATCTGCTGCAGGTCGGCAAAAGTTTCCAGGATCAGGAGGTCGACTCCTCCTTCGGCCAGAGCAAATGCCTGCTCGCGGAAAATAGCGGTGATTTCTTCGGCCGAGGGGGCTTCGCTTTCTCCCCGGAAGCGGGGAAGGGGACCGATGGAGCCGGCCACAAAGACCTCTTTCCCGGCGGCAGCCTTGCGTGCGAGGGTGGCGCCCTGAAGATTGATCTGCAGAACCTTGTCTTCCAGTCCCAGCTGCTGAAGTCGCAGGCGGTTGGCGGCAAAGGTATTGGTCTCGATAACCTGGGCACCGGCAGTGATATAATCGGCATGCAGAGCCAGTACCAGGTCCGGGCTGGTCAGGTTGAGCCGTTCGAATCCTGATTCTGCAGTGATTCCCCTGGCATAGAGCATGGTGCCGATTGCCCCGTCTCCCACCAGGACTCGTTCATGTAAGCGTTCCAGAAAATTCACTGACTCAACCTCGAGTTATTTGTTTGAAATATTCCCTGTACAAACGGCTTGCCTATGGTTTATTTTCGGCAAACCGAATAAACTGCGGTTTCAGGTAAACCTCACAGGAGAAGATCCTTCATGCACGTACTCATTGATTGGCTTGTCACCACCATCGGAGCCATGGGCTACCCCGGCATCTTTCTGCTCATGGCCATGGAAAGTTCCATTATCCCGGTTCCCAGTGAACTGGTGATGCCGCCAGCCGGCTATCTCGCCCAGCAGGGGCAGATGAATATCGGTTTCGCGATCCTCTGCGGGACCCTGGGCAGCCTGGTGGGTGCCTATATCAATTATTTTGCGGCCCGCCATCTCGGCAGGCCGCTGCTCTTGAAGTACGGCAAATACGTCTGGATCACCGAGGAAAAATTTACCCGGGTTGAAACATTTTTTCTGAGCCACGGGGAGATCTCAACCTTTCTCGGGCGACTTTTGCCGGTGGTTCGCCATCTCATCTCACTGCCTGCCGGACTTGCCGGCATGGGTCACATCCGCTTTTGCCTTTATACTCTTCTCGGTGCAGGAATCTGGGTGACGGTCCTAACCGGAATTGGCTACTACATCGGGCACTTCGTTGGGACAAACCGAGAGCTGACAGATCTCTTTGTGAGCCACTCCCACCATGCATTGGTGGTGGTGCTTCTTTGCAGTGCTGTCATTCTGGCAGTGTATATTTGGATTCACCGGCGCAGACAATAGATCCTGACCAGCAGCATTACACTGCCTTGGGCACGCACGGGGGCCTGCCCCTACAAGAACCTTCCCAAGTATCATCCGAGTTCGGCCAGCAGTTGCTCCAGGTTCTCTCGGGTTAGTTTCCAGACCTTGCGGCAGAATTCGCAGGTTACCTCGGTTTCTTCTTTCTGTGAAACCATGTCGGCAAGCTCATCCTTGCCCAGGGAAACCAGGGCCTGTTCGATTTTCTCCTTGCTGCAGGTGCAGTGGAACGCCAGCGCCCTCTTTTCCAGGATTTGGTAGGGGATGTCGGCGAACAGGACTGCCAGAATATCTTCCGGAGTTTTGCCTTCCCGCAGCAGTTGGGTAATGGGCGGCAGTGTGCCGATGCGCTGCATCAGATTCTCCACCACAGCTTCGTCCCGTGGTGGGAGCGACTGGATGAGAAATCCACCGGCAGCGGAAACCCGGTTGTCCGGTTCCACGAATACCCCCAAGCCGACGGCGGACGGGATTTGCTCCGATTCCGTCAGATACAGGGCCAGGTCTTCTGCGATCTCTCCGCTCAGCAGCTGTACCATCCCCTGGTACGGATCCTTCATGCCCAGATCCTTGGTTACGGTAAGAAATCCGGCCTTTCCCAACGCCCTCCCCACATCCAGCTTCCCGTCCGGAGTCACTAGGTTGACTTCCGGGACTCCCACGCAGCCCCGCACCGCACCATTGCTGTCCGCTTCCACGAGGATCTTCTTTAACGGACCATTTCCTTCGAATCTGAGAGCGGTTCGCTGCCTCGTTTTGAGCAGGGCTCCCATGAGAGTTCCCGCGGTGAGTGCCCGGCCGAGCGCTGCGGATGCGGTGGGCCAGGTGCCCTGGAGGTCGCAGACCTCATTGACCAGGCCGGTGGTGATACAGGCAAGGGCGTGTACATTTCCCGATTTCGTGATGATGCGAACAAGGTAGTCGGTCATAACAGTTCCGTTGTAAAGTTGAATTCAGATGTCCCTTCAATTGCGGCCCCCCGAATGCAGGCATCCAGAACCCGTTTCCGTGCCTCGCCTGCTTCCCCGGAGAGATCTGCGATGAAGGTGTTGCAACCGGTATCTCTCAGCCTTCTGCGATAGCCGGAAATGGCGAATCTCCGGTCAGCGGTTACGGTCGTCAGCCCGTCGCGGTTGGTCACCGTATAGGCATCGCCGCGATCGGAAACAAGGGGGGAATCGCTACGCACTCCCTTGATGATAATCTTGGAGGTAATCACTGGAACCGGAGCATAGAGGAGCACCCGTCGTTCTATTTCCAGGTTTGCCCTGAGCAGGCTCTCCATATTGGGGAAATCATCTTCCAGGTAGAGGGTCGCGGCCGTTGCTCCCCGCTCATGCCAGTGGAGGAGCGCCTGGCTGTTGAGGGAATAGAGCCGGTAATCGGTGCAGATGTCAACGTCGAGGCCCTGCAACAGGGCGAAATGTGAAAGATTTGCAGCCTCGAAGCGGTTGAAGCCATACTGGATGAGGAGGTCGACCGCCTCGCGGTAGAAGGGCAGGTCTGCTTCGAAGATAATGAAGGGGAGGTGCCAAATGATCTTTTGCTCGCGACCGCGCAGCTTTCCGGCAAAGGCCTGGAGCTGATGAAGGTTGGCCTTTGAGACGGGCAGGATGAGGGTGTCGACGCCTTCTTGGTGCAACAGGTGGAAATCCTTAATGGAATCTACCCGGACGGTCAGCTCGTCCCGATGGTCACTCGGAGAATTGCCTGAGTGGACAAGGCTTGCCAGTGCTGCCTCTTTTGCGCGACGCAGTCGTTCTTTCTTGCCGGTGAGGACCTTTCCTTCAAGGGTTTGGTACAGCGAACGCCGAATCTCCTTCAGCAGCGGCGGCGGGATGAAAACGGATGGGAATGAGGGGGCGCTCAGGGTTCCCAGCAGAAACGGCGTATCGCCGCATTTTTCGAACTGGGCCCGCAACGCTCCTTCCATGTCCGCGGTGCGGGACGGCTCCAGCGTGCCAAGCGGGTATTCTTCGACGCATTCCAAACCAGCGGCCCGTGCCGTGATCCTGAGATTTTCTCCAACCATGGCCAAGGTCAGATTGCAGCGGGTCTTCTGTCCTTTTCCACTGCCCAGCTTACGCAGGCAGGCGTTTTCGCTCATGGTGAAGGCTGTTTCGGAGGAAACCTTGAACACCGCATCACCGACAGCAAAGTCAAAGGGAGCGGTGACGGTAACGAGCGACTTTTCCCGCGCCACTTTTACCGGTTTTCCACCCAGGGAGATGTCCTTGACAGTGAAGGCCTTGCCTGCTTTATCACTCTTGGGTTGGACCCGAATCCTGTCTCCCAGGTGGAGCCGGTCGCGGGTCTCGAAGGTGATGCGTTTTTTCAGGATGGTCTTTATTTCGCCGAGGAAACGGCCCGTTGCGCCACGCAGATTGGGGGTGGCAATATCCGTTGGTTGATGGGAGGCGAGGAAGCCGCGGGTCGGTACGCGACCAAAGGAGAGTTTCAGGAGTTCCTTGGCTTCGGCTATGACGTCAGCCCGTTTGGTGGCTGGTGCGTCGAGAACCATACGGTATGCTCCCACCACACTTGCCACGTATTCCGCTGATTTCATCCGTCCCTCAATCTTGAAGGAGGAGACCCCGGCGTCTACGAGTTCCGGCAGCATGTCAATACTGGAGAAATCGTTGGGCGAGAAATAATAGCCTTCCTTGCCCCGATAGCGGTAGAGTCTGCGGCAGGGTTGTGCGCAACGGCCGCGATTACCGCTGCAGCCGCCGAGAAACGAGGAAAAGTAACATTGTCCAGAGAAGGAAAAGCAGAGGGCGCCATGGATGAAGCACTCAAGCTCTACGGCAGTCTTTCGGGCAATGGTGCGGATTTCGTCGATATGAAGCTCCCGGGAGAGGACCACACGGGAAAAGCCGAGGGTTTCCAGTTCCTGGACGCCCAAGGAGTTGTGGGTGGTCATCTGGGTCGAGGCATGGAGCGGCAGGTCGGGGAAATGGTCGCGGATCAGGCGGAAGACCCCCATGTCCTGGAGAATAATCCCATCTGGTTCGATACCCGAGAGGGCCGAAAGTGCATCGACCAGCTTGGGAAGTTCCAACTCCTTGACCAGGGTGTTCAGGGTGACGTAGACCTTTCGCTGCTGTGAATGGGCATAGCCGACGATTTTTTCCATCTGCGAAAGGGAGAAATTTTTTGCCTTGGCCCGAGCGGAAAAGTCTGTCAGTCCCGCGTAGACAGCATCAGCTCCCTTTTCCATGGCGGCAAAGAATGCTTCTAGAGAACCGACCGGGGCGAGAAGCTCCGGTTTCCGTATTTTACCTGCATTTTCAGTCATCTCCACAGAGTATCCGAAGGAAGGGGAGGGCGTCAAGAAATGAATGCATGCACCTGCTTTAGTCTGGTATCTCCGCCTCGCAGGGCACCCCGGTTTGGCAGAGTCCGCAGCCGGGAGTGGCGACACCATAGCGCTCGCCCACCTCGTTGACCACCGTCTCGTATCCGTAGGCTCGGCAGCGTTCCTTATTGTGCCCAAAGCGCGTAATAGCTCCCACCGGGCAACGGCTAATGCAGGCGCCGCAGCTGCCGTTACGACAGAAGAGGCAGTTTTCCGCGTGATGCTGATAGTGATGCGGGGTGGGGGTGATGACCAGGTCGGTGATGACGCTGCCGCAGCGATGGGCGATGCCCCGTTTGGTGATGAAACCTCTGTTGAGGCTGAAGGTTCCGAGGCCGGCGGCAAAAGCGGCATGTCGTTCTGACCAGGTGGAAGAAAGCCCGTCCGCAGTTTCCACCGTGCGCCAGCCCGCGGACAGGAGCGGGGCGAGGGCCTGGTGGCCGCTGGCGCGGAGGTAGTCGGTCAGATGCCGTCGCAGTTCATTGTTGAAAGCTTCTCCGTGGGTTCGGGTGAGAGCCCATTCCCGGGAGGGCCAGAGATTTTCTTTCCGGTTGCTCAGCCGGGTCGCCTCGCTGATGGGCAGTATCCAGCAGAGTACCGTGCCGGCAGTGAACACTTTTTCGGGGAAGGCCGTTTCCATCAGTTCCTGCGGAGTCTGGTGATGCGGGCCGATGATTTCCCTGTAGCTGTTGAACAGCGGGTCAGAGGCATCGGCGAATCCCACCAGCGGTTCTTCGAAGTAGTGAGAGCGGTTATCCGGTATCCTGTTGAGGTCGCATTCCGCCACGAAGCGGATGATCTCGTCGTGAAGACCTTTTTCCAGACCTGTTTTTTCATTCATGTCCGTTCCTCCTAGGTATTACGTCGAATATTCTCTCCTTCCAGAAAAGCACGGTACGAGGCGATAACCGGGATATCCGCCTCCGGCCAGTCCAGATCGTTCAACTCGTGTGGTGAGAGCCATGCCAGTGCGCGATGTTCAAAAAGGACTATCGTTCCCTCTCTGAGAGTACAGACGAAAGGGATCAACTCAATGAAAAAATCTTCGTAGCAGTGGTGTACGGGAGGCAGAGGGTGTCTGATGGTGACCCCTATTCCCAACTCCTCCTCCAGTTCTCGTGCCAGGCACACTTCGGGGCTCTCCCCGAGATGAAGCTTGCCTCCTGGGAACTCCCACTTGAGGGGCATGCTCATGTTTGTATTTCGCTGGGTAGCGAGCACTTTACCCGCATCTTCTATAATAGCGCACGCGACCCGTAGGGTTTTTTTGCTCACAGCGAATCCTCTCTCTAGTAAATTTTCTATGAATTTAAGCTTGTGTCGTGCTACAATTCTGCCGCCGCTTTCCGAGCGGACCTACGAACAATTCTCTGCCAAGGGAGAGCCATTGTATGACCAATTCTAGACGTTTCAGCCGAGTCAAGTGTGTGGAAAAGAGTATCGTCGAAACGGCCACCGGTCCCTGCGAGGTTACGCTGCTCGATATCTCGCTCAGGGGCGCGCTGGTGGAACATGATGCGGCTCTTCCCGTTACAAAGGGCGATCGCTGGAAGCTTCTTTTCCAGCTTGATCATTCTGATATTGTCCTCGAGTTCGGGGTTGAGGTGATTCATTGCCATGAAAACCTGGCCGGGGTAAAATTTGTCGAAGTTGACCTGGACACGATGATTCACCTGCGTAGCCTCATGGAGGCAAGGACCGTCAATCCCGATCAGGTACGCTACGAACTGGAATTCCTGCTGGAAGAGTAATTGCTTCATTGCAGCAGACTGGAAAAGCCTTCTTTTTCCTGCCGTTTGAGGAAAACCGGGCCTAATGGTGGTTGACCCATCTTTTTATCGTTCTAAAAACGGGACGTTTTCGTATCCTGCAATCCCCTAATCCCCGATAATCTTCACTATCTGTTTTTTTCTCAATTCCTGCAATGTTGCAATGGTTTTCATCCGCATTTTGCGGCTCCTGGTAAAGGGGTAGAGGAGGCCGTTCATTACTCTCATTCCGACGTTTTTCTGAGGAAAGTCATAGTTCCCGTGACGTTTGTAAAATCGGTGGTCTGCCGGGAAGATATGTCGGAATTGTCCCCAAACAACGTCGCGGAACAATTTCTTTCCACCAATACTCAGAAAGGTGGGTGTTCTGACCGAACCCGCTTCGGAAAGACGGATTGTTTCCGCGGCGAGGTTTTGCAGTAGCGTGTCTACTTCCGGAGAATCACCGAATTCATCGCTGACGAAACCGGCGGGATTTGCCTGCTGGATTTCGCTATAGGCTTGGAAAATCTGGCGAAGATTGGCCAGCTGGGCAAAGGGACCCGAGATGATGAAGCCGAGCTGTTTTCCTGCCAAGGCGGGAACATGGTTGTTGAAAAAACTCCGGTCGAAGAAGGTCTTCCAGCGCGAGGAGAGATACCTGTCACGGATGGCACCGGCAAAGATAATGATGTCGGCGGCCTGCACCTTCTCGGTGAACATCGCCATGAACTCGTCCCGGTAGCCGCAGATATTGTCATACCCGCACTGTACACAGCCGACACAGCCTCCGGCGATGGTAACTGTCCGGAGGTTTACCAGGTCTGTTTCGGTCGAAAAGGCTTCCCTGAATCTTTGGATCATGGCGGCCAGATTGCTCTTTTCGTCTTCCCCATCCGTTACGACCACCAGTCGCTTCCCCTTCGTGTCCACGCTCTGGCCGGCGAGGCCGGGGCGGTAGTGAAAAACCCTCGCTGACAGCGCTGGATAGGTCCGTGTGGTGGGGACCTGTCGCTCCATGGCCGAGAGAAAGTTCCTCCCGAAATCCAGCAGCCGATCCTGCTCCTTTTTCTGCAGAATGTCGTCCATGGCAGCCGAATGGAATCCGCTATAGCGCATGCCCAGATCGTCGCAGACGGCATGCAGATAATTGTGCGCAGTGTGATCGAAAAAGTGGATGGAGGTAGTGAGGACTGCGGTATAACGGTCACGGAAAGCCTCTTCAACCCCTCTTTCGAAGATCAGCTCGATGAACCGTTTGTACTGAGCTGGAACAAGGTAGAAGTAAACGGGGAAGGCCCAGAGGACAGCGTCTGCCTTGCGGACCGCATTGATACATTCTTTGAAACGGGTTTCGTCGCTTTCCAGTTCCGTTATAGTTGCAGATATTTCCTGCAGGGTCCAGTGGTGTTGGGGGAACCGGGCGCGGAGAAACCGGACATAGAGATGGGTCAGGCCTTTTTCACCCTTGGGGCTGCCACCCAGAACAACTATCTTCATAGTGATCTTTCCTTTTCCCCTGGCATTAGACGTCTGGTACTGTTTTCTTTATCGGAAGAAGGCGACTCCCAAGAGGATTTTGCTGGAATTGAGAGGTTCGTTCGGCGTTGCAGTTCCGGCATTGGAGATGTGGTGGTAACGGTATTCGAGGGAGAGGGCAGTGTCTTTGGTGATAAAATACTGGACTCCGGTGCCGCACTGGTAGGAGAAATCCAATCTGCTTCCCATGGTGGGCAGCCCCAGGTCCACGTAAAGAATACCTCCGCCGGCAAAGACGTAGGGAGCCCAGTCGTCCAGGGAGGTGAATTTCCAGCTTCCCAGAAGGTATCCTCCGACCATGGGTGAAACTTTGGGATCCACCACCAGGTGCAGCGGTAGCTCCACCAGGAGCTCGTGCCGTCCCTTGTACCAGCCGGAGCCGAGTTCCTGCGACAGGAACCAGCCGAAGCGGCCGATGAGGTCTAAGGTCTGCACCTGGGTTTGTGTCGCGCCGAAACCCCGATGGGTTATGCCGTAGCCGGAGAGAAAAGAATATTCGTAGTCTGCCGTTTTCAGATCGACAGGGTCCGCGGCATGCGCCGCACAGGGGGAGAACAGCAGGGCTGCAAGAACTGCGGAGATCAGGATTCGCGTAATAGTCACAGGGTCCCTACCATTTCTGTTTCATCTCGAACCGGAGGATCTCCGGCAGGTTACGGAGGAAGACGGCGATGCTGTGCGGAGATTTCCAGAGCATCTTCGTATAGCCCCAGTGGATTCGGCTGCGGCGATAAAATCGGCTGATAAATTCGTTATACAGCTCTTCCAGTCGCTCGCGGGTCATTCCTTTTGGTATGAAGACGAAATTCAGGCAGTTCATGGAGGGCCAGTCTTCGGTGAACTCTCCGAATTCCCGGATGGTCGAGTAGATCGGTGCGCCGGGAAAGGGGGTGAACTTGGTCACATTGATTTCATCCAGGGGTAGCGTAAGAGCGTAGCGGATGGTGCGCTGGATAGATTCTTCGGTTTCTCCCGTAAAACCCATCATGAAGAGTCCCTTGACGCGCATTCCCGCATCCTTGACCATTTTGAGCTTTTTCCCCACTTGGTCAAGCTCGTAGAGCTTCCGGTGTTGCGAAAGGATTTCCGGGTCTCCCGACTCGATGCCGAAATTAACCTGCCAGCAACCGGAGCGTTTCAGGAGCGAGAGGAGCTCCTCGTCCACATGCTCCAGGCGGGCGATGCAATTGTAGCCGACCGGTACCTGTTTTTCCTCCATCAGCGTGCAGAAGCGTGCCACGCGCTTGCGGTCGAAGGTGAACAGGTCATCATAGAAAAAGACGTGGCGGATGCCGAATTTTTCGTGCAGGTAGCGGAGGTGTTCAACGATGTATTCGGGCGAGTTGAAGCGAAAACCTTTGCTGAATACGGAGCGATCGCAATAGCTGCACTGGTAGGGGCAGCCCCGACTGGAGATGATGCTGGTATTGGGCGCTTTCGGATAACTGAAGAGCGGCAGATTGTAGCGCTTGGGGAAGTCTGGCAGGAGGTGGTAAGCGGGAAAGGGGAGTGAATCAAGGTCGGGGATATTTTCCCGCACCGATGATAAAACGCCCTTTCCGTCCTGTCGATAGCCGATGCCGGGAATTGCTGCCATATTCTGGAAATCGGAAGTCATAAGTTCGGCAAAGGTTACTTCACCCTCGCCGATTACCAGGAAGTCCGCTGCCGGGAACGAGTCGAGCAGTGAGGGGCCGACCGTACAGGCATGGGCTCCACCAAAGACAATGCGGATATCCGGACGCTGTTCCTTCACCCGTTCGGCGATGGCGTATCCTTCCAGGAATGAAGAGGTGGTGCAGGAGAAGCCGACCACGTCCGGGTTCCGGGCGAGGATATCCGATGCATGTTGCTCGATGGTCGAGGGCGCGCCATAGCAGTCCATCACCTCCACCGGGATCCCATGCTCTTCCAGGTAAGCGGCGATGCTCAGCAGGCCGATGGGGGGCATGAGGTTGAAGATGGTGGAAATGTCTTTACCAGACCCCATCCAGTTGCTGCCATGGGGGTGGACCAGGAGAGCTTTCACGTCGGTTCCTTGTGGAGTTGTTGTTGGTTGACACAATATATACTATGCACGATAGCAGAAGCATGTTTGGATTGCCAGCCGGAAGTGCAGACAGATATGGTGCTTTCTTGCGTTGATGGTCTTGAAGGAAAGGGGTGCGGAAAACAGACCCGGGAAGGTTAGTTTTTGGAGAGACCGTCGTTGGCCTCAGGGAGGGTTCGGTTCATGCTGCCGGTACGGTAGCCTTCCAGGTCGAGAGAGACGTAGGCAAACCCCGTTGCTTTGAAGAAATCGACGATGGCCCGGCGCAGCCCCGGAACCAGGAAGCGAGGAATCTCTTCTTCGCCGACCTCGATGCGCACTGTTTCGTCATGGAACCTGACCCGGTAGGTGTGGAACCCGCACTTTTTCAGGAACTCCTCGCAGCGTTCGATTTGGCCAAGCCTGTCAGCCGTGATCTCCGTTCCGTAGGGGAAGCGGCTGGCGAGGCAGGCAAAGGGTTGTTTGTCCCAAGTGGGAAGCCCCAGTTCACGACTCAGGAGGCGAACCTCTTCTTTCGAGAGTTCTGCCTCCAGGAGTGGGCTGCGGATGCCCAGTTCTGCCGTTGCCCGGCGTCCGGGGCGATAATCTCCCAGGTCATCGAGGTTGCTGCCGTCAACCACGAAGGAAAGGCCCAGCTCTTTTGCCTTGGTGAGGCACAGCTGGAAAAGCTCTTTCTTGCAGTGATAACAGCGGTCTGCGGGGTTGTGTGAAAAACCGGGAATGAGGAGTTCGTTGGAGTCAATGACAATGCGCGAGGCTCCGATCTGCTCCGCTAGTAGTTCCGCTTCACGGAATTCGGATTGCGGGTAGGTGGGCGAGGTGGCCGTGACGGCCCAGGCCCTGTCACCCAGCACCTCATGGGCAACCTTGAGCAGAAAAGTAGAGTCTACGCCGCCGGAAAAGGCAACCAGAACGGAGTCCATTTCGGCCAGGGCCTGGCGGAGATTTTCGTATTTTTTGTGAATAAAGTCCATGGTTCTGTCACTTTTCCGCCTTACCCCTGATCCTCTCTCGCATGGCGAAGGAAAACAAAACCCTCTCCTAGGGGAGAGGGTGGCCAACGGCCGGGTGAGCTGAGCTTGATAGGATTACACTGCTTAGTTGTTAATCAAATATCCCGGTGGAAAGATACCGTTCGCCCGTATCACACATGATGGTTACCACGTTCTTACCTTTGCCGAGTTTCCTGGCCAACTGGAGAGCGCCAAAGAAGTTAGCTCCTGCGGAAATGCCTACGAGAAGACCCTCCACCTTGGCAATCTGTTGTACCGCCTCAAAGGCCTCGCTATTGGTTACCCGGATCACTTCGTCGTAGATGCCGGTGTTCAAGACATCCGGAATGAAGCCTGCTCCAATGCCCTGAATTTTGTGGGGGCCTGGCTCACCGCCCGAGAGGATGGGGGAATCTGCTGGCTCCACTGCGGCGATCTGGATAGACGGGTTATGTTTCTTGAGTACTTCACCAACGCCGGTAAGGGTTCCGCCGGTTCCAACCGCGGCAACAAAGCCATCGATGGACAGCCCTTTCATGGCTGCGATGATCTCGGGTCCGGTAGTCTTGCGATGGGCTTCCGGGTTTGCCGGGTTTTTGAACTGTTGCGGCATATGGTAGCCGTGCTTGGCTGCCAGTTCATCTGCCTTCTGCACGGCACCACGCATTCCCTGACTACCGGGAGTAAGAATCAGTTCTGCCCCGTAGGCGGCCAGGAGTCTTCTCCGCTCGATGGACATGGTGTCAGGCATTGTCAGGATCAGCTTATACCCCCGCACAGCGCAGACCATGGAAAGTCCGATCCCGGTGTTGCCGCTGGTGGGTTCGATGACCGTTGCCCCCGGTTTGAGGAGCCCGTCCTTTTCCGCCGCGTCGATCATGGCAAGACAGATGCGGTCCTTGACACTACCGCCGGGATTATTGGCTTCCATTTTCACATAGATGGTTGCGGCATTCTTTTCTTCGAGCTTGGTGATCCGGACAAGGGGTGTGTTGCCGATCAGATCGAGGACAGAATCGTATTTGTGTGCTGGCATAGCTGTCTCCTTTGTCATGCCTTTAAAAAGCCGGTGCGGAGCACCCTAAGGTATGTGGCGCCTGGGCTGGGCCTCTTTCAGATGTAGTAGGTGAATCGGTGGTCCTGCTCCCTTTTGACTCCGAGTGACTGGCCCCGCTCGCAGAGCGTTTTCAGGGTCATTTCGGAAAAGAGATCATTGAGTTTGTCACTCGCTTCCTGCCAGACCGTCTGAGTGACGCAACTGCCGTCAAAGGGGCATTCGCCCGTTTTATTTTTCTTCTTGCTGCTGCACTCTACGAGGAGGGTATCCCCTTCCGCGGCTTCCAGAATTTCCCTGACGGTAATCTGGTCAGGTTTCTTGGCCAGGATATAGCCACCCTGCGGCCCGCGTTTGCTCTTGAGTATCCCGGCTTTCTTGAAACTTTGGAATATCTGTTCCAGGTAGCGCGGAGATATTTCCTGTCTTCGCGAAATGTCCTTGATCTGCGAAGGGAGGGTGCCCGAATTATAGGCCATGTCGAACAGTGCCCTCAGGCCGTAGCGGCTTTTCGTTGATAATCTCATGAGCGAACTCCTCTTGAAGCATACCCTGTGGCGGCCCTGACGGTAGCAGCCGTTTTGCCGGTAGCATTTTTCATAAAATAATGCTGTTACTTTATAATATGCACATCATTCTTGTCAAGAACACAAATATGTCGTCTGTTGATTCCGCATAGCTGTGCTGAAGATTCCGGGAGTTGTTCTCCAAATGATTATCTGGTACCATTCGTAAAACACTATGAATTGTTTGGGGAGGAACCAATGAAAAAAATCATCAAGAAGGGGACGTACCTTTTTCCGACGCCCACGGCAATGGTGTCATGTGCTGCAGAGGACGGGATGCCGAACATTATCACGATTGCTTGGGTAGGGGTCGTCTGTTCCGAACCACCGGTAGTGAGCGTGTCGATCCGACCGGGCAGGTATTCCCATGATCTGATAAAGAAATCCGGAGAATTTGTTATAAACATTCCCCGTGAAGGGCAAATCCGGGAACTTGATTTCTGCGGGGTTGTCAGTGGCAGGGCGGTGGATAAATTCAAGGAACTGGGACTTACCCCTGTGCCGGGAAGCGAAGTTGCGGCTCCCCTGATACTGGAGTGTCCTGTGAACCTTGAATGTCGCGTCATTGACGTCAGGAGCCTGGGTACCCACGATCTGTTCCTGGCTGAGATCGTGGCAGCTCATATGGACGAGGAGGTTATGAACGAAAAGGGCGTCATCGATATTGCAAAGCTGAGTCCCATTGCCTATTGCCCTCAGGCTTCCCAGTACTGGAGCCTGCAGGAAGTGATCGGAACCCATGGCTTTACCGGTGGCAAAAAATAAGGTTTTTCGAAGTATTTTTTGGCAAGAAAATGAACATGTCTGCCGTGAGGTACTTGCTACCAGTTCGCACCAGCGGTTTATTGAGTGGTGAGCGCCGGGATATTCTCTCTGTTGTTTCCGCCGTCATATTGCGGTAAAGTAGTTTCCAAATTGAAAATGGCGTAGGAAAGGTCTGGATCAACGAGTGGTAAACATTGTCCTTTTGGCAAACCAGGAACGACTAATCAGGCTATTCACCGGTTCCGGGGTACAGAATGCTGGCAAGGTTCGCATTGCGGGAGGAATTCACGAGGCACTTTCCGCAATTTCACCCCTGAGACAAAATCTGATATTTATCCAGGAACGTCTGGGAGAGATCTCGGGGGAACTTCTTGCCTATCGTATGGCTGCGGAACTGAAGGGGAAAAAGGTAAACATTGTTCTGTTCGGTGACCCGGAAGCTATTCCGGTGGCCGGCAGAAAGTCCTTCCATGCGGTTCTTGATAGCGCATTAACTGATAAGGAACTTACCACGGCAATTCTCGAAATCCTCGCCAAACCTGCAACACGGACAAGAAAGAAGAAAGTTGCCGTAAAGAACAAGGAGGCGCCGCAAGCAGTCGAGATAAAAACTGCCGAGCCGGGTCCGCCTATTCTTGCCGACACCATCGATGATGTGGTTGAAATCAAGGGGGCAGCTACTTTTCAAGCGGCTGATTCTTCCCTGCGCGAGCCGCTTGCTTCTGATTTGCCCAAGACTCTTTTTCAAGAGAAACTCGAAAGTGCTTTGAACGATGCAAGCAGCGCGAGTGCTGTGCCGCGACGTTTACCCCCAGAGTCATTTGCCGAACCGCTACGAGTCACCTGGGGCAAACCCACGTTCCTTTCACGTATTCGTGACCACTTCTTCCGGCCCAAGGCTCTCTTTATTCTTGGATCGGTGTTCGCATGTTTCATTGCGTTGTTACTTTTTCTCATTTTCCACCATCCGCAACCGGACGGGACAGCCGCTGCTCCGGGCACCTTGTCCGCAAAATCAGGAACTAAGGGCTCACCTTCCTTTCATAACGTACCGGGTGCGCTGCCCTCCTTTCTACCCCTCCAGGCTGCTGACTCCGACTACGGCAAGGCCAATCCGGGCTGGGAGCGCTACCAGGGCCCCTTGACCGAATTCCGGATATTTCGGGAAAAAGGGCTGATTCGTGCCATCCAGATTATCGACAGGGGTGGGCAGGGCGTCAGCCCGGGGCTGCTTTCTTCCGTCTTGACCGAGATAGCCGGTGATCGGCAGTATGTAATAGAAACAACAGAGCAAAAAGGGACTTACCTTGTTGAAAAGGGCATCGTTAACAATGGCGATCGGATCATTGTCTATCGCAAGGAACCGGAGCGGTCTGTGAAGGCTTTTGTCCTGGACTTGAAGTAATCCTGGCAACTTCCCGTACGAGTGCTTACATCCTGTCAGAATCGGAGAATTCATGCCTGCCCGAAAAGAACAGCACCCCCGCTTTCCGGTTTTTTGCGGACCGACTGTTGTGCTTTTTCTGCTTTTTTCTCTCGTGAGTGCCCGAGGGGCCTTTAGCGCCGGATCGCCATTCGAGATTGAGATTGGTGATCTGGACCGGGGAGAAGCTGCTTCGAAAGAGCTAAAAAAGCCGCAGTTACCGCCTTCTGCGAAGACCCGGAGGCCCAGGGAGGTTTCCGTGCCGAAAGTGAGGGCCGAGGGTCTGCAGGAGAGGGATTACGTCAGGTATACGATCCGGTCCGGTGACAATATCTATACAATTTTGACGAAACGCTTTGGCTTGACATCAAAGAAGGCGGAGAGCCTGATTCCTGAGATCAAGAGAATAAATGGAATTGTCGACACCTCCAGGCTCCAGATCGGTCAAACCCTTCTTCTTCCTCTTGCCAGGAAGAAAGTCTTTGTCCCTCAGGAAACCATCTCTGTCACGCCCCCTGCTCCTGTACCTGTCCCTGCAGCCGAAGCGGAAAGCCTTGCGCCGGAGACTCTTCCTGTACCGCCTCCAACCGTAGACGAAGGGATGCTGCGGCGGGCCAAAGAATTCTGGGCCCGGCTTTTCCCCGAGAGGAAACCAACCGAACCGGCTCCCGGAATTACTGCAGCCGATTCGGCACGCGACCCGCTTCTGCTAGGAGCCGACGGTAAGGAGATTCGTGTCGTGCCTCCTGGAATGCCGTCAGTATTCGGAAACCTGTCTGGCGTCAGCGCGAGGAAAGGGGAAACGGTTGTTGCTGATCCTGCCAACGAGAAGAGGTTTGTGAAAGAGCTTCTCCAGTCAGCGGGATTTGCTACAACCGCCGGGGGAACTCCCTTGGAATTCGGAACCGAACCGAAACTTTTCGTGAAGGTAGACTTTACCGCAGCACAACGCATACCGGGAGCGGAGGCCCGAAAAACAATCCTGGTGACGTTGGTGAATACTGGCTGTCCGGCACTCCCGGAAAGTTTTGCTTCTTATCTGGCGGCCAAGGATTTTCGCTTGGCAGCGTGGTGTGACTCGTCAGAAAAAACCCCGGTTTCTTCCACTGTCCAGGTAATTTCTGTGCCACCTGGCCAACCTGAGGCGATGGTGGATGCTGTTCTGGATGCCCTTGCCATAAAATCGAGCAAGGACTATCCTATAGAAATAGTGGTTGGTCAGACCGGGGCAGCCCCTCTGAGTGTGACAGTAGACCGATATTTTGAAGGAAACGGAAAACGCTTCTTTCTTGATTTTGGCAATGCAGCCCCGAATCGAGCCACTCTTTTTCGTCTCCTTGAACTGGCGGGCTACCAGAGAATAGTTATCCGAGATACGAATGATTTCCGGACGGTTGCTGCCAAGATTTCCGAGGCTGTGAAAAATCCGGCAGAATACCGAAAATATGTCTTTTCATCGCGTCCCGATGGCCTTTTTTCACTGGAGATAACGGGAATTCTTTTCCAGCGACCGGCTATTGACGGGGAAAAAATCTTTCTGACCGATATCCCTCTGGAACAACCTTTTCTCGATTTGCTGAAAGCCGTTCCATGGGGTACAGAATGAGTATGGTTGTAATTATCCTATCAGAGAAGGAGTTCAGGGTATGAAATTCACCAAGATGCAGGGCGCCGGCAATGATTATGTGTATGTGAATTGTTTTGAGGAAAAAGTGGAAAACCCTGCTGATGTGGCGCGAAAGGTCTCCAACCGCAACTTTGGCATTGGCTCAGACGGTCTCATCCTGATCATGCCATCGACTGTTGCCGATGTTCGGATGCGCATGTTCAATTCCGATGGGTCGGAATCAGAGATGTGTGGGAACGGAATACGCTGTGTCGCGAAATATGCCTATGACCATGGTATTGTCGCGACAAAAGAGCTTTCCGCTGAAACTGGCGCCGGAATTCTGACGCTGCAACTTTTCACGAATACCGACAACAAGGTTGACAGGGTGCGGGTCAATATGGGCGAGCCACGTCTGACCCGTGCGGAGATCCCTATGCTCGGTGATGGTTCGAGCCGGGTTGTCGACGAGCCGCTCAATATTCTCCATTCAACCTTCAAGATTACCTGTGTCTCCATGGGTAATCCGCACTGCGTCATCTTTGTGGATGATGCTGAACAGTTTCCGGTTGAGAAGTACGGCCCGCTCATTGAAAATCATGAACTGTTTACCCGTCGTACCAATGTGGAATTCGTGCAGGTCATCTCCCGCAATGAAGTGCGTCAGCGAACCTGGGAGCGGGGTGCGGGCGAAACGCTTGCCTGCGGGACCGGGGCAAGTGCGGTAACCGTGGCCTGTGTGCTGAACGGGTTGACCGAGAGGCGGATCGTCAACCATCTTTCCGGCGGCGACCTGGAAATGGAATGGCCGGAAAACGGTCCGGTTTACATGACCGGCCCGGCGGTGGAGGTTTTCAACGGGGAAATTACGCTGTAGGGATATCACGACTTCAACGATAGGAAAGGAATACTTTTATGGACTATCTCGGCGCCCACATGTCAATTTCCGGGGGGCTCTCCAAGGCGATCGACCGAGGTAGTGCGGCCGGCTGTGGCGTGATCCAGATATTTACCCAGAACTCAAACCAGTGGCGTGGCAAGGCAGTAAGCGACTCAGAGGTTTCCTTGTTTCGGGAGAAACGGGAAGCGTCCGGTTTCTATGACATTGTTTCCCATGACATCTATCTGATCAACCTGGCAGCTGCTCCGGGGGACGTGCGGGACAAGAGCCTGGCCGGTTTTCTGGAGGAAATGGAGCGCTGTGCCCGTCTTGGCATCGACAAGATCGTCATGCATCCCGGTTCTCACGTGGGCGCAGGCGAAGAAGCTGGTATCAGCCGGATCATCGAGGCTTTTGACTATCTCCTGGAAAAAGGCAAAGACTTTACCGGCAAGGTACTCCTGGAAACCACGGCCGGACAGGGGACCAATATCGGCTGCTGTTTCGAGCACCTCCGGGAAATCCGCGAACGTTCAGCCTTTCCCGAACGGTTTGCCATTTGCTTTGACACCTGTCATGTCTTTGCGGCCGGGTATGATTTTACCAGCGAAGAGGGATACCGTCAGGTATTTGATGAATTTGACCGGATTCTTGGACTGGAAAATCTGCTGGCGTTTCACTTCAACGATTCCAAAAAGGGCCTTGGTAGCCGCGTTGACCGACATGAACATATCGGCCAGGGAACCTTGGGTCTTTCCGGCTTCCGCTTTCTCATGAACGATGAAAGATTTGTTCACGTCCCCAAGATCCTGGAAACGCCGAAAGGGGACAATGACGAGATGGATGCCATTAACCTGAAGACATTGCGTGATCTGGTGGAATAAGGGACACGGAATTTACTGATGCACCAGTTCCGAGTCCCTAAGGAGGTGTGCTGTGAAAGAGAAGATCGAGATCATCCAAGGGGACATCACGAAGCTGGCAGTTGATGCCATTGTGAATGCCGCCAATAATTCGCTCCTTGGTGGCGGAGGGGTGGATGGGGCCATCCACCGGGCGGCCGGACCGAAACTTGTGGCAGAGTGTGCAACTCTTATGGGCTGCCGGACCGGGGATGCAAAGATTACCGCAGGGTACCGACTGCCTGCGAAACATGTAATTCATACAGTCGGACCGGTCTGGCATGGTGGCGGCAAGGGCGAGCCCGACTTGTTGCGGAGTGCCTACCGCAACTGCTTCCAGGTAGCCCGCGAAAATGGCTTGAAATCAATCGCCTTCCCGGCCATTAGTGCCGGAGTGTATGGCTATCCCATGGCCCAAGCCTGTGAGATTGCCCTGCAAGAGGCAAAGGCCGCCCTGGAAAGCTATCCTGAGCTGGAGAGAGTCGTCTTTGTTCCCTTCAACGAGCGGGCTTTGCGGATCTACCAGGATACCTTCAAGAGGATATTTTCATAATGGGGAGGGGGCCGTCCTGGCCCCCCTCTCATGCCTATCGATAGTACCCATTATGATTCAAGCGCCAGATATCCCGGCTGGCAACATTTAAACGGTGGTGCAATCTTAGCCGTTCCCGGGATGTCAAATGGCCGTCGGCCTTCATCCTCGCTTCCATAAATCGGATGCGTGTCTGTTCTCTTCCCAGCGTCCGGGTTTCCCACGGGGTGAGTCGTCCGCTTGCAACTCCTTGTTCAATCCTTCTTTCCTGTCGCAGTTCCTTTCTGTTGACCCGCGGATCGTAGGTAGATCCGGCGCTGGCGATCCCGGCACCCATTACCAGTAAAACACCTGCCAAAATTCCAAAAACGAGACTTTTTTTCATTTCCATACCTCCAGTTGATTTCATGGGAAGCTTCCTGCAGAGCGCTCTGTTGATTGAGTTGTCCCTTTCAACGCGTGAATTAGCATGGGGTTGACAAAATTGTGAACACTGGGGTGAATGTTTTGCCTGGAGTTCTGCCACCCTGGTATTTATCTGCATGCGAAAAAGGTTTCCGAGAGGGGAGCTATGGAATAGGGAACAGGGGAAAGACTCATTTGGGAGGATTGCCGAGGGAAGAGCTGGTACTAAAAACTGAAGGCGGCCATTGGCCGCCTTCAGTGGTTTTACTCTACGTGTTTCTTACGGTTTTCACTGCCTGCTAGACAATCTCCACCAGTTCGATCTCAAAGGTGACGTCTTCGCCAGCCAAGGGGTGGTTGGCGTCGAAATTGATTTCCTCGTCGCTTACCTCGACCACCAGGACTGCCAGTTCTTCATCGTTTTCATTGACCAGTACGATTTCATCACCGACCTCGGGCTTCAGATCTTCGGGGAGGTCGCTACGGGGTATGGTGAAAACCCTTTCTTCATCGTACTCGCCGAATGCGTCGTCTGCAGGGATGATGACCTTTTTCTTTTCGCCTACCGACATGCCTATCAACGCCTCTTCGATGGCGGGGAGAAACTCGCCCTTTCCGATGACCAGTTCCCTTGGGCCGTGCTCGCCTTCGCCTTCGCAGCCGCAGCCGCAATCGTCGGTTTTACAATCGTCGGTTTTCGCAATCTTCGCTTTCACGAGTGGAATCGAAAACCGTTCCGTCTTCAAGCATCCCCGTATAATCGATTCTTACCTTGTCGCCGTTTTTTGCCTGTGCCATGCTTGTACCTTTCCTTTTTTCTCCAGCGTAATGTGACGGTCTCATGGTACCGTTGTTGTGTACAGGGTACGGTTGAAAGGGTGTGACAGTCAACCAAAATCGTCAGCCGGGAGCGGAAAGGCCGTGTTGGAAGGTTTCGCAGGGTGGGACGCTCTCACTCTGTTTCAAGGATTCGCCTTCCGTGACGATATATCATTGGTTCCATGGCTGATTCGCGGTCACTGGGAGGTGCCTCAGGCGTCAGGCTGAAGCCCGATTTACGCCCTTTTTACCAGCTCTTACACCATATTGACTTGCCTGAGCAAATAGTGTACCGTGAACAATTCATATATGCTTAAGGAAAGACTCGTATTTATCGTTGAAAAACGCGATTACTATTGATGTTGAAGACTGGTTTCACGTTTGCGGATGGGACGGCAAACCGCAGGGTGAAGCCTTCCAGAGAAGGGTGCTCCCCAATATCGAGAGGATCCTTTCCCTGTTGGCCGAATTCAATGCGAAGGCTACCTTTTTCGTCCTCGGTTCAGTGGCCGAAGAAGAGCCTTCACTGGTTCCCTTAATAGTATCCGAAGGTCATGAGGTTGCCTCCCATGGCTACTCTCATCGACTGGTTTCGCAATTGGGACCAGAAGGGTTCCGGGATGAAATTCGGCGGACCGGGGATATCCTTGGTTGCCAATCGGGCAGAATGCCGATCGGGTTCCGGGCCCCGCAGTGGTCTTTGCGCCAGACAGACTCCTGGGCATTTGAGATCCTATGCAACGAAGGGTACCGATACGATTCAAGCATGAATCCCCTTCCCTTTGTGGGGGACAGGTCAGGCCACCGTTTCCCTTTTGAAATTCGGGTAGGTGCTGGGACGATTCTGGAGATTCCTCCCCTGGTGACATCCTTTCTCGGCGGAAATCTTCCGACCGGTGGAGGATGGGGGTTCCGCTTTTTCCCCTTCCGGATGATCGCTGCCACGGTCCGACGCTATAACCGGGCCGGAAACCCGGCGGTTTTTTATCTTCATCCCAGGGAAATGGAGGCTGATGGTCCCCGCCTGCCAATGTCTTCCCTGCGGAGTTTTGCCGTCTATGGAGCGCGACGTGAGGCTGGAGCGCGTCTCCGTTACCTGCTGGAGCGTTTTCACTTCAGTACTATGGAGCAAATGGTCGAATCGTGGGAATCTGTCTAATCATACCAGCCTATAACGCCGCGTCAACCATTGTGGCTGTGGTGGAAGAGACCCTTGCTTCGGGCCTGCCACTGCTGGTTGTCGATGACGGTTCAACGGACGGCACTGCCGAACGTCTTGCGGGACTCGATGTCGTGGTGATACGGCATCCGCAGAACCGGGGAAAGGGCGCGGCCCTGCGTACCGGCTTTTCCTGGGCACTCGAGAATGGCCACTCTGCCGTCATTACGCTCGATTCTGACGGCCAGCATGATCCGAGCGCCATTCCCCGCTTACTGGCAGAGGCAGGTGAGGGCGATTTTGACATCCTTATTGCTTCCCGGGCTAGCCAGTTTGGTGAAATGGCCGGACTTCGCAACTCCTGGAACCGCTTTGGTGTATGGTGCGTCGAGAAGAAGACTGGATTCGAGATTACTGACAGTCAGTCCGGTTTCCGTTATTATTCGGCACGGATTTTGAATAACATAGAGTTGACCGCAGACGGCTACGAACTGGAGATGGAGGTCCTCATGAAAGCCTGGCGTGCCGGATTGAAGATCGGTAGCCTGCCGATTGCGGCGCGGGTTGCCGACGGGCGTTCAACCAGCCATTTCCGGCCGGTGCGGGATACCTGGAATATCTGTATGACCTTCCTCAAGTATCTATGAGTGAAGAGGGATCTAGAACAATGCTGCAGAGTATCAAGAATTATTCGACGGAAAAAATCATCTCACTCCTTCTCTCCATGGCTACCAGCTCATCCAACGAAAACCTTGCCCGGATGACCTACCTGATGGAGTTGATGGCGAAAAAAGATTACTATCGGGAAAGGATCCGCTGGATCCGGCAACTCATCCGCGAGAATCATCCGAGCATCGAATTCCCGCGAAGAATCCTCCGCGACCTTCATCCGAACCAGCGCGATAAGTGGATTTCCAACCTGCTGGTGAACCATCTTCTCTCCGGAACCAACAAGAGAAAGGCCTGGGCCGACCGGGAGGGGTACTATCCTCCCTCTACGGTAGTTATTAGTCCCACCATGCGCTGCGACCTTTCCTGCTATGGCTGTTATGCCGGTGATTACGACAAATCCCTGGAGCTTTCCCGCGATGAAATTGATTCCATCCTGACCCAGATGAAGGAGATGGGGGTCTATTTCGCCGTCATTTCGGGTGGTGAGCCTTTCTTCAAGGAAGACATTTTCGAAATTTTCAAAAAGCACAGTGATATGAGTTTTCTGGTCTTTACCCACGGTGGTCTCATTGATGAGCGGATGGTTGAGCGTCTGATCGAAGTTGGAAATGTCATGCCGGCCTTTTCCCTGGAAGGGAACGAACAGGAAACCGATGAGCGTCGCGGACCGGGTCACTTCCAGAAAGTGATGCATGCCATGGATCTCCTGCGGGAGGCCGGGCTTTCTTTCTGTGGCTCCTTTACCCAGACGAGCCGTAACACCGAGATCATAACCAGCGACCAGTACCTCGATATGCTGATTGAGAAAGGTTGTTTCGCCATCTGGCTGTTCTCATATGTGCCGGTCGGCAGGAAACCGGACCTTGAACTGATGCCGACCCCCGAACAGCGCGATCTGATGCGCAGACGGACGATTGACTTCCGCGCATCAAAACCGATGATTATCATTGATTTCTGGAATGACGGCCCCATTATCAGCGGTTGTATCGCTGGCGGGAGAAAATATTTCCACATCAACGCCAACGGCGATATCGAACCATGTGTCTTCTGCCATTTTGCCGTCGACAATATCCGTAAAACCACCCTCAAGGAAGCCTTGCGGTCTCCTTTCTTCACGAAGATACGGGAGCAGCAGGGGGAGCACGAGAATCTGCTGCGGCCCTGCATGCTGATTGACCATCCAGAGGTAGGCAGGGAGATTTTCCATTCGGAAGGGGTGTATCCTACCCACAGGGGTGCGGATGAAATTTTTACCGAGCTTTCCGGTGAGTTGGACAACTATGCTACCTCCTATGCGGAGGTTGCCGATAAGGCCTGGGAAAAGGAGTTCTGCGGCAAGCCCGGAAGACCCGTAAAGCAACGCTGCGGAAATAAAACCTGATGACAAGCTGGGTCTCGTGAAACTGTACAATAGTCTCAATCTCTTTTTCATCAAGCTGCTAACGATTCTCGTGCCCCGGTTTTTGTTTCCGTTATTTGCCTTCGTTTTCGGGGGGGTATTTTATCTGCTCCTCAGGGAAAAGAGAGCCATTATCCGGAAGAATCTTCGGGTAATCACCGGAAGACGGGAGGTGGAGTGGCTGATATTTTCCACCTTTTACAAGTTTTCCCTCAACTGGACCGATGTCATGCTGATGATTCGGTTGCGGGGGGAAAAACTGAATGCCCTGATCGGCCGGCGCGTTGGTAAGGAGCACCTCATAGCGGCCATGGAACGGGGCTGCGGAGCAATTCTTATTTCCCCCCACCTGGGAAACTGGGAACTGGGTGGCCTGGGACTCGTGGAGATGGGCTACCCGTTGAATGTCCTGACCTTCCGCGAGCCGGACGAGAAGGTAAATGAGTTACGGGAAAAGGTGCGGAGCGAGCGTGGTATCCGTTTCATCTATGTGGACCGCGATGATAGCTCGCCGCTGGCGATCATCGAAGCGGTGAACGCACTTCGCCGCAACGAGGTGCTGGCTCTCCTTGGTGATCGGGACGGCTCTTCCCATACCGCACCCATGGAGTATTTCGGCCATACCACGGACATTCCCCTTGGAGCAGCGTATCTGGGTTTGGCGAGTGGTGCACCGGTTTTTCCGGTTTTTGTCCCCTTGGAAGGGATGCGCTATGCCACCATCATGGAGGAGCCGGTTTACTTCGTTGGCGGCCATGGCAAGCACAAAGAGACAATACAAGAAGGAATGAGCACAATATTACGGGTATTCGAACACTATATACGGACCTATCCCGACCAGTGGTACAATTTTTTCGACTACTGGGGAAAAGCGGAAGGCCATGAAAAGGAAGATACATGTCAGAAGAATTAATTGTCCAAGTTAAGCAGCTGATTATTGACAGTTTGAGAATCGACGGATTTAACCCGGATGAAATCGATACCGATGCCCCCCTCTTTGGTGAGGGACTCGGTCTTGACTCCATTGATGCTCTCCAGTTGGTGGTGGCGATGGAAAAGGATTTCGGCGTGATCGTTCCCGATGCTGAAACCGGGACCATCGTGTTTCAGTCGGTACGGAGCATGGCCCAGTATATTGCGGAAAATAGAAAGTGAAGCTGCTCTTCGTCTCCCCCGGTTGGCCCAAGGGACGGTTGTGGGGCGAGCTGGGATTCAAATTCCCCTCTCTTTCCCTTGCCGCCCTTGCTGCCGTAACTCCGTCCCACTGGCAGATCGGGCTGGTTGACGAAAACATAGAACCCATTGATTTTACTGTGGAAGCTGATCTGGTGGCCATTACCTCGATGACGCCCCAGGCTCCCCGTGCCTACCAGATCGCGGCTGGCTTCCGTGAACGGGGCATCCCGGTCGTCATTGGCGGCTTCCATGCCAGCAATCTCCCCGATGAGGCTCTGGAATATGCCGATGCGGTGGTGGTGGGTGAGGGTGAGGTTGTTTGGCCAGAGCTCCTTGCCGATCTGGAGCGTGGTTCTCTGCAGCCTCGCTACCGGGCTACCGAGCTCCTCGGCATGCAGGACGTGCCCCCGGCAAGACGGGAGTTGTATGCCGGGAAAAAGTATCTTTTCACCAACACCATCCAGACGACCCGCGGCTGCCCCTTTGACTGCGAATTCTGTTCCGTTACCGCCTTCTACGGTCGTAAATACCGGAAGCGCCCGGTGGAGCAGGTTCTTCAGGAACTGGAAATTCTCCGTAAAAAAAATTCCTTTGTATTTTTTGTAGATGACAACCTGGTGGGAGACCGCCACTACGCACTCGAGCTTTTTGCCGGCATGCGGGGCATGGGGCTCAAGTGGCTTTCCCACGCCCCCATCGATCTTGCCCGCGATCCCGAACTCTTGAGGGCAGCGGGGGAATCAGGCTGTATCGGACTGTTTGTGGGGTTCGAGTCCCTGAACGAGGAGGCCTTGGTTGCTATGGGCAAGGTCACCAATCGTGCCGGGAGCTACCTGGCGGATGCCCGCACCTTCCGTGATAATGGTATCGGCATTCTCGGTTCCTTTGTTCTAGGGAATGATGGCGATACCCCGGAGGTGTTTGACGAAATCCTCAAGTTTTGCGAGGATGCCCGATTGGAAGCGGCCATCTTCCCGATCCTGACGCCCTATCCCGGCACTGCGGTACGAGCCCGACTCGAGGCAGAGGGCAGGATCACCTCCAACCGCTGGGAAGACTACGATATGGGGCATGTGACTTTTCGCCCCGTGGGAATGACGGCAGATGAGTTGCAAGAGGGCCATAACCGCTTGAATAAAGCCTTTTATTCCTTTTCTTCCATGTACCGCCGCATCTTCAAGGCACACCGCTCCGTACAGGTCTTTGCTCCCATGAATCTTGGTTTCCGGAGTGCTGTAAAAAAGACGGAGAAAGCGGACCGGAGGCAGCGAACCCAGGGGTAAGAACCAATAGCTCTCTGCTGTTTGCTTGGTTCCGTTTCTTTAAGCATGGGCCTCAATTACTGTGACAAATATCTCAACCGGAGTATGTATACCTATGCAATGTTTCATGTTCCCGGGCCAGCCGCTTATTCGGGCTGCTGAGCCTGCTGATGATAAAGAATACCAGGCAATCAGAACACTCACTTTGTCCCACACCGGGCTGGATATCCATGATCTCTCCTGGAGCCGGGAGCCGTCTACGGAAAGTGTTGCCCTCCAGGTTTACGGAGCCGCCATAAGTCTCTATCGTAATCGTTTGCTCCTCCAGGAGGGGCGCAGGCCTGACATGATAGCGGAGCATAGTATGGGAATCTATGCCGCCCTTGCTGCCAGCGGATCGATTTCTGAAGGTGCTGCCCTGGAACTGACGTTTCGCATCGGGGCCTGCATTGCCCTTATGTCGGAAAGGGGAGACTACGCCCTCGGCTGCCTGGTGGGTCTTACCCATGAGCCCCTTTTAGCCATCGCCGAGAATAATGGTGTTTTCCTGGCGAACCACAATACTTCCCGGCATTTCCTCCTTTCCGGAGAGAGACATGGGATCGAATCCGCCGCTGCCGAGGCTCTCCAGAACGGGGTTTTTTCCGCCAAGGTTTTTCCCTGCGATGCCCCTCTGCATACACCGCTCATGGAGGCATCCGCCGAGAGCCTGCGGGAAATAATTGCCGATTACACCTACACCCAGCCTGCCGTCCGCCTCATGAACCATATTGACCAGGATTTCCTGACGGCAGCCGAGATAGAGGATTTCCTGTTGCGGGAGCTTCTCCTGCCGGTCTATTGGGATAGGAGTTACCAGGCATTGCGGACGGCCGGGGTCACGAAATTCATTGAGGTGGGGGTTGGCGACTCGCTGAAGAAGTATAACCGCTGGATAGAGAGCGAGGCCGCGAGATAACGATGAAATACCACGAGACCCAGATACGGGTACGGTTCAATGAGGTTGACCTTTATCATGTGGCCTGGCACGGCCATTATGTCAGCTGGATGGAAGTGGGGCGAAACGATCTTGCCGGGAGATTCAGCCTGAATGCAGAGCAGATCGGTGAGGCCGGTTATCTCGCCCCGGTGGTGGCCCTGGAACTGAAGTACAAGAGGCCTGCCCGTTTCGATGAGGAGCTGCGGATACTGACGACAATCAAGCGAACCGAAACCGCTTCACTGGAATTTCTCTGTGACATTGTCGGTCCGGACGGGTCCACCTGTGCAAGCGGCCGGACCGTGCATGTTCTTACGGACAAAAACGGTACTCTTCAGTTCGCACTTCCCCCTGTTATTGCCGAACGAATCAAAAAGATGCATACCTATCTGGAGGTCTGATGGATATCCTGCTGGTTTCCGCAAATCGGGAAAAAAGTCCCTATCCGGTTTTTCCCCTCGGCTTATCCTATCTTGCCGGTTCACTGCTTGCAGCGGGCTACCGGTTGCGGATTATTGACCTCTGCTTTATTGATGATCCGGAAACCCTCCTGAGAGACGAATTTACCTCCTTTCCACCCGATGCAGTTATCCTTTCCATCCGCAACATCGACAATGTTACTTATCCTGGCTCCCGTTCCTACCTGGAAGGAGTCAAGACAGTCGTGGATGTCTGCAAGGAAAAAACAACGGTGATTCTAGGTGGTTCAGGCTTCTCGCTCATGCCCCGTGAACTTCTTGATTATTTTGGCGGTGATTACGGAGTCGTCGGGGAGGGGGAAGAGATCCTGCCGCGGCTTTTGGACCGGTTGAGCAAGGATGAGTCTGTACAGGGACTGCCGGGCGTTTTAACCAAGGGGACAACGGAATATCTCCCGCCTGTTCCCTTGGAAAAAATCGGCAAACCGGAGCGCAGCCTTTTCCAGGTGGAACGCTACAACCGGGAAGGTGGCATGGCAAATATCCAGACCAAGAGAGGCTGCCCGTTTTCCTGTATTTACTGCACCTATCCGATCCTTGAAGGAACCAGGCTCAGGTTGCGGGACGTGGACGAAATCATTGCCGAAATTCAGGAACTGGTGGAGTTGAATGGCACCGAGTATCTCTACTTTGTCGATGATATTTTTAACTACCCGATGGATTTCGCGGAAAAGCTTTGCCGCGCCATGATTTTTGCCGGACTTTCCATCCACTGGTCGGCCTTTATCAACCCAGCTTTCATTACCCCGGATCTGATGGCGATCATGGTCGAGGCCGGATGTGATGCCTTCGAATTCGGTACGGATTCCGGCTCTCCTGTCATGCTCAGGAACCTGGGAAAATCGTTCGATACGGATGATGTGCGTACCGCCTCGGCCCTCTGCCGGGATCATGGGGTGGATTTTGCCCACTACATCCTCTTTGGTGGCCCGGGAGAGACTGAAGAAACCCTTCTGGAAAGCTTTGCCCTCATGGACGAGGTTGTTCCCACGGCAGTCATCGGCATGACCGGCATCCGCATCTATCCCGGCACGCCCCTTCATCGCCAGGCCCTGGCGGAGGGGGTTATCAGCCCGGATACGTCTCTCCTTGAATCGGTCTTCTATATCTCCCCTGCGGTGCGGGACACCCTCTGCGACCTGGTTACTACAGAGGCAAAGAAGCGCAGAAACTGGGTTGTTCCGGGCCTGGAAATTAATATGAGTGACGCTATGATGGCGGCGCTCCGCCACTTTCCAGTTCGAGGACCTCTCTGGAAGCTGATGAAGCATCTCGGCCGGAGCAGGGTTCGTCCCATGGCAGCTACCTGACAGCCTGCCTGTGCAGAGAAACTTTCCCTTATTGGACGGATTGAATCGGCACTGCCGAATCTCTTCCTTGCGAACTGGTTCAAATCGGCCATACTGTAGCGAGGAAGTAACGGTCACTATAAGCGGAGGTTTTTTCTATGAAATGTGCGCTCTGTCTGGTTTTTGCCATGCTGCTGTTCTCCCTTTCTCCCTGCCAAGCCGGAATTCTCGATGATCTTACCGGTCAGTTCGGCGATCTTCCCAGTCAGGCACTGCCAGCCCTTCAACAGCAGAGTTCCCTTGATAACACCACTATTGTCAAAGGTCTCAAAGAGGCGCTTGCTACCAGCACCGAACGTGCTGTAACAGAGGTAGCCAGGCCCGACGGCTATTTCGGCAATTCTCTCATCAAGATTCTTCTTCCCGACAAGGTTCAGAAGGCGGCAGATCTGCTGTCAATGGTTGGCTATCAGAAACAGGTAAACGAGTTTGTTTTGAGTATGAACCGGGCCGCGGAAGCTGCTGCTCCCAAAGCGGCAACTTTCTTCGGCGACGCCATCCGCGAGATGACGGTGGAGGATGCCAGGGGAATTCTTGCTGGTGGCGATACCTCGGCAACACAGTTTTTTGAAAAGAAATTACGTACGAAACTCTTCGATTCATTCAAGCCGGTAGTTTCCAACAGTATGGATCAGGTGGGTACGGTTCGTTCCTACAAGGAAATGATGGGTACCTACGACAACCTTCCCATGGCCTCCATGCTCGGAGTTCCCTCCCTTGATCTGAACAGCTACGTTACAAACAAGGCCCTTGACGGGCTCTTTACCGTGGTGGGGCAGGAAGAGAAAAAGATCAGGACAAACCCTGCGGCGCGCACCACGGATCTCCTGCGAACGGTGTTCGGCAGTAAATAAGACAAATTATTTCCAGCATACGGAATTAAAAAGGGCGGGTTTCAAACCCGTCCTTTTTCGTTTCTACGCATATTTCCCCCCTGCCATTGTCCTACATGAAACATTCCTCCTTGCCACGCTTCTTGAAGTCTCCTGCCAAACAATATGTGTGTAAGTAAATATACATTAAAAAAAATTGACATAATTTGTGCTGGCATGATATCTGTAGCATTAAAATTATTTATATTTATGCTGCAGTACTTCTATTTATCCGTTTCAATGCTTCCAAATTCAACAGTGAATAACTTGAGTATTTCAAGTTTTAGCCGGGTATGTAGTAGCAAAATCATGAATGGAGCAAGCTACCGATGGCCGACACGCCTGGCCGAACATCTTCTCCCCTGATGGAGGAACTGCTGCAATCGGCTCACCAGTTTTCTTTTGTCCAGGTCATGCGTCTTGCCCGGATATTTCTTGGCCCCAACGGGACAGAAGGGCTTCCCGAAATCCCGTGGCAGGAACGGGTTCAGATTCGTCCGGAGCTCTCCCTGGCATTTCCGGCCGCAGATGTGGCCCGGGTCGAAAGGGACGGCACCAACCTCCGTGTTACCACCACCTTTCTCGAACTGTATGGTTCCGCTTCGCCCCTGCCCAACTTCTACAGCGAAGATCTTCTGGACGAGGCTGCAAACGACGAGTCGGTGTTCCGTGATTTTCTCGATATCATCCACCAGAGACTCTATCACCTCTATTTCCAGTGCTGGAGCAAATATGAACTCTTCTTCCGCGTGGTGGAAGAGAACAACCCGGTCGACCGGGAGAGACTCTTTTGCCTCATCGGCCTGGGAGAAAAGGAGTTGCGGGACACGCTCCCCGATTCCTGGTCACTCCTGCGCTACACCGGTATCCTGACCCAGTTCCCCCGCTCCGCTCTTGGCCTGGTAACTATCCTGCGAGACGCGCTGAAAGAAAAACGGATCAAGATCATTCAGAATGTGAAACGGATGATACCGATTCCCCGGGACCAGCGGATGCGTATGGGGATGACCGGTTGCCGGCTCGGTGTGGACACGGTGCTCGGCAGTGAAATAGCCGACCGAATGGGTAAATGCTGCATCGAGATCGGTCCGCTCACCTGGGCTGCCTACAACGACTTCCTCCCCGGTACCCGTAATAATGAAAAGCTCGCTTCACTGGTCAGATTCTACCTCACCGACCCACTCGAAGTGGAACTGAAGCTGATCCTGGCTGCGGGCGAGGCCAAACCCATTCGTGCTCGGCGATCCCGCAGCACGTCTGGGCCTCAATACCTGGTGCTTCTCCGGTGACACCCTGGGTGAAGTCAGCGCCGGATTCCATGTTTCCGCCACGCCTTTCAAACAGACGACTCCTTCGGTATCGGAGTCAGTACCTTCTCCACCGGATTCGCACCGCTCCATGATTGACTATTACCGCGAGGAGCGGGCGCAGCTGAGGGAATTAACAGAGCACTTCGTAGAAAAACATCCCAACCTTGCCCCTCTGATGAGCGGAGCCATGGCCGATTCAGGCATGGGGAGGCTTCTGGAAGGGACGGCTTTCTATAATGCTTTGCTGCAACGCAAACTGGCCGATGATATTCCGGAGTTTATTCATGAAGTTACTGAAGCGCTTCACCCTGGGGATTTACGGCCGATTCCGGCGACAACCATTGTCACATTCACCCCAAAGAAGGAGCTTAAAAATCAGTTGCTGATTGCAGCAGGTGCCGAGGTCGAATCGGTACCGGTGCAGGGCGTAAAGTGCCGGTTTCGAACCTGTTATGACGTGACGGTGCATCCCCTGACGTTGTTACACTCATCGTTTTCGGCAACCATCCGGCAAGGCGCCTGCCATCAAACTGCTTTGCGAATTGCACGGCATCGGACTGTCCGGCTGGAAAGCCGAATCTCTGCGGTTATTCCTCGCTGATGAGTATCCGGCGGCCTGTGATTTGAATCTGCTGTTACAGCGCTACCTGAAGCGCATTAGTATCAGATCGTGCGAAAGCGGCGCCATCATCGAGATTCCGCCAGACAATCTGAAGCCGGTCGGCTTTGCCGATACAGATGCCTTGCTCACACATGAAGCTGGCCTCATGCCGGGGCATCTGCTGCTGCAGGAATATTTCCTGTTTCCAGACAAATTTCTGTTTCTGGATCTGACCGGACTGAACGAATGCCGCAATCTTGGCAACGGCTCCCAATTTGAGATCATTTTCGAACTTCAAAACAGTCCGCTGGTTGTGCCGCAGGTCAATGAAAAGAGCTTTGTTCTTTTTGCCACGCCGGTTATCAACCTGTTCAAGCACAAGGCTGAGCCGCTATTGTTCAACTCAGATCTTAAGCAGCATCTAATACGCCCGGTTGGGGAACATTCCACTCACTACCAGATACATTCGGTTGATAGTGTTGAAGGTTTAGTCAAAAAGAAATCGGCAAAAATCAAGTATGAGGTACAGAATCCATTGCTCCGGAAAAACAATGAAGGACCTATCTGTCACATAACTCGAGGAAGATCAGCCATTGGTGATGGTTTTGACACCCTCCTTTCAGATTCCAGACCACAGAAATGAAAAACAATCCGACAGAATAAAGCTCGACATTGATCTTACCTGCACCAACGGCATTCTGCCAGAGCAGCTTGGCATCGGTGACGTGCGTATCGCAGCAATGGCCACCCCGGAGTCGATCGAACTCATAAATATTAAATGTGTTTCGGGCACGATTTCACAGAGTTACGACCAGAATCGGCAATGGAGGCTATTATCCGGTTTTTCTCTGAATTCCGCATCCCTGGTCAGCGCCAAAAACCTGAAAGCGATGCTCCGACTGTTTATCAATCAAAATAGTCGGCATCAGGTAGCTGTTGGTGCTTCAGATAAGCGAATTGATGCCATTGATTCAGTTGAGGCAATACCGACTGATCGCTTGATCGGGCGCACGATTTATCGCGGCTATGAAGTTCACCTGAAGCTACGAGGTGATCATTTTACGAGCCCAGGTGACCTGTATTTGTTTAGTTCGGTTCTGGATCGTTTTCTGGGAGGGTATGTCACGCAAAGCTGCTTTGTGCGCCTTGTGGTAAAGGAAATTGGCAAGGGGTTTCGGTTTGAGTGGCCTGCGCGGATGGGAGATCGCTGTGTGCTGTAGTCAATATGTAAAATGGGGGAGATTACAATGGAGTTTAAAGGTGCGCTGGTCGCCGCGAGGGGAATGTTGGCAAATCCTTGGGTCAATAACGGACTTACTCTGGTTGGTGGGGGTGTTCAAGCTGCGGCTGGATTGTTTATCGGCACGGTAACTTCACCAACCGGTATCGGTGCTGTTGCCGGAGGGGTGATTGCAGTTCAAGGAACTGCGAGCGCAAGCGTGGCTTTGGGGAATTTAGTAAATTTGGCAATGGGAGTGCGACCGGTAGTAAATAATACCGGAATTATTGGTCTTGGGACAAGCATTGCTACGCTTGGCACAAGTAGTAAAGAAACCAACAATATCGCTATGGTTACTGATATGGGATTGAGTCTGTTTACAGGTGGCATTGGAACAGTTGCGGCAAACCAGGTATTAGTAAGCAAAACATGCGCCCTTACTCTCAATGGTCATATTCTTGACACAACATTTGGCGCGGGGAAATGGCTTCCAATTACGAGAAGTCCATCAGCCATAGAAAAGACTACAAACATATTAGGTGCTTCTTCAAATGTTGCAGGCGCATATGAGTGAGGTGGGTATGGAAAACAAGGCGAGCGTAAATATGAAAGAGGTTGAAAAAATAATCAAAACTGTATCTTCAGCAAAAAAGCCTTCACAGACGCTATTGTATTTTTGCATTTTCCTCTTGGCATTGCTGGCGCTGTGCGTCGCGATAAACATGCACTCGCATTCAGTTTTCAGTTCAATTATGACGTTTTCCTCCTGTTTTATAATTACAACCGCAGGGTTGATAGTTTTTTATTTATATATAAACAAAGTCAGCATTATGTCGGGATTGCACGTCTTAAATAGCCTTATTAATCATATGTCAAAAAACGAATGGAATTATCCATTTCCCCGAAGAAACATTCATCCGCTTATTGTTATTCATCCTGTTTTTCGAGTTATTGCCGGTTTGTATCTTTGTAAGGTTAATGATAGTGACGATGGGTTAAGAATAATTGATAAGGCAGCTACTGAATCAGCAGTGATTAACGAGTGCGTTTCACAAGGAGAAATAACTGATGTAGTTAAATTCAAAGACTTAACAAATATAATTGCAAAAGATTTAATGCCTGGCACAACGTTTAAAACTGTCTTAAAAGTATTTTTGGCATTTGGATCAATTTTAATATTGATTAGATTGATAGTTTTTATTATTGGACTTTTGTACGAATATCTTGTTGTCGTGCAATAAGTTGTTTCAAAGATAACGAAAGAATCGCTCTTTAAAAGGGCTTGATGCTCTCTCTTAAGCCGATCATAGTTTCACGGGGCCACACATAACAATGCTACTACATGAGCTAAAAATAAAAGGGGTCAACACATGTCAGCAAGCAGCGCACAATTCACGTTTGAGTTCCTTGATGTTGAATATGAAGTATCTGTACTTGAATTTACCACAGCTGAGAATGTCTCGCATGTACCTGCTGCAAATTTAGTACTGGTAAGTGAACAGATCATCCATTGTGACGCAGTTGTCCGTCAGGAGGGTTTGCTGACCATTATCAACCATGAAGGAGCAGGCGCTCCAGATCGTTGTTTCCACGGAATCCTCCGTAAATTCAGACATTCCGGCATGAATGGCCGGTTTCACATATACGAGGCGCAACTGGTTCCGTCGCTGTGGCTTTTATCCTTGAAGCAAAACTGCCGCATTTTCCAGGATATGAAACTGCAGGATATAATCGGCAAGATACTTCAGGAAAGCGGCATAACGCCTGATCTCTTTAAGTTCCGATTGGCACACGAAGATATCTTTAATAAATTCAACATGCAGTATAACGAGACCGACCTGCATTTCATTTCCCGCCTGCTTGAAAAAGAAGGCATTTTCTATTTCTTTGAACATTACAAAGACAAACATGTTTTGGTTTTCTGCGACACCGATGCCTTTTATCAGGACATTGAGGGTGATACATCCATCCCGCTCAATGTCGGTGGGATGGCAAGCGCAAACGAGATATGCATATCCTCATTCGACTTTTCAGATCGACTGAGACCCGGCGTACACACCCATACAAATTACAATTTTAAAACTCCATCCGTTGACCTTGAAACTGATTTCAAAGGTGAATACAACAACCCGGACGAACAATTTGAGGTATACAGCTATCCCGGCAGCTACGGTAAAGCGGAAAGGGGCGAACGGCTCACTAAAATACGCCTGGAAACCATAGCTGCGCTGAAGGAAAAGGGAAGAGGCGCAAGCAACTGCACCCGGTTGACGTCCGGCGCCACCTTCCTGTTGACCGGCCACATTAACCTGAAATTCAATCAGGAATATTTCCTTTTCGGTGTTGCGCAGGAAGGAAAACAACCGGCTGCGCTGAAAGAACAGGCTCCGAAGGATGTCACCCCGGGTTATAGCAACATCTTTATGGTCATTCCGTCTTCCGTGACCTACCGACCTGAACAGCGACACGCAAAGCCAATTGTCCCCGGCCTCCTGTCTGCAATCGTCACCGGGCCCAAAGGTGAAGAGATCTGGCCTGACGAGTACGGCCGCGTCAATGTACAGTTTCACTTCGACCGCGAAGGCAAGAGGGACGAAAAAAGCTCCTGCTGGCTGCGTACAATGCAATTCTGGAACGGTTCAACCTGGGGCAGCCAGTTTATCCCACGTGTCGGCGACGAAGTGCTGGTTACCTTTGTTGATGGCAATATGGATTATCCGATCATCATGGGTAGTGCCATCAACGAAGCAAAGCAGCCTAATTACGGTCTGCCAGCGAACAAGACCCAAAGCGGTATCCGGACTAGAAGTTCTCCCGGAGGAAACCCCGACAACTTCAATGAATTGCGCTTCGAAGACAAAATGGGGGCAGAGGAGGTTTATCTCCAAGGGCGAGAAGGACTGGAATATTCTGATCAAGAACGACAAGGGACAGAGGGTCGGGCATGATGAAACATTGACCGTCGGCAATGACCGTACAAAGTATGTTGTCGTGAACCAGAGTGAAACCATAGGCGCTAATAAAAGCATTCAGGTGGGCATCAACCACATGGAGACCATTGGCTCCAATATGACCCTGACCGTCGGCAACTGTAAGACTGAAACCGTTGCGATCAACTCCATGGAGACCATCGGCCTGGCAAAGGAACTGTCCATAGGTGGTCTTTATCAGGTTTCTGTTGGCGGGATAATGAACGAAACAGTCGCCTGTGCAAAGACCGAGGAGGTGGGTTTGGCAAAGGCGGTATTTGTCGGAGCAACCATGACGGAAAACGTGGTAGGTGACCGAACCACCAACATCGGCGCCAATCTTTCCGAGTTCATAAGCGGCAAATATTACTCAAAAGCAGACGAATACGTAATTGAAGCACCCAAGATCACTTTCAAAGCAGGTTCTTCAACAATCGTCATGGATGGCAGCAGTATTACCATCAAGGCGAGCAAGGTATTCACCAACTGACCATGATTCGAAGTGACCGGCTCTATTGAATTCGCGCTGCATAGAAGAACATCACCGGAGATTTGATGTGAAAAATGAACAGACAAAAATCATGCAGATTGTGGAAGACATCATTCCCTTAGAAGGTACGCGGATTGGCAGGATTGTACGCATCACCGAAAGCGGAGTCGTCCTGGTTGATTTTACCGGTAGCCGTTCTGGTCCGATTGCCGCCAGAACTACTACATCGTCGAGAGTGGAGACCCTTCGCAAGGGGAACCCGACAGGGAGGGAAGTGCTGCTTGCTTTTGAAAATAACGACCCGAAGTTTCCCATCATTATTGACACCATGTATTCACTGATCGAGGAGATCGCGGAACCCGCGACTGTTGTCTTTGAATCAGAAGTTACGCAAGAGGTGACGGTAGACGGGAAAAGCATGTCTTTTGAGGCCGAAAACGAAATTGTTCTGAAGTGCGGAAAGGCAAGTATCACCCTCACCAAGGCGGGTAAAATCCTTATCAAGGGTGACTATGTGCTGAGCCATTCGTCGGGAGAGAACAGAATCAGGGGCGGGGCGGTATCGATAAACTAGGAATGGTGAACTCTTGGCAATAAATGGAATAATAACTGAATTCGCCGAAGAAGCGGCTTTTCTCTGGCAGCTCCGAACCAGGGCCGTTTCTGCGCCGCACTATTCGCTTGATGACCTGGTGAAGCTTGACGAGAGGTTGGAAGCCCATATCGATGGGTTGCGCGTCGCAGGAGCGGCAGGATGGGACACTTGTGAGATAAGCCTTGGAAGCGAACTTCCGGAGGAATACTTCGCGCCTGCCGTACTTGCTATTGAGAGCGGTACAACAACGCGCATCCAGGCTGTTCTTGATGCCATCGGCGAGGACCCGGCAAAAGCTTGTGCGTTCATTTCCGCGATGGGTTGGCACCCTTACGAACAGGCTGAACCGCACATCAAAAAACTACTGGTCTCCGAATCGTCTTTCCGCAGGTACATCGGCATAGCGGCAAGCGCCGTCCATCGCAAGGATCCGGGTCATCATTTGGATCAAGCCCTGGAAGATTACGACCCGCTGCTGGCAGCCCGCGCGCTATGCGTATACGGCGAACTGGGCAGGGAGATCAAGCTGAATAATTTCAGCCTGCGCAACAACCTTTCAGACGAGGACGATGGGATACGCTTCTCCACGGCATGGTCCGCGGCTCTAGCCGGTAACAACGAAGCTGTCGAAGTGCTGAAAAACTTTGTTGCAGCGAAGTCCGTTTATGGAGAAAAGGCCCTGAACCTGGTTTTGCGACGAATGGGGCAGGCAGCCGCCCTCTCCTTCCAGAAGCATCTTGCAAATTCGTCCGGTACGATCCGTCTGGCAGTTATCGGCGCGGGTATAATCGGTGACCCGATTCTGGTCCAATGGCTTATTGAACAGATGATGATTCCGTCACTTGCCCGCGTTGCCGGTGAAGCATTCACCATGATAACCGGCGCAGATATCGATCAGGAAGAGCTGAGAGGTACGTGGCCGGAAGGTTTTACTGCGGGTCCCAATGATGACCCGAATGACAGCAATATGGATTTGGATGTTGATGATGACCATCCCTGGCCGGATGGAGAATCAATAACTCGATGGTGGGAGAAGTACAAGGGCTCATTTCCAGGCGGCAGCCGCTATCTTCTGGGTAAACCGATCTCGGCCGATCAACTTCGGCATGTCCTGAAAACCGGCCATCAGCGTCAACGGTCGGCGGCCGCCCTGGAGCTGGCGATTAGTGAACCGGGCCGGCCGCTTTTTGAAGTGCGAGCCCCGGGTTTCAGACAGTGCAGAGAGGTTGCTGGATTATGAAGGAGCTTGCGATCACGGCTGCAAACTGCGTTACTGCTGTCGGGCATGATGGCCTCATTACCGCGGCTGCCGTTCGGGCGGGGATTTCTCGGTTTTCCGAGAACAAAGACTATTCGGACAGCCATGGCAACCCCATTACAGTGGCGCGAATCAGGGGGGTCGAGGATGGCCGGGAGGCAATCGCGCGCATGGCTGACATTGCCGCCCTTTGCCTTAATAACCTGCTCACCGATTATTTCCGGCAGGGGGTGCAACGGCCTTCGCAGATTCAACTCTTCCTTGGTGCAGCTTCGGAAGAAAGGTCCGGTCCGCGCTACGATAAGAGCAGCCGGGACCAGGTTCTCAAGGTCCTGGGAAAGTGGGCGGACAAGGCCGACCTGCAGAGCATCCCGCAGGGTAACGCATCTTTTCCCTACGCCATCGACCTGGCCGGCCAGCTGATCGAAAGCAATCCCTCCGCCATGTGTATCATCGGCGGTATCGATTCATTAATAAGAGACTCATCCCTGAACTGGTTTGAACAGGCAGGTCGCCTCAAGTCCATAAGTTATGGTCGCCATCAGGGGTTGATCGCCGGCGAAGCAGTTGGTTTCTTGATCATCGAAGACCCGGCTCGGGCAAGGCAGGCAAACAGGCCGGTCCTGGCGCGCATTACCGGGCTTGGGCTGGCGGAGGAGCCGGTGCCGCGTGCCGCGAATCCGAAGGTCCAGAGAACGGGACTGGTTAAAGCCTGCCGGGCAGCGCTGGTTGATGGAAAGGACAATGAGATCCAAGCAGTACTCGGTGACCTTAACGGCGAAAACTCCAGGGCACTGGAGTGGAGCGTGGCCGAATCACGCATATTCAAAAGTAATGGTCAACTCAGACAGCTCTGGACACCGGCCAACTGCTACGGCGATATCGGCGCCGCCAGCGGAGCGGTGTTGACAGCCGTAGTCGCGCAGGGATTTGTTCGAGGGTGGCTGAAGGGTCCTGTCCTTACATTCTGTTCGGACGATCATGGCTCTTGCGGGGCACTGGTGTTGGAGGGCGGTGAATAATATGAGTGAAGATTGTGCGCGTACTCTAAAAGCTGGACAGAATAAAGTACGAAAATCAACGACATCTAAATTTGCGATAATAGTTTTTATGCTGGTTACTACAGTTCCAGGTTGTAGTTGGATGACAGAGTTCATAATTGCGAACAAGACCGCATTTCCAATTGTTGTCGAATATACGTTGAGTGGAGACAGTTCGAGACAAGCTAAATTGGCTGACATAATAAAACCTAAAATAGCTAAAATTGAAGTCATAGGTGACGTTAGGTTGGATACCCTTCCGGATGCGGAAATCAGCTATGATCCAAATACAAAGGTAATCAGATTTGAGATAGAGCCTGGTAAAGCCGCATACTTGTTCAGTGAATTAAATTATGGTGGATTCCAATCGGAAGAGGAGTTGCGGAAATACCATACTCCGTTTGGATGTCCAATATATCCAGTTGGATCATTTACCATCGTGGGCAAGTATGGCAAGGCGCAATACACTGGCGCACAGGTCACTCGGGATTTTGTAAAAATTTCGAGGGGAGTTTATGTTTTGTCCTACGAATAAGCAGCAAAATCAGCTGGAAAATTTGAACTGTACCTGGTGAGGGCTCATCCGGAAACTCCGGTCAGAAATTAGCTAGTGAGGTGGACATGAAAGTCTCGAGCAATTTGGATGCTCTGGAAAGCACGGTAGGGGAGTTGAAATCCAAGCGCTGCGAGCAGCGTTTCAAAATATTCAGTGATTACAAAGAAGCGTTCGGCGGCAGATTCGACAATCTTGAATTCCTGAATTATAAAACGGGCGGTGTCGTCAAAGGCGCTGAGCTACGTGATGTTCAAACCGGTTGCGAGATTTATGAGCGGTTGGGTTGGGACAGTGCTATCCATAACGAGGAAGGGTTCCACAGGTGTGGATGCAAACCATTTGATGAGCAATTGCGGTTTGTTTCGGAGAAAGGTACGCCACTTTCAAACACCGACTACCTTGTGACGCTTGATGATGGCAGGACGATAAGCGGCACAACCGATAACGACGGCAAAACAAAACGCATCAGAAGTTCAAGCAAAGAACGAACAATAGAAAAAGTGGAATTTCTCGCTTCGGAACGAATACAGCCGTTATGTCCGCGAAATCGCATCCAGACGGGCAAAAAGATGAAGAAAATTAAACTCGCTGGTGTTTCCACCAACCAGACCGACGTTGGTAATTCAGTGAAAAACGTCACAGTGAAAAACACTGCGCGACCGCTTACTGCCGGTGAAATCGCAATGTGCCGGCCAATCTTCAAAGGTTCGATCTATTATTCTGAAGTGTATATTCACAATGGCTCGTTTTTGCCATTTGGACTACAGGATAAAGACGTCGCAATGGCACCCAACGGCGAGATATTTTTCACGACAGATTCGTTCTCGGAGGATTTTTCCAAAGAAGATAATAAAACACGAATATGGTTTGTGCATGAAATGGTGCATGCCTGGCAATGGAATCGTGGTTATCGGGGTAGGCTTAAGGCAATGGGTATCTTGTACGGGATAGCATCGAAGTTGTTAGGTGAAAAAAGAGTTTATGGGTATGACCACGAGGCAAAGAATAACAATAAGTTTTCTGAATTCAACATGGAGCAGCAGGCAGATATTATTTCCCATTACTACGGCGCAAAATACTTGCAGGACACTAATTTTACTCCAAGACTGTCCTTCTTCGAACGCGTATTAGCGAAATTCTTGAAAGAACCCAGATATGTGGCTCTTCTGCCGGGAGGCAACATGTAATACTTTGAATTCCCGGTTACTCCGTAATTAAGTTCGTCATAAACAATAAGCAGAAGAGGCAATGTTTCGAAAATAAAGGAAATTATTCGAATATCTCTTAACGTATAAGAGGATACCTAAAATATGAAATACTCCTGTCTGAAAAGTTTAATCGTACTTTTATTAGTAATGATTCCTGTATCAGCGAACGCAAAACAGTTCAAGATTCATGGTGATGCAGTAATCACCCTACGTAATGGTCAACCCTGCTTCTCTTATCCGAAGGACAAAGAGATACGGAAAGGGCCGTATGCTTTTAGCTATCTTGCCGTTTCAAAAGATGGTCCTCAAGGTGGAGTGCGCTGGGATGTCGACATGATAAACCTTGAAAGAAAAGGCTTAATAGAACCTGATAACCCTGTTACCTGTGTCAATTATGGCATTCCTAATTCTGGAATGAAAGCAAGACGGATTGCCGAACCATTGATGTTCAATACACCATATAAAGTGTTAATAAGTGTAGCTAAAACAGACACATTGAAATCTAGTTATATCGAAGAGCGTAACTATCGCTCTTCCTTCTGCCTCAAACGCAATGCTATGGGAGAGACGATACTGGTTGGCACTGATTGGGATAGTAATGCGTATGAACCCCATTGCCTGAAACCGGGCGAATCTCCGAAGCGTAGCTTCTGGCAGAAACTGTTTGGTAAATAATGGCTTAATTTAGTCGGATTGAGGGGGATCTGATTTTTAATTGGAGATTCACATTACACAACCAGGAGGCGCGACAAAATGGGAAAATCAACGGTTTTTTCAAATAGCCAAGGCATTTCGAGCACTTGCAGCGGAGCTATTGTCATAAGCGGTCCGGATGTCTGCCTTACCCCGATGGGTAGTTCCCTTGTGCCGGTGCCCTATACTAACATCGCCAGGTCCGCCACTCTTAAGGGTGGAACGAAATCGGTTAAGGTCAACGGCTGCATGGGTGCCATAGATGGATGCTGCTACAGCACAAGCATAGGGGATCAACCGGGCAGCGGCAGGGGAGTCTTGTCCGGCACAGTGGGAGACAAGGCCGAATTCATCAACAGCTCTTTTGATGTCAAGATTGAGGGCAAAGGGGTATGCCGTAATTCCGATCCCATGACGCAAAACAACAAGAATGCCATTTGATTTCTAAATCCTAAACCACATTTTAAGGGAGCATCAATAATGGGAGCAAACGACGATGCCAATAATGATTCGACCGGTACAAATGTATCAAACGCGCCTAAAGAAGGGGTGTTCCGCTTCCGGGTGGTGGAACATCTTTCGTGGGATAACTACATTGAAGGAGCCGAACGCTTCCCCTTTGGTGACAAGGACAATAAACCGATCGCGGGCAAAAAGTTTGCAATCAAAAAGCCCGACGGCAGCATAATCACTGAAACAACCGATGCCGACGGCATGATTGAAATCCCCGCCCCTGACGCAGACACTAAATACGAGATCATCTTCGAGCCGGAAAATGCCCTGATGAACAATGTCTATTACCTGTTTTACAACAAATACCCTATTGAAAAGCTGCTGTGAAAGAATTTGAATGATCCATGCCAACCCCCCTTCCCTCACTTGGAACATCACATCATCCGGGCGAGAATATGAACTGAGGTGGAAAAGTTAGCAATAAAAGGACCACAACAATGGCTGAAACTATCGGTAAAGAAAAAGTAAAAACAAAACATAAAGTGGAGCAGAACGATCCCAACGGCGGCATATTGAAGTCGCACAAGCCTGATTTGTTATGTACGGACATGCACCAGATCAGCATTTACCGCCCTTGCGTAATCATCGATTCCCACATGCACATCCAGAGCGGCAACTGCGCCCCCATGCCGTTTTTGTGGGAACGGCTTTCGGTCATGAAATATCTTAAACCTTCTCGATGGTTCATTCAGGGTGCGGGCGAAGTTGTCGGCACTATTCTGGATTATGTCTTGTTAAAGCCGTTTATCGGGTGGGTAAATAAAATATTCGGCGGCAAACCGAAACCGGACGGCGGATTATACAACAAGAACAGCTTCAGGCTGGCGATTCCGTTAGCGGAAAAACCAACTCTCGAGATAGGAAATAATTTTATCAAGAAAAGAAGAAACCCGGTTTATGAGGAGTTAAAGAGTTCTGCGCAGTACAAGGACCTCTCCAAACTAGTGCTTTCCTGCGTGGTCATGACCATGGATTTGGAATACGCCCATGTCGACGGGTATTACGGCATCAAGGTCTACAATGCCATCTATGCAGATTCTGACTTTACGCAAAAACCAATCCATTACTGGTACCCCGCGCATGGGATATGGAAGAGGCGGGCAGACTCATATGTGCGGCTTGACTCCAGTGGACAACCATCTGGCATTAAAGAAGAGTTTACGGAAGAAGAGCACAAATGGCTTAAGGAACATGGTATTCCCGGGCTTTATTTTGACATGCAAAAAAACGATTTCATGCCCATGCGCATCATAGCCGCTCCCTGTCTTACAGACGAAAAAGAAACAGACACCTATGAGCAGTGGAAAGAACAGCTGGATTACACCGAGCAGGTGGTGCTCGCCAACCCCTTGAAATTGCTTCCTATGTTTCACTATGACCCTCGGCGTTGGCAACTCAACAAGAAGGGCAACCAGGAGGTTTACAATCATGTGGGCGAAAATGGGCTTTACCTGGGTTTCAAGATATACACGGCCCAGGGTTACCGGCCGTGGGACATTAGAAGAATCCCGATATTGAAGGATTTCTATGTGAATTGTTGCGAAAATAAAACCCCTATCATGAACCACTGCACGCCGGAAGGCGGATACACGTTTGACCGGGATGAATATTTGGACTTCGTGCACCCGAACGACAATGACGAGGATCAGAAACAGAAAGACGCCATCAACAAAAAGTACGATGATTTAATGATGGATCAGGTTTCTGGAATAGCTTCAGACATAGTTATCGACTACTCCAGCGAAAGAAAAGAGGAATATTTCAACGAACATTTTATAGCCCCCAACGCATGGCGGCTGGTACTGGATGCTACTGTCAACGGGACGCCGTTGAACACCTTACGCCTCTGTCTTGCTCATTTTGGAGGGAACACCAGTGATGGTAAAAAATGGGGCAAGCAAATCATCGATATGGTGCAGCAATATCCAAACCTGTATGCAGATATCTCGTCATCGTTTGGCAATGAGAGTTTTCGGAAATATTTCCTGAAAATTCTGGAAAAGGAAAACGAAGAGGAAAAACGAGAACTAGCAGAGGAAAATAAACGTAAAGAGAAAGAAAAAGAAGGGGAAGAAAAACCTGAACAAATCGGAGAAGAAAATAAAACCGAAAACAAGGAAGAGGATAATAAGAACAAAACGAAAAAGAAAACGTGGCTTAAGGACCGTATCCTATTCGGCACTGACTGGTATATGACCCTGCTGAGTGGCGTAGATTATGTCAAGTATTACCAAGAAGCCAAAGAGGACCTCGATAAAGTTGACACCAGTCTCTGGTTTAAGTTCACGCAGTATAACCCCTGTCGGTTCTATCGGCTGGATGAGGATACTCAGATAAAAAGGATAGCGGATAATATTATTGCGAGAAGGAAGACGGATGAGATGATAGAGATATTAAAATCAATCAAAGATGAAACTATTACAGAAATTTATAAGGAAGCAGCCTATATCAAGCAGGCAAGTGTGCCCTATGATTGCTATAAGGAGACGCCATGAATCACCTGATAGAAAAGAATCATTCATGTAAGGGTTATTTGTACATGATTGTCATTATTTTCATATGCACGTGCCTGTTTTCATCAACCACCTATGGAGGAAATAAAATGGAACCGTTGTACAACCTCAACGAAGTAAAGTCTCTTAAGCCTGAAGTATATAATATCGGGACAGATTCGCTCCTTTCTTTATTCCCAGTACCCCAGGACAACTCAATCGGCACCAATGACCTGAACAACGCCATAACGATTCTCTCATTCAATAAAGGCAAGCTCAAGCAAGATCAATACTTCAAAAATGCTTTTGATCAGGTTGGTGGTGGCGGGAGTTTTTTACCTGTAATTGCGCCAGACACCATAGGTTTTGGTCAAGTCAGACGATTTGTATTGTACAATTTCAGAACAAAATCACATCAACGTTATCGTATTGTTGTTCCACTTGACGAAACAATTCAAAAAATTGCCATAGCTGATGCCCGGAAAAGACACTTTATTTTTGAAATCAAAGAATACGACAGAAAATCTGAAGACCCCAGTGATAAAACCTTCAATTTGCTCTTGATGGACTTGAGTGGTAAAGAGCCCCGGCTGATCAAGGAATTCAACAAAGGAAAGGGAGTTACATGGTCTGTGGCGTTTGATAAGATTTTCTTATATTACATCGGCAAAGATCAATTGAAGGTTTTAAACATGAACTTCGAGCCAAGCCACCACCCGCTGGCAGACGTAATAAATCAAAATAAGGCAAAGATCAGTTTCACGCGTATACATCCCCACCCCTACCATCCGTTTGCAATACTTGAAGCTGGAAGAAAGGATGAAGTTGTTATTTCTTGGGGACAAGGCAGGAATAAAACACCAATTAGTTTGTTTGGAATAGGCACAACTGTAACACAGTTTTCATTCTCTCCGGACGGCAAGTGGGTTGTTTATAAAAAAGAATCAATGAATGAAAACAAAACCTACCTCATGCCGGTATCCGAAAAGTATCCAAATTACCTTGGTTCACCGATACTGCTGCTGAATAATTATTTTGATCCTAACTATTGTGGCTGGACAACCAACCCCATCAGTTTCGTCGGATCGGACGGTGAGATCTACCGCTGGGATCTGACCAATGCTGCCCATCCCGAAAGCGATAAGGCTACATTCCATGACTACATCGTGGAGCAAGACCTGAAAAAGCTTACGAAGGAAAAGCGGCAGGGATTAGGGGAACATGATAAATAGCAGCATGATGCTTTGCCCTGTAACGCTATAGGCGTATCAGGTACAAAAAGCTCTCAAACAGGAGGCCACGTATGAAACAAAAGACCTCGCTCTACATTCATAAAGTCATGATCATTATGACAATAATGCTGTTATTTCTTGTGCTGTTTTAGATGTGTGCAAGCATGCAGTTTGTCCATTGTACTCCAACTAACCAAAGATAAGAGTCATGAATTGAGGGAACATCATAGGTAGCAGCAATAATAATCCCTGACGAACCAAGGCAGACTGAAAGAAGTAAAAAGGTGAAGAGTTATCATGCAACGTATCATACCTATACTTTGGGTCATGGCCATTGTCGCTTGCTCAGTTGTGGTGCTATTTGCCGTCATTAAAAATGGAGCAGGTAAAGTGGAATCATCCTACAGAATAAACGAAACCAAGTCACTAAAGCCTGAAATGTATGAGTTAAAGAGTGATACCACCCTTTCACTGTTTCCAGTTCCCCAGGACAACTCCATTGGTACAAACGATTTTAACAACGCCATTACCCTTTTGTCATTTCACAAAGGTAAGCTAACGTATGACAAATACTTTAAAAACGCCGTTGATGATGTAGAAGGCGGAGGCGAATACTTGCCCATAATCGCAGCGGATACCATCGGGTTCGGTCAATCACGAAGGTTTCTTCTATATAATTTCAGGACAAGGGATTGTCGGGAGTACGACATTGTTGACTCTCTAGAAAAAACAATAGAAAAGATTGCCATCGCAAATGCCGGGCGAAGACACTTTATTTTCGAGATTGAAGCAGGAAATTCAAGATCAGAGGACCCCTGGGATGTCACCTACAACCTGCTATTGATGGACTTAAGCGGGAAAGAGGCCAGGCTGATCAAGGAACTCAATATCGGTAATGCGACAATATGGACGGCAGAGTTTGACAAGATCTTTTTGCATGATCTTAAGACTGATCAAATGAAAGTTTTAACCACAAACTTTGAGCCAAGCAATCATCCGTTGGCTGATGTAATAAATAGAAATAAAGGGAAAATTCGTCTCAGAAGGATACATCTACACCCCTATTTGCCTTTTGCCATACTTTCCGGAGGAAAATATGGAGCCATGAATATAAGTTGGGGTCAAGACAGGGACAATTCCCCACACATTCTTTTAGAGGATGCACAACAGTTTTTATTCTCCCCTGACGGCAAGTGGGTTGTCTATAAGACTGGAGGAATTATAGATCTCGCAAAAACCTACCTCATACCCGTATCCGAAAAATACCCTAACTACCTAGGCACCCCGATCTTGTTGCTGGACAAATATTTCAATCCAAACAACTGTGGCTGGACCACCAACCCGATCAGCTTTGTTGGAGCAAGCTCAGACAAGCTCTATCGCTGGGAACTCACCAAGGAAGCCCATCCCTGGATCGATAAGCCCACCTTGCACGACTATGTCGTGGATTACGACCTGGAAAAGCTGAAGAAGGAGAAACAGCAGGGGGCGGGAAATAAATGAAGGCAATGTTGAATTTGAATTATGAGTTTTGAATTGGGGGTGCCTGTAAAGGCATCAGCGTAATGACGATGTGAATTTATTTAACTCCCTGTGTTTTCCTCACATCCGCGAGTGTCTTCCTTTACAAGGATATAAAAGGGGAAAGATTTAATGGTCTTTGGCAGGCGAACTATTTGGAATACAGCTCTTGCGATATGCTTTGGTGTGGTGCTGTTCTCTGCCATTGCTCATGGAGCAGACAAAATGGAACCGTTGTATAACCTCAACGAAGTAAAGTCTCTTAAGCCTGAAGTATATAATATCGGGACAGATTCGCTCCTTTCTTTATTCCCAGTACCCCAGGACAACTCAATCGGCACCAATGACCTGAACAACGCCATAACTATTCTGTCTTTCCACAAGGGCAAAATAAAAAAAGATCAATACTTTAAAAATGCTTTTAATCAGGTTGGTGGAGGCGGGAGCTATTTACCGGTTATTGCGCCAGACACCATAGGTTTTGGTCAAGTCAGACGATTTGTATTGTACAATTTCAGAACAAAATCACATCAACGTTATCGTATTGTTGTTCCTCTTGACGAAACTATTCAAAAAATCGCCATAGCTAATGCCCGGCTAAGGCACTTTATTTTCGAAATAAAAGAATATAACAGTAAATCTGAGGATCATCGCGACTACACCAACAACTTGCACTTGATGGACCTTAGCAATAAAGAGCCCAGGCTGATCAAGGAGATCAATATCGGTAAAGTAACTGCATGGACTTCAGCGTTCGACAAGATTTTCCTGTATGATCTTAAAAAAGAACAGATGAATGTTTTAACAGCAAGCTTTGAGCCGTCCCATCATCCGCTGGCGGATATAATTAATCGAAGCAAAGGAAAGATCAGTTTTGTACCGATATATCCACACCCCTATCTACCGTTTGCTATTCTCTCCGGTGGAGACGAGGGATCCACGTATATAAACTGGGGCCCAAGCAGAGAAAAAACCCCACACCCTTTAATAGATTGTACAACGCAGTTTTTATTCTCTCCGGACGGCAAGTGGGTTGTTTTCCAGAAGGATTTTCCTGAGCCAAAGAAGACCTATCTCATGCCGGTATCCGAAAAGTACCCCCACTACCTTGGTTCACCGATATTACTGCTGGATAATTATTTTGATCCAAACAATTGTGGCTGGACCACCAACCCCATCAGCTTCGTCGGATCGGACGGTGAGATCTATCGCTGGGAACTTACCAAAGAAGCTTATCCGGAATGCGACAAGGCTTCCTTTCATGACTACATCGTAGAGCATGATCTGGCTAAGTTGACCAAGGATAAGAAGCAGGGACTGGGGAAGTGATTGAGAACAATGTTGAATTTTGAATTATGAGTTTTGAATTGTAGGTGTCTGTAATGGCATAAGCTTGGATACATGCGAATTCATTTTGATCACCGCATTCTACGTACCTTCTCATATGACAGCCTTAACAGGGATATAAAGAGGAAAGACTTCATGGTCTTTGGCAAGTGAACTATTTGGAATAAAGCCCTTGCGGCTTGTTTAGGCGTGGTGCTGTTCTCAGCCATAACCCATGGAGCAGACAAAATCGAACCTGTGTAAAATCTCAATGAAGCTAAGACACAGAAACCGGAGGTATATAACGTAAAACAAAAAGCTGACTTGAGAGAGGCGGCAGGGGGGCGGGAAAATATTTTCATCGGGTCTGTGGACTTGGGATCAAAGTTGAAACTGCTTTTGGGCAAAGCTGATGGAAAAGTTCAGTTTGGCTATCAGAATAATACGGAAATCAGCGATACGTGCCGAAAGGCTAAATAAAGGAGACTTAAGTGAATATGGTACATATAATAATTGTTATATTTACACTTTGTTTACTATCACTTGCCGCATGCGTATTTCTGCCTACCCCATTACCTGTACCCAGCACGTTTGTGGATGTTGACAAGACCAAAGCCGGCATAACCATATTACACTCTCCTTCGTGTTTCCGGTTTAAGGGCAAGCTATATGTGTTGGGTGGTTATTTTCAAAAAAGTAAGATCCCTACACAATATGTTCCAAAGATGTTTCCATTCCAGGAAATATCAGGGATGCAATATAGGTGCAAAAAAATTCTGAACGAAAGAATATATGAGATATCAGATAATGAAAAAGCTTTCATCGTTGAGACCAGAATAAAGCTAAACGAGATTGAGAGCACAAACAGAGAGCAGGATTTTAGCTTCGCTATCAATCCCATGACTTGGAAAGAAATCGGCTCTGTCAGTTCGTCTAAAGTGATGCGAGATAGTAATTATTACCTTGAATTCAAGGGAAATATATATGTAGTGGGCGGGCTAGGTCATGACTTAGGAACGTATGAAGCCTATGGAACGAAGTATCCAAATTCCTGGATTACTATTAATTATGCTGATGTCTGGATGAGTTCTGATCTGATAAATTGGAAGCCGATTTCTAAGAAAGTTCCTTGGTCTAAGAGTACAGATTGCAGAGAAGGACATAAAGTTGTAGCCACTGCTGACTCAATGTATCTCAGCGGTGGCGTTGGGATGGCGCTGGATGGGGAGCAAAAGGTGGTCAATTTTAATGACGTTTGGAAAAGTCAAGACGGCAAAAACTGGAAGAAAGAAACAGAGACGCCCGATTCTCTGGGCGGAAATCAGGTTCCTGCAATGTGATGGTAAAGTCTTTTATATCGGAAAGCAGTTGAAAACACTCTACATATCAGACGATGGTAAAAACTGGCAGAGTCGTCTGGATACATCACATATAATTGATACATCGCATATACTCGGGATACTTAATGACAGACTCGCCATGATTATTAGACCGGAAGACGAAGATGAGACGATAAATAGTAACTATGAACTTTATTTTTCAACTGACGGATTGGAGTGGCAACACTGCAAGACTGGCGAGTTAAAGTCATTTGACCACTTCGGTATTAAGCTATCACAGATCTCCTACGGAAATTATGGAGAATTCAATCTTGTAGAGTTCAAGAATGCCTTATTGCTTATCGGTACAAGCGCAGATCAAATCTATAAATCAAAAGATGGCCTAGTCTGGAAGAAATTGAACCTGCCTAAGCCCCAGTTTCAACCGAGAACAGGTGCGGCCATAGGTGTTTACAATGGTTATCTTTGGATTATGGGAGGAGCATGGAACGATAGTGTTACCCTCGGGGATATCTGGAAGAGTAGTGACGGACAAAACTGGGAGCTTGTAACGAATAATGCCCAGTGGGGTACTAGTCGGTCCAGCACTATTTTAGTTGCCAGAGGACGTCTCTACTTGGTCAAGAATGGCGTTCAGTGGGATGCCAACAAAGGTGTAGTGGGGCACCCGCGTGAGATATGGAGCACGACAGACTGTGTAACATGGCGAAAAGAAACAGGGAAAGCAAATAATGTATTCATTGAAGCATTTGATCAGGAAGAAATTGATCGAACAATTGAGACCAAGGAAGCTCTGTACTTTTTTGACGATAAACAGCATCAACTCTTCATTGACGAGCACTCAGATGACACTATTCAAGCAACTTTCTTTTTAGACAATTTCAGTTCTCCCAATATTGCAGAAATCAAAGAAAAAGGCATAAAGCCAGTATTTCTTGTTCAGAAACCCAATACATTCTGGACATCTCATGATTTACACAATTGGAGACATTGCGAGTTAGAAATAAGTTCAGATCAAGATGAAAGGATAAGATATCTATTTTTTACCGATTATAGAGTTCGCAAGCCATTTTTTTTCAAAAATAAACTTCTTGTAGTCGGTGTTGATTTTCTCAATCACCATGTTTATTCAGCTGAGGTGGCACTGGATGTGGCAACCAATTCAATAAAACTAATTCGCTCCGAGTCGACTCCCAGTTCAAGGGTAAGATAAGAATAGCTACCTTAGCACTTCAAGTTGCTTGTGACAAAGGGGGACATTGGTAGGTTATGAAGGATATTTTGATGTGAACTGGAGAAACAATGCCAAGGCAACCAAGGTTGGACCTCCCGGCTTGGTTCATCACATTATGGCACGAGGCATAGAAGGCAGTGATATTTTCCGTTGTGATGAAGACCGGCAAAGCAGAAAATATTTGTATCTAACAGCGAGTCAGTAGAAATCATCTACAGAGTAAGAGTGAACCAATGCAACTTATCAACAACACCCCATATCCCGCGCTTACCTTCCAATCGACCGATCAGCACGGGCAGTCTTTCCATGTCGTGGTCATGCGTGCCACCCTGGATATACAAAATAATGGGACAGCTACCTTGTCTCACGAGCAGCAACCGTTAGTTCTGACCGATGAATACTTCGGAGAACTCAACAAAAGCAGTGTGTGGCAGGAAAGCGATCTGGTGCACTTCAAGCCGAAATGCGATGTTATCGTCAATGCTACTGCTTATGCGCCAGGCGGAAAGCCATCTCCCGGTTTCGTTGTCGGCGTCAGGATACTCGGCCAACCGATAGAAACAGGGGGGCCAGGCGCAGTAATTCTCGAGAAAAAACTTCTCGTCACGGGACCGCGCTTCTGGGAGAAAGGTCTTATGGGAGGGTGGACACTCAAGCCCTCCACCACTCCCATTACTTCATTACCGCTTCGCTATGAATATGCCTTTGGTGGGGAAAGCAGGGTTAACCTTGACGATCCCGACGGAAGTCGGATCAAAGCTGAATTGCGCCTGAGCCCTGAACAGCGTGACTGCCATCCCGATGGCCCGAACTTGGCCCCGATTGCCCACACAACCTGTGAGAGCAATCCGCTGGGCCTGGGTTTCGCTGATGGATGGTACCTGAAGGCCAAAAAACTCAAAACGATTCCGGCACCGCAGATCGATGACCCGATACAACCAATCACGGTCTTCGGTAAAATCAATCCTCCCCAAGGGTTCGGCGTCATCACCAAGGCATGGAAGCAGCGCCTGGAGTTGGCCGGGACCTACGACGATGCATGGCTCGAAACGCGTTGGCCCGACCTTCCCGAGGATTTCGACATGTCGTATTGGAACGGGGCAAATCCGGACATGCAGGTTCCCTACCTTAATGGGGATGAAGAAATAGTACTCACCAACCTTACACCCGCAGGGTCTCTCACGTTCCGGCTTCCGGGACATCATCCGATTTTAAAATGTACTTCTGCAGACGGCAAGACCCTCCCTGTCCCAGCAAACCTTGATACTCTCATTATTGATCCGGACGAATCGAAGGTTACCCTCGTCTGGCGTGCGGTCATACCGACAATCCCGGAAATAGCCGTTGTGGAAGCGGGCGATTTCCGTTAAGTAAGGATCCACTCTCTTCAGGACCATCAAGAAGATCTTCAGCGAAGTATTCCCCAATGTCAGAATACCATGCTGGTTTTTATGAAACCGTTTCACTGCCCTCCAGGCTCTTTTCAACCACTTCGTAAACATCGCGGGGCAGATTGGGCAAGGCCTGGATTCGTCGCAGTTCTTCAAGCATGAGAGCCTGCCGGGTCGGGTCGAAACGCCGCCAGCGGGTGAGCGGGGTGAGGAGCCGGGCCGCTACCTGCGGGTTGACCGGGATGAGCCGCAGCATCTGCTCACCAAAGAAGCGGTAGCCGGAACCATCTGCTTCGTGGAAGCGGACCTGGTTTGCCTGGGAAAAGACGCCTACCAGAGATCGAAAGCGATTGGGGTTGCTGAGTTCGAAGGCGGGATGCTCCAGAAGTCTCTTCACTTCGGCAAGGGTATCGGGGCGTGTAGAGGAAGCCTGCACCGAGAACCACTTGTCCACCACCTGTCGGTCATCCTGCCATTTTTCGTAGAATTCATCCAAGGCCATGCTTCGCTCCGGGCAGTCACAGGAAGCCAGCGGGACGAGGGCACCCATGACGTCGGTCATGTTGTCGGCCTCCCGGAATTGGCGCAGACATTGCGCTACTATCTCCGGCTCTTCCCCTGTTAGCAGATAGGCAAGACAGAGATTTGCCAACCTGCGGTCTCCAGATCGGCCATCGTCTACCGCATAGGGATCGCTGCTGCGGCACTCTTCCCAAACCGTGAGGAACTCAGCGCGCAATTGCTTTGCAAGACCCCGCCGGACGAACTGGCGAGCCTGATGGATGGAGGTCGGGTCGACTACCATCATTTGTTCAGCCAGGTAGGACTCGGATGGCAGGGTAAGTGCCTCGGCCAGGAAGGCCCGGTCACTTCCTCCGGCGGTCAGGGTGGCCCGGAAGGCGGCAACGAAGCCCGGATCGAGCACTAATTCCCAACCTTCCTCCAGATCCCTAACTAATTCGAGGATGAGCTGGACTGCTAGCTGTTGACCTGCCTCCCAGCGGCAAAAAGGATCCTTTTCCTGGGCCATGAGCAGCACCAGATTGTCGTGGCTATAAGGATAGGAGAGGAGGACCGGGGCGGAGAAATTCCGCAGCAGCGCCGGAATTGGTTCTTCGTGGAGTCCGGTGAATGTGAAGGTTTCCTCTGCTGCCGTAATTTCGAGTATGCGCGTCGGTGATCTATTTCCTTTCTCGTCAGCCAGAGTGCAGGGAAGTTCCTGGCCGTCCCGGTTCAGGAGGCCAAGCGCCATGGGTATGTGGAAAGGTGCTTTTTCCGGTTGCCCCGGTGTTGCAGGGCACGACTGCTTGACCGTTAGGTTGAAAGTGCCGTTATTCTGATCGAAGTCGCTATCAATATCCAGACGTGGGGTGCCGGCCTGTTCGTACCAGAGACGGAACTGTTTCAGGTCCTTTCCTGAGGCATCCTCCATGGCCCGGACAAAGTCTTCCACCGTAACTGCCTGGCCGTCATGACGCTGGAAATAGAGATCCATCCCCTTGCGGAAGGCTTCGGCCCCCAGCATGGTATGCATCATGCGGATGACCTCCGAGCCCTTGTTATAGACCGTCATGGTGTAGAAGTTGTTGATTTCCATGTAGGCGTCAGGACGAACCGGGTGAGCCATGGGGCCGCCATCTTCGGCAAACTGGTGGGTACGGAGCATGCGGACGTCGCTGATACGCTTTACCCCGCGCGATTCCATGTCGGCGGAGAATTCCTGATCGCGGAAGATGGTCAGTCCCTCCTTGAGGGAGAGCTGGAACCAGTCGCGACAGGTGACCCGGTTGCCGGTCCAGTTGTGGAAGTACTCGTGGCCGACTACCTCTTCGATGGCCTGGAAATCGTCGTCGGTGGCGGTCTCCGTGCTGGCCAGCACGTAGCGTGAGTTGAAGATGTTGAGTCCCTTGTTCTCCATGGCACCCATATTGAAGTCGTCCACCGCCACGATCATGAACAGATCCAGGTCGTATTCCCGACCGAACTTTTCCTCGTCCCAGCGCATGGCTTTTTGCAGGGAGCGGAGGGCATGGTCGCACTTGTCGCGGTTTTTCTCCTGAACATAGATGCGCAGGGTCACCAGGCGACCAGAGCAGGTGGTGAAGCTCCCTTCGATGCAGACCAGATCTCCGGCCACCAGGGCGAACAGGTAGCAGGGCTTGGGGAAAGGGTCATGCCAGACCGCATAGGAGCGGCCATCAGGTAGCTCACCGCTTTCCATGAGATTGCCGTTGGCAAGCAGCACCGGATAGCGGGTCCGGTCGGCGACGATGGTGACAGTAAAGATTGCCAGTACGTCGGGTCGGTCCGGAAAGTAGGTGATGGAGCGGAAACCTTCTGGTTCGCACTGGGTGCAGAACATACCGGAGGAGCGATAGAGCCCCTCCAGGAAGGTATTGTCCTGAGGACGGATCTCGGTGGTTACCTCTAGGGTGAAAATGGCTGGCACCTTGGCTATGGTCAGTCCTTCATCGTCGACCGCGTACTGTGCTTCCGAGAGAGTTGTTCCGTCAAGAGTAAGGCTGCGCAGTGTGGCACGGTGACCATCCAGACGAAGCGGCCGCCCCTCCTGTGCAGTATCATGATTCGCCTTCACGGTCAGACGGGAATGGACCTGGGTTGTTTCTTCGCCCAGTTCGAAACGGAGATCGATGGTCTCGACGAGATAGTCGGGTGGCGCATAGTCTTTACGGTAGATGGTGGTATGTGGTGTTTCGGTCATGGTTGCCTCGCTTTCTGATGAAAAAAGGGCGGGGTCTTTAGATCCCCGCCCCTTTTTTTGGCATATTTTAAAGTAGTTACAATCTGTTAGAATTTATTTGGGGACCTTCTCCCAATCCTTCAGGAATTTCTCAATACCGATGTCGGTCAGGGGGTGCTTGGAAAGCTGGGCAATGACCGAGAAGGGGATGGTGGCAATGTCGGCCCCGATCAGGGCGGCATTCAGAACATGGATCGGGTTGCGGACACTGGCCACGATAATTTCTGCTTCGTAGCCGTAGTTGTCGAAAATGGTGCGGATTTCGTCGATGATCCCCATGCCGTCCTGGGAGATGTCGTCGAGACGGCCCACAAAAGGGGAGACGTATGAGGCCCCGGCTTTTGCGGCCAGCAGCGCCTGGAGGGTGGAGAAGATCAGGGTTACGTTGGTTTTGATCCCCTTCCCGTGGAGAGTCTTCACTGCCTTGAGTCCCTCGGGGGTCATGGGAATCTTCACCACGATATTAGGGTGGATGGCTGCCAGTTCTATTGCCTCGCGGATCATTCCCTCGTGGTCAAGGGCGACCACCTCTGCCGAGATGGGGCCGTCTACGATTTCGGTTATTTCTTTGATAACTTCGATAAAATTGCGGCCTGATTTAGCGATCAGGGTCGGATTGGTGGTGACCCCGTCCAGCACTCCGAGGGCATTGGCCTCCCGGATTTCATTTACATCGGCCGTGTCTATAAAAAACTTCATTTGTTTCCTCCTGATTTCTTTGCGCGTGTTTATCTGTTTTTACTGTCCTGCTGGTACTTTTCCAGGCATTCGGTTGAGCAGAAATAGATTCTTTTTCCATTAAGCTTACCGATGACAGCATCTTCCTTGGTAACGTAGACGCCGCAGACAGGATCCTGGAATGTCTCAACTTCTCCTGTTCGACGGGGAATCTCGGTTGATTTTTTGCGGAGAAAACCCTTGATGAGTCGATAGAGGGTGTAACCGATAACGAGGAATAAAAGCAGTCTGGGCATGTGGCCTTCCTATATTTTTGTTACCTGCTCGCCCGGCGGCAAGTTACGGAGAAGTTCGGCAGAAGTTTTTCCTAAGAGTGGGTGCGTTTGCTCAGGGGATATCTCAACAAGCGGCACAAGAACAAAACGGCGATCGTGAAGCCGGGGATGAGGTATGGTCAGTGTCTCGCTTTCCATCACGATGTCATCGTAGATGAGCAGGTCAAGATCCATGGTACGGGGACCTTGGGGGATCGTTCTTTCCCTCCGGAATACCTCATTCTCGATTCGCTGTAATTCGGCAAGAAGCTGATGTGGTGTGAGTGCGGTTTCGAGCCGGATGACTGCGTTTAGAAAGGGGTCCTGGGATACGGGGCCAACGGGCTCTGTGTCGTAAAAGCCAGAGAGGGCGGTGATGCGTGATTCAGGGAGCTTTCCTATTTCGGCGATTGCTCTGAGGAGGTTCAATTCCCGGTCGCCAAGGTTCGACCCGAGACCTACATAGCTAACGAATTTCATGATTTCGAGTAGACCATAAATGAAATTTTTCGTCAACAATTCAGTAGGTAGCTGAATTTCGACCACTGCTTCGAACCGCAGCTTCCTGAAATACTGCAGGGAAACCGCAGAAAAAGGCCGGAACTTTCGCCACGCTAGCGCATTCTATAGTCCCTGTCCGGATTGAAGAGCACGCTAAGTAAGCCGCTGGTTATGCTGAAAGCCAGGGCACCGAAAAAGGCGTTCCAGAAACCAGCGACATAGAATCCTTTTACCAGCCAGGAGGCCAGCGAAAAAAGACTGGCATTGATGAAAAGGGTGAAAATACCGAGGGTCAGTATATTGATTGGCAGGGTAAAGAGAATGAGTACGGGTCGGAGAAAGGCATTCAGTAGTCCGAGCACCAGAGCAGCAATTGCCGTGGTTTGCCAGCTATCCATCTGAATTCCCGGGATAATTTTTACCACCACCACGAGAGACAGACCGTAGATCAGCCACCGGATAAAAAAGGATTTCATGCTATGCCCTCCTAGCTTTTGTAAAAAATTATTGGGGAATGTGGTGCGCAGTGTTAGCCCGCCCGTTGCGCTCTATCTTCAGTTACCGTGTCACTCTAAGAAGGCAGATTACTGATTAGTATCAGGCATCATGATATAAATGTCCAGCAATCTGGACAGGGGAAGTGAATCTAACCGTTTACAGGCTGTGGAAGTGGGTTATCATTATCATAGGGAGCTAGCCTCCACCTGCCGGAAGAGGGGATTTTTCCTTGACGGCGTATTCGATTTCACGGATAGATTCTTCTGGATGAGGATCGATTCGTATCCAGGAGGAGTTCATGAACAGGCACTGGAATATATCAAAAGGGTATTTGCCCTCTGAACATGATGGTTGCGCCATTATCTGCTACTGCAACAAGGTTGGTCGACCGACCCACGGTAATCTGCAACGGACAATCGAGGCGCTGGTGAAGATGGGTCACCGTGCCGGGGAGATCAACGGCGAGGGTGACGGTTGTGGCGTCTTGACCGATATCCCGCGCCTGCTCTGGAAAGAGGCGCTGGAGGAGGCCGGACACCCCGGAGCTTTGGCAGAGTCACCTTCTTTTGCCCTCGCGCACTTGTTGGTCCCTCGGGAGGCCCTGACAGCGGAAGCCTCTGTGATGGAAAATCTTTTGCGACGCTTTACCGACAACGGACTGGAAATTTTGACGGAACGTCCCGGACCGGCCAGGAGCGAAGCACTGTCGGCAAATGCACGTCGATCGGAGCCTTTTTTCTGGCAGATTGCTCTGCGCTGTCCCGATCCGAAACGAGCCCCCGCCCTGCTCGCTTCTCTTGCCGTGGCAATTGAGAGGGAAACCCCGGTGCATATTGCTTCCCTGTCCGGACATGTCGCGGCGTACAAGGTTCATGGAGCGCCCGAGATCCTGCCCCACTACTATCCTGAATTAAGGCGACGCGATTTCCTCTCTTCTCTCACCATCGGCCACAGCCGCTATTCCACCAATACCCTGCCGACGGTGTTGCGGGCCCAGCCTTTCGGATTACTGGCGCACAACGGCGAAATTAATACCATTGAAAGACTCCGTGATGAGGCAAGGATGATGGGAATCGATCTTCCCCGAGGCGGGAGCGACTCCCAGGATTTGAACCGTTTGCTGGAAGGACTTATGTTTCGGCACGGTTTTTCTCTCTTTGCAGCCATGGAAATGGTCTTTCCGCCCATTTTCAGCGAGATGGATCGTATGCCCGCGGAACGCAGACACATGTATGAGTTGTTCCGACGTTTTCTGTCCTCCTCAGCCCAGGGTCCGGCTGCGGTTATCGCCCGCTGTGGCGACCGCTGTGTGTTCAGTGTTGATGCGCTGGGGCTCCGCCCGCTCTGGTTTGGTGAGACGGATGAAGAGGTCTTCGCTTCTTCGGAGCTGGGGATTGTGCCCCACAGCGAGATTCTCTCCGATCCCCGGCCCTTGTCTCCGGGGGAAAAGGTCGGCATTCGCATCCTTCCGGGAAAGTCGCTGCAGATTTACGATCACGGGGAACTCATTGCCGAGGTTCTGGACACAATCGGGAAACGAACCGATTTATCGGCTCACGGGCGTGAGCTGTTCCGAGGGGCCGAACTTCCTGCGGCACCAGAGAAACTTTCAGCTCCCTTTCGCCGGACCTCGAACCTCCGCCAGGAGAACCTGCTGGGGGCCAATGCCTGGAAGACCAGTGATCTCGCTTCGCTGAGGCAGTCTGTGCTGCATAGACGCGAACCGATCACCTCCCTCGGCTATGACGGACCCCTGGCCTCGCTTTCTACGATGCGGCAAAATATTTCCGACTTTTTTAAGGAACAGGTAGCCGTGGTGACCAACCCGGCTATCGATCGTGAACGGGAGATGGAGCACTTTTCCACGCGGGTAATGCTGGGCCCCCGGCCGGTGCTGCGTCGAGACCGCCACGACAATGTGGTCCTGGAGATACCCTTTCTGACCGGAGGGCGGCGCGAAGAAAAAGCGACCATTGACCGGGAGGTCAGCCGCGAGGCCGGGACCTGTTCCCTGGAGGATCTTCTCGGCTTCTTTGCTTCCGGCCGCGGCCGCTACCGAATCCTTGCCTGTGCTCTCCGTTCTGGAGAAACAGTTGCCGATTCCCTCGAGAGGCTCCGGAAAGAGGCCCTGTCAGCTGTTTCCCGAGGCTGCCGTCTGCTGCTTCTTGACGACGGCACCGCCTTTACCGGTACCGTGTCATTCCTCGATCCCGGACTCGCTGTGGCTGTTGTGCACCGTGCCCTGCGCGATGCCAAAGCGGCGACAGGAGAAAGCCTGCGACGGCGCACCTCACTGGTAGTCCGCTCTGGTGCGCTGCGGAATCTCCATGACCTGGTCTTCCTCCTCGGCATGGGTGCCGATGCCCTCTGCCCGTATCTCATGTGGGAGTTGGCCGACGGTGAGGAAAATGGTCTTGCCAACCTTCTCGCGGTGTTGACGACCGGTCTGGAAAAGGTCATCTCTACCATGGGGACTCATGAATTGGGCGGCTATGGCAGATATTTTGCTTCGGTCGGGCTTTCCGATGAAGTGGTCGAGATATTCGGCACCCCCAATTTTTGCGGTTCCGCAGAGATCGGGCTTACCTTACGCAAGCTGGAAGAGGATGGCCGGGAGCGGCGTGCCGTGGCCCGCAGCAGCAAGAGGCAACCGGTGGAGAATCAGTTTCGCATCTACTCCCGCATCTGGAAAATGGTCGGACAAGTAGCCAAGATGGAGGAAAACTTTGCCGAACTTTCCCGCTTGATCCGGCAGTATGAGATCGAGAAGCCCCTGGCGGTTCGCCATTTGATTGATTTTCGCTTCCGCGATGAGATTGCCGTGGATCCGGAAGAAGTAGACATGTCCATCGGCAGCCATGATATGCCCATTCTCATCTCTGCCATGAGCTTCGGCTCCCAGGGTGAAACCCCTTTCCGGATTTATGCGGAATCGGCGCGGCGCCTGAACATCATCTGCATGAATGGCGAGGGGGGTGAAATTGCCGACATGCTGGGGAACTATCGTAAGAACCGTGGGCAGCAGATCGCTTCCGGGAGGTTCGGGGTGACCATGGAGTATCTGAACTCGGTGGACTTTCTGGAGATCAAGGTTGGGCAGGGAGCCAAGCCGGGAGAAGGGGGCCATCTGCCAGGCTTCAAGGTGACGGAGAAGATTGCCGCTGCCAGGCACGCGGTTCCGGGGGTCTCCCTCATTTCGCCCTCCAACAACCACGACATTTACTCCATAGAGGATCTGGCCCAGATTGTCGAGGAGTTGCGAACCGCTAATCCCCATGCCAAGATCTCGGTAAAGGTTCCGGCGGTGGCTGGAATCGGTACTATTTCCCTTGGCATAGCCAAGGCCGGCGCGGATATCATCACTATCAGCGGCTATGACGGTGGTACCGGCGCAGCACGCCGGCATGCCGTGAAGTTCGTCGGTTTCCCGGTTGAAATCGGGGTGCGGGAAGCGCACTGCGCCTTAGTTGAGGCAAGGTTGCGCAATCGTGTGGAAATATGGGCCGACGGAGGTGCCAAAACGGGTCGCGATGTGGTAAAACTGCTGTTGTTGGGTGCCAACCGGGTTGGTTTCGGTACCATGGCCATGGTGGTCATTGGCTGTACCGCCTGCCGAGGCTGTCACATGGGGACCTGCCATGTGGGAATCGCCACCCAGATCGAGACTCCCGAAGAAGCGCGGGAGAAGGGGCTGAAGCGTTTTGTGCCTCGGGTGCTGGAAAACGGCGTCATTTACCATACCACCTTCTTCCGGGCGCTCGGTCGCGAGATACGAACCCTTACCGCCAAACTCGGCTTCGATCGCACCCAGGACCTGGTGGGTCAAGCGCACCTGCTGGAACAGGTGCGAGGACTGGACCGACTCGACCTTTCCGGTCTCTTGGCGCCGCCGCCTCCGGGAGAGATCCACCGGGATGACGATGCGGTCCGCATTATCCGCAAGCCGCTGAATTATCTTACCTCTCTTATCTCGGGTCTGGTAACAGAGGCCTTTGAAGGTGGCGAGGAGCGTGTCCACTACAATGACGGTAATGCGTCCAGCTCAGACCGGGCGATTGGCACCTATCTGGCTGGAGCACTGACACGGGCCCATTGGGATGGCCGTCTTACCAACGCCCGCGAGGCGTTTCTCCATTTTCGTCGCGATTCTACACCAGGCAACGGTTTAGGCGCGTTCACCAGTGAACCGATTACCATCCTCGTTGAGGGCGGAGCCCAGGACGGCGTGGGAAAATCGGCCAACGGTGGCAGAATTATTGTGCTGAAGGGAGAAAACCGCCATGGGGTGAGGGTGGGCGGGGCTGTCGGAAAAGGCCTGGCATACGGCGCGCAAGGTGGGACCTTTTTTATTCAGGGAGATGCCGACAGTCGTGCCTGCATCCGCCTTTCCGGTGCCAATGTGGTTTTGGGAGGGCGTATCAGGCAGCCCCTTGATGACTCACGTGGCTTGCTGGCCGATCGAGCCAATCTCAAGGGCTTCGCCTTCGAATACATGACCGCCGGACGTGTTGTAGTGCTCGGTGATCCTGGTCCCTGGATCTGTTCCGGCATGACTGGCGGGGTGGTCTACTGTCGCCTTGATCAGGAGCTGGGCATGGACAGGGAGGCTCTCCACCGACGGATTGCCCGAGGGGCTACCGTGGAGATCCGTGACCTGGACGAAGACGACGTAATGCAGCTGGAAGGCCTACTAATGCAGTACCACCGGGAACTTCTCCACTCACACCAGGAGGAGGAAGCCGACTGGCTGGGAGGGGTAATCAGCCATTGTCGTACTGCTTTCGTCAAGATAGTTCCGGAACACATACCTACACCGCTTCCCAGCGACGAATAACCGTCTGTTGATAACCTGTTCTTACACGGCCTGACTGGTTCCGGGTTTCTCGAGACACGACTGCGCAACTGTCTCTCGCGAAACCCGGCTCCCTTCCAAACTGACCCACGCTCCATGAATCTTCCTGATGTTGTCGCTGCTTTCCTCCTTTCTGCATAGACAACGGGCAGCAGTGATGCCATTTTCCGCAGTAAATAGACTCCTCTCGCTCCGTGGTTTCCTCCGTTTCCGGATATATGTCAGGATTCAAAGGCTCGCGCTCGAACCACGTACTGGCATGGCTTATGCTGTTAATCTCGGTGAAAGATTACGCTTGGCTGTATTTTTTATGCAAAGACAAGCAGTGCGGCGACAGGATTTGCAGCAGATTTCCCCTAAGTCCGATAGGCTCCTCGGGGTCTGTTACGAAGGTTTTTGCTGTGCCGTGGCAAGACGAAACAACTTCCAAGGAGGTGCCGGATGGCACAAAACGATGTACGTGAAAGAATTTCCGCGACGGAAGCAGCCGAAGAACTGGAAACGACCCATTTACGGGTCCTTATGCTCATCAAGGAGGGTGCTCTGGACGGAATTCAAGAGGGAGAGGAGTGGTACATAACCCGGAAATCCCTAGACTGTTTCCAGTCTCATGGTGCTAATGCCCAGACCCAGATCAAGTGCCGAACTGCCTGCGGCGGGAACTGCGGAAACCACTGATCTTTGTTGGCCGCTGCGTGTATTGTTTTCGAAAGGGTCTCCTCTCCTCCGCCAGGGGGGAGGAGGCAGTATCAGCGCAAGGAAAGAATTCCCGGCGCCGGAGCAAGAGCCTTGACCAATATCGGCAGACGCGTTAGTGTTGCTTTTATCCGGAAACTCCGGATGGAAACAAGTGTAGCTTCTGTGGGAAATACATAATGGTCAGGGTTCCATGCATACCTATCTCGATAAAATTTTCGGCTCACGTCTCAGGGCTAAACTGATCGGCTGGCTGTTTAGCCATACAGAAGAAAAATTCTTTGTCAGTCAACTGGCAGAGCTTCTGGATGAAAAGACCGCTAGTATCAGCCGCGAGCTTTCACGACTCAATAAAGCCGGAATTCTTCTGTCGAGTCGCCAGGGAAAACGCAAGAATTTCCGCGCCAACCCTTCCTTCTTCTTTTTTCCGGAACTGAAAAGACTGGTGTTGAAGACCGTTGGCGTACCTGGACAGCTGAGTCAACTGCTCGCTCACCTTCCCGGGGTGCGTCATGCTTTTCTCTACGGCCCCTATGGTCGGGGTGATGAAGTGGCCGGCAGCGATATCGATCTGATGATTATTGGTGAGGTTGATTGTGATACGCTGGACGCCTTGCTGGGAGGTCTAGAAAATCGCCTAACGCTGACGGTTAACTGCATGGTTTACGAACCAGCGGAATTTGCTGAAAAAGTGAAGGCGGGAAATCGCTTTCTGCTCGATGTACTGGAGGATGATTTTATCATGCTCGTCGGGCGCCGCGATGATCTGGTAATTTCATCAGCCCAATAGTACCCCTCTGCATAACCGGTTTGTAAATATTGATGGTCTCGCAAATTCTCCCCATGAATATTAGTTACCGCCAGTCCATCAGGAAAGCGGTCACCAGTTCCCCCGTCGTGCTTTCCCTGTCAATGCCCTGTCCGATTATGCCCATTCTTTACACATCCGCTGCGATGCTTCTTTGTGTGATTTTGTTGCAGATGTCGGAAAGTTTGTTACGATTTGATAATCGATTCATAGAAAAGAAGGAGGTGAAAAAACGGAGTTTTCCCGTTCAGCCGGGATGGAGTCTGAAAGCTCATTCACGGATAGATTCTTATGCGTCATGAGTACAAAGGGGAACTGACTATGACGGAAAACGAAAAGGAAATGATCGAAAAGCTGGTCGATGAAGCGGAAATTTTACTTGAGGAAGATTACGAAAAGAAAGACTTGAAGGAGAAGCGGGGCGTTACCAAGCAAACCCTCTATGATGGCTCAAAAAAGCTCAAGCATACTATCCCCAAAGGAAAACAGCTGAAATAACTCCCTTTATTTACTGAATACGGCGGAATCCCCGGCTGAGATTGTCCGGGGAAAAGGAGCATTTGGATATGGCGATTGTGAGATACCACCCGTTGCGCGAATTGTGCGGCATGCAAGAGCAGATGAACCATCTCCTGGATTTGGCGTGGAATCGTGAACCTGGTGAGGAGTTGCGGGAAGGAGTCTGGCAACCGCTCGTCGATATCTTCGAAAATGATGAGGCGGTTGTTATCAGGGCTGAACTGCCGGGTGTCGAACAAGAAGCCATTGAGGTTAAGATTGAGGGTGCAACCCTGACAATCCGCGGAGAACGGAAACAGGATGCGGAGGTTAGGAAGGAGAACTATCATCGGATCGAAAGGTACTACGGTCCGTTTCAGCGAAGCTTCCTGTTGCCTCAGACAATTGACCAGGAAAAGGTGGAGGCTGCCTGCGACAAGGGCGTACTGACAATCACCCTGAAGAAGAAAGAACTGATCAAGCCAAAGCAGATTACCGTCAAAGTGAGCTAGTTTCCGAATCTGGAAACCGCTCGTTTCACATCCGGAGTTTTCGGGATTGAAAAGAATTTTTATTGGTGTGCTACTCCTGAAGAAGAGGAGGCCGGAGAAATCCGGCCTTTTTTATGCCACAAATTGGAAATGATCCGCTGGGGAATCCTGGTTGTCTTGCTAAAGATAGGGCGAAAGGAGTTTTGCCGCCCCATCCCTGAGCCTTTCCGGCAAGGGGCGTTCATCCATTTCAGCGAGGGTAATTTCCCGTGAGCGGGAAAGAGTCGCCAGGTAATGCTTCGCCAGCATGCCGTTGAAGTGGCAATCGTAGATTTCCAGATTTAACTCGAAATTGAGTCTGAGGCTGCGCGGGTCGAGATTTGCCGAGCCGATGAGGCTCCAGAGACCATCAACGATAAAGAGTTTGGTATGTACGAAGGGTGGTGGTTGGTAAAAAATACGGATTCCGCATTGGAGCAACTCCCAGAGATAGGAGCGGGTTGCCCAGTGAACCAGGGGCAGGTTGTTGCGGGCAGGCAGGATGAGGGAGACCTCCACCCCTCGCATGGCAGTTGTGATCAGGGCCGAGATGAGGGCACGGTCGGGAATGAAATAGGGTGTCATGATCTGCACACGCTTACCGGCACAGGAAAGGGCGCCCATGACAATCCAGGAGAGTTTGCGGATTTCTTTGTCGGGTCCGTCGGCAATGGCTCTCACCTGCGAGGTGCCTGCTGATGTCAAAGGAGGGAAGTAGCGCTTTCCGTCGAGAAGGTCTCCGGTTACGAAAAACCAGTCTTCCAGAAAAACCTTTTGCAGGTCGGTCACCACTGGTCCTTCAACCTTGAAATGCATATCCACCACGGGAGAGCGCGTTTCCGGCTGCTCGACCATGTGGCGACCGCCGATATTCATCCCACCGCTGAAAGCCAGAGACCCATCAATGACCAGTATCTTCCGGTGGTTTCGCAGATTGAGCCGCCCTCCTTGTCGCATGGGTAAAAAGCGCGCAATGTGAACCAGGGACCCTTGCAGGAGCTTTCGGGCTGTGGGACGGGAATACTTTTCACCCAGTCCGTCCACAATGACTCGAACCTCGACTCCGCGTGCGGCAGCGGAAATCAGTGCCTCGACGAAAGAACGGCCGGTTCTGTCACCATCAAAAATGTAGGTGCTCAGGTGGACTGTCTCGCGGGCCGATGCAATAGCCTCCAGCATCGCGGGATATGCCTGTTCGCCATTATGGAATGCGCTAAGTTTGTTGCCTGACCTGAGAGACGTGGCTACAATCCGGTCGGACAGAAGCCGAAGTTCTTTCAGTTGGGAGGTGTCACAAGGGATACCCGGAGAGGCCTCCACCTGATAGGGAATCTGGAATGCTCCGAAACCAGAGAGGCGGCGACCGCTTTCCTGCCAGCGGCGAGCCGTGCGTCTGATGCGGTTGATTCCCATGAGCCAATACAGAAAGGGGCCGATCAGGGGCAGGGTGAGAGCCACCACAATCCAACCCAACGCAGAACGAGGATCGCGTTTCATCAGCAGAGCATGAGATGCTGCCAGCAGGGAAAGTGCAGCTGATGCTCCGAAGGCCAGGATCCAGAATAAAGTATCCACGTGTCTCCCGTGCGAATGTCGTACTTAGTTTCCATCCGGAAACGGTCTTTTTTCGCCCTGACAGCGTCAATCATCGGTTTTGTTTGTGCAACGTACAGTAGTACGTCTCCGCACAATCCCTTGATTTCCTTGTCAGAACAAAAAAATCCTCGTTTCCAAATTGGAAACCGCTCGTTTCACATCCGGTGTTTCCGGATGGAAACTACTGAAGTATTTCGCGTGAGGATAGCGCACGCCATGAAATGAGGTCAAGCGGTATATTCAGGATTGTTACTCAGAGACCTGGTTGGCGAAAAAAAAGGATGGGGTCGAGGCCCCATCCTTTTTCTACTTTTTATGCAGTGTGACGAATTATTTTACAACGCTTTTTGCCAGTTCCAGGGCAACTTCCTTATAGGGGTTGGCGTACAGGATGATAAGGCAGATGACCAGAACGTAGATCGCCAGAGATTCGATCATGGCGAGACCAATCATCATGGTGGTCAGAAGCTTGCCGTAAACTCCCGGGTTACGTGATGTACCGTCGAGGGCTCCCTTGATTGCGTGTCCCATACCGATGCCAGGTCCAATGACTCCAATGCCCATGCCGATACCTGCTGCAAGAATACAAATGGTGATAAATAACATCCGTTGCTACCTCCTGTTTATTGTGTTTTCCTAAACTGTATAGGAAATGAAAATACGAAGTTTCTAATGTGACTCTTCCAGAGAACCTTGAATGTAGATGATCGATAGAAGCATAAAGACAAAGGTTTGCAGGAATGAAACCAGAACACCCATCAGCATCATCGGCAGGGGAACGAGGAAAGGCACGAGACCAAAAAAGATCAGAAGGATCAGTTCGTGGCCGTTCATATTGCCGAAGAGACGGAAGGAGAGGGAAAGGGGACGGCTGATGTGGCCGATGATCTCCACCGGAAGCATAATTGGCGCCAGCCACCAGACAGGTCCTATGAAATGCTTAAAATATTTGAACCCATGATTCCGGACTCCGACCACATGAGTTGAGAAGAATACGATAAGTGCGCAGGCGGCAGTGGTGTTGAGGTTTGCCGTTGGCGGGAAAAATCCCGGTATCAGACCAATAAGATTGCATGTCAGGATGAAAAAGGCGAGGGTCGCAATAAGTGGGAAGAACGGCCTGCCCTTTTCGCCCATATTGTCAACGATCATTGTTTCAATGCTGCCAATGGCTACTTCCATGAAATTCTGAAGTTTTCCGGGAACCTTTGAGATGCGAGCCCTGACCAGGAGGGCCAGGACGATAAGGATCGCCATGACGAGCCATGCGTGAACAATGGCATCAATACCGGCTTCGCTGGTGAAGGGTAATGGATAATTGTCAAAAGGTTTTGTGAGCGAGGACAGGAGTTCCCTGAAGAACTGGAGAAACAGATACGGATGAACCATGGTGTGCTAACCTCCGTTGAGGGTTGCCAGATATGCGGTAAGGACGGTGATGGTAATGACCAAAACCGAGAGTCCTAGCAACAGACCGAATATATTGACTTTAACGTAAATTATCAGGATTGAAACAATTATCGCTAGAATTGCCAGCCGAAGTGCATAGCGTGACTGAGCAAACCTTACTGCTTGATGGGCCGGCAAGCCCATGGCACGCTGAAGGGTCCGGTACAGCCAGTGGCAGTTAACGATTGCCGCAATTCCCCCTGCGACCACCCCGAGGGCAAATGAAGCAGAAATGAAGAACAGGCCACAACTGGCGAGTAGTATCAGCACCACTCCACTGCCAATGCTCAGGACGGCGAAAATATTATTTTCGTCTATTTTCACCGGACTCACTATTCCTGATTTCTCTTCCTATTATTACATAGATATTGCGAAAAGCCGCGATGATGCCGATAGCAAGAAAGATGAAGAAGAAAATGTGCTTCGTGCCGAAGCGGTCATCCAGAAAACGCCCGAAAATCACTCCCATGGCAATGGCCAGCACAACGGAAATACCCATGCTGGATACGTTCGCGAGTATTTTTAACTGTTTCCGTTTCTCATCATCCATTAGCTTGGACCTTTTATCATAGTGATACTAAAAAAACAACCAAATTTTTCGTAATACTAAAATTCTAGGGTGGGCCGGTATATGGAGTCTGGACAGGAAGTCCCGTGTCCAACGGCGAATTGGTGGCAGTGGAGGTCCTTTTAAAAAGTTGAAAGAATTTAATTGTCTAAGATCGCTCGCGATACTCTGCCGTTATTTAACCAGCCGCCAGAATTTTGAAGGCATTCCGAGCTGCCGCTGCTGTTCGCTCGATATCCTCCAGCGAGTGGGAGATGGAGACGAAGGCGGTTTCGAACTGGGAGGGCGCCAGGTAAATTCCCTGTTCCAGCATGGCTCGGAAGTAGGTGCCGTAGGCTGCGGTATCGCATTGGGCCGCCGTTGTCCAGTCATGAACCTCATGTCTGCTGAAAAAGGCGCAGAGCATGCTCCCGACCCGAGTGGAGTAGATTGGGTAGCCGGCATCTGCTGCGGCACTGGCGATGGCATCGGCAATCATGGCGCTCTTTTCTTCCAGTCGCTGATAGAAGCCCTTTTCCTGCAGAATTTTGAGTGTCGCGAGCCCTGCTGACATGGCTAGCGGGTTGCCGGAAAGGGTACCTGCCTGATAGACTCCACCGGAAGGAGAAAGTAGTTCCATTATCTGGCGCTTTCCGCCAAAGGCACCAACCGGCAGGCCGCCTCCGATGATCTTACCGAGAGTAGTAAGGTCGGGGGTAATGCCGTACAATTCCTGGGCTCCGCCGTATGCCACCCGGAAACCGGACATGACCTCATCGAAAATGAGAACAATTCCTTCCTGGTTGCAGAGGTCGCGCAGACCTTGGAGGAAACCCTGCCGGGGCGGAATGGTACCCATGTTGCCGGCAATCGGTTCGATGATGATGCAGGCGATCTTTCCACGGTTTTCGGCAATCAGGGTCTGCACTGAATCCAGATCGTTGAATTCTGCGGTAAGGGTATGACGGGCAAAATCAGCTGGTACCCCGGGTGAGTCGGGGACGCCAAAGGTGGCAGCCCCGGAACCGGCTTTTACCAGGAGTGAATCCGCGTGTCCGTGGTAGCATCCGGCGAATTTGATGATTGCATCACGTGCCGTATAGGCGCGCGCGAGACGGATGGCACTCATTGTCGCTTCGGTCCCGGAGCTGACCATGCGAACCATTTCGATGGAAGGTACCGCTGCAATGACCATTTCCGCCAGTTGTGTCTCGAGTTCGGTGGGGGCGCCGAAGCTCGAGCCTTTTTCCAGGGCCGCCGTCACGGCTGCAATAACCTTTGGATTGCAGTGGCCCACGATCATTGGGCCCCATGAGCCCACGTAGTCGATAAATTCGTTGCCGTCCACGTCGAACATTTTCGAGCCGGATGCCCGCTCGATAAAAAGTGGCTGGCATCCAACCGATTTGAAGGCTCGAACCGGGCTGTTGACGCCCCCGGGAATTATGGTTTTAGCTTTGTCGAATAAAAGGGATGAGCAGTCATGTTTCATGAAATCACCATTAATGTTACGATAGTTTTTAGAAATTAGCCGTTTCGGAAATCCTCGGCATAGCGGATGTAATTTCTGGCTGAATCTCTGAGTCGTTTCAATTCCTCTGCAGTAAGATCCCGTTTGTAGCGAGCCGGTGACCCGAGCCACAAAGTGCCAGGCGCAATTATTGTTCCTTCGGTAACAAGTGAGCGGGCTCCCACAAGAGATTCTTCTCCTACCACAACTTTGTCCATGACCACTGCCTGCATGCCGATGAAGGCACCGTTGGCGATGGCGCAGCCGTGAAGGGTCACGCCGTGTGCAATGGTTACGAAGTCGCCGATAATGAGTGGAGCACCGGGATCCTCGGGCTCTTTCCGGTGTGTGACGTGAAGCATGGAGAGGTCCTGGATGTTGGTGCCTTTTCCGATCCGGATATGATTCACATCTCCGCGCAGCACACAATTATACCAGATACTGCTTAGCGGACCGATCTCTACGTCACCGATTATCACAGCGGTCTCGGCAATAAATGAGGAGGGATCGATTTTCGGTATGATGCCTTTGAATGGTCGGATCATGCTGAAACCCGCTCTATATCAGTCTCGAGGTACCGCCAGCATTCGGTCTAGGGCACGTTTTGCTGGTATCCGGATGTCCTCTTCCACACGAACCTCTGGGGTCATGGTCTGTAGTGACGCAAGAATGTCTTCCAGAGATATAAGTTTCATATTCGGACAGATAAGGGCCGGAGAGGCAAGGATGAATTCCTTGTCGGGGTTTTCCTTTTTCAGCCGATAGAGAATCCCCGCCTCGGTTCCGATGATGAATCGTTTTGCCGGACTCGTGCGACAGTAGTCATACATACCGCTGGTGGAGCAGGCGTGATCCGCAAGCGCGGAGATTGCCGGGTTGCATTCCGGGTGGCAGATGAACAGGGCGTCCGGGTATTCTTTCTTGAGGCGGATGACCTCTTCGGGCCGCAATCTTTCATGGGTGGGGCAGAAGCCGTCCCAGTAATGGAAAGTTTTCGAGGAGGTCTTGGCAATAAAGCGCCCCAGGTTACGATCCGGAACAAAGAGTATTTCCTTTTCGGGAAGAGACTCGACGACACGCCCCGCGTTGGCCGAGGTGCAGCAGATGTCGGAAAGGGCCTTGACGGCTGCGGTTGAGTTTACATAAGTAACAACCGGTACGCCGGGAAAACGGGCTTTCATTTCCAGGAGGCCTTCCGCTGTCACCATATCTGCCATGGGGCAACCCGCGTCCAGGCGTGGCAGCAGGACAGTCTTTTCCGGCGAAAGAATGGAAGCGGATTCTGCCATGAAATGAACGCCGCAAAAGACAATGACGTCTGCTTTCGTCTTTGCGGCTTCAATGGAAAGGGCAAGAGAATCTCCCGTGATGTCGGCAATTTCCTGCACCTCATCCCGCATGTAATTGTGGGCAAGCAAAACGGCGTTGCGTTTTTTCAGGAGTGCTCGAATCTCATTTTTAATATCTTGTTGATACATAAGGTGTCTTTTCCCTGTTACGCCGTCTCGGGGATCGGCAAAATAGTTAGTTTCCATCCGGAAACGGTCCTTTTTCGCCCTGACAGCGTCAATCAGCGGTCTTGTTTGTGCGACGTACAGTAGTACGTCTCCGCACAATCCCTTGATTTCCTTGTCGGAACAAAAAAATCCTCGTTTCCAAATTGGAAACCGCTAGTTTCACATCCGGCGTTTCCGGATGGAAAATAGTTAGCAAAACATGGCAGATAGTAGCCAATGTTCGCAGCTATGTCAAACTCTTTGCTCATTCAGAGCTCTTGAGTGCCAGCTTTTCCCCGGCTTTCTTTCTGCAGACATTCTTGACACTTATCCTGAAAACTACTATTATTTTTTTACGCAGAGAATATCTTTCACTGCCGAGCCGAAAGAAAAAAATAGCAGCCATTCCCTCAGCAGCCTTTTGCTGTCCAATGAGGAGAAACGATCTAAAGCGAGGTTTATCATGTTTGGCTTCGGCATGCCGCAAATACTAATCATTCTGGCGATAGCGCTGATTATCTTCGGCCCACAGAAACTCCCCGAACTTGCTCGTACCCTTGGCAAGGCCCTGGCTGATTTCAAGAGAGCAGCAAATGACTTTAAATCTTCCATTGAAGATGAGTCGCGGATTGAGGAAGAACGCGAGGCGACTCTGAAAGAAGCAGAGCGCGTGCAGGTAGTCCCGCCGGTTACGGAAGAGGTTGGGCCGGAGGAGAAGGTCGGCTGAGCTTTTCAAAAACATAGACACGAAAAAAGGCGGAGTAATCCGCCTTTTTTCGTGTGCAGGGCAGTGTCGGCTACAATTCTTTGAGTAGTGCCTTCACCTTTTTGGCATCCTCGGACTTGGGGTAATCGTCCTTTAATTTATTCAGCACGTAGCGGGCGCTTTTCTTGTCGCCAATGTTCTTGAAAGACATACCCTGTTTCAACAAGGCCGCAGGAGCCTTGTCATTTTTCGGGTAATTCTTGATGACCTCCTGAAAAGCCAATATCGCCTGCTCGTAGTTCTTTTCGCTGTAGTATGTTTCCCCGATCCAGTAGTGGCAATTGGGGATCAGCGCATCGTTCGGATTTTTCTCAACAACCAGGGTAAAAAGATCGCGTGCCTTCTGCATCTCGCCTGCCTTGAATGCGGCGAGTCCTCCCTCGTAAATCCCTTCAGGGGTCGAGTCGTTCGGAGTGGTTGCCACGGACTGCTGGTCGCCGAGTTTTTTCTCCAGTTTCGCCAGCCTGTCTTCCATGGCCACGAGCCTTCGGTACGATTCCTCCCTCTGGAATTTCCCGTCTTCCATGCTTTTCTGGACAAGTATCTTCAGGTCGTCAGTCTTGCCTGACATCTCCCGCATGTCGACCCGGATGGTATCTTGAGACGCCTGCAGGTCGGCTTCTCCCTTTCGAATCGAGTCCATTTCTTTACGAAGGCCCTGGAGAGATATCTGGACTTCATCGTTAGCCATCTGCCGGACTCCGACCATCTCTTTTTCCAGCCGAACAATCCTTCTTCTTGCATCGTTCGTAGTGTTCTCGAGACTTTGCAGATCTCCTCTGGTGGCGCATCCTGCTGCAGAACAGAGGAGGGCAAAGAGAATCACACGTTGTAGGGTCACCATAGCGTACCATCTCCTTCTTCTCTAACGATCGTTTGTTTCCAGTGACTTCGGGTACAAAAAAGGAGCCGACCAAGGCTCCTTTTCGTGCCGTGCCGGCTTTATTTCACGATAACAAAGTCAACCCGTCGGTTTTTTGCCCATGCCGCTTCGTTATGAGCGGGATCGAGCGGTTTTTCCTTGCCGTAACTGATGGTGATGAGGCGGTCGGCGGGGACTCCCAGGGTAACTAGATAGCTCTTGGCCGCCTTGGCTCTTTTTTCGCCAAGCGCCAGATTGTACTCGTCGGAGCCCCTCTCGTCACAGTTTCCTTCGAGACGGACGGTGCCGGTGGATTTCTTCAGCAGCCACTGAGCATTATTGTCAAGTGCATCACGGGCGTCCTGGCGGAGGACATACGAGTCCACATCGAAATAGATGGTTTCGAACGGCTCTACCGCTGTTGCGGATTCCGTGAGGGCGTCATCCTTTACTACCGGCTCTTGGGCGACCGGGGTCGCTGCCGGAGTTGAAGTAGCAGTCTGGCTGCTAAGCGCCGGGTTTTGAGCAAGGCTATCATCTTCCTTCAACATTTGCTTTTTTGTACAACCACCAGCAACGATGGTGAGACAGAAAAGCATGAGCAGCATTCCTACAAGTCTTTTTTTCATTTTTAGCTCCTTTTGAATATAGCGGAAAAACTTCCGAAGTTGCAGCAGACTTCTCAAACGTGACGAAGTATACATGAATAACTGCGGTATTTCTAGTTTTAGACTCCGGTACGTACTTACCAGCGGGGCGACCAGACGGGATGTGAGTCACTGCCTCCGCTGCGCGAGACCCTTGTTTGTCCGCTGCCGTCCGCGCGCATGACATAGATGGCCTGAGCTCCAGCACGGGTTGAGCTGAAGGTGATGAATCTTCCGTCCGGCGACCAGCGGGGGTGTTCATTGCTTCCCTCGTTGGTGAGCTGGATGTCATCGCTTCCGTCCGGAGCAATGGAATGGATCTGGAAACCTCCCCCTTGCTGACGGCAATAGAGGATGCGATCGCCCTTTGGTGACCAGGAGGGGCTCACATTGTAATCACCACTCGTGGTCAGCCGGTAGGGATTCGAGCCGTCGGCGTTCATGACGAATATTTGGGGTTTTCCGAGCCGGTCGGAAAGGAACGCGATGCTGTTGCCATCGGGAGACCAGGCAGGAGACGTTTCGATTGCGCCGTTGCGGGTGAGACGGTTCATCTGCTTGCCGTCCTTGCTGATTGTATAGATTTCGGCATTGCCGTCCTTGCTCAGGGCAAGGGCAATTCTGCTTCCGTCCGGGGACCAGGTACCGGTAATGTTGATTCCCTGGTGGGCCGAGATACGGGCTTCGGTTGTGCTGAAAAGATCTCTGCGATAGAGGTCCGGGTTCCCTTTTTTATAGGAGGTATAGATGATTTCGCGACCGTTTGGCGAGAAATCCGGGTTGAGGTTGATGGAGCCGTTGGCAGTGAGGCGCTGCACATTGTGGCCGTCATAGTCCATGAGATAAATTTCTTTGTTGCCGGACTTTTTAGAGACAAAGGCGATCTTGCCGGTAAATGGCCCCTTTTCCCGTGTCTGAAGAAGGAGAATTTCGTCGGAAAAGGCATGGGCCATCTTGCGGGCGTCCTTTGTTTTTCCGGAGTAGCGTTTTGCCAAAAGCTGTTGTCCGCTCGTCACGTCGTAAAGGCGAAACTCCATGACAGCGCCATCTCCATTGAGAAGGTAGGCTGATTTTATCAGATACTCTGCACCTACGGCGCGCCAGGGTGCCAGGTCAAATTCGCCGGGGCGAATACCGGAGTTTCCTCCTGCCAGGGAAGTGTCTAAAATGGTAAAACGTCCGGTAAGTTCCATGTCGAACGTGAGAGCATCGCTGGCATTCCGGGTGATGTCTTTACTATCTCCGCCACCCTGGCTGACCGGTGGCGCCACTGCAAGTGATATTTTCCGGTCAGGGGCGGCGGTGACTTCCAGGTAGTTCTCCTCGGCGTGGATTGCTCCTGGTAACAGTAAAATGAAAAGGAGAAACAGTACGGTTTTATTCACTTCTTTCCTACCCCTTCGGGCTTGAAGATAAAGCCCTGTTGGAATTCCTTCCGTCCGGGCGGCGGCGGAAAGGTCTCCTCTGCCAGGTACACCGCCCGAGAAACCGAATCTTCAAAAATCTTGTCTCCGGAAGATCGTTCGATACGGTAGCCGCTAACCTTGCCAGCCCTGTCGATGGTAAGCCGCACCACGACCATGGGGTTTTTGCCGCTGGACGTGATGGTCTTCTCAAACGCGTCGCGAAGACGCGACTGGATGTAACTGCCGTAGTCGCTGCCCGCTTCCGCTCCCGTCCCCCCCGGCATTCCTGCCTTGCCGCTGCCCTCGGCGACCTTTTTCCTGAGTTTATCAAGGGCACTTTCCGTGTGTTGTCCTTCTACCTTTTTTTCCAGGCGGGCAAAACGTTCACGGAATTCTTTTTCGCTTTCGGCGGGCGGCTCTGGTTTTTTCTTGTCAGGGGCCGGCACAGGGAGTTTCTGGGGAGGGGTGGCTGGAGACCGCATTTCCTTGGAAGTCTCGGCTGCCACGGGTTTGGCGTCTGAGCCGTGCTCTGATGGAGAACCTGCCCGAGGATTGGCCACCGGGAGGTTTACGATGTCGACATAGTAGACCGGCACCGTATTTGCTTGAGCGCTGCGGAAAAAATCAAGAAAACTGAATGCTGCAAAAAAGGCCACATGTGCGACGAGCGAGCAGGTGATGGCAAAGACCAGCCCGAAATCTTTCTTCGGACGAAGTCTCATTTTTTCCGGCCGGGCTCCGTCATCATGCCAAGCCGTTCAATGCCGGCTCCCTTGATTTCCGCCATGGTTTTTACCACTTCCCCATAGGGGACATCTGTGTCGGCCTTCAGAAAGACTTCTTTTTTAGCTTTCGTTTTAAAAATTGCGGCAAGTTTTGCTGTCAGATCGGAGTGGCTGGTTTCAGCAGAGTTAATGAAAACCCGGCCCGCTTTGTCGACGGAAACCACGACGGTTTCCTGGTCGGTGGAAAGGGATTTTGCCTCGGTTTTGGGCAGGTTTACCTGGACCCCCTGTTGCATCATCGGAGCGGTTACCATAAAAATGACAAGGAGAACCAGCATTACGTCCACAAGGGGCGTAACGTTGATCTGCGACATGGCGCCGCTACGGTTTTCTCTGCTTCCGATTTCCATGGTCGTCCCCTATTTCTTGCTAATCGATCTCTGCACGATGTTGAGATATTCCGTGGTGAAGCTGTCCATCTCGGAGATCAGGACCTTGATCTTATGCTGAAAATGATTGTAGCCCATGACGGCCGGGATTGCCGCGACCAGGCCAACCGCGGTGGCGACGAGTGCTTCGGCAATACCGGGAGCAACAACGGCCAGAGATGCCGAACCGGTTTCGCCGATACCCTTGAACGCGGTCATAATCCCCCAAACGGTGCCGAACAGTCCGATAAAGGGCGCGGTTGAACCGGTGGTTGCCAGGAAAGTAAGGTATTTCTCCAGACGAGTGATTTCGGAGGTGGTTGCCCGGCGCAGGGCACGGGAGATGTTTTCAATGCCGCCAAGGTCAGTAGTAATAACATCCGGGTCCTCTCTTTCATCACCCTTTTCCATCAGTCTCTTCAGTTCGCTAAAACCCTCGCTGAAGAGGACCGCCAGGGGGGAATCGGTAAAACGGTCAAGCTGGGCGTTGATGGCATCGAATTTTTTTACCTTCCAGAAAAAGTCGAGGAACTTTTCCGACTGGCTGTTGGCGCGGTATACCTGAAGGAATTTAAAGAAAATGATACCGACTGATATAACAGAAAAGAGCCCAAGGACAACCAGGACAGCTATAACGACCGGACCGGTCACGGCAAAGATTCCCAAGATGTCTACCTCCATAAGAATAAGTAAGTGGAAAGTACTGATAAAATAAGCCTGTATCGCCATCAAGTCAATACGATTTTTCCCGTTTACATTTCTTCACCTAATGCGGCAAGTGGTCAGGTTGGACCCTCATCTTTGCTTTGGACTTTCCTTTGCGGAGTGGGGTACACTAAGCCACAATGACTCTGTCGCTCTATATCCACTATCCATTCTGTCTGCGAAAATGCTTCTACTGTGCATTTAATTCGCGCACGGATGCATCCTGCACCACCAATGAATATGTTGCCGGGCTGCTCCGGGAGCTGGAGATGCGCTCCGGAATGCCGGAAAAGGCTTCTTTCGCAGCTACCCTCTACTTTGGTGGAGGAACTCCTTCTCTCCTGGAGCCTTGCCAGGTCGAGCAGATCATTGCCGCTGCCAAGAAGTATTATGCTCTTTCTCCGGTTGCCGAGATTACCCTGGAATGCAATCCAGGGACCCTTACCCGTGAGAAACTTACTGCCTTCCGTGCTGCGGGAGTTAATCGGCTTTCCCTCGGCGTCCAATCATTTGACGACGATTTCCTCGAGAGGCTCGGGCGGGCTCATACCGCCGGACAGGCCCTGGCAGCTTTTCATGCCGCCAGGGAAGCCGGGTTTGACAATATTGGCATCGACCTTATTCATTCCCTGCCAGGACAGACCCTTGCCCAGTGGCAGGGCGAGCTGGAGCGTGTCAGTAACCTGGGCCCGGAGCATCTGTCGGTGTACGGTCTCACCGTGGAGGACGGGACGCCCTTTGCCCTTTTGGAGGAGGAAGGGAAGCTGCCCCTTCCCGATGAGGAAGAATCGGCCTGCATGTATGAAAAGTCGGCGGAGATTCTCGGCGCAAGTGGCTACGAACAGTATGAAATTGCAAATTTTGCCCGGCCCGGTTTCCGCTCGCGCCATAATTCTGGCTACTGGCAGCGTCGGCCATTTTTGGGCTTTGGAGCCGGTGCCCACTCGTACCTGCGGCTGCCGGGAGCAGGGCTCCGTTTTTCGAATACCGAGCGAGCGGAGGACTATCTTCAGCTGCTCTCCAGCGGGTGCCTCCCGACCTCTGAGAGTCGGTCCCTGTCGTGTGATGAGGCCATGGCAGAGTGCCTGTTCCTCGGATTGCGGCTGACAGAAGGGGTCAGTCTTGACCGTTTTCACGAAGAGTTTTCCGTGTCTTTTCACGAGGTATTCGGGACGGTCTGCGCGGATCTTTTTGCCGCCGGGCTGCTGGAAATACGGGATGGCTTTCTGTGTCTCACGGAGAAGGCCCGGATCCTTTCGAATCAGGTTTTTGTCCGGTTCTTGTAGCAACAAAATTCCTTGACAAAAGAGGGGTCGGTTGTTACTTTTGTGAAAGTTAGCACTCGAGGCATTTGAGTGCTAACTTTCGTTACGGGGGCAGCAATGAAAGATATCCTTTCGGAACGAAGCAGACAGATTCTTGAGGCGGTCATCGATGATTACATCAGGACCGCTGAACCGGTTGGCAGTCGTACGGTGACCAGAAGACATGGTCTCGCCCTGTCACCGGCAACGGTGCGGAATGTCATGTCCGATCTGGAGGAGATGGGTTTTCTGTCCTCTCCCCATACTTCGGCGGGTCGTGTTCCCACTGACAAGGCTTTCCGCTTCTACGTGGATTCCCTTCTCCAGGTTCGTGCAATCACGGCGAACCAGCAGGAGGAAATTCGCAGACAGTACCTGGTTTCTGGTCGAGATGTAGGAGAAATCCTCAAGGAAACCAGCAGGATACTTTCGTCCATATCAAATTATATCGGGATTGTCGTTGCACCGCGTTTTTCGGGCAATGTCTTCCGCCAGATCGAGTTTGTGAAACTCTGCGGCAAACGGATTCTGGTGATTCTCGTCTCGGAAAGCGGGACCGTTCAGAACAGGGTCATAGAGGCTGAAGAGGATCTTTCTTCCGAAGACCTGGTGAGGATGACAAATTATCTGAATGATCTCCTGCATGGGTTAACGATCTCCGAAGTAAAATTGAGGATCATCAAGGAGATGGAGGATGAGAAGGTCCGCTACGACAAGCTTCTGAGCCGGGCCCTAAAGCTCTCGGAAGTGACCCTGGAAGAGTCTGCGGCGGATGTTTTCATTGAGGGGCAGGTCAATATTCTCGAACAGCCGGAATTCGCTGATGTGGAGAGGATGAAGGAAATCTTCTACACCTTTGAGGAGAAGAACCAGCTCATCAACCTTCTTGACTGCTGCATGAAAGCTGACCGGGTGAATATATTTATTGGTGCCGAGAACTTTTTGAGTCGGATGAACCAGATGAGTGTCATTACCGCATCTTATGCAAGCGGTCCGAACAGCGTCGGAGTTCTCGGTGTAATAGGCCCCACGCGCATGGGGTATGACAGGGTAATTCCCATAGTTGATTATACGGCACGAATGCTCAGCGAACTGTTGGGCCGGGAATAAAGATTAGAAAGGAGTATCAGTGAAAACGAAAAAGCATGACACCGAAACAAGCGGTGTAGAACATACGGAACAGCAGGCGGAAGCGGCGGAAGGGTCTGCCACCGAGACAGCAGTTGCGACCGATCCGGCCGAGAGGATCCTGCAGCTTGAGGAAGCCCTGGCGCAGAAAGAAGCTGAAGTTGCGGCCAACTGGGATAAATATCTCCGCGAGCGCGCGGACCTGGAAAACTACCGCCGCCGAGTGCAGAAGGAAAAGGAGGATCTGATGAAGTATGGCAATGAATGCCTGCTTGCAGAGATTCTTCCGGTACTGGACAATATGGAGCGGGCCCTGGACCATGCCTCGGAAGAAAGCCTTTCCGCGATCATCGAAGGGGTAAATCTGACCCGGTCCATGCTGCTGTCGGTTCTGAAAAAATTCGGTGTAGAGCCCATTGAGACAAAGGGGGCCACCTTCGACTCGGCTTTCCATCAGGCCATGTGCCAGATCGAGAGCAACGACGTTGCGCCGAACTGTGTCATAGAAGAGTATCAGAAGGGCTATTTGCTGAACGACCGCCTCCTGAGACCCGCAATGGTTTCGGTGGCAGCAACCGCAAAAAACGGGGATGAATAAATATTGTCCGCCCCCTTGTTTTTTCCCGATTAGATAATTAGCTTTACAATGAACAGACATCAAAAGGAGGAATACATATATGAGTAAGGTAATTGGAATCGATCTGGGTACTACCAACTCCTGCGTGGCCATTATGGAGGGGGGAGAGCCCATTGTTATAGCGAATGCGGAAGGAAGCCGCACAACGCCGTCCATGGTAGCTTTCACGGACAGTGGGGAAAGACCGGTGGGCCAGCAGGCAAAGCGCCAGGCGGTTACCAATCCGGAGAACACCCTGTTTTCCATCAAGCGCCTCATTGGCCGCAAGTTCGACACCGAAGCGGTCAAAAGGGATATCGCGATTTCCCCTTTCAAGATCGTCAAGGCGGAAAACGGCGATGCCTGGGTGGACGTGAGAGGCAAGCAGTATTCGCCGCCGGAGATCTCCGCCATGATTCTTCAGAAGATGAAGAAAACCGCTGAAGACTATCTGGGAGAAACGGTTACCGATGCGGTCATCACCGTTCCGGCCTACTTCGACGACTCACAGCGCCAGGCAACCAAGGACGCCGGCAAGATTGCCGGACTGAATGTCCTCAGGATCATCAACGAGCCGACCGCAGCAGCCCTTGCCTACGGACTTGACAAGAAGAAGGACGAGAAGATTGCGGTATTCGACCTGGGTGGCGGTACCTTCGACATCTCTATCCTTGAATTGGGCGAAGGGGTTTTCGAAGTTAAGTCAACCAACGGCGACACCTTCCTCGGCGGCGAGGACTTCGACCAGAAGGTCATCGACTGGATTGCCGACGAGTTCAAGAAGGACCAGGGTATTGATCTGCGTTCCGACAAGATGGCTCTGCAGCGTCTCAAGGAAGCGGCTGAAAAGGCCAAATGCGAACTCTCCACTTCGGTGGAGACCGATATCAACCTGCCGTTCATCACCGCTGATGCCAGCGGTCCGAAGCACTTGACCCTGAAACTGACCCGGGCCAAGCTTGAATCCCTCTGTGCCGAGCTGATTGGCAAACTGGAAGGGCCCTGCCGGACTGCCTTGAAGGATGCCGGTCTCTCCCCCAGTGAAATCGATGAGGTAATCCTGGTGGGCGGCATGACCCGTATGCCGATCGTTCAGGCAAAGGTGCAGGAAATCTTCGGCAAGGTTCCCAACCGGGGTGTCAACCCTGATGAGGTGGTGGCCATCGGTGCTGCAATCCAGGGCGGCGTTCTCCGTGGCGATGTCAAAGACGTACTGCTTCTTGATGTTACCCCGCTTTCCCTTGGCATCGAAACCCTTGGCGGGGTCATGACCAAGCTCATTGACAAGAACACCACCATCCCGTGCCGCAAGAGCCAGGTATTCTCCACCGCCGCGGACAACCAGCCGGCGGTAACCATCCACGTACTCCAAGGCGAGAGGGAGATGGCGCCCGACAACAAGACACTCGGCAATTTCGAGTTGACCGGCATTCCACCAGCACCCCGTGGCGTGCCCCAGGTCGAGGTAACTTTCGACATTGATGCCAACGGCATCGTGCATGTTTCCGCCAAAGATTTGGGCACCGGCAAAGAGCAATCCATCAGGATAACCGCTTCATCCGGCCTTTCCAAGGATGAGATCGACAAGATGGTGCACGATGCTGAGGCCCACGCCAGCGAGGACAAGCAGAAGCGTGAGCTGATCGAGGCACGGAACCATGCCGATAGTCTGATCTATTCCACCGAGAAGTCTCTCAAGGAATTCGGTGACAAGATCGATGCTGGAGACAAACAGAAGATCGAAGACGGCGTTACAGCATTGAAGAAGGCCATGGAAGCGAATGATGCCACTGCCATCAAGACCGCCACCGACGAGCTTACCCAGGCGTCTCATAAGCTTGCTGAATCAGTGTATGCCAAGGCCGGGCAGGCTGAAGCCGGACCTGATGGTGAACCTGCCCCCGAAGAGGGTGGCACGGATGAAAAGGTTGTTGAGGCAGAGTTCGAGGAAGTAAAAGACGATAAATAAATAACAGAGACAGGCTCAAGACACGGGGCTTAGGGCGAAGGGGTGCTATGGACAACTCCCCTTCGCCTTTTGCCCTTTGCCTTTTGCCCATGGGGAATAAGAGTGGCAAACGGGGAAAAGCGCGATTACTATGAGGTGCTGGGAGTTCATCGGAATGCTTCCGATACTGAAATAAAGAAGGCCTATCGAAAACTGGCCATACAACACCATCCGGACAAGAATCAGGGCGACAAGGAGTCAGAAGAGCAATTCAAAGAGGTTTCCGAGGCGTACGAGGTTCTTTCCGACCCTCAGAAGAGGGTGCAGTACGACCAGTTCGGCCATGCTGCAGTGGGCGGCGGGGCCGGTGCATCCGGATTCGGTTTTGGTGGCGGCACGCCCTTTGGAGATATTTTCGAGGATATTTTCGGAGACATTTTCGGTGGTCGTCAGCAGCAGCGGCGGGGCGGCAAAAGGGGTGATGACCTCCTCTACAATCTGGATATCAGTTTTGAGGAAGCGGCCTTTGGTGTCGAGTCCAAAATCGAGGTACCCTATAACAAGCGGTGTGGCACCTGCAACGGCAGCGGCGCCAAGCCCGGCACCGAACCGAAGGTCTGCCCGACCTGCCGCGGAGCCGGACAGGTCCGTTTCCAGCAGGGCTACTTCAGCGTCAGCCGGACCTGCAGCCAATGCAACGGGGAAGGCCGGGTTATTGAATCACCCTGCTCGACCTGCCGCGGCACAGGGGTGGCACGAGATACCAAGTCCATGTCGGTTAAGATTCCTGCCGGTGTAGAGACCGGAAATCGGCTGAAACTCTCCGGTGAGGGAGGCGAGGGGGCGAAGGGCGGACCAAACGGTGATCTCTACGTGTCCATCAGCGTCCGTCCCCATTCCGTTTTTTCCCGTGAGAACAATGACGTTATTTGCGAAATACCCATCAGTTTTGTCCAGGCGGCACTTGGCACCGAGATTGCGGTACCCACACTTGACGGCAAGCTGAACCTTAAAATTCCGGAGGGAACCCAGTCCGGCAAGGTTTTTCGCTTGAGAGAGAAAGGGATCCCGGTACTCCAAGGGTATGGGAGGGGAGACCAGTTGGTCATTCTCAAGGTGGAGACCCCGGTAAACCTTAACAAGCGGCAGCGGGAACTCCTGGAAGAATTCGCGGCGATTGGCGGTGAGGAGGTTCACCCGATGAAAAAAAACTTTATCGACAAGGTCGTGAACCTATTCAGTTAAAGAGCATCCTTTTCAATGTTCTGAACAGCACCAATCTTCAGTCATACCCTCATCCGCCTCTTCGGTTATTGCCATGACTGTTTTTCCCCGGTACCGGCGCGGGATGTTTCGCGCCGGTACCCTCATATGTAGTACCGGTTTTGCGCTGCTCCTCTTGAGCTTTGCAGGCCCGGCACTGTCAAGTGACTTCCATCCCGGTAAGACAACCTTGCTGGTAAACCGGGAATACGCAGATGCTCTCCTTACGGGGCTTCGCGAAGCCCGTTCCAGCATCATCGTCTCCTGCTATCTCTTCAAAATTACCCAATTTCCCGACAACATGCCGCGCCGAGTTGCGGATGAGCTGATTCGAGCCCGACAGCGTGGACTGGATGTTACCGTGATTCTGGAACAATCTCGGGATGAAAGAGATTTTCTCAACCGGGAAAATCGCGCCACTGCCGCAACCCTTTCCCAGAAAGGAATCGCTGTGCGCTTTGATTCCCTCCGGAAAACCAGCCATGCAAAGGTTGTTGTCATCGATGATCGTGTTGTTTTTCTCGGCAGCCACAACCTCACCCATAGCGCCCTCTCACGCAACAACGAACTATCTGTCCGGATTGACTCGCCGGAGATGGCCCGGCAGATAAAATCATATCTCGGGCAACTCTGATACCTTCGAAATTTGTCATTCCCGAAGCGACTCTGATCGGGAATCCAGTTTCTACGGGACTGTGAGTATGGATCCCCGATACAGGCATTCGGGGATGACAACGAGATTTTACGAATGCATCAACTTTGAGTGCTTTCTTCCCAAGATTCATCCGCCGGGTTCTTATTTCACTCCCTAATGCTTTTGCCATGCTTGACCTGAAGATTATCCTGTGGGACAGTTACGGATATATTTCCGTGAATTCTGCTGAGGTGGTTTCATGAAGCAATTGTTCTTGCACTGGATTGTCGTCTATGGCTACCCCGGAATCTTTGCTGCCCTGCTGTTCGGGATCTTCGGTGCGCCCATTCCCGATGAAGTTATTCTTTCCTTTGCCGGTTACCTTTCCTTCAAGGGAACATTGCAGCTGCACTATGCCATTCTGGCAGCCACCTTGGGAAGTCTCTGTGGAATATCGCTCAGTTATGCCATCGGCCGTTCTTTCGGGCTGTACCTCTTTGAACGCTACGGACGTTATATCGGTATCAGCCCGGAACGGCTCGGCAAAGCTCACGTCTGGTTCGGCCGCTATGGCAAGTGGACGCTGCTGCCAGGCCTCTTCATCCCGGGCATCCGCCACCTGATTGCCTACCTGGCTGGCACCTCGCGACTGAAATACGCCACCTTCTCGATATTTGCCTATGCCGGTGGACTTCTCTGGACGACCACCTTTATTCTTCTCGGCTACTATATGGGCAAGGATTGGCACAGGATGTCGGAGACGCTGCAACACCATCTCCTCCTTGGCTCGGGGATCGTGACGCTGGCGATTCTTGTCTGGTTTCTGGTTCGCTGGCTGCAGCGGAAATATTCCACAAAACCGCCAGATGCTGAGGGATAAAAAAAGGCGATGCCGTGGGTTTCTCCCCAGCATCGCCTTGTGTCACCTGTCCTGCTTCGAAAACCTTAGCCCAGTACGACCCTCTTGAACTCATCAATACCCATCTGCTCGACGATACGGCAGATACGTTCCTTCTTGCCGCAGGATTTGTAAAAATTTATGATTTTGTCGATGATTTCGAGGACTTCATCATCGGTGGCAATCTCTTCCACCAGGACATCGCCGATCCTTGGTCTCATGCCGGAGTTGCCGCCGACCAGAATCTTCCAGCCCTTCGGGGTTCCCATCACGCCGATATCCTTGATCCAAACCTCGGAGCAGGAGAGCATGCAGCCGGCCACGCCCATTTTCATCTTGTTTGGGAGTACCATGGCGTGGTAGATGGCGTCTACTTTCAGGCCAAGACCAACGGAATCCATGACGCCCCGCTTGCAGAAGGTGGTGCCGGGACAGATCTTGACGCTCCGTACGCAGAGGCCGATAGCGGCGCCCGGTGTCTCATCGAGATCCGCCCAGATAGCGTCCAGATCTTCTTCTTTGACGCCGACCAAGGCAATGCGCTGAGCTGAGGTGACCTTAACCGCATGGACATTGTACTTGTCAGCCGCGTCGCAGATTTTCCGCAGGGTAGCTGTATCGGTAATTCCGCCGGGAATATGGGGCGCTATGGCGTATGTTTCTCTGTCGCGCTGCAAAATGGCGCCTTTTTCCAGAATATCTTTTTTCATGAAATCCTCCCGTAGCTTATTTTAGTCAGCTTGAAAATATAGCACAAGATTTTCTGGAAATAAAGGATAAGGGCACGATGAGTGGTGTGCCTGTGGTTTGTGTTCCGGAATCCTAGAGGTTTTCAGCTGTTTCCATGTCCTGACGGATGAAACGTGTGCAGAGAAAGCAGAATCCCGCGGCTGCCGCGATGGCGGCGGGAGTTAGCAGCAGGGCTGAGCGGAGTCCCCACTGGTCCGATAGCCAACCCAGGATTGTGGGAGACACCGCATCGCCAAGGGCATGGATAAAGAAAATGTTTACGGCGAATGCCATGGCACGACACCTGGAGGAACTCACGTTAACGATCACCGTGTTAAGGGGGCCGGTATTGAAAAAAAGGAAAAACTCGGCGAAAAACATGGCCGTGAGGCATCCGGTGAGTGACTCGGCCGAGATGGCGTAGACGGCGAACGGGGTACCGACCAGGAAGCCCCAGCCGGAAACGTGAAGATACCCGGCAAGGGTTTTTCTTTGCAGTCTATCGCCAAGCCAGCCCCCGGTGAGGGTGCCGCTGATACCGGCCAGGACGGTGATGACGCCGAACAGGGTGTTTCCCTTTGCCACGTCAAGATGGTGGACCCGGTGGAGAAAGCTGGGCATCCATTGGGCAAGTCCACCCATGGCAAAAGTCATGGCTGCCATGGCCAGGGTGTTGACCACAAAGGAGCGGTTTCTTGCCAGGGCACGGTATCCTGCCGCAAGGGATGTGCTGCCCTGACGTTCCGGAAGGGCGCGGTCCCGTTTTTTCGGGTCACGGAGGAACCAGACCACGACGGCGAGAAACAGTCCCGGGGCACCCACCAGAAGAAAGGCTGACCTCCAGCCGAAGTGATACCCCAGCAGGCCGCCAAGGAGATAGCCGATGGCGCTCCCCACCGGAATTGCCAGATAGAAATAGGAGAGCACCTGGCCACGGCGTTCTTTGCTAAAAAAATCAGCGACCAATCCCGGTGATACCGTGCCGAAACTCGCTTCACCGATCCCCACCACCGTACGCGCTGCCAGCAGGGAGCGATAGCCGGGAGCGAAGCCGGAGAGCGCCGTGGCGACGCTCCAGACTGCAACTCCGCAGGAGGCAAGGCCGATGCGATTGCCCCGGTCGCCCAGCCAACCCAGCAGCGGGGCGGAACACATATAGCAGACCATGAAGGCGCTTCCCAAAAGGCCGAGGGCGGTATCCGAAAGGGCAAAGTCCGCCTTGATCAGAGGGAAAACGGCGTAGAGAACCTGTCGGTCAATATAGTTGAGGAGATTCACCGCTAGAAGGAGGGCCAGGGCGTAGCGGCTGTATGCAGGTGAGCGGCTGTCGTTAGTCATAGGATGTTCCAATATGAAGTGGAGTATTTTATCAGCAATGTGGCCCGTATCAGCCAAGGCTTCAAGGTGCAAGGAGAAAGTTTATCTTCTCGATTCACTAATCCGTACCCCTTGATTTTACCCCTTACCTCGCAGTATCACCATCGTCACGCCCCCCACCAGCACCATCAGCGCCAAGGAGCCATACATAAGCCGGATCGCACCCTGATATGATTCCCTGGACAGCTCCCGAAGCGGGTCGCCGATGGTGGGTTTGTCCACTGGCTTGCCGAAATAGCGGTTCGTCCCACCCAGGCGAACCCCGAGAGCGCCTGCCGTAGCCGCCTCCGGGATACCACTGTTGGGGGAGGAATGATTACCTCCGTCCCGGACCATCATCGTGAAGGCTCTGGCAGCGCTGAGCCCGACAAACGGTGCCACTACTGCCATCAGTAAACCGGTCAGCCGGGCCGGAAACCAGTTTGCCAGGTCGTCAAACCGTGCCGAGGCCCAACCAAATTTGAGGTAGCGCTCATTTTTGTATCCCACCATGGAGTCAAGGGTGTTCACCGCCTTGTAGGCAAGGCCCAACACTGGACCACCGACCATCAGGTAGAAAAGCGGGGCGATTATCCCATCCGAGCTGTTCTCCGCCACTGTCTCCACCAGCGCCCGCCAGAGCTCCTGTTCGTTAAGATCGTCCGTATCCCGTCCCACAATGCGGGAAAGATAATGCCGGGCTCCTGGTAGATCTCCGTCGGCCAGTCGGTCGGCAACCAGCTTCGACTCTCCATGCAGAGAGCGGGCGGCCAGACAGGTCCATGACAGGAGCGTTGCCACCGCAAAACCCAGGTAGGGGTTTGCGGCAGAGGCTCCTGTCAGCAGTACTACAGCGAGTAGGCATGTAACCCCAACCACTGTGACTAAGAGCAGGGCTCCAGCGGTATGTTCGTTCCGGATCAGGCGACGCAGGACCTTTTCCAGTGCGGAGATCAGTCTGCCGATGCCGACCACCGGATGGGGCAGCCAGCGAGGATCGCCCACGATTAGATCCAAGGCGACGGCGGCGATGATGACCAAGGGATCTATTCCGAACATTACTCTATCCCGCAGATCCGGAACAGCTGTTCCAGGTCAAGATGCTTTTCCAGATGCTCTGCAAGAAGGTCGAAGGGGTCTGCAGCGCTGCAATCCGCGGACTGAGGGGATAGTCCCTTTACAAGTCGAATCGGGTTGAGAAATGCCATACGAAAAGCCTGGTTGTCAAAGATTCCGTGCAGATAGGTGCCGAATGCGCGGGCGTCCGCTGAGACAGCTCCATCAAGGACCGTAACCTCGCTGCCGGAACGGCGCAGCAGCTGGACGAAGGGTTTTGCCGTGGGACCCAGGGTCGTGCTTCCCATGTGAATCTCATACCCGGAAACCGTTCCTCCAGCGTTTGGGGCGATCAGCATGGCTGCGGGCAGCAGACGGCCCTCTGCCTGGTGGGTTTCCTTTTCCGGGAGAAGGATCGTTTCCACATCAAGGATTCCCAAACCTTCAGCCTCCACGAGGGACGATTCGACGCCGTCCGGATCGAAAACTTTCCTGCCCAGCATCTGGTAGCCACCGCAGATGCCGACAATCAATCCGCTAAAGTCTCGTATCTGGTCAAATAGTCCCTGTTTCTTGAGAAACTGGAGATCGGAAATGGTGGATTTGGTACCCGGCAGAATCAGAACGTCAAGTCCATCCAGTTCCGCGGAATCTTCAATATAACGGAGAGACACATCCGCTTCCGCTTCCAAAGGGTCGAAATCGGTATAGTTCGAAATGCGTGGAAATCTCACGACACCGATCCTGATAGTGCCTTCCTCGCTCCCCGTTCCCTGTTCCCCGTTCCTCCGTCTTTCCAACGCCACGCTGTCCTCTTCCGGGATGCGGAAATGGCTGAAATAGGGTACGACCCCCAGCACAGGGATTCCGATCTTCTTCTCCACGAATGCGATTCCCGACGTCAGCAGCGAAGGGTCGCCGCGAAACTTGTTAATAACGATACCCTTGATGCGTTCCCGTTCGTCCGGCTCGAGGAGTTCCCATGTGCCGACAATCTGGGCAAAGACCCCGCCCCGGTCAATGTCCGCCACCAGGATGCAGGGACAGTCGGCCATCTTTGCGATCCGCAAGTTGGCGATGTCGTGTGACTTCAGGTTGATCTCTGCAATGCTCCCGGCGCCCTCGATGACCACAAACTGGTGTTTTCCGGAAAGCCGCCGGAAGCTTTCTTCCACCTTTCGGAAAGCTTTCTGTTTGTAGGCGCTGTACTCCTGCACGGCCATATTTCCTACTACCTTCCCCTGAACAATGATCTGGCTGCCGGTATCTGAATTGGGCTTGAGGAGCACCGGGTTCATGTCGGTGTGGGGGGGGATGCGGCAGGCCTGGGCCTGGACCGCTTGGGCGCGGCCGATTTCGCCTCCCTCAAGGGTGGCGAAGGAGTTCAGGGCCATGTTCTGGGATTTGAACGGGGCCACCGAAATGCCCCGGTTGCTGAGAATGCGACAGAAACCGGCCGTTACAACAGATTTCCCCACGTCAGAGCCGGTGCCGACAAACATCACGGCACGTGACCTGTCCGGGTACATGTTTGTGGCAGCAGGGTGATTGAAGTCATCTACTATCCCTTCAGCCTTCAGCCTTTGGCCTTCAGCCTTGGTACTGTATCCTCGCGGCGTTACCATGCGCTCGTGACCGTCAACATAGGTCGCGGAATTGCCAACGATGACCAGGGAAAACATGTCGATGCTGTCCAGCGGCATCCCGGCCAGGGTGGAAAGGATCTTTTCCTGCTGGTCGCGGCAGGCGTTGCGGACGATGCCGACCGGGGTTTCCGGAGAACGGGAAGTGAGCAGGATCTCCCGGGCACGTTCAATGTGGCGAATCCTCCCCTTGCTGCGGGGGTTGTAAAGAGCTACCACGAAATCGGCCGTAGCGGCCGCCTTCAATCGTCTCTCGATCAGGTCCCAGGGGGTTAGCAGGTCAGAGAGGGAGATCACTGCGAAGTCGTGCATCAGGGGCGCGCCGAGTACCGACGCCGCGGCCTGTACCGCTGATACGCCGGATACAATGACAACCTCGATATCCTCCGGGGGGGACAACTCCAGCACCAGTCCTGCCATGCCGTAGACACCGGCGTCACCACTGGAGACAAGGGCAACCGTCTTTCCCTCAGCGGCGAGTCGCAGCGCTTCACGGCAGCGTTCCACCTCTTTCGTCATACCGGAGGAGACGACCTCTTTGCCGCTCAGGAGCGGTTCGATCAGGTCAAGATAGGTCTTGTAACCCACTACGGTATCTGCGGACTCAATGGCCTCGCGGGCCTCGTAGGTCATGTTTTTCAGGTTGCCGGGACCGAGTCCCACCACGTACAGTTTGGACATAAAATTACTGCATCCTTTAGTTGATTTCCGCTATTGCTAACGTAACGTTGCCGCTTTTTACCTTGTTCAGCAGCAGAATTCCATTTCCTGATGCGAGAAGTGCCGCAGGTTCTGCAACACCAACGGCGCCAATGGCTTCGTAGGCATACGCAGAAGGTGGGGATGGCGACTGGACGGAGTTCAGTTCAGCACTTTCATAAAAGGTCGTGGGAATACAGTATTTTTCCGCAAAAGCCAAAAGCCCCGGCTCACTCCGCTTGGCAGCGGCGCTGGCAAGGCAGCAGACGCTCTTGAGGGATAGGGAGAGTTTTTCGAGGTTCTCCAGGACGACTTCCTCGATTTCCCCTGCATCGGTACCGCTGTTGCAGCCGATGCCCAGCACCAGGTTGCGGGGCCGGAGGATCAGAAGGTTTGGCTGCCGGTACTCCGACGGAATCTCACGGTTGGTGACAAACAGACTCCCCGCGGCCTTGCTGTGGAGAGCGGACTGAAAGTCGGGATAGTAGCAGAGATATCCCCGGCCGGCGACAGACCGTTCCACCTGACCGGTCGGGTCTACTACGGCGATTTCCCGGTCCTCCAGGAGCAGGGTGTTGAGGATCTTGACCCGGGACAGGTCGTCGATGACCCAACCCTGTTCTTTGGCAAGCATATCGAAGGAGGGTAGGCAGTGGACATCGGTGGCGGTGGTAATAACTGCTGTTGCGCCGGTGGCCAGAGCGCATTGCTCTGCCAGTAGATTGGCCCCACCGAGATGGCCGGAGAGGAGGGATACGGCAAATCTGCCGATATCGTCCATGACCACAACAGCAGGATCGCGGTCTTTTCCCTCGAGAAGGGGCGCAATCATTCTCACGACAATGCCGGTTGCCATGATACAGACCAGTCCTTCCTTTTCGTGCCACAACCTGCCGATCAACGACCGCAGTTCTTCCGAATATACCGTGGCACAAAGATCGAAGTTGTCGGCGTGTTTCGACGGAATGAACAGCTCTGACGAGGGAATTCCTTTTGTGAGACGTTTCCCGAGGAGGGCACCGCTAGCGGTTATGGCGATGATGGCGATCTTCAATTCTGGTTCCTCGATGGGTCGGAATTCCATGGTAGGGGCGAAGCAAACGCTTCACCTGCTTCGCCCGGCGATTCAGCAATGATGCAAGCAAGGGCGAAGCAGATACCCCTTGCTTCGCCCCTACGTGGTTCAGATGGTCACCGTTCATTCAGGTGATGATTCCCTTGCGGCAGCCGTGGCTGAATTCCTTGTCATAAAGGAGCGACTTGGCCCTCAACCCTTCTTTTCTGGCCTTGAGCACGTCACCAACCAGAATCAGGGCCTGCTTTCCGATCCCCGCGTCCTGAACTTTTTGGGTAATATCCTCCAGGGTTCCTTCGAGGATCCGCTCGTCGGGCCAAGAGGCTCGATAGACTACCGCAACCGGGGTTTCGGATGTATAGACCCCCTCGAGCAGCGCTGCCACTACCCGGTCGATCATGGAAACTGACAGATAGATGATCAGGGTCGCACCGATTTTTGCGATCTCGCTCAGGGCCTCCCGTTCCGGCACCGGTGTCTTTCCCTCAATGCGGGTGAAGATCACCGTCTGGGAGACCTCCGGCAGGGTCAGTTCCTGCTTCAGGGCTGCGGCCGCGGCAAAGGCGCTGGTCACTCCCGGCACGACGTCATACTCGATGCCGAGCCGATCCAGTTCCGCCATTTGCTCTTGAATCGCGCCGTAGATGGAGGGGTCTCCGGTGTGCAATCTCACCACGCTCCTGTCGGCAAGCAGTGCTTCGGCAATGGCGGAGGTGGTCTCCTCCAGGGTCATGGCGGATGAGTCATAGACCTCGGCATGGGGTGCGTAACTGCGCACCAGTTCCCGGTCCACCAGACTGCCGGCATAGATGACCACCTCGGCTTCCCGCAGCAGGCGGGCGCCTTTGACGGTGATCAGTTCAGGATCGCCGGGACCAGCACCGATGAAATGGACTTTTGTCAAGTAATCCTCCAAAAACAATAAGCCTCTTGCCACAGAGGTCACAGAGAGCACAGAGGGGAAAATCAAACCCTATAAAGAAAATCTTTTCAGACCGTCGATGAGCCTGTTTTCTCCGAAATTAATCAGTAATCCGCGTTTTAAACCAGTGCTTTCCAGGTAAGAAAGCACCTGAGCGACAAATATCTCGCTTAGCTTCCGTACAGACTTTATTTCGACAACCACTTCGCCAGCGACGATTAGGTCGAGCCTTTGGCCTTTGATCATTTTTCGTTTATAAATCACATCGACTTCTTTTTGCCGCTCGAATGCAATGTTTCTAAGACTAAATTCATGGCATAGTGCCTCTTCGTAAATTGATTCCAGTAAAGCTGGACCCAAAATCCGATGAACCTCGATTGCCGAAGAGATAATCTGTTCCGTAAGCGGATCACCCATTACGTATCCTTAGATCTGGGTCTAAAAACTCTGTGTTCTCTGTGACCTCTGTGGCTAAGTATTTGTTTTCTTCACAATCAGCAGCGACAGGTAATCCAGCTTCTTTCCCACCAGCGAGTCCAGGTCGAACACTACCTGCTCCTCGCTCGTCCCGGCCCGACTGACAAAGGCACAGCATCCGGCGAGCCCCAGCTCTATCAGCAGAGCGTGCACCCGGTCGAAAACCCGGTTGACCTTCATGAGAACAATTGTGTCGAAATCCAGGAGGGTCTGACGGAGCTTTTCCTCTTCGAACGTGGCAGGGAGAACGGCAATCCGCTCAGATGCCGCCGCCAGGGGCATGCCGGCGGCAACAGCCGCGGCATTGATGCTGGAGACACCCGGAACCACTTCGATCGGAACATCGGGGTGACGTTCGCGGAAGATGCGGTAGAGGTAGAGAAAGGTGGAATAGAGAAAAGGGTCGCCAATGGTGATGAAGGCCACATCACGGCCTTGTCGGATGTGAGAGATCATCGTTTCGGCGGCATCTTCCCAGAATTCGTCCAGCCCCTCCTGGTCCTTCTTCATGGGAAAGATGCGGACGATTACCTCCTGGCGGGAACGGTCGAGAAAGGGTTCCACAATGGAGAGGGCATGGCTGGAGTCGCCCGCGCTGGCAGCCGGGGCGCAGATGACCGGTACCTGGCGGAGGATTCTTTCGGCCTTGCGGGTCAGAAGTTCGGGATCGCCGGGACCGACACCAACGGCATAGATCCGGGCCACTATTCTTCGCCTCTTCGTGCGGAAATGATGTAGACCGGGTTATGGGCTTCGAACATCTTGTATTCGGTCAAGCTGACCGTTTTTGATACGTTGATGCATGTTACCTCGGCGGTGAAGCCATGGTCTTCCAGGAATTCCACCGCTTTGGTGAGGGTATCGAGGGTCACGGCATTGAGGACGATGACTCCCTCGGGTTTCAGTCGTTTAACCACGGCATCGATGATTTCGTCCAGCATCCCGCCGGAGCCGCCAATGAAGACCCGATCGGGATTTGGCAGTTCGTCGAGTCCTTCCGGCGCATAGGCCTCAACCAGCATTACATTCTTGGCTGAAAACTTCTTCAGGTTATCTCGTATGAAGGTCAGGTAATGGGGATTCTTTTCCAGTGCGAAAACCTTGCCGTTTGGCATCAGATTCCCTACTTCAATGGATACCGATCCGCTTCCGGCACCGATGTCCCAGACCACCAGATCGTTCTGGATCTGGAGTTTGGCCAAGGTTACGGCACGAATTTCCTGCTTGGTTATAAGCTTCCTGGCGGTTGCGAACTCGTCGTCGGCAATTCCCATGAGCGGATAGTTTTCCAGGTTCGGTTCCCAAGCCTTGATCAGGATCAGAAGGTTAAGGGGCGAGGCCTGCAGACCCACGAGCCCTCTGACGTCCGTTCGGGTAAACTTTTCCGTGGGGAGGCCCAGGTCTTCGCAAAGATATACGTCATAGCCTTCCGCACCCCGGTTGATGAGTTCTTTGGCGATCGCAGAAGGGGAGTTCACCTCATCAGTGAGTACCGCCGCTTTGTCGGCAGCGATGATGCGGTCGATGGCGCCTTTCAGGCCGCGGCCGTGGACAGAGACGAAGATCGAGTCGTCCCACGGCTCTTTGATCCGGGCAAAAGCGTACTGGACGCTGGTAACATTGGGGAAGATCTCGATCCGATCCTTGGGCAGATTCCGGAACAGGAAGCGGGCAACACCGAAAAAATTCGGGTCGCCGGAGCTGAGTACCACGACCTGCTTTGTTGTGGACTTGAGGAGGTCCAGCATGATGGAGAGATCGGAAAAGGTCTGCTTTTCCCCCTTGAAATCGGGAAAAATGTCCAGGAGCCGCTGATGGCCGATGAGCAGCTCTGCCGAGTTGATGGCCTCAAGCGCTTTTGAACCGAAACCTTCCCACCCTTCGATGCCCGCGCCTACCAGATAGATTTTGTGCTGCGGCATGATTCACCCCCTGAACTTTCAGAAACATACGTCGTGCACCAAGGCTCGCACAGTGCAGTCCCTCTGCTGATTCTAGCGGAAATATAGCACTTCTCCAGCGTAACCTGCCAGTAAAACCTTCACCCGGAGGCGGGGAGCGAGCTGAGCGGCGAAAAGCGACACCCTGTTGCCGAGAAGACTAATGACCACTTTGGCAGCCCCGGTTGCTTCCAGGACCTCACGAGCTGTGTTGGCATTGACGGCGCATGGCACAAAACGCAAGGTGCGAGGTGATGCTGCGAGCCATTCCCGCAGTTGGTTCAGGTCAAGTTGCGAAGAGGAAACATGGGTCTGCTCATGGCCGCAGGCAATTTTCAGGAGTTTGGCGAATTGTGCAGCAAGAACTACATTCCTTATTCCCTTGCTTTCGCAGGCCCGCAGGGCATAGCCCACATGGTCGCCCATCATGATAAACGCCTCTTCGGAGAGTCTGCACAGGATTTTTTTGCGAGGCCTTTCATCCCCCATGCGAGAGGGTTCCATAGGTGCACCCGGTCCATCGGCAAGATGTTTCTGCGCAGCCATTTCGCTGGTCCTGCCGGTTGAGAGCACCACGGTTTTGCATCCGCACGCCACCGCAACGTCGATGGCAGCGTTGATGGTTTCAGTCCAGGCCAGGCTGGAAATAGGCTTTACGATACCGGTGGTGCCAAGAATGGAGAGCCCGCCAATAATGCCGAGCCGGGAGTTGAGAGTTTTTTTTGCCAGTTCTTCCCCATTTGGAATGCTGATGGTCACGTGGGGTACCATGGGAGAACCGAGGGCTGTTAATAACGGGCAGTGGATTGAAAATACCTCAGTCACTACTTCCGCAATCATCCTGCGGGGAACCGGATTAATGGCCCATTCCCCCGGCGGGACCGCCAGCCCCGGTTTGGTGACTCGGCCAATGCCGGTTCCGCCTCGGATTACCACAGTTTCCCCGTTGGAAGCCTCAGCCAGGGTCAGCTCAGCGTGAATCTCCGCACCATTGGTCACGTCGGGGTCATCGCCAGCATCTTTGATGACATAACAGCGGGCACTGTCTCTGCTGAGTTCCTGACCATGCAGGCGAAAGCGGACTGATTCGCCGGTGGGCAGGATGATATCCGCCTCATCAATCAGCTGCTGATCCCGCAGCATGAGGACGGCTCCCCTGGCTGCGGCGGTTGCACAGGCTCCGGTAGTATACCCGTACCGCAAGGTTTTCGTCATGTGAGCTTTTCCTGCACTCGGCTCGCTTTTTTCCAGCGAGGTGCGGAATGGGTTCAATGAATCTGGACGCGGGTTTTCTCAACAACCTTCTGCTAGTTTTAAGAGGGCATTTACCACGGCTGCTGCCACGTTGGAACCGCCCTTCCTGCCACGGTTGGTGATGAAGGGAATGGCGTGCCCGGAGGCTTCCCGCAGCAGTTCTTCCTTGCTTTCTTCGGCTCCGACGAATCCGACCGGCAGTCCAACCACCAGGTCCGGCCGTAATCCTTCTTCACGTACCAGTCGCAGCAGTTCGAAAAGAGCCGTAGGGGCGTTGCCGATGATAAAAATCCCGTTGCCGGGATCGCTGGCAGCCTTGCGCATGGCAAGAATAGAGCGGGTTATGCCAAGACGTGGCGCCTCGGCTGAGACTGTGGGGTCGGCAACGAAACAGGAAACCGAGAGGCCGAAACGTTCGAGGAGTCCCTTGTTAATCCCGGCTAAAGCCATGGTAGTGTCGGTAACAATTCCGCGGCCGCTGCGAAAGGCTGCTAAGCCACGGCAAACGGCATCCGGCGAAAAAACCATGGTGCGTGCGTAGTCGAAATCAGCGCTGGTGTGGATGGCCCGGCGCACAACCGGCCACTCTGTTGCTGGCCAGGCATGGGGGCCAACCTCTGCGTCGATGATACGAAACGACTCCGCTTCGATCTCTTCCGGTCGCAGGTGAACGGACATCAGTTCCACCCCTTTTCACTGAATGCCTCTTCAATCCGGTCGATGACCAGCTTGGCAAGGCGTTTGTGTACACCGAGGTGCTTGCCCATGGCCATCTCCACGCCAGGATGGCGCAGTCGCGCCTCTTCCATTTCCTTTGGCAGATCCTCCAGGACATGGGCGCCCAGGTAGAGAAAGTAGGGAACGAGCAGAATGCGCTCCGCGCCTTGCGACACACAGGCGTCGATGCCCTGCTGAATAGTGGGGGAATGATTTTCCCGGAACGATACCTCGACAATGTCGTAGTCGGCGAAGTCTTTTACCATCGCGGCTATTTGATCAACAGCTTGGTTTGCTTCGGCTATGCGGCTACCGTGGGCCATTAGCAGGATTGCGGTTTTCATTGTAACTCCTTATTTCTTGCCACAGAGGACGGAGAGGTCTCAGAGAACATAACCAGTAACGCATGGGATTCGAAAAGTTTGAAAACAAATGAATGTACTACTCTAAAAATGCGAATTTAACAATACATTTGACCTGGATCCACGTTTTGTCTGCGTGTTGATCCACTCTCTAGGCCTTTCGCAAGATTCCTGGCCCCCCCGAAGCCTAGAAAATTTTCTGTGGTCTCTCCGCCTTCGCTAAAGCTACTGCGCACAGGTGTGTCTTCTGTGGTTAGTAACTTTTTTGCAGTTTTTCCAGGATCTCCCGCCGTGCTTCACCGATAGTGAGGGGCATCCGGTCAAAGGGCAGCTTGTCCTCGTGTTTTAGTCGGTAGATGAGCTCGGCAATGTGAGGCAGTCGCAGCTTGACATCCGCCATTTCGTCCGGAGCCGTGAGGACTTCCTCGGGAGTTCCTCCACGGGCAATGCTACCCTTGCTGAGGATGTGGAGGCGGTGCAGGAAGAGCGGGACCAGGTCAACACTGTGGGTGGCCATGACGATGGTGACGTCGTTTTCCCGGTTCAGTCGGGTCAGGAGCTCCATCATCCGGTATTCGCCCATGGGGTCAAGGCCTGCCGTTGGTTCGTCCAGGAGAAGAATTTCGTGGCCCATGGCAAGGAGGCCGGCGATGCAGATCCGCTTCTTCTGGCCGAAACTCAGGTGGTGGATTGATTTTGCTGCGCTTTCTTCCATATCGACGTTTCGCAGCGCACTTCGGACCCGCGCCGCAACCTCGGTGTCGGCAAAGCCCATGTTGCGCGGGCCAAAGGCCACATCTTCAAAGACTGTGTGGGCGAAGAGTTGGTCGTCCGGATTCTGGAAGACCAGGCCCACTTTTCGGTAGATTTCCCGCGGCGGTAGTTTGCAGATATCCTTGCCGTCCAGCAGGACCTTCCCATCATAGTCCTTGATAAGTCCGTCCATCACCTTCAACAGCGTGGTCTTGCCCGAGCCGTTGGCGCCGAGGATGCCGGTGAATTCGCCGCGTGCCACATCAAAGTGGATTCCGGACAGGGCCACCGTGCCATCGGGATATCGGAAAGTATCGATATGTATGGAAAGTCGTGGTGTGTTCACAAATACCTTTTATGTACATAGTAACAGCGTGAAATTCGGATTAAGGATTACGGGGTAAGGATTATGGCAAACCCCCCTGCTTCCCCAGCGTAATGCTGAAAAAAAACAATTTTTTCTTACCCCATAATCCTTAATCCGCTTTTTTAATCCGGCTCTTTCAAATTTGCCAAAGAAATCCCATTCCGAGAATGAATGTCAGCGAGACCGCCACCTCACCCATCCGGAAAGGCTTGTGCTTCAGCATCGGCATGTTTCCATCATAGCCCCTCTGTAGCATGGCGGTAGTGACAGTTTGGCTGCTGTCGAAGGCCTTGATCACCAGGGTCCCAGTGAGGGTGCCGAAGGAGCGCAGCCCCCTGCGATAGTTGCTATAGCCGAGCCGGTTCTTCTGGGCTGCGTAGATTACCCGGGCATCGTCATGGAGCAGGAACAGGTAGCGCCAGGCAAACAGGACGATATCAATGAAGGTCTGGGGGAGGCGCAACCAGGAAAAGGCGGCCATCAGTTCGGTAAATGGGGTGACACAGGCGAGGGCGTTCACCACCGATACCGCGCCAATGATCCGTGCCGCGATCAGGAGTCCTTCCTGTAATCCTTCCCGGAAACCGCTAATCTCCATGCCAAAGAGTGAAACGGTGAACAGTGGGGAGTGTCCGGTGAAAAAAAGCTTGAGCAGCACGATCATGGTAATGATAAAGACCGGCTCGGCGAAGCGTAGGGCAAAGGCTTTTGGGCGTATGCCGGACCGGAGGCAGATGCTGATGCAGAGCACGGCAGTGGTGAGCGGAAAAAGAAATCCTTTACCGCTGATCACCATCATCAGCAGTGCCAGGGAGAAGAGGAGCTTGACACGCGGGTCAATGGCAGTGAGGAAAGTGCCGGTATGTGCAGTATGACTAAAGGTATGCATGCATGTATTTCCTGCCTGCTTGTTCGGGGATAGTTACCCTCCCGCTTGTTGCCTGCCGGTGCTTTTGTACTGTTGCCAAAGAATATATGCGCCCCAGGCGAGCGCCAGCAGCATGAAGGCAACGCCGAAGCCGAAGGTTAGCCTGGCAATGAGGTGATCATGTTGCATCCAGCCCAGTTTGGTGAGGAGAACCTCCCAGTCGTGGTAATCCTCCACTTCGCTTCCGGTCACGCCCCCCAGCAGCATCAGCTGCCCGGCGCGGGCATCGTTCATGTAGGGGGCGATATCGAGAAAGCTTTCCCCGAGCCACCAGAGTCCAACGGTTGCGCCGAAGGGGTTGCCCTTTGCCACGAAGGCGCAGAGCACGATCAACGGTACCAGCCACTGGCCAAGGGTTCCGCCGAGCACCTGGATAAAACGCCCGAAGGGAGAGAAGAACAGGTGGCCAGCTTCGTGGAAGGGAAGGTTAATCAGGTGCAGAAACGACTCTCCCACGTAATTTGATTCAATGGAACTGGTCATGAGACGGCAGCCCCAGACCAGCAGTACCAGGTAGACCAGTGCACGGCCCGCAATCAGCAGACGGCTCTCTTGCGGATCAACCTGCAGCAGCCGTTCTTTCAGCAGGACCAAAAGTGCCGGGCGGGCTGTTCCTGGAGCGGATTCCGGGGAGAGTACCTGCTGCGCTGTTTCAGTGTCTGGTCCGTGTATCCGGGAAAAGATCACCCCGCATAGTTGGCACTCGCTGGCTCCGTCAGGTTGTTCATGGTCACATTTCGGACAGCGCATGAGATTCTCCTGTCCTTGATAAAGAAGCTTATCACCTTTTTTTCTTTACGCTTTTCGCAGCCGTTGTTTTCCCTTCCATGAGCATCCGCCAGGAATAGCCAGCCGCAAATCCGCCAATGGTTCCGGCGAGGAGAAAAACAAACAGGAGCAGGTCCCCCTGGTCGGTGTTGATCAGCGGAGCGTGGGCTTCGCGCCCTCGTTCCGAGGCGAACTTTTCCACAACGGACTCATCGACGCCAGGCCAGGTGTCAGCGCCGAAGGCACGGTGGCTGAATGTGATAGGAATGATGCTACAGGTTATTATCGGCAGAAAAGAAGCAATCGCAAGAGCCTTTCTGATTCCTTCTGAGTACGGTGCCCTTTGCCGGGTGTCTGCTTTCCTAAACATTTGCCGCTACCTCCCCGGGCGCGATTATCCGTAACTTTACCAGGATATCAGGCCTTTTCCGGTACAACAGCATCACCATCCCGGCGGTCATGGCGCCTTCCAGGATGCCGAGGGGCAGCTGTGTCGGGACAAAGGCGAGCAGAATCTTTTCCAGCAGCGGCAGGAATGGCTCACTGCCCCGGATACCGGAAGCCAGCTCCACGGATGTTGTCATGTAGGTGGCCCAATCTGCCTGGAGGCCGGCAAAAAAGGCGGCCAGTCCCAGCGGGACTCCCATAGCACGCAGGCCCTTGAATGTGAAATATCCGGCCAGGGAACCGATAACCCCCATGGAAAAGATATTGGCGCCCCAGGTGGAGATCCCGCCATGGGAGAGGAATAGTGCCTGGAGCAGCAGGGCGACCGCCGCGATCAGCGAACTGACAAAGGGGCCCAGCAGTATTGCTGCCATCCCCGTGCCGCAGGGATGGGAGCAGGTGCCGGCGACCGGCACTGGTACCGGCATGCAGGAGATGATGAACACGACTGCCGCCATCAGCCCGACCAGGGGCTTGATGGACAGGTCCTCCTTGGCCAGCAGGTTCAGACGGCGGATCCCCAGTGCCACAAAAGGCAGGGCGAGCGCATACCAGAAAGCTGCCCAGGGCAGGGGCAAAATCCCTTCCGAAATGTGCATGGCGTGGGCCGGAGCGGCGATGAGCAGCAGTGCGATGCAAACGAACAGTTTTACCATAAATACCTCGAAATATTGGAAAAATCGGATTAAAGAGGCGGATTAAGGATTAAAGGGGTACGAAATTCCAGGTTTTTCCTGTACCCCGCCTTTTTACCCCTTACCCCGTAATCCGACTCTCATACCCCGCAGTTTAAATCTTATCGCCCCGCAGGTCCCCGGAAAACAGCGCGTTCGCACCCCGCGAGGCGCAAAAATCGCCGCACATGGTGCAGGTATGCTCGTCTTCCGGCATGCGGCAGGCCCGAATGGCCCGGGCATCTTCGGGAAAGAGCGCCAGTTCAAACTGCTTTTCCCAGTTCAGGTCCCGGCGAGCCTTGCTCATTTCCCGGTCCCGCTCGCGCCCCTTCTCCGGGTACTTGCTCATGTCGCCGATATAGGCGGCGATCCGTGCCGCCTTGACGCCTTGCCGGACATCTTCTTCGTTCGGCAGGGCCAGGTGTTCCGCCGGGGTGATATAGCAAATGAGATCCGCACCGTAGCGTGAAGATTGGGCCGCGCCGATGGCGGCGGTGATATGATCGAAACCGGGGGCGATGTCCGTGGGTATGGGGCCGAGCATGTAGTAGGGGGCATCGCCGCTCATTCTCTTCTGGAGCTGGATGTTTCCTTCGATCTCATCCATGGGCACGTGCCCCGGTCCTTCCACCAGCATCTGGCAGCCCATTTCCCGACCGATTTCCGCCAGCTCGCAGTTGAAGAGCAGTTCCTGGATTTGGGCCCGGTCGGAAGAGTCGTGAATCGCTCCGGCCCGCAGGCCGTTCCCCAGGGAGAGCACCGTATCGTATCTCTTGAGGATTTCCACCACCCGGTCGAATTTCTCATAGAGGGGATTTTCCCGATTGTTGGCCAGCATCCATGCGACCATGCCGACCCCGCCTTTGCTCACCAGACCGCCATAGCGGTAGCCCTGCCGCTTCAGTCGCTCGATGGTGCAGCGGTTGATGCCGCAGTGGACGGCCATGAAGGCCATGCCGTCGGCACACTGCTGTTCGATAAGGTCAAACAGCATCTCTTCGTCCAGTTTGTTCGGGTCGCCATACTTCCTGCCCGCCTCGCAGAAGGCCTGGTAGAGTGGGACGTTCCCCACCGGCAGATCCACCGCGGCGATCACTTCCCGCCGTACCCGGTCCAGGTCGCCACCCACCGAAAGCTCCATCAGGGTGTCGGCCCCGGCTTCCTGGGCGACCCGTGCTTTGCGAATCTCGGCCCCGTAGTCGACAATGTCCGATGAGGTGCCGATGGAGGCATTAACCTTGGTCCGAAGGCCCTTGCCGATTCCGACCACTTTCGGTTTGCGGATGTGGTTCCAGGGAATGACGATCTTGCCTTCCGCCACCATGCGGAGAATAAAATCCGGCGAGATATTCTCTTCCCGGGCAACGGTTTCCATCTGGCTGGTCAGGATGCCCTCGCGGGCCAGTTCAATCTGGGTCTTCACAAAAAACTCCTTTTTGCCACAGAGGACACAGAGAGCACAGAGAAAATCTGAAAGATGATGTTGAGCCGTCTGTCGAAGATCTAACTCTGAGTTTTCTGTGAACTCTGTGGCTGATCGTTTTTGAATGTAAAGCAGTTTTTCACAAAAGCGCCTGCCATCTCCGGGCAGCTGCCGAAGTGGAGGTGAAGGTACGATGCCAGGCAGTTCCGGTAGCGGTATCCCTCGGCAGCGATCACCGTGCCGTTCTTTCTTACCTCGTAGAGCCGTTCCACCTCTTGCGGCATTTCTTCCATCTCAGAATAGTGGAACTCATGGCCACGGGCGATGGTTCCCGACGGTCCGAGAATCGAATCGCCGCTCAGCTCCACCTCGCGGTAGCCGAGGGCCTTTCGCCGGGGCAGCATGCGGGTGGAAACGGGAAATATGCCGACCAAGGGGATCATGTCCTGGCAGTCGACTGTGGCAGAATTTTCTGGTGAAGCTTTGCCCCGCACTCCCCGTGACAGGTAGATGAAGCCACCGCACTCAGCGTAGACCGGCATGCCCGATTCGATCGCCGCCGTTATCTCGTCGATCATGCTCTGGTTGGCCGAGAGCGTTTCGGCAAAGAGTTCCGGGTAGCCCCCGGGGAGATAGATGCCGCCGATTCCGTGCGGAAGGAGCGCATCGTCCAGCGGGGAAAACTCAACTATCTCGGCCCCGGCTTCCCGGAGCAGCCGCAGGTTGTCCTCGTAGACGAAACAGAAGGCCCGGTCGCGGGCAACGGCAATTTGTACTCCTGCTCCCCCTCCCTTGACGGGCCTGCGCGCTGAAGGCTGCTTCTGCCCGCAAGCGGGAGGGGGTTGGGGGGTGGGTGACAATGAATCGAAACGGTCATTATGGCAACTTCCCCCCCACCCTAACCCTCCCCCTCCAGTGGGGAGGGGATTTTTTGACGATTCCACCAGAGACAGCAGCCCGTCCAGGTCAAGATGTTCCCCTACCACCGCGGCCAGGGAATTCAGGAACTCCGTTGACAAAGGATTTTCCTCCGCAGTCACCAGACCAAGATGGCGGGAGGGGATGCGGAGGCTCTCGTCCCGTGGGAGGCAGCCGAGCACGGTAACTTCCGGCAGGGAGGATTCCATCGCCTCCCGCAGGATCCGGGCGTGATTCGCGCTTCCCACGTTGTTAAAAATTACCCCGGCAACCTGCAGCTGCGGGTCAAAGCGGACAAACCCTTGCACCAGTGCCGCGGCGCTCCGGGCCTGACTCTTTGCATCCACCACCAGGATCACCGGGCTTGCGAGGATCTTTGCCACCTGGGCGGTGCTTCCCGCTTCCGAGGAGCCGTCAATGCCGTCGAAGAGTCCCATGACCCCTTCAACCACGGCAATGTCCGCCCCCTGTGTATTCAGGTCAAAGGTTTTCCGAACAAACCGTTCCGGGCACATCCAGCCGTCAAGATTCACCGAAGAGCGGCCGGTTACGAGCCGATGCCAGCCCGGATCAATGAAGTCCGGACCCACCTTGAAGGGGGCGACGGCAAGGCCTCTCCGTTTCAGGCATTCCATAATGCCGAGGGTAACGGTGGTCTTGCCCGATCCGCTCATGGGGGCGGCGATGACGATTGCTTGCATGGAGTTCATCCGTTCAGGAGTTTCACAACCGGATTGCCGTCCTCATAATAATCGATGATATTCAGGCAGCCATAGTCCTGCTCGATCCGGAACATGGAAGAGGGCGGCGCGCCCACGGCGTCAAGCAGGATGAGCCGGTTGACTCCGCCATGGCCGACCAAAAAAACCTCTTCGCCCGGATGGCGGGTGACAATCTCCCTGAGTGCCGGAACCACCCGGTCGCGGAGGTCGAGAAGGTTTTCCCCGCCCGGTGCGCGAAACTCAACAAAGCTTTTCATGCGGTTCTTCCATTCCTCCGGAAACCGCTCAGCCAGTTCGGTCCAGGCCAGTCCTTCCCATTCTCCGAAACTGAGTTCCCGCAGTTCCTTTTGGGCCTGAATCGGGATTTCCCGCTGAGCAGAGAGGATCTCCGCTCCCTGGACACAACGGGTCAGATCGCTGGTGTAGCATGCGGATACCGGAACGTCCTTCAATCGCTCCGCCAGCAGGTGGTACTGGTCAAGGCCCTTTGGGGTGAGGGGGACATCTGTTTGGCCGTTATAGCGGAAGACATCGCTTCCGGCAATTTCGCCGTGGCGGACAAGATAAATGCGTGTTTTTGCTTTCATAGGAGAAAAACCTTTTGCCCTGTAAGGGCCAGTACTATCAAGAGAGCGAGAATTTCGTTCAGTTCGCTGGTAAAGCCGATGATGTCACCGGTAATTCCGCCAAGCCTCCGATGAAACCAGGCCCTGAGGGTCCAGGTGAGGAGACAGGCGGCGACGAAGGCCCACAGACCCCGAAATCCCATGAGAAGCAGGGCTGCGGCAAGGGTGGTCATGGTTGCCAGGAGCAGCTGTGGCCACCTGGCTCCGTTGATGAAGAGGGAACCGAGGCCGTCGCTGCGCGCCTGCCGGGCGCCGACAATCATCATGACCTGGGCGAAACGTGCCAGCATGGGGAAACAGAACAGAACCTGCTGCTTCATTTCAGCAGGGATAGAGAGCAGGGCCTCGTATTTAAGAAGCAGGGCCAGGGCCAGTCCGACTGCTCCGGCCGCTCCGATATGCGAATCCTTCATGACCTTAAGAAATCGCTCCCGGCCACCGCGGGCCGCCAGTCCATCGCAGACATCGGCCAGGCCATCCAGGTGAAGGATTCCGGTAACAATCGCAAGAGCCGTAACAAGAAGCAGATCGACAACGCTGCGCGGCAGAAGCATCGAAAGGAGATAGTTGAGCCCCACCAGCAGGGCGCCAATGGCCAGACCGGCCAAGGGAAAATAGGCCAAAGATCGGCCCAGATCTTTCTCCCCGCAGCGCACGGCAAAGGGGAGCGGAATAATAGTCAGAAACTGAATAGCAATGAGAAAAAGGCGCATATCAACAAACATCAAATAACCAACTTCCCGAAAAAGAACTAAAAACCAACTAATTAGAGTCAATCTTCCGCCAGCTTCAAACTGAATGAAACCATGGATCCCCGATAAAGACATTCGAGGACGACAATCTTCATAACGTAAGAATAGGGCTAATCAGTAAAACCAAAACCCAAAACTCAAAACTGATTATGGTTACCCCGTAATCCCTAATCCGACTTTGCCCTAGAACCTACCCCTGCTGTTCCGCCACCCCGGCGTCCGAAAAGGTCGCCATTTCCTTCATGATTTTCACGCCCGCCTCGATGAGTCCCATGGCCAGTGCCGCACCGGTTCCTTCACCAAGGCGAAGCTGCAGGTCGAGAATCGGCTCGGCAGCCAGATGCTCCAGCATATAACGATGCCCGATCTCTACCGATTCGTGGGCGGCAAACAGGTAATCCTTGATGAGCGGATTCAGCCCGGCCGCAATGAGGGCACCGGAGGTGGAAATAAAACCGTCAACCACCACCGGGATCCGGTTGGCGGCACAGCCGATAATCAGCCCGGCGATTCCGGCGATCTCCAGACCGCCGACCTTGGTGAGGATGTCGAGGGCATCAGTCGGATCCGGCCGATTTAGCCGGAGTGCCTGTTCGATGACCCGGATCTTGTTGGCCAGGGCCGCATCATTGATCCCGGTTCCCCGGCTGGTGACCTGCTTGACCGGCAAGCCGGAAAGGGCGGCGATGATGGCTGAGGCGGCAGTGGTGTTGCCGATGCCCATCTCTCCGGTGCCGACCATGGCAATGCCTTCGTCTCGACAGCCGTTCGCCAGGTCAATGCCCGCTTCCAGCGCTGCCACCGCCTGCTGGCGGCTCATGGCCGGGCCTTTGGCGATGTTGGCCGTTCCCCGGGCGACCTTGCGATCGATGAGTTCAGGGAGGGCACCAAAATCAAAATCCACCCCCATGTCAACCACCCGTACCTCCACTCCTCCATGGCGTGCCAGCACGTTGATGCCTGCTCCTCCCCGGAGAAAATTGAAGACCATCTGGGGGGTCACCTCTTTCGGAAAGGCGGAGATCCCTTCTTCAACCACGCCGTGATCAGCGGCAAAGGTAAAGATGACCTTTTTTGTGGTATCCGGCTCAAGGGATTCGGATATGGCGGCAAAACGACGGGCAAACTCCTCCAGTCTACCCAGGGAGCCGAGCGGTTTTGTTTTGTTGTCCAGCTTTGCCTGGGCCTTCTCCAGGAGAACCGGGTCAATCGCTTGAATTCTGGCAAGGGTATCGTGAAGAAGGGGCATGATAGGTATCCTCTCACTCTATTTGATTATTTCAACTTCAGCGGTATTCCGGAAAATGTTACATAGACTTCATCCGCTGCCTCGGCCAGGATCTGGTTGGCTAGTCCGGCAAGATCCTGGAAACTTCGTGCCAGGGCATTATCCGGAACGATTCCCATTCCGACCTCGTTGGAAACCAGAATGAGCGGTGTTTTCAGGTCCGGAAAGAGTTCGGCCAGTGCTCTAACTTCAGCGAGTACCGGTTCGACCGCGTCGTGATGGAACAGCAGGTTAGTGATCCAGAGGGTGATACAGTCAACCAGTATCGCCCGATAGCAGCCGTTTGCCGTCCTGATGGCTTCCGGCAAACGGAGCGGTTCCTCAACCGTCTGCCAGGCATCGCTCCGTCGTTGCCGGTGGTTGGCAATGCGTTCCGCCATTTCCCCATCCCGCGCCTCTCCGGTGGCGATGTAGCAGAGCTGCTCCCCAAAGCCTTCGGCCAGCTTTTCGGCCAGGCGACTTTTGCCGCTTCGGGCGCCGCCGCTGATAAATATGATCTTTGACATAAAAAAACCCCGCCTCTCTGGTGAGAAACGGGGTCCTGAAACCGGTCGCTGGATACACGTAAGGCTTCGGTGCCTCTCCCTCGGAGGTCCTTACTGCTTCGGCCGGGCAGGTTTCCTGACTTGCGGGTCGCTTTACTCGCTGTGCCTTCCCGAGCGAGCGACTTCGCACTACGTCACGGAGTAGCGGTCCGCCTATCCTTTGCGTTCCCTGTTCCGTAAAATAGTAGTTGTGTCGCCGTTCAGCTCAGTGGCCTCTCGTGCAGCTTTCATCACCGCTTACAGTTGCGGGGCAGTGAGGGGTTTTCGCCCTCTTCCCTATTATCTCCGTAAGAGCACCTGGTCGTTTGTAGTATTCAATTGTGAAAGAGATTCTTGCAGACGGTACCGTAATTGTCAATCTGCAAATGTCAGGCTCCTAGGCGATGGGCTTAATCTCCGGCCAGCTTCCATCTCCGCTTAGATATTCGTGCAGGGCACGGGCTGACTTCTTGCCTGAACCGATTGCCAGGATGACGGTGGCCGCGCCGGTAACAATGTCGCCGCCGGCACAGACTCCCGGTTTGGTGGTGCGGCCGTCTTCGTCAGCGATGAAATAGCCCCGCTCGTTGGTCTCGACTCCGGTGGCCGTGGAAGCGACAATCGGGTTCGCCGACTGCCCGATAGCTACCACCACCATATCAACATCAACGACGAATTCCGATCCCTTGATCGGTATTGGCCGTCGCCGTCCCGAGGCATCCGGTTCGCCCAGTTCCATGCGCAGGCATTCGACCCCGGTAACCCACCCGGTCTCGCTGCCGAGGAACCGCACAGGGTTTACCAGGAAGTGGAACTTTACCCCTTCCTCTTCGGCATTTTCGATTTCTTCAACCCGGGCCGGCATCTCTTTCCGGCTGCGCCGGTAGAGGATCGTTGCTTCATCGGCGCCCAGCCGCAGTGACATCCGGACAGCGTCCATCGCCACGTTGCCGCCTCCCAGGACCGCAACCTTCTTTCCCGTGGCCACCGGTGTGGTGTAGTGCGGAAACTTGAATGCCTTCATCAGGTTGCAGCGGGTCAGATATTCACTGGCCGAATAGACGCCGTTCAGGTTTTCTCCCGGAATATTCAGGAAGCTTGGTGCACCGGCTCCGTTACCGAGAAATACTGCATCGAATTCCTCAAGGAGCTCATCGACGCTGGCCGTGCGACCCACTACGAAGTTAGTCACCAGTTTTACCCCAAGTTGCTGGATAACCGCCACTTCCATTCGGACAATCTCTTTGGGCAGCCGGAATTCGGGAATGCCGTATAATAGTACTCCTCCCGGCTCGTGCAGGGCCTCGTACAGGGTAACGTCGTGACCCAGCTTGACCAGGTCTCCCGCTACCGTTATTCCTGCCGGACCGGCGCCCACCACCGCGACCTTTTTACCGGTGGGAGGGGCAATGGTTGGTACCGGCAGCTGTTCTTTGAACAGGGCGTAGTCGCTGGCGAAACGTTCCAGGCGGCCGATGGCCACCGACTTGAATTTTTTGCCCATGACACAGGTCAGTTCACACTGGTTTTCCTGGGGACAGACCCGGCCGCAAACCGCCGGCAGGGAGGAACTGGCACGAAGGACGCGGGCCGCTTCGAGAAAATCCCCCTCGGCGATCTTCCGGACGAAGCCGGGGATATCGATCTCTGCGGGACAGTTGGTGACACACTGCGGGTTCTTGCAGAGCAGGCAGCGCTCGGCCTCTTCCATGGCGGTTTCCCGATCCCAGCCCAGAGTCACCTCATCGAAGTTATGGACCCGTTCTGCTGGATCCTGGTGCGGCACCTCGTGACGGGGGATGGCGCAGCGATCTTGTACGGTCAGTTCTTTCCTCACTGGGAACCTCCCAGGCAGCTGCCATGCTCGTGATAGTAATCCAAGGCTTCTTTCTCCTGGCGGCTGTACATTTTCTGGCGGGACATCATTTCGTCCCAATTCACCTCATGCCCGTCGAAATCGATCCCTTCGGAGCAGACGAAACGGGTTCTGCCCGCAACCGTGACACGGCATGAACCGCACATCCCGGTGCCGTCAACCATGACCGAGTTCAGGGAGACGATCGTCTTGAGTTTGAGCGGAAGCGTCATCTGGGAAATGACTTTCATCATGATGGGAGGACCGACCGGGTAAACCAGGACGATTTTTTCGCCACCATCCAGAAGCCCCTGCAGCACATCGGACACCATGCCCTGAGAGCCATAGCTGCCATCGTTGGTGGCCACCAGAACTTCGTCACAGACGCTTTTCAGCAGATCTTCGCAGATCAGGAGACTTCTGGTTTTGCATCCAAGAACCGCAACGACGCGATTGCCCGCCTCTTTGAAGGCGCGTGCCACGGGGTAGCCTGCGGCGATGCCGAAGCCTCCGCCTACCATGACAAAGGTGCCGTCCAGCTTCTCCACGTGTGTTGGGTTGCCGAGGGGCCCAACCACGTCCAGGATTGAATCCCCTTCTTCCATGCTGGCAAGCAGTTCAGAGGTCGCTCCGATTTCCTGAAAATAGATATCGATCGTTCCGGCTTCCCGATCCCAGTTTGCTATGGTCAGCGGAATCCGCTCGCCATTTTCGTGGATGCGAAGCATTAGAAACTGCCCTGCCTGGCACTTCCGTGCTATCAGGGGGGCTGCTATCCGCATGCGCCAGGTCCGTTCCGTCAGTATATTTTTCTCTAGTATGGTGTGCATGGATACCTCTTATGTGTTCGCGGGGCCAGGTTCGTGCAGCCGAACCGTTCCCCGAGTCTTCTTTGTAGGTTTGGCCCCCTGGGGCCGCCAATCGGGGCAGTTACAGGGCCTGCTCCTGCGAGAAAAGCAGTGCTTCCAATCTTTTCCAGAGCGGTTCTCGTCCTTCCTTGGAAAGGGCCGAGAAAAAGATCAGCTCATCCACGGGGACGTTAAGGGTCCGGGCGATGACGGTTGCCTGGCGTGCCCGTTCGTTGCGGGATACCTTGTCGCATTTATTCACAACCAGGACAACGGGAATGGAGTAGGTACTGAGCCATTGGCGCATGAGTTGGTCTTCACGGCTCGGTACGCGCCGCACGTCAAGGATCAGGACTACGCAGCTGAGGTTTTGCCTCTTGGCCAGATACGTTTCGATCATCGGCCCCCATTCTTTCTTTACGGCAAGGGGGACGCTCGCAAAACCGTATCCTGGCAGGTCAGTAAGGACAAACTCACCGTTAACCAGGAAAAAATTGATAAGCTGCGTGCGACCCGGCGTCCTACTGGTGCGCACAAGGCTTTTTCTGTTAATCAGGGTGTTGATGAGCGATGACTTACCCACATTCGAGCGCCCGGCAAATGCCACCTCCGGCAGATCGCTTTCAGGGTAATGGGCGGGAGTAACAGCGCTTTTTATGAATTCCGTGCTTTTCAGGTCCAATAAGTACCACCGTGTCGACATTTTTGCATTATTATAAACAGCGTGAGAGATACTTTCAATTCTTTATATCCATTTTTCGTTATTCTTGTGTGTTTTCAGTCCGGCCTCGTCACAGGGATAGTGTAGTTTCCGTCTGGAAACCGCTAGTTTTCGTCCGGAATCTCCGGATGGAAACTAGTGTAGCACATATTCTTCAGTTGACAGAGAGACGGTTTTCTCACCTGCAAAAAAGGGACCGGCAATGCGCCTTCCGGGCAGGCATGAGACGCTGTGCTGCCATGAAAATCCGTGACTAACAGGAAAAAATACGGTAGTACTATATTCAATACTATACAAGTAAGGGAGTCCCTATGTCAGGAAAATATCAAAATAATTATTTAAAAAATGTCATGGCTCGCATTGATTTTAACAAAAATCTTTATCAGATTTCTTCCGAACTGCCATCATCGGTGAAGGCAAAGCTCAAGGACAAGTTTCCTCATGTGCAGCGCAAGAGTGCCATAGCCGAACAGATTGAGGTGAAGTGCGGGTCCGAGCCGGTGCGGAAGCATGTGAAAGAAAACCATTGGTTTTTTCAGGGGAAAAATGGGGACCGGGCGCTTTGCATCGCCCCCAGTTTCATGTGGCTGGATTTCAAGAAGTATACCGACTACGACGACCTGAAAGAGACCTTCCTCACCATTGCTGATGCACTGCTTACCGCATTTCCCGAGGTCGGAGATCTTGGTGTTAACCGTTTCGGACTTCGCTATTTCAATAATATCGAGCTGACGGAATCCAATTTGACCGACTGGACCGAATACCTGCATCCGGACTTGATCTCCATGTTTTCGTTGGTTGACGACAAGACTGCCATCGCCCGTGCGTTCAACAATCTGGAGATGAACTACGGTGACTTGAAGTTGACATTCCTCTACGGGATGTATAATTTCGACTATCCGGAGCCGATCCGCCAGAAGTCATTCACCCTTGATTTCGATGGTTATATTGCCCGCCAGCAGACCAGAGAAGAGATTGGGGGATCTTTGGATGCTCTTCACGGCAAGATTTCCGGGTATTTCGAAAAGAGTATCACCGACAAGTTCCGTGCGTTGCTGAACCGCTAATATATTTGTCTCCTGGTCACGGCCTTGGCTGTCGTGACCAGGAGAAACCATTCTCTCTCTTCCTTCAGATCACTCCCAAAAGGGCAAAATATTCTTTCCTCGTCGTATCAAAACCCGTTCGCAACTCTTCTGCTGCCAGTTCTACCGCCTTTTCATGGTAGCAGTCAGGAATATTATACAGAATCACGGTGTGAAGCGCTTTTACCAGCTGGGAAATAATCAACGGCCAATCGTGCATGTTCACGCCGTGCTTCATCATGGCAGCGACGATATCATTCACCATTTCCCTCGAATATGCCGGATCTTCGACCGTGCCCCTGGTCGAAATGATCTCGGTAAGGTAGAGGATGAAGCTGACGTCAACGTTCTCGATTTCAGGGCTTCCGTCTTTCAGGGCGCTAAGGATTTCCGCAGCTTTTTCCGATGCTTGGTGCTGAGTGACTTTTCCACTCATATTTTCTCTCCCCCATGTATATGTTCTGGTCTCTTGTTCCTATCTGGCGCGGATCATGGAAAACAGGAAGTTTTCATCCGGAAACACCGGATGTGAAACTAGCGGTTTCCAATTTGGAAACGAGGATTTTTTTGTTCTGACAAGGAAATCAAGGGATTGTGCGGAGACGTACTACTGTACGTCGCACAAACAAGACTGCTGATTGACGCTGTCAGGGCGAAAAAAGGCCGTTTCCGGATGGAAACTAGGAAGCATTTAAGCCAGAGGAGAGTAGCGAATGAACGCAATGAAGTCAATCCTTTCCTGTTTTCGCAAGGGAGAGAATGTCGGACATCGCCGGTTTCCAGACGCCATTTTCCTTCTTCATGCGGAAAGAGCGGGTGCTGTACTCGGTCGCACCAAATCTGCTTTCGAGGCCGATGCGGGCATGAAGGGTCGCCTTCTTTCCCGGTCCCCTGCTGACCGTTGCTTCCTGAAGTTTTTCCCAGCAGCAGGCAGGTTTTCGGCCAGCTGCGGTCATTCGCCGAATGAATGCTTCTCGGGAACGACTGCCCTTAGCGTAGGTTCTTTCGTACAGTTCTTCATAACGGCCATTGCGCCAAAGGTCCAGGTTCGTCTCGAAATCCCTTTGAATCTCCCGTGCAGCCGGGTGCCCGTCCTTGTCGGAGGACGCAAAAGCGGATGTTGGCGTGAAACAGAGAATCGTGCCACAGAGAATGCAGAGCAAAACAAGGCGCATGCAGTTCCTCCCGTTGGGTCTGGAGCCGTCTGGTTTCTTATCTGGTGTCTTTGGCTAGCAGTATTGGTAAAATAGCATTAATGATTGCACATACTACTGCAATACATGATTTCGGGCAAGGGGTAATAGTGCTACTCTCTCCTGCCCATTCCCGAAGGGAGGGCAGGAGAGGAAGGGCAGGAAATCAGAGGGTTCTGTCCGCCACCTCGGCAAACAGTTTCAACTTTTCCATCATTTTTGCGAATTTTGACGGTTTCAGGGACTGGGGGCCGTCGGAAGAAGCGTGCTCCGGATCGGAATGCACCTCAATCATCAGTCCGTCGGCACCGGCGGCCACGGCGGCAAAGGCCATTGCCGCGACGTAATGGTAATTCCCCGTGCCATGTGAGGGGTCTACGACGATCGGCAGGTGGGTCTTCTCCCGGAGAACCGGGATGGCGGAGAGATCGAGGGTATTGCGGGTTGCGGTTTCAAAGGTGCGGATTCCCCTCTCGCAGAGGATCACGGACTGGTTGCCCTCGCTCATGATGTACTCGGCGCTCATGAGGAATTCCTGGATGGTCATAGACATGCCGCGCTTCAGAAGAACCGGCTTGCGTATCTGGCCGACTCTTTTCAGCAGAGCGAAATTCTGCGAATTGCGGGCACCGATCTGCAGCATGTCGGAGTACTCGGCTACCAGTTCCACGGTCTCCGGGTTGATTACTTCGGTAACAAAGGGGATACCGCTTGCCTCCCGGGCCTTGGCAAGAAGTTTCAGACCTTCTTCTTCGAGCCCCTGGAAAGAATACGGTGAGGTGCGCGGTTTAAAGGCCCCGCCTCGCAGCATCTGCGCACCGGCATCCCGGACGGCCAGAGCGGTCTCGATGATCTGCTCTTCCCCCTCCACGGAACAGGGGCCGGCCATGACAATAATTTCCTTGCCGCCAACCGCAACGGTATCCGTGACCCGGATAATGCTCCGCTCTTTTTTTACCTCTTTTGATGCCAGCTTGTAGGGCTGAAGGATCGGTAGAACGCTTTCCACCCCATGCATGGATTCCACTGATTGAAGAATGAGCTTGCCCCGTTCGTCGCCTACGGCACCGATCACATCCCTGGTGGCTCCGTGGATCACATGGGGTTTGTAGCCCAATTCCCTGATCCGTTTCAACACCTCATCCTTGTCTTTCTTTGCTGCTCCAGCTTTCATAACAATGATCATCTCTCCCGTTCTCCTTGTCCCCGGAATAGCAAAGGGCCGGAGGATTTTCCCCCCGGCCCTTTCCTGGCTGGTGCTTGTTTCATAAAATGAAAAAGCCGGGGGTGTTTTTCAGTCCACCCTCGGCTTCCGGTCTTGAATTTCTTTCTACTACACTTGAATCAGACCTTTACGCCGGGTGGACGGTCGAAAAAAGAAACCGCACCAAAAAGAAAAAGCGCTAAAGGTAAAATAGTCACGTAGAATCATGCTGGTATTGTTGACAGGGAAGGGCATTGCTGTCAAGAAAAAAATTCGGGGTCGGTTTTCGGGCCGTTCAGACGGATTTGCAGCAGATTCATCCTAAGTCTGACAGGCTCTTAGCGTTCCTCCAGGTACGGGAAGAGGTTTTCGAGAGCCCGTTCGACCGCCACCCGGTTATGTGCTTCGATGGTCCAGGCTGCCTCGGGTGCATAGCGGGCCATCAGCTTGAAAAACAGAGGAAAGTCTATGCCTGCCTCGCCCAGCGGGCTGTGGTCGTCAGCCAGGCCGTGATTGTCGTGGATATGGGCCTCGGCAATAAAGAGGCCCAGCTCGGCGAACCATTCATCCATGCTGAGCTTCGAAAAGAGGTTCCAGTGCCCCACATCGAAGCAGTGGCGGAAAAGGGGCGAATCGAAGGCTTCCAGAAGGGCTCTTAGAGTGGAAGGTTCTTCTTCGAAGATATTTTCCACGGCCACGGTGCAGCCAATCTTTGCTGCGTTTTCCACTACTGGCTGGAAGGTTTCGATGCTGTTCGCAAGCCAACGGTTCCTGCTGCTTCCGAAGCGCCAGCGGTCATAGCCCGGATGAAAAACCACCACCAAAGGGTTCAACACTGCCGCTGCCTCCATGACCTGGCGGAAACGATGTCGTGTTGCCTCCAGTACCAGTCTGTCCAAGGCGCCGGGGCTCAGGTCGATAAAAGGGGCATGGATGGTTGTGCTGATGCCGTTCTCGGCAAGGGTGCGGGCAATTTCGCGCAATCTCTGCAGGTCCAGAGAGTCGAGGGACTCTCCGGTAAAAGCAATCTCGGGATTGACCCCTCGCTCCAGAATGAAATTGAGATGCTCCTCGATCAGGGCGTAGGGAGTGTGAACAAAAACCTGTTTAGTTTTCATGGGGCTTCTTCTTGTGCCGTTCGATGATTTCGGCGGCGCAGCTGCTGCATTGCACCAGATATTCCAGTTTGCTGATAGCCGTGGGTTGCCCGAGAACAATCAAGGTATCCCGTTCTGCAAACGAGGTGTGCGATTCAGGGTTGAAGACCATGCTGCCATTTTGGTTCTTGATGCCAACGATCATGACCCCGGTCTCCTTGCGGAAACCCGAACTGACAAGATTTTCTCCAATAAAACCGGAACCGGGGGGGATGATGATTTCTTCCATCTGCAGTTCCATGTGCTCACGGCCGGTAGCTATCTCGATGAAGTCGACGACATTGGGGCGCAGGATTGCCTGGGCCATGCGGTTTCCACCGATCAGGTACGGAGAAATAACCTTGCTTGCGCCGGCTCGTTTCAGTTTGAGGTCCGAGCCCTCGTCGCCGGAGCGGGCAAGAATGAAGAGATCGGTGTTCAATCCCCGTGCCGAGAGTGTAATGTAGACATTTTCCGTGTCTGAGGCCACCACCGAGATGAGCCCCTTGGCTCTTTTGATCCCGGCTTTCAACAGCGTATCGTCATCGGTGGCATCACCACGGAGATAGAGATATCCATCCTCCACCAGCTTTTCGATTATCTCGTTGTTCTTTTCCACCACCACAAAGGGAAGCGGCTTGGCGGAAAACTCGCGGCAGATGAGAGCACCCATCCTGCCGAAACCGCAGACAATGTAATGGTCATGTAGGGCTTCGATCTTCTTTTCCACCTTTTTCCTCCCGAAGACGCGCTGGATCTGTCCTTCAAACATGATCTGGGCGAGACTGCCGACAATGTAGCCGAGCACGCTGACACCCAGGACAATGAGCAGCATGGTAAAGATTTTGCCGAGGTCACTGAGAGTATGGACTTCCTTGAAACCGACGGTCGCCAGGGTGATAACTGTCATATAAAGGGAATCGAGGAAATCCCAGCCCTCTATCCCCATATACCCGAGGACTCCGATTGAAATGAGCAGGGCCAGCACGATCATGGAAACTTTTAGATGTCGAACCGGATCCATCGTTCACTCCTTAGAAGAAAAGAGTATCTTTGCAGGGGAGAAAAAGCAAGAGAGGAAAGCGGGGAAAGGCGGTTTTTAGTTTTTAGTTTTTAGTTTTTAGTTTTGAAAACTGAAGCAGGTTTTAGGTTTCAGGTGTTATGTGTCAGGCATTAAGGGAGCGTCATCTGTGTTCATCTGTGGCAAAATTTGCTGTGCGGTTTTCCAACCAAAAACTAAAAACTAAAAACTCAACACTGCATTTGGAAGCTGTTTGCTGAAACTTTTTCATTGACCGCTAAAAGGGCTTGAGTTTATTATAAAAAATTCTGAAAAGTCAGGAAACAATCGGATTCAGTTCCAGGTTTTGAGCTCTTGGTTTTTAGTCTTTAACCAAAAACTAAAAACCAAAAACTAAAAACCGTTTTTTAAAGGGGTAAAGACAATGCGGGTGATAGCCCTTATTCCCGCGGCCGGCATGGGGAAACGGATGGCTGCGGGGATGAACAAACAGTACCTGCAGTTGGGTGAGCGGCCGATTCTGGCTCATACCATTGCCGTTTTCGAGTCTGCTCCTTTTGTGGATGACATCTACCTGATCATCCCGGAGGATGAAATTCCTTACTGCCGCGAGAACGTGGTGGAGCGTTTCGGTTTTGCCAAGGTCCGTCGGATCGTGGCCGGCGGCAGCGAGCGCCAGCATTCCGTACTGAATGGTTTGCGGGCCGTTGAGCAGGCAGGTGAAGATGATCCAGTCATTATCCATGACGGGGTGCGCCCCTTTATTCCCCTCTCGATTATCGAAAGCTCCGTTGCGGTAGCACGGGCCCATGACGGCGCGCTTGTGGCAGTTCCGGTTAAGGATACCGTAAAGGTAGTGAAGGACGGGGTGGTAATTGAGACTCCACCCCGCGAGACACTCTGGTTGGCCCAGACGCCCCAGACTTTCCGTTATGGTGTTATCCGTGAGGCCCACGAGCAGGCCGATGCCGAGTGCTGGCTCGGCACCGACGACGCCTCACTGGTTGAGCGCCTTGGAAAATCAGTCCGGATCGTGTTGGGTAGCTATGGTAATTTCAAGATCACTACTCCGGAGGATCTGATTCTGGCGGAGGCTTTTTTGAAAAAAGAGGGGTAGTGTGAATCATTCGTAGGGGCAACCCCCCGTGGTTGCCCTTGATTTGGGCAGGCACAGGGGCCTGCCCCTACAAACTCCAACCCCTGGTTCTTAAAAACGAAAGGATCTGCAATGCGAATCGGACACGGCTATGACGTCCACCAATTGGTGGCGGGAAGAAAGCTTATCCTCGGTGGGGTGGATGTCCCCTGTGAAAAGGGGCTGCTGGGTCATTCAGACGCCGACGTTCTGCTTCATGCCATCTCCGACGCCATTCTCGGTGCCATCGGCGAGGGCGACATCGGCAAGCATTTTCCCGATACCGACCCGGCCTACAAGGGTGCCTGCAGTGTCACGCTGCTGCGGCATGTCATGTCCCTTGCGGACGCCAAGGGCTACCGAATCGGTAATGTGGATGCCACGATCGTGGCCCAGCGACCAAAGCTGGCGCCCTATATCCCGGAGATGCGGTCAATCATTGCCGATGCGCTCGGCTGTGAGCAGGGCAGGGTCAACGTGAAGGCCACCACTACCGAGCAGCTTGGTTTTGCCGGTCGTGGCGAGGGGATCGCCAGCTATTCCGTTGCGCTTCTCGAAGAAAAATTCTGAATCTATCGACATAGAGGGAACCACATGACCACACCGACAAACGACAGCGGAAAAGGGCCGGAAACGGTCGCAGTCGATTCCGCCGCTCCCACGAACTTTATCCGCAACATCATCGACGAGGATCTTCGTTCAGGGAAGCACGATACCATTGTAACCCGTTTCCCGCCGGAGCCGAACGGCTATCTTCATATTGGCCACGCCAAGTCCATCTGCCTCAACTTTGGACTGGCCCGCGATTATTCAGGACGCTGCCACTTGCGGCTCGACGATACCAACCCCACCAGAGAAGATGTGGAATACATCGAAACCATCAAGGACAGTGTCCGTTGGCTCGGCTTCGATTGGGGCGAGCATCTCTACCATGCCTCGGATTATTTCGGGCAGCTCTACCAGTGGGCTGAGGAGCTGATCAAAAAAGGCAAGGCCTATGTGGACGACCAGACGGCCGACCAGATCCGCGAAACACGCGGTACCCTGACCGAACCGGGCAAGGAAAGCCCCTTCCGGAACCGGACCAGCGAAGAAAATCTCGAGCTGTTCCAACGGATGCGGGCCGGAGAGTTTCCCGACGGCTCCCGGGTGCTGCGGGCGAAGATCGACATGGCCTCGCCCAACATGAACCTGCGTGACCCGGTCATGTATCGGATACTCCATGCCAGCCATCCCCATACCGGCGACGACTGGTGCATCTACCCCATGTATGACTATGCCCACGGACAGTCTGATTCCATCGAGGGCATCACCCATTCCATCTGTACTCTGGAATTCCAGGATCACCGGCCCCTCTATGAATGGTTCCTCGAGTCGCTCGGGATTTACGCTCCTCGCCAGTACGAGTTTGCCCGCCTCAATCTTACCTATACGGTAATGAGCAAGCGCAAGCTCCTGGAGCTGGTTCGCGACCGCTATGTCAGCGGCTGGGACGATCCGCGCATGCCGACCCTGGTGGGGATGCGGCGGCGTGGCTACACACCTGCGTCGATCCGGAACTTTTGCGAGCGGATCGGCGTCGGAAAAAATGACAGCTGGATTGAAATGGGGATACTGGAGGATAGCGTCCGGGAAGATTTGAACACGAAAGCGCCCCGCGCCATGGCCGTTATCGATCCCCTGCGCGTGGTGATTGAAAATTATCCCGAGGACTCAAGCGATGAGTTCGAAGCGCTGAATCACCCCAATGACCCCGGCATGGGCACCCGGAAGGTGGCCTTTTCCCGGGAGATTTTCATCGAGCGGGACGATTTCCTCGAAGAGCCATCAAAGGGTTTCTTCCGCCTCGCTCCCGGCCGGGAGGTTCGCTTGCGCTACGCCTATATCGTCAAGTGCACGGGTGTGGTGAAAGACGAGACAACCGGCGAAATTCTCGAAGTCCGTTGCAGCTACGATCCCGATTCGCGGGGCGGCAGCGCGGCAGACGGCCGCAAGATCAAGGGGACCATCCACTGGGCTTCCGCTGCTCATTCGGTTGTCGCCGAAGTCCGTCTCTATGACCGGCTTTTCACCGTGCCGCAGCCCGGAAGTGACAAAGACGGCCCGGACTGGAAAACCTTCCTCAATGCCGACTCATTGAAGACGCTCACCGGCTGCCGCCTCGAGCCGGGCCTTATCGAAGCCATGCCGGGAGACAGCTTTCAGTTCGAGCGCCAGGGCTATTTCATAGCAGATCCGGTTGATTCGAAGCCGGGCGCGCCGGTTTTCAGCCGCATCGTTACTTTGCGAGACTCGTGGGCTAAGGCTAAATAAGCAGTTTTGAGTGATGAGTGTTGAGTTTTGAGTTGGGAAGAGCAAAAATCGGATTAAGGATTAAGGGGTAAAGAAGCGGGGTAAGGGGTACGAATTCCTAATCCGTAATCCGCCTCTTTTAATCCGTAATCCGCATTTCCCAATCCGCTTTCCCAAATGTACAACTTAAGACTGATTTTTGAGGGGGGTTTAATAATGGCATTACGCGTTTATAATACCCTTGTCGGCAAGAAGGAGGAATTCGTTCCTCAGGTGCCGGGCAAGGTTTCCATGTATGTCTGCGGTGTTACCGTGTACGACCATTGCCATATCGGCCATGCCCGCGCCAATGTCGTGTTCGACGTCATCTTCCGCTACCTCCGTCACAGTGGCTATGAGGTGACCTATGTCCGCAATTATACCGATGTGGACGACAAGATCATCAATCGTGCCAATCGCGAGGGGGTGGATTTCCGCGAGATAACGGAGCGCTTTATCAAGGAGTTTGACCGGGATATGGCTCAGCTCGGAGTGGCCATTCCCACCTGCCAGCCACGGGCAACGGAACATATCGATGACATCATCAAAATCGTTCAGACCCTGGTGGACAAAGGTTTTGCCTATCCGTCCGGAGGGGACGTCTATTTCGATGTGGAAACCTACAAGGACTACCTGAAGCTCTCCAAGCGGAACCTGGACGACATGCAGGCCGGGGCCCGCATCGAAGTGGACGAGCGGAAGAATCACCCCATGGATTTTGTGCTCTGGAAAGAGGCAAAACCGGGAGAGCCATCCTGGGATTCCCCGTGGGGCAAGGGCCGGCCGGGCTGGCACATCGAGTGCTCCGCCATGAGCATGCGTTTTCTTGGCGAAACCATCGACATCCATGGCGGCGGCAAGGACCTGGTCTTTCCCCATCACGAAAACGAGATTGCCCAGTCCGAGGCCGCAACCGGTCGACCATTCGTCAAGTACTGGCTTCATAACGGTTTTGTCAACATCAACTCGGAGAAAATGAGCAAGTCTCTCGGCAATTTCTTTACCATCAAAGAGGTGCTGGAACGGTACGATGCCGAGGCGCTGCGCTTCTTCCTCATCACGGCCCATTATCGCTCACCGCTCGATTTTTCTGATCAGAATGTGACGGAAGCCGAGGCTGGCCTCGACAGAATCTATTCGGCTTTGGCGAAGATCGATGAGAATATCGTCGGTGTGACCGGCGAACAGCTCCCGGTCAAGACGGCTAACCTGACGGAAGTTGAACAGGAGTTGCTGGAAAAAGTCGATAATTTCCCCGGTCTCTTCCGGGAGGCAATGGACGATGATTTCAATACTGCCCAGGTCCTGGGACACATCTTTGACCTGGTGCGGGCCGTCAACCGGGTTCTTGCCGAAAGCGGCAAGATCTCGGCTGATCTCAAGATGATTCTGGTAAAGGCGCGAAGGGTGCTTGATGAGGCGGGTGAGGTGCTCGGCATTTTTCGAACGCGGCCGGATGTCTACCTGGAAAATGCCCGGGAGCGGAAGCTGGGTGAGCTTGGTATTTCGCGGGAGGAAATAGAAAGGCTGATCGAGGAGCGGACGACAGCCCGCAAGTCTCGCGACTTTGCCCGGAGCGACGAAATCCGTGACTCGCTGCTCGCCAGGAATATCGTGCTGCTGGATTCTCCTCAAGGGACTATCTGGAGAATCAAGTAGAACCCGATCAGTTTTTTACTAATACCAAAAAGAGGGGTCGGTTATCTCGACTCCTCTTTTATTATACTATCGGGCACCGTCAGGCAGCCTTATGTTCGACTTGTGGCTTAGCCCACTTGCTCTTGAAGAGTTCCATGGCTTCCCGCATGATGTCGGACATGCTTTTCTCGGTGGTCTGCATGATCAGCTGGAGCATTTCCCGCTCTTCATCGCTTATTCTCATGGAAATCACATTATAACGAGGATGTTCTTGCATTCTCCCCATCTTACCTTCCTCCTCCGTACTCCGAGCATTTCAGTTTTCATTATCGATAAACTAACACTGTTTTGATGCTATATTTATGCCAATTTTTGGTTAGCCGGGGTGAATGCCGAGAGGGTGCCCTGCATGGGGATTTACCGCCTATTTCCGTCACATGGGTTTCTGTTGTTCAGGCAGGCTGGTGTGCCATCTCTGGCACGAATTTTTTCAAAAAAGCACAATCACCGTAACCATATTTCAGGAAATATGGCGCATCGCCACGATCTAATAGTGTTTGATTATTTGTGCTGTCGGCAAAAAAACACCCTAGCGACCAAGGAGGGTAGGTCAACTAGGGCACAAAGGAAGTCTATCGACTTCCACAAATTCCATATATATTATAATAACAATACATCTGTTTGGCAAGGGATTTTCTCTCGTGGCGATATTTTTCTTCGGTTGCCACCTCAGCGCTTTTTGTGGTATAAAAATCGCACAAGTTCCCAAAAGGAAAGGAGTTACTTTCCCGGGATTCCAGTTTTTTTCGCTCCTTTGCGGGCTTTTTTGTTTTTTGGTCCAGATACCCACGAGTGAGTCCATGTCTTCCTTTACACGTACATCCCGCGATGGTTCTGCAGCAGTCCCGGCATTCCTGTGTTCGCTGCTTCTTTTTGTCCTGCTCCTTCTTTCGTTACTGGCGCCCCTCACTGCCTCTGCCCGGACCTCTCCTCCCTTGACCGGCATGCCTCTCGGTGAGAGGTGGTTCGGTATCTATTTCAATGACGAACGGACCGGCTTTACCCATCTGCTTATCAGTGAGGTTCCGACAGGCTACCTGATAGAGAGCGACAGTGCGGTAAAAATGTCCGGTTTCGGCTTTTCACGGGAAGCATCGGTACGGGAAAGCTATCAGGTCAACCGGGACCTGTCGCTGCGATCTTTCAAGGTTTACCAGACCATCGACGGCAGTCCCATGAAGCTGAACGGTCAAGTCGGCGCGAAAGCCATCAGCGTGACCACGGAATCAAAGGGAACCCGCAGCGAAAAAACCCTCACAATCAAGGGTCGCGTCTACCCCCCTGCGGTGCTTAACGTCTACCCGCTTTTCCAGAAAGCAACAGCCGGGAAGAAGTTCCGCGTCAGCATGTTTGACCCGGAAGCGGTGGCTGTGAAAGATGTTCGCATCACCGTGGTTGGTTTCGAGACAGTCGACGGTCAGGAGACCCTTCATCTTCGCAACAACCTTTATCCGTTCGTGGACAACGATATCTGGGTTGATTCTGCCGGCAATACCCTCCGGGAATCGGTGCGTGACGGCTGGATCGAAACGCGGGCCGAGAGTGAAGCCGATGGGCGCGCCTTCCTCTCCGAGGCGGCCATTGCAAAAAAGGATATGCTCCTCGACTTCAGCCTGGTTCCGGTGGACAAACCGATCGAGCATCCCGCGGATCTCCGTTCCATGACACTGGAGCTTTCCGGTTTCGCGGAAAAGCTTCCGCTCATATCCGACACCGTGCAGAGGGCTGAACGTCTGGAAGGGGACAAGGTCCTCTTCACCGTTAACATCGAAGCCGTTCAAGCTGCCTGCTCGCTTCCTGCCGAAGAGTCCCCGGCGTTGAAGAAATGCCTGGCAGCAACAGACCGGATCCTGGCGGACAACCCCGATATTGTTCGGCAAAAGACGGAAATCCTTGCCAAGACGAAGGATCCCTGGCTAGCGGTCGAGAAGCTTGTCCCCTGGGTGGCCAATAACGTGAAAGATACCATCACCGACAGCCAGTCACCCTTGGAGACTCTGGAAAAACGCTCCGGCAACTGCCAGTCCCATGCCCGGCTCTATGTATCCCTTGCCAGGGCCGCGGGGGTTCCGACCCGCTTCGTATCCGGCCTGGTCTACGTCGAGGGAAAAGGGTTTCTCTATCACAGTTGGGCCGAAAGCTACGTTGGTTACTGGCTACCGGTCGACCCGACCTTTGGCGAAGTTCCGGCCAACGCCACCCACATCAAGTTGGTAGAGGGAGATTCTCCCGCCGATCTGGCACCGCTGGCCGGCATCATCGGCGTCATCCGGGCGCGGGTTGTGGATTTGAAATACGAGAAATAGTTCAATTACGTGAGACGTAAGAGAAAAGAAGTTTCTTAGCCTTAGAAAAGCAAAGACAAACCGAGACGAAAAATAATCAAATACAACTAAAACCTTTGTCAGCCACGGATGCAAACGGATGAACACAGGGATAGAAACCAGACCGGGTAGAAAACGTGTCAGATTTCACAGGCATTATGCTTTTGAATAGGTCCGGTAAACCGAAAACTGAAAATCCGTTTTTCAATCGGCCTTTTAGCAAATTAATTATAAACTAAAAAAGAAACTATTTTTATCGGAAGGAACACCATGGAATACAAAGAAACATTGAATCTGCCGGCGACCGGCTTCCCCATGAAGGCCAATCTAACCCAGAAGGAGGTTGAAATCCTCGCGAAATGGGCTGAGATGAATCTCTACGAAAAGCTGACCGAAGCGGGCAGGGAAAAGCCGAAATACATTCTCCATGACGGTCCTCCCTACGCCAATGGCCATATCCACATCGGCCATTCCCTCAATAAGATCCTGAAGGATGTTGTGCTTAAGAGCAAGCGGATGAGCGGCTTTGAGGCACCCTATGTGCCCGGCTGGGACTGCCATGGTCTCCCCATCGAACTGCAGGTGGAGAAGAATCTTGGTTCGAAGAAGCACCAGATCAGCAAGGCGGAGATGCGGCAGGTCTGCCGTGACTATGCCGCCAAGTTCGTGGATGTCCAGAGCAAGGAATTCGAACGGCTCGGCATCTTCGGGGAATGGGATAAGCCCTACCTGACCATGGATTATGTCTATGAAGGGATTACCGCCCGGGAGTTGGCGGAGTTTGCCGCCAACGGCGGGCTCTTCAAGGGCAAGAAGCCGGTACACTGGTGTTCCTCCTGCGGTACCGCCCTGGCCGAGGCCGAGGTGGAGTACGCAGATCACCGCTCACCGTCCATTTACGTGAAATTTCCGCTCAAGGACGATTGTACTGCTGAGGTTCCGGCCCTGGCAGGAAAGAATGCTTCTCTGGTTATCTGGACCACCACTCCCTGGACTCTGCCGGCCAACCTGGCGATCAGCCTCCATCCCGAATTCGACTACGTGGCCCTGGATACCGGTAGTGAGGTCCTGATCGTTGCCGCCGGACTGCTTGAATCCTTCAGCAAGGCTACCGGGGTTACCGGCGAGGTGATCGCCACCTTCCAGGGCGAGATCCTGGAGCAGAAAAAATGCCGCCATCCATTCTACGACCGGGATTCCGTCATTCTCCTCGGCGAACATGTCACCCTGGAGGCAGGCACCGGCTGCGTGCATACGGCACCCGGCCATGGCCAGGACGACTACGAGGTTGCTCTCCGCTATGGTCTTGACATCTACAACCCGGTGGATAACCGGGGCCGTTTCCTGGAAACTGTTGAGTTCTTTGCCGGCCAGGCGGTGTTCGACGCCAACAAAAGCGTCATTGAAAAGCTCACCGAGACCGGAATGCTCCTCGGTGTCAGCGAGATCAACCACTCCTATCCGCACTGCTGGCGCTGCAAGAAACCGATCATCTTCCGTGCCACCGAGCAGTGGTTCGTCAGCATGAAGGCCAACAACCTGCGGGAAAAGGCCCTGGAAGAGATCAACAAGGTAAACTGGATTCCCCGTTGGGGAAGGGACCGGATCTACGGCATGGTGGAAGGGCGTCCCGACTGGTGCATCTCCCGTCAGCGCTCCTGGGGGGTTCCGATCACCGCCTTCCTCTGTCAAGGGTGCGGCGAGGCCATTGCCGATCCGACCGTCATGCGCCACGTGGCAGATCTCTTCACGGAATCCGGTTCCGACATCTGGTACCAGCGCGAAGCGCGGGAACTGCTCCCGGAGGGCTTCACCTGTCCCTCCTGCGGTAGCGCTGCGCTGGAAAAAGAGATGGACATCCTCGATGTCTGGTTCGACTCCGGTGTCTCCCATGCCGCTGTTCTGGAAACACGCGACAACCTCAGCTCTCCGGCAGACCTCTATCTGGAGGGCAGCGATCAGCATCGTGGCTGGTTCCACTCCTCGCTGCTGGTGAGTGTCGGCACCCGTAATCGTGCCCCGTACCGGAGCGTCCTCACCCATGGTTTTGTTCTGGACGGCGCCGGTCGCAAGATGAGCAAATCACTCGGCAACGTAACCGCGCCCGAAGACGTAATCAAGAAATTCGGCGCCGATGTGCTCCGCCTCTGGGTAGCTGCCCAGGATTACCGGGATGACAACCGCATTTCCCAGGAGATCCTGACCCGCGTTTCCGAGGCCTATCGCCGTATCCGCAACACCTGCCGCTATATCCTCGGCAACATCAGCGATTTCGATCCGGCCACCGACGCGGTGCCGTTTGGCGAAATGCTCGAGATTGACCGTTGGGCTCTCCACCAGCTGGAGATCCTCAAGGAACGGCTTCTCAAGGCTTACGACGACATGGAGTACCACGCTATCTACCAGTCGATCAATTCCTTCTGCAGCGTGGAGATGAGTGCCTTCTACCTGGACATCCTCAAGGACCGACTCTACTCCAGCCGCCGCGACTCCCTGAAGCGCCGTAGCGCTCAAACCGTCCTCTACCAGATCCTTGATTCCCTGGTGAGGCTGATGGCCCCGGTTCTCTCTTTCACTGCTGAAGAGGTCTGGTGGCACATGCCGAAACAGACCGGCCCGAGCGTCCATCTGGCAGAATTCCCGGTCTTGAAACCCGAACAGCGCGACGACCGTCTTGACCAGCGCTGGGATACGATCATCCAGGTCCGGGGAGAGGTCTCCAAGGCTTTGGAACTGGCCCGTGTCCAGAAGACTATCGGTCACTCCCTCGATGCCTTCGTGACGCTCAGCGCACCGGCCGAACTGCTGGCCTTCCTCACGGACTATGCCGCAGAGCTGAAGAGCATTTTCATCGTCTCGAAAGTAACGCTGGTGGAAGATATCCAGGGTGAATGTATTGCCGCGGAAAATGTCGAAGGCGTCAAGATCAGGGTAGAGGCAGCACCCGGGACAAAATGCGAACGCTGCTGGTGTTATGATGAGGAAATCGGCGCCAGTGCCGAGCATCCGACCATCTGCCCGAAGTGTCTTGAGGCGGTGGGGTAGAGGCTTTACTATAAGATCGGAGTAGTAAAATCGGGGTAATGAGGCGGGGTAAGGATTAGGGATTAATCTTATCCCGTACCCCTTAATCCGTACTCCGCTTCTTTAATCCGTTCTTCGAATTTCTAATCCGTAATCCGCCTCTATTAATCCGCAATCCGTCTTCTCGTTCTTCTCACATGAGGCCTGAATCCATGAAAAACAAATACCTGTTCCTCGTTATTGTTGCCATCCCGCTGATTATCCTCGACCAGGCAACCAAGCTCATCATAGTCCGGACCATGGCTCTGCACAGCACCATTCCGGTGATTCAGGATTTCTTCGATATCGTCCATGCCCGTAACCAGGGCGCGGCCTTCGGGGTTCTCCGGGACAGCAGCATCCGGCTGCCGTTCCTGATCTGCGTCTCACTCCTGGCTGCAATTATCATCGTCATCGTCTTCCGCAAACTCCGGCCCGACCAGAAACTCAGTGCCTGGGGCCTGTCGCTGGTCCTTTCCGGCGCAGTCGGCAACCTCATCGACCGGGTCCGGTTCGGCGAAGTAGTCGACTTTTTATCCGTACACTGGCACGAGCACTACTGGCCCGCCTTCAACGTCGCCGACTCGGCCATCTGCATCGGGGTTGGGTTGCTGGTTCTTGATATGATTCTGGAAGAGAGAAGGAAAAAGCGGTTTTGAGTTTTTGGTTTTTGGTTTTGAGTTGGGGAACTGAAAGACTGAAGTGCGGAATTTTGCTTACCTTAAATCTTTTCTAGCCACGGATGCACACAGATGAACACGGATGAGAATCAAAACTTAAAATCTGTGCGGGGTTTTAAGCTTTTTATTTTAGAAGAATTTATCCGTGAAAATCCGTGTGTATCCGTGGCAAAAAGTGCTTTTGACCAATCTCGGCATCACCTGCCAGTGCAAGCCGGTATCAACCAAAAACCAAAAACTCAAAACCAAAAACCCAAGCCTAGCACTGGTAGTACTCCCGGTACCACTCCACAAATCGCCCAATCCCCTTCTTCAATCGAAGTTTCCGGCGCAAAGCCCACATCGCGTATCAGATCATCCACATTCGCGCAGGTGGCGGGAACATCTCCCGGCTGAATGGGGAGCAGGTTCTTGATCGCCTTTTTCCCCAGTTTTTCCTCCAGAACCTCAATGAACCGCAGCAGCTCGACCGGGCTGTTGTTGCCGATGTTGTAGATCCGGTACGGCGCATAGCTGGTGCCGGGGTCGGGTGCGTCACCACTCCAGGATTGGTTCGCCGTTGCGGTCCGGTCGGTGACCCGGATCACACCCTCGACGATATCGTCCACATAGGTGAAATCCCGCTGCATCTTCCCCTCATTGTAGACATCGATCGGTTTCCCCTCCAGAATTGCCCGCGTGAAGAGAAACAGCGCCATGTCGGGACGTCCCCAGGGGCCGTAGACAGTGAAGAAGCGCAGACCGGTGCAGGGGATCTTGAAGAGGCTGGCATAGGTGTGGGCCATGAGTTCGTTGGCCTTCTTGGTGGCGGCATAGAGGGAGACCGGGTGGTCCACGTTGTGGTGCACGGAAAAGGGCATCAGGGTGTTGGCACCATACACGGAGCTGGAAGAGGCATAGACCAGGTGTTCCACGCCGTTGTGTCGGCAGCCTTCGAGGATATTCATAAAGCCGCTGATGTTGCTGTCGATATAGGCATGGGGGTTCACCAGTGAATAGCGGACCCCGGCCTGGGCGGCCAGGTGGACAACCTTGCTGAACTGCCCTTCCGTGAATAGCCGGGCCATCCCTTCCCGGTCGGCCAGATCGCCCCTGACAAAGGTAAAGCATTTGTACCCTTCCAGCAGCTTCAGGCGCGCTTCCTTCAGGGTCACGTCATAATAATCGTTCAGGTTATCAAAGCCCACAACCTCGTCGCCCCGCTCCAGCAAGCGGCGGCTCAGGTGAAAGCCGATAAAACCGGCAGCGCCGGTTACAAGAATCTTTGCCATGAAAAAAACCTCCTCTAAATGAGTAGGGGCAGGCCCCTGTGCCTGCCCAAACCAAGGGCAACCACAGGGGGGTGCCCCTACAAAAAACCAGCCTTACCCCGAATTTCTTAATCCGAAGTTCCTAATCCGCACTCCGTAATCCTTAATCCGTACCTCATCTATTTGAGCATAATAAAACCCATCTGCCGGCCGGTTTCGCCGTTATCGCGACGGTAGGAGAAGAAGAGGTCTTTCTCGCAGGAGACACAGAGGGCGCTTACATCAACATTCTTTTCATCGAGACCAGCCCGGAGCAGTTGATTGCGGTTAGCTTCTGTCAGGTCCAGACGCCATTTCCCCGGGCTCGATTCTTTGGCGACGGATTCGAAGGGCATGGTCCCGGCGCGAAACGCCTCGGCCACCGGGGCGTCCACCTCGTAGCAGCAGGAGCCGATTGCCGGGCCGATCGCGGCCAGGATGTTGCCGGGATCAGAGCCGAAAACAGAGACCATTGCGTCGACCCCTTTCCTGGCGATTCCCTGAGCGGTGCCCTTCCAGCCTGCATGGAGGGCCGCAATAACGCGTTTCACCGGATCCAGAAGCAGGATCGGAACGCAGTCCGCCACGCAGACCCCGATCATCATTCCGGGCTGATTGGTGACAATGCCATCGCATTCCAGTTTCTGAAAGTGGGAAAAATCCTCGTTCGGCTCGTCCAACACCAGAAGGTCTGAGCCATGCACCTGGGTAACGCTAACGAGCCTATCCAGGCGGGCACCGAAGGCCCTTGTCAGAAGACTGCGGTTTCCCTCGACGCTATGGCAGGAATCCTGGGTAGAGAGACCCAGGTTCAGAGAATTATAAGGTGCGCGCGATACCCCCTCATGGCGGGTGGTAAAGCCTTGGACCGAAATACCCGGGGTGGCCAGCAGTCGCGAGCCAAAATAGTGGACTTTGCCTGATTTCTGTAACTGCACGGAAAAACTCCTTTATGCGGGTGATAATAGTTTTTAGTTGTAATGCGTAGATGTGAGACTTTAGACGTAAGACGTGAGATGTCAGACGTTAGACGTGAGACGTTAGACGTGAGACGAAAACCTGCCCCAGCCATCAGCCGCCCTTTCGCTTATGGAGAGGGCATTACGTTGTTTTACGTCTTACATCTGACATCTCACGTCTCACAGTTCACTGCCTTCATCCAGGTGTTCAAGTATCCGTCCCATGTCTTCCGGCAGCGGTGAGGAGAATTCCATGTACTGACCGCTGACCGGGTGGATAAAGCCGAGGGTGCGGGCGTGGAGAGCCTGACGCCCCAGTTTTCGGATCAGGGCCTGAAGCGTCGAATCCTTCAGTCCGCTGAGGCGGCCGGTACTGCCGTACACCGGGTCTCCCAACAGCGGAAACCCCGCTTCGGAGAGGTGGACGCGAATCTGGTGGGTGCGACCGGTTTCCAGGCGTAGTTCCATGGCTGAAACAGGGCCGTAGCGACCGATGACCTTCCAATGGGTAACGGCATGCTTACCCCGGCGTGCGGAACTGGACATCTTCTTCCGGTCCACCGGGTGGCGACCGATCTCCGACTCGATCCGACCTTTGTCGGTCTTGGGCGAGCCGAACACCAGGGCAATATAGACCCGCTTGATGCTGTGTTCCTGGAACTGTCGAGCCAACTCGACGTGCGAACGGTCGTGCTTCGCCACGATGACGACACCGGTGGTGTCCTTATCGATACGGTGCACAATACCCGGCCGAATCTCGCCGCCAATGCCGGAGAGATCGTCACAGTGAGACAGGAGCGCGTTCACCAGGGTGCCGCCAGGGTTTCCGGCACCGGGATGCACCGTCATTCCAGCGGCCTTGTCCACCACAATCAGGTCACTGTCCTCGTAGAGGATTGTAAGGGGAATATCTTCGGCTTTGGGCACAGCAGGTGCGGGAGGGGGAATCTCGATGAAGATCTGCTCGCCGCCCTTCAGTTTCTGGGAAGACCTGGGCGGGGCACCATCCACCGTAATCATGCCTGAATCAATCAGGCGTTGGACCGCGGAGCGGGTAAGATCGGGAACCTCGTGGGTAATAAACAGATCGAGGCGTTCCGGCAAATTGTCAGAGGGGTACATCAGTTGTATGCTTTTCACCGAGACATAATACAGGAGTTGGCAGGGAAAAAATAGTTTTTAGTTGGGAAAAAACGGATTACGGATTATGGGGCATAAGGAAAAAGGAAAAAGCGGGGTACGGATTATGAGAAGCGGATTACGGGGTAAGGGGCAAAAGGCAACAGGAAAGAGCGGGGTATGGATTATGAGGGACGAACTCCTAATCCGTAATCCGCAGTTTTAATCCGTAATCCGCTTTTCCTTAACCTAATCCTTAATCCGAATTCCTACCAAGCATCAATCACCGATACCGGTAACTCAACTGCACCGAAACCAGCTGATTAGTGCGATCCTGGCCGCCCACCAGGTCCTTGTTCCTGACCCTTTCCACGCCGTAGCGGAGGCCGCAGTCGAAGGCGTCGGCAATTGGGATGGTCCAGGTCACGCGAGCGGAGTCTTTCCGTTCCACGGCCTGCATGATGCCATTGACCGGGACGCGACCCAGGTTGCCCCGTTCGCCGTGCCAATATTCGAGAGCCAGGTTGTTCCGGGCCGTAAACCAGTGGCTGTAGCGGAAGAAGAACTCCTCGGCCGCTCCGCCCTGCGAGTGGCCGATCGGCTGATCGTGATAAATGTAGCCTTCCGGGAAAGTGCCGTTGGTATAGAGAATTGCATTACCGAAGAAGTATTCGAAGCGCAGGTCGTCCCTGCCGCTGGCAGTGAGGCGCGGGATGTAGAAGCCGGCCACGTAGCTCTCCACGATCGGCCAGAAGGAGGCTGCGTCCTCGCCGGAGAATTCGCCGTAGATCTCGGTATTGCGGAGGCAGGGAATCCGGAAGCGCAGTTCGAGCCCGCCCAGCGAGTTGGAGTTGTCGTTGTTGGTGCCACCGATTAAACCGTGAACCATGCTGCCAAAGGAGTTGTCCACGCCCGGTCCGCCCACCTGGCGGCCCAGGTTCAGACCCAGCTCCATGAAGTCGAGCGGTTTCAAGGAGAACTTGGTGGCGAAGAAATAGGGCTGACGGGTTCCCCGGATGGTCGGGACCTCATCGAAGCGGGCAAAGATCAGGGAGTACTTAAAGGCACCGACCCAGGGGAGGATGATCGGCTCCGGATTGGAAAGCTTGATCTGGTCGAAGTTGCGGGCATTGTTGGTCAGGGTGATGTTCCCCCGGTAGCCAAGCCCGAGCCAGTTGGCGTCACGACCCACCTCCAGTTCCACGGCGTCACTCCCCGCCTTCACATAGCCCTTGTTGATCCGGGCCTGGAAGATGCTGTCCCCTTCCGCATAGAGGGCCATCGGCTCCACCAGTGCAGCGGCCCAGCGGCCGGCATAGAGTTCGCTGGTGAAGCTGAGTTCGCCATTGCTGCCCCTGCGGTAGATCACCCCTTCGTTGTTCTCCACCAGCGGAGTTCCCTCGGAGCCGTGCTGGTGCGCTGAAGCAGGATAGGGGTTGTCGGGCCGCAGGCCGGCGCCGATGCCGAACACCCCGTCGCCGCCCGGATCGTAGACAGGTCGCTCATAGCTGCGCGGAACGCCATCCACATACACATAGCGGGCTTGGGCCGAAGCGAGGAGATTATAGTCAAAATTCGGCGCTGATTGCGGATCTTTGTAGAGCTTTACCTCACGCGCCACCGCCTTGCGGGTTTCCACCAGCAGATCGGTCACCAGCGGTGACACTGCCAGGTCCGGGTTCTTGGAAAAATTCTCCTGCGCCTCCAGGAGCAGTCTGGCCGCCTCGGTCCGGGTAAAGGGACGGATACCCTTTATATCGCTCTTGATCAGTCCGTAACCGGCCAGCTTGTCCAGCCATTCATACACCGGGCTGTCCAGCGGGATATTATTGGAGGCAACGGTCCAGGCCCCGGCAGGGCTAGAGAGACCGATACACAGGAAGCAGAGAGCAAAAAACAGCAGCAGAAATCTATTGATCATGAAAACTCTCCCAAGTTCAAAACGTTAAAATTTCGCAACTGATTAGCGTAAATCTTCCGCCAGTTTTCAAAACTGTCATTCCCGAAGCGACTCTGATCGGGAATCCAGCTTAAAACCGACTGAAACTATGGATCCCCGATAAAGACATTCGGGGATGACAGTACTTAAAAACCTTATTTCTACAGGGATGAAGGGGATGAAAGGGATAATGGCAAAAGCGAGGAAAGCATTTACCCACAAAAACCAGAATTTGTTCTTACCGGTAAACCGACTAAAGGTTTATATCCCCTCCATCCCCTTCATCCCTGTAAGATCGCTTTTGAAGTTCCTCTGATTTTCTCAGTGATCAAACCTTTGTAAGGTTTGCTAAAAAACCCCCTTAACAACGATGACCACAAGTACCGTCAGCACCGACCCCAGTATCATCCGCGCCGGTATCTTTTCCTTCGTCATAACCACCTTCAGGGCCAGATAGATGTTGAGACCTTTCAGGATGGAAAGCGGAAAGTCCAGGGAAGGGGAGCGCTGCCAGGCGATGATCATGATAAGGGCGCTGATGCCGATAACCAGGTAGTCAAGGCCGGAGAGGAAGTGTTCACCCGGTTCACGGAAGATAAGGTGCAGTATCACCAGTGCCAGTAGGCAGAGGTGGATAATGTCGCGCAGGTAATCGAAGAAGATGTTTGAGTTGAATTCAACGACCGGGCTCTGGTTCAGGACAAAGGTTATGAGGAGAATCGAAACGGCGAGCATTGCCATGAAAAAATGATTTCTGATGTCCCGGGTGCCATAGAGGAGGGCCAGGCTGCCTGCCAGGAGGATGGCTCCCACCTGCACTGTGGTGGTGTTGCTGTAGTTACTGGTAGTACAGAGGCCTGCTGCCAGGAGAAAAAAGACAAAGACCAGGACCGCGGCCACCGGTGCAATGCGCCGCGCTGACCAGGAAAGGCGCAGGAACAGAGGCGTACCTCGCAGGGTGCTCATGGACAGCTTGCCTGCTGTTAGCAGGGCATCGGTCCTGTCCCTCAGCAAGCGGATCAGGGTGTAGAAGCCCGCCATGGCCGCTGCTAAAGCCAGGAGCAGGGCCGGCCCACTCCAGGCGCGGCAGATAATTGCAAATCCGGCCAGGATCAGGGAGATGGCGTAGATGATGGTGACCGTGCGCCGGTGGTCGAGCCCCAGGTCGAGGAAAAGGTGGTGCACATGGGTTTTGTCAGGAGAAAAGGGGCTCTTCCGCTGCAGCATGCGGCTGCCCATGACCCGGATCGTATCGGCGATGGGAAGCCCGAGGATCAGTACCGGGATCAGGGGCTGTAGCTGTGCGCCGGCTGACTGGGTGAGGAGAATAGCGAGAAAGGCGATGACGAAGCCGACCAGCAGGCTGCCGGTATCTCCCATAAAGATTCGTGCCGGGTGAATATTGTACTTGAGGAAACCGAGCACGCCGCCCAGAAGTGCCGCACAGAGGGAAATAATGAGGTAGTTGCCGGTGAGGTAGCCGAGGATCAGAAATGCGCACAGGGCAATGGTGGAAATGCCGCCGGCCAATCCGTCGAGGCCGTCCATCAAGTTGAAGGCGTTGACGATCCCCACCACGGCCAGGATGGTGAAGGGGACGGTCAGCAGTTCGGGAACCATCAGGGTGCCGGTGCCAAACAGGTTGCCCAGAGAGGAAATGGTGATGTGTCCCACGGTAATGGTGATAATGCAGGCAATAATCTGCCCGATGAATTTTTTCTTTGGGGAAAGTCCGTAGAGGTCATCGATGAAGCCGGTGAAGAAAATGATCAGCGAGCCGGCCAGGATACCGCGCACCTCACGGGTCATGTCCATGTAGACGAGAAGTGAAAAAAGCCAGGCCATGCAGATGGCTACCCCACCGATGCGGGGAACGGCACGCTTGTGCACCTTGCGCTCATCGGGGATATCTACGGCACCGGTATCGATGGCCCAGCGCTGGAGATACGGTACCATAATCATGGCGGTAAACAGGGCAATGATAAAAATATAAAGGCTATTGATCGATTGCATAGGTATTCCTTCCACTGCGTGCCGTGAGCAGCAGGCGTGGCATAAAGTCTGGGAAACGTATCTTTGTCAGGGACGTTTGAGGTCTTAAGGGTCTCTTCAGAGATGGCTTTACATCGGACCGGGTGGTTAGAGCAATAAATGCGCCAACCGTCCGTTCCGTGCAGATTCCAGCTCAGGAGCGACAGAGCCGGGAATACGAGGGGTTTCGGTCAACTGCCTTCCGGTTGCGCCGATATGTCTGTCATCTTTTTGTTACCTATCGGGGTGGGGTGTCAAAAACTTGAGTAAAAAAACAAGGGTGGATTAGGAACTGCGGATTACATGACGGAAGTGCGGATTACATGAAGGAGTGCGGGGTAGGAACTTCGGATTATGGATTAGGAAGTGCGGATTATGAACTAGGTCGTGACTTTTGGTTCTTGGTTTTTAGTTTTTGGTTTTTGGTTTTTGGTTTTTGGTTATAAAACCGGCATTACGTCTAACGTCTTACCTCTCACATCTACCTTCTATGCTTTCAACTAAAAACTAAAAACCGCAACTAAAAACCGCCTAAAAACCGCCTAAAAATGCCGCCTAAAAAACGTATCCTTTAACAATAATCCCCAGCAGTGCGGTGAGGACGCCGCCGACAACTAATCGCGCCGGTTTCGGGCCGCTGGAGGTGGCGACCTTCAGCGCCAGGTAGAGGATGATGCCTTTTGCCACGATTAGCGGCAGGTCCGCGTTGACGGAGATTTGGGATGACACCAGGATCACGAAAGTGCCGAGGCCGATGATAAGGTGATCAACGCTGGAGATGAGGTGTTCTTTCGGTTTGCGGAAGATGAAGCGGAGCAACACGAGGGCGCCCATGCACGCCAGGAGGACGTTTGAAAGTTCCAAAAGGCTCAGTCCATTGATTATATTGCGTGGATCGTTATTGTTGAACAGGAAGATAATCAGAAGGATGGCAAAGGAGGTCATGGCAAGGACGTAATGGTTTCTCATATCCTTCGTGAAGAAGATCAGGGTCAGACAGCCTATAAACAGGGCGGTTCCGGCCCGCAGTGACAGGAGGTCGGGATCGGAGCAGGACAGGGCAGCCAGAAAGAGGTACGCCAGGGTCAGGACAATAGATACCGGGGTTATTGCAGTCACAAATCGCTCGAGACGTCGATAGGTGACAGACATGCGGATAGGCGCCGAAGAATCTTTCCGCAGGAAAGGGATGTACTGGCGGAATTTCCGAAGCAGGAGCATATTCAGGTAAAACATGGTCATGAGCGCAGCAAATGAAGCGATAAGGATCGAGTCTTCCCAGTTGCGTGCCAGGATTGCAAAGCTGGCCCAGAATAGTGAGAGCCCGTAGATGAGGATTACCGTGTAGCGGTGTTTCAGTCCCAGTTCGAGAAAGTTGTGATGCAGGTGTGTCCGGTCAGGTGAAAAGGGGCTTTTGCCTTGAAAAACCCGGCGGCCCATGACACGCAGGGTGTCAAAGATCGGGATGCCGAGAATCAGTACCGGCACGATTGGTGAGACGTTGCTGCCGGGGGTCTGGGTAATCATGATGGCCAGGAAGGCGATAACGAACCCGACCACCAGGCTTCCGGTGTCGCCCATGAAGATCTTGGCGGGAAACAGGTTGTATTTGAGAAAGCCGAGGATCGAACCCAGGAGCGCGGCGCAGACCGCCATGATCATGAGATTGCCTGACAGGTGACCAAGAATCATGAAAGCGGTCAGGGCAATCACTGAAATGCCGCCGGCCAGTCCATCCAGTCCGTCCATGAGATTAAAGGCGTTGACGATCCCCACCACGGCCAGGATGGTGAAGGGGACACCTATCCACGGAGTCAGGAGAATCGTCTCACCGCCGAAGATGTCTCCCAGCGAAGAGATATAGAGGTGGCCAACGAAGACCGTTACCAGGCAGGCGCCAATCTGTCCCAGGAATTTATTCTTTGGCGAAAGGCCATAGAGATCGTCGACAAGTCCGGTAAAAAAGATTATCAAGGTGCCGGCCAGTACCCCGCGGACCTGCTGAGTCATATCCACATAGATGAGGAGCGAGAAGAACCAGCCCATGCAGATGGCCACCCCGCCGATGCGGGGAATCGCCTTTTTGTGAACCTTACGTGAATCCGGTGCGTCCAATGTCCCGGTGTCAACTGCCCAGCGCATCAGGAAGGGAACCATGATCATTGATGAAAAAAGTGCAATAAGAAATATATAGAGGAGGTGAATCATTCCCATGAGAGGTTCTTCCCTTTGTAAGTTTTTTAGAAATAGTGGTGTGGAGGGAAAGTGTGCCGATGCTGGAAAAATAAGTATTGCTGAAAGCAGGGGGAAGAATATACGTTTGCTTTCTAATGAGCAATAGAAAAAAATGTAAAATCTGTCATTTATTTGCCTACATTTTGAGATATTTTAATTTCATCGGCAAGATTAGTGTGGGATAGATTAAGAGGCGGGGAGAATGGTGGGGCAGTTTTTAGTTTTTGGTTTTTGGTTATAGAAGACTTAGCATACTTTTTCGGGTTTAGGAGTTTATTCACTCCTTCGCTAAAGCTACGGCGCGCAAGCGTGCCCATTCGTGGCTAAATAGGCTTGGCAATTGCTTTCGCCATAGATCCCTGCCCTTTACCCGAATTTCGTACCCCGCACTTCCTACCCCGTAATCCCGATTCCCTGATCTCCCAACTACCCAAACCAAAAACCAAAAACCAAAAACCAAAAACCAAAAACCAAAAACCAAAAACCGTTTATCCTTACCCCTTAATCCTTACCCCGAATTTCCTGCCCCGCACTTCCTACCCCGTAATCCCGATTCCCTGATCTCCCAACCAAAAACTAAAAAACCAAAACCGCCTCCAAAGCTTTCCTGGCACTCTCCTCACCATGCACCAGGCGAATATCCTTCGGCTTACAGCGCATGCGCCGGACAAAGTCCACCAGGTTCTTTTGGTCGGCATGGGCCGAATAGCCGCTGATGGTATGGATCCGGGCGTGGATCGGGTAGCGCTGGCCGTCAAGGACCACATAGCCGCCTTTCGGCCCGTATTCCTGGATGTCCCGCCCCGGCGTGCCGCCGGCCTGGTAGCCGACAAACAGCACATCAGTACGCGAATCGCCGAGCAGCGCCTTGAGGTAGTTGACGATGCGGCCACCGCTGCACATGCCAGCGGCAGCGATCACCACGCACGGCCGGGCGGTCTTGCGCAGGTAGGCCACGGCGTTTTCATGGTCAGCGTGACTGTCAATGGTCGTCAGCTGCTCGAAGCTCAGGGGGTGGCGTCCGGCCCGCAGCCGTCCGCGTGCCTCGGCATCCCAGAAAGGCTGCAGCTGCCGGTAGGCCTCAGTAAAACGACTTGCCAGGGGTGAGTCAACGATAATTTCCAAGTCGTCCCACGGCATGCCCTCGGCTGCCTGACGGCTACGGCACCGGAAGATGATCTCCTCCAGTTCGTAGAGCAGTTCCTGGGTGCGGCCGATGGAAAAGGCCGGCACCAGTACCACGCCCCGGTCCTTCAGCGCCCTCTCAATTACCTTCTGCAGCTGTTGGCGCCGTTCCTTCCGTCCCTCGTGCAACCGGTCGCCATAGGTTGATTCCAGCACCAGCAGATCAGCCCGGTAGGGCGAACGGGGTGCCGGCAGCAGTGGCGTATAGGGGGCGCCGAGGTCGCCGGAAAAGACCACCCGCAGTTCCCGGGAATCTTCACCAGGGTCTGCTGGCCGAGTCATGCAGCTAACTTCCACATAAGCCGAGCCGAGGATATGCCCGGCCGGTTGCAGCCTGATCGCCACATCGGCTGCAGTATCGGTGGCAATCTCCTGCCACTGGCCATAGGGCAGGGGAACCAGCAACGTCTTCAGGTGGTCGAGAAATCCCTCGATCAGTCGCTGATCACGGCTGATACCGATCTTCACCGCATCCTCCAGCATCAACGGCAGCAGCACAGCGGAAGGCTCGGTACAGTAAATCGGCCCCTTGAACCCGGCCGCCAGCAGGTAAGGAATACGCCCCACATGGTCCAGATGCACATGGGTCACCACCAGCGCCTTGATGTGCTCAACCGGAAAATCGACAAGAGGCGAAAAACGATCCCCTGCATCGCGATCGTCCTGACCGTCCGGGACATCGTCCCCCTGGAACAGCCCGCAATCCACCAGAATACCGTCCTCCGGAGAAAGACAAAGCTCGTGGCAGGAGCCGGTAACGCCGTACTGGGCGCCGTGATGTAATAAAATCGGAAATACTTGATTCATAGTTTTTTAGTTTTTTGGTTTTTAGTTTTTGGTTAGGATTCTTGATTGTGTGGTTTTGACAATTGCTGTCAGCATCTTGAGAATTTTTTCGGATTCGGAAAGGATTTCGAGAACTTCATCATCTCTGCAAAAATTACTGTCCCTTAGTAGCCTCAACCAGTAGTTTGTTTCTCTAGCTTCTTTTGAGGCAATTGACATCTTCGAGAGAAAATCGGCCCGGCTCTGTCCGGCAAGTGCTTCCTCTACATTCGCACCAATGCTCGTGCCGGATTTGAGAACCTGCCTGGAGAGTACAAATTCATTCCGTGAAATCAGACTCCGGTAAAGGCCGATAATATTCAAAGAAAAGGAATAGCTTTTTTCCTTTATCATGCTCCGTTTCATGAAAGTGATATAAGCAGATAATAAAGAAAAATTCAAGTATTCTAATTTTATAACCAAAAACCAAAAACCAAAAACCAAAAACCAAAAACCAAAAACCAAAAACCAAAAACCAAAAACCAAAAACCAAAAACCAAAAACCAAAAACCAAAAACCAAAAACCAAAAACCAAAAACCAAAAACCAAAAACCTACTTCACCCCAGCCTTAACCCTCTCTTGTTCAAGTTTCAATTTTTCAATTTCCAACTGTATCTTCAACTTCTCCAGTTCCAGGTCAGTGACTGGCATGCTGGCCTTGGGTGTCCTTTTATCAATGCTGGCTGTCATGGCGCGAATAAAACAATCAGTAAAGCTGGCGCTTTTGAAAACAGGATCTTGCATGCCTGAACAATGGGCGTTGTCACCACAGCAATTAAAGTGGATTCGCTCCACGTCCTTCAGGTAAAGCCATGCTGTGTTCTCCCCTTCCTGGGCGTTCTGGCCGTTTTTAAAATACTTCACATGAGCCCGGCCGTTCTCAACCGATTCAGCAGCCATGATACCAAGCCATGAATTTTTGCTTTCGAAGGCAACCAAGGGGAAATCTTTGTGTACCGTCGTGGCCACTGCATCACCCTCGGAGTGCACATAAAGTTTCGTTCCATCCGCCTTGGCAAGATACCCCACTCCTAATGTTTCCCCGTTGTTGAGCACGGGTTCTGCCTGGCTAATTGCAGGGACAACCAAAAGAAGCAATGCGATAAGTAGGAATTTCATGGTCAAACCCTCCTTTATACATAATTGTTCCTGATTAGCGTCAATCTCCCGCCAGCTCTCAAACCTGTCATTCCCGAGGCGATTCTGATCGGGAATCCAGCTTCTAAGCGACTGAATTCAAGGATCCCCGATAGAGGCATTCGAGGAGGACACTCTTCATAACGGAAGAATAGTGCTAATCTGGTAATTGTTTGATGAAAAAAAGTATCATACAGACAGAAGAAGAACAATGATTCTCCCGGAATTTAAACAAATGGGGAGTGTCCCTAATTGTTAAACGCAATCAAATGATATGCACCGCAAAGTGCAAAGAGTCGCAAAGGAAAAACAGTTTTAACAGGGATATGCAGGTTGGGCAGGATAAAAAGCTCACTCTATCACCGCAAAGACGCAAAGTTCGCAAAGAAAGCTTAAAATCTTCTTCTGGGTCTTTAGGTTTTGAAACGAGTAACAAATGCTTCGAGTCTATAACGATTTGCGGTAAAACAAGATTTGAAGCTTTATCAACTCAAAACTCATAAACCAAAAACTCAAAACTGCTTTTGCTGTCACCGTCTCGCCTCAGCATTCTCCAAGTACCACCCATACATCCGCTTCACCCCTTCTGCCAACGTAACCTGATGCTTCCAGCCCAAGGCGTGCAGTTTGGAGACATCGGTCAGTTTACGGAAGAGTGCCGTCCGGTTTGCTGTCGTCAAAGACCAGCTTGCCGCCAAAGCCGACGATCTGGCGCACCAGTTCCGCCAGCTCCGCGATGCTGATATCTTCGCCGGTGCCGATGTTGATATGTGAGTTGCGAATTTCTCTGGTGCCGCGGAGCGTAGGTATCCTTGAAATCGCGGTTTTCCATCAGGTAGACGCAGGCAGCAGCCATGTCCTCGCTCCAGAGGAATTCCCGCCGGGGCTTGCCGGTACCCCAGATCTGGACACTCTCGGCCGACACCCCGAACTTGTCGAGGATCGGCTGTGCTTCCTCCAGTGAGGAGACGCGCAGATCCGCCAGCAGTCCCTGCAGATCACCGGCCTCCAGCAGCTTGGCCAGGTGCATCTTGCGCACCATGGCGGGCAGCACGTGGGATTTTTCCAGGTCGAAGTTGTCGCCCGGACCATAGAGGTTGGTCGGCATAACCGAGATGAAATTGGTGCCGTACTGCAGATTGTAGCTCTCGCACATCTTGATCCCGGCGATCTTGGCGATGGCGTACGGCTCGTTAGTGTACTCCAGCTCGCTGGTCAGGAGGTAATCCTCCTTCATCGGCTGGGGACAGGCGCGGGGATAGATGCAGGTGCTGCCGAGAAACAGCAGCTTCTTCACCCCATGCAGATAGCTCTGGTGGATAATATTGTTCTGGATCGTCAGGTTCTGGTAGATAAACTCGGCCCGGTAGGTATTATTGGCAACAATCCCGCCGACCTTGGCCGCGGCCAGGAACACGTAGTCCGGTTTCTCCTGTTCAAAAAAAGCGGCCACTGCCACAGGATCGGTCAGTTCCAGTTCTTTGTGGGTGCGGGTGATCAGGTTGGTGTAGCCCCGGTTGGTCAGTTCACCGACAAGAGCAGAACCGACCAGGCCCCGATGACCGGCGACGAAAATTTTTGCAGTTTTTTTCCATTTGAAAACCTTTTTTACCGCAGAGGCGCAGAGGACGCAGAGTTAACTTCTTAAAGTTAACTACACCTAAATAGCATTCTAGAGTCCAATTCACGATACGTTTGATACCGTCACGCATCAGCGAAACATTGAAATTCAGGAGCAGACCAAGTTTTAATCCTGTCATTTTCAGATAGGTTAAAACCTGAGCGTCGTGTATTGGTTCGAGCTTGCTGACTGATTTTCAGCTCGATGATTACTCTTTTTTCGACCACCAGATCGAGACGGTAGCCGCATTCAAGGGATACGCCCTTGTAGTTCACCGGCAGAGGGACTTGTCTCAGGTAATTCAGTCACAGCCGGGAAGATTGCCTAAATTCGTGAGCAGAGGCATTCTTCGTAGGCGGATTCGAGAAAGTCCAGGTCCAAGACCGCTGATGACCTCGATGGCCGCCTGAATAACCTTGCTGGAAATATGATCCTCGTTCATTCCCACTCCTTGAAAACAAAGAATTACCGCCCGCTACTCTGTATTCGCTCAAGACGCAAAGAACGCAAAGTTAGAATCTATAAAGTACAAAAACCTGGCCGTGCTTTTACTGTTTATCAAACCCAAGGATTAAGCTTGTGGTTTTCTTTGCGACCTTTGCGCCTTTGCGGTGAAACGGTCTTGAAATCCAAACCCTAACGAGCTTCTAAAAGGTTTTTGGATTAAAGGTTTCCTTCGCGTCCTCTGCGTCTCTGCGGTGAATAAAGCTTATTCGTGGTAATTAAATGTATTGAAGCCGTGGCTCCGACAGAGTTCATCCCGTTTCGCTTCTTCCAGATCTCCCCGAACCATCTCACTCACCAGTTCCTGAAAGGTAGTCTGCGGCACCCAGCCGAGTTTTTCCTTGGCCTTGGTCGGGATCGCCGAGCAGGGTTTCCACTTCGGTGGGGCGGAAGTAGCGGGGATCAACCTTGGCGACGATGTCACCGATTTTGAGTTTTTGGTTTTTAGTTTTGAGTTGGCTGCAGGTCGGCGATTATGCCCACTTCCTCGATGCCTTCCCCTTCCCAGCGCAGGATGATGCCCAGTTCCGCTGGCGGCGGCATTGACGAAGTCGCGGACCGAGTACTGCACGCCGGTGGCGATGACGAAGTCTTCCGGTTGGTCCTGCTGCAGCATCAGCCATTGCATTTCCACGTAATCGCGGGCATGGCCCCAGTCGCGCAGGGCGTTCATGTTGCCGAGGTAGAGGCAGTCCTGCAGGCCGAGGGCGATGCGGGCGATGGCGCGGGTGATCTTGCGGGTGACGAAGGTTTCGCCGCGCAGCGGGGATTCGTGGTTGAAGAGGATGCCGTTGCAGGCGTAGATGCCGTAGGCCTCGCGGTAGTTGACGGTGATCCAGAAGCCGTACATCTTGGCCACGGCATAGGGCGAGCGGGGATAGAAGGGGGTGGTTTCCTTCTGGGGGGTTTCCTGGACCAGGCCGTAGAGCTCGGAGGTGGAGGCCTGGTAGAAGCGGGTCTTTTTCTCCAGGCCGAGGATGCGGATCGCTTCGAGGATGCGCAGGGTGCCGATCCCGTCGGCGTTGGCGGTGTACTCGGGGGTCTCGAAGGAAACCGCCACATGGGACATGGCCGCCAGGTTGTAGATCTCGTCCGGCTGCACCTGCTGGATGATGCGGATCAGGTTGGTGGAGTCGGTGAGGTCGCCGTAGTGGAGGATGAAGTTGCGGTTTTCCACGTGCGGGTCCTGGTAGAGGTGGTCGATGCGGTCGGTGTTGAAGAGCGACGAGCGGCGCTTCATGCCGTGGACGATGTAGCCTTTTTTTAAGAGAAATTCGGCCAGGTAGGAACCATCCTGGCCGGTGATGCCGGTAATTAGTGCAACTTTTTGAGACATGGAGAAACCTTTCTGTTTACAGGGATATGCAGGATTTACAGGATGTTAACTCAACACTAAAAACTCAAAACTCAAAACTGCATCACCCAAAGTCTTGACCGGTTATGCCGGTGACGAGTGCAACTTTTTGTGACATGTGAATACCTTCCTAATAATTTGTTTAATTCGTTAAACTTGTTGATATAAAAAAGTTTTATTCGTTTAACTGGTTTAACTCGTTTGATTCGTACAACCAGTCAAACTAGTGAAACCATCCCAACCGTCTCAACAGAAATATGCCAGATTTGCAGGACTCTAACTCAACACTAAAAACCCAAAACTCAAAACTGCTTTGTTAACCTTTCATTTCAATCAGCGAGTGGTCGCCAATATTCATTTTACGGGGTGAACCGGCCAGATTAACCGAGTCACCGAGGATTGAGTTCTTGAGGACCATGTTACTGACCTCCGTGTTACCGTTGACGATGGAATCACTTATGATGCTTTGGCGGATCACGCTTCCGGCTGCCACCGAGACGTGCGGGCCGAGTATGCTGTCACGCACTACTGCGCCCTCCGCCACGTGTACCGGTTCGATGAGCACCGAGTTAATGGCCTCGCCGTGCAGATGATGCCGTCCGCGTAGCAGGTAGCGGTTGGTCTCCAGCAGGGTCTCCGGTTTTCCGCAGTCGAGCCAGGCGTCGATCTCCGGCGCCTTGAACCGGTGGCCGTCACCGATCATGCGCATGAACACAGACGGCAGGTAGTACTCCCCCTTGACTGTGTCACCAGCAGCGATGGTGTCTGCCAGGTAACGCATAAAGTTCGGGCCGTCCTTCAGGTAGTAGAGCCCCACCTGGGCCAACCGAGAGACGGGTGTGTCAGGTTTTTCCACCATGTTGACGATGAAGCCGCCGTCCAGCACGTTGACGCCGAATCGTTGGTAGTCCTCAACCTCCTTGGAGTAGATCAGACCATCGCAGTCGGAGCACAGCCGTGGAATCTGGGTCAGGTCGGCTACAAAGATGGTGTCGTTGAACACGACCAACAGGTCGTCACCCTCGGCAATGCGCGGGGCAGCCAGGTAGACCGCGTGGGCCGGTCCTTTGCGCTCTTGCTGGACGATGTAGTGGCAGGGGAGGGCCGGGAAGCGGGAGTCCATGAAATCTTTTATCTGGCCGCCGTTTTCATCGGTTATGAAGATGTATTCGCTGGCCTCCAGCTCTGCAAGCCGGCTGATGATATGCTCCAGCACCGTCTTTCCCCCCACATGGACCAGGGACTTAGCCTTGGTGTGGGTGTGAGGACGGAGACGGGTGCCTTTACCGGCAACGGGGAGGATAATTTTCATGGACAAGCTCCTGTTTGCCCGAAGTACAAAAATCGGAAGTTGAGATAATCACCTTCTCCTTGTTTTTTAAACTCAAAACTAAAAACCAAAAACTCAAAACTCAGCACAGCTCAGCTGTGCTGTTTATGCCACTTCCACGCCGTCTCGACAATAGTCTTTAGCTCTGCATAGCGCGGTTTCCATCCAAGCTCTCTGGTGATTTTATCCGAGGAGGCGACCAGGGCTGCAGGGTCACCTGCCCGGCGGGTTCCGATCTTAACCGGGATTGGGTGGCCGGTTACTTCGCCGACAGACCTCAATCACTTCCTGGATGGAGTAGCCGGTGCCGTTGCCCAGGTTGTAGACCATGCTTTCGCTGCCGTCCAAGAGGGCACGTAGTGCCAGGGTGTGGGCCGAGGCCAGGTCGCAGACGTGGATGTAGTCGCGGATGCAGGTGCCGTCCGGGGTGGGGTAGTCGTCGCCGTTTACGGTGATGAATTCCCGTGTGCCGAGGGCAACCTGGAGGATGATCGGGATGAGATGGGATTCCGGGTTGTGGGCTTCGCCGATTGCTTCGTTCGGATGGGCACCGGCGGCGTTGAAGTAGCGGAGGCGGGCGGAGCGGAGGCCCCAGGCCTGTTCGCAGTCGGCAGCACCTGCTCGATCATCAGCTTCGAGTGGCCGTAAGGGTTTTCCGGATGAAGGGGTGATTCTTCGCTGATCGGGACTCGAGTCGGGGTGCCGTACACTGCGGCTGTGGAGGAGAAGACAAAGCGTTTTACTTCTGCCTCTCGCATGGCTTCCAGCAGGTTCAGGGTGTTCGCCACGTTGTTCTGGTAGTATTTGAGCGGCTCCTGTACTGACTCACCCACCTGGATGAATGAGGCGAAGTGCATTACCGCATCGAAGCGTGGGCGGCAAAGACTTCGCGGAGTCTGTCTTTGTCGGCCAGATCGCCCTGCAGCAGGCGACCTTCCGGTACTGCCCAGTTGTGGCCGGTTGAGAGGTTGTCGAAAACCAGGGATTGAATCCTTCAGCGATGAGTTCGCGGACCATATGGGAGCCGATGTAGCCGGCGCCGCCAACAATAAGAATATTCATATCCAGACCTTCTCCGCAGTGTTATCAATGATGTTTAGCATCTTCTTTGCCAGTTTTTTTCTGTCATAATCTTGAGCAAGCTTGGAACATCCTCCCTGGCAGTGACTGATACAATTTTGAGTCATTTTTGAGCAGGTTCAACTTCTCAAGAAAATCATCCTTATTTTCCGGATCAAAACAGATACCCGCATTATAGCCTTGAACAATCTCTTGCGCCTGACCTTCGACACCAAGCAGAATAGGTTTTCGCATTGCCGAGGCCTCGAAGATTTTCGACGGGATAACGGTCTTGAAAGTGACTGATTTGAGCAGCGGAACAAGTGCCACGTCGGTTATTGACATGTATTCCGGAACCAAGTCTTTGGGAATCGGATCGAGAAAGGTAACATTCGCTAGTTTCTTGGTCTGAGCCAGTTGGACTACATCCGCTTTTTTGGCACCACCGCCGATAAAGAGGAAATGTATATCGTTATCGTTAACCTTGTCTAGAGAGTTAATAATAAACTCAAGACTGTGGGCCATGCCGTGGGTACCTATGTAGCCAACGTAAATTTCCCTGCAAGTCCATGCTTTGCAAGCAGCTCTTCGTTTCTTGGCCTTTCCTTGTAGAGTTCAAGGTTTGCCCCATTGGTAACCACATGGATCTTTTCTGGATAAATTCCACGAGTAATCAGGTTTTTCTTGAATGCGTCGGTAACCGCCACAATCGCCGATGATTTACGGTAGAGAAAAAGCTCAATCTTTTCAAAATATCAGAGAATACGGCTCTCTTCCATGGCCCCAACCGTCCGGATCGATTCCGGCCAGAGGTCACGCAATTCGAAGATCCATGGTTTTCTTTTGATTGTCGAGAGGGCGAGTGCCGACCATGTGGTAAAAAACTGTGGTGAAGTCGCAATAATAATATCGGCTGTTAGAAAGATTCCGGCAAAAAACGAACTGAAGGCGAAACTCAGGTAGTCAAGATACGCTTCGCAAAACCTTCATTGGCGGTAATATACGTCCAGACCCGAAAATATACAGAATCCATCGATGGTCTCCTCCTGGTACAGCTTATTGCGGTACCCGCTGTAGACCTTCCCTTGGGGGAAGTTCGGGGCACAGGTAATTACGGTAACACTTGCTCCTGCTTTCACCCATTCACGACAGTGTTCATAGGTCCTCGTGGCGGGAGCGTTCGTTTCGGGGGGGAAATTGTCGGTGAATAAAAAGAATATGCATAATCTCTCTGGTTACTTGCTGCTAGCTTCGATGGCCAGCGATAGTGTTGTTTTCAATTCACGTGTACATTCAACTCACACATTTAGCGGGATGAAGGACGTTAAACCGCGGAGCATACAAATACTTCTTCAAGAGTCACATTTGAGGCGCCTATAAAGGTTATTTTCAGCACCATCCGCAATCACCTGGTCTTGGTCCAGGTTCACT